>NZ_FNSZ01000001.1:0-1200000 GCF_900105245.1 Streptomyces sp. 1222.5 | reverse complement strand
GCGAGGTCGGCGCCGCTGAACGCGGCGATGACACCGGGGCGTTCGAGAGCGGGCGAGACGTCGACACGGGTGAGGCGGGCGTGCGCCATCGGACTGCGCAGCACGGCCAGGTGCAGCAGCCCTGCGACCTGGATGTTGTCCGTCCAGTTGGTCTGGCCGGTGATCAGCCGGGCGTCCTCCTTGCGGAGCCGGGAGCGGCCGATCTCGCGCTCTACGGCCTGGTCGGTCATGCCGTCGCCTCCTCGGTGATCTGCTGTCCGGAGGCGGCCCCCCGCCCGGCTTCCGCCCCGCCGGGGGAGTTCTCCCCGTCGGCGGCGGCGAGCACCGCGCGAACGATGTTCTGGTAGCCGGTGCACCGGCAGAGGTTGCCTTCCAGGGCCTGCCGGACCTCGTCGGAGGTGGGGTGCGGGTTCTCGCGGAGCAGATCGCGCGCCGCCATGATCATCCCGGGGGTGCAGTAGCCGCACTGCAGACCGTGCCGCTCGTGGAAGGCGCGCTGGAGCGCCGTCCACTCGCCGTCGCGGGCCAGTCCCTGGATCGTGGTCACCTCGCCGCCGTCGGCCTGTACGGCCAGCACCGAGCAGCTCTTGACCGTCGCGCCGTCCAGGTCGACCGTGCACGCCCCGCAATTCGAGGTGTCGCAGCCGATCGGGGTGCCGGTGAGGCCGAGGCGGTCACGGAGATAGTGGGCGAGGAGGAGACGGGGTTCCACGTCGTCCTCGTACGTCGTGCCGTCCACGTTCACCTTGATGTGGGTCATGCGCCCTCCAAGCCGTGCGGGCAGGAGTGAGGAATCAACCACGCTCGCGTGATGTAGGTCAC
This sequence comes from Streptomyces sp. 1222.5, assembly GCF_900105245.1. Lineage (NCBI taxonomy): Bacteria > Bacillati > Actinomycetota > Actinomycetes > Kitasatosporales > Streptomycetaceae > Streptomyces > Streptomyces sp. 1222.5. The sequence continues at coordinate 1,199,178 of NZ_FNSZ01000001.1, read as the reverse complement.
TCTAAGGCGGCCCTCCGGACGCGGCGAGTGCTGCGGCGCCGATTCGTTGAGCGTTAATCGATTGCCGTCGGCGGAGCGTCCCTGCTGCACTGCCCGGGACCCGATGCCCCTCGGGACGTCACACGGAGAGGACCCCTCTGATGCGCGCAGCGTGCATGTCCACCCAGGAAGGAACCCACCCCGTGCCGAAGGACATCACGCTCAGTGCATCTGCTCAATCTCGGAATTCTCGCGCATGTCGACGCAGGTAAGACCAGTCTGACCGAACGGCTGCTGTACACGGCCGGAGTGATCGACGAGGTCGGCAGCGTCGACGCGGGCAGCACCACCACCGACACCCTCGCGCTGGAGCGGCGGCGCGGCATCACCATCAAGTCCGCCGTCGTGTCGTTCCCGCTCGACGGCGTCACCGTCAACCTCATCGACACCCCCGGCCACCCGGACTTCATCGCCGAGGTCGAGCGCGTGCTCGGTGTCCTCGACGGTGCCGTGCTGGTCGTCTCGGCCGTGGAGGGCGTCCAGGCGCAGACGCGGGTGCTGATGCGGACGCTGCGCCGGCTGCGCATCCCGACGCTGGTCTTCGTCAACAAGATCGACCGGCGGGGTGCCGAGGACGACGCCGTGCTCCGCGGACTGGCGCGGCGGCTGGCCGCGCCGTTCGTCCCGATGGGGCGGACCGCGGCGCGCGGCACCCGTGCCGCCCGCTTCGTCCCCCACCTCGGCCCGGCCGCGCTGGACACCCTGGCCGACCACGACCACGGGCTGCTCGCCGCCTACCTGGACGGCGAGGTCCCCGAGGCCCGGCTCCGCGCCGCCCTGGCGACCGGGACCCGGAGCGCACTGGTCCATCCGGTGTACTTCGGCTCCGCCGTCACCGGCGCCGGCGTGCCCGAGTTGATCGACGGCATCGAGCATCTGCTGCCTCCCGCCGCGGGCGACCCGTCCGGCCCCCTGTCCGCCTCGGTCTTCAAGGTCGAACGCGGCCCGGCGGGCGAGAAGATCGCCTACGCCCGCCTCCACACCGGCACGCTCAGCGTCCGCGACCGGGTGCCCGTGGGCGCGGACGGCGACCGGCCCGGTCATGCCCGGCCCACCCCCGCGCCCCGCGCGACCGCCACCCGCAAGGACGGCCGGGTCACCGCGATCAGTGTCTTCGACCGGGGCACCGACGTACGGCGGGACAGTGCCGGGGCCGGCCGGATCGTCAAGGTGTGGGGGCTGGGCGGGGTCCGGATCGGGGACGCGCTCGGGGTGCCGACGGCGGCGTACCGGCGGCATTTCGCGCCGCCCACCCTGGAGACCGTCGTCGTCCCGGGCCCCGGCACCGACCGGAGGTCACTGCACCTCGCGCTCACCCAGCTCGCCGAGCAGGACCCGCTCATCGGGGTCCGGCACGACGAACGGCGCCGGGAGACCTCCGTCTCGCTCTACGGCGAGGTGCAGAAGGAGGTCGTCCAGGCCACCCTCGCCGACGAGTACGGTCTGGCCGTCACCTTCCGCGGGACGACCACCCTGTGCATCGAGCGGCCGGCCGGCTCCGGGCACGCCGTGGAGTTCAACAAGAAGGACGCCAACCCCTTCCTTGCCACGGTCGGCCTGCGAATCGACCCGGCGCCGCCCGGCTCGGGAGTGGCGTTCCGGCTGGAGGTCGAGCTGGGCTCGATGCCGTACGCCTTCTTCCGGGCCGTCGAGGACACCGTCCGCGAGAGCCTCGGCCAGGGGCTGCACGGCTGGCGGGTCACCGACTGCACGGTCACCATGACCCACTCCGGCTACTCGCCCCGGCAGAGCCATGCCCACCAGGGCTTCGACAAGAGCATGTCGAGCACCGGCCACGACTTCCGGGGTCTGACGCCCCTGGTCCTGACCGAGGCGCTGCGCCGGGCCGGCAGCCTGGTGCACGAGCCCCTGCACCGCTTCCGCCTCCAGGCGCCGGCGGACACGCTGGGCGTGCTGCTGCCGGTGCTCGCCCGGCTCGGTGCCGTACCCGAGACCACCGGAACGCACGGCCCGGCCTGTGTCCTGGAGGGAACCGTGCCCGCGGCCCGGGTGCACGAGCTGGACCAGCGGCTGCCGGGGCTGACCCGGGGCGAGGGCGAGCTGGAGACGGCCTTCGACCACTACGCCCCCGTCACCCGCGGCAAGGTCCCCGAACGAGCGCGCACCGACCACAACCCGCTGAACCGTAAGGAGTACCTGCTGAACGTGGCGGGCAGGACGGGGGACTGACCCGATGGACCGCTCAACTCCCTTCCGGACCGGTCCAGTCGGCCTGCACGTGCCCCAGCCGGACGCGCTGCGGATGGTCGCCGACGGAGACCGACGTCACCTTCCGGCCCGTGGCGAAGTCGATCGCCGTCACCTGGTCGGCGCCGCTCTCGGAGACGATGCAGTCCTTGCCGTCGCCGCTGATCGTCGCCCAGTACGGCTTCGACGCCGTGACCAGCGGACCCTCCTGGAGCGTGGCACGGTCGACGACGGTGGCGTAGTCGTCCATGGTGCCCGCGACGCACAGCTTCGTGCCCGCGGGGTTCATCGAGATCCCGTGGTGGCGCGAGTCGTTGACCCACGTGGTGCGGTCCTCGCTGGTCGCCGGGTTCTTCGGCAGGGTCTTCATCCGGGTGATCCTGTCGGCGGCGACGTCGTACTCCAGGAAGCCGTTGAAGAACGACACCTGGAAGTACAGCTTCGACTCGTCGGGGGAGAAGACCGCCGGGCGGACCGCGTCGGAGTAGTTCTTCAGCCCGAACGCGTCCAGCCGCTGACGCATGTCGATGACCTTGACCTGCTTGTACGTGGTCGCGTCCACGACGGTGATGCGCCGGTCGCCCTTGGTCCAGTCCCAGATCGGGTCGTCGAGGGCGGTGTTGACGTCCCCGATCGACATGTTCCAGATGTACTTGCCGTCCCGGGAGAAGATGTTCTCGTGCGGTTTGTCGCCGGTGGCGAACGAGCCCAGCTGCCTGCCGGTGGCGATGTCGAGCACGTGCACGGTGTTCGCGGTGGAGGCGGACACCGCCACCCGGGTGCCGTCCGGCGAGACCGCCATGTGGTCGGAGCGGTAACCGGCCACGGGGAAGCGCCAGTTGACCTTCCCCGTGGCGAGGTCGAGGGAGACGACGTCGGCGAAGCTCGGCCGGGACACCACCACCGACCTGCCGTCCGGGGTGGAGTACATGTCGTCCGCGAACTGGTCGTGGCCCTCGCCGACACCGTTGCGGATCGCCTGGAAGTAGATCCACTTGATCGGGTCGGCGTTGATCTCCGCCATCCGGGCGGCCTTGTCCGGGACGACGTCGATCCGGCCTATCTTCGCGAAGTCGCCGGTGGACCTGATGACGTCCGCGGTGCCGTCCCAGTTGTTGCCGACGAACATCACCTCGCGCAGCCCGTCGGACGTGTCGGCCGCCGCGGAGGCGACGGAGGCGGCGGAGGTGGCGGCCGCGGGACCGGCGGCGGTCAGGACGAGGGCGGCGGCCACGGAGCAAAGGTGCCTGGTTCTGGAGGCAGGCATGACTGCTCTCTTTCCTCAAGGGGGAATCTGAACACGGGCGCTTTCACAGTGAACTTACGGAAAAGTAAGGAGGGGTCGGGCTTCTCGACAAGATGTGTGCACGACAAGATTGGGTGATCGCAGGGGCTAGGGAGGGAGAAGGGTGACGGGCAGGCTCAAGACGCCCACGGGCCGCTACGGCGGCAGGACCGCCGAGGAACGGCAGGCCGAGCGCCGGCGGCGCTTCCTCGACGCGGCGCTGCGGCTGTTCGGCGGCACGCCCGGCTTCCGGGGGACGACGGTCGCCGCCCTGAGCCAGGCCGCCGGACTGTCCACGCGCCAGTTCTACGAGGAGTTCCGCGGCCTGGAGGACGTCCTCGCCGCGCTCCACCTCCAGGTCAACGGCTGGGCCGAGGAAGCCGTGCTGGACGCCCTCGCCTCTGCGGAGGGACTGCCGCTGGCCGAGCGCGCCGCCGTCCTCTTCCGCGCCTACGCCCGGGGCGTCACCCTCGACCCGCGCCGTATCCGCATCACCTTCGTGGAGATCATCGGGGTCAGCCCGCGCCTGGAGGAGCAGCGCCTCGCGCGCCGCGCCCGCTGGATCGACCTGATCCGCGCCGAGGCGGACGCCGCCGTTGCCCGCGGGGAGGCCGCGCCGCGCGACTACCGGCTCGCGGCCACGGCCTTCATCGGCAGTGTCAACGGGCTCCTGCACGACTGGAGCGCCGGCTGGGTGGACGCCACCCTGGACGAGGTGGTGGACGAGCTGGTGCGGCTGCTGCTGGGGATGCTCCGGCCGGAGGACTGGCGGCCCGCGGCCGGGTGACGTGCGCGGCCGGGGCAGTGCGGCGCGGCGGCGGTCCGGTGCCGACCGTGACGAGGGGTGCCGGGTGTGGCAGGCCCAGGTCACCGGGGGCGCCGGCCGCTCGGCGCGCGCGTTCGGCCCGGAACTGGTCTGCTGGTGCGGGGGGCCGTCGTACCCGTTCTCCGGAGAGACACATGACTACCTACCGAGTCGCGCAGGTGGCGACCGCGGACGGCGCCTTCGAGCTGGTCGAGCGCGAGGTGCCGCGGCCGGGGCCCCGCCATGTGCGGATCGCCGTCGAGGCCTGCGGGATCTGCCACAGTGACGCCCTCTTCGTGAGCGGCGGCCTGCCCGGCGTCACGTTCCCGGTGGTGCCCGGGCACGAGATCGCCGGACGCGTCGAGGAGCTCGGCGAGGACACGCAGGCCTGGGGATACCAGGTCGGCGACCGGGTGGCGGTCGGCTGGTTCGGCGGCAGCTGCGGCCACTGCACGCCCTGCCGTCAGGGCGACTTCATCGTGTGCGTCAACCTGCAGGTCCCCGGCTGGACCTACGACGGAGGCTTCGCCGACAAGGTCGTCGCCCCCGTCGACGCCCTGGCCCGGATCCCCGAAGCGCTGTCGGTGAGCGACGCCGGCCCCCTCGCCTGCGCGGGCGTCACCACGTTCAACGGACTGCGGCGCAGCTCCGCCGAACCCGGCGACCGGGTCGCGGTGCTCGGCATCGGAGGCCTCGGGCACCTCGGGGTGCAGTACGCGGTGGCGATGGGCTTCGAGACCATCGCGATCGCCCGCGGCGCCGAGAAGGCCGACTTCGCCAAGCAGCTGGGCGCCCACCACTACGTCGACAGCACCTCCGGCACCCCGGTCGCCGAAGCCCTGCAGTCCCTCGGCGGCGCCCACGTCGTGCTCGCCACCGCCGGGAACTCCGAGGCCATCACGGCCACCGCCGACGGCCTCGCGCCACGCGGGGAGCTGGTCGTCATCGGAGCGGACACCGCACCGCTCGGCATCAACCCGGCCCAGCTGCTCCTCGCCGGGCGCGTGGTCCGCGGTCACCCGTCCGGCACCTCGCAGGACGTGGAGGACACCATGGCCTTCAGCGCCCTGCACAGCATCCGCCCGATGACCGAGACCGTCCCGCTGACGGAGGCGGACGAGGCCTACCAGAAGATGCTCGCCGGACGGGCCCGCTTCCGGATGGTGCTGCTCACCGCCGGCTGACGCCCCGGCCGCCCAGCCGGTCCACCGCCTCGACCACGGGGCGCGCGGGGGCGCCGGGGCGCCTACACGGCGACGGAGAGCACCAGCGCGCTCCCCGCCAGCACCGCGCAGCCCAGCAGGAGGCAGGCCAGCAGGCGTGTGCGCAGGGTGCGGTAGCGGAATTCGTAGTCCCGGCGCAGTTCCTCGGCCCGTTCGGCGGTGCGGTGCCAGGAGGCGCGGGCGAGTGTCAGGTACTCCGCCTCGAACTGGGCCTCCAGATCCTCCCGTTGGGTGTCGGTGAGCCAGCCCAGCCGGGAGGCGAGGCGTGCGCCCGCCGTACGGCCCTCCTGTCGTGCGGCGGCCAGCAGCAGATGGCCCTCGATCTCCCGCACGAGGGCCGGCCCCTCCAGCTCGCCGCCATCCTCGGCCGTCATCGGACGGCCACCTCCCGCTCACGGGCCCGGATCTCCGGGTGGTGGAGGTCGAAGGCCGGGGACTCGCTGCGGATCGGCGGGAGCGTGCGGAAGTTGTGCCGGGGCGGCGGGCAGGAAGTGGCCCATTCCAGCGAACGGCCGTAGCCCCAGGGGTCGTCGCTCTCCACCCGCTCGCCGTACCGGGCCGTCCTCCAGACGTTGTAGAAGAACGGCAGCAGGGACGCGCCGAGCAGGAACGAGAAGACCGAGGACACCGTGTTGAGCGTCGTGAACCCCTCGGCCGCCAGATAGTCGGGGATCCGGCGCTGCATGCCCTCGGCGCCCAGCCAGTGCTGTACCAGGAACGTGCCGTGGAAGCCGGTGAACAGCGTCCAGAACGTGATCTTGCCGAGGCGCTTGTCCAGCATCTTGCCGGTCATCTTCGGCCACCAGAAGTGGAAGCCGGCGAACATCGCGAAGACGACGGTGCCGAACACCACGTAGTGGAAGTGCGCCACCACGAAGTAGGAGTCGGAGATGTGGAAGTCGATGGGCGGTGAGGCGAGCATGACGCCCGTCAGACCGCCGAAGACGAACGTGACGAGGAATCCCATCACCCAGAGCATGGGCGTCTCGAAGGACAGCGAGCCCTTCCACATCGTGCCGATCCAGTTGAAGAACTTCACGCCGGTCGGTACGGCGATGAGGAACGTCATGAAGGAGAAGAACGGCAGCAGCACTCCGCCGGTGACGTACATGTGGTGGGCCCACACCGTCACGGACAGACCGGCGATCGCGATGGTCGCCGCGATCAGGCCCATGTAGCCGAACATCGGCTTGCGGGAGAAGACCGGGATGACCTCGGAGATGATGCCGAAGAACGGCAGCGCGATGATGTACACCTCTGGATGGCCGAAGAACCAGAAGAGGTGTTGCCACAGCAGGGCGCCGCCGTTGGCGGCGTCGAAGACGTGGGCGCCGAACTTGCGGTCCGCCTCCAGGGCGAACAGCGCGGCCGCGAGGACCGGGAAGGCCAGCAGGACCAGGACGGCCGTCAGCAGCACGTTCCACACGAAGATCGGCATGCGGAACATGGTCATGCCGGGCGCGCGCATGCAGATGATCGTGGTGATGAAGTTGACGGCGCCGAGGATGGTGCCGAAGCCGGAGAAGGCCAGACCCATGATCCACAGATCCGAGCCGAGACCCGGGCTCCGGATCGCGTCCGACAAAGGGGCGTACGCGAACCAGCCGAAGTCCGCCGCGCCCTGCGGCGTGAGGAAACCACTCACAGCGGTGAGCGAGCCGAACAGGTAGAGCCAGTAGGCCAGCATGTTCAGCCGGGGGAACGCCACGTCGGGCGCGCCGATCTGCAGCGGCATGATCCAGTTCGCGAAACCGGCGAACAACGGCGTCGCGAACATCAGCAGCATCACGGTGCCGTGCATCGTGAACGCCTGGTTGAACTGCTCGTTCGACATGATCTGCAGACCCGGCCGGGCCAGCTCGGCGCGCATGAACAGCGCCAGCACACCACCGAACAGGAAGAACCCGAACGCGGTGACCAAATAGAGCGTCCCGATCGTCTTGTGATCGGTGGTGGTGAGCCACTGTACGGCCCTGGTGTCTCTGATCCTCTTCACGCCCCGCCTGTGTCCGCGCCCCGCCCACGCGTCACACTCGGACGACGCGAGGAGCATCACGGAAGAAGGGTGTGACGATCCCGGCCGTGCCGGACACGAACCGAACATGAGCAACGACGAGATCTTCGCCGCTGCCTATCGCGAGCACTACTGGGCGGTCAGCCGCTATGTCGCGAGGCGGCTTCAGGGGCGGACCGGCGAGGTGGAGGAAGTGGTGGCGGAGGTGTTCACGGTCGCCTGGCGACGCCGGGCCGACCTGCCGGCCTCACCGCTGCCCTGGCTGTACGGGGTCGCCCGCAACTGCCTGGCGAACGCGGTACGCGGCTACGGGCGGCGGCGCCGGCTGGTGGACCGGCTCGGCAACGACGAGGCCGCGCACGGCCGGCACATCGTGGACAGCCCCGACGCCGAGGCCCCGGGCGCCTGGGTGCACGAGGCCCTGGACCGGCTGTCCCCGGCGGACCGGGAGATACTCCGGCTGGCCGCCTGGGAGGAACTCGGCGCCGAGGAGATCGCGGTCGCTCTCGGCTGCGGCAGGCGCGCGGCGACGATGCGCCTGCACCGGGCACGGCGCCGGCTCCGGGCCGAGATCGACCGGCCGGGCCCCGCCCCGTCCGACCCGCCCGAAGGCCGGCCCGCGCCGACTCCCGTCCCCGCCGACGCGACCCTGTGCAAGGACCACGGACATGGCTGACGAACTCGAACTCCTCCACCGCGCCGACCCGGTGCCGGCCGACCACCCCCGGTTCGGCGAGGGGCCGCTCGACGACCGTGCCGAGCGGCAGCTCACGCGACTGATGACGGAGGAGCCGCTTGCCGCACCTACCGGCCGCCTTCTTCCGCGCCCGTGGGCCCGGCCGCTTCCGGCACCCGCCGGCCGCCCCCCGCGCGTCCGGCTGGTCTGGGGCCTGGCCGCCACCGCCGTCGTCCTCGCACTCGCCCTCGACGCCGTGCTCGGCGGCGCGGGCACCCCGCGGGCCGTCGCCGCGCCCCGCCCGCTGACCGTCCGCACCCACTCCGCGCCCGTGCCCCTGACGGACATGACGGCCCTCGCCGACGCGGCCGCCTCGGGCGGCTCCCCACGCCTGCGCAAGGGGACGCACGTGCAGTCGTGGAGCCTCGGCATGAGCGACGACAAGCCCCCCGTCACCCTCCCCGAGGAGCGCGTGGTGCGCTGGCGCGCGGACGCCACCCACACCGAACTGGTCGTGGCGACCGACCCGCGCCGCCCCGGCAGGCCGGTCCTCACCGACCAGGGCGACGCGCCGCACGAGGTGGCGGACGGCCATGTGATCAGCCGGACCACCTACCCGCCGATGTGGAGCGACGCCCCGCCCGAAGCGCCCCCACCGCACACCGCGGCGGCGCTGAGCGCCTACCTGACCGAGGTCGTCCGCCCTGGGACCGACAGGAGCACGGCTCCACTGAGCACCGCCGAACTCCTCGACGCCACCGCGGAACTGCTCGACCACTGGACCCTCGGCGCCCGCGAGTCGGCGGCCCTCGTCCACCTGTTCGCGAAGACCGGTGGGCTGCGCCCCGTCGGCGAGGTGACCGACCGCCTGGGCCGCCCCGGCCACGCGTACGCCTACGACGCTCGCGGCATCCGCCACATGCTCGTCCTGGAACCGCGCACCGGAGCCGTCCTCGGCATGGAGGACACCTACACCGAGGACGACCCCGAGTACGGGGTGAAGGCCGGGGACGTCATGGCCTACAGCGCCTGGATGCGCTGATCACACCCCGAGCTGCCGGGTGGCGGCGTCGACGGTCTGCTCCAGCAGCGTGGCGATCGTCATCGGACCGACACCGCCCGGCACCGGCGTGATCAGCGAGGCCCGCTCCACGGCCGAGTCGAAGTCGACGTCGCCGACGTTCCCCGCGTTGTAGCCGGCGTCGATCACGACCGCGCCGGGCTTGATGTCCTGCCCGCGGATCAGCCGCGGGCGGCCGACGGCGGCGACGACGATGTCCGCCTCGCGGACGGCCGCCGAAAGGTCCCGGGTGCGCGAGTGGCAGTACGTCACCGTGGCGTCCCGGGCCAGCAGCAGCATGCCCACCGGCTTGCCGAGGATCGCGCTGCGGCCCACCACGACGGCCCGCTTCCCGGCCGGGTCGACGCCGTACTCGTCGAGCAGCCGCACGATCCCGCCGGGCGTGCAGGAGACGAAGCCGGGCAGGCCGAAGCTCATCGTGGCGAAGGAGGCGAAGGTGACACCGTCGACGTCCTTCTCCGGGGCGATCGCCTCGAACGCCGCGCGCTCGTCGACGTGGTCGCCCACCGGATGCTGGAGCAGGATGCCGTGCACCCCCGGATCGGCGGACAATTCCCGCAGCGTGGCGACGAGTTCGGCAGTGGTCGTGGCCGCGGGCAGAGCCACGTGGCGCGACTCGATCCCGGCCGTCCGGCAGCGGTTCTGCTTCATGCGGACGTACGTCACGGACGCCGGGTCCTCGCCGACGAGCACGGTCGCCAGACACGGCGCGCTGCCGGTGCGCCCGGTGAGGTCGGCGGCCTTCTTCGCGGTGTCCTCGACGATGCGGCGGGCGAGGGCGGTACCGTCCATCAGACGGGCCTGGGTCATGCTGCACACTCCTGAGCTGGATCGACTCTCCTCGCCCAGGCGCGCGGCATCCACCGAAGGCCGCTCCCCGGTGGTTCTCCACCTCAGCGCCAGTCACGGCCGGGTACAGCGTAACCGAGCGGGTGACGGGGGGAGCCGCCCCGTCGGCGCGATCCGCCCCGTCCGTGGCGGCGGGCCGCTCGGCGCGGTGGCCCGCTCAGCGCGGCCGGGTCCGCCGTCCCCTCGGGCCACGCGGCAGCGAAGGACGCGCGCGCATGCCTTCCAGCACCGATCGGACCAGCGCGGCCGACACCGGCAGCCGCACCGTGAGGGCCGGCGCTCCGCGGCGCGTACGGGTGCGGGGCACCCGGCCGAGTACCGCCCGGGCCGACAGGGTCCAGGTCACTCGCGTGCTGACCTGGACCCTGGCGATCCTCCTCGCGCCGCCTGCCATGCCAGGCCGCTCCTACTCGTCCCAGGCCTGGATGAGCAGCTGGTTCGTGATCTTGCCGTCGCGCAGGGTGACCATCGACTCGGCGATGACCCGGGTGCCGTCCCCGTACTGGCAGGACTCGCTGAACGCGGCGTGGTCGCCCTGCACGACGCACTGCTCCAGCTTGTGCGTCATGTCGCGGCTGTAGATGTCGTCCAGCAACTCGGCGATCTGGCCCCGGCCCCGCAGCACGGTGGGCTCGCTCGGCTGGTGGTTGTGGTCGACGATACGGATCTCCGCGTCGTCGGCGTAGAGGGACAGAAGGGTGTTCCCGGTGTTCCCTTCGATGCCCCGGCGCAGCGTCTCGGCGTCGAAGGCGCGGCCTGTCGCGGTGCCCATGGTGACCTCCTTCAGGCGCCCGCGGCCCGATGAGGAACGGGACGCGCGGGCCTCACCTCCGAGACTCCTCCGGCCCGGCGGCCTCGGCAAGCGCAGAACGGGTGCTCCGCCTCACGGGTGAGCGCGGCCCGCCGCCCGTGTCCGGCCGGGCCCCGGAACCGTTGCTGAAGGCATGATCTCAACACGACGCATCGCCGCCGCGGTCGCCCTGGCCGCCGGTATCACCGGCCTCGCCGCATCGTCGGCGAACGCGGCCGGCGGCGCCCCGCTGGTCGACAAGCTCGGCGCGGTGAACACGCTGGACTCGCTGGCCGTCAGCGGTGTCCCCGCGCAGGACCAGGCGAAGATCCCGCGGGTCTCCCAGCAGCTCCAGGCGCTCAACCACCTCCGGGAGCTGAACCAACTGAACCAGGTGGAGCAGGTCCTCGCCCCCGCCGCGCCCGTGCTCGGCCTGGCCTCGGCCATCCCCATCCACTGAGCCCGCACCCGGGCAGCAGGGCCGTCCCGACCGGGGCGGCCCCCGCCGTTTCCGCCCGCCGAGGGGGCGCGAACACCGAGTGGGGCGCCCCGGGTTCAGCGCCCCAGGGGTGCCGGAGGGCAGGGCGCTCCGGAGCCGGCGACCGGAAAGATCCACGTCCGTCGTCGTGGTCCGTCCCGCCCGCAGATCGACAGCGCGTAGGGTCGGCGGGTAAGGCATGTCGAAGGAAGGGGCCAGGCCATGGCGCAGGAAGTACGCGGCGTGATCGCACCGGGGAAGGACGAGCCCGTACGGGTCGAGACGATCGTGGTGCCGGACCCCGGGCCCGGCGAAGCCGTCGTACGGGTACAGGCCTGCGGCGTCTGCCACACCGACCTGCACTACAAGCAGGGCGGCATCTCCGACGACTTCCCCTTCCTGCTCGGCCACGAGGCCGCCGGTGTCGTGGAGTCGGTCGGCGAGGGCGTCACCGACGTGGCGCCCGGGGACTTCGTCGTCCTCAACTGGCGTGCCGTGTGCGGCACCTGCCGGGCCTGTCTGCGCGGCCGCCCCTGGTACTGCTTCAACACCCACAACGCCTCGCAGAAGATGACGCTCGCCACCACCGGCCAGGAACTCTCCCCGGCCCTCGGCATCGGCGCGTTCGCCGAGAAGACGCTGGTGGCCGCCGGACAGTGCACCAAGGTCGACCCGGCCGTCTCCCCGGCGGTCGCCGGACTGCTGGGCTGCGGGGTGATGGCCGGGATCGGCGCCGCCATCAACACCGGCGGTGTCGGCCGCGGCGACTCGGTCGCCGTCATCGGCTGCGGTGGTGTCGGTGACGCGGCCGTCGCCGGGTCGTACCTGGCCGGCGCGTCCCGGATCATCGCCGTGGACATCGACGACCGCAAGCTGGAGAAGGCCCGCACGCTGGGCGCCACCCACACCGTCAACTCCCGCACGACAGACCCGGTCGAGGCGATCCGCGAACTCACCGGAGGCTTCGGCGCCGACGTCGTCATCGAGGCCGTCGGCCGCCCCGAGACGTACCGGCAGGCCTTCTACGCCCGCGACCTCGCCGGCACCGTCGTCCTCGTGGGCGTCCCCACGCCCGAGATGAAGCTCGAACTGCCCCTGCTCGACGTCTTCGGCCGCGGCGGCTCCCTGAAGTCCTCCTGGTACGGCGACTGCCTGCCCAGCCGTGACTTCCCCATGCTCGTCGACCTGCACCTGCAGGGCCGGCTGCCACTGGACGCGTTCGTCACCGAGACGATCCAACTGGACGAGGTGGAGAAGGCGTTCGAGCGGATGCACCAGGGCGACGTGCTGCGCTCGGTGGTGGTTCTCTGATGACCGTCCGCATCGAACGCCTCGTCACCTCGGGCCAGTTCAGCCTGGACGGCGGCACCTGGGACGTCGAGAACAACGTGTGGATCGTCGGCGACGAGCGGGAGGTGATCGTCATCGACGCCGCCCACGACGCCGAGGCGATCGCCCGTGCCGTCGACGACCGGCGCCTGTCCGCCATCGTGTGCACCCACGCGCACAACGACCACATCGACGCGGCCCCCGCCCTCGCCGACCTCACCGGCGCCACCATCTGGCTGCACCCAGACGACCTGCCGCTGTGGCGGATGACCCACCCGGACCGCGAGCCCGACCGGCACCTCGCCGACGGCCAGGTCCTGGAGACCGCGGGCGCGGACCTGACCGTCCTGCACACCCCCGGGCACGCGCCGGGCGCCGTCTGCCTGTACGACCCCGGCCTCGGCACCGTCTTCACCGGCGACACCCTCTTCCAGGGCGGCCCGGGCGCCACCGGTCGTTCCTTCTCCCACTTCCCGACGATCATCGACTCCATCCGCGACCGCCTCCTCACCCTGCCACCGGAGACCAAGGTCCTCACCGGCCACGGCGACCCCACCACGATCGGCGCCGAGGCCCCCCACCTGGAGGAATGGATCAAGCGCGGCCACTAGGCCCGCCGGAAAAGGCGACAGGAGATGTCCGGCTTTCCCGCGACAGTGGAGGACGACAGCAGTCGTACCGCACGGAAGGCCGGACATGTCGGACGAACCACAGGGCAAGGTGGCGCTGGTCGCCGGGGCGACCCGGGGCGCGGGCCGGGGCATCGCCGTCGAACTCGGCGCGGCCGGCGCCACCGTCTACGTCACCGGACGCAGCACCCGCGCCCGCCGCTCGGAGTACGACCGCCCCGAGACGATCGAGGACACCGCCGACCTCGTCACCGCGGCCGGCGGCCGGGGCATCGCCGTACCCGTCGACCATCTGGACGGATCCGCCGTACGGGCCCTGGTGGAGCGCATCGCGGACGAGCAGGGCCGGCTCGACGTCCTCGTCAACGACATCTGGGGCGGCGAGAAGCTCTTCGCGTGGGACACCCCCGTCTGGGAGCACGACCTCGACAACGGGCTCCGGCTGCTCCGTCTCGCCGTCGAGACCCACGCCATCACCAGCCACCACGCCCTGCCGCTGCTGCTGCGCCGGCCCGGCGGACTGGTCGTGGAGGTCACCGACGGCACCGCCGAGTACAACCGCGACACCTACCGCGTGAACTTCTTCTACGACCTCGCCAAGGCCTCCGTCCTGCGCATGGCCTTCGCCCTCGGCCACGAGCTCGGCCCGCGCGGTGCCACGGCCGTGGCCCTGACACCGGGCTGGATGCGCTCGGAGATCATGCTGGAGGCGTTCGGCGTCCGCGAGGACAACTGGCGCGAAGCCCTCGACCGCGAACCGCACTTCGCCGTCTCCGAGACCCCCCGCTTCACCGGCCGCGCCGTCGCCGCGCTCGCCGCCGACCCCGACGTGGCCCGCTTCAACGGGCAGTCGCTCTCCAGCGGCGGGCTGGCGCGGGTCTACGGCTTCACCGACCTCGACGGCAGCCGCCCCGACGCCTGGCGGTACCTGGTCGAGGTGCAGGACGCGGGCAAGCCGGCCGACGTCACCGGTTACCGGTGAGCCGCGGGGTCCACCGGTTCCCGTGATACGGCGCCCTCGGGGGCCGTACGGTCGCCCCATGACCGATCACACCCGCTTCGCGGGACACGGAGTTCTCGTCACGGGCGCCGCCCGCGGCATCGGCGCCGCCGTCGCCCGGCGGCTCGCCGAAGAGGGCGGCCGGGTCCTGGTCACCGACCGGGACCTGCCGGAGGCCGAGCGCACCGCGGCCGCGCTCGGCCGACAGGGCCTCACCGCCGAGGCGTATGCCTGCGACGTCGCCGACCGGGGCTCCGTGGAGGCGGCCGTCGCCCGCGCCGTGGCCGCCTTCGGCTCCCTCGACGTGCTGGTCAACTGCGCCGCCCACTGCACCCCGGACGCCGCGCTGTTCGAGGACGACCCCGACGACGCCTGGGCCCGCGACCTCGACGTCACCCTCACCGGTGCCCACCGCTGCTGCCGGGCGGCGCTGCCCCACCTCGCCGCCTCCGGCCGCGGGGCGATCGTGAGCATCGGGTCGGTCAACGGCCTGCAGGACTTCGGCAACCACGGCTACAGCGCGGCCAAGGCCGGCCTCGGCTCCCTCACCCGGACCCTCGCCGGGCACGCGGCCGCCCGCGGGGTGCGGGTCAACCTGGTGGTGCCGGGCACGGTCCGCACCTCGGCGTGGGAGGGGCGCGACGACGACCTCGACGCCGTCCGCGGTCTGTACCCGCTCGGCCGGGTCGGCGATCCCGAGGACATCGCCGCGGCCGTCGCCTTCCTCGCCTCCCGTGACGCCGCCTGGATCACCGGCACCAGCCTGGTCGTCGACGGCGGCCTGACCGCGGTCAACACCGGCTTCCACACCGCCGTACGGGCCACCCCCTGAGCGTGCCGGGGACGGCCGGGACCGCCCGGAGGCCCCCGGACGCGGACGTCACCCGGAGGCCGCCGCCAGCGCCTCCAGCACGCGATCGGTGTCGGCCCGTGTGGTGCGCCAGTTGCTGAACGCGGCCCGCAGGCCGGGCACCCCGCCGTACACCGTCGGGGTCACGTACGCCTCCCCGGAGGCGGCGACCGCCCGGGCCAGCGCGTCGACCCGCTCCTGCGACGGATCCCCGGCGAGGGTGAAGCAGACGACGTTGAGCCGGACCGGCGCCAGCAGCCGCAGACCGGGCAGGGCGTCGATGCCCGCGCCGAGGCGGCGGGCCAGCGTCACGTTCCGCTCGACGATCTCCCGGTGCCCCGCGCGCCCGTAGGCCACCAGCGAGAACCACGCCGGCAGGGCGCGCAGCCGCCGCGAGTTCTCCGGGGTGAGGTGCAGGAAGTCGGGCTCGCCGGTGGGCGGGCCGAGATAGGGGGAGGCGTTGTGGAACACCGCCACCTGCAGATCGGGGCGGCGGGTGAACTGCACGGCCGCGTCGTAGGGCACGTTGAGCCACTTGTGCAGGTCCACGCAGACCGAGTCGGCCGCGTCGAGACCGTCGACGAGGGCGGCGTGCTCGGGGGACAGCGCGGCGAAGGCGCCGAACGCCGCGTCGACGTGCAGCCAGAAGCCGTATCGCTCCTTCAGGGCGGCGATCGCCCGCAGATCGTCGAAGTCGACGGTGTTCACGGTGCCCGCGTTGGCGACGACGATCGCGGGCCGGCCGTCCCGCCCGGCGAGCGCGGCCTCCAGCGCGGTGACGTCGACGGCCTCCCGGCCGCCGGGCAGCAGCGGCACCAGGCGCAGCCGGTCCCGGCCGATGCCGAGCACGGACATCGCCTTGGTGATGCTGGAGTGCGGGCTGCCGGAGAGCACGTCGACCGGGCCCAGCGCGGCCGCGCCCTGCCGGGAGACATCCACGCCCAGCCGCTCGCCGAGCCACTCTCGCGCGATCGCGAGGCCGACCGTGTTCGACATGGTGGCGCCCGTCACGAACGCCCCGCCGTGCGCCTCGCACAGACCGAACAGTTCGCGCAGCCAGGCCACCGTCTCCCGTTCCAGCTCCGCCGCCCACGAGCCGCCCGCGCCCGACAGGTTCTGGTCCAGGGCGGAAGTCAGCCAGTCGCCGGCGACCGACGCGGGTGTGGCGCCGCCGGTGACGAAGCCCAGGTAACGGGGGCCGGCCGAACCGGAGAAGCCCGGCGCCCACCGTTCGGCGAACCGGGTCAGGGCGGCCTCGGCCCCGGCGCCCTCGGCCGGAAGCGGCGCACGCCCGGGCGCCCGGCCGGCTGCGGCGACCGGCCGCTCCGCCAGACCGGTCAGCTCGCGGGCGGCGAAGTCGCGGGCGTCCTGCAGGAGTTCGGGAAGCCGGGAGAGATCGCCGGCGAGTGCGGGGTGCATGTGCCGCAGCGTAGGGCGGTCGGCCGGCCGCGCACCCGGTCCAATCGGCGAGAACTGGACCGTGTCGGGCCCCGCCCGCCACACGTGTCACCGCCCGCCCGAGCGGCGAAGTTCACCGTTTTGTCACAGCCCGACCACTCGCACAACCTTGTCCGTCCACAGCGGGTCTAGTAGTCCGAGGTCGCGGGAATCGCGCAGGAAGACACCTGGGGGAGGCCCCGGGGCGCTGGGGAGAAGAGGAAGTACCCATCATGGGGGACATACGCAGACGAGGTGCGGTCGTGCTGGGCGTCACGGGGCTGGTGGCGCCGCTCACCCTCGCCCTCACCGCGGCACCGGCGCAGGCCGCGAGCTGCACCACGCAGGCGGGGCCGTACCAGAAGCAGGTCGAGAAGTTCCTGGGCCGCCCGGTCGACGGCAAGCAGTCCGCCGCCGACTGCAAGGCGACCCAGGCCTTCCAGACCAAACACGGCATCACGCCCAACATCGGCTACGCCGGCTCCGTCACCTGGGGCGTGATGGACCTGATGAACAAGCAGAAGGCCGTCGGGAGCAACCCGAACAAGGACGGCAAGTGCCCGGTGAACAAGGGCCGTATCGCCTGCGTGAACCTCACGCTCCAGCTCAGCTGGATCCAGGACGGCAAGAAGCTCGTCTACGGCCCGGTGCCGGTGCGCACCGGACGCGACGGCTACGAGACCCGCACCGGCCTGAAGAAGATCTACTGGCGGGACATCGACCACGTGTCGAACATCTACAACGTGCCGATGCCCTACAGCCAGTTCTTCGACGGCGGCCAGGCCTTCCACTCGGTGGGTCTGAGCATGTGGAACCCGCCGGGCTCGCACGGCTGCGTCAACATGACCACCACGACCGCCAAGAAGTACTGGTCGCTGCTGAAGAACGGCGACGACGTCTTCGTCTACGGCCGCAAGCCGGGCACCTGAGCCCCGGGGGGCCACTGAGCCCTCACGCCCCGGGTGCGTCCCCGAAGTCGGGGATCGCCAGCCTGACCCCACCCTGCCGTGCCGACTCGTGCGCGACGATGCCCGGCAGGGTGTAGCGGGCGGCCACCCAGGCGTTGACCGACGGCAGCGTGCGGGTCCCGACCGCGGTGACGAAGTCGTCCACCAGGAAGTGGTGGCTGCCCTCGTGCCCGTTGTGCAGCCGGTCGAAGACGCGCGGCAGCCGCGAGCGGTCGTGCACCGGCGCCGACCCGGAGGTGAAGGCCGCCCGCAGCTCGGGCGCGATGTGCCGCAGCGACGGGTCGTCGGGGGAGAGGGTCGGTCTGGGCTCCAGCAGTTCGCTGATGTCCTTCACGCCCTTCTTGTCCTGCCACAGCGCCACCGTCGCCAGCTGCTCCATGCTGGCCTCCGTCCCGAAGAACCGGAACCGGGACTCCCGGATGTGTGACGGGTAGCCGACCCGGCGGAACTCGTTCGTCCGGAACGAGCCGCCGCCCGCCACCTCGAACAGCGCGGTCGCGTTGGACACGTCGTTGTCGAACCGGCTGACCGAGCGGTCGAAGACGCCGTCGCCGCGCTCGTCGCGCACACCGATCGCCGACACGCTCACCGCGTGGGTCTGCCAGGCCCCGAGCACGCCGCCGACCGAGTGCGTCGGGTACAGCAGCGGGGGGTAGCTGGCGGTCGACTTCCAGTCCTCGCCGCCGCTGTAGCGGTAGGCGTCGTAGAAGCCCAGGTCCATGTCGTGGACGTAGTCGCCCTCGGCGTAGAAGAGCCGGCCGAACGCGCCCTCGGCGATCTGGTTGCGCGCGTGCACGGTGGCCGGGTTGTACTGGCTGGTCTCGCCCATCATGTACGTCAGCCCGGTCGACCGGACCGCGTCGACGATCGCCGATATCTCGTCCGTGGTGATCGCCATGGGGACGGCGGAGTACACGTGCTTGCCGGCGTTCAGCGCCGCGAGGACCAGCGGGCCGTGCGTCCAGCGCTGGGTGAAGATCGCGACCGCGTCGACCGCCGCCGACTCCAGCATGGCCGCGTACGACGGGAACGTGCCCGCGAGGCCCTGCGCGGCGGCGAGCCGCTCGGCCCGCTCGGGCAGCAGATCGGTGACATGGACGTCACCGACTCCGGGGTGGGCCTGGAACAGCGTGGCGAACTGGCCGGCGAACTGCCCGGCGCCGACGATGCCGAGGGAGAAGGTCATGCATGTTACTTTTGCTGCGGAAGAATAGGTGCGTCAAGAGGGCTGCATGAGCGTGCCTCCTGAGCGCTCCGGGCGAGCGCCTGACGCCATAACTTCCGCATCGGAATAAAAGGCGCCGAGAGGCACCCAGGAGAGGGAGGGACCGGGGCCCATGACCAGCTGGCTGCCGCTCAGCCCCGCGGAGCGCTCCGTGGCGATCGAGGTCCTCGTGCACGGACCGCTGTCCCGCACCGAACTGGCGCGTAGGCTGCACCTCTCCCAGGGCAGCCTCACCCGGCTGACCAAACCGCTGACCGAGTCCGGCCTGCTCGTGGAGGCCCCCGCGGCCGGCGGTGCGGCGCGCCAGGGGCGTCCCTCGCGGCCGCTCGACGTCCGGGCCGAGGCCAGTTCGTTCCTCGGCTTCAAGATCACCGCCGACACGGTCTACGGCGTCGTCACCACCCTGCGCAGCCAGGTGACCGACCGCCTCGACCGGCCGCTCGCCACGCACGACCCGGGCGCCGTCGCCGACCTGGTCGCCGAGACGGCCGCCGAACTGGCCGCACGCCATCCCGGCGTGGCGGGCATCGGTGTCGGCGTGGGCGGCCGGGTGCGCGAGCGCGCGGTCGTGGCGGAGTCGGCCTTCCTGGGCTGGCGGGACGTGCCGTTCGCCGCGCTGCTCCAGGAGCGCTCCGGCCTGCCGGTCGTCGTCGAGAACGACGTGGCCGCCCTGGTCGAGGCGGAGACCTGGTTCGGCGCGGGCCGGGGACTCGACCGGTTCGCCGTTCTGACCATCGGCGCCGGCATCGGCTACGGACTGGTGCTCGGCGGCACGCGGGTGCCCTTCGACGAGGAGGACCGCGGCTTCGGCCGGTACTGGATCCTCGACCCGTCCGGCCCGCTCACCCCCGACGGCGCCCGGGGCAGCGCCGTGTCCTTGCTCACCGTCCCCGGCATCGAGTACCAGATCCGGGCCGCCACCGGCGCCGACGCCCGCTACGAGGACATCCTCGCGGGTGCCGGAGCGGGCGAACCCATGGCCTCCCGGGTGATCGGCGAGGCCGCCCGGGCGCTCGGCACGCTCGTCGCGCAGATCGCCAACTTCGCGATGCCGCAGAAGATCCTGCTGGCCGGCGAGGGAGTCGGACTGATGGATGTGGCGGGGAACACGGTCCGGGAGACCGTCCGCGCCCACCGGCATCCGCTCGCCGCTCCGGTCGACCTGGAGACCAGGGTCTCGGACTTCCACGACTGGGCGCGTGGCGCCGCCGTGTTGGCGATCCAGGTCCTGGTGCTCGGCGGGGCCGGAAAGTGAACTCCCGTCCGTGACGGACTCATTGACGTGATGAGTAACACGGTCCGATATGTCCGTATCCGGTGGGCTTACTCACAGCGCCTTCACCTCCGGCGGCATATGCTTCACAACATGTCCACCACTGTTGAAGCCGTCACCGAGCGATCGGCCGCGGAGGTCAACGAGGAGATCCGGGCCCTGTGGCTCCGGTCGGGCGGGACACTGACGACCGAGCAGCGCGCTGAGTACCAGCGCCTCGTGTTGGAGTGGGCCGCCGCGGCCCCGCAGTCGCAGTCGCGGCCGCACCGCGCGGCCTGACCGACCCGGCGCCCTTCGCGCCGCACCGTCCCGGGTACCCGTGTGCGCACGGGTGCCCTTCTCGTTCTTCCTCCGGGGCCCCGCACGGCACATCCGTCCCGAAGCCCGCCCAGACCTCGCACGGCGCCCTGCGAAGGCCCCGCGCCGTGCGCCCGGCCCGCTCCCGCCGCCCGGTCAGCCCCATGTCGCCGAGTAGTACCGCTGGTACGCCTTGCGGTCCTGCTCGGAGCGGATGTACCGGGTCGCGACAAGCGCGATCAGACTGCCCGCGACGACCAGCAGGCCCGGACCGACGTTCCGCGTGTCCGTGAGCCGTGCCAGCAGGGTGCTGCCCTCCGACGCACCCGTGACCGGCGCCGAGGAACCCGGCGAGGCCGCGTTGGGCGCCATCCCGCCCTGGGCGGCGGGCGCCGACGGCGCGCCCGAGGGCGGTGTGCCCTGGGCGCCGCCCGCGTTCTGGGCCGACACGATCAGCCGTACCCCGAGGGTCGTCATCGCCTTGGTCACCGGCTGGAAGAACGTCGTTCCGCCGGTCTTGCAGTCCCCGTTGCCGCCGGACGTCACGCCCAGTGCGATGCCCTCGGAGAACAGCGGGCCGCCGCTGTCGCCCGGTTCGGCGCACACGTCGGTCTCGATGAGGCCGGTGACCGTGCCCTCCGGGTAGTTGACGGTGGCGTTCAGCCCGGTGACCTGGCCGTCGCGCAGTCCACTGGTGCTGCCGCTGCGGAACACCCGCTGTCCCACGGCCGGATCGGCGGCCCCGGTGATCCGCACGCCCTTGCCGCCGCCGACCGAGACGACGTCGGCACCGGCCCCGGCCTTCCCGGAGGCGTACTGCACGAGGGAGAAGTCGGTGCCCGGGAAGGCGCTGTTCACGGTCTGGCCGAGTTGCTGGTCACCCCGGTTGTCGGCGAACCAGGTGGATCCGGCGGGTCCGCAGTGGCCGGCCGTCAGGATGAAGTCGCTCTGCCCGTTGGTGACGTTGAACCCCGCCGAGCAGCGGCCACCGGTCGACAGGATCGGCAGGGCGCCGTTCAGCCGCGTGGTGAAGGCACCCTTCGTGCGTTCCATGTGCACGAAGCCGCCTATGCCCGCGGCCACGTGCGTCATCCGCGACCAGTCGCCGGCCGACACCGTGCTGTCCGCCCGCACCACGACCCGGTTGGTGCGGTAGTCCACCGCCCAGGCCGTGCCGGCCACGCGCGGTGCCGAACGCAGCGTGGCGGTCGCCGACTTGAGCGCGTCCATGCTGTGGGGGACGACCTTCGCCGTGGCCCCTGCCTGCCGGACCGCCTTCGCCGCCGCGTCGTCGGTCACGGCCACGACGGGCCGCCCGTCGGCGCCGATCCAGCTGCCCGCCGTCCGAGCGGTGCCGAGCCGCGCCACGAGTGCGTCACCCGGGTCCCCGGCGCCGGCCGCGGAGCGGAGCGCTCCGGTGGTGGCCGGGGGCGTCTCGCTCGCCATGGCGGCCTGGGTGACCATGGCGCCCCCCAGGAGGAGTCCGCCGACCGCCGCCAGCCGTGTCACTCGCCGGACGACCCGTCGTCGTGCGTGCCGCATGCAGGGCTCCCGAAACCGAACCAGGTGGGGCGATGCCCGTACCGGCACCGCGGGGCACTCGGGTCGTCGAGTGCCCGTTCCTCCATACGGCGCGCGCGGCGGCGGCGTTCACCGGCGGCGGTCAGTTCTTGCGGGCCACCCCGCCGAACATGGCGACCTCCTCCGGCTCGCCCTCCGCGGAGTCCTCCGGGCGCCAGCGCGAGCAGGACACCACGCCCGGCTCCAGCAGCTCCAGGCCGTCGAAGAACCGGGTGACGTCCTCGGGTGTGCGCTGGGTCAGCTTCGGGGTGCCGTGCTCGTTCCAGAACTTCACCGCCTCGTCCACGTCCGGCATCGACGGGCTGGTGATGGTGTGCGACAGCACCAGGTGGCTGCCCGCGGGCAGCCGTTCCGTCAACTGCCGTACCAGACCGTACGGGTCCTCCTCGTCGCCGACGAAGATGACCACGCCGAGCAGGATCAGCGCGACCGGCTCGCTGAAGTCCAGCGTCTTCGAGGCGTGTTCGATGATCGCGTCGACGTTGCGCAGGTCCTCGTCGAGGTAGTCGGTACGGCCCTCGGGCGTGCTCGTCAGCAGGGCCCGGGCGTGGGCGAGCACGAGCGGGTCGTTGTCGACGTACACGATCCGGGACTCCGGCGCGACGCGCTGGGCGACCTCGTGCGTGTTGTCGGCGGTGGGCAGCCCGGTGCCGATGTCCAGGAACTGCCGGATGCCCACCTCGGACACCAGGTGCCGCACCGCGCGGCCGAGGAACAGCCGGTCCGCGCGCGCGTACTCACCTATGCCCGGGTGCAGTTGGCGTATCTGGTCGCCGGCGGCGCGGTCGACCTCGTAGTTGTCCTTGCCGCCGAGCCAGTAGTTCCAGATCCGGGCGGTGTGCGGCTGGCCGGTGTTGATGCGGGCGCGCAGCGAAGCGGCCACGTCGTTGGTGGCTGCCGGGTTCTCGGTCACGTGGGTCAGCTCCTGGATGCCGGGGGATGCCTGAGGGGATGCCTGACGAAGTGTCCGGTGCCCCGCCCGGCGGGTCGCCCGACGCGCGCGGTGCACCGTGCAAGACGCAATCTAGACGCCCGAGTTGATCTCCGCCGCACGACCCGGCATTTCCGCAGCGCCGCCCCCGCGTCGCGCCACCGGCAAGCCCCTGGTCCGCCCGGTGCCCGCCGGCAGGTGAACGGGCCTGGAAACCGCCCCCGTGTCCGCGTTCCCGCCGGCCCCACCGCCCCCTGTCTTGACCCCCATGACCAGCATCCCGCACGTCACACCCGGCGAACCGGACCCGCTGCGCGCCCTCGACCTGGAGCGGCTGCGACGCCGTACGAGCATGAAGTGGCGCACCTACCCCGAGGACGTGCTGCCCCTGTGGGTGGCCGAGATGGACGTCCCGCTCGCCGAACCCGTCGTCCGCGCCGTCACCGACGCGCTCGCCCTCGGCGACACCGGGTACCCCGTCGGCACCGCCTACGCCGAGGCGCTGGCCGCGTTCGCCGCCGACCGCTGGAACTGGTACGACGTCTCCGTGGAGCGCACCTCGATCGTGCCGGACGTCATGCTCGGAGTGGTCGAGATGCTCCGACTGGTCACCGGCCCCGGCGATCCGGTCGTCGTCAACTCGCCCGTGTATCCGCCGTTCTTCCAGTTCATCACCCACATGGACCGCCGGGTGGTGGAGGATCAGCTCGGGGCCGGCCTGCGCATCGACCTCGCCTCCCTGGAGGAGACCTTCAAGGAGGTGACGGCCGGCGGGGGACGCGCCGCGTACCTGCTGTGCAGCCCGCACAACCCCACCGGCACCGTGCACACCGCCGGTGAACTGGCGGCCGTCGCCGGCCTCGCGGAACGGTACGGCGTCCGGGTCGTCGCGGACGAGATCCACGCCCCGCTCGTCGACCCCGGCGTCGCCTTCGTGCCCTACCTCAGCGTCCCCGGCGCCGAACGCGGCCTGTCCCTGATGTCGGCCAGCAAGGGCTGGAACCTGGCGGGCCTCAAGGCCGCCCTCGCGCTCGCCGGGCCCGGAGCCGCCGACGACCTGCACCGCATGCCGGAGGAGGTCGGCCACGGCCCCAGCCACCTGGGTGTCATCGCGCACACCGCCGCCCTGCGCGACGCCACGGGCTGGCTCGACGCCCTGCTCGCCGGGGTCCGCGCCAACCGGCTCCTGCTCCGCGATCTGCTCGCCGACCACCTGCCCGGCGTCCGCTACGACCCCGGAGAGGCCACCTACCTGGCCTGGCTCGACTGCCGTGCCCTCGGCCTGGGTGACGACCCGGCGCGGACGTTCCTGGACCGGGGCCGGGTGGCCCTCAGCTCGGGCATCCCCTTCGGCACCGGCGGCGCGGGCCACGCCCGTCTCAACCTCGCGACCTCGCCCGAGATCCTCACCGAGGGAGTACGGCGCATGACGGCGGCCCTGCGCTGACCGACGGGCCCCGGCGACGGACCGGGGGCTTCGCGGCCGTCGGACCCGGAGACCTACACTGCGGGAATGGACGACACACGGCTGGACCTGCTCGGCTCCGGCAAGTATCTGCTGGTGACCAGCTACCGGAAGAACGGCACCCCCGTCGCCACACCCGTGTGGGTGGTCCCAGACGGTGACGGCCTCGGCGTGTGGACGGCCGCCGACAGCTTCAAGGTCAAGCGGATCCGGCGCCGCGCCGACGTCCTCGTCGGCCCCTGCGACCTGCGGGGCAACCCCACCGGTGAGCAGGTGCCGGCCACCGCCGCGATCGCCGACGCGGCCACCACCGCCCGCTACCGGGACCTCATCGCCCGCAAGTACGGCATCGTCGGACGGCTGACACTGCTGGGCAGCCGGCTGCGCCGCGGCCTCGACGGCACGGTGGGCATCCGGGTGGCCCTCACGGACTGAGGGCCACCCGGGGGCTGGGCGGGCCGCGTTCCCGCCCTCGCGTGCTACGACGCGTTCTTCACCGACCCGTCGAGCACGAGTCCGCCCGTCTGCGGCTTACCGGTCTCCGGGTCGATCTGCCGGAACCGCACGGACTCCACCGGCTCCGTCACCCGGTCCTCGACCGTGGGCACGGTGATGTCGGCGCTGGTGCTCCCCGGGGGGATGTCCACCCACAGATAGAGGCCGTCCACCTTCGACAGCCGCCGCTCCGGGTCCGGCTTCGCCCCGGCGGTGTCCCGCAGCCAGCGCGCCGAGACGTCCTTGGTGGACAGCTCCGGACCGGTGACCGGCGCGACCGCGAACAGCGTGGTCATGTCGACGTCGACCGCCTGGGACAGGGACACCCGCCACTTCAGCGACTTGCCCTCGGCCACCTTGTCCGCGAGGGGCGTGACGGTCATGGTGGGCGCCGGATCGTCGTCGTGGACGGTGATCCCGCCCCGGTAGGAGCCGACGACCGCGCCGCGGACCGCCTTCACGAGGACGTCGTACGACACGTCGGTGCCGTACCGCGTGTTGCCCTTCACCTGGACCGGTACGTCGATGCCGTCGCCGCCCGCCCGTACGGTGACCAGACGGTTCTTCGTCCGGCCGGTCGCGGGGTCGACGACGTACACGCGGACCTGACCGCTGCCCTCGCCCGCGACCCGGACCGGGACGTGGTAGGTGCGCACGCCGGAGTCGCCCTCGTCGACCGTGGTGCGGCCGAGGTCCACCCGGGGCAGCGCGGCGGCCCGCACCGCGGGCGTTCCCGCACGCCAGCCCCAGGCGTCCATCAGCCAGGCGCGTCCGGACGCCGAACGAGGCGTCAACGAGAGCGACTTGACCGACTTCAGGTCGAGACCCGCGCGGGTGGCCGCCGTCAGCGGCACCCGGTACTCACGTGCCCAGTAGGAGGCGGTCCGCTCACTGCCGGGCAGACCGTCCGCCCGGACCCGGCCGAGCGTCGCCTTCTTCCCGGAGGCGTCGGTGAGGGACACGTCCAGCTGGGTGCCCCGCGAGTTCGGCGGCACGAACAGCCGCAGTGCCAGCGACTTGGAGCCCGCCAGTGACAGGGGCTTCCCGGCGCTCACCCGGGTCGCGGTACCGGCGTGCGTCCAGTGCAGCGCGACCGCGTGCCGGCCGGCCTCCCGGTCGGTCTCCCACTGCGCGAAGTGCGGGGAGGAACCCTTGGCGCCCTGGCCGAGGCAGGTCTTCGACGGGCTCGGGTCCACCGCGTCGCACAGCTTGCCGCCGGTCACCGACACCCCGCCGTCCGGCAGGAATCCGGCACCCCGGCGCGCGCCAACGGCGTGGCTGAGGACCCGGGCCGGGTCCGCCGACGGCGCCCGCTTGCCGGAGCCGTCGAGCAGCGGCCGCACCTTGTCGTCGCCGGCCAGGAACAGCCGGGCGGCGGCCGCGATGTACGTCGAACCGGCCTTGTGCTGCTGTCCGGCGGTCAGCCGGGTCGCGGCGCGCTTTCCGCACACCTTGTCGGGGTGCTGCGGGTCGTCGTAGAAGTCGTCCTCGGAGGGCGCCGCGGACTGGCCGGGCGTCCACTCGGAGTTGAAGAAGTTGTGGTTGGCCCCGACGACGTACACGGCACTGTGCAGCGCGGTACCGCTGCTGACCGCGCGGGTGCCGTCGACGTACACCTCGCCCTGGAGGTCGGAGACGTCACCGTCGCAGCCCGGCAGGATCGTCAGGGACGGCACGTCGGGGACCGGGTTCTGCCCGAAGACGGTGGGGCCGATGAGGACGGTGCCGCGGATGTTCCAGCGGGCCGGGCCGGGCTGGGCGTCCTGGTCGGCGGGCGGGGCGTACAGGCTGTCCAGCGCCGCCCGGTTGACCCCCTCGCCGCCGCGGGAGTGCCCGACGAGGAGCACCCGGGACAGGTCGGTACGGGGCGCGTCGCGGACGATCGCCGGTGCGGTGTCGGGGTGTTCGGCCCAGTCGGCCCAGCGGGCCAGGTGCAGCCGGACCAGCGAGGAACGGGCCTGCGCGCCGCCGTCCTCGGCCATGTGGTCCTGGCCGTTGATGCCGTTGGCGGAGATCGACACGGTCATGTAGCCCTGGGAGGCCAGGAGTTTCTGGTCCCGCAGATAGCCGCGGTGGCTCGGCACCGGCTTCGTGCCTGCCGGGCAGGGCCACTCCCCGGAGATGTCACGCCCCTTGTAGCACGTGTAGTGCCGGCCGTGCAGGAACAGCGCGAGCGGCCGCTTGCCGGACGCGCCGACGGGCGCGACGACCACCGCGCGCATCTCCACCGGTGCCGGAAAGCCGGGCAGCCGCACCGACTTGAGGCCGTACTCACCCGTCTTCGTGCGGTACGAACCGGGCTTGCCCGGGTCCACGGAGTTCGCGGGCAGCGGGGCCGGCGGCCGGGCCGCGGCGGCCGTCGAGGTGGTGCCTCGCGCATCCAGTCGGCGCCCTCCCGACCAGACCTGCAGACCCGCCAGTTCCCCGGCCCGGTGCCCGTCGAGCGGCAGCCGGAAGGTGTGCCCGTCCCGTCCCGGCCGCGGCACTCCCAACAGCTGTCCCCGCGAACGGAATTCGACGCGTGCGTCACCCATCGGCACCGGCCGGTCCGAGCGCCACTCCAGCTGCGGTGCCGAGCGCCCGTCGGAGATCCGCCATCCGGGCGGCAGCTGCCCGTCGTCCGCCGCCGTCGACGCTCTCACCTGCGCGGGTGGTCGGGCTTGCGCCGCTGCCACCCCTGGTGAGGCTCCCGCCACCGCGAGCAGCGCGGCGGCGGTCACCCCTATGTGCCGGGCACGGACCACTGTTCCTCCTCGAACCCCGGACCCAGGCGTCCCGTCGGTTCCGGGAGCCCTCTCGTCCCCGGAGGACGGAACGGCGAGTCCGTGGGTTGCCTGTGGAGGAGAAGTGATGGATCACATCATGCGCAACGACGTTCCATGACGGTGCAGTTCGGCCACAGTGGGCGGGGCGGTCCGGCGTCCGCCGCGGTCCCGTACGGCCGTCAGGTCCACGCCCGGTACGGCTCGTCCGTCAACTGGAAGACCGGCTCCCCGCGCACCGGGTCCTTGGCGGTGGACATGCGGACCCGGTCGCCGCTGTGGATGCCGACCGGCGGGCCCATGACCCGGCCCCGGACGACGAACCCCTCGGCCATCTCGATCAGCGACACATTGCGCGCCGCCGGGGTGTTGCGGTGCACCACCGTGGAGTGGCGGACCGTGCCGACACCCTCGCTGCGCTCCGTGCGCAGCTCACTGCCCTGGCACACCGGACACAGCAGCCGGTGGTACATCGCGGTGCCGCACCAGGTGCAGCGCTGGAAGTGGATGGCGTCCCTGGAGTCCGCGGAGACGGGATCGAGAACACCCGCCGCGGAACCGGCCGCCGGATGCGAGGCGCTTGCTGAGTGGTGGTACACGCTGGTCAACTCCCTGCGCTCGGCCGGAATCCCGCACGCCCGGCGCGAGCCGTGCGTGTGAGTGCACGGCAGCCGTGCCACCGTGCACGCCGACAGAGTATGGCACTCAGTGTCACTCGTAAAGGCACTGCGTACCCTGATTTTCGCCGGCGGCCCGCGTCAGGCGCGGCCCAGTGCCGCCTCCCATTCCTGCACCACGCGCCAGACCGGGGCGTTGCGGCGGGAGACGAGCACGACCACGTCCTCGGGCCGCTCGTCGCCGTGGTCCGGCAGGGGGCCGACCGGCAGGGCGCGCACGGGGGCGTCCGCCGGGTGGCCGAACGCCCGCTGCACATGCCCGAGTGCGTGGTCCACCAGCGTCCCCGCGTCGCCCTCGCCGTCCGACCGGAGCCAGGAGCGCAGGGCGTTGTTGTGCGCGGCGACCACCGCGGCCGCGATCACATCGGCCCGCAGCGTTCCGTCGGTCTGCCCGGCGAACCGTGCGCGCAGGTACTCGGCGAGCGCGCGCTCGTACCGCCACACCACCGACAGCTCGTAGGCGCGCAGTCCCGGGACCTGTCTGGTGAGGCGGTAGCGCTGCACGGAGAAGGTCGGGTTCTCCGCGTACATCCGCAGCACCATCCGGGCCGCGTCGCACACCCGCGCCACCGGGTCGTGCTCCTCGCCGTCGGCCTCCGCGAGGAACGCGGTCATGTCCGTCAGGCAGCGCTCATGGTCGGGGAAGACCACGTCCTCCTTCGAGGGGAAGTAGCGGAAGAACGACCGCCTGCCGACCCTGGCGAGGGACACGATGTCGTCCACGGTGGTCTGCTCGTAGCCGCGTTCCAGGAAGAGCTGGAAGGCCGCCGCGACGAGGGCGTCCCGCATGGGCGGCTTCGCGGTCGGCGCCGCGCTGCTGGAGCTCATGACCGGGAACGTAGCACCCGCACGGCATTCGTGACACTCAGTGCAGTGGAACGGCCCGAAAGGGGGAACCGAGTGCTTTCCGGGAGATGCAACAGACCTGTCCAGCCGTGCCCGAGTCCTGGGCGCCCACCCCCTCCGGGGGCGGTCGAGGCAGCCCGCACCCTGCGACGTAACCTTTCTCCACCCACGCCGCCCGCGCTCGCTGGAGGAGATCCGCATGTCCGCCGCCCGCCCCCGCCTGCTCTACGTCACGGACCTGGCGTACCAGGCCCGCGGGCGCCGCTACTGCGACGAGGACATCCACCTCGCCGCCCGGCTGCGTGAGCGCTTCGACCTCGCCCTGTGCCATCCCCGGGACGCCGCCGCCCTGATGGACGGCTTCGACGCCGTGGTGGTCCGCAACAGCGGGCCGGTCCTCGGCTACCAGAGCGAGTACGAGGCCTTCCGCGCGCGGGCGCTCGCCACCGGCGCCCTCGTGTACAACCCGCTCACCGGCAAGGCGGACATGGCGGGCAAGCAGTACCTGCTCGATCTGAGCGCCGCCGGGTTCCCCGTCATCCCGACCGTCGGCCGCGCCGAGGACCTGCACCTGCTGCCCGCCGCCGAGGCCTACGTGGTGAAGCCCCGCCTCGGCGCGGACTCCCTGGGCATGCGGATCGTCCCCGCCGGGCAGGTCGCCCCCCTCGCGACCGGTGACGTCCTGATCCAGCCCTGCGTCGACTTCGCCTACGAGGTCTCCTTCTACTTCGTCGACGACGACTTCCAGTACGCCCTGTACGCCCCCGACCCCGAGCGCCGCTGGGAGCTGGAGCCGTACGTCGCGACCGCCGCCGACCTGGAGTTCGCCCGGCGATTCGTCGACTGGAACGACCTCGGGTCCGGCATCCAGCGGGTCGACGCCTGCCGCGCGCCCGACGGGGGACTGCTCCTGGTCGAGCTGGAGGACCTGAACCCCTACCTCTCCCTGGAGGCGCTGCCGCAGGAGGCCAGGGAAGCCTTCGTCGCGGCGTTCACGGCATCCCTGAGCCGGTTCGTGCAGGGAGCCCTCAGCCCGGCCTGACGGCAGGCGTACGCCGCGTTCACCGGATCGGTACCGCGGGGCGCGGGGGTGGGCCTGAACGGGGCGGCGGTACGGGCCGTATCTCAGCACGGAGACCCCGGACTCCCGTTCGCACGGGACGGAAGGAGAGCCAGGTGCCGACACCGCCCGACCCCGAACCGCCGCGCCCAGGACCGGTACTGGAACCCATCCGGGTCGTGAGGCCCCGCCGCTTCGACGCCCTCGCCGAGCTGATGCGCGAGATGTATCCGGACCCGGCCGCCCACGAGCCGGGCCCCGCGCCCCCGGGTCGACCCTCCGCTTCCTCCCGCACGCCGGAGACCGCCGAGGAGGAGACCCGGGAACTGCCGCCCTTACCCGGCACGCGGCCCCCGGCCGCTTCCGCGCCCCGCCGCGCGGGCCGCGGCACCCGCCGGACCGCCGTGGCCCTCGCCGTGGCGGCGGCCGCACTCGCCGGGTTCGGCTCCGCCCTCCTGCTGACCGGCCGACAGGAGGCCGCCGCGACCGCACGGCCCTCCCCGCACCGGCCGACCCCACCGTCCGCCACCGCGTCGCCCGTCACCACACCGGCCCCCACCGGGCCGGCCGACCCCACCGCCGCCGGCGACCCGGACGGCCCCGGCACACTCCGCGGCGGCGACACCGGCCCCGAGGTCACCGACCTGCAAGAACGCCTTCTGCACGTCCCGGACGTCTACCGCGGCGGCTCCACCAGCGGCGTCTACGACACCACTCTCACCGAGGCCGTGGCCCGCTTCCAGCTCTGGTACGGCATCAGCGGCGACGAGACCGGTGTCTACGGCGACGACACGCGCCGCGCACTGGAATCGCGCACCGACCCCGGCGACGATGGGTGAAAGGCCGCGCCGGGAACAGCGGGTGACCGGGGCGGGCGGCACCCGGGCGGCACCCGCGCGACCGACGGGAGCGGAGCGGCATGACGGACAGGCACGGCAGCACGGAACCCGGCGGTTCCGCGCTCGACGGATTCCTCGCGCGGCTGAACCCCGACATGTGTGTGGTCACGGCCGCCGCCGACGGTGAGCGGGCCGGGTGTCTCGTCGGCTTCGCCTCGCAGTGCTCCATCGACCCGCCGCGGTTCGCCGTGTGGCTCTCCAAGGTCAACCACACCTACCACGTGGCCCGGGCCGCCCATCACCTCGCGGTGCATCTGCTCACCCGTGACCAGCGCGACCTCGCCGAACTCCTCGGCGGCGAGACGGGCGACGAGATCGACAAGTTCGCGCGCCTGGACTGGTGGGAGGGGCCCGGCGGCGCCGCCGTCCTCACGGACGCGGCGGCCTGGTTCGTCGGCACGATCCTCCACCGCACGGACGGCGGCGACCACGTCGGTTTCGTCCTGGACCCGGTGCGCTGGGGCGGGGGCCGGGACGGTCCGCTCCTGAAGCTCTCCCACGTCTCCGGCATCGACGCCGGTCACCCGGTGGACTGAAAAGGCTTCGAACACCGGGGAGTGCTCCGGAGGATCGCCTGGACGGCCTGGTGGCGGCCCCGCACAATGGGCAGCCCGCGGCCACCGGTCGCGTGCTCAGCCGCACCATGAACCGAAGGCGTCACCGATGACCGGCTCCCGCATCCCGGGTCTCTTCGTGCCCGCCGTGTTCCTGCTGGCCCTGGTCGCCGGCGTCTGCTGGTACTGGCGGCACCGTGACGACGACTGACCCGGCCCCTGCGCTTCCCCCACGCTAGTCCTGCGCGCCCGGGACGTCGTCCTCCCGCGGCATCCGGATGTCGACCACGCACACGTCGTCCCGTCGTCCCTCGGCGAGCATCGTGGCGAGCAGCGCGTCCAGCGAACCGGACTCGCCGCGGCCGTGGGCGCGTACCGCCTCGGCCAGCCGGTCGAAGCCCGCGTCCAGACCCTCACCGGTCCGCTCGATCAGGCCGTCGGTGTACAGCAGCAGCCGGTCGCCGGGTTCGAGACGGAGTTCCGCCGATTCGTAGACCGGGCTTCCGCTCGCGCCGAGCAGCATCCCGTCGGGGCGGGCGAGGTAGCGCACCTCGCCGCCGCGCACCAGCAGCGGCGGGGGGTGCCCGGCCTGCGCCCAGGCCAGCACCTGCTCCTCGCGGTGGTAGCGGGCCAGGACCATGGTGGCCGTGGTCCGGCTGTCCCGGGAGTGCAGCAGCAGTTGGTTGAGCCGCGTCAGCGCCCCCGTGAGCGAGGAACCGGTGCTGACCATGCCCTTCGCGGTGAATCGCAGCTGGGCCATCGTGGCGACGGCGTCTATGCCGTGACCGGCCACGTCACCGACGACGAACAGCGCGTCGCAGTCGGGCAGTTCGATGGCGCTGAACCAGTCGCCGCCGACATGGATGCCCGCCTGCGCGGGTACGTACGCGACCTCCACGCGCAGGCCCGCCAGCCGCACCGGTTTGCTCGGTAGCGGCAGCAGGGCGTGCTGCATCTTCGCGGCCAGGGCGCGCTCGGCCTGCAGGACGCCGCGTTGCAGCAGCATCGCGCGCTCGCTCTCCACCAGCGCGAGTTCCGCGCTGCGCTGCGCGGTCAGGTCCTGGATGAAGCCGTGCACCTCGACCGGGGTGCCGTCCGGATCCGTGACGGCCTCCGCGACCATCCGCAGGTGCCGTACGCCCTCGGGGGTCTCCATGCGGAACGGCACGTCGAACTGCTTGGCGTGGCGGACGAGCCGGTCGACGGCGTGGGCCAGCAGCCCGGCGTCCTCCGGCAGTGCCAGGTCGGGCAGCCGCTCCAGGCGGAGCGGCCCCCGCGCCGGCCCCAGGCCGAGCACTGTGTACGCCTGTGCCGACCAAATGATCTCCTCGGTGACCAGGTTCCAGTTCGCCCAGCCGAGATTGCCGAGCCGCTGCACGTCCAGGAGACGCTGTTCCTGCCGGTCCCCGGGGTCGTGCCGCAGCCAGGTCACCAGCAGCCCGTCGCCCAGCCGGGCCGCGCGCACCGAGTAGGTGGCGGTCACGGGCATCCCGTCGGACTCGTCCTGGTAGGCGAAGGGTTCGCCCTCGAAGGGCACTCCGGTCTCGAGGGCCTGGAGATAGCCGTGCCACAGGGGCTCGCCCGCGACGGAGGGGTAGCTCTCCAGGATGTGCTTGCCGACCATGTCCCGGCCCGCGCGGCCGAACACGTCGACGGCTTCCGCCGTCGCCGCTTCGATGCGGTAGTCCTCGACCTTGCCGGAGGCGGCGCGCAGCGGAGCGAGCAGGATGGCGGCGCCCGGAAGCGCGTCGAAGACCTCCTGGACGGTGTGGGCGATGCCGTTCTCCTCGGCGTGTTCCTGCGAGGCGTCGAAGGCCCGCAGCCGGCCCGCGCACAGCCGGGCGACGGCCCGCAGCAGCTCCCGCTCGTGGGACTCGAACGGCCCGGGGCACCGGCGCAGCACGCCCAGCGCGACGCTGGCGGTGTCCCCGGCCGGCACCGGCAGCCAGGCCCGGGTGGGCCACCGCTCCGGCGGGTCCCCGATCAGCAGATGGCGGGTGCGGTCCGTGGGGAAGTCCTCCAGCCAGCACGGCTCGCCCGACTGCAGGGCTTCGAACGCGATGACCCCGGTCAGCGGGGGCACGTGCCGCCACTGGGCGGCGAGGGTGCCGTCGATGCCCGCGTGCCCGATCAGTTCGAGTCCGCCCTCGGGCAGCCGCGCGTAGAGCAGTACGGCGTCGGCGCGCACCTCGGACGCCAACTGTTCCAGCAGGCAGTCGGCCAGCTCGCGCGGCGAGCCCACGCGGACCAGCTCCCGGCCGATGTGTCCCAGGAGGTCGGCCATGTCCGCGGTGCCCGCGGGCGCCGTCTCCCAGGTGCCGGCGGGGCGGGGCGGTCCCGTGGGCGAGGCCGGTGCGGCGCCGGGGTCACGCTCCTCGGCGGGCAGCAGCTCGCCCAGGGTGAGCCAGCACTGTTCGAGGAGGGTGCGGTTGCCGTCCTTGGCCCGTTGCAGCAGTTCCTCGTGGGCGGCGCTCGGACCGCATCCGATGACGGCCATCAGGACACCCTTGGCGCGTTCCAGGACGGCTGCGGTCGCGGCGAGGTCGCGCAGCCGTTCCATCTCGGCGCGCTGCCGGGCCACGACCTTGGCCAGCGCCGTCAGATCGGCGCCGGTGCCGGGGTCCACCGGGGGCTCGGGCTCGCTCGTCACGCGTTGAGCATCGCACATCCGGACGCGCTGGATCACTCGTCTGCCGACTCGTCCTCGCGTGAGCTTTCCACGCACCCGGACCGGGCCGCACGGAGGGGGGACACACCACCGGCCGGAGCAGGTGGGGGCAGGTGCGAGCGGTCCGCACCGGGACGCGGCGGTCAAGCGGAAGGGGTGGGGGCGGGCCGGATCCGGGGCCCGGGGACGAGTGGGCGGAATCCGGCGGACCGGAGCCTCGGGGACGCCCGGTGCGGTTGGGCCGGGCCGGGGCGGCGGGCGCGGGACCGCCGTCCGACTGCCTTCGTCCGGCGGGACGGCGGGGGGGGACGCGTACGCGGCGGATCAAGCGGAACGGGTGGGGGCGGGCCGGGTCCGGGGCCCGGGGACGAGTGGGCGGAATCCGGCGGACCGGAGCCTCGGGGACGCCCGGTGCGGTTGGGCCGGGCCGGGGCGGCGGGCGCGGGACCGCCGTCCGACTGCCTTCGTCCGGCGGGACCGGGGGGGGACCCCGAAAGGCGTAAGCGGCCGGCTCGGGTGCGACCGTTCGTGAATGGCGTACGGCCCGGAGGCGGGCCCGCCGGTGGAACACGTCCGACCTGTCCGGGCGGCGGCGTCGGGAGCCGTCTGCCGACAGGGCCGGAGTCGGTGGCGGACAGCTGGGCCGGTGGCGGCGGTCAGTCGGTCAGGTCAGCGGGTCAGGCCGCGGGCGCCCAGGGCGTCGGCGACGGCGCGGACGCTGCGGGCGATGTGCTGGAGCTGCATGACCTCGGCCGCGTACATCTTGATCGTGTGCTCGATGACCGACTCCGGCAGCCCGAGCACCGGCAGTTCGGCACGGGCGGTCTGCAGTGCGGTGCGGGCCACCCGGATCTCCTGCTGGACCTGGATCTGCGCGTGCCGGGCGAGCAGCACGGGGTGCCGGATGAGCGCCGGATAGCTCGCGTAGCGCGCGGGGATCAGCTCGCGCAGCCACTTGGCGGCCGAGCGCTCCCAGTCGTAGCTGCCCGGCGTCTTGACCTGGCAGGGCCAGTCGGGGCTGATGCGCGTGCTGGTCAGGGGCATGGTCTTCGCTTCCGGTGTGCGGCGTCGTGAGGGTGTCCGACGGGTTCGGGGCGGCCCCGGCCTAGGGGATGGCCGGGGCCGCCACGGGCGCATCGCGCAGACGATGCGCCCCGGTACACCCCTCGCGCCGACGTGGGTAGGGAACGGCGGCTGGGGGTGTCCGTATGAGTGCCCCGGGCGTCGGGAGCCGGTGCGGCGTGCGGGGCTGCAGGCGCATGGGCGGTCCGTCGGCTTTCTCGGGGCGTTGTGCGAGCGGTGGGTCCGCAGGTGGGACCGTGCCAGGAGTGGGCCGGGCGCGATCCGTGAGCAGTATTTATATATGCCGACCGCTTTGCAAGACGTATGAAAACATTCATGCGCGATATGGGGTGAATGATCCCCGTCTCTGACCGCGAAGCCGCAAGATCTTCACGAGTTACCGGTGCGTACGAGAGGATCGACCGGGCAGGTCCAGACCTGGAGGAAGGTCGAAACCCGGCCGGATCAGCCCGGGATCAGTCCTTCAGGAAGAACTGGTGCTGGTCGGAGAGCTGCTCGTACTTCTCCAGACGGCCCTGGGTGCGCTCCGGATCGGCGTCGGTCATGGCCTGCAGCAGCGCCGCGGCCAGTACGCCCGGCGCGGCGTAGGAGTCGAAGACGAGCCGGGAACCGGTGCCCGTGGCGAAGGCGATGTCGGCCTCGTCCACCAGCGGCCCGAGCGCCAGGTCGGTCACCAGGGCGACCTTCAGACCGGCACCGCGTGCCACCCGGACCGCGTGCAGCGTCTCCTGGGAGTGCCGGGGCATGGCGAAGGCCAGCACCCAGGTGCCGCCGGCCTCACGGGCCTGGAGCAGCGCGTCGTAGGCCACGCTGCCGCCCCGGGTCACCACCCGCACATCGGGGTGGATACGGCGGGCCGCGTAGCCGAAGTACTCGGCGAGCGACTCCGAGATGCGCAGGCCCAGCACGGTCAGCGGGGTGGACCGGGACAGTTCGCGGCCGACGTGGATGACCCGGTCGGGGTCGGCGAAGTCGCGCCGCAGGTTCTCCAGATTCGCGATCTCGGCGTCGACCGCCGCCTGCAGCTCGTTGGCCCGGTTCTCGTCGTCCGGACCGCCGGCCAGCGTGCGCAGCGCGATCGACTGGAGCGTCTCCCGCAGGGCCGGGTAGCCGCTGAAACCGACGGCGGCGGCGAAGCGGGTGACGGACGGCTG
The DNA here is from genome assembly GCF_900105245.1 of Streptomyces sp. 1222.5. NCBI lineage: Bacteria > Bacillati > Actinomycetota > Actinomycetes > Kitasatosporales > Streptomycetaceae > Streptomyces > Streptomyces sp. 1222.5. The sequence continues at coordinate 1,162,547 of NZ_FNSZ01000001.1, read as the reverse complement.
GCTCACGCCGACCCGGTCCGCGAGCTCGGTGATCGACAGGAAGGCGGCCTCGGTGATGTGCTCGATCAGGTACTGGGCGATGCGCCGCTGCCCCGGCGACAGACGCGGGCCGTCGAACAGCTCCCTGAGCCGGGACGTCGGGGCGGCGGACTCCCCCTCCGGGACGGTCCTGCCCGACGTGATCGCTGACGCCTGTGCGCGTGCCTGCTGCGGCGAGGGCACCGGTCGGTCTCCTTTGTCTGCCACGAGCACTCAACATAGCTCACCGACCGTCGTGACCAGGGGTTGAAGGTGCCGGGCTCACCGCCGGTACAGGGTGATCGAATGGCCCACCTCGTCGATCGGCCGACTGCTGTCGATCAGTTCGGCGAGCCGGCCGCGTGCCTTGGCCGCCGCCGAGTCCGACACCACCAGCAGCCCGTGCACCCGCTCCCCGGGCACCTTGCGCGGATCGTCGGCGCGGATGCCGTAGTAGGAGGGCACACCGCTGCCCTTGTACACCAGCCAGACCCGCTCGCCCGGGTACCGCTGCCGCAGCCGGTCCGCGAGCCTGCCCAGATCCTGCCCCCAGTCCACGTTGGAGTCGTGCAGCAGACGATGGGTGCGCCCGGGTCCGCCGAACGCCTCGTTGGCGTACGGCAGGTAGTACGGGAACGTCCGCAGGGAGCTCACCGCCGCGAACAGCACCAGCGCGCCGGCCGCGAGCCCGGCCCACCGCCGTCGCGACCGCAGCACGCAGGCCGCGGCCACCGCGAGGAACACCGGCACGAACAGCGCGTAGCGGGTGCCGAAGTCCCGCGCGCCCGTCATCGCCACCGCCAGCAGCACCAGCGGGGGCAGCAGCAGGTACGGCGCCGCGGGCCGCAGGCGCCGCAGCGCCACCGCCGTGACCGCGCCGGCCGCCCCCAGCGCCTGGAGCCCGAGCGGCGTCTTCACCAGCAGGGCGGCCGGCAGGTAGTACCAGAGCGAGCCGGTGTACAGGTGCCCGAACAGATAGCCCTGCCACGGGTACTTCTCCAGGCCGAACTGCACCCGCATGCCCGCCCGGTACGCGGGAGGCACGGGCAGCAGGTCCACGACCCGCCCGCGCAGCCCGTGCAGCGCCGGTACCGCTTCGGCGGGCGCGAACCGCAGACGGGGGTCGACGGCCAGGTAGGAGACCCAGACGACGGCGAGCGCGGCCAGGCCCATCAGGGCCGCGCCGACGAGCGCGGGCACCACCGCCCGCCGAGGGTCTCCGGCGCCCCCGGGTCCCGGCAGCAGCGCCCGCCACCGGCCGAGGGTCCGTGGCACCGCCGCCCGCCGGCGTCCCGCGCCCTGGTCCCCGGGCCCCGGCGGTGACGCCTCCCGCCGCCCCGCGGCCAGGACCGACACCGCTGCCAGCGCCATCAGCACCGGTACCGCCGGCAGTGCGCTCATCTTGGTCGCCACGGCCGCCCCCAGCGCGGCTCCCGCGAGCGGCAGGTGCACCAGCGGCCGCCGCCGGGCCCGCCACGTCAGCCAGGTCGACGTCAGCACGAACCCCGCCGCCGGCACGTCCAACGTGGCCAGGGAGCCGTGCGCGATCACGTCGGGGGACAAGGCGTACAGGGCGAGCGCCACCAGCCCGCCCGCCGTCCCCGTCAGCTCACGTGCGAACGCGAGAACCACCAGCCCGAACAGCAGGGTCAGCGCGATCACCGGCAGCCGCGCCCAGAGCATCAGCCGCCAGGGATCGTTGCCCGACTCGTACAGCAGATGCCGCCCGACGTCGCCCTGGGTGCCGGTGTACGACGGGTCGTAGACCGGGTCGGCCACCGCCACGCCGGCCGCGATCAGCAGCTTGCCGAGCGGCGGGTGCTCGGGGTTGTAGCGCAGGCGGTGCTCACGGAGGTAGTCGGTGGCCGTCGCCACGTACACCGGTTCGTCGATCGTGGGCGTCTGCCGCACGGCGGTGGTCACCATCGCGGCGGCCATCTGGGTCAGCAGCAGCGCCACCAGCAGCGGCGGCAGCCACCGCCGGTGGCGGCGCGGCCGGGCGGACGGGTCCGCCGGTGCCGGCCGTGCGGGCCCCGCCACGGCGGTCCCACGGGTGAGGACCGCGTGCTCTTCGTGTGCCATGATCCGCCCCGCGGTGGCACCGGCCGTGCGCCGGCGGGAGCGCTCGACGGCCGGTACACGGCCCCACCGTCGCATCGCTTCCGGCGTCGCGGCCGTCCCCGCCGCACGCGTCGTACCCGGCAGACCCTCTGCCGTGCCCACGGATACGGCCCGCGGCCGGTCGCGGTTCACCTGCGGGCGAGGACACCGCGGCGGATGGGGACCACCGGTCCGCCGTCGGCACCGGACACCGGGTCACCGACTCGCGCCCCCCGTGGGCCCGTTGTGTGCCCGCCGCCGACGGGAGGGCCGTTCAGGCCTGCCCCGGACCCGCGGTCCGGAGGTCCCGCACGGCGCGCGGCGCCGGCAGCGCGTCGGCCGTCACCAGCAGGTCCGCCCGGTGCCGAGTGGTCGCCGTCAGGTCGGCGTTGCGCTGGTCGGTGCCCAGCACCCAGGCCAGCGCGGCCTCCGGGTCCTTGCCGAACTCCTCGTGGCGGGCGACCAGTCGGCGGATCCGCTCGTCCTCGGCGATCTCGCAGTACCACACCTCGTCCAGGCACGGCCGCACTCGCGCCCACGAACCCTGCTCCAGCAGAAGGTAGTTGCCCTCCGTGACCACCAGCCTGGCGGCCGGCGGCACCGGGACCGCGCCGGCGATCGGCTGCTCCAGCACCCGCTCGAAGCCGGGCGCGTACACCACCTCGTCGGTGTCCTCCCGCAGCCTGCGCAGCAGCGCCGCGTACCCGGCCGCGTCGAAGGTGTCCGGCGCGCCCTTGCGGTCCCTGAGGCCCAGCCGGTCCAGCTCGGCGTCGGCCAGGTGGAAGCCGTCCATCGGGACGTGCGCCGCGCGGGCCGGGCCCTGGGCGTTGAGGGCACGCACCAGGTGCTCGGCGAGCGTCGTCTTGCCCGATCCCGGGCCGCCCGTGATGCCGAGGACGGCACGCCGGCCGTCGGCGGTCAGGCCGCGGGCGCGGGCCAGGAGGGCGTCGAAGGTCAGCGGCACACCGCACAGTGTGTCATCCGCGATCCGGCGAACATGTGGCGTGTGCCACCCACTGGACGGCTCGTGGCGGGGAACAGTCCAGGGTATGACTCAGCTCGGTCTGCCCGGCGACATCCAGGCCTGCCTCTTCGATCTCGACGGGGTCGTCACCAAGACGGCGGTGGTGCACGCGGCCGCCTGGAAGGAGACGTTCGACGCGTTCCTGCGCGACTTCGACGGCGAACAAGGGCGGCCGTTCGACGCGGTCGCCGACTACGACGAGTACGTCGACGGACGCCCCCGCGCCGACGGTGTCCGCGCCTTCCTCGACTCGCGCGGCATCCGTCTGCCCGAGGGCACCCCCGGCGACCCGCCCGACGCCCGCACCGTCCACGGTCTCGGCAACCGCAAGAACGACCTGCTCCTGGAGAAGATCCGCACCGGCGGCGTGGAGGCCTACGAGGGCACCCTGCGCTATCTGGAGGCGGTACGCGCCGCGGGACTGCGCACGGCGATCGTCTCCTCCAGCGCCAACTGCCGGGACGTGCTGCGCGCGGTCGGCGCCGAGCACTTCTTCGACGTCCGCGTCGACGGCGTGGTGGCCGCCGAGCGGAACCTGCCGGGCAAACCGCACCCCGACACCTTCCTCGCCGCCGCCCGCGACCTCGGCGTCGAGGCGTCCCGGGCGGCCGTCTTCGAGGACGCGCTGGCCGGCATGGACGCGGGCCGCGCGGGAGGATTCGGGTACGTCGTCGGACTGGACCGCGTGGGGCAGACCGACGCCCTCTACGCGCACGGCGCCAGCATCGTCGTGAAGGACCTGGCCGAGCTGGGAGGCAAGCAGTGATCACCGAGCGGTCGTACGCCGTGGAGCCGTGGACCGTCCGGGAGACCGCCCTCGACCTGGACGTCCTCGCCCAGAGCGAGTCGGTGTTCGCCCTGTCCAACGGCCACGTCGGCTGGCGCGGCAACCTCGACGAGGGGGAGCCGCACGGCCTGCCCGGCAGCTACCTCAACGGTGTGCACGAGGTGCATCCGCTGCCGTACGCGGAGGCCGGCTACGGCTACCCGGAGTCCGGCCAGACGGTCATCAACGTCACCAACGGCAAGGTCGTCAGGCTGCTGGTGGACGACGAGCCGTTCGACCTGCGCTACGGGCGGCTCGTGTCCCACGAGCGCGTGCTGGACCTGCGCCGCGGGGTGCTGGAGCGGACCTGCGAGTGGACCTCCCCGGCCGGCTCGACGGCCCGGGTCCGCTCGACCCGGCTGGTGTCGCTCACCCAGCGGGCGGTGGCCGCCGTCGCCTACGAGGTGGAGGCCGTCGGCAGCCGCAGCCGGGTGGTGATCCAGTCGGAACTGGTCACCAACGAGAGCCTGCCGGAGCCCAACGGCGACCCGCGCGCGGCGATCGCGCTGAAGTCGCCGTTGGAGCAGGAGGACGGCTTCGCCTCGGGCAACCGGCTGCGGCTGGTGCACCGCACCCGGCGCAGCGGCCTCCGCGTGGCCGTCGCCGCGGACCACGCCGTCAGCGGCCCGGAGCGCACCACGACCCGCAGCGAGAGCGGCATCGACGTGGCCCGGCTGACCGTCACCTCGGTCCTGGAGCCGGGGCAGACGCTCAGGCTGGAGAAGCTGGTCGCGCACGGCTGGTCCGCGACCCGCTCGCTGCCCGCGATGGCGGACCAGGTCGACGCGGCGCTCGCGGCCGCCGCGCACGACGGCTGGCAGGGGCTGCTGGCGGACCAGCGGGGCTGCCTGGACGACTTCTGGGCCCGCGCCGACGTCGAGGTCGAGGGCGACGAGGAGATCCAGCAGGCGGTCCGGTTCGCGCTGTTCCACGTGCTGCAGGCCGGGGCCCGCGCCGAGCAGCGCGCGATCCCGGCGAAGGGACTGACCGGGTCCGGCTACGACGGACACGCGTTCTGGGACACCGAGATGTTCGTGCTGCCCCTGCTCACCCACACCGCGCCCGCGGCGGTCGCCGAGGCGCTGCGCTGGCGGCACAACACCCTGGACGAGGCCCGCGAACGCGCCGCCCAGCTCGGCCACGTCGGGGCCGCCTTCCCGTGGCGCACCATCGCCGGCTCGGAGGGCTCGGCGTACTGGCCGGCCGGCACCGCGGCCTTCCATGTGAACGCCGACATCGCCGACGCGGTCGTCCGGTACGTGGAGGCGACCGGCGACACCGCCTTCGAACGGGAGGTCGGCGTGGAGCTGCTGGTGGAGACGGCCCGGCTGTGGCGGTCGCTGGGCCACCACGACAGCCACGGCGTCTTCCACCTCGACGGCGTCACCGGCCCGGACGAGTACAGCGCGGTCGCCGACGACAACACCTACACCAACCTCATGGCCCGGCGGAACCTGCTCACGGCGGCCGACGCCGTCGAGCGCCACCCCCACGAGGCGGAACGGCTCGGCGTGGGCGAGGAGGAGAGCGCGGCCTGGCGGGACGCCGCCGCGGCCATGCACGTGCCCTACAACGACGAGCTCGGCGTCCACGAACAGCACGCGGGCTTCACCCGGTACCAGCGCTGGGACTTCGACGGCACGCGGCCCGACCAGTACCCGCTGCTGCTGAACTTCCCGTACTTCGACCTGTACCGCAAGCAGGTCGTCAAGCAGGCCGACCTGGTGTTCGCCATGTACACCTGCGGAGACCTGTTCGACGACGAGCAGATCGCCCGGAACTTCGCCTACTACGAGCCGCTGACGGTCCGGGACTCCTCCCTGTCCGCCTGCTGCCAGGCCGTCATCGCCGCGCAGGCCGGTCACCTCGGGCTGGCCTGGAAGTACACCACCGAGGCCGCGCTGATGGACCTGCACGACCTGGAGCACAACACCCGGGACGGGCTGCACATCGCCTCACTGGCCGGTACCTGGATGGCGCTCGTGGCCGGGTTCGGCGGCATGCGGCGGGACGGCGACCGGCTGCGCTTCGCGCCCCGCCTGCCCGAGCGGCTCAGCCGGCTCGCGTTCAACGTGCAGTTCCGCGGCCGCCGGCTGCGTGTGGAGATCGGTGCCGACAAGGCGACGTACCAGCTCCTGGACGGTCCGCCGCTCACCCTGTACCACCACGGCGAACCGCTCACGGTGAGTGCCGACGAGCCGGCCGTGCGGACCGTGCCGCGAGCCGTCTCCCGGCCCACCCCCCAGCAGCCGCCGCACCGCGCGCCGAACGGCCGCTGAGCCCCGGCGCGGTGGTGCGAGGGGGCGGGCGGCGGCGCGCCCGCCGCCCGCACCCCCGGACGGCCCGTGCTCCTACGGCACCGGCCTCATTCGCCGTGTCCGGCCAGGAGTTCGCGCAGCGCCCGCGCGTCCTGCGCGCTCAGCCCGGTGACGAAGTGCTGGAGCGCGGCGACCGGGTCCGGGCCCCGGTGCAGGGCGTCGTGCATCGCCTTGGCCGTCAGCTCCGCCGCGTTCTTGGCCGGCCGGTACGCGCCGCGCCGTCCGTCGGCGTCCCGCAGCACCAGCCCCTTGTCGTACAGACGTTTGAGGATGGTGTGGATCGTGTTGTACGCGAGTCCGCCGCCGATGCCGGTCTGGATCTCCGCCGGGGTCAGCGGCCGCTCGGTGGCCCAGAGGGTGGCCAGGACCTCGCTCTCCAGCTCACCGGCGCTGCGCCGCTCCGCTCTGCCGCGGGACCCTGTGCCAGCCATACGCCAACCTTACAGCGCGTAGGGCCGCCGGTCGGAGGCCCCTCCCGGTCGGCGAGTGCTTCCGGATTACGTTAGTTTGTCGCTGTCTGCGCCCACGGCGGAAAGGTGACGATGGCCGGCAGCGCGTACGCCCCACTCGCCGGACTGCGCCGCGAGCGCCCACGACGCCTCTCCGGGCGCGCCCGGGACCCGCGGGCCCTCGCACCGCTCGCGGCCGTCGCCGCGGCCTTCACCCTGGCCCAACTGCTCCTGGTCCGGCCCGGCATGGGCCTCGGCTGGGACGAGACGGTGTACGTCAGCCAGGTCAGCGCGCACACGCCGGCCGCCTTCTTCAGCGCACCCCGCGCCCGGGGCGTCTCCGTGCTGGTCGCACCCGTCACCTCCTGGTCGTCCTCGACGGCCCTGCTCCGCGTCTACCTCGCGGTCCTCTCCGGACTGGGGCTGTTCCTGGCCCTGCGGACCTGGCTCGGCCTGTTCCCGGTCCGCGTGCTCGCCGTCGGGGGCACCCTGTTCGCCTCCCTGTGGGTGACGCTGTTCTACGGCCCGCAGGCCATGCCCAACTACTGGGTCGCCGTGGGCGCCCTGGCCGCCGTCGCCTGCTTCCTGCGCGCCCGGGCCGACCGTACCGACCGCCCCGCCCTGTGGGGTCTGGCGGCGTGCGCGGCGTTCATGGCGCTGATGCGGCCCGTGGACGCCGTCTGGGCCGTCCTGCCGCTCCTCGCCCTCGGCCTGCCGCGCCGCCGACGGCGGACGCTGTGGGTGCTGCTCGCGGGGCTCGCGGCCGGCGCCGCGGAATGGGTCGTCGAGGCGTACGCGCGCTACGGCGGCCTGGGCCGCCGGCTCTCCGACGGCTCGGCGATCCAGGGCGGCCTCGGCTGGCACTTCGCCGTCGTGGACCAGTTGCGCAGCATGGGCGGGCGGGCCCTGTGCCGGCCCTGCACCGGGGAGCTGCCGAACCCGGTCGTCGCCGTGTGGTGGTTCACGCTGCCGGTGCTCGCCGTGCTCGCGCTGGCCGTCGCGGTCCGCGCCCGGCGTACGGCGGCCACGGCCGTGCCGCTCGTCTGCGCGGCGGCCGCCGCCTTCCCGTACCTGTTCCTGATCGGCTACGCGGCACCCCGCTTCCTGCTCCCGGCCTACGCCCTGCTGGCGGTCCCGGTCGCCGACGTGCTCTGCCGCCCGGTGAGCGGCCCGCGCCGGACCTGGCGCCCCTTGGCCGTGACCCTGCTCTGCCTGGGCCTCGCCGCCCACCTGGCGGTACAGCTGGCCGTGCTGCGGGACGCGGTGGACCGCACGACCGCCTCCCACGGCGCATGGTCCCGTACCGCGTCCGCCCTGCACGGCCTAGGTGTGCGGCCGCCGTGCCTGCTCACCGGCCACGAGGCCATCCCGGTCGCCTTCTACGCCGGCTGCTCCTCGGCCGCGACGAAGGGGCACAACGCCAACGCCACCACGGCCGGCATCGTCCGCACCGCCCGGCGTGTCCCGGTGGCCGTACTCGTGGCCGGGGGCACCCGGGCACCCCGCTACGCCCGCGACTGGCCGTCGGCGCCCGCGGGCGCGGTGCGGTTGTACTTCGCCGTACCGGGGGCCGGAGCCGCCGCGGACCGATGAGGGCACCGCGGCCCGGTGCGCCGGGTCAGGCGGGGCGCGACCGTCCTTCGTGCCGGGAGTCGCGCGGCCCCCGTCCGCCCGAGGGGGCGCCGCCCGGGTCCGGGGCCGGTTCCTGATCGCCGGGCACGAACCGCGGGGGCAGCAGACGGGCGGCCGCCCACAGCAGGACCCCGAGCCAGCCGAGGGCGAACAGCCAGCCGCCGACGACGTCGGTGAACCAGTGCACGCCCAGGAAGACACGGGTCAGTCCGACGGCCGCCCCCCAGCATCCGACCGCCAGGCGCACGGCGGTCCGCCCGTGCGGGGAGCGCAGGTACAGGGCGGTGATCAGCAGTCCGGCCGTCAGCGCGGCCGTCGTGGTGTGCCCGGACGGGAACGACCAGCCCGACGCGTGGGTCTGCCACTCGTACTGCGGCGGCCGGGCCCTGGCGACCAGGTTCATCACCGCGTACCGCAGGCTCTGGCCCATGCTCAGGCAGCCCACGGCGAGCAGCACGGCCACCAGTCGCTGCCGGGCGCCGCGGCCCGCGATCAGCCCGGCGACCACCGCCAGCACGTACGGGACGACCCCCGTGCCGGTGACGGTCAGACCGCGGGCGACCGCCACCGCCATGGGCGGGCGGTGCCCGACGGACCAGGTCAGCAGCCCCTGGTCGAGAGGGAGCGGGGCGCCGTGGTGGCGCGACACCACCACCCCCGCGAGCACGCCGAACGCGAGCCAGGCGCCCAGGGCTCCGGTACCCGCCGCCTCCGCGACCTTCTTCCGATTCATGACGCTCGCAGCGGCCCTTCGAACTTGACTACACATGTGTAGACCGACTACTGCACTGTAGTCGAAGCCCGAGGCTTTCCCTTGTCAGGAGTGGACCGGGGGCGGCGGGCCGGCCGGGCGGTCCGCCGACTGATCCGTTCCCGGGCTCGCGGGGTTAATGACCCCGCTGCGGGAAACGCGGACCGGGACCGCCCGCGAGCCGAGAAGGAGGCGACGATGAGCGACCAGCAGTCGGAGCAGACCCCGATGGCGGACGACGCCTACCAGCCCACCGGTACCAACGAGGAACAGGAGGACGCCGGACCCCTGGACCTCCAGGACGCGGTCGGCGAGCGCTCGTACGACGACATCCTCGACGAGGGCTACTCCCCGCCCGAACGGCCGCTGGGCGTCACCAAGCACGGCACCACCGCCGCCGAGCAGCACGAGGGCGAGACCCTGGACGAACGGCTCGGCCAGGAGGTCCCGGACGTGGACGTGCCGGCCGGCGACGAGGTCGGCGACCTGCCCGGCGGCGAGGGCGAGCCGGTCGACCCCGAGGCGGGCGCGTCCCGCGCGGGCCGTCTGGTGGCCCCGGACGAGGGCGCCCACCCGGACACCGTCAAGGAGGCGGTCGCCGCCGACGTCGGCATCGACGGGGGAGCGGCGGGCGCGGAGGAGGCGGCGGTCCACGTGGTGGAGGAGGAACCCTGACCCCCGGGCCGACGGGAGCGGCCCCGCTCCGGGCCTCCCGTCGGCTTCTCGGATCCGCCCCCGGCGTCGCGGACGACTCGGGGGCGAATCCGACCGAGACCCCTAGTCCAGCCGCTCGATCTGGCGCAACCGGTTCGTCGCGTCCAGCGCCGCCACCTTGTACGACTCCGCCAGCGTCGGGTAGTTGAAGACCGCGTCCACCAGATAGTCCACCGTGCCTCCGCAGCCCATCACGGACTGGCCGATGTGGATCAGTTCCGTGGCGCCCGAGCCGAAGCAGTGCACCCCGAGCAGGGTGCGGTCCTCGGGGGAGACCAGCAGTTTCAGCATGCCGTGGGAGTCGCCGATGATCTGCCCCCGGGCCAGTTCCCGGTACCGGGCGACGCCGGCCTCGAACGGCACCCGGTCCTCGGTGAGCTGGTCCTCGGTGCGGCCCACGAAGCTGATCTCCGGGATCGTGTAGATGCCGATCGGCTGGAGCCGGTGCATGCGCCCCGCCGGCTCCCCGCAGGCGTGGTAGGCGGCGGCCCGGCCCTGCTCCATGGAGGTCGCCGCCAGCGCCGGGAAGCCGATGACGTCCCCGACGGCGTAGATGTGCGGCACCTCGGTGCGGTAGTTCTCGTCGACCGCGATCCGCCCGCGCGGGTCCGCCGCGAGCCCCGCCCGCTCCAGGTCCAGGTCGTCGGTGAGCCCCTGCCGGCCCGCCGAGTACATCACCGTGTCCGCGGGGATCTTCTTGCCGCTCTCCAGCACGGTGAGCGTGCCCCGCTGGTGGCGCTCCACGGCGGCCACGGTCTCCCCGAACCGGAAGGTGACGGCCAGGTCCCGCAGGTGGTACTTCAGCGACTCCACGATCTCGACGTCGCACAGATCCAGCATGCCGGGCCGCTTCTCCACGACGGTCACCCTGCTGCCCAGCGCGGCGAACATCGACGCGTACTCCATGCCGATCACGCCCGCGCCGACGATCACCATGGAACGCGGCACCCGCTCCACGGAGAGCACGTTGTCCGAGTCCATGATGGTCCGCCCGTCGAACTCGACGCTGGCCGGGCGGGCCGGCCGGGTGCCGGTGGCGATGACCACGTGCTCGGCACCGATCAGCCGCTCCCGGCCCGACGCCTCGGACAGGGCGACCGTGTGCGGGTCGGTGAAGCGGGCCGTGCCGGAGTAGAGGGTTACGTGGTTGCGGGCCAGCTGGCTGCGGACGACGTCCACCTCGCGTCCGACCACGTGCCGGGTGCGTGCGGTCAGGTCGGCGACGGTGATGTCCTCCTTGAGCCGGTAGCTCTGCCCGTACAGATCACGCTGGGTGAGACCGGTCAGGTACAGCACCGCCTCGCGCAGGGTCTTCGAGGGAATGGTGCCGGTGTGCAGGGAGACCCCGCCGAGCATGTCGGCGCGGTCGACGACGGCGACCCGGCGGCCCAGCTTGGCCGCGGCGATGGCGGCCTTCTGGCCACCGGGTCCGGATCCGATGACGAGCATGTCGAATGCGAAGTCGGGCATCCCGGGAGTGTGCCAGCCGTCCGCCCGTCCGCGGAAGGGAACGGCCGCCGCCGAAATCCCCGCGCGCCCCCGAGTTGCCGCCGGCTCCCGCTCTCCTCGCCGGGACCGCGCGCCGGGCGCACAATGAGCCCATGGGCCCACGAACCGCCGACGTGAGCGCCCCCGCCCGGCTGGCCGGGCCCGAAGAGGGCATCGGCGCCGACGAACTCGCGCTCGCCACCCGCAATCACGGACTACCGCTGGAGGCGATGCGCTACGACATCACCCCGCCCGGCCTGCACTACGTCCTCACGCACTATGACATCCCCTACGTGCCGCAGGCCGGGGCCTGGCGGCTGACCGTCGACGGGCGGGTGCGCCGTCCGCTCGACCTGAGCCTCGCCGACCTGCTGTCGTTCCCGCAGGTCACCACACGGGTCACCCTGGAGTGCGCGGGCAACGGACGGGCCCTGCTCACCCCCCGCCCGGTCAGCCAGCCCTGGCTGGTCGAGGCCGTCGGCACCGCCGACTGGACCGGGGTGCCGCTGTGGCTGCTGCTCGCGGAGGCCGGCGTCGAGCCGGACGCCGTGGACGTCGTCTTCACCGGCGCCGACCACGGCGTGGAACGCGGTGTCGAACAGGACTACCGGCGCGCGCTGCCGCTCGCCGTCGCGACCGGGGGCGACCCCGAGGTACTGGTGGCCACCACCATGAACGGCGCTCCGCTGCCCCCGCAGCACGGCCGCCCGCTGCGGCTGATCGTGCCCGGCTGGTACGGCATGGCTCACGTCAAATGGCTGCGCTCGGTCACCGTGAGCGGCACACCGTTCGACGGCTTCCAGCAGACGGTGGCCTACCGGCTGCGGCAGACCGCCGACGAGCCCGGCGAACCGGTCACCCGGATCGCGCCGCGTGCCCTGCTGGTGCCGCCCGGCTTCCCCGACTTCATGTCCCGGGCCCGCACGGTGCGGCCGGGGCCGGTGACGCTGGAGGGCCGGGCCTGGTCCGGACAGGCTCCCGTCGCCGCGGTGGAGGTCAGCGCCGACGGCGGTGTGAGCTGGGGGCCCGCCGACCTCGAACCGGCCACCCCCCGGAACCGCTGGGCATGGCGGTCCTGGCGGACCACCTGGCTCGCCACCCCCGGCGACCGCGACCTCGCCGCGCGCGCCGTCGACACCGACGGCCGCGTCCAGCCCCTCGGCCAGCGGTGGAACCGCGGCGGCTTCGCCAACAACGCGGTGCGGTGGGTGCGCGTGGTGTGCGCCGACACCGTCGCCGACGGCGCCCGTCCGCGGTCATGACGCCGGCCGGGCGCTGCCTCGCCCGGCCGGTCTCCCCGTTGCTCTGCCGTTCCCCGGACGGCCCTAGGGCAGCAGCTTCTCGATCGCTGCGTGGCCCTCCGCCTCCAGCTTGCGACGCGCCCAGTCGAGGGTCTTCGGGGTGACGTCCCTGCCCGCCGCCATCACCAGGTCCTCCGGGGAGATGTCCCTCGAGGGAGCGGAGTGGAGCAGGGCGTCCGGGGTGCAGTGGTCGTCGGACGACCGGGATCCTTCGGGTGTGGATGTCGACATGATGCCTCCTCCTCGGTCCGGATGACCGCATCCGTGCCGGTGCCTTGCGAAATGGGGCACACTCTCACCATTCCCCGCCCGGGCGTACCCTGCATCCGGAAGCACTCCGGGGGCGGGTGCGGAACGCCTGCCCACGCCACACGGATGCACTCGCTCCTAAGCTGGAAAACACCCGCATCACGTACCGGGAGGCCGCGATGGCCGAGATGCCGTTTTCCGCGCACGCACCCCACAGGCCCCGCTATCTGCCGATCGCCGAGCACGGACTCATCGGTGACCTGCGCAGTGTGGCCCTTGTCGGCAGCGACGGCACGATCGACTGGTACTGCTGCCCGTCCTTCGACGACCCGAGCGTCTTCGCGGCGATCCTCGACGCCGAGCGCGGCGGCCGCTTCGAACTGGCCGCCTCCGTGCCGTCGCGCACCAAGCAGTTCTACTTCCCCGACACCAATGTGCTGATCACCCGGTTCTTCACCGAGGACGGCGTCGGCGAGGTCCAGGACTTCATGCCGGTCGCCGGGGACGGCCCGGGCGAGGAGGGCCGCCACCGGCTGATCCGGCGGGTGGTGTGCGTCCGCGGCACGGTCCCCTTCCGGGTGCTGGTCGCCCCGCGCTTCGACTACGGCGCCGCACCGCACACCCTGCGCACCCTCGACGGCCTCGTCGTGTTCGAGTCGACCGGGAGAACGCTGGCGCTCACCTCGACCGTCGCCCTGGAGTGCGACAGCCTCGACGCCCGCGCCGACTTCAAGCTCGGCGAGGGCGAGTCCGCGGTGTTCGCCCTCGACCAGGTCGACGGCCGGTTCTCCCCGCGCGGCTGCGCCCACGCCGAGGCCGAGCAGCAGTTCAACGCCACGGTCGCCTACTGGCGGCGCTGGCTGCACCAGTCCCGCTACCGGGGCCGCTGGCGCGAGATGGTGCACCGCTCCGCCCTGACCCTCAAACTGCTCACCTACGCGCCCACCGGCGCCATCGTCGCCGCCCCCACCACCAGCCTGCCCGAGCAGCTCGGCGGCGAGCGCAACTGGGACTACCGGTACGTGTGGGTGCGCGACGCCGCCTTCGCCGTGTACGCGCTGCTCCGGCTCGGCTTCAGCGGCGAGGCCGAGGCGTTCATGCGGTTCCTCACCACGCACATCAGCCCCGGCTGCGAGGACGGCACCGGCCCACTGCAGATCATGTACGGCATCGACGGCCGCTCCGACCTGCCCGAGCGGGTCCTGCCGCACCTGGAGGGCCACCAGGGCTCCGCCCCCGTCCGGGTCGGCAACGCCGCCGTCAGCCAGCTCCAGCTGGACATCTACGGCGCCCTGATCGACTCCATCTACCTCTACGACAAGTGGGCCCAGCCCATCCCCAGCGGGCAGTGGGACGACGTCTGCCACCTGGTCACCTGGGTCTGCGACAACTGGGACCAGCCGGACGAGGGCGTCTGGGAGACCCGCGGCGGCCGCAAGAACTTCCTGTACTCGCGCCTGATGTGCTGGGTCGCCATCGAACGGGCCATCCGCCTCGCCACCCACCGGGGACTGCCCGCCGACCACCGGCGCTGGAGGGAGGCCCGCGACGCCATCTACCGGCGGATCATGGACCGCGGCTGGTCCGAGCGCCGGAACGCCTTCGTGCAGTACGAGGGCGGTGACGTCCTCGACGCCTCCCTGCTGATGATGCCGCTCGCCAAGTTCATCGCCCCCACCGACCCCAAGTGGCTGTCCACCCTGGACGCCCTCACCGAGGACCTGGTCTCCGACTCCCTCGTCTACCGCTACGACCCGCAGGCCAGCCCGGACGGACTGCGGGGCGACGAAGGCACCTTCTCCATCTGTTCGTTCTGGTACGTCGAGGCACTGGTCCGGGCCGGCCGGGTCGACGAGGCCCGGCTGGCCTTCGAGAAGATGCTCACCTACGCCAACCACCTCGGCCTGTACGCCGAGGAGATCGGCCGAACCGGCGAGCAACAGGGCAATTTCCCGCAGGCGTTCACCCACCTGGCACTGATCAGCGCCGCGTTCAACCTGGACCGCGCCCTCGGCTGATCCGTCCCCGCTCTCCGGCCCCGCCGGTGTCCGCCGCGCGGGGTCCGCTCCGGTGTGTCCGCGGGTCCCGCACGGGTACCCGGGGTGTCCGAAGGCTCGAACGGCTCAGGATCACAGGAGCAGGAGCCCCCGGATGACCAGCACCAGCGAGACCGGTGATGTCACCGGTACGCGCGACAAGGACTACAACCTGATCTGGTACGTCGAGGCGTGCCTGAGCAACGCGCTGCGTCTGGAGCAGTACATCCAGGACGCCGAGCGCGACAAGGACAGCGAGGTCGTGGACCTGTTCCGCAAGGCCCAGGCCGACAGCCGCAAGGGCGCCGAGATCGGCAAGCAGCTGCTGCGCTCGCGGCTGAACGGCGGCTGACCGCCGCCCCGTTCAGGCGAACCGGGAACTCGGGACGGGCCCGGCGGACCGCACACGCGCCCGATCGCCGCACAGCCAGGTGCCCCTGACGGCCGTGGCGAACGCGGTGAACTCCGCGTCGGTGTCCGCCGGGCCCTCGCCGTCCCCGTGGTCCGGTGCGGGGTCGGCCGCGACGATTCCGGCGGCGATCTCGGCCGCCGGACGGGCGTCCGCCGGACCCCGTTCGACGCCGCCGTCCGCGCCCTGCCGCAGCTGCTCGCCCCAGGGCGCCACGATCGACTGGTGCAGCACGCCGACACTGTCCGCGGTGATCGCGGGCGGGTCGGTCCAGCAGCTCGCGTGCGCGTGCAGCACCTGGCCGGGCACGCGCTCGAAGAGGTCCCCGACGATCTCCGGGCCGCCGTCGTGCGCCGCGAGCCCGTCGAGGTCGTAGGCGACGACCACGGTGTCCGGGCGGCCGGGCTCGAACGGCTCGGCGGGCAGCCCGAGCACCTCCGCCGCGGCCAGGCCCAGGATCTCCGAGTCGCGGTCGGGCAGCAGCGACACCGAGCGCGGCCGGGCCCGCGCCGCCTCCAGCAGCGCGCGCAGCCGCAGCAGACCGCGCAGGCACTGGTTCACGTCGTCCTGGAGCCAGGCGTAGCGCCCGTTCATGCCCGACGCGAAGCCGTACGGGGAGAGGGTGCCGAGGACGGTGCCGCTGATGACGTACTGCCAGCCGCGCAGATCGGACGGGTCGAGCGGGGCCGCCCGCTCGGCGTCGGCGGCCCGCGCGAGCACCCGGTCCTGCCGGTCCCGGGCGGGCAGCCACACCTCGTCCTCCGGGGCGCCCAGAAGCGCGTGGCCGCGCCGGGCCTGCTCCAGGTCGCCCGCCATCACGGCGTTGAACACCAGCAGATACCGGTCCGGCCAGTCGGCGAACCGCTCCGCGTGACTCTCGGCCTGGCGGATGAGCGCGTCCACGGCGTCGCGGTGGCGGCCCTCGTCCTCGTACGCGGACACCAGCTCCCGCAGCACGGCGGGCGAGCCCTCGCTGCGGCGCAGCGCCTCGCGCAGCGCGGGGACGGCCAGATAGGACACACCGCGCTCGACGCACGCGTAGCCGAAGCCGTGGAGGGCCCTCGGACTGTCCGGGTCGGCGGTGAGCGCGGCGGCGGCCTCGGCGAGGTCGTCGAAGCCGGCCGAGTCCGCGGCCCGCCGCACCACCTGCGCGACCTGAGCGAGCGGCTGGTCCTCGCCCGCCGCCCGCAGTAGGCGCAGCGCGCCGGGCACGTCCCCGGACTCCAGGGAGTCCCAGGCCTTGCGGAGTTCGGAGGACTTGGGCGGGCGATTCCTGCGCGAGAACATGCCGGAGATCATCACCCGTGGGCTGTCGTGTCCTCAACGCATTTGCCGGAGGGGCGTGGTGGCGGCCGGCCGGAGGCTCAGGGCAGCGGCTGCTCCGCCCAGATGATCTTGCCCTCGGGGGTGTAGCGGGTGCCCCACCGATCGGCGAGCTGCGCCACCAGGAACAGGCCCCGGCCGCCCTCGTCGGTGCTCGCCGCGTACCGCAGATGCGGCGAGGTCGTGCTGCGGTCGGAGACCTCGCAGATCAGCGTCCGGTCGCGCAGCAGCCGTACGCCGATCGGCGCCCGCCCGTACCGGATGGCGTTGGTGACCAGCTCGCTGAGGATCAGCTCGGTCGTGAACGCCAGCTCCTCCAGACCCCAGTCCGCGAGCTGCCGGGTCACCGACGCCCGTACCTCGGAGACGGCCGCCGGTTCGGACGGCACCTGCCACTGGGCCACCCGGTCCGCACCGAGGACCCGGGTCCGGGCCACGATCAGGGCCACGTCGTCGCTCGGCCGGTTCGGGAGCCGGTCCAGCACCGTGCGGCAGGTCTCCTCCGGGGTGGCGCCCGGCGTGCGGCGCAGGGCGTCACCCAGCAGCTCCAGCCCCTCGTCGATGTCCCGCTCCCGGTCCTCCACCAGTCCGTCCGTGTACAACACCAGGCGGCTGTCCTCCGCCAGCTCCAGCTCGGCCGTCTCGAAGGGCAGCCCGCCCAGGCCCAGCGGCGGCCCCGCCGGCATCTCCGGGAACTCCACACTGCCGTCGGGACGCACCAGCGCGGGCGGCGGATGACCGGCCCGGGCCATGGTGCACCGCCGGGACACCGGGTCGTACACCGCGTAAAGGCAGGTCGCGCCCGTGACCACGGCGGCACCTTCCTCCGGGGTCTCGTCCAGGTCGATCCGCGCCACCAGCTCGTCCAGCAGACCCAGGAGTTCGTCGGGCGGCAGATCGAGGGCGGAGAAGTTGTGCACGGCCGTGCGCAGCCGGCCCATGGTCGCCGCCGCGTGCAGGCCGTGCCCCACCACATCGCCGACGACGAGCGCCACCCGGGCCCCGGACAGCGGCAGCACGTCGAACCAGTCGCCGCCCACGCCCGACTGCGCCGGCAGATAGCGGTAGGCGATGTCCAGGGCACCCTGCTCGGGCAGCGACCGCGGCAGCAGACTGCGCTGCAGGGTGACCGCCATGCTGTGCTCGCGCGTGTAGCGGCGGGCGTTGTCGATGGAGATCGCCGCCCGCGCCACCAGTTCCTCGGCGAGAGCCACCTCCTCGGAGTCGAACGCCTGCGGCTTCTCCGAACGCCAGAAGTTCGCCACCCCCAGCACCAGGCTGCCCGCCCGCAGGGGCACCGTGATCAGCGAGTGGATGCCGTACCCCAGTACCTGGTCCGTGCGCTCCAGATCCTGCGCCCGCCAGCCGGGCGCCTCGCGCAGCCGGGCCGCCACCACCGACTGCCCGGTCGTCAGGCTCCGCGCCTGCGGCGAGGTGGCCACGAACCGGATGCTTTGCCCCACCGGGTACAGCGGGGCGTCCTCGCGCAGGCCCGCGCAGGCCGTGCGCCTGAGCGCCGTCCCCGGTTTCGGCTCCTCGCCCTTCAGTACCGCGTCGAACAGGTCCACCGTCGCGAAGTCCGCGAACCGGGGCACCGCGAGCTCGGCCAGCTCCTCCGCCGTCCGGGCCACGTCCAGGCTGGTGCCGATGCCCACCCCGGCCTCGTACAGCATGTTCAGCCGCTCGCGCGCCACCTCGGCACGGCCGGCCACGGCGCGCAGTTCGGTGGAGTCGCGCAGCGTGGTGACGCTGCCCGCCGGGCCGCCGCGCAGATCGGTGGGCCGCTGGTTGATCGCCAGCAGCCGGTCCTTGACCAGCCGCACCTCGTCGGTGACGACCCGTCCCGACGCCAGCAGCGCCGCCGTCTCCCCGTCCAGGCCCAGCTCCAGCACCTTGCGCCGCTCGGCGTCGTGCGGCAGGTCCAGCAGCCGGTGCGCCTCGTCGTTGGCGAGCAGCAGCCGGCCGTCGCCGCCGACGATCAGCACGCCCTCGCGCACCGCGTGCAGCACCGCGTCGTGGTGCTCGTACATCCGGGTCATCTCGTTCGGGCCCAGTCCGTGCGTCTGGCGCAGCAGGCGTCTGCTGACCAGGGCGGTGCCCGCGGTGGCCAGCGCCATCGCCACCGCCGCCGCGGCCAGCAGCAGCGGAAGCTGCTGGTCGGCCGCCCCGCCCACATGGGCGGTGGTGATCCCGGACGACACCAGGCCGACCACCTTGCCGGCGGCGTCCTTCACCGGCACCACGACCTGCACCAGCGGGCCGATCGTGCCCTCGATGTGCTCGACGACCGTGCCGCCGGCCAGGGCAGGGGCGATGTCGCCGACGAACTTCTTGCCGATGCGGTCCGGCTTGGGGTGCGTGTAGCGGATGCCGTCGGTGTCCATCACCACGACGAAGTCCACACCGGTCGCCTCGCGCGTGGCCTCGGCCTTCGGCTGCAGGAGGGCCGTCGGATCCGGCGAGCGCAGCGCGGCCACCGTGCCGGGCGCGTTCGCGAACGTCTCGGCCACGGCGAGGGAACGGTTCGCCGCCTCGACGTCGCTGTCGTGCCGCACCTGGAGCACCTGCGCCACCACGGCAGCGACGACCAGCAGCAGCACGATCACCGCCTGGAGCACGAACACCTGACCGGCCACACTGCGCCCGGTCACCGCCGCCCGCAGCCTCCCGGGCCGCCGGCCGCCCCTCACGTGTTCGTCCTCCGGCTTCGGCCGCCGTGGTGCGCGCTGGTGCCCGGAGGGACGGGGCGGCCTGGGCCGGCCGGGCAGTCGCACCATGTGCCCATGTCTACACTGCCCGGCGCCGTCGGGCGAGACCGTCGGCAGGAGAGACCGCCCCCGACCGGGTCGAGGTGCGGCCACCGCCCTGCGCCGGTGCCGCGCGGCGCGCGGCCAGCAGCAGCGCCACGTCGTCGGGCCGGTCGGCGGCGTGCCGGGCGTTCGCGGTGAGCCGGTCGGCGACGCCCGCCAGCGACCGTCCGCCGCGCCGGCCGGCGACCGCACCGGCCCGCGCGAGCCGCACCCGCAGCGCCGCGATGCCGTCGTCTATGTCGGTGCCGGGCCGCTCCACCAGCCCGTCCGTGTACAGCGCGAGGATCGCGTCCGGCTCCAGCGGCAGTTCCGTCACCGGGTACCGGGCGTGCGGATCCACCCCGAGGACCACCCCGCCCGGTATGTCCAGCACCCGGGTCCGCCCGTCGGGGGAGCGCAGCAGCGGCGGCGGGTGGCCCGCCCGGGCCATCCGGGCGAGCCCGGTGACCGGGTCGAGCCGCAGGTAGCAGCAGCTGGCGAACTGGCCCGGGTCGAGGTCGATCAGCAGATGGTTCGTCCCGCTCAGCACCTCGTCCGGCGGCCGGTCGCCCAGCGCGAACGCCCGGACCGCGCTGCGCAGCTGGCCCATGGTGGCCGCCGCCTGCACCCCGTGCCCCTGCACATCGCCGATGACGAGCGCGAGCCCGTCACCCGCCTCGACGACGTCGTACCAGTCGCCGCCCACGTCCATGCCCTGCGTCCCCGGCAGATAGCGGCCCGCGGTCTCCACCCGCGGGTGCGTCGACAGCCGGCGCGGCAGCAGCGCCTGCTGCAGCCCGCGTGCGAGGGCCGCCTCGCTGTCGTAGCGCTGCGCCCGCTCCATGGCGTGTGCGATCAGCCCGGCCAGCGCGGTCAGCACCGTGCGCTCCTCGGTGCTGAAGCCGCGTGCCCCCTCGAAGCCGAGGATGCAGGAGCCGACCGGCCGGCCGGACGCGATCAGCGGCAGGAACGCGCGGGCGCCCTCGTCGGCGTCCAGCGGGATGCCCGGATAGGCCGCCGCCAGCTGCTCCATGGACTCGAAGAACAGCGGCCGGCCCGTGGTGAGGGTCTCCACACCCGGCACGTGGGCGTCGAGCCCTATCCCCTCGAAGGGGGCGAGGAACCCCTGCGGGAAGCCCGTCTCCCAGGCCAGGTACAGGTGCCGTTCCTGGAGCAGGTAGATGGCGAGGCGACGGCCGCCGAACGCGGGCAGCAGTTCCTGCATGACCACCGCGGAGACCTGCCGGGCGGTCACCGCGTCCGTCAGCGCGATGGCCAGGGCGATCGGCCGGTACAGCGGCTCCATCGAGTGGCCGCCCGCCACCGTGTCCTCGGGCAGGTGGACGTCGGCGACCGGCCCGACCGGCGCGTCCATCCGGCTGGCCGGCACGAGCGTGCAGGCCAGCAGGTCCGTGCCGGGGTGCACGGACACCGCGAGCCAGTCGCCCTCACCGGCCTCCTCCGACGGGGCGGCGGGCCGGTGCGCGTGGAAGTGCACCGGCTTCGCGGAGACCAGGACACCGCGCAGATGGTCGTCGTACGGCGGACCGGACAGCCAGGGCACGACCTCCCACAGCTCCCGCCCGAGCAGCTGGTCCCGGGCGCGGCCCAGGAGCCCGGCCGCGGCCTCGTTGACGTACACGACCAGCCCCAGCCGGTCCAGGCAGAGCACACCGTGCGGCAGCAGGTCCGCGGCGCCCTCCGCCGCGGCGGCCGGACCCGGGTCGAAGACGACTCCGCCGACCGTCGGCGCCGCACCCTCGTCCGCGGCCGGGCAGAGGTCCAGCAGCCGCGGTGTGCCGTCCGGCGAGCGCAGGCTGAGCGGGGCGCACGGTGGTTTGCCCTCGGCGGTCGCGCGCAGCGCGGCCAGGATCCGGTGCGCGTCGGCCGGGGCCACGGCGTCCGCGAGCGCGCTGTCCGTCCCCTCGAACTCCCCGGGCCGCAGACCGAGCAGCGTGTGCAGCCGGTCGTCCGCACGGACCGCGGAGGTCGCCGGGTTCCAGTCGAACCGTCCCACGGCGACACTCGCGGGCGGGGCCACCGGCGGCCGCACGCACAGGGGCTCCCCGTCCCAGAGGACCGCGTCCGGGTCCCCGTCGGCCAGTCCGAGCAGTTCGGCGCCTAGCCCTTCGGCCAGCCGCCCGAGCAGCTCCCGGTCCAGCAGCTCGTCCACGGACTCGGTCATCGCCGGCCGCAGCACCGTGAGGACGCCCAGCGGCTCGTCCCCGCCCGGCACCGGCACGTACACCGAGCCGAAGGGGAAGGGGAGACCCGCCGCGAGCTGGGGGTACCTGCGCATCGTCTCCGTGGCGTTCGGCAGCAACACCTGCACGCCCAGCCGGTACGCGTCGGCCACCGGGAAGGGCCGGTCCACGTGCAGCCGCCACCAGGGTCTGAACAGCCGGCCGGGGAGTCCCACCAGCACGGACAGACGCAGCAGGCGCGGGGTGCTGGAACGCAGGTACACGCCCGCGACCCGGCCGCCGGCCGCGCCGAGCGCGGCGGCCGAGGCGTCACTCAGCAGCGCGGCCAGCCGGGCCCGCGTGCGGACCTCCTGCTCGCCGCTCCCAGCCATCGGCCCTACCTCGTCCCGTGCGCCTCCGGAAGGATGACACAGCAAGAATGCGCCAGGAAGCCCACGGAACGCACCTGGGCGGAGGGGGAGTGGCAGGCCCGCGTCGCGGGGGCGGCGGCGGGAACGCGGGCCGTGTCGGGTGCCGTACCAAAAGCGCCGGTCAGCGGCTATTCGGAGCCGGCGGGGACCGTTTCCCGGGAGATGCCCGGCCGGGGCTCGCCGCCCACGCGGGCGGTCGCGGCGAACGGGTCGCCGTCGGTGCACACCAGGGTCGCCGACCGTGAGAGGACCCATCGCTGGTCCTTGCGGGGCGTGACATGGCCGAACCCGACGTCCCAGCCACCGCCGCGCCGGGTGAGGGTGGCCGCGGACAGCGGCGGCACGGCCAGGTGCCAGAAGCTCCGTTCCGGAAGGGCCAGCGCATGGATGAGCGCGGCCCGGACCACGGCCGCCTCGGTGACGGCCAGCGCGGAGCCGGTGTCGGAGGGCAGGTCGCGCAGCCAGTTCGCGGTACGGCGGCAGAAGCGGCGCACGGACTCGCCGCCGTGCGGTGCCGCGTCCGGGTCGGTGAGCCAGGCGGTGAACCCGTCGGGGTCGGTCGCCGCGAGGTCGCCGACGGTACGGCCGCACCAGGCACCGAGGTCGACGTCGCGCAGCTCGGGCTCGGCCGCCGCCGTCACCCCGAAGGCGTCGGCGGTCTGCGCGCAGCGCACCGAGGGCGCCCGGACGGCCGTCGCGTGGGCGGGGAGGGCCGCACGAGCGGCGCGAGCCATGCGCAGGCCCTGCTCGCTCAGCGGCGCGTCACCGAGGAGTGGACCCAGGGTGGCGTCACCCCCGGGCGCGCACACGAACGTGAGACGGATCGCCATAAGACCGACCTCCTCCGTCGCCCGGTCGCCAGACCGGTGGAGCGGCTGTGGCAACCCGAGGGAACGGGCCGGTGCCGCCTCGTGACTCATGTGCTCAAGCATTGGCGAACGCCACCTCCCGGCGACATAGGCCGGGTGTCCGGAACGCACCCGCCGACCGTCCGGCGCGATCCGGCCACCCGGCCGACCACGGTCCGTGGAGACACGCCCGTCCCGTCTCCGCGAAACCCGCGCGGGGAGCGCGGTTGGCGCGGACCCGCCCACGGGTACGAGGTCGACGACCATGCCGTACGGGGCCCGGCGGCCGTCCCGGAAGCGGTGGGGCGCCGCCGGGCGACGAGAGGAGCCGCGACCCGTGGCCGAGAACGCCGAGTCCGCCGCACGCACCGGCCCGGCCCCCGCCCGGGCCGGGTCCCGCGACCGCACCGGCCCGGCCCCCGCCCGACTGGCGCTGCGCACCGCCGATCTCGACGAGGCGCGCAGTGCGATCGGCACGATGTACTACGACCCCCGCATCGATCTGCTGGACTCCCGCCACCCGCTCGACACCGACTTCTCGATGGCCCGCCTCGGCCCGTTCACCGTGGGCGAGCTGTGCTGCGGCGCCGACGTCCGCATGCGCTTCGAGGACCTCCGCGCCTACCACGTGGACCTGCCCCTGACCGGCCGGCTGGCCTGGCGGCAGGGCGCCCAGCAGACCCGGCTCGCCACACCGGACCGGGCCGCGGTCTTCCAGCCCGAGGGCCGGACCACCCTGGAGCGGTGGGACGGCTCCTGTCGGCTGCTCGCCGTCAAGGTGGCCCCCGAGGCCCTGGTCCGGCACCTGGAGCTGCTCGTCGGCGACTCGCTGCGCGCCCCGCTGCGGCTCGCGCCCACCATGGACCTCACCGCCGGACCCGGCCGAAGCTGGGCGCGGCTCGTCCGGCTCGTCACCGACGAGATCGACGACGACCACGGGCTGCTGCGCCAGCCGCTGCTCGCCGCCGAACTCCAGGACTCGCTGCTCACCGGGCTGCTCCTGGCCACCGGACACCCCTGGCGGGAGGCCCTGGACCGGCCGGCGCCGCACGGCTTCGCACGCCCGGTCAAACGCGTGGTCGAGGTCATCCGCGGCCGCCCCGAACACCCGTTCACCACCACGGAACTCGCCGAGGTCGGCGGTGTGAGCGCGCGCTGGCTCCAGGAGGTGTTCCGCCGCCAGACCGGCACCACCCCCATGGGGTATCTGCGGGAGGTCCGCATGGAACGGGTCCGCGACGAGCTGCTCCGCGCCGACCCGGCGGCCACGACCGTCAGCGACGTGGCCTACCGCTGGGGCTTCGGTCACCTGGGCCGCTTCGCCGACAAGTACCGCGCCCGGTTCGGTGAACTCCCGTCGCAGACCCTGCGTTCGCGCTGAGTCCGCCTGGCCCGCAGGCTCACCCCGACGGGCTCACACCGCTGCCGCGTCCGGGTGGCGGGGCCACGTGCCCGCTCCTAGTAATGGACACGTAATGCCGCGCGCCGCACGCGGGGGCGCCGGTGCGGTCGCATCCTCCCCTGGAGCCGAGATGACCACCCGCTCTTCGTCCCCTCGTCCCGACGACTCCCTCATATCGCCCGCACCGGCCGGCACCGGCGTCCCCACGCCGTATCCCCAGCTGCTCGGCTGGCCGGCACCGGCGCCGGAGCAGCTCCCGGGCGTCCTCCACCCGGAGGACCCGCTCCCCGGCGATCCGCTGCACCAGCTGGTCCACGCGGCCGTCGCCGACCGCCCCGTGGAGGACGTCGCACAGCTCATCACGCTGCTGGAGCGTTCGCCGGAACACGCCCGGACCGCGGCCGACGCACTGCGTGCGGCCGGGGTCGACCGGTCCGTGGAGGACGTCACCCGTCTGGTGGCCCTGCTCACCGAGCCGTCCCGGGAGTCCGACAGCGCGGACCAGGTGATCCGTGCCGCCGCCGAGCGCCGCTCCCTGGAGGACGTCACCCTGCTGATGCAGCTGCTGCACCGCAATCCGGTGGAGCGCCGCTGCGGGCAGGCGGCCGTGCGGGCGGCCGCGGTGAGCCGGCCGGTCGAGGAACTCGCCGAGCTGATCAGCCGGCTGGCCGCCGAGCGGACCCGGCAGGAGAGCCCGCTGCCCGAGCCCCTGGCCCCCGAGCAGACCCGGCACCTGCCCACGTTCGCCGTCGCGGCGGCCGCGGCCGTACCCGCACCCCAGGAGGCCGACGCCCCGCCCCGGCCGGCGGAACCCGGGGCCGAGCAGCCCCGGCCCGCCAAGTCCCTCACCGTGACGGTCCGCTCCCTGCGGCACCGGCCCGCCAGGGACCGCGCCCCGAGGGACCGCGCCGCGAGCGGCTCCCCGGACGACCGGACCATCCCCGCCCCTCTGTGGACCGCCCGGGGCGCCGCGCTGCTGGTGTTCCTGTGCGGTGTGGCGCACGCCCCGCGCTACTGGACCGGACTGTCCCAGGGCGTCCTCGGCAGCACGATCGTCGTCGCGGCACTGTGCATGCTGCTGGCCCTCACCCTGCCCGCGCGGGCGGCGCAGGCCCGGCTCGTGGCGGCGACGGCCGCCGTCGGCGTCACCGCGGTGCTCGCCGTCGGACAGCTGCTCGCGGGGCGGTTCGGCCCGCGCGGCATCTCCCGGCTGTGGGACGGGACCCTGGCCCCCTCCTGGCTCGCCGGCACCGCGGCCGCGGCGGCCGCGCTGGCGGCGCTGGCCGTCCTGGCGGCCGCGCTGACGACCGGCGGCGCAGAGTCCGACGGCAGCCGATGACCCCTTCCGTCCGCGCCCGGCCGGCCCCTGTGGGGCGGGCCGGGCGCCGGCGTACGGCGCGCCGGCCGGCGATCAGGCGCCGGTGACGTCCGGCGGCAGGGGACGGGCCGCGCGCAGACTGCGCAGCGCGAGGAGCAGGACGCCGATGTCGTCCAGGTAGACGGGGTCCGGCAGCAGGTCGGTGGGCAGCAGCAGGTACGCGACCGCGCCCCAGAAGACCCAGCGGGGTCCCGTCGGCAGCCCGGCCCGCCGCAGGGTGCGCCGCGCCCGCACCAGCCGCACCAGCAGGCCGACGGCCACCGCGAGCAGCACCGCCGCGACGGCGGCGGCGACCACGATCAGGGTCGTGGTGGTGTCCATCGGGCCTCCTCCTTCGGCGGTGGTCCGTCCACCGGCGGACTACGCCGTCCGGTCCGCGCCTGCCTTGTCCGTACCGTCCGTGTTCTCCGTACCGTCGGCGTCGTCCACGTCGACCGTGGCGGCGGCCTCGGCGAGTGCCTGCGCCTGTCCGGCCGGCGAGTCGTCCGGTGCGACGTCCGGCGCGGCCTCGGGTTCGGGCGTCGTGGTACGGGTGCCCTTCACGCCGGACTTCAGCCGTTCGAAGGTTCGCGTCAACTGCTGCAGGGCGGCGGGCGTTCGGGCGGCGGGCCGCTGCGGCGGCAGCGGGGCCGGGACGTCCCGGTAGGCGGACAGTGCCTCCAGGGCCTGTTCGGCGGCCTGCTTGTACAGGTCCCGCGACTTCGCCATCGCCTCCAGTGCCTCGGCGTACATGGCGACCAGCCCGCGCTCGTGCTCCAGCTGCTCCTGAAGCGTCATCAGGGTCCAGTTGTCGCGCAGGTCGGTCAGCGCCTCCTCCGCGTCCCGGGGCAGAGGCCGGGGCAGGGCGACGAAGTCCCGCAGGGCCGCGACGAGTTCCACGGGTTCGGAACCGTCCAGGAAGAGGTTGCGCACCCGGTGCGCCCCGCCGTCGTACTCCTTGGGGGCCGGGTCCGGCGGCAGCAGTACGGCGCCGCCGCGCGGCACCTCCACGCCGAAGTCCTTCAACGCCCAGTTGACGGCGCGCAGCTGGTGCGGGGCGGCCCGGTGCTCCAACACCCGGTGCCGCAGACCGGGCGGCAGCAGCTGTGCGAGCGGCAGCCGGCCCCGCTCGTCCGGGGTCATCGCCTCGTGCACGACGACGTTGACGCACCAGGCCTCACGGGCCGCGTCCCGCAGCCGCCGGCGCATCTCCTTGTCGTCGGCGGGCAGGGCGTTGACCTGCCGGAGGTGCACGCCGGCGACACCGGCGTGGTCCCAGGAGCCGTCGTCCCCCTCGCCCGGCCCGCTCTCGGGCCAGAACAGGGTGGCCGGCGAGGGCCAGGACTCGTCCCAGGGGTGTTCCGCCTCGGCGACGAGCCGCCACTCGTGGCCCTGCGGCGGGCCCACGGGCGGTACGAGGGTCAGGCGGGCCCGCACGGTGACCGTGCCGCCGACCCGCCAGCGCGCCTCGAAGACTCTGCGGGCCGCGTCCTCCGGCACGGGCGGTTCGGCGAAGTCGTCGATGTCCCCGCTCTCCTTGTGCCGGCGCAGGGTGCGCCGGAGGACGTCCTCGGGAGCGGGACCGGTATGGCGGCCGCGGGCCGCCCAGAGGGTCTGCGGGATGGTGGCGTGGTCGGCGGCGGAGTTCGACATGAGCCAATCTGCTGATGGGGGCGGGTGCGCCTCCCAGTATCACCACTTCGCGCCGCGAAACGTCGGCGGGGGCCCGGAAGCGGCGCGTGGCGGATTTCGAGCGCCCCGCGCACGGGACGCGCGCGGCACACTCGGGGTGCGCGCGGGGTGCGTCGGGTGACCACCGTTCACCCGTGGCCGCGGGCAGGTGCGGCGCCCACAATGACCGAGCGGACGGGGCCCGCCCGTCCATCCGCTTGGGGCGGACCCCGTTCGCGACCCCACATCGCGCGATATATATCGGCAGCCGATATATTCTGGTCGCATGACACCGAAGAGCATGACCCGGGCGGCGTTCTTAGTGCTCACGGCGCTCGCCGACCAGCCGCGGCACGGCTACGGCATCCTGCGCGAGGTCGAGGAGCTGTCCGACGGGGAGGTGCAGCTGAGGGTCGGCACCCTGTACGGCGTGCTGGACCGGCTCAGTGCGGACGGCCTGACCGTGCTGGACCGGGAGGAGGTCCGGCAGGGCCGGCTGCGGCGCTACTACCGGCTCACCGACGACGGGGTGGCCGCCCTTGACGCCGAGGCCGAACGGATGGCCGCCGGCGCCGGGGCCGCGAAGCGGCGCATCGCCGAGGGCCGCCGCGCCGGCACCGACGCCGCTCCGAACTCCGGGGGCCCGTCCCGGCCGGGACCCCCCACGGCACCCGGACTCGCGGGAGGCTGCGCATGACCACGCTCCTGGAAGCCCGCTACCGCGCCGTCCTGCGCCTGCTCCCCGCCTATTACCGGCGTGAACGGGAGGAGGAGATGGTCGAAACGTACCTGTGGGACATCGACCGGGCCACGCAGGACCAGAGCCGGCCCACCCTCGGCGAGGTCGCGAGCGTCGCGGCCCTCGCGGTGCGCAGCAGGTTGGGCGGCCCGGACGCGCCCCGCCGGTACGTCCTCCTCGGTTCGAGTGCCCGCCACTTCGCGCTGTTCGCCGTGCTGCTCCAGGCGGCCGCCGCGGTCGTCGACCGGGTACTGGAGCTGACCTGGGCGTTCACCCGGGGCGCCGAAAGCCGGCACCTGTTCCTCACCGGGTTCACCGGCCGCGGCCCGTCCGCCACGGTGTCCGCCGTGTTCACCTGGACGCTGCCCCTGCTGTGGGCGGTCGCCTGGTTCGCCCTGGTGCACGACCGCCCGCGCCTCGCCCGGTCCGCCGCGCTCGGCGCCGCCCTGCCCACCCTCTGGCCGCTGCTCGGTCCACTGGTGGGCGACACGGTGCCGCCGGACCCGCTGTACGGCACGGCCGCCGCGCTGCTCGCCTGGCTGTCGGCGCTCACCCTGTGCGCCGCCCAGCACCGGGACGCGCCGCCCACCCGTCCGCCGCTGGGCTCGCCCGGGCAGGTCCACCTGGCCTGCTGTGTGGTGATGGGCGCGTCCGTCGTCCTGTTCCCGTACACCGCCGACGCCGTCTGGGCACCCGCCACCGGCTTCGTCGTGGGCGCCGTCGGCTGGCTCCTGTGGCGCACCCGCCGCACGGACCGCACACCGCCCGGCGCCGCCCTCGCCCTCGCCGCTCTCGGCCTGCTCATCCTGGCCGTACGGCTCGCGGCGCTCCGGCCCTGGCTGCACGTGCCCGGAGCCGGTCCGCTGGTCGGCGGCGGCCTCGGGCAGACGGCGGCGCTCGCCCTGCTCGTCGCGGCGCTCGCGGTGGTGGGCGGCCGGGAGCTCGCCCGGCGCTGACGGGGATGCGTGGGCCGCCGCCTGCTCAGTGCGGGAACGCCCGGGGCGGCCGCTGCCGCGGCAGCTCGTCGCGGAAGCCGGAGACGGCCGTACTGATCTGGCGCATCAGGACCGTCTCCTCCAGCCGGCCGAGATAGAGGTTGGCCCGTGCCAGCGCCGGCAGGTCGACGCAGAAGTACATCGCCATCAGCGGGTTCACGAACAGCTCGGTGCCACGGGTGCGCTCGGTGAACCGCACGTCGCCGAACTCCCCGCGCACCGCGGCCGCGACGGACCCGTGCACGATGCTCGGGTGGGTGGCGTGGGCCTGCTGGGCGTGGGCCACCGCGTCGAGGTAGGCGGCGCCCTCGGGACTCTCGCGGGGGAGGGAGAAGGCCCCCAGGTAGCCGCCCGCGCGGTCCAGGGCGGCCAGGTTCTCCAGCACCAGCGAGTGGTTGACGCCGTGATGGGCGTCCACGCCGAAACCGAGGCACGCCACGAGCCGCTCAGGGACCTCGTCGAGCCCGGCGACGGCCGCCAGGCTCGCCATGTCCTCCTCCGGGGTGCCGAGCCCGTGCTCGTCCCCGTGCATCAGGATGTCCGTACCGCCGTCCACCAGCACGACCGCGTCCACCCCGCCCAGATGCTCCAGCAGCGCCCGGTAGGCGGCGCGCAGCGGCTGCACACCGGTCTGCGGAAAGGCGTACACGGTGTCCGGCAGGTCCCGCGAGCGGAGCCACCGGGCCAGCGACCGCTCGGGGAAGTAGTCGCCGCGCAGCGGGGTTCCGGGACCCACGGCCGCGACGTCCGGCGCGACCCAGTGGTCGAGATCGAGGCCGTACAGGTCGGCGAAGGACAGGTTGGCCAGATGGACCTCGGCGCCGGCGGACCGCAGCGCGAGGGCGAGGGGCAGTCCGGCGTAGACGTCGAAGCCGCCGCCCGCGCCGGCGACGAGGACCCGCCGCGCCCCGCGCAGCCGGGTGAAGAAGACGGGCTCACGGAGGGAGAACATCGAAGGACCCTAACAGGGCGGCCCCTGCGGTCTGTTGGGTGTCCGCGCGGGCCGGGGTGTGCGGTTCCGGACAGGGCGAGGGGGCCGGCGCCCTTCGGCACCGGCCCCCTCCGGGCTCGACGGGACCGGGGAGTTACGCCCCGCTCTCCCGCAGCATGTCCTCGCGCTCGACGATCTTCACGCGCTCGCGGCCCTGCGGTGCACCGAGCGCCCGCTCGGCGGCGTCCAGCTTGTACCAGCCGTCCCAGGTGGTGACGCGGGCGCCGCGCTCGGCGAGGAAGGCGTCCACGGCCTCCGGCTCCGGGGAGGCCGGCGTGTGCAGACGGCCGCCCGCGTAGTCGTCGAGCAGGTTGCCCACGGTCTCGTTGGCGTCACCCTTGGTGTGACCGATCAGACCGACCGGGCCGCGCCGGATCCAGCCGGTGACGTAGGTGGACTGCAGATGGCCGCCGCCCTCCTCGATCACGCGGCCGCCGTCGTCCGGCACGGTGCCCGAAGTGATGTCCCAGGGCAGCTTGGGCAGCTTGTCGGAGAGGTAGCCGACGGCCCGGTAGACGGCGGTGACGTCCCAGTCCTTGAACTCGCCGGTGCCCTTGACGTTGCCGGTGCCGTCCAGCGCGGTGCGCTCGGTGCGCAGGCCGACGACCTTGCCGTCCTCGCCGAGGATCTCGGTCGGCGACTCGAAGAAGTGCAGGAACAGCTTGTGCGGGCGGTCGCCGACGTCCCGGATCGCCCAGTTCTCCAGCGTCTTGGCGACCATGTCGGCCTGCTTGTTGCCGCGCCGGGTCTCGATCGAGCCGGCGTCGTAGTCGATGTCCTCGGGGTCGACGATGACCTCGATGTTGGGGGAGTGGTCCAGCTCGCGCAGTTCCATCGGGCTGAACTTCGCCTGCGCCGGACCGCGGCGGCCGAAGACGTGGATCTCCCGTGCCTTGTTGGCCTTCAGGCCGTCGTGGACGTTCGGGGGTATCTCGGTCGGGAGCAGCTCGTCGGCGGTCTTGGCGAGGATGCGGGCGACGTCCAGCGCGACGTTGCCGACGCCGAGCACGGCGACCTTCTCGGCCTCCAGCGGCCAGGTGCGCGGCACGTCCGGGTGACCGTCGTACCACAGGACGAAGTCGGCGGCGCCGTAGGAGCCGTCCAGGTCGATGCCCGGGACGGCCAGCTCACGGTCGGCCGTCGCGCCCGTGGAGAAGACCACCGCGTCGTAGAAGGTGCGCAGGTCGTCCAGGCTGATGTCCGTCGGGTAGTCGACGTTGCCGAAGAGGCGGATCTGCGGCTTGTCCAGCACCTGGTGCAGGGCGGTGATGATGCCCTTGATACGCGGGTGATCGGGTGCGACGCCGTACCGGATCAGGCCGAACGGGGCGGGCATCCGCTCGAAGAGGTCGATGGACACACCGGGGTCGGCGGCCACCTCGGACTTGAGCAGGGCGTCGGCGGCGTAGATCCCGGCGGGGCCGGCTCCGACGATGGCTACCCGCAGCGGGCGCGGCATGATCAGGTTCCCTTCGAGCGTGCGACAGGCGTCTCGACTGGGAAGCCTAAACTAAGGCAGCCCTAAGTTAGTACGGGGGTCCGGTCTATGACCTCATAAGGCGATCTTATGCCCTGCCCAGGAGTGCCTTATGGGCGCGAGCCGATGCGGAGCCTCTCTCCCTGTTCCCTCGCGCGGGCCCGTGCGCCAGCCTGTCCCTCGATGCGGCGAACGGCGGCGGCCGACCGGAAGGGGGCGGGGACCGTGGGCGAGGACACGGCGACGATCGCGGCGGTGACGGGCGGCAGCGGATTCGTCGGCAGTCATCTGGTACGGCGTCTGCTGGAACGAGGCTACGAGGTACGGGCCACCGTGCGGCGGGCCTCCGACGGACCCAAGGTGCGCCCGCTGTGGGAGCTCCAGGAGGCGTTCCCCGGCCGGCTGCGGCTGTTCGAGGCCGACCTGCTGACGGAGGGCTCCTTCGACCCGGCCTTCCGCGACTGCTCCGCCGTCTTCCACGTGGCCTCGCCGTTCCTCATGCCCGAGCGCATCAGGGACGGACGACGGGACGTCGTGGAGCCCGCGCTGCTCGGCACCCGCAACGTCCTGGCCGCCGTCGAACGCACCCCCGAGGTGCGGACCCTGGTGTTCACCTCCACCGTGGGCGCGATCTTCGGCGACTACGCCGACGTCCGCGCGATGGACGGCCAGGTGCTGTCGGAACGGTACGTCAACAGCACCAGCACGGTGGAGAACAACCCCTACCACTACGCCAAGACCATGGCGGAGCGCGCCGCGTGGGACGCCGAGGCGGCACAGGACCGCTGGCGCATGGTGTCCGTCAACCCCGGACTGATCCTGGGCCCGTCGTTCACCCCCGCGTCGGACTCGGGCAGTCTCTTCCTGCTCGACGAGCTGTTCCGCGGCTACTTCTGCTACGGCGCCCCCGACTTCAGCTTCACCACGGCGGACGTCCGGGACGTCGCCGACGCGCACATCGCGGCCGCCGAGAACCCCGCGGCGCACGGGCGGTACATCGTCGCGAACGACACCATGACGTCGTTCCACGAGATGTCCCGCATCATCCGCGCCCGGCACCCCCGCGACCTGCGGCTGCCCCGCACCGTGCTGCCGCACTGGCCCGTGCGGATCCTGGGTCCCGCCTTCGGCCTCACCCAGGACTACATCCGGGGGCACCTCGGCATCCGCTTCCGGGTCGACAACCGTCGCGGCATCGACGAACTGGGCCTCACCTACCGGCCGGTGGAGAAGACCCTCCTCGACCACTACGAGTCCCGGCGCGTCCGGCGGCGCCGGGACTGATCCCGGTCAGGCCGGCCGGACGACGCGGTGGATCGCCGCCTCCCCGGCGCCGTAGATCGACTCCTCGCGGATGGTCGACCCCGGTCCGGGGGCGTGGACCATCATGCCGTCGCCGACGTGCAGGCCCACGTGCCGGTCGTCGTCGAAGAAGAGGACGAGATCACCGGGTTCGATCCCGGCGAGCGTGACCGGAGCGCCGGCCAGGGCCTGCTGGTGCGCGGCACGCGGCAGCGCGACACCGGCCGCCCGCCACGCGGCCAGCGTGAGGCTGGAACAGTCGTAGGAATCGGGTCCGGTCGCTCCCCAGACGCACGGCTTGCCGACCTGCGCCCGGGCGAACGCGATGGCCTTCGCGGCACGGAGAGCGCGCGGCGACTCGGGGACGGGCACGGGCAGCGGGAGCGGGTCGGCGGCCGGGGACACCGGGGCGGTGTAGGAGCCGGTGTCCGAGAGAGGGGCGAAGGAGCCGGTGTCGACGACAGGGGTGGGCGCTACCGGGTAGGTGAGGGACCCGGTGTCGGTGAGGGGCGCGGGTGAGTAGGCGGCGGCGCCGGTGTCGGCGAAGGGCGCGGCGGATGTGGGCGGGTAGGTGAAGGACCCGGTGTCCGTGACGGCGGGGGCGGGCGGGTAGGTGAAGGACCCGGTGTCCGTGACGGCGGGGGCGGGCGGGTAGGTGAAGGACCCGGTGTCCGTGACGGCGGTGGGCGCCGGTGGGTAGGTGAAGGACCCGGTGTCCGTGACGGCGGGGGCGGGCTGGTAGGTGAAGGACCCGGTGTCCGTGACGCCGGTGGGCGCCGGTGGGTAGGTGAAGGAGCCGGTGTCGGTCACGGGGGTCGCCGTGGGCATGGTCCGCACTCCCGCGGCCGGCATCGCCAGGGCGGCCGCCGCCGGACCGGGTGCCTCCCACGCGGGCTGCCGCCACTGCTCCGCCTGAGCCGGCTGGGCCGTCTGCGCGGCCTGGCCCGAGGGCGGCTCGGCCAGTTGCTGTGCACCGGCGTAGGAAGAGGAGTGTGCCCAGGCGGGGTCCGGTACCCAGCCCGCACCTCCGCCGGGCAAGTCATCCGCGAAGTAAGGCTGTTGGACGGTTTGGACAACGGGCACCGCCGTCCGGACGCTCTCCGTGGCCTGCCGGGGGAACGCGGGCGGCTCCGTCGCCGGACCGGCCGTCAGGGCGGCCGTCGCGCGGCCGTCGCGCGGGAGGAGGGTGTCGGACAGCAGGAGAGCCGGGCCATCCGTCTCCGCAGTCCGCCGGTCACCGGCGGGCAGGGCCCGGACCTCCCCTCCGCCGCCGGCGAGGCCGACGGCGTCCACGCCCTCGCCCGGCGGCAGCCCGAGGGAGTCCCCTCCACCTGCCGGAAGGGCCAAAGCCTCCCTGTCGCCGGCAGGAAGAGCGAGGACTTCCCTGTCGGGACCCGGAAGAGCGAGTTCCCTCCGGTCGCCGCCCGTGAGCGCGCGGCTCTCCCGGTCGGCCCCCGGAAGACCGCCCATCCCGTCGCGCGGACGCGCGGGCGCGGCGGGCAGCCGGTCGGCGGGCAGGACGGCGGGGACGGTCGGACCGAGTGTGGCGCGTACCCCGTCGAACCACTGCCGGGCCACCGCGTCGTGCGCGGGATCCTGGCCGGACGACCCCCGCCGCTTGGCCAGCGGAACGCCCCGGGACCGCGTGCGGGCCGCCATGGCCCGGGTCGCGTTGAAGTTCCCGGTCGCGTTCTCCGCCCGGTCGTAGAGGGAATCGATCCGCTGCCGAACCTCGTCGCGGTTCTCCGGCGCCATGGAAGACGTGCTCCTTCCTTGCCCCGCAGGGCAGTTGCCCCGCAGGGCAGTTGGGCCGTCCCGCCCGACCCGTCGAGCACCCGGCGCCGGACCACACGGCGGCTCGCCGGGGCTCAGCCGGGCGGCCTCGCGTCAACCTAGCCAACGTGTGTACCTCGTGTGAAGGTTGAGGTGTGGAATGTCCGATACGTATTCGTGATGTTCGTGACGACGTTCGACCGGGAAGAGATGTGCCTCACGTTTTCCTGTGAGATCCCGGTGAATTCGCGATTCGGTTGAACACAGTGGCACCGTCCTCCGTATGAGGCTCGGGGGAACTCCATGCCCGAGACCGGCGATGAGACACAGGGGACGACCTTGGTACGCAACAGGCGCAGACGCCCGACCGGCGCACGACGCGCGACCTTCGCAGCGGTCGCCCTGATGCTGGGCGGAGGCGGGCTCGTGGCGGCCAACGTCTACGCCTCGGCCTCCGAAGGCTGGGGCGACGGCTCCACCACCACCTCGGGACAGGTTCTCTCGTCGGGCATGGCGACCATCGACTGCCCCGATGTCGGCAGCCGGCTCACGGACGTACCGGACGGGGCCCGTGAGGACGTCGACCGTCAACTCGCCGCGCTGGACCAGCAGACGGCGGCGGCCTACCAGCAGCTCCGCGCCGCGGGACAGGCCGGCGGTCAGGACGCCGACTCCGTCGACGACTCCATCATGAACCCGCTGAAGGAGAAGCGGGCGGAGACCATCGGCAGGATGGCCGACGCCATCGACCGCGCGGGCGACCGCTCCGAGGGCCTGGACGACCTGGCCGGCTGCACCCTGCGGCCCGGCGAGGGCGGCGGCAACGGCGACGGGGCGACCGCCGCCCCGAGCGCGGGATCCCAGCAGGGCGGGGAGAGCCAGGCGCCGGGCGGCGCGGGACAGGGCGGCAACGGCCCCGTCGTCTCCGACTACGTCGACATCACCTCCGTACAGCCCGACGCGCAGAACCCGCCCCAGCAGTCCGGCGCCTCGCGCGGTTCCTTCGCCTCCGACTGCGGCGTCAACGCGAACGGCCTGTTCAACTCGGACAACGTCATCGTCGCTCCGGGAGTCACCAACGGCGCCCACCACTTCCACGACTACATCGGCAACCAGAGCAACACCGCCTTCGCGAGCGACGAGGACCTCGCCGACGCCAAGACGAGCTGTGTGGACCAGGGCGACAAGTCCACCTACTACTGGCCCGTGATACGCCTGCAGAACGGCACCCAGGAGCGCGACGCCGGGTCGCCGGGCGGCGGCACGGAGGGCAACGCGGGCAAGATCGTCACGCCCAAGCAGGTGACGCTGACGTTCGTGGGCAACCCGCGCGAGAAGGTCACGGCGATGCCGCGCCTGCTGCGCATCATCACCGGCGACGCCAAGGCGTTCGTCAACGGCCCCGGCAACGCGAACGCGTCCTGGAGCTGCACCGGTTTCGAGAACCGGCAGCTGAAGGACAAGTACCCGCTGTGCCCGCAGGGCAGTGACGTCGTCCGCACCTTCCGGTTCCAGAGCTGCTGGGACGGCCGCAACATCGACAGCGCCAACCACCGCACCCACGTGGCCTTCACGGGCGCCGACGGCGCCTGCCCGGCCGGCTTCCGGGCGATACCCCAGCTGGTGCAGCGGATCGTCTACGACATCGACGCGCCGAGCGTCCAGGACGGCGGCCGTACCGTACCGCTGTTCGCGGTGGACTCCTTCCCGGAGCAGCTGCACAAGCCCGTCACCGACCACGGCGACTTCATCAACGTCTTCGACGAGGACCTGATGGGCAAGATGGTCGACTGCATCAACTCCGGCCGCACCTGCGGTCCGGACGGCGGCGACGGCGGTGACAACGGCGACGGCGCTGGCAACGGCACCGGTGACGGCGGCAATTCGACCGCGTCGCCGACGGCGGGTCCCGGCGACGGGGCGACGGCGACGCCCACCGCGAGCTCCGGTGCCACGGCCGGACCCGGCGACGACGCCACCGGCGAACCGGGCGACGGCGACACGGCGGCACCCGGCGACGACAACACCACGGCACCCGGCGGCGACGGAACCGCCGCGCCCACGGCCTCCGCGGACGGCCAGGCGCCCAGGACCGAGGCGTCCACCTCGCCCGGCCGCACCACCAAGCACGACAAGGGCGACAAGGCCACACCGGCCAAGTCGGCCGAGCCCCGGTCCACTTCGGCTGACTCCGCGCCGGCCCCGGCAGCCTCCGCATCCGGCTCCTCCGCGCCCGCCTCGTCGGCTTCGGACCAGGCCTCCGCCGCCGCCTACCCGTCGCCGGCGGGCGCGCAGACCGAACCCCAGGCGTCCCGGGGCAGCCTGGCGGAGACGGGCGCACAACTGTGGCCCGCGGCCATCGGCGTGCTGCTCGCCCTTTCGGGCCTGTTCATGCTGGTGCGGGCCAAGCGTCTGCGCTACTGAACGTCCCCCGCGACGACCGGCACGGCCGGACCCGGGACACGACCGTCCCGGAACCGTCGCACGGCGGTCACCCCTCGCAAGGGTGGCCGCCGTGCGGCGTGCGGGCCCGGAGACGTGGTGTCCCCGCCCCGAGGGATTCGATCCTCTCTCGCTTCAGGAACTCCCCGCGACCGCCCGGCGGAACGGGCGGTGCGATCATCCCCGCGTTCGGCCGCGTCACCCGTGCCGGTGATCACCCGCGAGGCGGCCCACGGTGGTGCCCGCCGCGCCGCCACCCTGAGGGGATGCACCACCAGTTCCGCGTTCTCACCGCGCTCGCCGCCCTGCTGTTCACCGCGGGCTGCGTCCACATCCCCGCCCACCGGACCTCGCCCTCGGCCATGGAGGCCGCCACCGTCCGTGCGCCGTCGCCCGCCGTCGCGTCCGTCGGCCAGGCCCCCGCCCGCGGTGCCCTCGTCGACACCGGCACCGACGCCAAGCCGAAGCAGCCCGCCCGCCGCCAGGGCGCCCGGCACCGCCCGGCGAGGCCCGCCCCGCACCCGCACCCCCGCATGCCGGTACGGTCCGCGCCGCGGCACCGCACGGCACCCCACCGCCCCGACGCGGCCGAGCACCGCCACCGCGTCCCGCGTCCCCACCCGGCCCGCCCCCGCACCCCGCGGCCGGGCACCACCGACGACATGCGCACCGTGTGCCGCCTGGCCCACCAGCCCGCCGCTCCCGCCGAGGCGGGCACCCTGTGCGACACCTACCTGCGCTGACCGACCATCCGCACCACACAGCAGGGCCCCGCGCGCGCGGGGCCCTGCCGCGTCCGCGCCCCGCCGTCCGCCTGAGGCGTCGTCGGATTTTGCCCGCGTTGGCATGGACCTGACTTTCCGGCGTGGCTACGCTCTGCCCCAGCCAAGCATGAGAGCGCTCTCACGAACCACTGTCCCGCCCCCCACTCGAACGACGAAGGGCAACCCCCCATGAGCGAACGCAGACTTGTGCACGTGGTCCTGGCCGCACTCCTGACCGTCGGAGGATGGGGCGCGGCGAGCGCGTTCCCCGCCGCGGCGGCCAGGCCCGCGCCGGAGCGAGCCCTCCCCACCCCGTCCCCGAAGCCGGCGTCCGACTCGATCGTGGCCGCCATGAGCAGGGATCTCGGTCTCACCAGGAAGCAGGCCGAGACGCGGCTGGCGTCGGAGAAGGCTGCCTCCGCCCTCGACCCGAAGGTGCGCCGAATCGCCGCGAACACCTACGGAGGATCCTGGTACGACGCCACGCGCGGACGGCTCGCGGTGGCGCTCACACCCAACGCCCCCACGGCAACCGTCCGGGCGATCGAGGCGGCGGGAGCCGACGTCCGCACGGTCGCCCACAGCGCCCGGCGACTGAAGGCCGTCAAGGCGCGCATCGACCGGCTCCCGGCCCCCTCGGGGGTCAGCAGCTGGCGCGTCGACCCCAGGGCCAACACGGTGGTGGTCGACATCGTGCGCGGCCGACGTGCTGACAACGATGTCCGGCGCTTCCTGTCACGAGCCCGGAAGGCGGGCCCCGTCACCGTCGGGACCGTCTCCGCGGCCCCGCGGACCTTCGCCGCCGGCACCGTCGGCGGCGACCCCTACTACACGGGCAACGTCCGCTGCTCCATAGGCTTCTCGGTGTACGGCGGCTTCGTGACCGCCGGGCACTGCGGACAGCCGGGCGCCGGAGTCAGCGGCTGGGACCACTCCTACATCGGCACCTTCCAGGGCTCCTCGTTCCCGGACAACGACTACGCCTGGGTGAGCGTCGGCAGCGGCTGGTGGACGGTTCCGGTCGTCCTCGGCTGGGGTCAGGTGTCCGACCAGCTCGTGCGTGGCTCGGCCGTCGCGCCCCCCGGCTCCTCGATCTGCCGCTCGGGATCGACCTCCCATTGGCACTGCGGCACGGTGCTCGCCCTGAACGAGACCGTCAACTACAGCCAGGGTGCCGTGCACGAGGTGACGAAGACGAGCGTCTGCGCCGAGCCCGGTGACTCCGGCGGCTCCTTCATCAGCGGTGACCAGGCCCAGGGCGTCACCTCCGGCGGCTGGGGCAACTGCTCCGGCGGCGGCGAGACCTGGTTCCAGCCGGTCAACGAGATCCTGAACCGCTACGGCCTGACCCTGCACACGGCCTGACCGCGGCCCTTGGACACGCGGGGTTCCGTGTGCACGACGGCGGAGCCCCGCGTGCCACGGCGTGGGGTGGCGTGCGGCTCCGGGCCACCCCACCGCCGAGCGGACCGCACATGAGGTTGCCGGGGTCCCCCGGGTCGTCGCTCGTCCAGAACTGCGTCCACAGGAATGCGCACTCGGAGCGGGAGAGACAGCCGTCGCCGTCCTGGCCGAGGTGGTCGAAGACGTCTGCGGTCTCGACGGGCCGACCGTGCCAGGCGTGGATGAGCCGCCGGTGTTCGGTCCGCGAGATCCGGCAGTCCCGGTCGTCGTCCACGGCGTCGAAGACGACGTCGGCGTGGCCGTCGTCTCCGCGCGCATGGCGGGCAGCCGATCGGCCACGCCGAGAATCCCGTCCATGTCGATCCGGGCGGCGCCGCCCGGGCCGGTTGCCGCCGCGAGGCGCCCCACCAGCCCATCATCACGTTCTCCACCCGCCCTGCCGGCGCCGGCTCCCCGGCCACCCGCGGCGTACGGCATCACCTGGCGGTGAGCGCTTCGAAGTCCTGCTGCTCAAGGTAGCCGTTGCCGTCCGCGTCGAACGCGTCGAACATCGCCCGGAGCTTGTTCCGCTGGAACTCACCGGCCATGCCGGATCTCCCCACTCGCCGTTCTCGGGAGAGACCCTTTCCCTGCCTGCCGTCCGGGCAACGGCGTGCGGAAGCGCGACGCCGCGCCCGCCGACCGGACCCTCGCGACAAGTGCGCCGTTGGCGATGGTTTGACCGTTTCGCCGCGGCCGACGAGGCGGGCGCCGACGCCTGCGGGGGCCTGCCGGAGTGAGTGCGGCCACGACTCAATGTTTCATGAGTGTTGCATTTCATCGGACACGTGTGCGCGGGAATCGAAAGTTTCGCTGATAACTTGTGAATGCCGCTGCGAGGTTGTTCAGTTCACCCGCGCGAGCAAGATCAAGCACGTAGAAAGGGGCGCCGTGACCGAGGCGTCGCAGGGGGAGGACCGGCCCGGGAAAAGGGGCGGTCGTGACGAGGGCTCGTTCGACGGCGACGAGACCCTCTTCCTGAGGGTCGGCGCTCCACGAGCGGACGAGACCATGCAACTGCGGGTGCCGCCGCCCGAGCCGGTCGCCGGGGGCGGCCGGGCCGAGCGCCGGCGCAGTGCCCGGCCCTCGGCCCAGGAGCGCGTCACGGTGCCGCTGGCGCGGGCGCTCGCGCCGCTGGCCCCGTACGCCCGCCGGCTCGCGCCGTACGCACGCCGTCTCAAGCCTCTCTACCCCCGGCCCAATCGCACCGGGTGGCGGCGCTGGATACCCTCCTGGCGCCAGTGGATCGGCGGAATCCTGGGAGCGTTCAGCCTCCTCGGGGCGTTCCTCTTCACCGCGTACGCGCTCACCGACATACCGAGCAACCTCAACACGTACGCCACGCAGCAGGACAACGTCTACTTCTGGTCCGACGGCACGCCGATGGCGCGCACCGGGTGGGTGCAGCGGCAGGCGATGCCGTTGAAGGACATACCCGAGGACGTCCGCTGGGCCGTGCTCGCGGCGGAGAACCAGAATTTCTATACGGATCCGGGTGTTTCCGTCAAAGGCCTCACCAGGGCTCTGTACCGCACGGTGGGTCAGGGGGACACCGAAGGTGGTTCCACCATCACTCAGCAGTACGTGAAGAACGTTTATCTTACGCAGAACCGGACCATTACCCGGAAATTCACCGAAGCGATGATCGCCCTCAAGCTCGACAACAAGATGAGCAAGGACAAGATCCTCGAGGGCTACCTCAACACCAGTTGGTTCGGGCGCGGCACCTACGGCATCCAGCGGGCCGCGCAAGCGTATTACGGCAAGGACGTCAGCAAGCTCAACGCCTCCGAGGCGGCCATGCTGGCCTCGCTGCTCAAGGGCGCCAGCCTCTACGACCCCACCCTTGGCAAGGCCAACCACCAGCGGGCCGAGGAGCGCTGGACCTGGATCCTCGACCGCATGGTCAAGATCGGCAAGCTGTCGCCTCGGGAGCGGGCCACGTACAAGACGTTCCCGGAGCCGCTGAAGAGCAACCCGCTCTACAACACCGGTGAGCAGAGCGACTACCTGGTGGAGCTGGCCTCGCAGTACGCCAAGAAGGCCGGCCACCTGACCGACAAACAGTTCGACCTGGGCGGATACCAGATCTACACGACCTTCGACCGAAAGCGGGAGAAGGCGCTCACCGACGCCGTCACCCAGGCCCGCAAGAAGGCCGGACGGGAGAACCCCAAGGCCGCGAAGAACGGGCACTACGGGGGTGCCTCGGTCGCCACCGACGGACGCATCCTCGCCGTCTACGGCGGTCCCGACCACCGCAAGCAGGGCTACAACGAGTCCAACGCCACCACCGTTCCCGCCGGAAGCGCGTTCCAGCCATTCGTCTACGCCGCGGGCCTCGAGCACGGTGCCCACCTCACCCGCGGCGGCCCCGCGACCCCGGTCACCCCGGACAGCGTCTACGACGGAGACGACGGCGTGCCCGTCACCACCCCCGAGGGCCCCTACTGGGACCGCAGCGGCAAGAAGGTCGCCGCGCACAACGAGGGCCGCAAGTCCTACGGCCGGATCACCCTGCGCCAGGCTCTCACCCAGTCGGTGAACACCCCGTTCATGCAGCTCGGGATGGACACCGGTCTGGAACGGGTCCGCCAGACCGCCGAGGCCTCCGGGCTGCTGCCCTCCAGCATGGGCCCGCAGGTGCCCGCCCTCTCGCTGGGCAGCTCGACACCCAGCGCGATCCGGATGGCCAGTGGCTACGCCACCTTCGCCGCCGGGGGCACGCACACCGAGCCGTACTCGGTGCGCCGCATCACCCGCAACGGCGCGCCGGTCGCGCTGACCGTCCCGCGCGCGCACCGCG
The DNA here is from genome assembly GCF_900105245.1 of Streptomyces sp. 1222.5. Classification (NCBI taxonomy): domain Bacteria; kingdom Bacillati; phylum Actinomycetota; class Actinomycetes; order Kitasatosporales; family Streptomycetaceae; genus Streptomyces; species Streptomyces sp. 1222.5. The sequence continues at coordinate 1,120,496 of NZ_FNSZ01000001.1, read as the reverse complement.
CGATCGGCGCCCAGGTGGCCGAGGACGTCAGCGAGGCACTCGTCGACTCGTTCCGCGCGACGCACCCGCAGGCGGCCGCCGCCGAGCCGGGGACGGGCGGGAAGGCGGGCACCACCGAGAAGGACACCGCCTCCTGGTACGCCGGAACCGCCGACTCCGTGTCCACGGCGGTCGTGGTGTACCGGATCGACCTGACGAAGTCCCTGGAGCCGCTGCCGCTCGAAGGGCTGGCCGGAACCAGTACCGACAGCGTCCCGTACGACCTCTGGTCGGCCGCGACGGGTCTTGACTGACCGAGAGACCCGCCCCTTCCACGTCCCCTCCGGAGAATGAGCCGCGCATGCCCACCAACAAGCCGACGGGCCGCCGTCGGGCCACGCCCAGCCGCCGCCTCCCCGCCACCACCCGGCCGAAGGTCCTGACACTCGCCGCGTTCCTCGTCGTGGCGTCGCTGGTCGCCGGGTACCTGGCGCTCAGCCGCCCGGACGACACCGCGCCGGCCGCCTCGGCGGGCAAGAAGCCCTCGACCGCCCCGAAGGCCGGGGCGACACCCCATTGGGACGGCAAGACCCGGGTGCTCGGCGACGGCTCCACCTCTTACACCGGCCCGCAGCGCGGCCAGCTGAAGGCGGTGCCCCTCAAGCCGGGGGAGAAGCCGCCCCAGTTCGTGGTGTTCTCCTGGGACGGTGCCCTGGAGGGCAGCGACCACCTCTTCTCGCACTACCGGGACCTGGCCAAGCAGTACGACGCCCACATGACCTTCTTCCTCACCGGCATCTACCTGCTGCCCAAGAGCGAGAAGAGCAAGTACCACGGCCCCATGCACTCGCCCGGCGACGCGGCGATCGACTACGCCACCGACGACCACATCCGCACCACGCTGGAGCAGCTCTCCCTCGCCTACGAGCAGGGCAACGAGATCGGCACCCACTTCAACGGCCACTTCTGCGACGCCAAGGGCGGCGGCGACTGGAGCGTTCAGCAGTGGAAGAGCGAGATCGACCAGTTCTTCTCCTTCGCGGAGCACTGGAAGACGAACACCGGCTTCAAGGACGTCCCGCCGTTGCCCTTCGACTTCAAGCGGGAGGTCACCGGTGGCCGCGCGCCCTGCCTGGAGGGCCAGCCGAACCTGCTGAAGGCCATCAAGAGCTACGGCTGGCGCTACGACGCCAGCTCCCCGGGCGACTTCCAGATATGGCCCTCCAAGAAGAAGGGCATCTGGGACTTCCCGCTCCAGATGCTGCCGTACGAGAAGGGCAAGTACCAGGGCCTGTCGATGGACTTCAACTTCCTCTACAACCAGTCCGACGGGGAGACCCAGGGTGATCCGGCCGAGTTTCCCCAGTGGCAGCAGCAGACCGTGGACTCGTACATGGCCGGCTTCAACCGGGTGTACTACGGCAGCCGGGCGCCGCTGTTCATCGGCAACCACTTCGAGGACTGGAACGGCGGCATCTACATGAAGTCCGTCGACCAGGTGGTCAAGGACGTCTGCTCCAAGAAGGGCGTCAAGTGCGTGTCCTTCAAGGAGCTGGCCGACTGGCTGGACGTGCAGAAGCCGGAGACCCTGACGGCCCTGCGCAGCCTCGACCCCGCCCAGTCGCCGGACTGGTCCACGGTGGTCAAGTGACCTGGGGGGTCTGATGATTCCACTTGCGTATACCCCCTTCACAACCCCGGCACATGACATGGGAAGATCTCACTCCCCCGGTAGGTGTACCGGAGTGAAGGGGAACATCATTGAAATCGAGAAGACTGAGCCGTAAGGGGCGCCGCGCCTCCATAGTCACGGTCGCCGCCGCCTCGGTGGTCGCCGGCGTGGCGCTGGTGCCCAACTGGAGCGCGGGCGCGGCGGTGACCGACGACCCGACGGTGGACGCCAGGACCAAGGCGACCTTCCAGCGTCTGGCCGACGCGGTGTTCACCGACCGCACCCAGGCCCTCGTGGACGGCACCGGGAAGTCCCGGACCCGCCACGCCGCCGGGTTCTCCGGGTCGGTGCGGCTGTCCGGTGGTCAGACCCGCCGGCAGGACTCCGCCCTGGGACAGCTGCGTGACCGCCGCAGCGTGCTCGCCAAGCTCGGCGAGAAGTACAGCGCGGGCGCCACGAAGGTCGTCCTGGACGCCACCCAGGTCGACGGCCGCCGGGCCAAGGTCGCCGTGACCGAGACGACGACGCTCACCTACGAGCGCCCGGTGTCGAAGGACCAGAAGACCACCGGTTTCCAGGCCCACCACGAGCTGACCTTCCAGGCCGACCGCAAGGGCGACTGGCAGCTCACCGGCATCCACGACACGGACGACGGCTACCTGGCCGTCAACCAGGTCGCCAAGCCGTCCGTGCCCTCGGTGAAGACCGCGGACGACAGCCCGCCGGACGCGACCCGCTCGGCCACCTCCTGGCCGGCCCCGGCCAATCCGAAGAACTTCTCGGCCACCGGGTACAACTACCAGGCCATGGCCACGTACGCGGCCAAGTACTGGAAGAACTACAACACCGCCTACCCGGACTTCAACGGGCAGGGTGCCGGGGGCGACTGCACCAACTTCGTCAGCCAGTCCCTGAAGGCGGGCGGCTGGAAGCACGTGCCCGGTTACACCAACGACTGGCACAAGTGGTTCGGCACCGCCGACATCCAGTCCGACTCCTTCGTCGGTGTGAACGAGTTCTCCTGGTTCGCCCTGTCGTCCAAGCGGGTCACCAGCCTGGCGAACGTCTACCAGCTCGACGTCGGCGACGTCCTGCAGATGGACTTCAACCGGGACGGGTCCAAGGACCACTCGATGATCGTCACCTACCGCGACCGCTCCGGTGTGCCGTACGTGACGTACCACTCGACCAACACGTACAACCGGTCGGTGGCCAGCCTCGTCGCGTCGTACCCGACCGCGGCGTTCTACGCCTACCGCACCTGATCCGGGGGCGCGCCACGCGCCCTGCACCGGAACCCGGCCCGCCCGGTACACCATCGGTGGTGTACCGGGCGGGCCTTTGCCGTCCCCGGACTTGTGGGAGCGCTCCCAGAGCGAGCAGGATGGCCGCATGTCCCCATCGGACCAGGCACCCCTCATCCGGCCCTACCGTCCCGCCGACCGTGACGACATGGCGGACGTCTGCGTCCGTACCGCGCACAACGGCGGCGATTCCCGGGCCGTCCACCCGGACCGGCGCCTGATGCCGGCGATCTTCACCGAGCCGTACTGCCACCTCGATCCGGATCTCGCGTTCGTGCTGGACGACGGTACGGGCCGGACCGTGGGCTACATCGTCGGCACAGCGGACACCGGGCGCTTCGTCGAGGACTTCCGGCGCACCTGGATACCCCGGCTGGCCGACCGCTACCCGGCGCCCGCGGTGCCGCCCCGTACGCCCTCCGAGGAGATGATCCGGCTCCTGCACCACCCGGAGCGGATGCTCGTAACCGAACTCGGCGAGTACCCCGCCCACTTGCACATCGACCTGCTGCCCCCCTGGCAGGGCCGCGGGCACGGCCGCGCCCTGCTGCGCACCTTCCTGGACGCTCTGCACGGACGGGGCGTCCAGGCGGTCCACCTCGGCATGGTCACCGTCAACACCGCCGCCCGCGCCTTCTACGACCGGGTCGGCTTTCACGAGATCGCGGTCGCCGACGCGGGCCCCCTCACCTATCTGGGGCGGGCCACCGCGCCGGACTGAGCGCGGCGCGGGCGGCGGCCCTCAGGCGAGTTCGAGGGTCTGCTTGGCGAGGTCGTAGGCGGGGCGCATCGCCTCGTGCTCCTCGGTGTCCATGCCGCCGAGGTGCAGGACGACCGGGCCGTCGGGAGTGGCGACCGCGAAGGCGCTCTCCTTCTTGGTCTCGTCCAGGAGCTTGCTCGTGTAGAGGTACTCCACCTCCACGGCGGACACGCCGCCACCGGTCTTGAACGGACGGTACTTCGCCTTGCTGACGTTGTCCTCGGCGGCGACGAACGCGCGGAGCACACCGCCCGCGTCGGCGTCGCCCTTCTTGCCGGTCCACACGCGCAGGAAGCCGATCTTGCCGGCCGGCTTGGCGTCGATCTCACAGGCGGCGGTGACCGGGCCCTGGCGGAGGAAGCTCTCGGCGAGCGCGCCGCTCAGATCGTCGTCGGAGCCCTTCGACGCCTTCGCCAGCTGGGCCTCGGCGTCGATCGCCTTGGGCTTCCAGTCCTTGGCGAGGCCGAAGCTGACGGGCAGTTCGCAGGCGGAACCGGCCGCGCCGATCGTCCCCCCGCGCGCGGCCGCCCCGCCCCCGGACCCCGTGCTCTCGCCCTTGGCGGTCGGCGATGCGCTCGCGCCCTTCTTCCCGTCGTCGTCCGCCGTACCCGCGCAACCGCCGAGCACAGCTGCCAGCGCAACCGCCACGATCGCTCGGCTTCCTACGGACCCCACCCTGACCTGCACTGTCGTCTCCCCTCCGGTTCAGCGCCGTCACTGTAACGGAGAGCACCGACATCACCGAACGAATATGCCCCGACCAGCGGTCGAGCCGGGGTCACTCCGGGGCGCGCCGGCAGTGCAGGAACAGGTGCGGCTCGGGTACGGCGTCGGGGTGGGCCGGGGTGAACAGGGCATCGTCCTCGGCCAGCACCGTCAGGCCCGCCCGGGTCACCAGCTCGGTGAAGGCGCCGGCGGAGAAGCTCGTCACCTCCACCGGCTGCCCCATGAAGTGGGCCTGGACGCCCTCCACGTCGAGCGGAACGGTCGCCAGTGCCACGAGGCCGCCGGGCCGTACTGCCCGGGCCAGCCGCGCCACGACGGCGGCCTGTTCGGGGCGGGACATCTGGAGCAGCGAGAAGTACGCGCACACCGCGTCGAACGAGGCGTCCGGCACGGGCAGTTCACGGAGGTCCGCCAGGCGGAACTCGGCCCCGGGCACCTGCCGCGCGGCCAGCTCCACCATGACCGGCGAGACGTCGACGCCCAGTACCCGGTGGCCCGCCCCGGAGAGGGTCTCGGCGGTCGGCCGTCCCGTTCCGCTGCCTGCGTCCAGCACGCTGCTGCCCGGTGCCAGCCGCTCCAGCAGCCACCGCAGCGACGCCTGGTGCGACTCGGACGCGGCGAACGCCTTCTCGTAGTCGAGTCCCAGGGCGTCGAACACCACGGCGGCCGGTGCTCCGTGATCGTCCTCGGCCACCCTGTCTCCTCCCGTCGTCGCTGCCGTGCACCGTCCTACCCCGGACGGAGGCCCGCGACGCACCGGGAGGCCCGCCGTTTGCCGGGGACGGCGGCCGCACGGCAGGGTGCGGGGCGTGCCTACCTTGCTGATCGTCCACCACACCCCGTCGCCCAACTGCCAGGCCCTGTTCGAGGCCGTCGTCGCCGGGGCCACGACTCCCGAGATCGAAGGCGTCCGGGTGGTCCGGCGCGCGGCCCTCGCCGCCACCGCCTCCGACGTCCTCGAAGCCGACGGCTACCTGCTCGGCACCCCGGCCAACCTCGGCTACATGTCCGGTGCGCTGAAGCATTTCTTCGATCAGATCTACTACCCGTGCCTGGACGGGACCCGGGGCCGCCCCTTCGGCTACTACGTCCACGGCGGCAACGACGTCACCGGTGCCGTCCGCGCCGTCGAGGCCGTCACCACGGGCCTCGGCTGGCGGCGCGCGGCCGAGCCGGTGACCGTCACCGGCGAGCCGGGCAAGGCGGACACGGAGGCGTGCTGGGAGCTGGGAGCCACGGTCGCGGCGGGCCTGATGACCGGCGACTGAGCACCGGCGCCGCGGACACGGCGTCCGCAAGCGCGGGCCCCGGCTCGTCGGAGCGTGGCTCGATTTCGTCACCCCGTGAGCCACGGCCCCCGGCACACCACGCGGTTACGGCTTGCGGGCCACCCCCACGTACACCGGCTGGAGTCCGGGGACGCGCATCCCCGGCTCGGGCTGCCAGCGCGTGGCCGGCACGACACCCGGGGCGCACAGCTCCAGACCGTCGAAGAAGCGGGCCACCTCCGTCCGTGAACGCGCCCGCACCGGAGTGCCGCCGGACCGGTAGACGGCCGCGATCCGCTCCCAGACCTCCGGGTCGAACTCGTCGCTGACGTGGGAGATCATCAGATGGCTGCCGGACGGGAGCGGTTCGAGCAGGGTGCGGACGACCCCGTGAGGATCCTGCTCGTCGGTGACGAACGGCAGCAGCGCGATCAGCGACAGGCCGACGGGCCGGGTCAGGTCCAGGTGTTCGCGGGCGTACGCCACGATGTGCTCGGGTTCCCGGACGTCGGCGTGCACATAGGCGGTACGGCCCTCGGACGTGCCGTGGAGCAGGGCCTCGGCGTGCCGCAGCACGATCGGGTCGTTGTCCGCGTACACCACCCGGGCGGCCGGGTCGACTGCCTGCACCACCTGGTGCAGGTTCGGCTCGGTGGGTATGCCGGTGCCCACGTCCAGGAACTGGCCGACACCCCGGCCGGCGACGAAGCGGGCGGCCCGGTGCATGAACTCGCGGTTGGCCCAGGCCGTGTCCTTCACGCCGGGAAAGAGGTCGAGCACCGTCCGCGCGGCATCCGCGTCGACGGGGTAGTGGTCCTTGCCGTCCAGGAACCAGTCGTACATACGGGCGGAGTGCGGTGTGCCGGTGTCGATGCGGTCCGGGCTGAATCCGATGTCTGTCACGTCGGCTCTCCGAGCGGGAGTGGGGGGGGGTGGGTGCGGCGGGCCGTGCCGGGTACGGACACGTCCTCGCGTGGTCAATGGCAGCGGGAGGCCGTCACGGTGTCGTGCCGGTGCCAGACGGCGTCCACGACACGCCCGTCGGGCAGGGTGTGCCGGAGCGGTCCCTGGTCCTGGACGAAACCCGCGCGGGCCAGGGCCCGCCGGCTGGCGGTGTTGCCGGGTTCGGCGCCGGCGCGGACGGTGGCGAGCCCGGCATGGGTGTGCGCGAGCGCGACGCCCGCGCGGAACAGCTCCGCGCCCAGGCCCTGGCCGCGGCAGCCCGGTGCCAGCCAGCCGCCCATCTCACCGGACCGTGGCTCCAGTTCGAGCGCTCCGGCGTAGCTGAGATCGGATCTGCGGACGCACACCAGGATCATCGGGTCGTCGGGTCCGGGTGCGAACGGCTCGGCCAGGTGCCGTGGAACGCGGCGGCCGTCGTCTCCCGCGGGCCGCCACCGCAGCAGGGTGCGGCGGGTGCCGGGATCGGGCACGACCTCGTCCGCCTGGGTGCCGAGCCACCGCTGCGCCTCGGCGTCCGCGCACGCGGCGAGTGCCGCCGCCACGTCGAGCCGGTTCCGGGGCGTGAACAGCAGCAGCCGTACCGTCGCCAGGACGTGCCGGCCCGGGGCGCACCGTCCGGGCACGGGCAGGCCGGGCGCGGTCCGGCCCCGGCGGATGAGCGACCAGACCATGACGCCCCCGAACTCCGACGCTGCGGCTCGCGCGGCGGACGCGGATCCGCCGGCGGATGCGGAAGTCCCGCACCGGCGGTGAATCTAGCGGGAATCGAGGCCGGACGTCGTGTCACCGGCGCTGTTCCGGACGCCGTCCGCCCGGGCGGACGGGCCGGGCGGGTTGAGCCGGTCCGCGGGCGGCGTGCCGGGCCTGGGGCGGCCGGCGGTCCAGGACGGGTCCGCGGACGGTACGGGGCCGCAATGACAGCGGTGTGCGGGGCCGCGGGGGAGGGGAGGGCGGCGCAGGGTGAAGCGGTGCGGGGGGATGTGGTGCATGGGAGTCCCTTCGGACGAGTGGGGGACGGTCCGGGGGTGTCGGGTGGGGGGTGTCAGGGGTGGTGGAGCATGGGCAGTTCCGCCCAGACGACGCAGGCCGGCCGGTCCGGCACCGCCGTCACTCCCCAGTCGCTGCTCAGCGCCTCGACCAGGAACAGGCCGCGTCCGTGCTGTTCGTCGGGGCCGGGCCGGCCGACCACGGGCAGTCCGGGGCCGCCGTCCTGGTCCTCGACCTCGATGCGCACCCGGTCCGCCGTGCGGTGCAGCCGGCAGGCGATCCGCTCGCCCGCCGCGTGCACCAGCGCGTTCGTGACCAGCTCGGAGGTCACGAGGATCACGTCGTCCCGGACCTGTCCGGGCACGTCCAAGGCGGTCAGCAGGTCCAGGACGAGCCGGCGGGCCGTGCCGACGGCCACCGGCACGGCCGGCAGGTCGAACGAGGCGGAGCCGGGAGAGGAAGCCCCAAAGGCGAGCCGGCCGGAGCCGTCGGGCCCAGGGAGTCGACCGGGGCGCTCGCCTCCGGGTGGTCGGGAGCCGGCGGCCGGGACCGGCGGCAGGTGGGGACGCTCCGCACCGCCGGCGGCCGGGCGGGGGTGGTCCGGGACGTACGGGGCCGGGTGGGGTGGTCCGGCGGAGTCGGGGGCCGGCAGGGATGGTCCGGTGGCGGGGGACCGGTGCGGTCTGGGCAGCGCGGGCAGACGCGCCGGATCCGGTTCCGGCAGCGGCCGTTCGGGTCTTCGGTCCTCGGGAAGTCGGGGGAGGGAGGGCGGAACCATCGTGCGCCTTTCGTCCGGCCTCGCGAGTGTGGGGGGTGTCCGGTGCGAGGTCCGGCCGCTCGCGCAGCAGACGACACACCGCCTCCCATGAGGCCGTAAGCCGGCCCGGTCTCCCCCGACCCGGCCGCGCCGCCTGCTCCTCGGGTCGGCCGGAGCAGTACGTCCACTGTGTCATCCGCCAACATCGGCTCGCAACAGGCAAGTTGAAATTTGCAAGTGACCCCGAACGTGTCGCTCGGCGTCCGGACGTGATCGAATGAGCGCACGGTAATGACCCGTGCGGGACCGGATCCGGCACCTGCCGAGGGGGTGTGCGTGACCGCGGAGGCCGACTGGGGCGGCGCCCCGTCCGTGCTGCGCATGATCCTCGGCCGGCAGCTGGAGGAGTTGCGGATCCGGGCCGGTCTCGGCTACGCCGAGGCGGGTGACGCCCTCGGGGTCAGCCACTCCACGATCCGCCGCATGGAGGCCGCCAAGGTGGCCCGCCTGCGGCTCGCGGACGCCGAGAAGCTGCTCCAGATCTACGGCGTCACCGACCGGCGGGAGATCGACGCCTTCCTGCGGTCCGTGCGCGAGGCCAACCAGCGCGGCTGGTGGCACACCTACCGTGACGTCATGCCCGACTGGTTCGCCGCCTACCTCAGCCTGGAACAGGCGGCCTCGCAGATCCGCGCCTACGAGAGCCAGTTCGTGCACGAACTGCTCCAGACCGAGGACTACGCCCGGGCCCTGCTCGGCGTGGGCGACCCGAACGCCTCGGCCGAGGCCACCGAGCGGCGGGTCGCGCTGCGCATGCGCCGTCAGGAACTGCTGACGAGGCAGGCTCCGCCCCGGGTGTGGGTGGTGATGGACGAGACCGTGCTGCGCCGGCCGGTCGGCGGGACCGAGGTGATGCGCGCACAGATCGACCACCTCGTCGAGATCGGCCGGCTGCCCCATGTGACGCTGCAGTTCATGCCGTTCGCCAACGGCCCGCACCCCGCCATGCGGGCCGGGACCTTCCACCTCTTCCGGTTCCGGGCCCCCGAACTGCCCGACATCGTCTACCTCAACGGACTCGCGGGGGCCGTCTACCTCGACAAGGCGGGCGACGTCGGGCTGTACCGCGAGGCGCTGGACCGGCTGGGCGCCCAGGCCGCACCGGCCCGGACCGCCGAGGCCATGCTCGACACGATCCGCAAGGATCTCTGACCCCCGCCGCATCGGCCCGTGCCGGACGCCGGCTGCCCCCGGGCGGCCACCCGGCCCCGCTCACCGGCACGTGCCCACCGGCACCCCCGACGTCGTGCGCCACGACCGGCCCGGCCGCCCCGCGGCCGCTAGCGTGAGGCCATGTACTCCACTCGAGTCACCCGGCATGTGCAGGCGCCCCCGGAGGCCGTCTACCGGGCCCTGCTCGATCCGGACGCGCTCGCGGCCTGGCGGGTCCCGGCCGGCATGACCGCGCGCGTGCACGCCTTCGAGGCCCGGGAGGGAGGGGAGTTCCGCGTCTCCCTCACCTACGACGGCGGGGGCGGCACCGGCAAGTCCGGCGGCCACACCGACACCTACCGCGGCCACTTCGCCCGGCTCGTGCCCGACGCCCTGGTCGTCGAGGTGTTCGCCTTCGAGTCCGGCGACGACGCCCTGCGGTCCACGATGACCCTGACGACGAAGCTCACGGCGAGCGGCGGCGGCACGGACGTGGAGATGCTGCACGAGGGCGTCCCCGACGCCGTACCCCGCGAGGACAACGAGCTGGGCACCCGTATGGCTCTCGACAACCTCGCCCGGCTCGTCGGCGAAGGGCGGTCACCCGGAGCGGAATGACCGAAAGAGCGGCGAAACCCGGCCGGTTTGAGTCTGAACCTTTTCGAGTCTCCACCTTCCGGGCATTGAGTGCCAAGAAAGCGGAAAGAAGCGGAACCGGAGCGCGGAAAGCACGGTCTTACGGTCCGCCGACGACCGAACGGTGCCGGTCGCGAGGAAAACGGGGGAAACGAGAAAGATGTCCGTCCGCAGTCGCAAGACCCTCCTCACCGCAGTGACCCTCACCGCCGGCCTCAGCCTGGCCGCCGTGACGCCCGCCCTCGCGGGCGCCGGCGCGAACCGCACCGCCCGCGCCGGGGCGGTGTCCACCGCCCAGGGCGACCCGCGCGACGTCACCCAGCACGTGGCCGACTTCTACGCGGCCTACATCGACTCCGCCCGGGCCACCGACGACCCGTCCGCCGCCACCGGCGCCAAGGCCCTGCGAGGCTTCTACCTCTCCTCCTCCGCCCGCGCGAAGGTGGCCGCCTACGAGAAGAGGCAGCACGCCGACGGCGTCCTGTTCGCGCAGAACGTGCCGGTGAAGTGGAAGGTGGCCCACACGGGTTCCGGTGCGGGCCACGCCACCAGCCGGGTCACCCTCACCTGGAGCGACGGGCCGCACGCGCGGGTCACCGGCATCGACGTCCTGTCCGACCTCAAGACCCTCAAGATCACGGACCTCAAGCCGGTCCGCTGACCCGGAGGACGGGGCGTGCGGTCCCGCCCCGCCCCACTCGGGGCGGGGCTCACGCCCGCGGTACTTTCAGGCGTGCCCGCGCGGACGGTAGGGCCGGGGCAGCGGCAGCCCGCGGTCGGCCATCAACTGCCGTACGCGATTCGGGTAGTCGGTGATGACGCCGTCGACGCCCGCGTCCATCAGCGCGGCCACGGTCGGCATGTCGTCGCAGGTCCAGGGGACCACCTTCAGCCCGCGTGCGTGCGCCTCGGCGACCATCGCCTCGTCGGCGTAGAAACGGAACCCGGGGTCGCCGACCTTGCCGTTCTGCGGGAAGCCGTAGTTGGGGGAGAGCGTCGTGAGGCCCGGGACTGTCGCGGCCGCCCGGACGAAGTCCCCGCCGTAGTCGTCCGCGTCGATCCCGCCGAGCCACGGGGACGCGCCGTCCATGCCGACCTGGAGGAAGTCGTAGTTGGTCAGCGCCACCAGCGGCCACCGGGGCGCCAGTCGGTGCATCGCCTTCAGCGCGCCCCAGTCGAACGACTGGATGGTGACCTGCCGTTCGATGCCCGAACGGTGGATCTCCTCGTACACCCGCCGGACGAACACCTCACGCGGCGCGGTCTGTTCGGGCGTCCCCGCCTCGACCTTGGTCTCGATGTTCAGCTTGAGCCGGTCGGCGTGGTAGCTCCTGACCAGATTCAGGACATCCCTTAGCTCCGCCATCCGGAAGCCCTCGACGACCTCCTGCTCGGGGAAGCCCGGGAGTTGCCGGTACCCGCAGTCCAGCGTCTTGATCTGAGCCAGCGTCAGATCCTTGATGTACTTCCCGACGTACGGGTACAGCGGATCGCCGGGCGTGACCGGGCCGGTGTCCGCGCACTTGACGCCGCTGATCTGCCGGTCGTGGTTGACGACGGCCTTGAGGTCCTTGGTGACCTGGGTGTCCAGCTCCAGCGTGGACACCCCGAGCCGCATGGCCTTGGCGAAGCCCTCGAGGGACTCCTCGGTCGTCATGCCGATGCCGCCGCGGTGGGCCTGGAGGTCGAAGCGGTGCGGGTGCGGGCCGCCCGGTGCCGCGTGGGCGGTGGCCGGGAGCAGGAGCGCCGGCGTCAGGGCCAGGCCGGCGAGCACGTTGCGCGGGGACAGCGGAAGTCGCACGGGGTCTCCCTGTTCTGGGGGCGCCGGTGATTCTCGCAACGGCCGTGCCGGGCGGGCCACCCCGGGGACTGAACATTGGCGCAAAGGGAGTTGAACGTCCGGCCGGACGGCGATGGCGCACGGCGACCCGTCGGCCCGGGGTGCCGGCGGGTCCTGGCGAGCCGGGTCAGCCGGCCGGCTTGCCGGCCTCCGTACCGGCGCCGTGCCGGGCGGTGTCGCCGCCGCCGACGCGGCCGTGATGGCGGCGCCGCTCGACCGGTGTGCGGTGCACGGCGATGAGCGCGGCGTCGTCGTTGAGCCGGCCGCCGACGTGGTCGAGCAGGTCGCGCCGCAGGTGGTGCATCAGCGCCTCGGGGCTGTCGTCGGTCCAGCGCGCGACGCGCTCGGCGAGCGGGTAGAACCTGCCGCGCGTGTCCCGGGCCTCCACCACACCGTCCGTGTAGAGCAGGAGCGTGTCACCGGGTTCGAAGGAGAACGCGTCGAGAGTGCGCTCGGCGTCCGCGTGCACACCGAGCGGCGGTGACGGATGCAGGCTCGGGACGTTGACGACGTGGCCGGGACTCAGCAGCAGGGGCGGCGGATGACCACAGCTGGTCATCCGGGTGACCGGATCGTGGTCCGGGATCTCCACGAGCAGCGCGGTGGCGAACCGCTCGCCCGCCTCCTCCGGTGGCTCCAGGTCGGCCGCGTACCGGCTGACGCTCTGGTCCAGGCTGGTGGCGAGCTCCGCCAGCGGGACGTGCCGGTGCGCGCTCTCCCGGAAGGAACTGAGCAGCAGGGCGGCCTCCCCGATGGCGGGCAGCCCCTTGCCCCGGACGTCGCCGATCAGGACGCGGACGGCGCCGTCGCTGACGGTCGCCGCGTAGAGGTCGCCGCCGATCTGCGCCTCGTCCTCGGCGGCCAGGTACAGGGAGGCGATCCGCAGCGGGCCGATCTGCTCGGGCAGCGGCCACATCAGCACGTGCTGTGCGGCCTCGGCTACCGTGCGCACCTGGGCCAGCTGGGCCTGCCGGCGCTCGCGCAGCGCGCTGTAGATGACGCAGAGCACGGACAGCAGCGCGAGGGTGATGATCTGCACGATGTGGTTCGTCGTGTAGAGCCCGCCGTGCGTGGCGCCGATGAGGATCTGTGCGCCCGTGGCCAACGCGCCGATGCCCGCCGTGGTCCAGGGGCCGGCGAAGGACGGGGTGATCGCGGGCGCGATCACCAGGGTCGGGCCGAGGTGGACGTCGGTGGGCGCGTGCATGTCGACGGCGGTGATGACCGCGATGAGCGTGATCGGGAGCAGGATCAGGGCATGCGACGACTGCCATGGCTGCCGCGCGCCGGCGCCCCCGATCCGGGATCTCATGCCTACCAGCGTGCCCCTGGGCGGAGCGGGCGGCCACTCGCCGTCCGCGGGTGACGCCGCACACGACGCAGGTCACACGGGGAGGAGGTGACCGCCCTGATCGCGACGGCCGTCCTTGTCGGCTCCCACCTGGCCGGCGCCGTCGCCACCCGGACGGCCGTCGGGCTCCGGCACCGCCGGCTCGGGGCTCGCCGACGCGGCCACCTCGGACAACGCCTCCGCCGCCCTCGCCGGACCGGTCATGGGTCGCCCCGCCGGCACCCTGATCATCCTGGTGATGCGGCGCCGCGCCCCCGACTTCTTCCACGGCCACGCCCTCACGGCCGGCACCGCCCGCGGCCCGCGGACGCTCTCCGGTCGGGCCGACGACGGGACCGCTTCGCCGGTGACCGGTGTCGGGCCGGACGGCCCGGGTACCCGAAGGGCCCCCGGCGCCGACCCGGCCGCCCGGGGGTGGAGTGCGCCGCGATGGGAGAGGTCATGACGCACAACGGGGAGGACACAGCGCCCGCCCGGCGACCCGAGGCCACGGGGCTGCACCTCGCCACGGGCGGGCGAGACCCGGCTGCCCCGGCCCTGCCGGAGCCGTCAGCCCTGCCGGAGGACCGCAGCCAGGCGATCCTGGAGGCCACCAAACAGATCGGTGCCCTCCTCAAACGCGCGGGCCACCCCTTCGCCCTGGCCGGCAGCGTCGCCGTGTACGCCCACGGCGGCAGCCGCTACCTCCAGCACGACGCCGACTTCGCCATCCTCCCCGAGGACGCCGAGGCGGTCGCCGGTACGCTCCGCGAGGCGGGCCTCGCCGTACGGATCCCGCCCGAGGACTGGCTGCTGAAGACCACCTGCCACGGGCAGAACGTCGACGTCATCTTCGCCCTCGCGCACCAGCCCGTCACCAAGGACATGCTCGACCGGGCCCATGTCCTGCCGGTCGACTCGGTGCTCATGCCCGTGCTCTGCCCGACCGACCTGATCCACAGCCTGATCAGCGCCTTCTCGGAGCACTACTGCGATTTCGGGTCGGTGCTGCCGGTGGCCCGGGCGGTCCGCGAGAAGGTCGACTGGGACGTGGTGCGCGAGGAGTGCGGGGACCAGCCCATGCCGGCCGCCTTCCTCTTCCTCCTCGAACGGCTGAACGTGATCGATCCCCAGGAAGGGCAGCCATGACCGACGCAAGCGCCTCGCCCCCGACGGGCGCGGCCAACCTGGACTACCGCGTCGCCCACCTCGCCGAACACCTGGCATCCGGGCCGCTCGGGGAACTCGGCGTACGGGTGGAGCTGCGCGGCGACGCCGTCCTGCTCACCGGCACCGTGCCGTCCGCCCAGTGCCGCGACGAGATCCTGGACAAGGCGCGCGAGGAACTGGCGGGACACCCGGTCCACAGCGACATGCTCATCGCCGGGACCTCCTCGCCCGACCACGGGGAGGACCTCACATGATCCGTGTAGCGGCCGTCGGGGACATCCACATGGGCCCCGAGAGCCAGGGAACCCTGCGGCCCTCCTTCGACACGCTGCCCGAGTGCGCCGACGTCCTGCTGCTCGCCGGGGACCTCACCCGGCACGGCACCCCGGAGGAGGCGGCCGTCGTCGCCCGGGAGATCGAGGGCCTCGCGGTGCCGGTCGTCGCCGTCCTCGGCAACCACGACCACCACGACGAACGGCCCGAGGAGGTCACCGCCGTCCTCCGGGAAGCCGGCGCGCACGTACTGGAGGGGGAGGCCGTCGTCGTCACCGCCGGCGGGGCACGGATCGGGGTGGCCGGGACCAAGGGCTTCGGCGGCGGTTTCGTCGGCCGCTGCGCCGGGGAGTTCGGCGAACCGCTCATGAAGGAGTTCGTCCGCTACACCCGCAGGAGCGCCGACGCCCTGCACGGCGCCCTGAAGGACCTGGGCGACTGCGACGTGCGGATCGCGCTGACCCACTTCGCGCCCGTACCGGACACGCTGGCGGGGGAACCGCTGGAGATCTATCCGTTCCTCGGCAGCTATCTGCTCGCGGAGGCCATCGACACCGGCGGCGCCGACCTCGCGGTGCACGGTCACGCCCACGCGGGCACCGAGCACGGCATGACCAGCGGCGGCGTCCGCGTGCGCAATGTGGCCCAGCCGGTGATCGGGCAGGCCTTCCACGTCTACCACCTGCCGGGCGGCCCGGACCGGCAGCAGGCCTGAACCGAGCCGGACGGTACGACGGTCAGGCGGCCGTGCCCAGAGCCGACCGCCCGGCCACGTCGCCGTCCTTCGCGGCCAGCGCCACCGGCACCGGGCCACCGCGCCGGCGCACCAGCAGGCCCGCGCCGATCGACCCGGCGATGAGCAGACCGCCGGCGACCAGGGCACCGCGCGCCCCGGCCCACTCCATCAGCAGGCCCAGCAGCGGCGGGCCGCCCAGGCCCCACACCGTGCCGATGCTGCTCCACACCCCGAGCACCCGGCCCCGCAGATGCGCGGGCGGATCGGTCTGCAGCACGGCCGTACCGGCGGTGTCGGAGACGGACTCGACCACCGCCATGGGCAGCACCAGCACCAGCAGGACGGCGAGTGACGGGGACAGTCCCGCGACGACCTGGAGCAGCGCGCCCGCCGCGGCGAGCAGACCCACGGTCCGCACCGACGGCTTGTGCAGCCGCGCCCCGAGGACCGCGCCGAGGATGCCCCCGACCGCCAGCACGGTGGACACGGTGCCGAAGGCTCCCGCGCCACCGGCGAGCGGGCCGGTCACCAGGACGGCCAGGGTCAGGCCGTAGTTGCGGCCGAAGACCGAGCTGATGCCGGTGATGCCCGCGAGCGCGACCAGCCGGGGCCGGCGCGCGAAGAAGGTGAGGCCCTCCCGGACGCTCATCTCCGCGCGGGCCGGAGCGGCGGGGGCGTCGGCCACCGGTTCCCGCGCCGCGGCGCCGGGTGCCGGGCGCAGGAACGGGACGACCGCCGCCACGAAGAGGAACGAGACCCCGTTGGCCGCGTAGGCGGCGGCGGTGCCGAGGAAACCGACGGTCACCCCCGCGAGGGCGGTGCCGGTCAGCCGGCCCGCGCTGTGCACCAGCGAGCCGACGCCGATCGCGGACGGCACGTCCGCCACGGGCACGAGATCGTTGCCGAGCAGGGCGCACGCCGGTCCGTCGACGGTGGCGATGAGGCCGGTCACGGCGGCCAGCACCAGCAGCGCCGGCATGTCGATCCGGTCCAGCGCCACCAGCAGCGCGGTGGCGAAGGCGACCGCGCCGAGCAGCGCCTGGCTCAACGCGACCGTCAGCCTGCGGTGCCAGCGGTCCACGGCCGCGCCGCCCAGCAGGCTGACGAACAGCGCGGGCGCCGCCTGCACGGACATCGACAGGCCGGTCGCCGCCGCGGAACCGGTGATCTGGAGCACGAGCAGGTTCTGCACCGTGAGCTGCATCCAGGTGCCGGCGTTGGAGACGAAGTTCGCCGCCGACCACCAGCGCATGCTGCGGTATCTCAGGGACCGCCACGGCGAACGCGAGAGGGCGGCACGGGAAGCGGGTGTGGGCAGGGAAGACGAAGCAGACACGGCGGGGTACTCGACAACCGGGGTCGGGAGAGTGACCGGAGAACCCCGTGGGGCCGGCTGCACTGCGCGGCCAGGGTGCTTGGTCAGGGCGTCGACCATGGTGGCAGACGGGCCGGGCGAGCCGTCGGCGGCACCCCCGGCCGGGAACCCGTACGCACCGCCAAACCCCCCTGCGCACCAGCCGGTTGGGAACCGCCGTGTGCTTCCTCACAGACCCCCGCACCCGTCCTGCCGTCCCGCTGTCACGGTGGCGTACGGCACACCGCACTCTGCGCGAGGCGCGGGGAACCGCCCGCCTCCTCAAGAGGGGCGCCGGGAACCGCGTGCCCGGCCACGGCGGCGCCGCGGACGGCCTGCGGCCGGACGCGACACCGCCTCGCGCGGCCGGCTACCGGTTGATCGCGCGCATCCCCGCCTCGTCGTACCGCTGGCCCGCCACCTCGGGCAGCTCGGCGTCGATGCGGGTCAGATCCTCCTTGGTCAGCTCGATGCCGACCGCGCCGGCGTTCTGCTCCAGGTAGCTGCGGCGCTTGGTGCCCGGGATCGGCACCAGGTCCTCGCCCTGGGCCAGCACCCAGGCGATCGCCAGCTGGGCCGGGGTCACGTCCTTCTCGGCGGCGATCTCCTTGACCTTCTCCGCCAGCCGCAGGTTCGCGTCCAGGTTGGTGTCGGTGAAGCGGGGGTTGTTGCGGCGGAAGTCGTTCTCGTCCAGCTCGTCGGGAGAGCTGAAGCGGCCCGCGAGGAACCCGCGGCCGAGCGGCGAGTACGGCACGAAGCCGATGCCGAGCTCCCGGCAGGCGGGCAGCACCTCGGCCTCCACGTCCCGCGACCACAGCGAGTACTCGCTCTGCACGGCGGTGACCGGGTGCACGGCGTGGGCGCGCCGGATGGTGTCCGCGCTCGCCTCGCTCAGCCCGATGTGCCGCACCTTGCCCTCGGCGACCAGCTCGCCCAGTGCGCCGACCGTCTCCTCGATGGGCACGTTCGGGTCGACCCGGTGCCGGTAGTACAGGTCGATGTAGTCGGTGCCCAGGCGCTCCAGCGAGCCGTGGACCGAGCTGCGGACGTGCTCGGCCGAGCCGTCCTGCCGGCCGATCGTGCTCATGTCGCCGGGTACGGCGTCGTCCATCCGGTAGTTGAACTTCGTCGCGATCACGTATTCGTCGCGGTGTCCCCGCACCGCCTCGCCGACCAGCGACTCGTTGGTGAGCGGGCCGTAGAGCTGCGCGGTGTCGAGGAAGTCGATGCCGAGTTCCAGGGCGCGACGGATGGTCGCGACGCCCTCCTCCTGGTCGGTGGAGCCGTAGAAGGCGGACATGCCCATGCATCCGAGGCCGATGGCCGATACCTGGAGGTCCCGCAGACTGCGCTTCTGCATGTGTGGTCCCAGCCTTTCGTGCACGCTCGTGCGTCGTTCTCCGGGGGCGCGAGGGTCCTCTTCCATTCGGCGACGGATCGCGGTACCCGGCATCCCGTGGGGTGTGCCGGGTACCGCGGGCCCACGCGCTGACTGCGACGCTACGAGCTGGAGCGCGCTCGAAGTCAAGGCGTGCCGTGCGCGGGACTACGCGTCGAGCCGCACCGGCAGCTCGAACAGGTCGTTCTGCGTGACGACCGGCTTGTTGCGCAGCTCGGCCGCCGGCACCGCCAGCTCCAGGCCGGGGAAGCGGGCGTACAGCGCGGGCAGCGCCACGCCCGCCTCCAGCCGCGACAGGGCGGCGCCCGGGCACACGTGCGGCCCGTGCCCGAAGGAGATGTGCCGGCCGCCCGTCGTGCGGGTGATGTCGAACTCCCCGGCGGTCGGGCCGTGCGCGTGCTCGTCACGGCCGATCGCGCCGTACGACACGATGAGCGCGTCCCCGGCCGGGATCACCTTGTCGCCGACCGGTACGTCCTCCGTGGCGAAGCGGATCAGGACGTGGGAGGTGGGGGTGGAGAAGCGCAGGGTCTCCTCGACGACCGCCGACCAGTCGGCCTCGCCGGACAGCACCAGGGCGCGCTGGTCGGGGTGGGTGGAGAGGTTGACGACCGCGTTGACGATCAGGGAGATCGTCGTCTCGTGCCCCGCCGCGACCATCAGCTGGAGCGTGGAGACGATCTCCTCGTCGGTGAGGTGGTCGCCGTCCTCGGAGGCCAGGATCAGCGCGCTGGTCAGGTCGTCGCCGGGCTCGGCCCGCTTGGCCGCCACCGTCTCGGCCATGATCCGCGCCAGCTCGGTGAGGGTGGCGACGACCTCCGCCGGCGGGGTCTGCGTGGAGAAGAACTTCTCGAACAGCACCTTCAGCCGGGGCAGCCGCGCCTCCTCGATGCCCATGAGGTCGGCGATGACGTACATCGGCAGCGGGTAGGCGAAGGCCGCCTTGAGGTCGACGGTGCCGCCCCCCGTGGGCAGCGCGTCGAGCAGGTCCTGGGTCAGCTTCTCGATGCGCTCGCGCATCCGCTCCACCCGGCGCGGGGTCAGCGCCTGCGCGACCAGCGTGCGCATCCGGCGGTGGTCGGCACCGTCCACGGTGAGCATGGAGCGGCCCGGGTTGGCGAGGCCGATCAGCGGCCAGTCGGCGGGTATCTCGCCGCGCCGCCAGGCACCCCACACGGTGATGTCCTTCACCAGCCGCGGGTCGGTGAGCAGCGCCCGGGCCTCGGCGTGGTGGGTGACGGCCCACACGGGGACGCCGCCCGGCAGCTCGACGGCGGCCAGCGGGCCGGCCGCGCGCAGCGCCGCGCTCTCGCCGTCCAGGTCGGTGACGAAGGGGTCCAGGGCGATCCGGGGTGCTTCGGTACCGGTCGTCATCGTGACGTGCCTCCCAGGGCAGGGTCGGGGTACTGCGCCGGTTTCCGGGGGACGGTCCCCGGAACCCCGGCGGAATGGCGCGCGGCCGGGGCGCCGCGGGATCAGCGGGCGGGTACGGGCGTGAAGCGGACGGGCAGCCCGGTCAGCCCCCGGAGCCAGGGCGAGGGCCTGCGGCCCAGCGACTCGGCCGGCACCGCCAGGTCGATGTCCGGCAGCCGGTCCAGTACGACCTCGATGCCGGTCCGCGCGATGACCTCGGCGATCTCCTGCGCGGGGAACGGGCAGCGGTGCTCGCCGTGACCGAAGGAGAAGTGCGCGCTGTTGCCGCCGGTCAGCGCGGACGCGTCGGTGCGCACCTGCGGATCGGAGTTGGCGCCCTGGAGCCCGAGCAGCAGCAGGTCACCGGCCCGGACGCGGCGGCCGCCGAGGTGGGTGTCGCGGGCGGCCCAGCGGCCGGCCACGTTCTGGGTCGGCGTGTCCTCCCACAGCACCTCGTTCATCGCCTCGGCGACGCTGTTGCGCCCGCCGAACAGCGAGGCCGCGAACCGGGTGTCGGTCAGCATCAGCCGCAGCGAGTTGCCGATCCAGTCGGCGGTCGGCTGGTGTCCGGCCGCCATCATCACCATCAGGTCCTGCGCGATCTCCTCGTCGCTGAACCCGCTGTCGTCGGCGAGCATCCGGGAGACCACGTCGGCGGCGGGCTCCTTCTTCCGGTCGGCGAGCAACTGCCCCATGGACGTGGCGAGATGCGCCTGCCCCGCGAGGGCGCGCTCGCGGCCGTCGATCATGTCGTTGAGGGCGGTGACCAGGGCCGGGCCGTCCTCGTCGGGGAAGCCGTACAGCCGGGCCAGGACGCGGACCGGCAGCAGCATCGCGTACTGCGCGACCAGGTCGGCCTCGCCCGCGCCGCACAGTCCGTCGATCAGTTCGTCCGCGAACCGCTCGGCGTGGCGCCGCAGTTCGAACGGGTCCACGGCCTCCAGGGCGTTGCTGACCATGGCCGCGCGCTGCCGGTGCCGTTCGCCGACCGTGTAGAGGATCGACGGCTGCTTGCGGCCGATCATCGGCAGCAGCGGCCAGTCGGCCGGGATGTTCTCCCACTGGTTCCACAGGTCGGAGTCCCGGCTGAAGAGCACCGGGTCGCCGGTGACCTGGTGCAGTTCCCGGTAGCCCAGCACCAGCCAGGCCGGGACGTCACCGTCGAGGGTCACCGGCACCACGGATCCGTGGTCGCGCCGCATCTCCCGGTACAGGGTGGCGGGTTCCGTCTGGAAGCGGGGGCCGCCGAGCGGCACGGCGTCGGGGGTGGTCACACGAACTCCTGTCGGGGCAGGCCCGCCCGCGCGGACGGGTCGGCGTACCGGTTCTTCACGTGCTGCACCAGCGTGATCAGGACCTGCTTGCCGGACTCTCGGGAGCGTGCGTCGCAGTCGATCAGCGGCACGTGCGGGTCCAGGTCGAGGGCCTCGCGGACGTCCTCGCCGGCCCGTACGGTGCCGCCGAAGTCGTTGCACGCCACGATGAACGGCGTGCCGTGGTGCTCCAGCCGGTCGATGGCGTACCAGGAGTCGTCGATGCGTCGGGTGTCGACCAGCACGACGGCACCGAGCGTGCCGGAGAACAGCCGGTCCCACAGGAACCAGAACCGCTTCTGGCCCGGCGCCCCGAACAGGTACAGCACGTTGTGCGCGTCCAGGCTGATCCGGCCGAAGTCGAAGGCGACCGTGGTGGCCGACTTGCCCCGCACCTGGCCGATGTCGTCGACCGGCCCGCCGGCCTGCGTCATCGTCTCCTCGGTGTTGAGGGGGCGGATCTCGCTGACGGAGCGGACCAGGGTGGTCTTGCCGACGCCGAAGCCGCCCACGACGACGATCTTGAGACCGTTGTCGGCGGAGGCACCCAACGGGGTGCGGGCGTCAGAGGTTGCGGAGTCCAACGAGCACCTGCTCCAGGATGTCGGGGTCGGTAATGGCCGGCCGGCGGGGATGACGGGCGCTCACGCGGCCCGCCGCCAGCAGGTCGCACAGCAGCACCTTGGTGATGCTCACCGGCAGCCGCAGTTCGGCGGCGATCTCCACCACCGAGGTGGGGAAACGGGCCGTCTCGAGGATCGCCACGTGCTCCGACTGCATGCCGGCCGCCGGGTCCGACTCGGCGACCACGAGGGTGACCAGGTCGAAGGGGCTGTCCGGACCGGTCCGGCTGCGCCCCTGGGTGATGGTGTAGAGACGGTCGGGCGCGTCGTCCCTCCCCGGACGGCTCATGACGTCCGGGGCGGAGCGGTCAGGTGCTCGCCGAGCTGCTCCACCAGTTCGCTCATGGTGTGCCCGACGACCCCGGCGTCCGCGTCCTCCGAGGTGACGACGGCCAGGTGGGCGCCCGCGCCGGCTTCGACGATGAACAGCACGCCGCCGTAGAACTCCGCCATCGCCGAGCGCACGCCGCCGCTGCCGTCGCCGAACTCCGCGGAGGCTCCGTGCGACAGCGACTGGATGCCGGCGGCGATCGCGGCGAGCTGGTCGGCCTGGTCCACGCTCAACTCGGGGGTACGGCACAGCTTCAGCCCGTCCCGGGAGAGCACGAGCGCGTGCCGGGCGCCGGGCGTCCTCTCCAGCAGGCCCTCCAGGAGCCAGGTGAGCTTGTCGTCGGCGGTGGTCGGGCCGGTCATGGAGTGGTGTCGCCTTCCGGGTGCGCGTGCGGGTGGGAGGAAGCGGGTGCGGTGTCCGCGCCGGTGGCGGCGAGGCCTTGCGGAGAGCCGGGCGCCCGGCCGTCGTGCACGCGGCCGTCGTGCGTCGCGGTCCCGGCGTCGTCCGCGAAGTGGCCGTCGCGGGCCGGTTCCCCGGGGGAGCCGGCGGTACGGCCGCCGGGTGCCGGGGGCAGCGGGTCGTCGGTGCCGTGGTCGCCCGGCGCGGGAACGACCGTGCCGGTCCCGCCGATGTCCGCCGGCGGTCGTACGGCCTCGCGGAAGCTGCTGAAGCGGGCCGCCCGCGCCTTGCCCTGGTCGGCGCCGGGCGCGGGGCGGCTGCCGCCCGCCCGGGGCGAACGGGAGCGCTCGGCCTCGGCGAGGGTGCGGCCCCGGCGCCGCTTGGGCAGCCCGGCCGTGCCCTCCCGAGGCTCGGGCGCGGCTGCCTCGTGGACCGGCGGGACCTCCACGGCGGCCGGTGCCTCGGCGGGCGCGGGGGCGGCCGGTTCGGGTGCGGCCGGGCCGGCGAGGATGTCCTGCGGGACGAGCATCAGCACCCCGGTGCCGCCGCGCGCGGACGGCCGGAAGGAGACCTTGAGACCGTGCTTGCGGGCCAGCCGGCCGACCACGGCGAGGCCGAGCCGGGTTCCGGTCAGACCGCCCAGCTCCGAGACGTCACCGGAGACCGCACGCTCGGCGCGGCGCAGCTGCACGTCCCCCATCACCAGACCGCTGTCCTCGACGGACACGATGACGCCGGCCGGCACCTCCTCCACGTACACGTGGACCTCGGCGGTCGGCGGTGAGAAGTTCGCCGCGTTGTCGAGGAGTTCGGCGAGCGCGTGCATCACGCCCTCGGCCGCGTGTCCGGCCACGGCGACCCCGCTGACCGAGTGCACCCGCACCCGGCGGTAGCCGGCGATCCGGCCCATCGAGCCGCGCAGGATCGACTCCATGCCGATCGGCCGCGCCCACCTGCGGCCCGAACGCGCACCCGTGAGCACGGCGATGGAGTCCGCGAGCCGGCCCGCCTGGGCGGTGCGATGGTCGAGGTGGAGGAGGTCGGCGAGGACCTCCTCGTCGGTGTGCCGGTCCTCCATGGCCCGCAGGTCGGCGAGCGTGGCCGTGGCCAGGGCCTGCATCCGGCCGGCGGCGTTGGAGGTCGCGGACACGGCGGCGTCGCGTTCCCGCCCCGCCTTCTCCAGCTCGCCCCTGAGTCGGGCGTTCTCCTGGCGCAGCCGTTCCGTCTCGCGTGCGCCCTCCTGCTCCAGCCGGTCCCGTTCGGTCGCGAAGGACTCGGTGAACTCGGCTCGCTGCTCGGCGAGTTCGTCGATGAGGCGCTGCTGCTCCTGGCGCGTCTCCGAGGCCGCGCGGGCCTGCTGCTGGAGCAGCCGCCCGAGGTCCTGGGTCACGCTCTCCAGCCGGCCCCGGGTGTCCCGACCGGCCCGCAGGGCGTGGGCCGCCGTGGCCACCGCCACGCCGAGCAGGACCGCGGCGGCGCCGCCGCCCCAGGCGAGCGGAGTGCGCACACCGTCCGGTGCCGCCACCACGGCCGCGCAGACCGCGAGCGCCGACAGGGCACCGGTCGCGGCGAGGGCGATGACGAACGTACGGAGGGAAGGGCGGTCGCCGGGAGGGGTGGGCGCGGTCATCGTCCGGTCGGGTCCTCGCGCAGAAACGGGCAGGCTGGGGGGCTGGGCAGGGGACGTTCAGAGGGTGAGAGATGCCACACGACGGTGAACTCGCGGTCACTATACGAGAGTTCGTGATCGAAACTGAAAGGAACCGTGCACGTTCCACGAAGTGGACACTCATACCGGGCGAAGGTGACCACCTGCGGTGCGCCTCCATCCGGGGGATCTTTCCGCCCTCGGGGGGCGAAGGGGGCGATGCGGGTGACGTCGGCACGTCGAGCGGTGGTCAAGGACCGCGGACGGTGTGTCCCTGTGGCGCCGCCCACCCCGTCAATGTGATGGTTTTCGCACGTCGACACATGCGGACACCCCCTAGGGTGGCCGCGAGATACGGCCAGGCGTGGCTGACACCAGGGTGTTCGTCGCCGGCAGGCAGCTGCTGAAGGGAATCCAGGATGTTCCGCAAGGTGCTGGTCGCCAATCGTGGAGAGATCGCGATCCGCGCGTTCCGGGCGGGCTACGAACTCGGCGCGCGTACGGTCGCCGTGTTCCCGCACGAGGACCGCAACTCGCTGCACCGGCTCAAGGCCGACGAGGCGTACGAGATCGGGGAGCCGGGGCACCCGGTGCGGGCGTACCTCTCCGTCGAGGAGATCGTGGCCGCCGCCCGCCGGGCCGGCGCCGACGCCGTCTACCCCGGTTACGGCTTCCTGTCCGAGAACCCCGAACTGGCGCGCGCCTGCGAGGACGCCGGCATCACGTTCGTCGGGCCCAGCGCGCAGACGCTGGAGCTGACCGGCAACAAGGCGCGCGCGGTCGCCGCCGCCCGCGCCGCGGGCGTACCCGTGCTCGGTTCCTCCCAGCCCTCCAACGACGTCGACGAACTGGTACGGGCCGCCGAGGAGATCGGCTTCCCCGTCTTCGTCAAGGCGGTCGCGGGCGGTGGCGGCCGCGGTATGCGCCGCGTGGAGGACCCCGATCAGCTGCGCGAGTCCATCGAGGCCGCCTCCCGGGAGGCCGCGTCCGCGTTCGGCGACCCGACCGTCTTCCTGGAGAAGGCCGTCGTCGACCCGCGCCACATCGAGGTGCAGATCCTCGCCGACGGCGAGGGCGAGGTCATCCACCTGTTCGAGCGGGACTGCTCGCTCCAGCGCCGCCACCAGAAGGTCATCGAGCTGGCGCCCGCCCCCAACCTCGACCCCGCGCTGCGGGACCGGATCTGCGCCGACGCCGTCCGCTTCGCTCGCGAGATCGGCTACCGCAACGCGGGCACCGTGGAGTTCCTGCTCGACCGCGACGGCAACCACGTCTTCATCGAGATGAACCCGCGCATCCAGGTCGAGCACACCGTCACCGAAGAGGTCACGGACGTCGACCTGGTCCAGGCCCAGCTGCGGATCGCCTCCGGCGAGACCCTCGCCGACCTCGGCCTCGCACAGGACCGGATCACCCTGCGCGGCGCCGCCCTCCAGTGCCGCATCACCACCGAGGACCCGGCCAACGGCTTCCGCCCGGACACCGGCCGGATCAGTGCCTACCGCTCGCCGGGCGGCTCCGGCATCCGCCTCGACGGCGGCACCACGCACGCCGGCACGGAGATCAGTGCCCACTTCGACTCCATGCTCGTCAAGCTGACCTGCCGGGGCCGGGACTTCAACGCGGCGATCGGCCGGGCGCGGCGCGCGGTCGCCGAGTTCCGCATCCGCGGTGTGGCCACCAACATCCCGTTCCTCCAGGCGGTCCTGGACGACCCCGACTTCCAGGCCGGCCGGGTGACCACCTCCTTCATCGAGGAGCGCCCCCACCTGCTCACCGCCCGGTCCTCCGCCGACCGGGGCACCAAGCTGCTGACCTACCTCGCCGACGTGACGGTGAACAAGCCGCACGGCGAGCGGCCCGACCTGCTCGACCCACTGACCAAGCTGCCCCCGCTGCCGCAGGGGGAGCCGCCCGCCGGGTCGCGCCAACACCTCGTGCAGCTGGGCCCGGAGGGCTTCGCGCGGCACCTGCGCGAGTCGCCGACCATCGGCGTCACCGACACCACCTTCCGCGACGCCCACCAGTCCCTGCTCGCCACCCGCGTGCGCACCAAGGACCTCCTCGCCGTCGCGCCGGTCGTCGCCCAGACCCTGCCGCAGCTGCTGTCCCTGGAGTGCTGGGGCGGCGCCACCTACGACGTCGCGCTGCGCTTCCTCGCCGAGGACCCCTGGGAGCGGCTGGCCGCCCTCCGCGAGGCCGTGCCCAACATCTGTCTCCAGATGCTGCTGCGCGGCCGCAACACCGTCGGCTACACGCCGTACCCCACGGAGGTCACCGACGCCTTCGTGCAGGAGGCCGCCGCCACCGGCATCGACATCTTCCGCATCTTCGACGCCCTCAACGACGTCGGCCAGATGCGCCCCGCCATCCAGGCCGTGCGCGAGACGGGCACCGCGATCGCCGAGGTCGCCCTCTGCTACACCGCCGACCTGAGCGACCCCGCCGAGCGGCTGTACACCCTCGACTACTACCTGCGCCTCGCCGAACAGATCGTCGAGGCCGGCGCCCACGTCCTCGCCGTCAAGGACATGGCCGGACTGCTGCGCGCCCCCGCCGCCGCCAAGCTGGTCTCGGCGCTGCGCCGGGAGTTCGACCTGCCGGTGCACCTGCACACCCACGACACCGCCGGCGGCCAGCTCGCCACCTACCTCGCCGCGATCCAGGCGGGCGCCGACGCGGTCGACGGCGCGGTGGCGTCCATGGCGGGCACCACCTCCCAGCCGTCGCTGTCGGCGATCGTCGCGGCCACCGACCACTCCGAACGGCCCACGGGACTCGACCTCCAGGCCGTCGGTGACCTGGAGCCCTACTGGGAGAGCGTGCGGAAGATCTACGCCCCGTTCGAGGCGGGGCTCGCCTCCCCGACCGGGCGCGTCTACCACCACGAGATCCCCGGCGGGCAGCTGTCCAACCTGCGCACCCAGGCGGTCGCGCTCGGCCTCGGCGACCGCTTCGAGGACATCGAGGCGATGTACGCGGCCGCCGACCGCATCCTGGGCCACCTGGTGAAGGTCACCCCGTCCTCCAAGGTGGTCGGCGACCTCGCGCTGCACCTGGTCGGCGCCGGTGTCTCCCCGGCGGACTTCGAGGCGACCCCCGACCGGTTCGACATCCCCGACTCGGTGATCGGCTTCCTCCGCGGCGAGCTGGGTACCCCGCCCGGCGGCTGGCCCGAGCCGTTCCGCACCAAGGCGCTCCAGGGCCGTACCGCCGCCAAGCCGGCGCCCGAACTGTCCACCGAGGACCGGGAGGGACTGGCGAAGGACCGCCGGACCACCCTCAACCGGCTGCTGTTCCCCGCGCCGACACGGGAGTTCGAGACGCACCGCCAGTCCTTCGGCGACACCAGCGTCCTCGACAGCAAGGCCTTCTTCTACGGCCTGCGCCAGGCCAAGGAGTACGCCGTCGACCTGGAGCCCGGTGTCCGGCTGCTGATCGAGCTGCAGGCGGTCGGCGAGGCAGACGAGCGCGGCATGCGGACGGTCATGTCCACGCTCAACGGCCAGCTCCGGCCGATTCAGGTACGTGACCGGGCCGCAGCCTCGGACGTGCCGGTGACGGAGAAGGCCGACCGGTCGAACCCGGGCCATGTCGCGGCCCCCTTCGCCGGTGTGGTGACGCTCGCCGTGACGGAGGGCGACGAGGTCGCCGCCGGTGCCACGATCGCCACCATCGAGGCGATGAAGATGGAGGCCACGATCACCGCTCCGAAGGCGGGCCGGGTGTCCCGGCTGGCCATCAACCGGATCCAGCAGGTGGAGGGCGGCGACCTGCTGGCGGAGATCGGCTGACACGCGCGCGGGGCGGAGACCGCCCGTGACGCCGCTCGCCGTGGCCGGGACGTCCCGGCCACGGCGAGCGGCGTCGGGCTGCGGGCGGCTGCGCGCCCTTCGGCGTGTCAGTCCCAGAGCGGATAGGTCATGACCTGCTTGTAACCTTCCGGCCGGGCGTCGGCGTAGGTGAGGCTCATCCGCGTGAAGTGCTGGACGTTCGGGTCCTTCTGCCAGGCCTGCGGACGGTCCAGGCGCACCGTCACCTGGTAGTAGCGGAAGGTGCCCGCCGCGCAGTACGGCTTGCAGTCGTTGACCATGTTCACGCCCACGGCCAGGGCGCCCTCGGCGTTCCAGTGCTTCCACCGGAGGCCGGACAGCCGGCTGTTGCCGTCACCGCAGGCGAGGATGAAGTCCACCGGGCGGTAGTCGCGCCGCCACTGGCAGTCGACGAGCACGGGCGCCGGGGATACGGCCTTCGGTCCCGCGGTGGTCACCGGACTCGCCGTGGCCGTCGTCATGGCCGCCGTGAGCAGCGTTCCCGCCGCGAGGGTGATCGCCGTTCCCACCAGTGATCCGCGCATGTCCGCTCCCGCCGTCGTGCTGTGTCGGACGCCACACTGACGCTACGACCGTACGCCCGAATGCACCAATCGGGCAGGTCGGACCGCGTGTCAGCCGTGGGAGACGGTCAGCCCGTAGAACGCGACCCGGGCTCCCTTCGTGGTGCTGTCCGAGGAGGACTGGTTGTAGGAACCGGCCTTGAAGTACTGCTTGTAGGGCTTGAACGACGACGGGATGCCGTAGTGCGTGGTCGTGCCGTTCACGGTCAGGTCGACGGTGTCACCGCCCGAAACGGCGATGGTGTAGTTCCAGGTCTTGCCGACGGACACATGGCCGACGGTGTGCGGGGTCTGCCCGCCCGACGGCGAGTTCTCGGTGCCGAGGACGATGTCGCCGTTCGCGTGGTAGTAGAGCTCCAGCAGCGGCTTGGTGGAGGAGCCGCCCGAGCCCAGATGGATCTGGCCGACGCACACGTTCTTGGTCACGGACACCACCCGCAGCGTCGCGCTCATGCGGTGGGAGCCGGCGAGCGCCCAGTCGGCGGCCGAGCCGTCGCGGTTCATCTCGCGCAGCTCGGAGCGGGCGTAGTTCGAGTTCGGGGTGGTGACGCCCTTCTCGGGCGCCCAGAAGGTCATCGCGCCGTCACGGGTGTCGGTGTAGAAGTAGGCGTCCTGGTAGCCGTTCGGGCCCTGGAGCCGGGACGACGGGACGGTGGTGGGCCTGCCGGGGGAGCCGACGGGCTCCTGGAGCTGCCAGACCGACAGGTCGAAGTTGCCGCCGGGGGCGACGTGCGGATCGGCCGCGTCGGCGCCGCCGGTGCCGAGCGCGGTGAGGGCCAGGGCGAGCGCCGTGGTGACGCTCGCCGTGAGGAGCCGGGGTCGGGTCATGTGGGGGTCCCTTCGTCGGACCGGGATGCGTTCAGCATGATGAACGGTGAACGCATCCTTGGTCACCGGTGACCCGAGAAGTTAAAGGTCTGAACCAGGCACGTCAAGAGGTTCAGCAGGCTCCCTCGTCCTGCCAGGGCCCCCATTCGGCGGCGCCGGGCGTCTCGTTCTGGGTCCACCACTTGGCCTTCCAGTTGTGCTTGGCGTACGAGACCTCGTTGCCGGCCGTGTACACCGCGGACGCGTTCCAGGCCGTCTTGCAGGACGTCGGCGTCGGGGTCGGGGTGGGAGTGGGCGTACCGGTGGGCGGGGTGACCCCGGCGAACTTCACCGAGTACTTGGCGAAGTCCCAGGAGTTCTGGGTCACGCTGGAGCACGTGCCCGAGGTGCGGCCGCCGTTGTCGGCCGGGTTGCACTGCCGGTCGCGGTTGAGCGACCAGAAGGTGAACCGGTCCATGTGGTGGCTCGTCGCGTAGTCGAGCACGGTCTGGAAGTCCGCCTGGCTGAAGTACTCGCCCGTGTCGCTGCGGCCGTTCATGCCGGAGAAGCCCTCGTGGGCGTACGCGGTGGCCTCGTCCCAGCCGAAGGTGGACCGCAGGATCGCGTTGAAGTTCGTCAGCGCGCTCGTCTGGCTCGCCGCCCCGTTGAAGCCGCCGTCGAACGGCATGATGGAGAAGTTGTTCGGGGTGAACCCCTGCGACTTGGCCTCCAGCAGCATCTGCTTGCCGAACCAGCCGGTGCCGTCCGCCGTGCCGGCCGTGGTCACGGACACGTACAGTCCGGGGTTGTTCTGCTGGAGGATCTTCGCGGCGCCGATCTCGTTCCGGACGGCCGCGGTGTTCTCGTACTCCGGCTCCTCCAGGTCGAAGTCGATGGCGTGCAGGCCGTACTTGGTGATGACCTGCTGGTAGGCCGCCGCCGTGGACGCGGCGTCGGAGCAGGCCTGGCCGAGCTTGGTGCCGCCGTAGCCGCCGATGGAGACGGAGACGTCGCCGCCCTTGGCCCGGATGGTGTTGATCACCGACTGCACGGCCGTGTCCGAGGAGACCGGTGCCGTGCCGCCCCAGGTGGGCGTGCAGCCCCCGCCGTTCGGGGCGAGGACGAAGGCCAGCTGGAAGGCCTTGAGGCCGGTCGCGTCCATGATCGTGGCCGGGTCCGGCGGGTCGTTGTCCAGCGGCATCAGGTACGGGGCTGCGGCGTACCAGCGGTTGCCGAGCGCGCTCGTCGCGCCCGAGGCGTTGCTCGCGATCAGGGCGGTCGTGCCCGCGGCTGCGAGCGTGACGGCCGCGGCCGCGCCCAGACATGCCCGAAGACGTCTCACTGCGTGCCTCCAGAGGGTGGGGTGGGGGAGAGCCCCTGAGCGGGGGAGCCCCACCCTCTGGGAGGTGTTGCGGTCACGTCAATGAGTTGGACTAGACCAACTCGCTCTTTGGACTAGACCATACGATCTCTTTACCTCCCGCCGACCAGCCGTACGGTGAAGTCCCGGTCCAGCGGCCGGC
Source organism: Streptomyces sp. 1222.5 (assembly GCF_900105245.1). NCBI lineage: Bacteria > Bacillati > Actinomycetota > Actinomycetes > Kitasatosporales > Streptomycetaceae > Streptomyces > Streptomyces sp. 1222.5. The sequence goes on along the minus strand of NZ_FNSZ01000001.1, from coordinate 1,089,677 downwards.
TCGGCGTCGTGACCGTCGTGACGCGGCTGCCGGAGTCGTACGACCAAGCGGTGCGCGGGAGTTGACCGCCGTCGAGCAGGACGCGTGCGGGTGCGGAGCCGCCGTGCACCGTGAACCGGTACGTCCGCTCGTCCACCTTGCCCGCGTAGTCGCCCCGGCTCGCACCTACCCGCACGGTCGTCCGCCGGGCGTCCGCGCGCACCGACACCCGCTGCGTGGCGGCGGCGCCCTTGGCGAAGTCGCGGGTCACGCCGTCGTCCTCGTACAGCGTGTAGCGGCTCGTGCCGTGGGCGGCCGGGTACAGGTCCCAGTCCAGCTCGTGCCGGTCGCGGCTCTGCCAACTCGTCGTCCCCTTCGGCCACATGGGCACGACGGCGCCCTCGCGGACGAAGAGCGGGAGCGTGTCCAGCGGGGCGTGGTAGCCGTTCAGCGTGGTCGGCCCGCGGTAGGTGCGGCCGGTCCAGTAGTCGGTCCAGGTGCCCTTCGGCAGGTAGATGCCGTCGCGGGTGCCGGAGTCCTGGTAGACGGGTGCGACGAGGAAGTCGGGGCCGGACAGGAACTCGTACTTCGCCTGTCCGCCCAGGGTGTCCGGGTCGCCCGGGTACTCCAGCCAGAGCGGTCGCACCGCGCCCACGCCCGTTTTCGCCGCCTGGGCAGACAGGGTGTACATGTACGGCAGCAGCCGTTCCTTCAGCTGGAGGTACTTGCGGTTGATCGAGGTGTACGGCTCCCCGTCCAGCCAGGGCTGCTGATCGGCGGGCTTGCCCGTGGTGATGTCGCTCGCCCAGCCGTCCATGGTCATGACGGCCGGCAGGAAGGCCTTCCACTGGAGGTCACGGGTGTACATCTTGGCGTCGTGGCGGTAGATGCTGCCCACGTCACCGGTGTTGTAGGCGATGCCGGACATGGTCGCTCCGGCGTAGGTCGGGATCTGCCAGCGGATGTAGTCCCAGGACAGCTTCTGGTCGCCGGACCACAGCACCCCGCAGCGCTGGGCGCCCGCCCAGGACACCGGCAGCCACACGAAGCCGCGAGCGTCGCTGTTGTCCTCGATGCCCTTCTTGGCCGCGTCGCAGGCGTCCAGCGCGAACTTGTAGCCGTTGCCGACCCAGGCCACGTCCAGCTTGGCCACCCGCTGGCCGGCTTTGACCTGGTCGGCGAGCTTGCCGATGCCGTCCTGGGTCCACAGGCCGAGCTGGGCGTGGTGGTCCGCGAGGCCCTTGGCGGCCTGCTCCAGGTTCTCGTAGCCGCAGCCGTAGCCGTCGTTGACCAGCATCCAGCCGAGCGGCATGTCGTGCTCGGTGTAGCCGTCGGCGACCTTCAGCGCGTCCAGGGTGTGCCGCTCGCCCCGGTTGGCGTTGTGCAGATAGCAGTCGGAGTCGCCGGATTCGAGGCCGTAGACCGGCGGCATGAAGGGCCTGCCCGTCAACGCCGTGTACTTCCCGATGACTTGCTTGGCGTTTCCGAGGAAGTAGTAGGCGTCCAGGCGGCGTTCCTGCTGACCGGTGGTGACCGGCGAGCCGAAGGTGTACACGCCCGGCGCGAAGGTGTTGCGGAAGACGCCGTAGCCCGCGCTGGAGAGGTAGAAGGGCTGGGAGTTGTTGTAGCCGCCCTCGTTCCAGTCGAAGCTGTTCGCCATGTACATCGTCCGTCCGCGGTGCGAGAAGCTGCCGTTCTGCTCCCCGCCCCCGAAGAACTGCTCGTCCGCGCCCCGCGCGAGGCTCTGCCGCATGCCGCCGGTCGACCAGCGCAGCGGCTTGTCCTCCTGCCAGATCCGGGTGCGGTCGTCGGGCTTGTACAGGCCGAACCGCAGCGGCTTCTTGTACACCCGCAGGACGGCGTCCGGGGAGCGGATGCCGTAGTAGTCGCCCGCGTCGAAGGTCGAGGTGCGCCGCTCGGGCTCCGGCCGCTCGCGCACGATGGCGGTCCCGGCCGGATCGCCCAGCGAGCCCGACGGGTCGGCCTGGAGGCGCAGCCTGCCTCCCTTCAGGAAGTCCGCACGGGCCGTGAGGTCGCCCGCGCCGATGGTGTAGCTGCCGTCACGGCCCGAGAAGGACGTCAGGTCACCGGCGTCCGTGGTCGCGGGCAGGTAGGCGGTGCCGGTGAAGGAGTCGTCGTGCACGTCGTACGGGACGACGACCAGGTGGTACGTGCCCGACGCCCGCGGGATCACCGTGGCCTCCGGGTCGGCGGTGCCGGCGCTGGACGCCACCTGCTTGCCGTGGTCGTCGTAGACGTAGAGGTCGAAGTCGGCCGAGGGCCTGTCCCACTCGACCGACAGCGGGACGCCGCCCTCGGGGTTGTCGTCCCAGTAGCCGTCCGGCACCGAGACGGTCAGGTCGAAGCGGTCGCAGACCTTGTTCTCGGGGTCGGCGGCGACGTCGGGGCAGCTATCGGTGCCGCCGCCGGTGCCCTTGGCGTAGACCGGGCTGCGCCACTCGACGCTGCTGTGGGCCGGATCCAGTACGGCTCCCGAAGCGGTGGCGGCGGCCTCGGCGGGCACCGGGCCGGCCAGCACGGTCGCGGCCAGGGCGGTCGCCAGCCCCAGCGGCACCCAGGCCGGCCACGGCACACGATGTCGGAGTCTTCGCACGGCGGAACAGCTCCCCTCGCACCCTTGCGGATTGTCTGTCCTTACAGAAGATGCTCGGAAGAGCTTGAAATCGCCGTCATTCGAGCAACTTCACGCACGAAGCCTCAGGGTTGACGCAGGTTCATGTCAATACCGTGGCCGGCTCGGCGCATCCGGGCCCCGGTCCGGCACGGTGCCGGTGGCCTGGTTCACCGCTTACGACCTGAACGGCACTACTGCTGAGGACCGGCTGAAATCGCGCGACCTGCGGGTCGGGGAGAGCTTCGCGACCCGTCCGCGTCCGGTGGCGCCGGCCCGGCACCTGTGGCGCGGGCCGGTCCGCGGTCTGTGGAACACGGTGCTCGCGCACCCGGGGCCGCGCGACCCCGCCGACCGGCTGCTGAAGGCGGTGGGCGGCCTGCTGAGTCGCCCCGGTCGTCCGGTGCCGGGCCGGTCGCGCGACTCCTGACCGGCCCTCGGCCGCCCGCTCGCGGAGAGCCCGGCCGGCCCGGCGTGTGCGCGGGCGGGCGCCCGGGAAACGTCCGGGAGGGGGCGGCCGCACGTCTGTCGAGTGCTCGTTACTGGCAGGTACGTGTCAAGAATCGGCCAAATGTCGGACGTGCACCGGTCCTTGTGGTCGGGTCTCCTGCGTCAGCAGTGTCGACACCCGATCCGGGAGGCCTGGTGTCCGTGCCAACCCGCAGAAGACGGTGGTCCACCGTCTGTGCGCTCACCGCGTCCGCAGCACTGGCGGTGATCCCCCCGTCAGCCGCGTCCGGCCGAGGGGTGAACCCCTTCGGAGTCCGCGTCCTCGCTCAACTCGCCCACGAACGCGAGCAGTCGATCGGCGCCGTCGCACCGCACCTGGCGGCGGACGACGACGGCGACGAGGCGAACGAGATCGCCGAGGGCGCCGACCAGTACGCCGAGGCCCGTACTTCACCCGGGGTCGTCGCACCCGGCGCCTACGGCGCCGCCTGGCGGGACCTCACCAGGCTCAGGAGCACCGGCGGGGACTGGCGCCACCTCACCGGCCTGCCGTACGACTCCGACGACCGGCGCTACCGCGACATCGACTCCAACTCCAGCGGCGGGTCCGGCGACGTCACCGGCCGGATGGCCGCCATGGCCGCCGACGACGACGGCTACGTCTACGCCGGCAGCGCCGGCGGCGGCGTGTGGCGCTCGCGCGGCGGAGGCGGCCACTGGCGGCCCATCAGCGACCGGCTCCCCGCCCAGTCCACCGGCGCCCTCGCACTGGACGGATCGGGCCGGCTGTGGCTGGGCACCGGAGAGGCCACCACGAACGCGGACGCCTACCTCGGCAGCGGCGTGTACGTCCTCACCCACCCCCACCACGGCACGTTCTCCTCGCGCGGCCGGGTCGGCGGCGACGAGCTGGACAGCACCACCATCCATGAACTCCGCTTCGGCGGCGGCAAGGTGTGGGCGGCCACCAGCAAGGGCGTGTGGAGCCACTCCACGCGCAAGCTGAGCGGCGCGTGGAAACTGGAGTTCGCGCCCAACCCCGAGTTCCTGCCGGGTGGTTCGCGGGCCCACGACCCGGACGCCCCGTACAAGAACATCGCCAACGACATCGCCATCGACCCCAAGGACCCCGCCAAGGTGGTCCTCGCCATCGGCTGGCGCAGCGGCGACGACTACAACGGCTTCTACACCAGGTCCGGTCACACCTGGACGCGGATCACCAGCGGCCTCGGCGACCTGCCGGCCGACGCGGACGGCGTCGGCAGCGTCACCTTCGCCCGCTCCGCCGACGGCTCCCGCTACTACGCGATCGACCAGTCGCCGGAGCAGCTCAACACCAACCCGGACAGCGGCCTGGAGGGCATCTTCGTCTCCAAGTCCGGTTCGCCGACCGGGCCCTGGACGAAGATCGCCGACTACAAGGGCCTCGCCGCCTCGGGTTCGGCGCTGACCTCACCCGGATTCATGCCGGGCGTCCAGGCCTGGTACAACCAGTTCCTCACCGTCGACCCGAGCGACCCGCGGCACGTCTACGCGGGCCTGGAGGAGGTCTACGAGACCAAGGACGGCGGCGCCACCTGGTCCACCGTCGGCCCGTACTGGAACTTCGGCTTCTCCTGCTGGAGCATCGACCCGGCAAAGCAGACCGGCGACTGCCACCAGACCACCCACTCCGACCAGCACGGGGTGGCGATCGGCCGGCACCACGGCAAGTCGTACGTGTACGTCGGCAACGACGGCGGCGTCTACAAGCGCCCGGTCGACGGCTCCCAGGACGCCTCCGGCCACGCCACCGACTGGACGTCCCTCAACGACGGCACGATCGACACGCTCCAGTACTACTCGGTCGGCATCGGCAAGGACCCCGACCACGGCGGCCTGTCCGTCACCGGCGGCCTCCAGGACAACGGCCAGTCCGTACTGCGCAGCGACGACAAGGTGATGGGCTCCAACTTCGGCGGCGACGGCGGTGACACCCTCACCGACCCCGGCAACGGCTGCAACATCGCCGAGGAGTACGTCTACCTCGCCGTCCAGGTCACCCAGAACTGCGCCGTGAACGACGGCAGCTGGGTGAGCGACCCCGCCAAGGCCACCTCGTACGGTGTCGCGCCGCCCGACAACGCCACCGGTGAGGCCCGCTTCATCGCGCCGCTCGCGGCCGACCTGAAGAATCCCGCCGCCTGGGTCGCCGGCGGCCGTCACGTCTGGGTGCAGAACCACGGCTACGCGATCCGCAGCGGCTCCGAGTGGACCAGCGCGCACGACTTCGGCGCGGGCCGGTACGCCACCGCCGTCGCCGCCTCCGGCGGCAGGATCTACGCCGCATGGTGCGGCCCCTGCAACAACCAGGGCTTCGCCCGCGGCATCGCCGTCGGCAACGCGGACGGCACCGGCTGGCATGACATCACCCTGCCCGTCGACGGCACCGTACCCAACCGCTATCTGAGCGGATTCGCCGTCGACCCGAAGAACGCCGACCACGTCTTCCTCGCCGTCAACGGCTTCTCCCGGCACTGGACCGAGGGTCCCGGCGCCGGCGTGGGCCATGTCTTCGAGTCCACGAACGGCGGCACCACCTGGAAGGACATCTCGGCCGACCTGCCGGACGTGCCCACCGACTCCGCGCTGGTCACGGCGGACGGCGGCCTCGCCGTCGCCACCGACCTCGGCGTGGTGTACCGGGCGCCGGGCCGTACCACCTGGCAGCGCGTCGGCGACCTGCCGGCCGTCGCCGTCCTCCAGCTGAAGACGAGCCCCGACGGCGGCACGCTGTACGCCGCCACGCACGGCCGGGGCATCTACTCCGTCAGGCTGAGGCACCTGCGCTGAGCGCCGAGGGGTGATCCGGCCGGTGCCGGGTCACCCCTCCCGCGGGTACGGCACCACGCGCACGTCCAGCGTGAAGACCGGGCGGGTCGCACCCGCCACGTCCGGCGCCCTGGCGGCCACGGTGACCCGGGCCTCACCTCCCCGGGCGCCCGCAGAGCGCAGGGCGGCGTGCGCGGTGCCGTCGGCGTCCAGGCGCCAGCCGGACGCGACGACGAGGGCGGGGGCCGAACTCCGCACCCTCTCCCAGCGCTTGTCGTCCACCCGGGGCCGCAGCACGAGGGTCACCACCGTCCCGGGCCGCACGCACAACCGCCGCCGCACCGGATCGCCGGGGGAGACGGCCAGCTCGGCCCGCCCGGCGAGGCAGCGCCCCGGCACGGCCGATGAATCCGGCACGGCCGAAGAACCAGGCACGGAGACGCCCGGGGACACCGGGGGACCGGGCGGCGAGGACCTCTGGGCCGACGACGCCGACTCCGGCGGCCGGGCCGACCCGCCTGCGGACGCACCGGCCTGCCCACCGCGCTCCGACGACGCCCCGCACCCGGCCACCACGACGATCGCGGCGACCGCACCCCCCAGGGTCCACCACCGCATGCCGGCCACCTCCCGGTCTCGGTCCGCTCCCCACCAACATGCCTCGGCCACCGCCGTGAGCACGGAGCCGGGCACCGGCTACGCGGGCGGACCGGCTATGCGCAGGGTCGCCGTAGGGGGCGGCGCGTCCGAGCCGTCGGAGCCGGTGGCGTCGGTCCACCAGTCGGCGCCGTCCTCGATGTAGCGCAGCAGGACGCCCTCGCGGATCGCCCAGGGGCAGACCACGGCCCGGCGCAGCCCCATGAGCTTGAGCGCCGTGTGCCCGACGACCGCCCCGGCCAGGCTCTGGGCCGCGCGCGGCGCGGAGATCCCGGGCAGCTGGGCCCGCTCGACGGTGGGCAGCGCGGCGAGACGGCGCACCGCCTCGCCCAGGTCCCCGCAGGCCAACTCCCGCTCCACGAACGGGCCGAACCGCCCCGGTGCGGCCCCGCACAACCGGGCCAGCTGCTGGAACGTACGCGAAGTGACGGCAGCGGTGCGCGGCCGCTCCCAGCGGATCCGCGAGGCCACGTCCCGCAGCTCGTGCCGGATCCGGCGGCGCAGTTCCTTCAGTTCACCGGGCCCGGGCGGGTCCTGGACGCTCAAGTGCTCCCGCGTCAGCCGGCTCGCGCCGAGCGGCAGGGAGACGGCGAAGTCGGGCAGCCGGCCCCTGCCGAACGCCACCTCCAGCGAGCCGCCGCCGATGTCGAGCAGTGCGAGCGGGCCCGCGTTCCAGCCCAGCCAGCGCCGCGCGGCCAGGAAGGTCAGTTCGGCCTCGGTCTCACCCGGCAGCGTGCACATACGGATCCCGGTCGACGACGCCACCCGGTGCAGGATCTCCTGCCGGTTGGGCGCGCCGCGCACCACCGCCGTCGCGAAGGCCAGCGGCCCCGAGGCGTGCCACCGCCGGGCCGTCGCGCCGGCCGCGGCCACCGCCTTGACCAGCTGCTCCACCGCCTCCTCGGCGATGGTGCCGTCCGGACCGACATGTTCGGACAGGCGCAGCTTCCATTTGACGGTGTGCACCGGCAGCGGAACACCCCCCTCCACATCCGCGATCACCAGTCTGACCGTGTTCGACCCCGCGTCCACCACACTCACCCGCATGGCCGGGAAGTACCCAGTTCGACGACCTCGACGCTTCGCACGGGGGGCGTGCCGGTGCACAGCCTCCCGGAGCTGTCCGGATCTCGGCCCCCTATGCGCGCATACGGCCCGCCCTGCCCTTAGATGGGCACGACCACTGTCGGCAGGGGAGCGGTACTTGACCAGAACGGCTGTCACGAAAGTCCTGGTGATCGGCGGCGGGATCGCGGGCACCGCGACCGCGCTGGGCCTGCGCAAGGCCGGGTACGACGTCACCGTGTTCGAGTCCCACCCCGACACGGCCGAGGACATCGGCGCCTTCTTGACCCTGGCGAGCAACGGCATGCGGGCCCTGGCCCAGCTGGACGCCACCGACGCGGTCACGGCCGTCGGTTTTCCGCTGACTTCCCTGCGCCTGCTCGACCACCAGGGCGCCGAGGCCGCGCACGCACCGCTCGGCGAGGCCGCCGACCCGGCCCTGCGCTACCGCTGCCTGCGCCGCGGCGAGCTGAACGCCGCCCTCCAGGGCGAGACCGCCCGCCGCGGCATCCCGCTGCGCCACGGCGCCCGGCTGGAGTCCGTGACGGACGGCCCGGACGGCGTCACCGCCCGCTTCGCCGACGGCACGAGCGCCACCGGGGACCTCCTCGTCGGCGCCGACGGGCTGAACTCGACCGTCCGGCGGCTCATCACACCCGGCGTCAGGCCGGGGTACGCGGGACAGCGTGTCTACTACGGCTACACCACCGCCGCCCCCGTGGCCGGTCCTGCCGGCACCATCACCATGGTGCGGGGCAGCGAGGCCGCCTTCGGATACGCGGTGTCGCCGGCCGGCGAGGCGTACTGGTTCGCCCGGGTCGGTGGAGTCCCGCTGCCCGCCGGCGCCTCTGGCGGTCCGTCGGCCGCCCTGCGCGGGCAGTTGCTGCCGCTGCTGCGCAAGGACGCCACGCCCGCCGCCGAGCTGGTCGAGGCCGCCGACGACGGCATCATGGTCACCAACGCCACCGAGCTGCCGCTGGGCGCCACGTGGCGTTCCGGACGTGTCCTGCTCATCGGTGACGCCGCCCACGCGGCCTCCCCGGCGACCGGCCAGGGAGCCTCCATGGCCCTGGAGGACGCCGTCGTCCTCGCCAAGGCCCTGCGCGACCTGCCCGACCCGCGCAGCGCGTTCGCCGCGTACGAGCGGCACCGCCGCCCGCGGGCGGAGCACAACATCACCGTCAGCGGGGGCATCTCCCGCGGCACCCGCACTCCGTCCCGCCCGGCCACCGAAACCGCGGCCGGTCCGGCCGGCGGAGCGGCCCGTCCCACGGCGCCGGACGAGGACCTGATCCGCCAACTGGCCTGGGACACCGCCCTCCCGGCCGCCCCGCCCGCGGCGGACTGACCGGCGCGCTCCCGCTCGCCCACCCGCGAACGCCCGGGGCGCGTCCGCTCGCGAAAGTGCAAGAGGCGGAGCACTGGAGTCCATTGCCGGGGAATCCGCCGGGGCCCGATCGTTCCGTGCAACCGGCCCTTCGGCGACAAGGAGCACCCGTGCGACTCTTGAGCAGAGCAGGCGGCGCCGTGACCGCGGCCGCCGCCCTGGTCCTGGGCGGTGGCACAGCCTCCCCGGCGGCCCCGGTCCCGGCCGGCGCCACCTACCGCGTGACCGTCGGCGCCCCCGTGCCCTTCACCCACCCCACGGACACCCCCGCCACCCCGTTCATCGACAAGGACGGCACCTTCCACTACCAGCAGTCCGCCGCGCTCTACGGCGCCCAGGACCCGCGGGTCTGGGACTTCTACACCGGCAAGGACTTCGACACCGCCGGCTACGACAAGAAGCTCAGCGAGGCGGCCGACCCGGCCGACCCCGCCGACCGCAACGACGACACCACCTGGCGGTGCGAGAACAGCCCCACCGGCCGTGAGGCGACGTACGCCCCGAGCGGCTCCGGCTACGCCAGGAAGAACTACTGCGACCTGTCCGGGGTGTGGGTCGACCCGGACACCGGTGACTGGTACGGCCTGGTGCACAACGAGTTCACCCCGCGCCCCTTCGGCGACGGACTGCACTACGACGCCATCGACTACGCCGTCTCCACCGACCAGGGCCGCACCTGGACCATCGAGGACCATGTCATCACGTCCCCGTACAGCACCGGCCGCGGGGACACGTCGGCCTTCCCGAACCAGACGTACTCCTACGGCGACGGCGACCAGCGCCTGTTCGTCGACACCGCCTCGGGCTACTTCTACGTCTATTACGGCTCGCGGATCGTCGACAAGGGCGGCAGCTGGAAGGCGTTCTACGAGCACGTGGCGCGCGCGCCGATCGCCGGGAAGATGGCGCCCGGCTCCTGGCGCAAGTGGTACGACGGCGCCTGGACGCAGCCCGGAACGGGCGGCCGGGAGAGCAACATCGTCCCGGCCGACGCCGGCCACCCCACCGGCTACACCCCCGTCGCCGACGAGTACGACCCCGCGAACACCGGCACGTCCGCCGAGCAGATCGCGGCCGGGAAGATGCCGCCGACCTCGCCGCTGTTCGTGATGAACATCGCCTACGACGCCTACCTCGGCCTGTACATCGGCACCCCGCAGGCCGTCGACCAGAGCGGCGGCTCACCGCAGTACCTGTACGCCACCGACGACCTGGCCACCCAGAAGTGGCGGCTCATCGGCGACACCGGCGGGTACACCAACGCCTCCTGGTACCGCTGGTTCCTGGACGGCGCGAACCGCACCTCCTCCGCCGTCGTGGGCAAGAGCTTCCGGTCGTACTGCTCCTTCGGCTGCTCCCACGACGCCTCCGGCGAGTACGTCGACCTCACCGTCGGACCCTCCGCCCCCGCGGCCCCGCCCGTGGACACCGGCCGCGCGCACCGTATCGCCGGCGGTGCGGGCCGGTACCTCGCCCAGGCGTCCGGTTCCGCCACCACCTCGATCGCGAAGCCCGCGCGATCCGGCCGTGACGCGTGGCTCTTCCGGCCGACCGGCGACGGCGCGTTCACCGTCGCCAACGCGGCGAGCGGTCGTCTCCTGGGCGTCGACTCCACCACCGCGGCCGGCCGGGCCTGGGGCGCCAGGCCGACCGTCACCGCGGAGCGCGGCGGCGGACCCACCGTCGGGCAGCAGTGGTTCGTGATCCCCGACGCCTCGGCCGACGGCGCCTGCCACCTGGTCAACCGGTACAGCGGCCTCGTGCTCGGCCTCTCCGCCAGGTCCGGCCGGCTCGCCGAGACCACGCCGGTGCGCAACTGGACCGACCGCAGCGGCAGTTCCGTCGGCGCCGGCCGCACCGGAGCCGAACAGCTCCTGACCCTCACCCCGGTCGAGAGGTGAACGGCGGCTCGGGCCCGCCCGGCGCACTCCGGCCGCGCGGGTCCGAGCCGACTGCCTGGCTCCTCCCGTGACTTCCTCCTATCCTGCGACCATGTCGATCATCAACGGGGACTCCGACGCACAACTGGCCGTGACCGCGGCCCTGGCCGGCGCGGCGGTGGTGCGCGACCTGTACGGCAAGCGCCTCGCGCGCCACGAGAAGTCCGCCGGCGACTTCGCGACGACCGCCGACCTCGTCGCCGAGCAAGCCATCGTGGACATCCTGCGCGAAGCCCGCCCGCAGGACGCGGTGACCGGCGAGGAGAGCGGACGCACCGGTGCCGCGGGCGCATACCGCCGCTGGCTGGTCGACCCACTGTGCGGCACCCTCAACTACGCCGTGCACACCATGCTCGTCGGCGTGAACGTCGCCCTGCGCGAGGGCGCCGCCGTCACGGCGGCGGCGACGGCCGACCCCTTCAGCGGCGAGGTGTTCTGGACCGACGGCGTGCGGGCCCGGGTCCGCCGGGACGGCACCGACGAGGAGCTGACCCCGTCGGCCGGTTCCGCGCTGGTCGACGTCAACCTCGACCCGCCCTTTCCCAGCGCGCCCGGATTCCGGGCCGTGCGCCTGCTGGGCGAGCCCGGCTTCACCGAGCGGTTCCGGCCCCGGGTGATCTCCAGCACCCTGGCGGTGGCATGGGTCGCCGCGGGGCGCAGGGCCGCCTACGTCACCGACGGCGATCTGCGCGACAGCGTGCACTTCGCCGCCGGAATCGCGCTGTGCCGGGCCGCGGGCTGCACGGTGACCGGTCTGTACGGCGAGCCCGTGCTCACCGGGGCGGGCGGCCTCGTCGCCGCGGCCGACGCCGGGACGCACGCCGCGCTGCTGGATCTGATCCGCTCCACCGGCTGAAGTCACCGCACCGGCAACGCTGTTCGAAGGATTTGGCTTCCGAAGGCTTGTGGCCCGCTTGGTTCACCACTTAAATCAAAACATGAACTAAGTGGTGGGGCCGGTATTCCGGCCCCCGCAGCCGCATGGAGCCGCCGCATGAGTCCACATCGCGCACTACTGAGACCCCTGGGTGTCGCCCTGGCCGCCATGGCCGCGCTGATCGCCCTGCCGCTGAGCAACAGTCCCGCCGCCGCGGCCGAAACCCCCTTGTCCCAGGGGAAGTCGGCCACCGCGTCCTCCACCGAGAACGCCGGCACCCCCGCCTCCGCCGCCGTCGACGGCAACACCACGACCCGCTGGTCCTCCGCCGCGAGCGACGACCAGTGGCTCCAGGTGGACCTCGGCGCCACCGCCTCCGTCACCCAGGTCGTCCTGAACTGGGAGGCCGCCTACGGCAAGGACTACAGGCTTCAGATCTCGAAGGACGCCGCCACCTGGACCGACCTGAAGTCCGTCACCGGTTCGGACGGCGGCACCGACACGGTCGACGTGAGCGGACAGGGCCGCTACGTCCGCCTCCAGGGCGTGCACCGGGCCACGCAATGGGGCTACTCCCTCTGGGAGTTCCAGGTCTTCGGATCGACATCGACGACGCAGCCGGACTGCGGTACCGCCAACGCCGCGAAGGGCAGGGCCGCTTCGGCCTCCTCCACCGAGAACGCAGGCACCCCCGCCTCCGCCGCGTTCGACGGCGACCCCGGCACCCGCTGGTCCAGCCAGGCCGCCGATCCGCAGTGGGTGCGGGTCGATCTCGGCTCCGTCCAGGACATCTGCAAGGTGGACCTCGCCTGGGAGGCCGCGTACGGCAAGGACTTCCAGATCCAGACCTCGTCGGACGGGCAGAGCTGGAACACCCTGAAGAGCGTCACCGGTGCGACCGGCGGCACCGCGTCCTACGACGTCAGCGGCTCCGGCCGGTACGTCCGGATCTACGGCACCGCCCGGGGCACCGGCTACGGCTACTCCCTGTGGGAGGCCGCCGTGCACACCGGCACCACCGGCATCCCGCCGGTCCAGGGCGGCGGCGACCTCGGACCGAACGTCATCGTCGTGGACCCCTCCACCCCCAACCTCCAGCAGAAGTTCGACCAGGTCTTCGCCCAGCAGGAATCCGCCCAGTTCGGCACGGGCCGCTACCAGTTCCTGCTCAAGCCCGGCACCTACAACGGCATCAACGCCCAGATCGGCTTCTACACCTCGATCTCCGGACTCGGCCTGAACCCCGACGACACCCAGATCAACGGTGACGTCACCGTCGACGCCGGCTGGTTCAACGGCAACGCCACCCAGAACTTCTGGCGTTCGGCGGAGAACCTCGCGATCACCCCGTCCAACGGCACCGACCGCTGGGCCGTGGCCCAGGCCGCGCCGTTCCGCCGCATCCACGTCAAGGGCGGCCTCAACCTCGCCCCCAACGGCTACGGCTGGGCCTCCGGCGGCTACATCGCCGACTCCAAGATCGACGGCACCGTCGGCCCGTACTCCCAGCAGCAGTGGTACACCCGGGACAGCTCGGTCGGCGGCTGGACCAACGGCGTGTGGAACATGACCTTCTCCGGCGTCCAGGGCGCCCCCGCCACCGACTTCGACAACGGCCCGTACACCACCCTGGACAACACCCCCGTCTCGCGGGAGAAGCCCTTCCTCTACCTCGACGGCTCCGCCTACAAGGTGTTCGTCCCCGCCAAGCGCACGAGCGCGCGGGGCGTGTCCTGGCCGGCGAACGCGGGCACGTCCCTCCCGCTCGACCAGTTCTACGTCGTGAAGCCCGGCGCGACGGCCACCACCATCAACGCGGCCCTCGCCCAGGGCCTCAACCTCCTGTTCACGCCCGGTGTCTACCACCTCGACCGGACCATCGACGTCACCCGCGCCAACACCGTCGTGCTCGGGCTCGGCCTCGCGACCCTGGTCCCTGACAACGGCGTCGACGCGATGCACGTCGCCGACGTCGACGGCGTGAGGCTCGCCGGCTTCCTCATCGACGCGGGTTCCGTCAACTCCGGCACCCTGCTGCGGATCGGCACCCCCGGCGCCGGCGCCGACCACTCCGCCAACCCCACCACCATGCAGGACGTGTTCGTCCGCGTCGGCGGTGCCGGTCCCGGCCTCGCCACCGACTCCGTGGTCGTCGACAGCGACGACGTGATCATCGACCACACCTGGATCTGGCGCGCCGACCACGGCAGCGGCGTCGGCTGGGACACCAACCGCGCCGACTACGGACTGCGCGTCAACGGCGACGACGTCCTCGCCACGGGCCTGTTCGTCGAGCACTTCAACAAGTACGACGTCTACTGGAACGGCGAACGCGGCCGCACGATCTTCTTCCAGAACGAGAAGGCGTACGACGTCCCGAACGCGGCCGCCGTCACCCACGACGGCATCGTCGGCTACGCGGCCTACAAGGTCGCCGACACCGTCACCACCCACGAGGCCTGGGGCCTGGGCAGCTACTGCAACTTCACGGCCGATCCGTCGATCGTGCAGGCCCACGGCTTCCAGGTGCCCACCACCCCGGGCATCAAGATGCACGACCTCCAGGTGATCTCGCTCGGCGGCATGGGCCAGTACGCCCACGTCGTCAACAACACCGGGGCACCCACCTCGGGGGCCAGCACCGTCCCCTCCAAGGTGACCTCCTTCCCGTAGTCCGCGAGGCCGTTCCGGGACGGGGCCGGGCTCCCGTCCCGGAACGGCCGCCTTCCCGGACCGCTCCTCAGTCGGCGGACAGGGTCTCGTGCGGAGATCTGCGGTAGGTGTCCCGGTAGAGGCCCGCGAAACGGCCGGGGTGGTGTCCAGATGACGGCGGAAGGCGTACTGCAGCGCGCGTACCGTCACATGCGCCGCCGCGGCGATGTCGGCCACCGTGACGGGCTGGTCCGCGTGGTCGTCGATGTAGGCGAGGGCCCGGCGCAGCATCACCGGATGCGCGTCGTTGCGGTCGGCGGCGGCCGGCTCGGCGAGAGGCGGTCCGCCAGGCCCTGTCCGCCGCCGTCGCGCAGGCGCGCGGGGACGGGACCGGCGGCCGGGACGGCCGGACGGAGCTGAGCGGAGGCCGGTCGCGCTGAGGGGCCCTGCGTCCGCACACCCACCGTGCCGGCCAGGTGCTCCCGGGCCCGCGCGCACGCAGCTCCGCAGACCCTGCGGGTCATGGCGCGCACGTGACCGGTATGTCCCGACCTGCGGCCGTGCCGACCGGCGCATAGGGTGGCCTCTGCGGGCGGCCGGACGGGCGCCCGCCACCCGGGTCAAGAAGCCGGCCCAGCTGACGAAGACTCGTCCGGCAGGCGGGCCTTGGCCCCGTCCGGCGGTCTCCGGGACCGGACCCGTGCGTCCGGCGGGCCTGCCCCGGCACTCGATCAGGAGACGGCCCGACTTCACCCCGACCGGAAATCTCCCGTGGTTACCGGTTTCGGACGCCCCGGCCCGGGGACCTCGGTACGGCAGCCATGTCGACTCTTTCTTCCGCGTTCGACCCGATGCGTTCACCGAGTCGGCCGTATGCCTCGGCGTGGCCACCGCGCGGCGCGCACCTCACCGCGCCCCGCGCGGACCCCCCATGACCAGCGAAGGACTGCCACTGATGAGCGAGACCAATCCCCTCAAGCATGCGGCGGACAAGGTGGCGAAGGCCCTGCACGGTGCTGCCGAGGGTCCGGAGGACGGCGTGCCCGGCAAGCCGGGCCCCGAGTCGCCGCCGTTCGCCGAACCGACGGAGCCTCGGGAGCCGTTGCCGCCCAAGCCCGACCAGACCGGCCCGGACACCGTCTCGCCCACCGGTCAGCCCACCGGCGCCGACCAGGCACGGATGGCCCAGAGCGGCAGCTATCTGACCGACGCGCAGGGCACCCGGCTGTACGACACCGACCACTCGCTCAAGGCGGGCCCCCGCGGCCCGGTCCTGCTCCAGGACCACCACCTGCGCGAGAAGGTCATGCACTTCGACCACGAGCGCATCCCCGAGCGTGTCGTGCACGCCCGCGGCGCGGGCGTGCACGGCGTCTTCCGCAGCTACGGCACCGCGGCCGGCGTCACCAAGGCGGCGTTCCTCGCCGAGGACAGCGAGACTCCGGTGTTCGTCCGCTTCTCCACCGTGCTCGGTTCGAGGGGTTCCTCCGACACCGTCCGCGACACCCGGGGGTTCGCGACGAAGTTCTACACCAGCGAGGGCGTCTTCGACCTCGTCGGCAACAACATCCCGGTGTTCTTCATCCAGGACGCGATCAAGTTCCCGGACGTCGTCCACGCCGCCAAGCCGCACCCCGACCGGGAGATCCCGCAGGCCCAGAGCGCCCACGACACCTTCTGGGACTTCGTCACGCTGCACACCGAGGCCACCCACCACACCCTGTGGAACATGTCCGACCGGGGCATCCCGCGCTCCTTCCGGACGATGGAGGGCTTCGGCGTCCACACCTTCCGCCTGGTGAACGCAGCCGGCGAGACCACCCTGGTGAAGTTCCACTGGAAGCCGAGACTGGGCGTGCACTCCCTGGTGTGGGAGGAGGCGCAGATCATCAACGGCGTCGACCCCGACTTCCACCGCCGCGACCTCTACGACGCCATCGAGTCCGGCGCCTACCCGGAGTGGGAGCTGGGCATCCAGACCTTCCCCGACACCCCCGAGCAGACCTTCGAGGGCATCGATCTGCTGGACGCGACGAACATCGTCCCCGAGGAACTCGCCCCCGTGCAGCCCATCGGCCTGCTCACCCTCAACCGCAACCCGTCGAACTACTTCGCCGAGACCGAGCAGGTCGCCTTCCACGTCGGCCACCTCGTCCCCGGCATCGACGTCACCGACGACCCGCTGCTGGCCGGCCGGCTGTTCTCCTACCTGGACACGCAGATCACCCGGCTGGGCGGGCCCAACTTCCCGCAGATCCCGATCAACCGGCCGCACTCGCCCGTCAACGACATGCTGCGCGACGGCTTCCACCAGACCGCGGTGCACCGCGGTGTCGCCCCCTACCGGCCCAACTCCCTCGACGGTGGCTGCCCGTTCACCGCGGGCGCCGACACGGGCGCGTTCATCGAGACGCCCGTACGGGTGCCGGAGGCCACCAAGGTCCGTGAGGCACCGGAGTCGTTCGACGACCACTTCAGCCAGCCCCGCCGGTTCTGGCTCAGCATGAGCCCGGTGGAGCGCGAGCACATCATCGGCGCCTACTCCTTCGAACTCGCCAAGTGCTACGAACAGGCCATCCGGGAGCGGGCGTTGCAGGTGCTCGCGAACATCGATCCGGAGCTGTGCGCGGGCGTCGCCGCCGGACTCGGCCTGCCCGCACCCGGGCCGACCGTGCCCCTGGCCGAGGTCGAACCGAGCCCCGCCCTCTCCCAGGTCGGTCACACCTGGCCGACCGACGGCCGGATCGTCGGCATCGTCACCGGCCCCGACGGCGACCTCGACGGCGTACGGGCCGTGCGCGAGGAGGTGCTGAGCGGCGGCATGGTCCCCCTGATCGTGGCACCGGCCGGCGGCACCCTCGGTGACGGCGCGGACACCCTGACCGTCCAGCGGACCTATGCCACCGCCCGTTCGGTGGAGTTCGACGCCCTGCTGGTGGCCGGGACCCCCGGGGTAGGCGTCGACGCCTACGGTGCCCGCGATGCCAAGGCCGGCACGCCCACGGCCCAACTGGGCACCCCCGACCCCCGGGTGGGACTGCTGCTGGCGGAGGCCTACCGGCACGGCAAGGCCATCGGTGCGGCCAAGGGCGGCGAGGCCGCGCTGGAGGCGGCCGGCATCCCGCTCGACGCCCCCGGTGTGGTCGCCGGTGACACCGCGACGGCGGTGCTGCAGCAGCTCACCCGGTTGCTCGGCGCCCACCGGGTCTGGGAACGCTTCCCCTCGGCCGCCTGACCGGACGCGCGGCGGTCCGATCGGCCTAGCCGGAGAGGCGAACGGCGTGGCGGACAGGTGTGATGGACGGGTCCCTACGCCCAACCAGTGAGGCAGATCATGCGCATTCGCAGCATTGCCACAACGGCCGTTCTCGCAGGTGTTCTCGGACTCGCGGGTGCGACCGCCGCACACGCCGACCCGGACCCGGTCGTCGGAACTGCCGTCAACAGCCCGGGTCTCCTCTCGGGCAATGTGATCCAGGTGCCGGTTCACGTCCCGGTCAACCTGTGCGGCGACAGCATCGACCTCGTCGGCCTGCTGAACCCGGCCGGCGGCAGCTCCTGCGTCAACGGCTGACGATGCCCGCGCGCCGGCCCCTCCCACGGGGCCGGCGCACGGCCGTTCAGGACCCCGTCGTCCGCGCCGCCCCGGCAGGCGCCGTCGCGGCCTGCATGGGCTCCGCCGTGCGGCACAGCAGCAGACAGATGTCGTCGTCGTGCTCGGAGTCGTGCAGCATCGGCTTCAGCAGGGAGTCGGCCGCCGCCTCCAGGTCCGCCGGCTCCGTCCCCTCCAGCGACTCCATGGCCTGGGCCAGCCGGTCGATCCCCGCGTCGATCCCGGCGGACCGCCGCTCCACCAGACCGTCGGTGTAGAGCGCGATCGTGGACCCCGCGGGCAGCTCGACGGTGTGCTCCTCGTACTCGTAGGGCACCGGAACGCCCAGCATGATCCCCGGCTTCGCCTCCAGCACCCGCACCGCGCCCCCGGGACCCCGGGTGACGGGCGGCGGATGCCCGGCCGCCGCCCACAGCACATCCGACGTGCCTGGCGTGAACCGGGCGATCGCACAGGTCGCGTACAACTCCGGCTGCTGGTGCAGCAGCATGCGGTGCAGCAGCGTCAGGATCCGGGCCGGGCCGTTGCCCTCGACGGCGTACGCGCGCAGCGCGGTGCGCAACTGCCCCATGATCACCGCAGCGCGCAGCCCATGCCCCGTGACATCCCCTATCACCGCCAGCACACTGCCGTCGGGCTGCGGGAAGGCGTCGTACCAGTCGCCGCCGATGTTCAGACCGTGCGTCGCGGGCAGATAGCGGGCGGCCAGCGCGAGTCCGGGGGTCGAGGGCAGGTCGGTGAGCTGGGCGCGCTGCAGGGCCTCGGCGACGTCCCGGTGCTGCTCGTACCGGCGGGCGTTGTCCAGGGCGATGCCCGCGCGGCGGGCCACCTCCAGCAGCATCACCGTGGTGTCCGGGGCGAAGCGGTCGCCGGGCGCGGTCAGCGTCAGCACACCCTGCACCGTGCGCGCGCCGAGCGGCAGGCACAGCAGCGGCCGGTCGGGGGAGAGCACGGAGGCCGGCAGGTCGTCCACGCCCGGGAGTTCACCGGGATGGGGGCCGGCGTACTGCGGGCGTCCGGTGCGGGCCGCCGCGACCGCGGCCGCCGGCCGCCCGTCCGCCGGCGTCCCTTCGTCCTCCATGAGCCAGACGTCCACGTTCGCCGCGTACTCCGGGACCAGCAGCTCGGGAATCCGGCGCAGGATGTCCTCGTGGTCCAGCGAGGCGTTGAGGACGGCGCTGGCGTTGGCCAGGAAGGTCAGCAGCCTGCGGGCGTTCTCGGCCTCGGCGCGTGCGGTCCGTTCGGCGTCGAGGAGTTCGCGCTGGGCCAGTGCCGCGGCCTCCAGTTCGGCGTGCAGCGCCAGCACTCCCTGATTGGTCTGATGCAGCTCCTCCCGGTGGAACTCGACCAGCTCCTCCGTCTCGTCCAGACCGGTCAGTACGGCGGTCGTGTCCTCGTCGGCGTCCAGCAGCGCCTCGGCCAGGCCGGCGTCGTCCATGTCTGCCGGGCGGGGCAGTGGGCCGGTGACGGGTGAGGGGCAGACGAGCGCCCGCTGCCAGGGCTCGGTCCGGTCCGGTCCGTGCAGGGCGACGTGCAGACAGCCCCCCGGGTCCGCGGTCACGCGCAGTTCCGCGCCGCCCCCGGCAAGGCCCTGGCGCAGCCGGGCACCGAGCGCGGTCAGGAAGCGGGCCCGCTCGAGTGCGGGCACCCCGGTGTCCGCCGTGAGCCGTGCCAGCAGGGCGCGGGCGCGGGCCGCGTCGGCGGCGGAGGCGATGGTCCAGGTGTCAGAGGGGGCTGTCATGGAGTGGTGGTCCGGCGGTCGGGGGCCAGTACGGCCACGCTGGTGTCGTCACGTACGGGGCGGGCGGGGCTGCCCGCGTCGCGCAGGATCGCCGCGGCCACCACCGACGGGTCGTGGGTGAGCAGACGGGGGTCGTCGGGCGGGGTCCAGCGGCTGGGCAGTCCGTCGCTGTGCAGGACGAGCAGACTGTCCGGGCGCCAGGGCAGCCGGCGTACGGGGACGTGCGCCGGGAAGTACGCCCCGACGATCCCCGGACGGGTGACCAGGGAGGTCCAGGAGTCCGCGGTGCGCAGCCGGGCGCCTACGTCGCCGACGCCGGCGAAGGCGAGTTCCCGCCGTTCCGTGTCCAGCTGGGCGACGGAGACCGCCGCACCCCGGGTCGGCCGCAGCGCCGCGTTCAGCCGGCGCAGGATGTCCACGGGCGGCAGAGGAACGAGAGCGCGCAGCTCCGCCACCGCGACGCCGGCCGCGTGCGCCGCCTCGGGGCCGTGTCCGAGGCCGTCGGCGAGCAGCAGTGTCACCAGTCCGCCGGAGCGCGCCCAGGCCCAGGCGTCGCCGCACTGCTCGGCCTGGCCGAGCGCGACCGTGATCCCGCCCGCGGGCCCGTCACCGGCCCGTGTCCCGCGTCCGCCGGGCGCCGGGTCGATCCGGGCCGTGGCGACCGTCCCGCGGCCCGGAACGCTGTACAGGTGGAAGGCGTTCGCGATCCGCCGGCAGCTGCCGAGGCCCGCACCGAGGGAGACGTCCGCCGTGGTGTAGCCGTCCCGCAGCGCCGCGGTGACATCGGCGATGCCCGGGCCGTGGTCGAGGGAGAACAGCTGCACGGAGGTCCCGGCGCCACCGGCCGGCGGCGCCACCGGGTTCACCACCATGCGGCCGCCGCCCGCGTGCTTGAGCAGATTGGTGGCCAGCTCGGTGGCGACCAGCTCGGCGGCCGCCGTGCGCTCCGCGGCGAGGCCCGCGTGGGCGCACGCCTCCCGGGCGGCCATCCGGGCGTCCCGGACCCGCGTGGAGTCGTGCACCGGGACCTCCCACACCCGGCTCATCCGAACCCCGGACGCGACGAGGGGACCTGGGCCACCCAGGCGACGGCCGTCACGGTCGTGCCCCGGCCCGGTTCGCTGTCCACACCGAACTCGTGCACCAGCCGCTTCGCGCCGCTCAGTCCCAGCCCGAGCCCGCCGCCGCTGGTGTAGCCGTCCGTCATCGCCAGTTCCAGGTCGCGGATGCCCGGCCCGCTGTCGATGAAGCACATCCGCAGCCCGCGGGTACGGCCGTTGTCCAGCGGGGTGATCTCCACCCGGCCGCCGCCGCCGTGGACCAGGGTGTTGCGGGCCAGCTCGCTCGCGGCCGTGACCAGCTTCGTCTGCTGCACCAGACCGAAACCGAGCTGCGCCGCGCACTGCCGCACCTGCTGCCGCACCCAGGCCAGATCCGCGTCCGAGCCGATGGGCAGGCTGGTCGCGGTGGTCCGGCCGGACGTCTGCATCACGTCCCCCTCTGGGACAGCAGTTCCATGGCCCGGTCCACGTCCAGGGCCGTGACCAGCCCGGGCAGGGTGAGCCCCAGCTCGACCAGGGTGATCGCCACGGCGGGCCGCATCCCGGCCAGCACCGTGCGGGCCGCCAGCAGCCGGGCCGTCGAGGCGATCTCCGCCAGCATCCGCCCGAGGAACGAGTCGACGACGTCCACCCCGGAGATGTCCAGCACCACCCCGCTCACCCCGCTGGCGGAGATGCGGCCGGTGATGTCCCGCTGGAGCTGCTCGGCCATGCCGTCGTGCAGCTCGCCCTGCAGGGAGACCAGCAGGACGTCGCCCAGGGCGAGTACCGGGACCTGGGCCGGACGACCGGGAAAGGACTGGTTCACCGCGCACTCGCACCCGCGTCCGTACGGGTGACCTCGATGCCCTGCCGGCCCAGCGCGTAGGCCAGCGCGTCGGCCAGCGAGGCACGGGTGAGCACCGAGCCCAGGTCGATGCCGAGCTGCACGATCGTCTGCGCGATGGCCGGGCGGATGCCGGAGACGATGCACTCGGCGCCCATGAGCCGCGCCGCGGCCACGGTCTTCATCAGGTGCTGGGCGACGAGCGAGTCGACGGTGGGCACGCCGGTGATGTCCAGGATGGCGTACCGGGCCCGCTGGTCGACGATGGCCTCCAGCAGGGACTCCATCACGACCTGGCTGCGCGCGCTGTCGAGGGTCCCGATCAGCGGTACGGCGACGGTCCCCTCCCACAACTGGATGACGGGGGTGGCCACTTCGAGCAGCTGCTGGCGCTGCCGCTCGATCAGCTCGGTGCCCGCGTGCAGCGCGGTCTCCATCACCACCACCCGCAGCGTCCCCAGCAGCACGGTCAGCGCCAGCACACTCTCGTGGGCGGGCGGTGCGGCAGGGTCGGCGAACTCCGCGCGCAGCAAATCCGTCACCGGCGCACGCAGGGCGCTCACCTCGTCGGAGACCTGCGAGGCGGTGGCGCCGGTACGGGCCCTGGTCTGGGCCGTACGTCCCAGCTGGTCGCGCACGGCGCCGAAGCCGGGGGCCTCGATGTCGTCGAGCCGACCGGTCGCCGCCACCTGGGACAGCGCGTCCACCACGGCCTTGCACGCCTCGACCGCCTCGTCGCGGGAGACCGTGAAGACCGTGCGGAACAAGGGGGCGTCGGCCCAGCGCTGGGCGATCTGTTCGCGGCGCCGCTCCAGGAAGGAACTCACCGCCTGCGGCGCCGACTCGGCCGCGTCCTGCTCCGGCACTTGCATCTCTCCTCTCGCACAGCCAGGCGCCGGCACCGGTCGGCCGGCCCCGAGCAGTTAGTTGCCGTACGACAACAGTATCTGTCACGTTCCGGTCCGGCCAAGCCGCCCGGCAGGTGACCGTCCGTCACCTCCGGCGCCCTCGCGACACTCCAGGACCGCACCTGTCGGCGGCCCCCGTCCGCACCGCCGCCCAGTACGCTGATCGTCCCAGCGCCTTCGCGAGGGGCAGCGTGACCGCGCTGCGCATCCCTCCACCGCCGGACGAGGCCGCCCGGGTGACCGCGAGAGCGGGGGCACTGCTGGAGGCGCCGGCAGGATCCGCGCCCACGGCAACCGCGTCCACCTCACAGGTGCGGCTGCTGCTCGTGCCGGAGCAGCACGACGGCGTCAACCTGCGGACGCTCGCCGGCAGCCTGGGCACCACGGCCCCGGCCGCGAGCCGGCTGTGCGCCCGGCTCCAGACCACCGGATTCGTCGAACGGGTCCCCGGCGCGGCCGACCGGCGCGAGGTGCGGCTGGGCCTCAGCGGCAGCGGCCGGTCCTTCCGCGCGCAGCTGCGCGCCCGCAGACAGGAGAGGGCCGGAGAGGTGCCGGCCGCGGTGCCGTCGGCGAGGAGGGGGTCGCTGTTGGAGGGCCTGGAGGCGTTCTGCGCCACCGCGGCCCCGCGGATCCTGGGCCACGAGGCCGCGGCCGTGCCGGCACCGGCGGCCCGCCGGAACGGACGGTAGGCACACGGCCGCCGGTGCCGGGCGGCGCCGGCCGGGCCACCGGCCGTCCGCCGCGACACCCCGGTCTGTTTCCCGCGCACGTCGACACGGCTCCTTAGTTGCGTCAAGCGGTCTCGGCCCGGCGGCTTACGCCGCCGGGCCGGTGTCGCTGGGCCGTCTACCCCGAAACCCGCAGGACTCTCCTGACTGTTGCCGACGTCACCCGGGAGTGCGACCGGTCAGAAACCGGTGCTGCCTCCCGCACCGCCGACCTCGCCGCGCCAGGCGCCGGTCTCCTGGCCCCCGCGCTTCTCGATGAACTCCTTGAACCGGTGCAGATCGCCCGTGACGCGCCGCTTGACCAGGCCGAGCTTGTCGCCGACCGTCTCGGTCACGCCCTCGGGCTCGTAGTCGAGCTGGAGCATGACCTTCGTGCTGGACTCGTCGATGCGGTGGAAGGTGACCACACCGGCCTGCCGCGCCTCACCGTCGACGGTGGTCCAGGCGACCCGCTCGTCGGGCCGCTGCTCGGTGATCGCGGCGTCGAACTCGCGCCGGACGCCGCCGATGTTGGTCACCCAGTGCGTGAGGGTCTCGGTCCGCTGCTCGATGCGCTCCACACCCTCCATGAACGCAGGGAAGGTCTCGAACTGCGTCCACTGGTTGTAGGCGGTGCTCACCGGCACGTCGACCTGCACGGACTCCTCGACCTGAGACATGAATGATCCCTCTCGTCGCTGTCGAATGCCTGAGGGATCCGGGTTCCTGGCTCCGCGCGGTCCATGCACGCGAACTCCTCGTGCACGGGAACTCTTCCTGCACGCGAGCTCTGCACGCCCGAGCGGACCGGCGGGACAGGGCGGCCGGGACCGCGGGCCCGGCCGCGCACCGGCGGGCCACCGGTCCCGGCGGCGCCCGCCGTCCTTCTTCCCGCCGCCCGCCTCCGGGTGCCCCGGCGGCTCAGTCCGGCGCGGCGGCGGGAGCCGGCGCCGGTTCCGGGGCTTGGTGGGAGGACCGGCGCCTCAGCAGCAGGCGTCTCGCCGGGCACTCCACCGCCTCGTACAGCAGCCAGGACAGCGCCAGTGACACGGCGAACACGATCGCGGTGACCGCCAGGCCCGCCAGGACACCGAAATGCGGTTTCGTGCCCAGCAACTGGGTTCCGGTACGGAGCACCAGCAGGTGGATCATGTAGAAGGCGAACGACAGTTCCCCGAGCCGCACGAGCCTGCGGCCGCGCCACAGCGAGGGCAGCCCGTGCAGGTCGGCGACGGCCGCGGCCGGAATGAGCAGCGTGAACCCGGCCAGGGTGCACACGGTCGCGGTGTAGCCGGGAGTGACCTGCGGGACGAGGAAGTACCCGATCAGCGCCAGGGCGAGCGAAGCCTCCAGGCCGGGCCCGCGCCACCGGCCGAGCAGCACCAGCCGCGCGGCGACCGCGCCGAGCACGAACTCCGGCAGCCGTGCGCCGGGGAAGGAGTACAGGGCGTACTTCCACCAGTGGTGGGCGTCCGCCCGGGCCAGCACCAGCACCGCCGCCATCGACAGCCCGCCCAGCGCGACCGCGCCGCGCGGGCCGAGCCGGCGCAGCACCAGGATCAGCAGGGGGAAGGCGGCGTAGAAGAACGCCTCGCAGGTCAGGGACCAGCTGACCGGGTTCAGCGTCTGCCACCAGGGACGCCACCACGAGTGCACCAGCAGGACGTTGGCCAGCGCCTGCTTGGGCGTCGGCCGAGGCTGGTGCGCCAGCGTGTACGCCATGATCAGCGCCAGCACCAGGGTGACCAGGTGCACCGGGTAGACGCGCGCGATGCGCCGGCGGTAGAAGGCGAGCGCCCGGTCGCCGGGTCTCGCCGACCAGGTCAGCACGAATCCGGACAGCACGAAGAAGAACGACACGCCGGTGGCACCGGCACCGAACCCCCACTTCACGTAGCGGCCGCCGGCCCCACCGAAGTAGCCGAAATTGTTCACGTGCAGTCCGAACACCAGCAGCGCCGCCATCCATCGCAGCCCGGTGAGGGACGGCAGGGAGGGCATGGCGGCGGAGGGGGAGAGCCCGGCGCCTTTCGCGCCGGCTCTGGCGGGCGGCGTCCGGAGCGCCCGGTTCGTCGCCGTAATCATCGAATCACCTGCCGCAGAGGGTTCGCTCGGAGCATGAAGGGGTAGGTTGCCCGCTCACCCCCGATCCATCACGTCGCGAGGCAAACATCACACTGCTGCCGAACGACGGAGCCCCCGCTGTGCCACGGACGGCCGGACCGGCTGCACCCGTACGAGTGACGCCGCCCGCGGAACCGATCGGCCCGGCCCAGCCGGCCCACGGGACGCCGCAAAACGGCCGACGCCGGGCGAGGGAAGGAGTGCGGGGCGCGGTACCGGTGGTTCACCCACGGCTGTCGGGTGTCGATGCTCGACCCCGGTGAGGAGCGTCCGGACGCCGGCGTCAGCCGGCCGTCGGCCGATCCGCCCGCTCGGTGGCCGCGACCGCTCGCCGCCGGGCCTCCCGTACGGCCCGGTCGGCCCGGCGTGAGCGCTCCCGTGCCGCCTGGGCCTCGGCGCGGGCCTCCCGCTGTCCGGCCTGGGCGCCGCGCAACCGTTCGTGCAGCTCGCGGACCCGAGCCTCCAGTTCGGCCACCCGGGCACCGGCTTCCGCCGCCTCCCCTTCGGCGGCCTCGGCTTCCTTCTCCCGGGCCCGCAGGTCCCGCTCGGCCTCCCGGGCCCGGCTCCGGGCCTCGGCGAGCCGTCGGCGGCGCTTCTCCTCGGCGGCGCGGTCAGGCCGGCTGCGGGGCCTCTCCTTCCCGGTGCGGTCCAGGTGGCTGCGGAACCTCTCCTCGGGCGCGCGGTCCGGGGTCGCGGGTGGGCTTCTCGTCCCTCGCGTGCTTCCCGGGCCCGTTCGCCGGGGTGGCGGGCCGGCGGTCCGGGACGCTCTCGTCGGCCGCCGGGAAGCCGATGGTGGCGTGGAGCGGCTTCACCAGCCGGCCCGTCGCCCATGCCCGGGCCGCGTCCGCGTCCGCCAGCGCCGCGTGCAGGGTCTCCTCGACCTCGCGCTGAACGCCCTCACCCACCGGATGCCCGGCCTGCCCGGCCAGTCGGCGGGCCTGCCGGGCGAGCGCGCCGATCACCTGGTTCTGCCGGCGGGCGAGCCGGCGCAGCCGGGGGCCGTCCAGTTCACGGTGGGCGCGGCGCAGTTCCTCGCCGAGCGCGAGCAGCGGCGGGACCTCGTCCGGCTGCCGGCGGACCAGGAGGTTGCTGACCCAGGCGCCCAGGCTCGGCCTTCGCAGCGCGCCGATCTCCCTCGCGAGGCCCTGCTCGCCGGACCGCCGGGCAGCCAGGGCGCGACGGTCACGGGCCGCGACGAACTCCTCCGGCCGCAGCGCGTACAGCTCGTCGGCGACGGTGTCCAGGTCCACCGGCGTCCCTCTCGACGGCCACTTCGATGACGGGATCCGAGTTCCTCGCGGGGCGCGAACCATGTGCCGTGCGTACCGGTTCACCCGCGGGGACGGGCCGCGACCGCCGGTGCCCGTGTCACGGCCCCGACTGCCGCTGCCCAGGTGCACGGGCTGCGACTTTCGTTGCCCCGCCCGCATCTTCGGACGTCGCGCCGTAGACCGTCGGCCCCGCATCGCAGACCGTCGGCCGACGGCGGCGCGGGCCCGGCGCCCGGCAGGGTGGCCGCATGGAGAAGACCACAGGGATCGATCGCGCACAGTTCCTGGCCGGTACGGCCGCCGCCGGACTCGCCGCGGCGCTGCTTCCCGCGGGCGCGGCCCGGGCGGGCGAGGAGCGGCAGGGGGAGCGGCCCGGGCTCCGGCACCACGGCGTCGTCTACACCGTCGGCGCCGGCGAGACACCGGGTACGGCCTTCAGCGCGACCCGGATGCGACGCGACATCCGCGTGATCCGCGACGAACTGCACGCGGACACCGTCGACGTCACCGGGGACGGGGTGGAACGCCTCACGGCCACCGCAGCGGAGGCGGCGGAACGCGGGCTGCGCGTGTGGCTCCAGCCGACCCTGGGCGACGTGCCCGAACGGGACATCCTCGAACACCTCGCGGAGACCGGCCGATTCGCCGAGCGGCTGCGCCGGCAGGGTGCCACCGTGGACCTCAGCGTGGGCTGCGAGTTCTGGCTGTTCGTGCCCGGCATCGTCCCCGGTGACACCGTCCTCGAACGCATCCGCAACCTCCTCGACGGCAAGGTGGACCCCGTCGTGATGCAGCACCGTCTGGACCGGTTCACGGCGAAGGCGGCGGCGGTCGGCCGCTCCGTCTTCCGCGGCCGGCTGAGCTACGCGGCCGCCCAGGACGACCGGGTGGACTGGCGTCTCTTCGACGTCGTCGGCATCGACTACTACTCGTACTTCGCCGACAAGGCGCACTACGTACGGGAGTTGAAGCGCTACCTGCGCTTCGGCAAGCCGCTGGCCATCACGGAGTTCGGCACCTGCGCCTACGTCGGCGCGCCCGAGACCGGCGGCATGGGCTGGGACGTCGTCGACCACGACAAGCACCCCGAGGAGATCAAGGGGCACCTGGTCCGCAGCGAGCGCACCCAGGCCGCCTACCTCGGGCAACTCCTGGACGTCTTCGACTCGTTGGACCTCTACGCGGCGATGGCCTTCGAGTTCGTGACCCCCGACGCGCCGCACCGCCCGGACGACCCGCTGCACGACCTCGACATGGCGAGCTACTCCGTCACCAAGACCCTGAAGGACCGGCCGGACGACCCCGCCTCCGGCTGGCACTGGGAACCCAAGACGGCCTTCCACGCGCTGGCCCGCCGCTACGCCACCGCACGCACGACCCGCTGACCCGCCCGGGGCCGCCCCCGTCCGACGGTCAACGCTCGCGGCCGCCGGGACACTCCGTTTCACCCGTTCGGAGGACGCTCCGGCTCGCCGTCCGGCCAAGGGCGGCACCCGGCCACATGATGCGTACAAGCCCCCGATCGAACGCCCGGTCGCCACCCCCGGCAAACCCCCGCAGAGGCGAACACGGGGCGACGGTGAAGGCACGAAAATTGCATCGTTCGTTTTCTTGAACCCTTCGTGTTTATGAGGGTAGGTTCGGCGTCATGACCGCCTCCCCGACCCCGACCACCGCCGAGGAGCTCCGCGGTGCCGGCCTGCGCGTGACGGCAGCCCGCGTCGCGCTGCTGGAGACCGTCCGGGACGGCGACCACCTCGGCGTCGAGGCGATCGCCACCGGGGTCCGAGACCGCGTGGGCCACATCTCCCTGCAAGCCGTCTACGAGGCCCTGCACGCCCTCACCGCGGCGGGGCTCGTGCGCCGCATCGAACCGGCCGGCCATCCGGCCCGCTTCGAGGGACGCGTGGGCGACAACCACCACCACATCGTGTGCCGGTCGTGCGGAACCGTCGCCGACGTCGACTGCGCGGTCGGCGACGCGCCGTGCCTGACCGCCTCCGACGACCGCGGCTTCCGCATCGACGAGGCCGAGGTCGTCTACTGGGGCCTCTGCCCCGACTGCTCCACCGGCCACAGTTCCTGAGCACCGAGTTCCGCACAGTTCGGAAGGATTGCCATGACTGAGAATCACGACGCGATCGTCACAGACGCGAAGGCGGAGGGAAGCGGCGGTTGCCCCGTCGCCCACGACCGTGCCCCGCACCCGACCCAGGGCGGCGGCAACCGCCAGTGGTGGCCGGAGCGGCTGAACCTCAAGATCCTGGCCAAGAACCCGGCCGTGGCCAATCCGCTGGGCGACGAGTTCGACTACACCGAGGCGTTCAACTCCCTGGACCTCGCTGCCGTGAAAAGGGACATCGCCGAGGTGCTGACCACCTCTCAGGACTGGTGGCCCGCCGACTTCGGCAACTACGGCCCGCTCATGATCCGTATGGCCTGGCACAGCGCGGGCACGTACCGCATCAGCGACGGCCGCGGCGGCGCGGGCGCCG
The DNA here is from genome assembly GCF_900105245.1 of Streptomyces sp. 1222.5. NCBI lineage: Bacteria > Bacillati > Actinomycetota > Actinomycetes > Kitasatosporales > Streptomycetaceae > Streptomyces > Streptomyces sp. 1222.5. The sequence goes on along the minus strand of NZ_FNSZ01000001.1, from coordinate 1,060,481 downwards.
GACAGCAGCGCTTCGCCCCGCTCAACAGCTGGCCCGACAACGGCAATCTCGACAAGGCCCGCCGTCTGCTGTGGCCGGTCAAGAAGAAGTACGGCCAGAACATCTCCTGGGCCGACCTGATGGTCCTCACCGGCAACGTCGCGCTGGAGCAGATGGGCTTCGAGACCTTCGGCTTCGGCGGCGGCCGCGCGGACGTCTGGGAGGCCGAGGAGGACGTGTACTGGGGCCCCGAGACCACCTGGCTCGACGACCGCCGCTACACCGGCGACCGCCAGCTGGAGAACCCGCTCGGCGCGGTCCAGATGGGTCTGATCTACGTCAACCCCGAGGGCCCGAACGGCAACCCGGACCCGATCGCCGCGGCCCGCGACATCCGCGAGACGTTCCGCCGCATGGCGATGAACGACGAGGAGACCGTCGCGCTGATCGCCGGTGGCCACACCTTCGGCAAGACCCACGGCGCCGGCCCGGCCGACCACGTGGGCGCCGACCCCGAGGCCGCCACCATGGAGGAGCAGGGCCTGGGCTGGCGGAGCACCTACAACACGGGTGTCGGCAAGGACGCCATCACCAGTGGTCTGGAGGTCATCTGGACCACGACCCCGACCCGGTGGAGCAACGGGTTCTTCAAGAACCTCTTCGAGTACGAGTACGAACTCACCCAGAGCCCGGCCGGCGCCAACCAGTGGGTGGCCAAGGACGCCCCGGAGAACGTCCCCGACGCGTTCGACCCGGAGAAGAAGCACCGCCCGCGGATGCTCACCACCGACCTGTCGCTGCGCTACGACCCGATCTACGAGCCCATCTCCCGCCGGTTCTACGAGAACCCGGAGGAGTTCGCGGACGCCTTCGCCCGCGCGTGGTACAAGCTCACCCACCGCGACATGGGCCCGAAGTCGCTGTACCTCGGCCCGGAGGTCCCGGAGGAGACCCTGCTGTGGCAGGACCCGCTGCCCGCGCGTGAGGGCGACCTGATCGACTCCGCCGACGTCGCGACCCTCAAGACCAAGCTGCTGGAGTCCGGCCTGACCGTGTCCCAGCTGGTCACCACCGCCTGGGCGTCCGCCTCGACCTTCCGCGGCAGCGACAAGCGCGGCGGCGCCAACGGCGCCCGTATCCGTCTCCAGCCGCAGCGCGGCTGGGAGGTCAACGACCCGGACGAGCTCGGCCAGGTGCTGCGCACCCTCGAGGGCATCCAGCAGGACTTCAACGCCTCCTCCGGCGCCAAGAAGGTCTCCCTGGCCGACCTCATCGTCCTCGGCGGTGCCGCCGGTGTGGAGAAGGCCGCCAAGGAGGCCGGCTTCGAGGTGCAGGTGCCCTTCACCGCGGGCCGCGTGGACGCCTCCGAGGAGCACACCGACGCCGAGTCCTTCGAGGCGCTGGAGCCGGTCGCCGACGGCTTCCGCAACTACCTCGGCAAGGGCAACCGCCTGCCGGCCGAGTACCTGCTGCTCGACCGCGCCAACCTGCTCACCCTGAGCGCCCCGGAGATGACGGTCCTCGTCGGCGGCCTGCGCGTCCTGGGCGCCAACCACCAGGGCACGCAGCTCGGCGTCCTCACCAAGACGCCCGGCGTCCTCACCAACGACTTCTTCGTCAACCTGCTCGACCTGGGCACGACGTGGAAGGCGACCTCCGAGGACCAGACCGCGTTCGAGGGCCGCGACGCCGCCACCGGTGAGCTGAAGTGGGCCGGCAGCCGCGCCGACCTGGTCTTCGGCTCGAACTCGGAGCTGCGCGCGCTCGCCGAGGTCTACGCCTCCGACGACGCCAAGGAGAAGTTCGTCAAGGACTTCGTGGCCGCGTGGGACAAGGTCATGAACCTGGACCGGTTCGACCTCGTCTGATCCACCGTCCGGCCGGAGCGTCCGGGTCCCCCCCGCGGGGGCGGACCCGGACGCTCCGCTGTCCGGCGGGGACGTCGCCCGGCTCAGTGACCGAGCGTCGCCGCGCCCGCCTGCGCGTACTTCTCGTCCAGGTCGCCCGACGGGGCGCCCGCGACGCCGATGCCCGCGACCGGGGCGCCCTTGGCGGTCACCGGCGCACCGCCCGCGAGGAACAGCGTGCCCGGGATGTCCTTCAGGCCCGGCGCCTGCGCCAGCCGCCCGGCCAGCTCCGAGGTGGGCGCGTTCCACGACACCGCCGTGAACGCCTTGCGCACGGCGGACTCGTACGACTGCGGACCCGCGCCGTCGCCGCGCAGGCTGACCAGGGTGGTGCCGTTGCGGTCGACGACGGCCACGGAGACGTGCCGGCCGTCCTTCTCCGCGGCGTCCACCGCAGCCCGCGCCGCCTCGGTGGCCGCGTCCAGGCTGAGGTGCGTGCTCTGCACCAGGTCACCGCCCCGGGCGGTGGCGGGCGCGGCGGCCGGAGCGGTGCCGGCCGAGTCGGCGGCGTTGGCGGCGACCGTACCGACGACACCCGCGAAGGCGGCGGCGAGGGCGGCACCGCCGACGAGGACACGGGTACGGCGGGACGGCTTCCTACGGCTGGACATGGGCGAACGACCTTCCTGTGGCAGGGACTCGCCGCGGCGAGCGCTACGGGAGCGGATCCGCTCCCGGCCTCGATCCTCGGCCCGGTCCCGGCCGCTTCGCGTCGCCGGACCGGTTGCCCCGGGGGTCATCCGTTCGGATGACCCCCGGGGCACCGGACCAGGGAACAATGGAAGGTGTTTGCCCAGTTCAGCGCGGTGGGAAGGAGGTGAGGGCAGTGCCGGAGCCCGGACGCGACGACACCCGCGCCCTCACCTTCGTGATGCACACGGCGTTCTTCGTCCTGCTCGCCGCGTCCCTCGCCCGCTACCTCGCCCGGCACGCCGACGGACCCCACACCCCCTGGGTCGTCGCCCTGTCCGCGCTGCTGGCCCTGCTGTACGTCCTCGGCATCGCGCTCGGCACCCGGCCGACACCCCGCCGCCTGACCTGGCTGGGCCTGGTCGTGGCCGTCTGGGCGGTGCTGGTCGTGCTCGCCCCCAGCTTCGCCTGGTGCGCGGTCCCGCTCTTCTACACCGGCCTGCGCACCCTTCCGCCACGTGCCGCCGTCCCGCTGGTCGCGCTGCTCACGGCGCTGGCCGTGGCCGCCCAGCTCAGCCTCGCCGGCTGGCCCGACCCCAACGTGCTGCTCGCACCGCCCGCGGTGGCCGCCGTCGCCACCACCGTCCACGTCGTCATGCAGCGCCAGGCGGCCCGCCGGGACGCCCTCATCGACGACCTGGTCCGCACCCGGCGCGACCTGGCCGCCACCGAGCGCCGCGAGGGCACCCTCGCCGAACGCGAACGGCTCGCCCGGGAGATCCACGACACCCTCGCCCAGGGCCTGTCCAGCCAGCGGATGCTCCAGGCCGCCGACCGGCTGTGGGACACCGAGCCCGGCACCGCACGGGACCACGTCCGTACGGCGGCCGCGATCGCCGAGCGCAGCCTCGCCGAGGCCCGCCGTTTCGTCCACGACCTGACCCCCGCCGAACTGGCGGAGGGCGGCGGCCTGATCCGGGCCCTGCACGCCGTCGCCGAGCGCGAGACGACCCCCGGCCTCACCGTTCGCGTCCACGCGGAGGGCACCCCGCCCGGGCCGCTGCCCGCGCCCGTGGAGTCCGCCCTGCTGCGCATCGCCCAGGGCGCCCTCGCCAACGTCCGCGAACACGCGGCCGCCCACACCGCCACCCTCACCCTGACCTGCCTGGACGATCAGATCGTCCTCGACGTCACGGACGACGGCCGGGGCTTCGACCCGCAGGCCCCGGCCGCCCCCGCGGCCGGAGCCGGCACCGAGGACCGGCGCGGCCACGGCCTGCCCGCCATCCGCGCCCGCCTGCGCCAGCTGGGCGGCACCCTCACCGTCGAGTCGGCGCCGGGCCAGGGCACCGCCCTGTCGGCGGCCATCCCCCTGGAGCCGCGATGACCCCCACCCCCGGCACCCCCGGCACCGACGCGACGCCCGGCCGTCCACGGGTCCGCATCCTCGTCTGCGACGACCACGCCGTCGTACGCGCCGGACTGCTCGCCCTGCTGCGCAGCGCCCCGGACATCGAGGTCGTGGGCGAGGCCGGCAGCGGCGAGGAGGCGCTCGCGCTGGCCCGCAGGACCGCCCCGGACGTCGTCCTCATGGACCTCCAGCTGGGGGAGGGCATCGACGGCGTGGAGACCACCCGCCGACTGCGCGCCACCACGCCCGCCCCGCACGTGCTGGTCCTGACGACGTACGACACCGACGCCGACGTCACCCGCGCCGTCGAGGCCGGCGCCACGGGCTACCTGCTCAAGGCCGAGCGCGCCGAGGACCTCTTCACCGCCATCCACGCGGCGGCGCAGGGCCGCCCCGCGCTCTCCCCGCCGGTCGCCGACCTCGTCATGTCCCGCCTGCGCAACCCGCGCCCCGCCCTCACCCCGCGCGAGCGCGACATCCTCACCCACCTCTCGCGCGGCCTGCCCAACCACGCCATCGCGCGCGCCCTCTACATCAGCGAGGCCACCGTCAAGACCCATCTGCGCCGCATCTACGACAAACTCGGCGTGGACACCCGAGCGGGTGCCGTGGCGGTGGCGAAGGAACAGCGCCTGCTGCCCTGACGGCCGCCCGTCGAGGCGCGCGGAGCCGGGACGGGCCTCATCGCCGCAGCGCCTCGAACGCCTCCCGCCCCGCGCATCCGATCGCCAGGTCGATGTCCGGTGCCTGGCCGGCCCGGCGGTCCGCACGGGTGAGCGCGGCCATCGCCACGCGGTCGCCGGAGTCCGCCTCGACCACACCGATCTCGTGCCGCAGATGCAGGAACGTGCCCGTCTTGCCGCTCCACCGCAGCGAGTCGGCGCGCAGTTCGCTCGCCAGCCGCTGGGTGAAGACCTGCAGTCCCATGAGCCGGCGCAGCTCCGCGGTCGCGGGCGGGGCGGAGATCTCGTCGCACCACACCCGCCGCAGCAGTTCGACGAGCGCCGCGGCCGAACCCGCGTTGGCGTGCGCCGGATCCAGGGTCCCGACGGTGTGCCGGCCCGTGTGTTCGTCCCGTACGGCCAGCTCCAGGGCCAGGGAGAAGTCGTTCCCCGCGGCCCCGGCGGCACACTCGTACATGTGGTTCATCCGGTGCCGCATCCGGATGCCCGCGCACCCCCAGGAGCGCAGCCGCGTGTCGACCTCCGCCACCGGCACCAGATCCAGCAGCGCGTCGGCGGCGGCGTTGTCGCTCACCGACAGCATCAGCTGGAGCAGATCACCGACGGCCACGGTGGCCGGGTACCGGAACGCCGCGAGCCCGGTGGGGCCGACGCTGCTCGCGGCCGGATCGACCGTCACCCGCCGTGCGGGGTCGAGGTCGCCCGTGGCGATCCGGTCCAGCAGGACCAGGGCGACGGGGACCTTCACCACCGACGCCAGGGGCACCGGCTCCTGCACGTCGAAACCGAGTTGCTCACCGGTGTCGAGGTTCCGGGCGAGGAAGGAGCCCCGGACACCCAGGGCCGCCCAGTCCGCGGCGACCGCCTCGGCGACGTCCAGGAGCGCCCCGTCGTCACCGACGTACGCGGGCCGGTGCCCCGGTGCCGCGCTCATCCGCGTGCCGCCAGCCGCGCCCGGACGTCGTCGCCGCGGGCCGCGGAGCGCGGTGCCCCGGACCCGGCGGCAGAGGCGCCCACGGCCGCGGCGAGCCGGACGGCCAGCCAGCCCGGCACCTCTCCCGTGCCCTGCCGTCCCGGCGGTGCGCCGACCTCGTACCCCCGGTGCAGCGACCGGTCGCCGAGCGGTGCCCACCGCGCCCCGTGCCGCCGGGCGAACGGCTCGGCGCACAGCAGCAGCGCCCGCCCCGCCAGCGTCTCGGCGAGCGCGGTGGCCGCGGGACCGGCCGGCCGGACCCGGCCTTCGGGCAACCCGGCACGAGCCGCCGCCCGGCCCAGCCCGTCCTCGAAACAGGGGACCTGATCCTCGGCCGGCATCAGCAGCGGCAGGGTGCCGGACGGTTCGGCGGCGGTCCGTCCCCGTCTGGGCCGCAGCTCCTCCAGGTGGACCGTGCGCCCGGAGCCGGGCCGTGGATCCGGTCCCTCCGCCGCCGACGCCAGTCCCAGCGGCACCCGCAACGCCGCCCGTTCCACGGGGACCCGCAGCACCGCGTAGGCCAGCGAGCCGTCGGCCAGCCCGGATTCCCTCTCGCGCGGCGGCAGTTCACGCATTCCGAGCGTGACCCCGTGTTCGGTGGCCGCCCGGATGGCGTGGGCCAAGGCCGCCGGTGCGCAGTCCGCGGGCACCCCGACAACCCGCACCCGGGACCGCCGGGCCGAGTGCGCCGCATGCCGCAGCCGCTGGGCCCGGTCCAGCACGTCCCGCGCGTACGGCAGCAGCAGCACCCCGAGCTCGGTCGTCGTGACCTGCCGCCGCGAACGGTCGAACAGCGGGCCGCCGAAGTGCCCTTCGAGCGTCTTGATACGACGGCTGAGCAGCGGCTGGGCGATGCCGAGCCGGTCGGCCGCACGGGAGAAGCTCGCTTCGTCGGCGGTCGCGACGTACGCCTCGAGGTGTGCCAGAAGATCCACCCAGCAGTCATATCAATAAGGCATGAGAGGTTCACAGTTCCCTCTTGGACATGAGTCACCTCCTGCTGTTTCGCTGTCCCCGCCGAAGATCCATGGACCGGGAGGACCACGCCCATGACCAGCACCGAACGCCCCGCACCGATGCCGCGCCGCCGTCTGCTCAAGGCGGGCCTCGTGTTCACCGCCACCACTGCCCTCGCCGCGTCCGCGCCCACCGCGGTCGCGGCTGCGGGCATCGAATCACTCTGCGTGGAGGCGGAGTTGCGCGACCTGGAGCAGCGTTACGACGCCCGGCTCGGCGTGTACGCGCGGAACGTGCGCACGGGGCGCACCCTGTCCCACCGGGCCGGGGAACGGTTCGCGATGTGCTCCACGTTCAAGGCGTTCGCGGCGGCCGCGGTCCTGCGCGACCGTGGCGACCGTGCACCCCTCGACCGGGTGATCCACTATCCGCCGCACGACATTCTTCCCAACTCGCCGCTCACACAGGAGAATCTGGCGACCGGCATGACCGTCGGAGACCTGTGCGCCGCGGCGATCCGGTACAGCGACAACGCGGCGGGCAACCTGCTGCTGCGGGAGATCGGCGGACCGGCCGGCCTGACCCGTTTCCTCCGCTCGCTCGGCGACGACGTCAGCCGGCTGGACCGGTGGGAGCCGGAGCTGAACACCGCGATCCCGGGCGACCTCCGCGACACCACCACCCCGCGGGCCATCGGCGGAAGCCTCGCACGGCTCGGTCTGGGCCGGGCCCTGGGCGACGCGGACAGGGAGCGCTTCGTCGGCTGGCTGAAGGGCAACACCACCAGCACCGGACGGTTCCGCCGCGGCCTGCCGGACGGCTGGGTCCTGGCGGACAAGACCGGCACCGGCTCCTACGCGACCGCCAACGACATCGGCGTGGCCTGGACGACCCGGAGGACACCGGTCGTCCTGGCCGTGCTGTCGACCAGGAGCACCGAGGACGCGACGGTGGACGAGGCACTCGTGGCCGAGGCGGCCCGCGTCATCGCCCGCACGGTCGCCCCCGGCGAGTAGCCCGCGGGCGACGGGCGACACCTCCGGGACCGGCGGCCGGCCGGCTCAGCCGACGGTGTCGTCCGGTGCCACCGGGTGCGCCTCCAGTCCCGGTGTCGCCAGCAGGTCGGCGATCAGCGCGGGCGAGCCGCCGATGTAGGTGCTGACCAGGTCCACGTCGCCGCCCAGGCACCAGGCTCGGTCCTCGGGCCACCACAGGTCGGGCAGCTCGGCGAACTCGTCCGTGCGCACCGGGGAGACGGCGTCGGCGAGGGTGCCGGAGAGCAGCACCTCGTCCCGCCCGGGCGTCTCGAAGACCGGGAGCCCGCCGAAGTCCCAGCGGCCGTACCCGTGCCACAGCCCGAACCAGCAGTGCTCCGGCGTACGGGTGTGCCGGGCCAGCACCGGGATGAGCGCCTCGGCGACGTCCGGCGGGGTCGGGCCCTCCCACGGGTGCTCGTCCCAGACGCCGGGCCGGCCGTACTCGGAGGCGTTGCGGTGGTCGAGGTCCATTCCGACGACCTCGTGCCACCGCGTGCCCGATGTCACCCGGGTGCCGTGCGCGGCTGCCACGGTGTCCCACCGCACCGGCCGCTCCTTCAGGGCGGCCGGATGCAGGACCCGCGCGTACCCGGCGAAGCCGGGCGCGGCCACGCCCGCCACCGTGCCGAAGTCGCCGTGACCGGGACGGCGTTCGGTGAGCCAGCGGGCGGGGGAGAGGCCGGTGGTACGGACGCGCAGGCGCCCGTACCACTCCGGTGCGGGGTCCAGACGGACTGGTCGGAGGTCGTTCACCCGCCCAGTCTGCCCCGTCCGGCCGCCAGGCCTCACCCTGTCCCGTCCGGAGGTCCGGCGTCAGGCGCGGCCCAACGGCACCTGGACGCCTCTCGCACAGGGCCCTCGGCCGGCGGACCGCCTCAGACCGCCCGGTGCACCACATGGCCTCCGGTGACCGTCAACGCCACCGGTGCGTCGGTCAGTTCGTCACCGGACGCGCGCCCCGGATCGACGGACAGCGCGGTGAGATCCGCGCGGAAGCCCGGAGCCACGCGGCCGGCGCGGTCGGACTCGCCGGTGGCGGCCGCCGCGTGCGTCGTGCAGCCCTCCAGCGCCTGCAGCGGTGTCAGGCCCGGCCGGTGTGCCGCCGCCCCCTTCGGCCGGTGGGCGGTCGCCAGCACCGCCCGCACGTCGTAGTGCGCGATCGGCCAGTCCGAGCCCAGCGCGACCGTCGCCCCGGCCTCCCGCAGGTCCCGCAGCCGCCAGGCGCGTCCGGCACGGTCACCGCCCAGCCGGCGCGACCACTCGTCCGTGCCGTCGTCGCGCGTGTAGCCGGTGTGCGGCGGCTGCATGGAGGCCGCCACGCCCAACTCGGCGAAATGTGACAGGAGTTCGTCCGGAGCGGTCTCGATGTGCTCGATCCGGTGCGCCCCGCGGCCACCGGGCCCCAGGGACGCCACGGTCTCCAGGACGTGCCGTACGGCCGCGTCCCCGATGGCGTGCGTGGCGGTGCGTACCCCGGCCGCGTGCAGGGTGCGGACCGCCTCGGCGTACGCCCGCGGGTCCGGCCAGAAGGCGTCCGTGCCCCGGCCGTGGCAGTCGGGGTGCTCCAGCCAGGCCGTGCCGCCCTCCACGGTGCCGTCCATGAAGAACTTGACCCCGCCGACCAGCCAGTGCCTGCCGCCCGTGCCCTGGAGTTCGATCAGCTCCCGCAGGGTGTCGCCGTCGGCGCCCGGCATGCACCAGGGCGCGAACCGCAGCCGCAGCGGCAGGACCGTCTCCCGTGCGACCTCCGCCACCAGGTCGAGGTCCCCGCCGTCCATCACATGGGCTCCGGTGAGCCCCGTCGCGGCCATGGCGGACAGCAACTCCAGCAGCCGCGCCCGCCGTTGCGCGGACGCGGGCCGGGGTACGACGTCCGCCACCAGTTCCATCGCGGCGTGCTCGACCAGATGGCCGGTGGGCCGGCCGGCGGCGTCGCACACCACCTCCGCGCGCTGCGCGAAGGCGCGCGGGCCGGTCACCCCAGCCGCTGCCAGCGCCGCGCCGTCGGCGAGGGCGGAGTGGCCGTCGTAGAGCCGCAGGAAGGCCGGGGTGTCGCCGAGTACGTCCGCCACCAGTTCGTGGTGGACGGGACGGCCCTCGAACGCGTTGTGGTCCAGGCCGTACCCGACCACCCAGCCCTCGACGCGCTCCGCCCCGGCGAGTGCGGCCCGCAGCCCGGCCAGGTCCGTCACGCCGGACAGGTCCGTGCCCGTCGCCATGTCGAGGCCCCACACCGGATGGCTGTGGGAGTCGACGAGGCCCGGCACGAGGTGCGCGCCGTGCAGGTCGACGACCTCGGTGCCGGGGCCCCGCCAGTCCCGGACGTCGGCCGCCTCGCCGACCGCGGCGATCACACCGTCGCGCACGGCGACGGCTGAGGCGGTGGGCCGGCCGGGATCGAGGGTGCGGACGTGGGCGCCGGCGAGGATGAGGTCGGCAGCGGGCATGGGGGCGACTCCTGTACGGAAAAGGGGCGTTGGGTCAGTTCGCGGACACGGGGGGCGCGGTCGCCCCGGCGGGTTCGGCGGCTTCGGCCGGCTCCGCCGCGAACCCGGCGTAGACGTCGGGCCTGGCCCGGCGCAGCCACCACGCCAGCGGGAGGCCGAGGAGGAAGACGGCCGGTGCCACGACGACCAGGAGGGTGTTCACCGCCCGGGACGCGCCGGTGAACAGGTCGATGTGCGTCACCACCAGCACGATCGCGGTCACCAGCAGTACGGCGGCGACGACCGGCGCCACGACCGTGCGCAGGGCGCCCTCCGTGTGCCGCACCCGGCGGAAGTAGCAGGGCACGGCGATCGCGGCGAGCAGTTGCAGCACCAGCAGACCGATCATCCCGGGCGTGTTCACCCACAGCAGCAGCTGCTGGTAAGGGTCGGCGTCCGCGGCCCAGAAGGCCAGGACGACCAGCGCACCGAGAACGGTCTGGGCGACGCCCGCGACGTACGGGGAGCGGTGGCGGCCGTGGACGCGGCCGAGCCGGCGCGGGAGCACGCCCTCCTCGGCCAGGGCGAGGGCGTAGCGGTTGATGGCGTTGTGGAAGGCCAGCAGGGAGGCGATGACGCTGGTGACGATGAAGAGGTGCATCAGGTCGGCGGCCCAGCCGCCCACATAGGTGGTGATCGCGGTGAAGAACAGTCCGGCCGGATCCTTCCCCGCGGTGCGTACGACCTGGTCGTCGCCGAACGCCTGGACGGCGATCCAGACCACGAACGCGTAGAACATGCCGAGGAATCCGACCGCCGCATAGGTGGCGCGGGGGACCGTGCGCTCCGGGTCACGGGCCTCACGGCGGTAGATGACGGTCGACTCGAAGCCGGTGAACGCGGCGAAGGCGAAGGCCAGTACGGCGGCCGTGCCGGGCACGAACACGTGCGCCGGGGCGAGCGAGGCGAGGGACAGCCCGTGTGCGCCGCCCTTCAGCAGGACCCCGCCGGCGAGGAGGACGAGTATTCCGGTCTCGGCGACGAGCAGGATGCCGAGCAGCTTGGCGCCGAAGTCGATGGACCGGTAGCCGCCGTAGCCGATCAGCACCAGTCCGGCCAGCGACACGGGCAGCCAGGGCACGTCGGCGCCGACGAGGGAGTGCAGGGTGTCCCGGGTGGTGGTGGCGAGGAGGCCGTAGACGCCGATCTCCATGCCGTTGTAGCCGATCAGCGCCAGCAGGGCGGCGCCGATGCCGACGGGGCGGCCGAGGCCCCGGGTGATGAAGGCGTAGAAGGCGCCGCCGCTGGTGACGTGGCGGCTCATGGTGGTGAAGCCGACGGCGAAGACCGCGAGGGTCAGGCCGGCGAGGAGGTATCCGACGGGCGCGCCGATCCCGCCCAGCAGGATCGCGAGCGGGGCGACGCCGGCCATGACGGTCAGCGGCGCGGCGGCGGAGACGACGAAGAAGGCGATGTCGGCGGTGCCGAGGGAACCGGACCGGAGGGTGGTCGCGTCGCGGGGCGCTCTCTGCTCCGGTGGCTCGGAGGTGGTCACGGACATGCGGGGGAGCCCTTCTGGCGGCGGAGGGACGGGGTCCCGGAGGTGGGGCGGCCGGTTGCGGAGGGCACCGGCGGGCGGGGCGGAGATGATCCGTCCGGGCCGGCGTCCGTCGGGAGCACGAGGGGATGGCGGGCGCCCGGAGCCGTAAACCTAAAGGCTTTCGGTTTACGCAATGTAACCTGCCGTAGGGCATCCGGGAAGACCTCAGGGAGAACGCTGACCATGGGACGGCCGCGCACACCGCTCCTCGACCGCGAGCGCATCACCACGACCGCGCTGCGACTGATCGACGAGACCGGTGACTTCAGCGTCCCCGCGATCGCCCGGCGGCTCGGGGCGCAGACCGGCTCGGTGTACCACCATGTGGACGGCCGTGACGGCATAGTCGAGCTGCTGCGGGAGCGGATCTGCGAGGCGATGGACCCGGGCACCCTCGACCTCGATCCCTGGGACACGGCCCTGGAGGCCTGGGCCCGCTCCTACCGCGCCGCGTTCGCCGCCCACCCCCGGGTGATCCCGATGCTCATGACCTCACCGGTACGCGCACCCCGGGTCCTGGAACAGTACGAGCGTGCCGTGAGCCTCCTGCTGGAGGCCGGGTTCGACCGCGCCGGGATCATGCCGTTGATCATCGCCCTGGAGAACCTGGTGCTGGGCTCGGCCCTCGACCTCGCCGCTCCCGAGACGATGTGGGAGCTGGCGGACGGCACCCCGACCCCCCGCCTCGCGGAGGCGCTCGCCGCGGTGGGCGACGGCCGGGCCGACCGTGCCTTCGAGGTCGGACTGACGGCCTTCATGAACCACGCGCGAACCCTGAAGGGGACGCGGGTGCGGTAGCGGCCGCACGCCGGACAGGGCGGCGATCGGTCCACACGGCAGCGGGCGCCGGGGCCGTCAGGACCCCGCGGACCGTCGGCCCCGGGCGGGGACGGCGATGCCGTACTGGGCGTCTTGCGGTAGACGGTCGCTCGGCTCATCCCCAGCGCTTCGGCCGCCTGGGCCACCGACGTGCCGGGCGCGGTGAGGCACCGTACGATCTCGCCCCGCTCGATGGTCTGCATCCGGCTGAGCCGACGGGACGTGCCCGCGAACAACAACCCGGGAAGGTGCCGGACGTCCACCAGATCGGTGCGCGAGACGGCGTCCCGCACGATGCGCCGGAGCTGCCGGGTGCTCTCCGGCCAGTGATAGTCCGTCAAGCGCCGGCGCCGCCGCCAGCATGAACATGACGGGGCGCCCGCGGTGGTCGCGGGCGAAGTGGTGCGCCAGGGGCATGACGTCCTCCGGGCGCGACCGCAACGCCGGCGCCTCGACCACGCCCGAGACGCGCGCTCGGAGCACCTCCGGGACGGCTGCGTAGTCCTCGGCGGTGAGGACGGCCGGGTACGGCTGCTGCCCGGCCCCCGCGGCGTGGCTCCGCGGGCCGTCGACGAGGCACCGGGCCAGGTCCTCGGCCGCCCACGCGGGCAGCGTGTGGACGTCGGCCGCGATGACACAGGCGTCGTCCCTGCCCGGCTCCGGCGTCCACATCGTCATCCAGGCGCCGATGTCCTCGCCCCCGTTCCCTCGGCTTGATCCGCCGTCGGGCCCCGGACGCCAGGAGAGCCTTGCCCGACCCCGCCTCGCCCACCACGGCGACCAGCCCGCCGCGGGCCATGGCGGTGCGGGCCTCGGCGACGGCCCCGGTCCAGCGCCCGGACAGCGGAGGAAGCTCCTCCTGCTCCTGGACGCGGCCCGCGAACACCGGAACACCTCGCCCCGGTGGGCGGGACGCGGCCTGCGGCCGGTGGTAGGCGCCAGCATCAGGGCCGACGTGTTCCCCGCGGCGGACTGCGCCAGTGCGCGGCAGCAGCGTCGAGGGCGCCTCGGACCAGGTCGTGAGGTTGACGCTGCCCGCGACGACGAGCCCGTGTGCTGATGGTCCGGCCAGGCTAGCTCCGTCCGCCGGGATTTCCCCCCTGCCGGTATGTCTCGAAGTGAGACAATGAGAGGGCTGCCCGCCTCATGCGACGAGGGAGGCGCGACCCGGGACGGCGTACGCATGCTCCGCAGGGCCGGTGACTACCACGTCGTCGGTTACGGCGAGAACATCGACGTGCCCACCATCGACATCATCTCCGCCGAGATCAACTTCATCGGCAACCTCGTCGGCTCGTACAACGACCTGAGCGAGCTGATGGTCCTCGCGGCCAAGGACGAGGTACGGCTGCACACCACGTCCTACCCGCTCGACCGGTTCCAGGACGCGCTGGACGACCTCGACGCCGGACGAGTCCGCGGGCGCGCCATTCTCGTACCCTGATCTTGACCCTGACCTTGCCCCTGAACGGGGACGACCGCCGGCCGGCGGGGGCGGAGCGCCCCCCGCCGGTCAGCCACGACAGACCGGGAAAGCCCATGATCTTCATCACCGCCCGCTTCCGTGTCCTGCCCCAGCACGCGGACGACTGGCCCGAGCTCACCCGTGCCTTCACGGAGGCCACGCGCGGCGAACCGGGGTGCCTGTGGTTCGACTGGTCGCGCAGCCTCGACGACTCCGACGAGTACGTGCTGACCGAAGCGTTCCGCGACGACGAGGCCGGCGCCGCCCACGTCGGCACCGAGCACTTCGCCACGGCGTGCGCGACCCTGCCGTCCTATCTCGCCGAGACCCCGAGGATCGTCAACGTGACCGTCCCCCAGGACGACTGGTCGGAGTTGGGCGAGATGGCCGTGCCCACGTCCCGCTGAGTCCTGCCGGCGCCCGCCGGCCCCTGTCCGGGGCCGGTTCAGGCCTCCAGGGCGGCCAGGTCCTCGCGGAGCACCGTACGGGCCGCCCGGGTCGCGTCACCATGGGCCTGCCTGGCGGTGTGGTACTCGTCGGACGTCAACGTGTACCCGGACGCCAGCGTTTCGCGTACCTGGCGCAGGGAGTGGTACGAGGCGTCTATGGCCTCACCCACCTCCGCGGCCGCCGTCAGGACGAGCCGCTCCCGCGCCTCGTCGCACCCCGACGCCTGGAACGCCTGCCGGATCCTGGCCGCCCTGATCTGCGGATCCGTGTGTTCCTCGTCGGCGGCCAGCCGCATGGCCTCATGGGCTCGGCGAAGCGCGACCAGGCAGTCCGCGTACATGGTCCGGCGGGTGCGCAGCCTGCTGTCCCTGACGGTCCGTCGCCAGCGCAGGTGCTCGCCCATCAGCGTCGCCCCGACCCCGAGCACCGCTCCGAGGGCCGTCCCTACGAGAGTCGCCCACTCCACACGGAGATCGTGCCACACCGCCGGGGACGGTGATGAAGGGGTTTCAGCGGGTGCTGCTCGCCACGGAGGGTTCGTCGGCCGCCGGCACGCGCGGCGGGGGAGTGTCGGACTGCTGTAGTTCCGCCAGGAGTTCGTTCCGCCCGGCGAGCAGCTCGGTCAGGATGCGGCGGGCGGCGCGCAGCAGTTCGGCCACGTCACCGCCGGCGAGGGCGTACCTGACGGTGGAGCCTTCGCGTATGGATACGACGATGCCGGCGCGGCGCAGCACGGCGAGCTGTTGCGAGAGGCTGGAGGGCTCGATCTCGATGTCGGCGAGCAAGTCGCGTACCGGGACCGGGCCGTGTTGCAGCAGCTCCAGGACCCTGATGCGTGTGGGGTGCCCGAGCATACGGAAGAACTCTGCCTTGGCTTGGTAAAGAGGGACCTGCATGCGCTCTTCCTGCCTCTCGGTGGCCTCTCACGGCGCGGCGGCGGCTCGGGGCGCCGCCGCGCCGTGAGTCATGCCTGTTCATCTTTCTCGGTCAGGGCAGCTCTCGTTCATGAATTGTCGTCCTCTCCATGTGATGACTTGAAGAATTCTTCAATTCATGGGCATGCGTCAGCCCGGTTCGGAGAACGTCTAGACCTCGAGTTGTTCTTCGATGCGCTTGAGTTGGTGGCGGGCCATCGCCAGGTTGGAACGCTCCTTGTCGATCAC
Source organism: Streptomyces sp. 1222.5 (assembly GCF_900105245.1). Lineage (NCBI taxonomy): Bacteria > Bacillati > Actinomycetota > Actinomycetes > Kitasatosporales > Streptomycetaceae > Streptomyces > Streptomyces sp. 1222.5. The sequence goes on along the minus strand of NZ_FNSZ01000001.1, from coordinate 1,044,981 downwards.
GAGATAGAGGAACAGGCCGTTGCCGTTCCGGCCGGTCACCAGCCGGATGAGGTGGTACTGCTGGCCCAGCGTGATCAGGATGTCCTCGATCTGGCTCTGCAGGCCGAGGTGTTCCATGGTGCGCACCTTGGCACGGATCACGTCGGTGTTGCCGGCCGCGGCGACCTCCAGGTCCAGGCCCTTGCCCCCACCCAGAGTGCCGAGGGCCATGCCGCTGGTGTAATCCACCACGGCGGCCCCCAGCGCCCCCTCGATCCCGGTCATCATTTCCTTGAGTGCCACTTCCACGTTCGCCATCGGCGCCTCCCCTTGGATGTCGGCCTCGGCGGACCCGCTGACGAACCCGCCCGTGACCGCACCGTAGGCGCCCCGACCGAGGGGGTGAGTTGCCTGCCCGAGAACGACTCGAACTGATCAAGCAGGAAAGGAAGATGACACTCCCGTGATCAGTTGTGACAGGTCACTACACCGACAGGTTCAGTTGCCAGGAAACGCCGAACCTGTCGTTGATCCAGCCGAACTTCGGGCTGAAGCCGTAGTCGCCCAGCGGCATGAGTTCCGTGCCCTGTTCGGCCAGGGCCGCGTAGAGACGGTCGATCTCGGCCTCGTCCTCGCACTGCACGAAGAGTGAGATCGCGGGGGTGAAACCGAACGCGTGCTTCGCGGGGCTGTCGATGCACATGAACTGCTCGCCGGCGAGCGAGAACGTCGCGTGCTGCACGCTCCCCTCCTTGCCGGGGCCCTCCGCGCCGTAACGGTGGATGCTGACGATCTCGGCATCGTCGAAGAGCGTGCTGTAGAAGGTCATCGCGTTCTCGGCGTCGCCCTCGAACATCAGGAACGTGGTGATTTTCTGTGACGCCACGATCTCCATTGCCGCTCGCTCCTCCAGCGCTCCCGGGTGGTCGATGCGTGGCCACGGTAGCGCCGGCGGAGCGTCCCGGCGCGGTGCCGCTCCAGAGTCTCGGCGGACGGCACGCGCACGGCGCGCACCCGCCTCCGTGCCGCGCCACCCGGTGGATCCGGGCGGCGCGGCACGAGGCCGGCGGGCGTGCCGCTTCAGCGGGGCGCCCGAGTGTCTCCGTATGCCGTGTTGGCGAGCCAGCAGGCGCCGCCCTGGGGGAGCCAGTCGAATTCCTCGAGGGTGGAGACGACCCGGCGCACGAGGGCGTCAGGAGTGCCCGTCCACGCCTCGAAGCCGCTCTCGCCGAGATCCCCCACTTCCATCAGCCCGCGGCCCAGCAGCTGGGTGAGCGTTTCCTTGGCCACGTCCCGGAAGTCGCGCCCGGACCGCTCCACCGTCTCCTGGGCCAGCCCGATCAGGCGGTCGACCGGTACCCAGTCGTCCAGCCCCTCTTCCAGGAGTTCGCCGATGACGTACTCAGTGCCCATGCGGCAGGTGCACCTTCTTTCCCTTGCCTGTGACGGGGAAGATGTCGATGGTCTCGCCACCCGAGGTGGATGACGCGCGCCACTGGATGATCGTGCCGTCGGGGAGTTTGTACACGTCCGGGATCTTCGGTCCGCGGGCCGGCAACCGCTGGGCGCCCTGAGTCCACCGTTCGAAGGTCTTCCGCAGCTCCGCGGCGGTCGCGATCTCCTTGACGTGCTTCTGCTGCCCGTTGGGCAGTGCGTCGAACTCGGCCTTCCACTTGCCGCAGCCGTTGGCGTTGTGCACCAGCAGCGGGGTGCTGCCGGCCATGACGTAGAAGGTGTGCAGATCACCGACGGTGAGGTTGCGGACGGTCTGGTCCGGCGCGGTCCACGCCCTGACCGCGTCGACCTGCACCCGTGTGCCCGCACCGGTCCGTAGCCAGGCTCCCGGCTGGAGCTGGTCGGCTGCCGCCCAGGCGTCGAGGTCGTCGACCCAGAACGGGTGTTCGTCCGTGGCGGTGACCTGGGCGGGGCCCTGGTCGGTGCGCACGGTGACGTCGACGAGGTGCTTCTCGCCCTGACCGGTGATCAGGGCGGTGACCGGCTCCTGCCGCTGCTGTCCGCTCAGTGGGTCGGCGGCCAGGACACGGTCGCCCTCCCGGACCTGCTCGATGGGCAGCTGCGAACCGTCCGCCATCAGCACCCTGGTGCCGTCGGGGAAGCTGTTGCAGGTGACGGCCTGCTCGCCCTTGCGGGCCTTGCGCACCTCGTCGGCCGTGAGCAGCCGGTCGCCGGCCCGCAGCCAGCCGAGGACGGACACGCCGCCCAGCACCCGCTCCTCGGTGGTCAGCTTCTGGCCGGTGACGAGGTCCTTGCCGACGAGCGCCTCGACCACGCCCTTGCCGTCGCCGACCCCGGGCAACAGGTCCAGCAGCAGTGACATCCTGCGCTGCTGCTCCGCGTCGTCCAGGAGCGAGGAGCCGGACGCCCAGGTGTCGCCGATTCGGGAGAAGTCGAAGTCGAGCCCCGACATGTCCCGGAGCTTCTCCGCACCCTTCTTGATGCCGGGTACGTGCTTGTTCGCCTCGTCGACGCCCTTGTTGGCCTGGCGAACGCCGTCGTTGAGCTCCTTCATGCCCTTGTTGGCCTTGTCGATGCCCTTGTTGGCTTCCGACAGGCCCTTGTTGACCTCGCGGACACCGGAGTTCATGGTGTCGAGGCCGCGATTCATCTTCTCGAATCCCGCGTTCATCTGGTCGAACGCGTCGTTGAGCTCGTTCAGCTCCTTCTCGAAGTCGAAGACCGGTTTGGCCTCCGGGTACTTCTTCTGTTCGGGGAAGTACTCGCCCAGTGCGACGGTCAGGATGGTCAGGGCGAGCAGGGAGTCGTTCTGGTCCCCGAGGAGGGAGTCCGCCTTGGCCAGGTTCTTCGCGACCTTGTCCATGTGCGGCTTGGCGCTCTCGAAGGTCCGGACGGCCTTTTCGAGCAGCTTCACTTGCTGTGCTGGGTCCGGTGCCTTGGCGGGATCCACGAGATCCAGCGGCTTGAGCGCCTCGATGTCCTTGAGGTTCCGGTCGAGGTCCTTGAAACTCGCGCCGTGGTCCTTCATGGCGTCCTGCGCGGTGTACAGGAACACCGCCACTCCGGCGCCCAGCGCGATGGCCTTGCCCGCGAACTGCTTCAGGCACGCCGGTCGTTCGAGCAACGGCAGGCGGTCGCAGTTCGCGTACTGGGCCACCTTGCGGACGATCTCCGCGAGCCTTTCGGCGCGGCTCGGCTGTGCGGCCTCGGCGCCGGCCGCGGAACCCACGCCGCCGGTGAACACGATGGCCAGGGCGACGAAGAGCGCCGCGATCCTTGATCTGAAATTGTGATGCATACATTCCTTGACCGGCGCGCGTCGGCTGGCCGGTGCGCCGGTCCTGATTCCCCGTGCCGGATCGGCAATGTTGTTACTGGCTAGTAGCCATATGGTCGGTCACACCATATCTCACACTCAGTCATGTACTGGCCCACGCCTTGGGTTGCCCAGGTGGAGGCGACACGACAGGGCCCCGGGTCCCGTCGCCCAGGCCCCGCTACGGGCGAGGGCCCGGTGTGCGCCGGCTCCGGCCACAGTGAACCGTGTCACAGTTCAGGGCGGTCTCCGGGCCGGAGGCACCTCGTCCGATGCCGTGACGGCGGCTCTCCGAGGCGTTGCCGCGGGGCGCGCGGGCGGGCCGGAGCAACGCGATGAGGTGAAGTGGTCTGGGTCGCGCGCAAGGCGGCGGTCCGGTGTTGTCAGAATAGGACCATGAGTAATCCCCGCGTTTTCTTCGACATCGACATCGCCGGCCAGGACGCCGGCCGGATCGTCTTCGAGCTCTTCGAGGACGTCACGCCCAAGACGGCCAAGAACTTCCTGGAGCTGGCCACCGGCGAGCACGGCTTCGGCTACAAGGGCTCCCCGTTCCACCGTGTGATCCCGCAGTTCATGCTCCAGGGCGGTGACTTCACCCGTGGTGACGGCACCGGCGGCAAGAGCATCTACGGCGAGAAGTTCGAGGACGAGAACTTCCAGCTGAAGCACACCGCCCCGTACCTGCTCTCGATGGCGAACGCCGGCCGCAACACCAACGGCTCGCAGTTCTTCATCACCACCGTCGCGACCCCGTGGCTCGACGGCAAGCACGTCGTCTTCGGCAAGGTCGTCGAGGGCACCGAGGTGGTCGACACCATCGAGAAGCTGGGCTCCCAGTCCGGCCGTACCTCGAAGGCCATCTCCGTCCGCGACTCGGGCAAGCTCGAGGGCTGAGCACCCCGAAGCTCCCGGCCGGGAGCGCGCGCCCGCGCGCTCCCGGTTTTCCATGGCCGCCCGGCCGTTGCGGCGGGGCCGCGGATGTGACGGGGACGGGGTCACTCAGGTGATGCGACAGGGATCATTGACCCCGTTGGGCTGTTTCTCTCTGGCGTTGGGCGAACGCGCCGTGTAGCGTCGCAGTGGTTGTCGTGGTTCGCCGTTCCTGCCCGTGCCGCCAGGTGCGGGCGTTTTGATGTACGGGCGCTTCCAGGACGATCATTGCGGGTCTGCACGGTGCGGACCCGGCTCGACCGAGAGGTAAAAGCATGGCCAGCGGGACCGTGAAGTGGTTCAACGCCGAGAAGGGCTTCGGTTTCATTCAGCAGGACGGCGGGGGCCCCGACGTCTTCGCGCACTACTCCAACATCAACTCTTCCGGCTTCCGTGAGCTCCAGGAAGGCCAGGCCGTGACCTTCGACGTCACGCAGGGCCAGAAGGGCCCGCAGGCCGAGAACATCACGGTCGTCGCCTAGTCGATGCCCTGAGCGTGGCCCCCGGAGTTCTCTCCGGGGGCCACGTTTTCGTCGGTGGCCGGATCCGGCCTCCACCCCGGGGCGCCCGCCGCCGGCCTCCGGCCCGAGCCGCGGTGGTCGCGGCGACCCCCTGCTGCCCCGCACGGGCACGTCGCGGAAGGCCCCGCCCTCACCCGCTCGGCCCAGGCGCCGGGGGACTCCTGGCGCGTCATCGCCCGACCGGCGCGGACAGGGCCACGCCGAGCTGCCCCCGCAGGCGAGGATCGCCGCGGCGGTTTCGCGGCCGGCCTGTGTGCGGCCCGTCACCAGGGCGGTGTCCGGCACCGCTCCGATGGCATGATCGGTTGTCGACGAGTGCCCTCGTCGCCCGTCCCGACCGGAAATCGGCACTGTTCGGCACGAGATGAACCATTCGACCAGCAACTAACACATCGGCCAGAGAATTGACTCCTCCAGTCTCGCGGTTGTTCTCGCGAATACAAGCCAAGACCACGTTCGCCGCAGGGCGTCGACCGCGGGCGATGCTGTGGGCCCTGGCGGCCGTGGTGGCCCTCGCCTTCGTCATCACGCTGGAGATCGTCGCCCGTCGCAGCTCCGGCGACCCGGAGCCGATCGCCGACTGGGTGAAAGACGCCATATTCTCCCCCAAACCGGGGCCGTTGTACGGCGGTCTGGCGTTGATGATGGTCGTGCTCACCTGGCGGCAACGGCTCGTCGCGGCAGGTGCCGCGATCGGTGTCGACGCCGTCTTCATGCCGGTGCGGTGGGCGATCGAGGGCGGGACGGCGGACGTCCACCTCTTCGCCAGCGGCCCGGTGTGGGTGATGTCGGGCTACGCGGTCATCGCCGTGACGCGCCGCACCGGCCGGGAACGAGTGCTGCTGCTGGAGGGGGTCGGCCTGGGGCTGCTGCTGGTGGCCGGCCGCAAGGCGGGCGACAACTGGCTGCTCATCACGGCGAAGACCCGTCCGATGGTCCTCGATCCGTACGTGGCCGCTGCCGACCACGCGCTCGGCAACCCGTCATTCCTGGTCGGCCGGCTCGTCGCGGCCACCGACCCCGTCGGCACCCACGTGCTCGACCTGGTCTACGCCCAGCTCGCGGTGGCCGCGGTCGTCGTCGCGCTCTACCAACTGCGGAACGTGCGGGTCGAGCGCCGTTTCCCACGCCATCATCTGGTGCGCACCTTCCTGCTGATCGGCCTCATCGGGCCGGGCATCTACATGCTCTTCCCGGTGGTCGGACCGGTCTTCGCCTACGGCCCCGGCGCTTCGGGCACCGGTGGCGTGCAATGGGCGGTGGCCGACCTGTGGCCCGGCACACCGCCCTCGATCGGCAGTCCGCATCCGGTGCCGTACGACGGGCTCACCCCTCGCAACTGCATGCCGAGCCTGCACACCGCGTGGGCCACCGCTATCTTCATCCACACCCGCACGGGCCCGCGCGTTCTGCGGGCGGCGGGCGCCTTCTGGCTGACCGCGACCCTCACCGCGACGCTGGGCTTCGGCTACCACTACGGCGTGGACCTCGTCGCCGGCGTCGTCTTCACGCTCACCCTCGAGGTGGCGCTGCGCGCGTACGACCGCGGCGGGGACCGGTCGGGACTCCTGCTGGCCGCCTACGGCGCCACGGTCTTCACCGCACTCCTGGTGTCGTACCGCTTTCTGCCCGTGGACATGGCCCGGCACCCGTGGGCGTTCGGGCCCCTCCTCCTGCTGGCGCTGGGCTCGGTGGTGCACGGCTACCTCCATGTCACCAGGCTGTGGGAACCGTGGACCGCGCCGGCGTCCCACCCGGAACCGCAGCCCGGACTGAGCACCGTCCCGTAAGGGGAGGCCCGGGGCCGTCAGAGGGGTGGGCGCTGCCGGGGTCGACAGCAAGCGCATACCGGGTGTCTCACATCGTGGCACCGACTCTCCGCACAGCAAGACGCCTGACATTGTTAAGTGCCCGTACAAATCGCACGGTCTTTCGGCGAGGGGACGCGTGCGGGGTGCGGGACCTCGGCAACCGCTCTGCACCTCGCGCGAAAGACCCGCAATGCCTGCACCAGCCACCGGCCCCGCCCATCCCCCCGTCAATCCGCGGTCCCGCGTCCTCGTCGCCAGCCTCATCGGCACGACGATCGAGTTCTACGACTTCTACGTCTACGCGACCGCCGCCGTCCTGGTCTTCCCGTCCCTGTTCTTCCCGGGCGGTGACCCGACCACGGCGCTGCTGTCGTCGTTCGCGGTCTTCGGCGCCGCGATGGTCGCCCGCCCGATCGGCGCGATCTTCTTCGGGCACCTAGGCGACCGCCTCGGCCGCAAACGGACGCTGGTGGTCTCGTTGCTGACGATGGGCCTCGCCACCCTGCTCATCGGCGTGCTGCCCACCTATGCGCAGGCCGGCTGGATCGCCACCGCGCTGCTCGTGCTCATGCGGCTCGCGCAGGGCTTCGCACTGGGTGGAGAGTGGAGCGGTGCCGCGCTCGTCGCGACCGAGAACGCCCCCCGCGGCAAGCGCGCGCTGTACGGCACCTTCCCGCAGCTCGGCGCCCCGCTCGGCTTCGTCATCGGCAACGGCCTGTTCCTGCTCATCGGGGCCCTGCTGCCGTCCGCGACGGGCGCCGACCCCACCCAGCCCTCCGACGCCTTCCTCGGCTGGGGCTGGCGCATCCCGTTCCTGTTCTCCGCCGTGATGGTCGCCATCGGTCTGTGGGTACGGTCGCGACTCGTCGAGTCGGCCGTGTTCGCCAAGACCCGCGACAGCGGCGAGGTGCGGAAGCTGCCGCTGGCCGACGTGGTCCGCGGCCACTGGAGGCAGCTGATCCTCGGTACCTTCTTCATGCTGGCGACCTACGTGCTCTTCTACCTGATGACCACGTTCTCGCTGAGCTACGGACGTACCGCGAAGAGCGCCGCCGTACCCGGCCTCGGCTACAGCTACACCACGTTCGTCCTGATGATGATCTTCGGCGTGCTCTTCTTCGCCGTGTTCACCCTCGTCTCCGGCCCGCTGGCCGACAAGTACGGACGACGCTCCACCCTGATCCCGGTCACCGCCGCGATCGTGGTCTTCGGCCTCGTCTGGGCGCCCCTGATCGGTCTGGGAACGCTCGGTGTCGTGCTGTGGCTCGTGCTCGGCTTCACGCTGATGGGCATGACGTTCGGCCCGATGGGCGCACTCCTGCCCGAGCTCTTCCCGACGAGCGTGCGCTACACCGGGTCCGGCATCTCGTACAACGTCAGCTCCATCCTCGGGGCGGCCGTCGCCCCGTTCATCGCCGTGGCGCTCTGGCAGGCCGGTGACGGCTCGCCGTGGCTGGTCGGCGTCTACCTCTCCGCGATGGCGGTGCTGACGCTGATCGCGCTCCTGCTCGGGGACGAGACCAAGGACGTCTCCCTGGACGACGGCGAGGCCGCCGCCACCGACGAGGGCGCCCCCGCCGCGGCCACCTCCGTCGCCGGCTGATCCACCGCGCGTCCCCACCGGGTCCCCCGCCCGCGGCGGCCTCGGCCGCCCCTGGACCGGCACCGTTGCCACCACGAGAGGCAGCGGCGCCGGCGGTCTCTTCCCCTGCCGTACGACGTCGGCGGGGGAAGAACGCCGTGAGGACCGTCGCCGAGCACGAATCATGAGGCCCGTGCGAACCTTCGGATTCCGACATCCCTCTGTCAACGCGCAGGGCCGTCCGGTGCCGGGGCATGAGGAGTGGGGAGCCGCGATGGTGTCCGTGGGGGAGAGACCGAGCACTGCCCGCACCCGGGCGTTCGTCGGCCGGGAGACGGAACTCGGCCGGTTCGGGGAGGCGCTGGCCGCTGAACCCGAGGCGCCCTTCGCGTTCTACGTGCACGGGCCGGGCGGCATGGGGAAGTCGACGCTGCTGCGGCGCCTGGCCGACCGGGCCCGTGCGGCGGGCCGGCTGCTCGTCGAACTCGACGGCCGCTTCGCCAGCCGGGACCCGGCCGATTTCGAGCGGGCGGCCAGTCCCTTCCCGGACGTTCCCGGCTTCGCCGTCTGGCGGGACGCCGAGACCTGGGCCGAGCGCGTCGAGGGAACCCTCGGCTGTTCGCCGTCGACTGGCGCCAAGTGCCCGTCGAGGCATGGCTGCACCGGTTCATACCGGCCACCGACGTACCGGCTCGGCCCGGGCCGGCGAGCGTCCCGCAGACCATGTTCGACCAGGGCGTACGCGAAGCCCTGCAACACTGGTGCGACCGGCCGCGTTCGCCGCCTGCGCCCTGACGCGCACCCGCCTGGCGGCCGATCTCACCCGTCGAGGAGTTGCGCGACCTGCTGCGCCAGGCCGTGGACGACCTCGCCCGCGATCCGCGCGGCGTCCGCCCCCGCGAGGCCCTGACCGCGGGCCACTTCTCGGGCGCCCCCACCCGGGAGGCCGCCGCCCGCCGCCTCGGTCTGCCCCACGGCACCTACCGCCGCCATCTGCGCCAGGGCCTGGACCTCCTCTGCGAGGCCTTGTGGCAGCGGGAGTTGCACGGCGCCGGAGAGGCGGGTCAGGGGCCGTCGTGCTGATCCGGGGGGTCGTCGGCGGCGGCCCCCGCGCCGGAACCCGGCGAGCGTGACCCGGCCGACACCGCTTCTACTCCTGCGGCACGGCTTGCAGTTCGCGGCGCGCCCGCCGCTCGCGGGGCTTGAGGGGGATCTCGGTGTTGAGCGGCGCGGGCGGGCCGAGGAGGACCTTCAGCAGGGTGCCGGGGGACATGAGCCGGGCGGGACCGGCCTGGAGGCCCGTGACGTCCCAGAGCGCACGGGCCACGGGGTAGGACACCGTCGCGGTGGCGGCCGCTCGGCGGGAGTACCGGGCGGCGGCGCGGTCGGCGACCGAGGGGGCGGCGCCGGTGACGAAGGGGTACAGCACGTCCTGGCTGACCGCTGTGGTCCAGGGCCCGTTGACGTGCTCGGCCACCGCGCGCTGGATCCCACGCGCCAGGCCGGGTGTGGACACCTCCGCGTTGTCGAAGGCGTCCCGGAGCGTCACCGCCTGCTGGGCCGCGACCGACATGCCCTGGCCGTACGCGGGGTTGAACGTCGCGAGAGCGTCTCCCACGACAGCCAGGCCCTCGGGCCACATCGCGGACCGCTCGAAGTACCGGCGCACGTTGCGGGTCATACGGCCCCGGGTACGGACGACGTCCGTGAGCGGTTCCGCGTGGGAGATGAGCTCACCGATGATCGGATCCGGCAGCTCCTCGAAGGTGTACGCCAGGAATCCGGCCGGATCGGCAGGTGGTTCGCCGCCCTTGGTGCCCGCCAGGCTGACCATCCAGCGCTCGCCCCCGTCGTCCGGCTCGATGGGCAGGATCATGCCGCTGCGGCCGGGCTCGCCGCGGTACGGGTCGGCCTGGAGAAGCGTCAGCGGCCAGTCCGTGACGAGGGCCGGCCGGCGGTAGATGCGGGTGGCGTTGGTGAGGCCGGTGTCCACGGCCTTCTCCTGGATGCCGTCGATCCCGAGGTCGGCCAGCCAGTGCATGATGCGCGAGCCGCGTCCGCCGGCATCCACCACCAGGTCCGCCCGGAGCAGATCCTCTCCGGCGTCGGTGGCGACCCTGACGCCTTGTACGCGCTGCGCGGTGCCCACCAGGCCGAGCGCCTTCCCCCGCATGATCTTGACGTTCCTGAGCCGGCTCAGGACGGCGGCGCGCACCGCCCAGTCGAGCAGGGCCCTGGTGCAGGTCAGCATGTGGTGACTGTCGTGCCTGAAGCGGGAGAACCAGCCGTCGGGCGTGCGGGCGAGCAGACCGGATGCGAGGGAGATCTCGACGGCCCCGGCGTCGAGGAGGTAACGGCGCACGTCCAGGCCGGAGAGCAGGCTCTGCATGGCGTCCAGGCCGCCCGCCATGAGCAGGTGGGCGTGCTGCCCCTGCGGCAGCCCCTTTCGCGGGTCCGGTCCGTCGGCGAGTGCGTCCGGCTCGACGACGACCACGTCGCCGACGGCGGGAGCCAGTGCCGCGGCTGCCAGCATGCCGCCGATCCCGGCCCCGATGACGACCGCTCTACCTGTCATGATCCATTCCTCGTTCCGTGCGTGGGCGCTGCCAGCGGATCGACGCCGATGACAGTGCCGGGGGTGTTCAGCTCCTGCGCCAGTCTCAGCAGTCCGCGGCTCGCGTCCTTGGAGGTGCGCAGTTCGTAGGTGCCCGGCTCCGTGAGCGAGTCGGCCGCGCCCCGGGCGAGCTGCCTGGCGGCCTCCACGACCATGGAGGCCTCGGCCTTGGCCCGCGCGGCGGTCGGGTCGCATCCGGCTGCCAGCGCTCGCCGGAGTACGCCGCTGCCCGCTCGCTCGTCGAGGTGCGGAGTGAGCACGAGCAAGGCGTCGTGGATGGCCATCTCACGCATGCGCAGGCGTGATTGAGGGAGTCGGTACCAGGTGCTGGGCGAGACGAACGCGGTCGGGACATGCCTCAGCACCTTCCACAGGGGCGCCAGTCTGCGGTAGTGGCGCAGACTGCGCCACTGCGCTCCGACCGCGGGCACGATCCTGGGAAGCACGAATCCGAGTGAGCAGATCACGGCGCCGACGGAGGCGAGCGGCGGAGCCACGGTGGTCGAGAGGAAGTCCAGGTCCCGGCCGTACCAGCGTGCCGTCACGGCGATGATCTTCGCCAGCACGAAGCCGCTCATGTCCATCCCGAGGCCGATGACGATCAGCCAGAGTCCGGCTCGCAGCAGCCGGTCGCCCTTGCTCGCCGCGGGCGCACCCGGGCCGGCGCCGTCCGCCGCGGCGGACGAGGTGGTCTCCTGCCGCAGCTGCCGGGTCCACCGCAGACAGACTCCGCAGATCACCAGGCAGCAGACCAGATGGCCGAGCAGGTAGAGGACGATCATCTCCCTGATGTACGGCGTGTTGGCGTAGTAGGTGTCGAGGTCCCGGAGCCTTTCCACATGGGCGTCGCCGACGGTGAACAGGGTGATGATGGCCGCGATGAGCAGCCCGTACACGCCGATGAAGGCGAGGGCCGTACGCCTCAGTGTGACGACCGGGCCGCCTCGCCAGTAGATCAGCAGGATGAAGAGCGAGCAGCTGTAGGCGGAGATGAGGGAGTAGGTCATCGGGGCACCGAAGTTGGTGATGCCCGTCATGCGGTTGACCGTCGCCAGGGTCGCCGGTGCGGCCGCGGAGAAGCAGCAGGCGCCGATGAGGATGGAGACGCAGGTCGAGGCGGTCAGAGGGTTCGTCAGCGCCTGGCGTGGCCGCCGGAACAGCAGGACCGCCGCCATGCCCAAGATGGCGGCCGCCAGGTAGACGACATAGCTCACCGGGGACTCCGATCAGAGGTGCGCAGTGTGGGGGGTTGGTGGGCGCGCCCGGCTGTACGGGTGTCGCTACCGGGCATGACGCTCGCCCTTGAGTGCCTCGGCGATGAGGACGAGTTCCTCAGGCGTCCTGGGGGAGGGCGCCTTCAGACGGATCACGGCAGGGGCCGGGGTGGTGGGGCACCCCTCTTCGTGCGCGGCCGCCGCGATCACCGCGGCCCACGCGGCCGCCAGTGCCTTCTCGGGCGGCTTCGTGTCCTGCGCGGCGCGCAGGACATGCTGGAAGATGGCCGGGTCGTAGAAAGGACTGAGATAGCTAAGGCCGTTGTGGATGCTCGTGGCCCGCCAGGTCAGCAGGCTCGCGGACGAAGCACCCCACACGGGCCGCGACAGGCGCAGCTTGCGCCGTCTGAGCATCCGTTCGAGCTCCCTCTCCAACGGGCGCATACGCCGGTACAGCAGCCGGTCGTTGCTCTGCCAGCGCTGGCCCATCAGGGGGACGAGGACTCCAGCCACCGTCAGGAGCGTGCCCAGACCGGCGCAGGACGGGGCGACCGCCGTACCCAGCCAGTCCCAGTCCCGGCCCGACCAGCGAGCCCCGACCGCGACCAGTTTGGACACGCTGTAGCCGGCCGTGATCAGCGTGCCGACACCCAGGGTCAGCAGACCGGTCAGCGTCCACCGGGAGACCTCGCCGCGCACCTTCCGCGCCCAGCCCAGCGACCGCCAGGCCGTGAACGTCACCGCGGTGAGGTGGGCCACCAGGTACAGGACGACCATCTCGCGGACGAACGGCGTACCGGCGTAATAGGTGTCGAAGTCCCGCCTGCGCTCGACCGGGGAGGACCCCAGAGCGAACAGGAGACCGACCACGGCGAGGACGGCCGTGTAGCTGGCTATCCAGCGGCGGGCGATCCGGCGCACGTTGGGGGATTCCTGCCAGTAGGCGATCAGTACCAGCAGGGCGGCGCTGTAGGCCGTGATCGCCGCGTACGTCAACGGCGCGGCGAGGTTGGGGACGCCGCTGAGGCCGTTGACGGCACCGATGGTCAAAGGAGCACCGAGCAGCCAACTGACGCTGCCGAGGGCCAGCGCCGCGCACAGCGCCAGCAGATACGGCTCATTGCGGTGACGGACCAGGTCACGAGTCTTCGGGACCAGACCCACCCAGAGCAGCGCGCATGCCGCGTAGTTGATCGCGCTGCTCACCCTCAGGCCTCGCCGCGGTAGTTGAGCGCCGCGCCTATGCGGCCGGCGAGGCTCGTCGGCTCGTGGCAGTAGACGGAGTGCTCGGACGCCTCCATCCACGGCCGCAGTTCCAGCCCCATCAGCATCCCGAACCTGTCGGCCTCCCGCTCGTGCTTCTCGGCGAGCGTGGTGCGCGCCGCGGCAGGCCGTGAGCCGTCACCGCCGGCGCCGCCGAGCATGTGCAGCGGACTCGACTGCCCCTTGTGGACGTGCCACAGTTCGTGGCAGAGGATGACGATCTGCATCCATTTCGGCGCACGCCGGTCCACGATGACGATGTCCCGGTCCTCTTGCTCGATCCACAGGCCGGAAGCCGTGTGCGGCGGGAATTCGCGCAGTACCACACGAAGCGGACGCTGACGCCATTCCTGCGCCGACTCCACCAACGCGTCGAAGAGCGCTTCGGGATCCGCGGGCAGCGCCGGCACCTTCATGGAGCCGATCAGAGCGTCGGCGAGACGACGCATCTCCCTCCTGGTGCCCACAGTTCCCCCGATGCGCTCATCTCGGCTTCCGGCGCTACCAACGGCCAGGACCAACCGTCGTGACCGGCGGCGCGGGCCGCCGCCGGGTGACGACTTGACTCCGGCCGCGGACGGAATCCTAGTGCCTGTGCTGGGGAGTTGGCATGGTCGGGTTGCCGCGGCGCCGCTCCGGTCACCCGGGTCCACAGGTCCTTATCCCGACTCGTCCCACCCATGCCGGGCTGCCGAACCGGGACGCCGTCCTACCTCGTTTCGCAGCAACAGGGGAGTTCGCGCTGCCTGGTCGGCGCGGGCACCGGCCGAGTGGACAGGTGCGGACAGGAGTGGACAGTGAACGTCCCTGTCCGGCCTGGAGAGTGGACAGTGGCCCCGCACGACGCTGTGCGCCATGAACCTCCCACGCACTCGGCCGGGGCGGACGCCAGCCGCCCCTCGGCGGACGGCCGTCCTCGCGGTACTCGCCGCGGCCCAGTTCCTCGTCATGGTCGCCAGCTCGATCGTGAACGTGGCGCTGCCGCAGACCCGGACCGGGGTCGGCCTGTCGGACACCGGTGCCACCTGGGTGGTCAACGCCTACGGGCTGGCGTTCGGGGCGCTGCTCCTCGCCGGCGGGCGGGCGTCCGACCTGCTCGGGCGCCGCCCGGTGCTGGTCGTCGGGCTCGCCCTGTTCACGGCCGGCTCCCTGGCGGCGGGAGCGGCCGGCTCGCCGGGCGTGCTGATCACGGCCCGTGCCGTACAGGGCCTCGGTGCCGCCGCCGTCGCCCCGGCCGCGCTCGCCCTGGCCATGGACCTGTTCCCGCCTGGACCCGGACGCGGCAGCGCGCTGGGGGTGCGGGGCGCGGTCTCCGGGGCGGGCGGCGCGGGCGGGGTCCTTGCAACAGGTCCTCGGCTCGGGGCCGCTGACCACCGGGGCGGGGCGCCGAGAAGCGCTACCAGTACGCCGTCTCCTTCCCCGACGAACAGGGCTACGGCGGCTACGGCGTGGTCAAGTACGACCGCACGACCGGGGCCCGCCACATCCACCGGGCCGGCGACGCCCGCCTGCCCGGCGAAGCCGTCTTCGTGCCCGCCGACGGAGCGACCCGCGAGGACGACGGCTACCTGCTCACCGTGGTCTCCGACCTCAAGCAGAACGCCTCGCAGCCGCTGGTCCTCGACGCCTCCGGCCTCGACCGGATCGCCACCGTCCACCTGCCCCACCGGGTGAACGCCGGGCTCCACGGTTCCTGGGTCCCCGACGGCGACGCGGACGACAGCGCGGCCTGAGCCACGACGAGGAGACGCCGCCCGTCCGCCGGCAGCAAGGGGCCCCGGGAACTCACCGTCCCGGGGCCCCGAGGCGGTCCGTCAGATTTATCTCTTTAGCGTCGCCCCGTGCAGAAGGCAAATGTGGCTCACCCGAAGGTGTGATGCTGCGCAGCGGAGGAAGGGGTAAGGGTCGAACGGCGTAGTGTCATATGCCCGCTGCCTTCAGCAGAGGCAACGACACGGCGGGTAGGGGAGAGGACGGCATCACGGGATGGCGGGGACCGACTGGAGTGAACTGGGGATCTGCCGGACGGCCGACCCTGACGACCTGTTCGTCGAGGGGGCCGCGCAGAACCGCGCGAAGGCACTGTGCGGCGGCTGCGGCGTCCGGACCGAGTGCCTCGCGTACGCCCTGGACCAGCGTATCGAGCACGGCATTTGGGGAGGCATGACCGAGCGGGAGCGCCGGGCCCTGTTGCGGCGCCGGCCCACTGTCACTTCCTGGCGTCGCCTGCTGGAAACGGCCCGTGCGGAACACCAGCGCACTCATGCGGCCAAGACCGCCGACCTCAGGGCGAGTTGACCCCCGATCCGTCCGCGGGCCGGTGCTCCGCACTCGCGGTGTCCCGATCCGGGGCCGTCAGCCGCACTACCAGGTGAACATCGCCCGGTCGAACCGTCGTTCGGCCAGGTCCTTCGGTCGGACGAGCCAGTAGAGGGTGCCGCAGTCGCCCCACATCATGTTCGCGTCGTCGTCCGAGCCGAACTGGGCGAGCCGCACCCAGCGCAGGGCCTCCTCGCGGACACGGGGATCGTCCAACGCCGAGCAGCCCGGCGCGCCGTGAGCCACCTCGGTCTCCACCTCGTCCTGGTCCGGGTCCGCGTGACCGCCGATCTGGTGCGCACTCGCCCCAGCCGCGGACCCTCCGGCGCGTCCCGCTCGGCGACGGCGGCACCGGCCGGTATGAACAGCACCCGCGCTCCGGCCATGCTGTCGGACACTCGGGGGTCGATCCTGGTCCGCCCGTCGTCCACCTGCCCGTCGAAGAGGAGGGCCGGTGTGCCGTCCACCGGCAAGGCGGTGGCAGGGGGCGCCACGCCCGGAACAGACCGATCCAGCGCTCGGAGATGTCGCCGGGCAGGGGGGCGAGCGTGTGCAGGTCCTACAGCACCGGTGGGACTTCCGGCTCCGGGCTGATGTCGCCGTTCAGGTCCATCTCGTAGCGGCCTTGCGTCTTGCCGGCGACCGACAGGTGCTTGAGCCAGTTCTTCGAGAGGTTGTGGAGGTTCTTGTGCTGGATCTCCCACGGCATGGAGTGACCGGCGCACTTCACCGTGACCAGAATGTTGTGCGCTCCCGTGATGGCGTCGTAGAGAGCGGGGACATGGAAGTCGAGCGCCGGGTTGGAGCTGGGCGGTGTGGTGTTGGCCGTCTTGTCGTGCTCGCCGTGCACGATCAGTACGGGCACGCTTCCGCCGAGGACGCCGCCCTGCCCCGCGGTGGTGTTGTTCCAGCCCCATGACACGAAGTTCCGGTACCGGCTGGCCCCCACCGGACGCCCGTCCTCGATCGGCCCCCAGGTGCGGCCGAGGGGGTCGATCTCCATCAGGGCGTCCCACACGACGTCGATCATGCCTTCCTCGCGCTGGTTCGGGCACTTGGCTTCCTTGGCCCAGGCCAGATCGAGGCCGTCATGGGTGAGCACATGGGTGGGGAAGCCCGGGGCGGGCAGGGTCGGTGGGGTCGAGGGCCCGAGCGGCGGGAAGATCGGCGCGAGGAGGAACAGGCTCTCCACCTTCCCCGGATTGTTGACCGCGTACGGTCCCATCGCGAACGCGGCGGCCGACCAGCCGATGAACGCGACCTTGGTGACGTTGCGTTCGCCGCGGATGTAGTCGACGACGGTGCCGAGTTCGTCCCGGTCGCTCTGCGAGTTGGTCAGGACGTACGGGTAGCTCGCCGTGCGCGTGCCCATCAGCGGGGGAGTGACGGCGCCCTGCTGCGTGGGATTGACGTTGCACGGGTCCTCCATCCGCGGACGCGGTGAGAGACCCGAGCCCTGGAGGTCCATCATGAAGACGTCGTACCCGGCCTGGGCGACGGCCTTGGCCCACCCGTACGAGGTGTGCTGGAGGTCGTAGCCCGCAAGTGCCGGAACGCTCCTGCCGTGCAGCATGAGGACGGCCTTGCGGTTCGCGGGCGGGCCGGAGGGCGTGCCGTCGTGCTCCCGCACGAACAGTTCGACCTTCTGGCCGATCGTGGCGGGGACGGTCGACGTGTGCGGGACCGAGTGGTCGGTGGTGACGATGGCCATGAGGTGTCCCTTCGCACCACTCGCCCATGGGCGGTGGCTGAACGCGACTGAAGGGGTGGATCGAGGCAGTGTGCGATTCCTGCGGTCGGCCCTTTCGCCGACCGGGATCGCCCGTGGGCAAGAGAACTCGCCCGATGTGCGCCCTCACCCGCGCAGGGCTCGTCGGAGCCGGCGACGGTGGTGTGAAACGGCTGGGCAACCCTTCCAGCGACCTCTGGAAAGGCTTGTCAGACCATGTGAGTGAGCGTCAGCGCCGTCATCACTCCCACGTGGATCACGGGGCAACCAACCGGGGCCCGATGAGAGAGGGCGGTGGGCACAGTGGGGCCGTTGAGTCCCTACGTTCCCAGCCTGCCGCCGCGTGTCACGGCCTGCAACTCGATCAATCGCCTGCGTAATTGATTGGTCAACAGAGCGTGCGTGGCGCGGTCGGCCGCACCGGGACGTCCGGTCGCCGCCCGGCCCTTGCCGTCACGTCCACAGGTCCTGGCTCGTGCACACGCGAGCACCCATGTTCGTCTCCATCATGCGCAGAGCAGCCTCGGCGAGGTCGTCGTGGATGTGTGCCACGGCGTCCCGGGGGACGACGACCTCGAAATGGCGGATGTGGGCGTCGAGCGCGGAGTAGAGCACACACTGCTCGGTCACCTGCCCGCACAGCACCAACTGCTGGATCCCCCGCTGCTGGAGCAGATACGACAAGGGAGTCTCGTAGAAGACGGAGTGCCGCGCCTTGAGGACGAACAGCGAGTCGCCGTCGGGCCGCAGGGGCTCGACGAGATCCGCGTGGGGGCTCCGCAGAGCGTGCTCCAGCAGTTCGCCGTGGTGCGAGCGCCACTCCCCGAAGTTGTCGTTGACGTAGATGACCGTCGCCCCGTCCCGCCGCGCGCGGCGCAGCAGATCGGTCAGCACCGGTACGACCTGCCGCGCGGACGGGAGCAGCAGCTCGGCGTCCTGGTGATCGTAGGTGTTGATCATGTCGATGACGATCAGCGCGGTCTTGCTCATGCTGCCAGGGTTCCACCTCCGGGACGGGCGGGCCTGCGGAGCCCTGTGCGCCCCGCGCCGCCACCTCCGCCGTGGTGCCCCGGACGACTGGGAGTACGCGTCGGACCGCCCGTCACCCCACGCCGTGCCCGAAAGGATGAATGCCCCGGTCGGACGGCGTGTCGCAGGTGCCGGCGAAGCAGGATCCCCGTCGACAGGCGAAGAGCGGGACGGCAGGGGGCACATGTGGCCAGGCGGCGGTCGGCGTTACGGGACCGGGCACGCTACCGGTTCGACCAGACCCTGGCCCGCAGCACGGGCACCCTCCTCGGCTGGCTGGCGGCGTGCTGTCTGGCCGTGGTCGTGCCGGTCAGCACCGCGCTGGTGTGGATGGATCCCGCGGCACCCCGTTCGCTGTCCGGCAGGCTCACCGCGGTATGGCGCACCAGCGCGGAGACGCTCCGGCTCGGCGCCGTGACCGGCGCGCCGCTGCGGATGCTCCTCTCCGTCCTGCTCGGCCTGATCGCCCTGCTCTGCGTCTCGACCCTGGTGGGAGTGATCACCACCGGACTCGGCGACCGCGTCGCGGAGCTGCGCCGGGGCCGCTCCATGGTGCTGGAGCGGGGGCATGTGGTCGTTCTCGGCTGGTCGGACCAGGTGTTCACGATCGTCGGCGAGCTCGCGGCCGCCCACGGCGATCGTGGCCGGACCACCATCGCCGTACTCGCCGACCGGGACTCGACCGGGATGGAGGAGGAACTGCTGGCCGTCCCCGGCGTCCGGGGCCGTGCCCGGCTCGTGTGCCGCACCGGCTCGCCCGCGGACCCCGCGGCGCTGGCCCTGGTCGGCCCGGCCACCGCCGCCTCGGTGCTGGTCCTGCCGGCGGCGGAGGGAGAGGCGGACACCGAGGTCGTGCGCGTCCTGCTCGCCCTGCGGGCCCTGACCGGGCCGGAGGGCGGACCGCCGGTGGTGTCCGCCGTACGCGACGGCCGTCGGCTGCCCGCCGCACGACTCGCGGCCGGAGCGCGCGGCACGGTGCTGGAGACGGACGGCACCACCGCACGGCTGCTCGTGCAGGCCGCGCGGCGCCCCGGACTGACGTCCGCCTTGCGCGACCTCCTCGACTTCGCCGGCGCCGAGTTCCACCTGGCCGACGCTCCGCACCTGGCCGGGCTCACCTTCCGGCAGATCGCCCTGCGCCACGACACGTCCTGTGCCGTCGGATTCCTGCGCGCCGACGGCGGTCTCCTGCTCACGCCGCCACCGGGCGCCGTGCTCACCGCCGGGGACCGGCTGGTCGTGGTCGCCCACGACGACCGGCCCGCGGCGCCCACCGACCACCGCTCGCACGTGGACCCCACGGCGATGAGCGCGGCCACGCCGGCGGCCGACAGGCCCGTGCGCGTCCTGCTGCTGGGCTGGAATCGGCGCGGGCCGCTGATCGCGGATCTTCTGCGGCGCGGCGCCCGCCCGGGATCCGTCCTCGACGTGATCGCCGGCCCGGACACCGGCCTCCTCCCGGGGCAGCAGGCCGGCGAACCGGACGACGGGCGGCTCGCCGTCACCCACCGTCCGGGCGACCCCACGCGCCCCGAAGTCCTGCGCGGCCTGGACCTCTTCGGCTACGACAGTGTCATCGTGCTCGGCCCGGACACCTGCCATACCGGCGAACGCCCGGACGACCGGGCCCTGTTGACCCTGCTCATACTGCACTCCTTCGAGGAGGCGGCCGGCCGGACGCTGCCCGTGGTCGCCGAACTGCACGACCACCGCACCGAGCGTCTGGCCCCGCTCGGCCCGGCCGCGGGCACGGTGGTGCGGGGCCGGCTGACCGCGCTGCTCATGGCGCAGATCACCCATCACCCGTCGCTCGCCCCGGTGTTCGACGACATCTTCGTCAGGCGCGGCGGCGCGCTGGACCTGCGTCCGGCGGGGGAGTACGTCCTGCCCGGCCGTGAGGCGTCCTTCGCGACCGTGGTGGCGGCCGCACTGGACCGGGGCCAGTGCGCGATCGGCTACCACGAGCAGGGCCCGCACCCCGCGGAAGTCGTGCTCTGCCCCCGCAAGAGCGACCGGCGCGTCTGGTCCGCCGAGGACAGGATCCTGGTGCTGCTCCCGGCCCCCGACGCTTCCGTCACCGCGGACCCGGCGGACGCGCACCTGCCGCACATCCGTCCGGGACGGCGAAGCGACGACACCCCTGCCGAGGCCCCACCAGCCTGAGGGGTGTGTGTGCCTCGTCTACATGCCGATGGGCAGGTTCCCGGGAACCTGCGGTGCCGTCGGGATGTAGTGGTTGGCGAGGTCGACGTCACGGTTGTGGCGGTGGCGACGGGCCTCCGGGTCACCGTACTTCGCGAGACGGCTACGGCCGGAAACGGCATCCCGGACGGCCCGGCCTGCCTGCGGTCGGGCCGTATGTGGTCGTGCCAGGAAGAACGCACCAGCCCAGCCGTTCGGTCCGGCGGCAATTCCGCCGAGTCCCGCGCAACCCTTGGTCACTTGGCGGAGTCTCTGTGATCGCTTCGCCTCCCGGACGCGCCCCGAGGCCGACGACGCCTTCGGTTCGAGCGTCTCGTCGGGGGACAGCAACGGCGACGGCTACCGGGACCTGGCCATCGGCGTCTACGGCGAGACTTTGTCCGGACATCCGTACGCGAGCGCGGAGGTCCTGTACGGCTCGGCCTCGGGCCTGTCCGGCAAGGGCGCCCGGTGGATCACCCGCAGTACGCCCGGCATCCCCCGCGCACCTCGGGAGGACGACGGTTTCGGCGACACGGTACGGCTGCGCGGGTCTTCGGCCGGGGTCGGCACCAGGGGCGCCACCACCGTGGACGGGGCCGTCATCCAGGGCATGCTGCGGTGACTCCTTGACCCCTGATGTCCGGGATGTTCCGGAAAGGGTGTGCGAGGTGGGGGAGCGGGTAGGAGCGCCGTCCGAGCACGTCACGGAGGAGGAAACCATGAAGTTCACGCGACGGATCGCGATCGTCGGCGCTTCCGCGGCGATGGCCGCAGGCGCGATGGCGGTCGGCGGCGGTCCCGCGGTCGCGGCCACTCCTCACACCCCCGGGCACCACCCCGCCGCGGCCGGCGCCGAGCGGCCGTCCGCCGGGCGCCACCATGACGCCCGGCAGCCCACGGACCCGTGGATCGAGGACCAGCTGGCGACCTTCTACCCGTCGTCGGCCCAGCGGCTCGCCGTGTTCGACCCCTGGGTCAAGGACCAGCTCGTGAAGTTCGGCGACACCACGAAGTGAGGCGACCGGGCCGGGCGGCCCACCGAGGGCCGGTGAGCAGCGGCCGTACCCGGACCGCAGCCGTCTGATCGCTCCCGTACCGACTTGCGGGCGCCTGCCCGGCCGGTAGCGTCGACTGGAGTTGGGGCCCCGCACGAGGGAGCGATCCGATGGGCCTGAAGCGCTGGCTCGACGCCTGGCCGGTGTACCGGCAGCTGACCGGCACGGATCCGCTGGGCCGCGGCAAGGCGGCACAGTCGGCCCGCTCCTCGGCCCTGGGCTCCCGGACCGAGAGCGCCGACCGGATGGTGCACTCGGTGTGCCCGTACTGCGCGGTGGGCTGCGCCCAGCGCGTGTACGTCAAGGACGAGAAGATCATCCAGATCGAGGGCAACCCGGACAGCCCCATCTCCCGCGGTCGGCTGTGTCCCAAGGGGTCCGCCAGCAAGCAGCTGGTCACCGGCCCGCAGCGCGAGCAGCACGTCCTGTACCGGGCGCCGTACGGCACCGACTGGCAGGAGCTGGACCTGGACACGGCCATGGACATGGTGGCCGACCGGGTGCTGGACGCCCGCCGCAGAGGCTGGCAGGAAACCGACGCGGACGGCAGGACCCTGCGGCGGACGATGGGGTTCGCCGGTCTGGGCGGGGCGACGCTGGACAACGAGGAGAACTACCTCATCAAGAAGTTGTTCACCGCTCTCGGTGCCCTCCAGATCGAGAACCAGGCCCGCATTTGACACTCCGCCACGGTTCCCGGTCTGGGAGCCTCGCTCGGCCGTGGCGGCGCCACGGACTACCAGCAGGACCTGGTCAACGCCGACTGCATCGTCATCATGGGCTCGAACATGGCCGAGGCCCATCCGGTCGCGTTCCAATGGGTCATCGAGGCCAAGGCGCGCGGCGCCAAGGTCATCCACATCGACCCGCGCTTCACCCGCACCAGCGCGCACGCGGACCAGCACGTCACCATCCGGGCCGGCACCGACATCGCGTTCCTGGGCGGCGTGATCAACCACATCCTCACCCACGACCTGGACTTCCGGGACTACGTGCGGGCGTACACCAACGCGCCCTCCCTGGTGGACGAGAGCTTCCAGGACACCGAGGACCTGGACGGGCTGTTCAGCGGCTACGACCCGCACACCGCGGCGTACGACCCGTCGAGCTGGTCGTACGCGAGCGTCCGCGCCCAGGAGCGGCCGGGCCGCCACGCGAAGGAGACCTCCGAGCCCTACCAGCACGGCGCCAGGGGCCCGCTCGTCGAGGAGGCCGAGGGGGGAATCGAGTCCGATCCCACCCTGGAACACCCCCGGTGCGTGTTCCAGGTGCTCAAGCGGCACTTCGCGCGCTACACCCCGGAGATGGTGGAGCGGATCTGCGGAGTGCCGCGGGAGCTGTTCCTCGGCGTGTGCCGGGCCTGGACGGAGAACTCCGGCCGGGAGCGGACCACCGCGCTGGTCTACAGCGTCGGCTGGACCCAGCACTCCGTCGGCGCCCAGTACATCCGGGCCGGATCGATCGTCCAGCTGCTGCTGGGCAACATCGGGCGTCCGGGCGGCGGCATCTACGCCCTGCGTGGCCACGCCAGCATCCAGGGCTCCACGGACGTGCCCACCCTGTTCAACCTGCTGCCGGGCTATCTGCCGATGCCGAGCGTCACCCACCAGAACCTGGCCGGCTATCTCGGCACCGTGCGCGGCACGGGGCAGAAGGGGTTCTGGGGCGACGCCGACGCCTACATGGTCTCGCTGCTCAAGGAGTACTGGGGCGACGCGGCGACCGCCGAGAACGACTACCGCTTCGACTACCTGCCCCGCGTCGACGGCGACCACGGCACCTACCGCACTGTGATGGACATGGTCGACGGCAAGGTGTTCGGCTACTTCCTGCTCGGGCAGAACCCCGCGGTCGGCTCGGCACACGGCCGGCTGCAGCGCCTGGGCATGGCCAACCTCGACTGGCTCGTCGTCCGCGACCTCACCATGATCGAGAGCGCGACCTTCTGGAAGGACGCGCCGGAGATCGAGACCGGGGAGATCGTCACCGAGCGCTGCCGCACGGAGGTCTTCTTCTTCCCGGCCTCGTCGCACGTGGAGAAGGCCGGCACCTTCACCCAGACGCAGCGGATGCTCCAGTGGCGGGACCAGGCCGTGGAGCCCATCGGCGACCGGCGCTCCGAGCTGTGGTTCTTCCACCGTCTCGGCCTCCTGCTGAAGGAGCGCCTCGCGGGCTCGGCCGACGAACGCGACCGCCCCGTCCTCGACCTCGCCTGGGACTACGACATGGAGGGCGACGAGCCGTCCCCGTCGGACGTGCTGCGCCACATCAACGGCATCGACCTGAGCACCGGCCGCACCGTCGACAGCTATCTCGACCTGCGTGACGACGGCAGCACGGCGTGCGGCTGCTGGATCTACAGCGGGGTGTACGCCGGCGAGACCAACCAGGCGCGCCGCCGCACCCCCCGCTCCGAGACGGGACCGTACGACGCCGAGTGGGGCTGGACCTGGCCGCTGAACCGCCGGGTGCTGTACAACCGCGCCTCCGCCGACCCGGACGGGCGGCCCTGGAGCGAGCGGAAGAAGCTGATCTGGTGGGACGAGGGAGCCGGCGAGTGGACCGGCCGTGACACCCCCGACTTCGAGCGGACCAAACCGCCGCACTACCGGCCGCCGGAGGGCGCGTCCGGCCCGGCGGCGCTGAGCGGCGACGACGCGTTCATCATGATGAGCGACGGCAAGGCGTGGCTGTACGCGCCGGCCGGACTCGCGGACGGGCCGATGCCCACGCACTACGAGCCGCACGAGTCGCCGATGCGCAATCTGCTCTACGGCCAGCAGGGCAACCCGGTGCGCAAGGTCTACGGGCGCCCTGACAACCCGTCCAACCCCGCGCCGCCGGAGGCCCACTCCCAGGTGTTCCCCTACGTGTTCACGGCGGCCCGGCTGACCGAGCACCACACGGCGGGCGCCATGAGCCGCCAGCTGCCGTACCTGGCGGAGTTGCAGCCGGCGTTGTTCGTGGAGGTGTCCCCGGAGCTCGCGCGGGAGCGCGCACTCAGGCATCTGGACTGGGCCCATGTGATCACCAGCAGAACCGCGGTCGACGCGCGGGTGGTGGTCACCGACCGGATGGCACCGCTGCGGATCGACGGCCGTGTGGTCCACCAGGTCTGGATGCCGTACCACTGGGGCTCGACGGGCCTGACGACCGGGGACGTGGTCAACGACCTGATCGGCGTGGTCGCCGACCCCAATGTCTTCATCCAGGAGAGCAAGGTGCTGACCTGCGACGTACGGCCCGGACCGCGCCCGCGCGGCCCCGACCTGCTCGCGTACGTGGCGGACTACCGCCGCCGGGCCGGCATCACACCTCAAACCGGCACGCGGATCGCGACGGCGGACGGCTGCGCCGAGTGCACGCACACCGAGACGGACGAACCGCCGGAGGCGCCGTCATGACCCCGGACAACAGTTTCTACGGTCCGCTGGAGGACCCCGCCGAGAACGCCGGACACGTCGACCACCCGCCGCGAATGGGCTTCTTCACCGACACCTCCGTGTGCATCGGCTGCAAGGCGTGCGAGGTGGCGTGCAAGGAGTGGAACGACGTCCCCGAGGACGGCATCGACCTGCTGGGCATGTCCTTCGACAACACCGGAATGCTGGGCGCGAGTTCATGGCGGCACGTGGCGTTCGTCGAGCAGCAGCGCCCGCTGGGCCGCCAGGACGCGGGCCTCGCCGACCTGCCCGTGGGCCCGTCCGGCACGGAAGACACGGAGGAGGTGGTCGCGGACGCCCTGGAGTTCGCCAGGCGCGGCGGCGCGGACCTCGGCACGGCCCCGGTGGACCTGGGCTTCCCCTCCTTCGAACTGCCCGGCGCGGGCACGGGAGCGGAGGCGCGCACGGAGTTCCGCTGGCTGATGTCCTCGGACGTGTGCAAGCACTGCACACACGCGGGCTGCCTCGACGTGTGCCCCACCGGGGCGCTGTTCCGCACCGAGTTCGGCACCGTGGTGGTGCAGCCCGACATCTGCAACGGCTGCGGCTACTGCGTGTCCGGCTGCCCCTACGGCGTCATCGACCGGCGGCCGGACGACGGACGGGCCTGGAAGTGCACCATGTGCTACGACCGGCTGAAGGACGGCCTGGAACCGGCGTGCGCCAAGGCCTGCCCGACGGACTCCATCCAGTTCGGCCCGCTGGACGAACTGCGTGAGCGGGCCGACCGGCGGGTGGCGGCCCTGCACGAGGCGGGCGTGCCCGAGGCCCGGCTCTACGGCCGCGACCCCGAGGACGGGGTGGGCGGCGACGGCGCCTTCTTCCTGCTCCTCGACGAACCCGAGGTATACGGCTTCCCACCCGATCCGGTGGTGCCGACCCGCGACCTCGTGTCGATCTGGAAGCACGTGGGCGTGGCCGCGTCGGCGCTGCTGGCCGCCTCCGCGGCCGTCTTCGTCCGCGGGCCGCGGCGATGAGCGGGGACGCGGCGATGAGCGGGGACGGGGCGCTCCGGCACGGGCTGCCGGACGGCCACCGGCCCGGCCGCGACGACGACGGCAGCCGCGAGCGGTCGATGGTGCCGAAGGCGAAGTTCCGCTCCTACTACGGCCGTCCGGTCCTCAAGCCGCCCGTGTGGGAGTGGAAGATCCCCGCCTACCTCTTCACCGGCGGGCTGTCCGCCGGAGCCGCCCTGCTCGCGGCCGGCGCGGACCTGACCGAGCGCCCTGAACTGCGCCGGGCAGGCCGGGTCGGCGGTTTCGCCGCCCTGTTGGCGAGCATGTACCTGCTCGTCGCGGACCTCGGCCGGCCCGAGCGCTTCCATCACATGCTGCGGGTCGCCAAGCCGAGTTCGCCGATGTCCGTCGGCACCTGGGTCCTCGTCGCGTACGGCCCGGGCAGCGCGCTGGCGGCGACGGCGGAGTTGCTGCCGGCCGGTGTCCGGGCCACGCTGCCCGGACGGCTGCTGGGCCTGACGGCACGTCCGGCGGGACTGTCGGCGGCCCTGCTGGCGCCCGGGGTCGCCTCGTACACGGCGGCACTGCTGTCCCAGACGGCGGTCCCCGCGTGGCACGAGGCGCACAAGGAGCTGCCGTTCGTCTTCACCGGTTCCGCCGCGGCCAGTGGGGCCGGGCTGGGCATGCTGCTGGCCCCGGTCGCGGAGGCCGGTCCGGCGCGGCGGCTCGGCGTCGTGGGCGCGGCGGCCGAGATCGCCGCCTCCCGCCTCGTCGACCGGCGTCCCGGGCTGGTGACGCAGGCCTACACGACCGGCCGCCCGCATCGCCTCCGCAAGGCGTCCGAGTACCTGACGCTGGGCGGCGCCCTGGCGGCGATGACCCTCGCCCGGCGCAGTCGCACGGCTGCCGCGGCGGGCGGGCTGGCCCTGCTGGCGGGGAGTGTGCTCCAGCGGTTCGGCACCTTCGAGGCGGGGGTGGTGTCCACCAAGGACCCCGCGTACGTGGTCGAACCTCAGCGCGAGCGGCTGCGGGCCCACGACGAGGACGCGGACGGGGCAGGTCCCGGCCCCTCGTGACGGCTCCGGCCGGCGGCCTCCCCGTACCGGGAGGCAGTGTCCGCCGTCCCTCCGTCACCCGGCGTCCGGAAACCGTGTCCGCCGTACGGCCTCCTCGTCGGCCTTCCGCCGTGCCGACAGGGCGTTGTGTTCCCGCACCTCGGCGAGCCGGCTCCAGGGCCGGATCTCGTCCAGGGAGACTCCCGGGCAGGCGAGCCGGTGCGGAATCCGGCACGTCGCCCCGGGGAGCGGTTCGTCCAGGCCGCCGTTCCACGCGACGCCGTTGCCGTCGACATGCCAGCGGTGCCCGCCCGGCACGAGGTGGGCAGGCACGGGCCGGCCGGGTTGGAGGAGGACGTGCTGCCCGGTGTAGGTGGCGCGGCGCTCCCCCACGAGCCCGCATTCGGGGCAGACCGGGGGGCCGGGCGGTTCCGGTCCGGTGGCGCCGTCGCGAGCCGCCTGGGCACGGTCGGCGGCCTCCCACGGCCGTGGGGTGCCGACGGCCGGCACGCGGACTCCGTCCGGTCCCGGTACGGAAAACGGGACGATGCTGTCGGTCTCGCCCATACCGTCGAGCGTGCGGGCTCCGGTCCGGTGCGCACAGGGCGCATCAAGGGAGCACCGGGAGCAGGGCGGCGCTGAGGTACCGGACGGTTCCGTGGGCGTCTCCGGGCCCTCAGTCGTCGACTGAACCGCTGCGTGTGGGCGGATGCCGACGGGCCGCCCGGTAGGCGGCGATGAGCGCCGTGAGCTGCCGGTTGTAGCCCTCGGCTTCCTGAAGGGCCGCGTCCGGCAACGGGTCGTCGGCCCGGTAGCCGAGCGCGGGGCGCCCGGCGATGTGCCCGCAGAGGGCGTCCAGGTGATCGAGGAGGGCCGCGCGGCGGGCCTGCTCGGGTGTCAGTGACCGCAGCCAGACGAGCCTCTCCACGACCGTCTCGGGACGTGGGGGCAGTGTGTGTCGGATGCTGTCGGCCCGCTGGGCGAGGGTGTTCCACACCGGCAGGCGGAGCACCTCGACCAGCGTGTCGGGGGCGGCTTCCACGGTGGTGGGCGTCATGTGTCCACAGTCGCAGGGGGCACTGACAACGCGGCCCGCGCCCCTCGCGGAGGTCAGCCGTCCGGGGTGCGCATGATGGCGCAGCCGGAGCAGACGGACCAACCGGGCCGGTGCGCGGACCGTTCCCGGACCGGGCTCTTCCGCGGGTTTCCCAGTACCGCAAGTAACATGATCACCTTGTCTCCGGTTGCACCAGTCAGTCAACTCGGCGCTGTCTTCCGACGCGCCCAGCCCGGAGATATCCATGCCCTCTGTCGATGACGCGTTCGAGAACGCGCGCCTCACCTACGAACAGCACATGCGGACCTGCCGCCAGTGCCATGTCGATGCCGCGCCCTGTGCCGTGGCCAAGCATCTTCTGCGGCTCTACAACATCGCCCGCAGGGACCGGATGCGCGCCATGGGAGGGCACGCCCCCACGGCCTGACCCCGACCTGCGACGGTCCACCTGGCCGCCGGCCTTTCGGCGGTCGTGATCCGGGAACCCGGCCGGCCGTCCCGTCCCCGAGACACAGGAGGCCGTCGTGACAGACCCGCGCGCCGACCGGCCGAACCCGGTCACCCGGCACGCCCGCCCGGACTTCCCCTCCCAGGACCAGCCGCATCCGGGCTGGACCGGTCCGATGGACCCACCGCCCGACCACGGCGAGGAGTCCTACCGCGGTGCCGGCCGTCTCGACGGCCTCAAGACCGTGATCACGGGTGGGGACTCCGGCATCGGCCGGGCGGTGGCGCTCGCCTTCGCCCGGGAGGGCGCCGACGTGCTGTTCACCCATCTCCCGGAAGAGGAGGACGAGGCCCGCGAGACGTCCCGGCTGGTCGAGGACGCCGGCCGCAAGGCGGTCGCCGTGGCCTGCGACATCCGCGAGGAGGACAACTGCCGCGCTCTGATCGACCGGGCGGTGGCCGAGTTCGGCCGCATCGACGTCCTCGTCAACAACGCCGCCTACCAGATGTCCCAGCCGGCCGGCATCGAGGCCATCACCACCGAGCAGTTCGACCGGGTACTGCGGACGAACCTCTACGGCATGTTCTGGCTGACCAAGTTCGCCCTGCCGCACATGCCTTCCGGCGCCTGTGTCATCAACTCCGCGTCCGTGCAGGCGTACAAGCCGAGCCCGCACCTGCTGGACTACGCGATGACGAAGGGTGCCATCGTCACCTTCACCCAGGGGCTGGCGGAGATGGCCGCCGAACGCGGCATCCGGGTCAACGCGGTCGCACCCGGGCCGGTGTGGACGCCGCTCATCCCGTCGACCCTGCCGGACACCCGGGAGTTCGGCAAGCGGAGTCCGCTCGGCCGGCCGGCGCAGCCCGCGGAACTGGCCCCGGCCTACGTCTACCTGGCCTCTGCGCAGGCCGGCTACGTCACCGCGGAGATCGTCAATGTGACGGGTGGCACGCCACTGCCCTGACGTCACCTCATGACACGGTGTGCGGAGGATTGTTGAGGAGTTCGAGCAGCCACCGCGCGCTCTGTCCGGCTCCGGGAGCCACGCCGGAGGGATCGGGGAACATACGGCCCCAGGACGCGGCGCGGCCCAGCGCGCTCAGGCGCCAGGCGGTCCCGACCGCGTGGCGGAGGTCGGCCGCCGTGCGGCCGGCGCCGGTCCAGGGCTCCAGATAGGCGTCGACCAGCCGGGGCAGCACCCCCGGCCCGTACCGGTCGACCGCTCGCTCGGCCGGTATCCGCAGACTGCAGAACGGGTGGGACACGGTCGCGTCGCCCCAGTCGAAGAAGGTGAACCGGCCCGGCGCCGGGCAGAACAGCTGGCCGTCGTGCAGGTCGGCGTGGTCGAGTGTGTCCCCTATGCCGAGGGCGGCGAGTTCGGCGGACCACTCGGCGACACGCGGCCGGA
This sequence comes from Streptomyces sp. 1222.5, assembly GCF_900105245.1. Lineage (NCBI taxonomy): Bacteria > Bacillati > Actinomycetota > Actinomycetes > Kitasatosporales > Streptomycetaceae > Streptomyces > Streptomyces sp. 1222.5. The sequence continues at coordinate 1,015,086 of NZ_FNSZ01000001.1, read as the reverse complement.
GCGCGTCGAGCCGCGCGCGTTCGTCCGGGCTCAGCGCGGAGGCACCGTCGAGCAGCCTGCCGAACACCTCGGAAAGGTCGCGTGTCCGGGCGGCCGGTACGCCCAGCCGCTCGATCTCCCGCGCGTAGGGCAGCAGGGCGTGCTGCATGCGCGCGTACCGGCCGAGCAGGCTCTCCCAGACCCGCGGGGCCACGGGTTCCCGGGCGAGCAGGTCGCGGAACAGTTCGCCCCCGTCGGGCAGCAGTGTCCAGCCGCGCCCGGCGTCGACGGCCAGCGGCTTCAGCACGTCCTCGGGCACCCAGCGGGCCAGCGCGGCGGTCAGCGGGCCCTCGAACGCGGCGGCCGGCGGACTCGCCTTGAACCAGACCACGCTCCGCCCCTCCACGGGCACCCGCACCAGCACGGACCACGGCCGCAGCCGCACCCGAAGCCCGCCGGTCCCGCGCAGACCGTGCGCCGCGAGTCCGTCCTCCACCCAGCCGAGGGCGGAGGCGCGCCAGGTCTCCCGCTCCCAGGGAGTCACCGCGTCCGGGTACGCGCCACGGTCCAGGATCATCGAGTGTGGTTGCCGCATCGCGCCATTCCAGCAGCCCGGACGACCGTGGGACCACTGATTTGCGTGCGGCGCCGACCGCGATCGTCTCTGCCCGGCCAAGGCGGCGATCGAGGGAGCTGGCCTCCTTTCGGTGGGTCAGCCCCCCATCAGCCGCGTCGGGAGAGGCCCTACTTCAGAGCGACCGAGTCGCCGGTCGCCGTCGCCGAGCCGGTCGTCGCCGTTCCGGTGAAGTGCCAGCGCCAGGTGCCGGAGGTGTTCGCCGTGATCGTCGCCTTGAGCTTGCCCGCGCTGTCTGTGGTCACCGTCTTGACGGTGATGTACGCCGAGGCGCCGGACCTCTTGAACTGCAGGGCGACCTTCTGGGCGGCGAAGCCGGTGTAGGTGTTGGTGTTCCAGTCGGCCCGGGTGAGGGCGCCGGTCACCGTCAGCGTTCGGCCCTTGGTCACCGGTTCGGGCGTCGCCTGGGTGGTTGCCAGGTTGGCGAAGCGCTTGATCTTCACGGTGGAGCTGCTGTCGAGGGTGTAGAAGTCGCCGTCCTCGGCGGCGGCCTCCACATCGAGGTGCCAGGTGCCGGCCGAGCTGTTGCGGAGGTCGGCGTAGTCGGTGAGGTCGGACTCGAGGCTGTACGTCCAGGTGCACTTCATGGTCGTCGATGTGGGGTGGCTGCACGTCGACGACTTCGCGTACTGGAAGCGGCTGTCGGAGCTCACCAGCTTGAGGCCGTACATGTTCCGGATGCCGGAGTTGTCCTTGGCGGTGGTGGTGACGGTCAGCTTCTGGGGCTTGCTGGTGCCGACGTTGACGGTGGTCTTGCTGAAGGTCACCGAGGTGAAGACGGTGTCGCCCTTGTGATCGTCCGCCTGCGCGACGGGCGCGCTGAGGGTGATCAGCGCCAGGCTGCCGACGGTGGCGGCCGCGGCCGTACGGATGTGCATGGTTCTCCAGGAACGGTGAGCCGGATCTCCGCTCTCGGAGTCCGGGCGAGCAGAAGACCATCCATGTGAGGGATTGGTTGTACGTGTCATCGCAAGCTCCGCGGAGCTGCCTCCTGCGCGGCACCTCGGCCACGGCACAGACGCTCAGGCGGGTGTCGCGAACCCTCTCCGAGTCGGCCCGCACTTCCGACGCGGTCCGGGCGCTGTGCGGCGAACGCCTGCCCGAGCAGCCGACCCGTCGCATGAAGGCGCCCCACGGTGCGACATACTTTCCTGATGAGTTCATCGGCTTCCCCGACCAGTCGGCCGATCACGATACGGAGGGCCGTCGCGCGAGATGCCAAACGGCTCACACGGCTCGTGCGTGGCTCAGGCGCCTACGAGGGCAAGTACGCAGCCGCAGTCGAGGGCTACCGGGTGGGCCCTGATTACATCGAGGCCCACCGCGTCTTCGTAGCCGTCGGCGCCGACGCGCAGGGAGGCCAGGTCCTCGGGTTCTACTCGCTTGTCCTCGCCCCGCCGGAGCTCGACCTGCTGTTCGTCGCCGACGAAGCGCAAGGACGGGGGATCGGGCGACTGCTCGTCGCGCACATGCAGTCCGAGGCCCGTGCCGCCGGGCTCGAACGCGTCCTGGTCGTGTCGCACGTTCCCGCCGAGAACTTCTACCACCGCGTCGGCGCGCTGCGGATCGGGACCGCGCTCGCGAACCCGCCCGCCGTACCGTGGGACCGGCCCGAATTCGAGTTCCGCATCCCTTCGGAATGACGACTCGGGGAGTTCCCGGCCCGGGTCACGTCGGGCGGAGGTCGAGCCTCCCCGGAACGTTCAGGATCGGCCGTCCCGGCGGCCGAGCGGGCGCCGCCGGGACAGCCTCATCGTAGGCATCGTCATGGGAGCGGACATCCGCCCCAGGAATTCGACGACCACGGATTCCCCCGGCATTCACCGGGGCGAAGGTGTGTTCAGCGCACGGGGAAGCCGAAGGAGTACCCCTGCTGCTTCAGCCAGGAAAGCAGGGTGCGCAGGGCGGCCACGGTCTGTGAGCGGTCGCCGCCCGCGTCGTGGAAGAGGATCGTCGGCCCGTTGGTCAGTTCGGTCTTGACGGTGGTGACGATGGCGTCGGTGCCCGGCCGCTCGAAGTCCTTGGAGTCCACGTTCCAGCCCAGCGGCCGCATCCCGCGCTCGGCCGCGAGGTGCCGGCTGTACGGGGTGAAGGCACCTCCGGGCGCGCGGTAGTACATCGGCCGCACACCACCGGACGCCTTGGTGATCTGCTGCTCGGCCTTCAGGATCTGCTGCTTCTGGTAGGCCTGGGACTTGGTGTCCATCGTGGTGTCGTGCGACACCGTGTGGTCGCACAGCCGGTGCCCGGCCGCGACCACTTTCTTGACCAGGTCCGGGTGGGCCTCGGCCTGGGTGCCGACCATGCAGAACGTGGCCTTCACACCGTTGTCGCGCAGCAGTTGGAGCACCTGCGGCGTCCACTGCGGGTCCGGGCCGTCGTCGATGGTGATGTTGACCGCGTGCGCGCCCTTGTCCGAGGAGTGGGCGATGACGGGGGAGACCGCCGCCGGCTTCGACGCGGCGGGCCGCGCCCCCGCGTTCGTTCCCGACCCGCCGCCCGTCTGCCCGGCCTGCGCGGTCCACACCGAGGTGGCGGCGGCCACCGCGGTGACCCCGACCGCCGCCGCGGCCACCCGGCCGTACCATCCCCGCCCGCCACCATGCCGCGCCATGTCCGCCCCGCCCCTGTGCCGTGTCCGTCGGTTCATTCCCGTGCATCAGTCAGGACGGGCAGAAGGGAACCGGGGATCCCTCTGTTACAGATCACGGACAATTCCGCGGCGCTTCCGCGAAGAACCCCCGGCGGGCTCGGCCTCCGGGGGCCAAGTGCCGGTAACAGGCGGAGCCAGGCGCTCCGTTGCGGGAGGCTCCCGGTCCGTGGGTCCACCCGGCGAGGGGCGGCGCAGGGCCCGGGTCTGCCGGGAGTGGGCATCGGCCGGCCGTACGGCCCATCGGCCCGCCGTACGGCCGCACGTGCCGACGCGGGCCTCAGCCTCGCGGTTTCACGAGCGTGGCTGTCTTACCTGTGATCGACGAAGTGAGAGTGCCGCTGACCTGGCGCGATGGAACCTGTTCAGAGTCCTGGCGCGGTCAGGAACGCTGCACTTCTCAGGTGAAGAGGCATATCGGGTCCTACACGCGTGTGCGGGTGACCGGTGCCCGGCAGGAGAACCTTCTGCCCGGGGTCACGCTTCGTAGCGGGCAGCTAGGGTTCGTGCCGTCTCGGCGATGCGGCTGCGTAGTTCGGCCGGTGCCAGGACCTCGACATCGGCGCCCAGCCGCAGGAAGGCTCGGTGGGCGTGGTCGATCGACTCGATGGGTACGCGGACCTCCGTCCATCCGTCACCCGTGGGTGTCACGCCGAGGCGGCGGGCGCCCTCCGGGGTGAGCCGCACCAGGGCGTCCGCGGTGTGCAGTCGCGCTCGGAAGTCGGCCAGATAGAGGTTCCAGTATCCGGCCAAGTCGAACCCGTCCGGGACGACGAACTCTTCTTCCAGCGACCGGATTTCGAGGATCTGGTCGACTCGGTAGGTGCGGATCCCCGACGGCCCACCGGCGACCAGGTACCAGCGGCCGGCCTTGAGGACGAGCCCGTACGGCTCCACCCGTCGCTCGATCTCCTCCGGCGCCCGCCAGCGCCGGTACCGCAGTACCACCGCCCGCCGCGCCCACACCGCGGCGGCGACCACGGCCAGGTGAGGCACTTGGTCGACGTCGCCGTACCAGCCGGGGGCGTCGAGCAGGAAGCGTTCCTGGATCTGCTCGGTGTGCTCGCGCAGCTCCGCCGGAAGGGCGGCCCGCAGCTTGAGCCGGGCGGAAACGAGCGCCTCGCCGAGGCCGAGTTCGGCGGCGGCGCCGGGGAGTGCGGCGAGGAACGCGGCCCGCGCCTCGTCCACGGTCAGTCCGGTGAGCCGGGTCCGGTAGCCGTCGACCAGCCGGTAGCCGCCGGCGTGGCCGGCGGCGCCATACAGCGGGATACCGGCGGCACCGAGCGCCTCGACGTCCCGGTAGACCGTCCGGACGGAGACCTCCAGTTCGTCGGCTAGCTGCCGGGCCGTCATCCGGCCCCGGTTCTGGAGCAGCAGAAGCAGGGTGACCAGCCGGCTCGCACGCATGCGGCTCAGTATCCACTGACAGTGGATGTCAGCAGACCGGCCCTAACCTGCTGCGCATGGACGACAACTGGACCATGGACCTCACGCGCACCGGGCAGGCCACCGCATGAGCATCGTCGAACTCCGGCAGTACACCCTGCATCCCGGCGCCAGAGAGACGCTGATCGAGCTGTTCGAGCGCGAGTTCGTGACCGGTCAGCAGGCGGTCGGTATCACCGTCGGCGGCCGGTTCCGCGATCTGGACGACCCGGACCGCTTCGTCTGGCTGCGCGCGTTCCCCGACATGGCGCACCGCCGGCGCGCGCTGGAGGCGTTCTACACTGGCCCGGTCTGGCGGGAGCACCGCGACACCGCGAACGCCACCATGATCGACAGCGACGACGTCCTGCTGCTGCGCGGCCCGGGCTTCACGCCGGAGCCGGGGACGAGTGAGGTGCTCGCGACCGTCTGCCATCCGACCGACGCGGCCGACTTCGACACGTACGCCGCCCGGCACCTGGGCCCCGGGCATGCACTGCACCGCACCGAGCACGCCGAGAACGACTTTCCCCGCCTGCCCGTTCGCACCGGGGAGGATGTCCGGATCTGGTTCGGCCCGGCCGAACCGGCACCCTGGCCGACCCAGCGGCTGCGGCTGGAGCCCGTGAAGCCTTGGCCTCGGGCTTCACCTGGAGTCCGTCCCGATCATGGGCGTGAACCCGGAAGTGCCTCCTGAGCTGGGACGATGAACCGGTGCGCGGCTACTGGCTGATCTGGCTGATGCCACCGGGCTGACCAGCTCGTACTCCACCGCGCCGAGTCGACTGCGGATCTGGCCGTGCTGCGGGACCAGAGCGAAGTGTTCGGCCCCGTCGCCTCTACACCGACTGCCTGGCGGCTGCTGGCCGCCGTCGGCGAACGTGTACTGGACCGTCTGCGCTCAGCCCGGGCCCGGGCCCGGGAAGTGGCCTGGCTTCAGGCATCCGAGACTCGCTGCGGCACACCGGCGGCGAAAGCCGGCGGACGGGAAGTGCCCGGCCTGGTCCTGGACATCGACGCCACACTGATCACCTGCCACTCCGGGAAAGAGCAGGCCGATTTCACCTACAAGGCAGCTTCGGCTTCCACCCGCTGCTGTGCTTCCTCGCCAACACCGGCGAGGGCATGTCCGGACGGCTGCGGCCCGGAAACGCAGGCACCAACACCGCCGCGGACCACATCGCGGTACTGGACGACGCTCTTGCGCAGATCCCCGACGCCCACCGGCACGGCACCGACATCCTGATCCGCACCGACAGCGCCGGATCCGCGAAAGCCTTCCTCACCCACGTCCGAAAGCTACGTGCACGCGGAGTCCGCACCTTCTTCTCGGTCGGACACGCGGTCACCGAGCCGGTCCGCCGAGCGATCCGGGCCCTGCCCGAGCAGGTCTGGCACCCCGCCCTGGATCAGGACGGGACACTGCGCGAATCCAGAACACCGAAATCACCCCGCCGGACCTGACGGCAGACGATCTGTGACGCCTCATCACCTCAGCCGAAACGCCGAGGTCAGTCCTTCGTCACCTCGTGGGCGGTGCGCTCCGGACGCCGGCGCAGTTCCGTACGGGGGACTTCTCCACCGCATACGCCGGCCCCTCGCCCGCGTGCGGCGTCACCAACCTCCGGCGAGCCGTTCGCATCCGTGTCGTTCCCGGGTGTCCTGAACAGCCCGGTCGCCCGGCTGCCCTGTGAGACAGCGGAGGGGCCTTCGCGGAGGCCGAAGGCGCGGGCACCGGTCTGCCGGTGGGGTGTCCGGCGCAAGATCAGGGAATTCACTTCCATGCGCACGATCCGGCCACAGTCGGGTCAGTCAGGCGATCATCTCTGAGAAGAGCGCGAACACACTCCTCTTCGAGAGCGCCCGTTCACGTCGACGAGGGACGGTGCCGCAGCTCCGTAGGCTCTCGAATCGCCCCATTGGCCGGTTTCCATCGGCCACTGACTACAGTGCGTGGCCTATCCGGTCGAGCACCGTTTATCCCTCAGAGGGAAGTTCACGCCGCGGCAGGGAGATCTAGTGAAAGACGTCGGATCGGTGCGTACTGCCGTGCGCCGGGAAGATGAGTCCGGTTCCCGCGCCTTCCAGGCCAGCGCGAGCATCGTGCAGGCGGGCTTCTACTCCTGGGAGATCGCCACAGGCGAGGTGAGTTGCGATCCCCTCACCCTCGCGCTGCACGGCATGCCCGAAAGCGGTCCGTCGGACATCTCGAGCTTCCTCGCCGCAGTGCACGAGGCGGATCTGGCCGACGTGCGCGACGGCTTGGGACTGATAGCGAAGTCCTGCGGCAACTACCAGATCGAGTACCGCGTCACCTCCGACGACGGCCGGCACCGGTCCCTGGAAGCCCGGGGCCGCGTCCTGCCCGGCGCCGACGGGCTGCCGGCCCGCATGGTCGGAGTGGTCATGGACACCACGGCCGTGCACGAACGCCACGAGGCGGAGAGGCGGCGGTTGTACGAGCGTGCGACCCGTGACCGGTGGATGCGGGAGCTGACCGCGGCTCTGGCCGTCGCGGTGACCGTCAAGGACATCATGGCCGCCGCACAGGCGGGATTGCGGGTCTTCGGGGCGGACGCATTGGCGGTGATCGCTCTGGAGGGGAACCGGCCGACCGTCGTCGCCTCGTGCTCCGACGACGAGCGGGGTGAGAACTCCCTGCAGGTCCCAGACGCCACGGCCCGCACCCTCGTGTGGCAGTCGCTCGACCGTGGGGCGCCCGTTCTCATCGGCTCTGCGGACGCGCTTACCACCGCTCATCCACACCTGGCACCCCTCGCGCCGTCGGCCTCGCAGGCATGGGCGGCACTGCCGGTCATGGACTCGCGCGGCGGCGTCAGTTCCTGCCTCGTCAGCTTCCCCGAGCCGCAGGAGTTCCTGCCCGAGGAGCGGGCCCTCCTGGTCGCCGCCGTGGGACTGCTCGCCCAGTCACTGGAGCGGGCCGGCATGTACGAGTCGGAACACGCTCTTGCCACCGAGCTCCAGCACGGCATGCTGCCGCGCGGGCCGCTCACGGTGCCGGGTGTGACCATCGCCGCCCGCTACCAGCCCGCCACCTCCGGCATGTGGATCGGTGGCGACTGGTACGACGCCATCAGTCTGCCCGACGGCGGCGTCGCTCTGGTCATAGGGGATGTACAGGGACACAGTGTTCACGCAGCGTCCCTCATGGGGCGGCTGCGTACCGCCGTACATGCCTACGCGAACGAAGGACACCCGCCCGCGGCCGTCCTGGAACGCACCAACTGCCTGCTGGCCGAGCTGAACACCGATCCGGACACGGCCCTTTTCGCCACGTGTTGTTACATGGCGCTCAACCCCTCCGATGGAACGCTCCGGGTGTGCCGGGCGGGTCATCCGGCACCGGCGCTGGTCACACCCCGCAAGCCACCGCGCCTCCTGGAGGTCGCGGGCGGGCTCCCTCTGGGAATCGACCGGGAGCAGCGGTACCCGACCACCCGCCTGCGCATCGCTCCGGGCAGCGTGCTCGCGCTGACCACAGACGGCCTGCTCGAAGCCGTGAACAAGGACATCGACCAGGGCACCGCGAGGTTCCTCGAAGGCTTGCGAGGCGCTGCCACGGCGGACCTGGAGACCGTTGTGGACGACCTCCTCGCCGGTACACGGAAGGATCACAGCCCGGGGGACGACGTCGCCCTGCTCCTGGCCCGGCTGCATCGGCGCGGCCACCGCGGCTGACCCGCTCCTGGCCCACCTGTTCACAACGGGCCTGATTCGCCGTTTACTTGCGTCAGCGCACAGCGGAACTCGCCCATTCCCTGCGGTGCCGGCCCGCCAAGAGCGATATGGCACCGGAGAAACGAAACCTCTGCCGAACGCCATCACCAGGCAGGGTGCTTACGTCGGTGGCCGGGGCTGCCTGGTCATGGCGCCATGCGGCCTCGGGCGTGCCGCATCGGCGATGTGACTAAACGTCAGGAACGGCAGAGAAGCACCGGAAAGTGAGCTGACGTATGGATAAGTTCCGGATCCCGGACCTCTACGCACCCGTACCGGCAGCGCTCAATCCGCAACTCCGGGCGGCCACGGCGGCCACCGAGGTGTGGCTGGACGAGTTCCGTCTCGCGCCCACCGAGGAAGCACGCCGGCATGTGCATCGCACTCGCGTGGACCGGCTCACCGCGTGGTTGTGCCCGAACGCCTCACAGGAGGCACTGACACTGATAACCCAGTGGAACGCGTGGCTGTTCCAACTGGACGACCAGTTCGACGACGACCCGGTGCGGGGATACCAGCCCGAGCGGTGGCAGGAAGCGTTCGGCCCCTTGTTCGCAGTCTTCGACGGAACCGTCATGGCTGGGCGGCTGGCGCGCTCCCTGGCCGATCTCTGGCGTCGTACGACGGCTGTCCGTTCTTCCGCATGGCAACGCAGATTCATCCCCCACCTGCTGTGGTATTTCGACAGCTACCGGGCCGAAATGATCTATCGGGAAGAAGGACGCATACCCGGCCTGCACCAATACCTCGCCCACCGACGCGCCTCGTTCGCGTTCGACGCCGTCCTGGACCTGGTGGAAATCGCCACCGATGTGAACCTGTCCGACCGACTGCACGCGAACCCGGCCTTCGCGGACATGCGAGAGGCGGTGATCTATGCGAACGCCTGCGTCAACGATCTCTATTCGCTGCCCAAGGAACTCGCGCACGAGTATGCGTTCAACGCCGTCACGGTGATCAGCCACCATCACCGGTGCGACCTTCAGGAGGCGGTGGATCGAGTGGCCGTCATGCAGGCCGGCTACGTCCAGCGCATCATTGACCTCGAACAGGTCCTGCCCGGGCGTCTAGCGCGTTCGGGGCTCGCCGAGGACGTCGTCGACGACGCACTGCGCTGCGTCAGGGATTTCCACGCGCTCACCGCCGGGAACGTCGCATGGTCGAAGGAGACCGGGCGCTATGCACAGGTGGAGGCCGAACCGACCTATCTGACAGACCTGTTCACGCTCTAGAGGGCAGCTGCGGCGAGGAAGGGGAGACAGGGCCGATGGGGGCTGTGTACTACCGGGCCAAGAGTGAGAGCGGCGACCACATCGACGACCCGTCCGAGGACGCGCTGTTCATGCTGATCGAGGACCTCGACGACTCGGACAACACGTTCGTCGTCATCCAGCCCGATGACGACGACCCGGCTTGGTTCACCTCCGTCGCGGTCCTGGACGAAGGCGGCTATGAGGTCGTCCGGCGCGACACCACCCGCCGTGAGCATGACGTCATCGCCGAGACCAGCATCGATCGGATCGCCCGAGACCTCACGATCTGGATGGCCGCCCGCGACTTCCCCGGACGGCCCACCCAGCACACCAGCAACTTCTAAAACACGGCCTAGTCGAACCACTCGGTGCCGGAGGCGTCGCCGAGCTGCTTGCGGCCGTCGGAGTGGTCGACATGCCGGCGGTCGTCGTGCGGCCACCGGGTACAGGACGCGCCGCCTCGGCAGAGAGCCCGCAGTAGCCGGCCGCCCTGCTCGCCGACGCCGCAGCTATCCGACCCTGTGCGAGATCAGGCGCGCCAGGCGGGCCCTGGCGTCTGAGTTGCGCCGGTGAGTGGGCAGCGGACAGCCCTTAGCGCAGCGGCGAACGGAGGTCTTCATGTACCCCCACACCCGTTGTCGGGTCCATGGGCCGTGGTGTAGGGCGAGTCGGTGGCAACGAACCCCTAGTGACTTGGCTGTCACCGCGGTGTGACAAGCCGTCGGCAACTGTGCTGATGGCCGACCAGCCGTACCCGGTTCTGGGTCATCACAAGATGATCACGTATCTTCCACGGCGTTCATCTGTCGTTCATGATCGATGCATGAGGTCGACCGTTACCGTCGTCGGGCCGCCGCTGTGCGGCTGTGCCTGGCTGTACGCAGGAATGCTGACAGTCAGAGCACGTCCCGCACCGAGGTGAACGGCGCAGCGGCTTCGTGGGTCGCGTGTCCTGCCGATCGAGCCGGACACCGTCGGTAGGAAAACGGCGTCCTCGCCCCTCGAAGCTGCCCCCGGTCTCCAGCCGCGAGCGAGCCGGTGGCGTGGCCTGGACTGTCCACGGCTGTTACATGGCTGCGCGAGCGGCGTCGAAGCAGGGTCTGGCAGGAGGCCCCCCTCGTAGCTCGCCGTGCCAACTTTCCACGCGAAGCCTGGAATCGACAGCACAACGAACAATCGGGAGCGGACTGCACTCCAGGCCGTGCGCACGCCACGGCACATCTGGTGCGCGCCGTGACCTGGCAGAAAGAGACATCTCATGGATAAGCGCATTGCCATGTCCATTGCCGCCGCGCTCGGAGTCATCGGCTTGGTGGCTCCGGCCGCCTACGCCGACGGCGGCGCCGGTGACACCGAGATCCTCGGTGTGACCGTCAACAACGGCTCCAGTGTGATCATCGGCACCACATACTCGAAGTCGTTCGATGTGGAGATCGACGCCTACGACGATTCGGGCCTGTTGTCCGCGGACACCGACCTGGACGGCCCCGGCGCCGGGTACGCCAGTGACGAGACCATTTGTGAAACCGACTACTCATGCACCCACACGTTCACCTTCGACCCCCGCGTCGACCTGGACAACAGCCAGGCCGGCACGTGGTACGTCGGGTCCTGGGTGGATGCCATCGATGACGACTACCGCTGGGACGAGCGCATCGACAGCTTCCGCCTCAAGCGCGCGAGCACACTGACGACGAACGCGTCGCCCGAGCCGGTGCGGAAGGGCAGCACTCTTACGGTCACAGGAGCGCTGAAGCGCGCGAGCTGGGACGACTACAAGTACCACGGCTACACCAGCCAGCCGGTCAAGCTGCAATTCCGCAAGAAGGGCAGCAGCACCTACACGACCATCAAGACAGTGAAGACCAGCAGCACGGGTGCGTTGAAGACAACGGTCACCGCTTCCGCTGACGGCTACTGGCGGTGGAGTTTCGCCGGCACCACGACCACGAGCGCCAAGACCTCGGAGAGCGACTTCGTCGACGTGCGGTAGCGCCCGCGTCAGGCACGGGCCGCCATTCGACCAACGGTGTGGGCCCGACCGGTTCGCCGGTCGGTGTCACACTGCGTGCAGCGTCGGCCTCGCGCGTTGGGGTGCGGTCGTCCGGCGGACGTTCGGCGCACAGCCGAGCCGGCAGCCATCCGCCCTGCACGGGATCTGCTGCCGGCGAGTGCGGACACCGAAGGCTACGGCCGGCCCAACACCGCCTCACCGCTTCTCTCCCTCGATGCGGTCGACAAAGCCGACACCAGCCGACTGGCTCGGCCCCTGCTGCCCTGCCTCCCGCATGAACCCCTCGGTCACCCCGCCACGGCGTGGACCACACCCAAAGCCGGTGGTGGTGCCCACGGCGCGTCCGCCGTGGCGTGGGTCTGGGCGCGACCAACAAAACCAGTCCGGGGTAGCCCCGGGTGCAGGTGGTGGATCGTTACGGGCCGCGGGTGTCCGCGGGCGCCCAGATGCGCTACCTCGTCAAGCAGCTCAGGGGCACCCGGGCGGTGGCCGAGCTGCTCGGCGTCTCCCAACGCACCGTGGAGCGCCACGTGAAGGACCAGATCCGCCGGCCCCGCCCGGACCTCGCCCAGCGCCTCGAGGACGCCGTCCGCGCCCGCCGGCAGCCCCCATCCGCGAACAAGCCCGACGCCAGGCCGCCACCTCCACCGGCCTGATGATCGACACCCGCGCCCGGTTCGGATTCACCGCCGCACCCGGCACCACCGACGACGCCCGCCTGCGCCACCTCACCCGCGCCCTGTCACCCGAGTACGGCGCATGCCTCTTCGACGCCCAAGCCGCCGGCGCCACCGAACAGCAGCTGCGAACCATCACCGCCGAAGCCCTCGGCGAGGTCTACTTCCGCGACAATGGCCGCCGCCCCCACGGCCTCGAGGTCGAGCTGACCGACGTCGAGCAGCTCGACTTCGACCTGTAAGACCTCCGATGGGCATCACCCGCGGGTTTCCGTATGCGGTCGGCGCCCACTACGCCTCCTCCTGTGCGGGAGCTACCCCCGCGGGTGCGGGGACGACTGCCGCGGTGTAACGCCCGCCGGGGGTGCGCCGTATCTCGGGTGATGCGCCCCGGAAGGCAAGCAGTCTCCTAGCGGGCGCGGAGCAAACCGAACTGGATGAGACGGATTCTGCGATACGACCAAAACCGCGCGGCTCCCGTTGCCGCAGCGGCTGTGGGCCCCGACCGGAAAGAACTCCGGTCCGATCCGGTGCTCGTTCGGCTTCAGCTGGCAGGCTTGAACGTGCCGCACTCGTTCTTGAACAGTTCTCCGACCTGCAGCGTCACTGTCAGCCGGGTTGCCTGCGTAACGAACTGGTTGTCGATGATGTTCCCGTTTGCAGCTGTCCGTTCCCAGTAGCATTCGGAGAAGTGACCCGCTGCCACATAGGTGCCGGGGCCGATCTCCTGGACGTCCGAGCCGGAGTCGGGGTCGTACGGTGCAGGGTTGGTCTTCACCTCGTACTCGCCCCCGGAGATGTATCGGGGGTAGTTCCCGGAGACGGCTGCCTTGATGGTCTTGGTCCACTTCGGACAGAGCTTGGGGACCCCGTACCCCAGAATTTTCTGGCCGTCTTCGTCCATATAGCCGGCCTCGGCGAGCCATTGGGCGGGCGAGGTGTCCTTCGACTGTGAGGGCAGCGAGTCACACATGTCCTGCACGTACTCCGAAGCCGAGGAGTAGTCCGAATCCCACATCCAGCCTGCTATCCGCGCGGCATGGTGTCGGTAGCGCAGTGGAGCGATCGACCACCCAGAAGAGGTGTTCACGCCCTGACCGCCAGGAGCGGCGCGGCCTGTCACCCGACGAGCCCGCCAGGAGGGTGACGACGGATAGACCTGGCAGGTGAGAGTTGCACTCGTCCGGGCCGGTCCGACGCGACACGTGTTCGGTCGGTTGGACACGCTGGACTTCCGTCTGCGGGACGGGCGTGGATACGCGCCCTCTCGCCTCACTGATGGGAGCACCTATGCGCCGTCGTCTCGCGCGCGCTGCCGCGAAGGTCTGCCTCGCTCTGGCCACCCTGGGTCTGGTCGTCCCCTCCACCACAGCCACCGCCGCCCCGGCCGCACAGACCTTCCATCAACAAACCGTCGTACTGCCCCTCAGCGGCACCTTCAGAACCCTCGGCTCGGAGGCGATCGACGTCACCGGCAGTCTCCGCGTCAAGGTCGTCACCGACACCGCACAAGGGGGCGGTGGCACCGCCCATGTGACGAGCACCATGCTCCGCACCACCGGCGTCGGCCAGGTCAGCGGCGGCACCTACCGCTTCGTCGGCAGCGACCACAACGTGGTCACCTTTCCGCCGGGCCCCATCGCCCCGCTGACGTTCCACCCGACCTTCTTCAACGTCTATCCGCCGGGCCCCATCATCCCGACCGTCCCACCGCACCCCATCCAGCCCGTCATCCTCCGCGTGGCGCTCGCACAGGACGGCGCCATCAACGGCATCAGCGCAACGATCGACCCGGGCACAACCGACAACTGAGATCAGGAAGCAGAAACACGATGTCGAAGGCCCGACACCGCGCGCGCAGAGGGAACCGGGTCGTCGTGTAGCGGCCGCCCTCACCCCTTCGCCGTGCGGGAATGGGAGGGCGGCAGGCGGCTGGCGGGAGGTGCTCGACCCTCGCACATCGCGACGCGCCTGAGGTGTCCTTCAAATCGGCACGCGGCCCGGTACTCCCGAAGGTGCGGTTGTCCCCTGGCCGCACCTTCGGGAGTACCGGCCTCAGCCCTACGGAGCGATACGGGGGCAAACGCCGCGCCCGCCCCGCTTGCTCGGGGCGGAGCGGGGACGCCACCCGGACGGCCCGCACTACCACCCGCCCCATCCGCGTGGGCTCGCGCACGGAACTGTATGGCTGCGGCGCCAAGCGATACGAGGGCAGCACCTACCGGTGGAGCTACGACTGCATCTACATCTCCGCCTCGGACAGCCAGACCGTGCGCGGCAAGCAGACTTACGGGTCCGACGACGACGGCCGACTGGTCGGCAAGGCCAAGGGCCACCCCGGCCAGAAGTGGAAGATCGCCCCCTACAAGGCGCCGGCCAAGCCGCCCCAAGCCGACGGCGCCGCGGCCACCATCAGGTGAAACCGCGACGGCCCCGAGGACCTGCTCATCGCGCGCAGGCACGTCCAAGGGCCTCACAGTCACGACGTGCGGCTCACAGCGGGCCCGGAACTCTTCTCCCGGGCCCGCTGCTTGACCCGAACTCAGCGCCCGGCCATCGAACCTGCGCGCCAGCACCACGGCGGGCCACCGGCGCACCTGCAATTAAAGGAGCTGCTTCAGCGGCGTCCATGAGCGCGGCCGGACCGTCCGCGACCCAGGTGCCTTACTCCGCCCACACCGTAGCCGCGTCGGCGAGGACTACGTCCGCCCCGGCCGTGCACACCGTTCTCGCCAACGGCGATCACACCGGCCGGATCGTCCACCGCACAGGCCCGGTCGTAGCCGTCGGAAGCGGTGGCGTCTCCCGCCACGACCCCGCTCTTAGAGGTGACCTGCTCGGTCGCACAAAGGGATTGGCAGGTGGATCAGCCGCCTCGGGCGAGAGTGCGCCGCACCCATCCACTCGGCCCTCGCGAATTTTGCGCTGGGGCCCTGTGAGTATGAGAACGGCCAACGCGTGATCATCGAGTAATAGTCCCGTGCAAGAGCACCTCTAGCGTGCAAGAGCATAGGAATCGTGCGCGAGGGCAGCGCGCCACACGAATGAGGAGCAACCGCCATGGGAATCATGGTCTCGGTCAGGGGCTGGCTGCAGTGTGACGACGGCCAGCCGGCCCAGATCAAGGAGATCGTGGAAGCAGACGATCCGGAGCGCACCTACAGCGGGGGCTGGGCCTTCCCCGCTCGGCAGTACAACAGCGTCAGGTGGGCCTTCTACGGGGGCAACATCCGTGCGGTGTCCCTCGACTGGTTCGAGGAGAGGTTGCGTCAGATCGCCCAGATCCCGGCCTCCTACCAAGATGATGAGTACGACGATAGGCCTCGGGGGCTGTTTCTGGTCAGCCACGATGTCGACGGCATGAGTGAGTGGAGGGTTCACAACGGCGGCCTGGTGATCGGCCTTCCTGATGGGGATTACCACTACCTCGACGCCTAGCCAGATCACGAAGCCGCACTGGAGTACTAGGGCGCGTATCGAGTCGTGATCAACATCGTGTCTGGGTTTCCCGCTCAGTTCTGCCTCTCGAGTCCCGCCAGCAGTGCGCGGGGGTCGAAGGTCACCCGGATTCGGGTGACCTTCCCGTCGTCGACGTGCATCCAGTTTGCCGTCGGGGTAGGCGGCGCGACGCTTGTGTGCAGGTCGAACCAGGTGATCACTTCATCACCTTCCGCTACCCGCGCCTTCACGTCGATCTTCTCCAGCACCTGACCGAGGCCCTTCAGGCCGACGAGTGCCGCCTCTACCCCCGACGCCGTTCCCAGCGCTCCGACGAAGTCGACATTCTCGGCGAGCAACCCCCGCAAGGTAGCGAAGTCGCCCGCCTCCCAGGCGGTGAAGTAGGTCTCGGCAAGCTCTCGTGCAGTCCTCGTCGTCATGCCTCCATCCTCCAGCCACTTCGATCAATCCGTCCAACAGATAGATCAGATGGCGTCTATCATTACTGGATATGGAGATGCACCAGCTGCGCTACTTCGCTGCAATCGTGGACGAGGGCACCTTCACGGCTGCCGCCCATCGCCTGAACGTCAGTCAGTCCGGCATCAGCACCCAAGTGGCCAAGCTGGAGGCGGAACTGGGCCAACGGTTGCTCGACCGCTCCGGCCGTCAAATCCGCCTCACCCCGGCCGGTAATGCCGTTCTCCCCCTTGCGAAGAACGCCCTCGCCACTTTTGAAGCCATCAAGCACACCGCCGGCGAGTTCGCCGATGCCGTCCGCGGCCGGGTCCGTCTCGGCATGATCATGGGCTGCTCGATCCCAGCCTTCCTCGACACCATCGCCGGCCTTGGCCGCACCCACCCCGGCATCGAGGTCAGCCTTCACGAGGGCTACTCCGACGACCTCCAGGCCCAGGTCCTTGCCGGCTCCCTCGACCTTGCCCTGATCGGCTACGCGGGCAGCGTCGCCCCGGGTCTGGAGGCGAGCATCGTCATCGACGAGCCGATCACCGCAGCCGTCCCTGCCGGGCACCCCCTCGACCGGCGGGACCTGCGCCTCGGTGACCTGCAGGGCGAGAAGATTCTCTGCCTCTCCCCAGGCACCGGCATCCGCGCCGCCTATGAGGACTCCTGCCGCAGGATCGGTCTCGGCCCACGCGTGGACATCGACGCCAGTTCCCCAGTCACCCTGCTCCGCCTCACTGAGCGCGGTGCGGGCGTCGCTGTGCTCAGCGCGTCCTCCACACAAGGCAGCGGCCTGCAGACGGTCCCGCTCACCGACGCCGCCACGCACGCCCGGCTCGGACTCATCGCCCGCCGAGGTCAGCACCCCCCAGCCGCGCAGCTCCTGCGAACCCAGCTCCTCGCCGCTCTGCCAGCAGGCTAGATATGCACATATCGAATGGTGATCAACCTGCGGGACTCCCTCTCGCGATGGCGCTTGATCCGATATGCCAGATTGAACCTCTTTCATCCTGGGGTCTGAGGAGTGAAGCAGGCTGGTCAGGTGGGGTGACGTGGCGAAGCCCCTCGTCGTTGGCGTGGTGATCTCACTCAGCACGCCGTTGACCTGCGACTATCCGGGTGTTGTCCCTGGTGCCGTTCCACTTCGGGGGGCGTGTTCTCGTGCGACGAGATTGCTCCCGGTCATCCAGACGCGGACCGGACCTCGCCCTGCGCCCGGCCCAGTGGAGATCGCCGACACCGTGGCCTTCACGTCGTTGTACGAGCCGTGACCCGGCTTGGCGGCCGTCTTTCGCCGCGGTCTTCTTGGCGGGCGGCATCTCCTATGCCGCCTTGGTGTGGACGCCGTCGGCCCCGGCATCGCCGCACAGGCCGGGCTGGCCCTTGACCGACTGCCGTGCCTCTGGTGATGTTTCTCTTGCTTTACTCGCCCGTCCGGGGCGGACGAGGGCTCACCACGCGCAGGGGGACGCATGAGTGATCGCGAGCTGTGGGCGAGCACGGCCCTGCTGGCCACATTCCTGGGGTTCGTCGTATCGGTCTTCGTCGGCCCTCCCGGCTGGTTCCTGGGCATCCTGTCCGCCGTGCTGGCCGTGAGCGTGCTGATCATCTGGACCGAACAGAAGAAGCGCGGCCACCGCTGAACCCTCCCGCGGCGTCTACGTGCATCGGGCTGCTTGGTGAACCTCGGCAGTACCTGCTCGACGCCATCCGGCTGCTCGGCCAGAACCCCACGGCCCGCCAGTACTTCGACCAGATGACCGCGCTCCAGCCGGACCGCCTGAACCCGGGCCCGGTGTGGTACGGGGCGGTGGGGCTCCTCGGAGAGTGACCTGCCGGAATCCTCACGGAAGTGCGAGCCTCAGCGCCCTGCGCCGGCTGGCCTGGGCGCCTGAGCCGGCGCGGTTGAATGGGCGCGAGGCGCGCAGCCGCCGGTCCCGCCCAGCACGCGCCGCGTACGGGCCGATGTCAGGTGAACCGAGCGTTGCCGATGTCGATGGAGACCATCGTCCGGTCCAGGATCGGGCGGTTGTCCGCAGCGCTTCGGTAGGCCCGGCGTCTGGTGGGCAGACGGATCCCGTCCGCTTCCACCATGTCGTAGACGTACTGCGCTGCCGCGAACCCGCCCGCGATGTCGACGTGATAGTCGTGCCGACGCAGGAGATGGTCGGGGCCGAAGTAGAAGTCCTGCTGGGTGCTGTGGCTGGCGATGCCGGGCGGGAAGGTCGCGCGCAGCCCACGCCAGAGTTCGTCTCCTTCCCGCCACGGTTCGACTTCGGTGACGGTGAAGCCGGGCATCACCAGGAGGAAGGGCGTCGTGAGATACGTCCACAGGGCGTATCCGTTGAAGTAGGCGCGGTCCAGCGGGTCCCAGGGGGTGTTGAGCTCGTGGCCTGCGAACGACTTCCGCGGTTGGTCGCGTTCGGCCACGACCCGGCCGTCGATCTTCTCGATGCCGATGCGGTCGGCCGTGAAGTCGGTCTTCTGGTCGGGGGCGCCGAACGGCATCACGGAGGCGTGCTGCTCGTGCAGCCAGACGATCATCTCCCGGGGGGTGGGGTCCTGCGGCATCCCCTTGATGACGAACATGTCGCCACCGCTGACGATGGTCGCGCGGACCATGGTGAGTGCGTTCCAGCGGTCGAGGCCGCCATGCGCGTCGAGGACGTCTGCGAGCAACGTGTTCATGTCGGTCTCCTGCTCGGTCACGCCAGAGGGAGGCGGCCAAAGGGACGTCGATCGGGCGGCCCGGCTTCGGCGACGCAGCCGCAGCCGCAGCCGCAGCCGTAGACGCAGCCGCAGCCATGCGATACGCGGTGACCCTCGCAGGCCGGGCGGCTCTCTCATCGTTCACTGGTTCGTCGGCGTCACGCACCCCGGGCGCTGACCCTCAGTGCGCTGCAAGCCCGGGCGGAACTGTCGTGGACGGCAAGTATCCGCTGGTCAAACCCGTCCCCAGCGTTGGCGTGGCGGTTTGATGCAAGTCCACCGGCGGCTGTCGTAGGGGTTCACTCGTACCCGGCCGGCGTGCAGAGCCTCGGATGGCGCCGATCTGCGGCGGCGCAGCCCCTGGCAGCCAGGCACGCTGGAAGGCGGAGGTGGTTCCCATGGCCGGTGAGACGCCGCTGATGGTCGTGGACGGCGGGGGCGATGTCGTGCAGTGGAGCCACCAGGCGGAGGAGTTGTGGGGGCGTCCGGCGGGCGAGGTGGTCGGGCGTCCGGCAACCGACCTGGCCAGCCCTGTCCCCGCGCCAGGCGGTGGCGACGTGGAGCGCTGCAGTGATGGCGGCCCGCGTGATGTTTCAGAGGGCGCCGCCGGCGGGGGCCTGTGTGTGCGGCCGGTGCTGCGTGACGACGGTTCGGCGGCGTGGGGCGTCTTCCTGCCACCTGCGGACGGGTTGGTGCCCGGCATCGAGAGCGCGGTGCTCGAGACGCTGTCCGCCCACATGGCAGCGGCTCTGTTCGTGGTGGACGAGGAGTTGCACGTCGTGTCGGCCAATGCGGCGGCACAGGCCCTGTCCGACGCGAGCACAACGCAGATACGAGGACGCCCCCTCACCGATATGTGGCCCCTTACGTCACCCGGCGAACTGGAGAACATGCTGTGCCAGGCCATGGGAGACGGTAGGCCGGCGGTCGACCACGTCATGCGGACGGACCCGAAGAATGATTCCCAGCACACGCACAACGTCTCGGTGCTTCCCCTGCGGGACGCACGGGGGGCGGTGGTCGTGGCACACGACGTGACAGAGCAGGAGAAGGCACGCCGCGGAGTCCAGGCCCTGCATGCCGTCCAGGAGCGGGTGGGACAGACCCTGGATGCGGTGGCCACCTGCCAGGAGTTGGTCCGCGCGCTGATCCCCGATCTCGCCGATATCGCCGTGGTGGAAGTGGTGGAGCCTGTGGTGCGCGGAGAGGAACCACCGCTGAGCCCGCTGGGCCGGAATGTGCCGCTGCGTCGGGCCGCCTTCGGGAACAGCGGCGGTGATCAGCAGGCCCGGGCGCATCCGGTGGGAGACGTTCGCGCACTGCCGTTCCCGACCCCGTACGCGCAGGCGCTGGCCGACCTCAAGCCGCGCACGATTGCCCTCGGCCCCGACACGCCCTGGCTGGCGGCCGATCCGGCGCGGGCCGAAGCGATTCACGCATCCGGCGCACGTTACCTGCTCGTCGCACCGCTGACGCTGCGCGGAAAGGTGCTCGGGCTGCTGAGTCTCTACCGCACACAGCGATCCGGCGGATTCGACGAGAAGGAACTCCCTCTCACCCTGGAACTGGCCACGCACACCGCCCTGAGCATCGACAACGCCCGCCGCTACGCCCGCGAGCACACCATCGCAGCGACATTGCAGCGCCATCTGCTGCCCCCGGCTCCTCCGTCACAGACCGCGATCGAGACCGCCGACCTGTACGTGGCCGATGACCGGGGCGCGGGGGGCTGGTCCAACGCCTGCGCCCTGCCCGGCGCCCGTACGGCCCTGGTCGTCGGGGAAGTCGTCGGCCATGGCATCCACACCGCCGTCACCATGGGCCAGCTCCGGACCGCCATGCAGTCGCTCGCCGCCCTGGACCTGGAACCCGACGAACTGCTCGCCCGGCTCGACGACACCATGACACGTCTCGCACGCGAGCGGAGGGCGCTGCCACTCGGCGACCCCTTGCGCGACGAGCCCCTCAGCGCGACGTGCCTGTGCGTGCTCTACGACCCGTTCACCCATACGTGCACCATCGCCTCAGCCGGACACTCGCCGCCCATCGTCGCCGGCGCCGCTTCCAGCACCCGAGTGGTCGACATGGCCGCCGGAGCCGCCCTCGGCGACAGGGGAGGGCCCCCGTACGCCGCCACCACCGTCACTCTGGGCGATGGAGACGTGCTCGCCCTCTACACGGCCTCGCTCCTGTCTGCGGCACGGCCCGAGGACGGCACAAGCGACACGCAGCCGCTTCAGCGCTTGCTCGCCGACACCGAGCGGCCCCTGCAGGACCTGTGCGACGACATCCTCTACCGACTCCGGACCGATGCTCTTCCCGGCGACGCCATCCTTCTCCTCGCCCGCACCCGCCCCTTCCCCGCCGACCGCGTCGTCACCTGGCCGCTGGACGATGAGCCCACCGCTCCTGCCCTCGCGCGGCGCCACGCACGGCGCCAACTGACCGACTGGGGCGTGGACGAGGACGCTGCCTACGACACCCAGGAAATCGTCAGCGAGCTGGTCACCAACGCCCTGCGGTACGGCGCGCCGCCCGTGCAACTGCGCCTCATCAACGACCGGACGCTCACCTGCGAGGTCCACGACTCCGGCATCTCCGCTCCGCGGCTGCGCCACGCCCGGACGGTCGACGAAGGCGGCCGCGGCCTGTTCATCTGCGCCCAGCTCGCACACAACTGGGGTATCCGCTACACCGACAACGGGAAGACGGTCTGGACCGAGCAAGCCCTCCCGTCACAGCACCCGTAGCGCCCCTCCGACCAGGAACCGTGGTGCGACGCCTGCGGATCCTCAGCGGGGATCAGCGCAGAAGGACGTCGAAGACCATGCGGAAAAAGGCGTCCAAGGGAGCGGAGGACTTGTCCGCACGGGCAGCGATCAGCGTGCCCTCCCAGGCGCTGAGGATGAACAGCGCGGCCTCTTCGACATCGAGAGCGGCATTCAGCTCTCCCGCTTCCTTGGCTTCGGTGAGCACCTGCCGGATGCGCGTGGCCCACCGCTGGAAGCCGCCCTGAACGGCGGAGCGGATCTCCTCGGAGTGGTCCCCCACCTCGGCGCCGAGGTTGCCGACCAGGCATCCGCGGGCGAAGCCGCTGTCGACGGTGTCCGCGCCCAGGAACTCGAAGTGCGCCCGCAGCCGCTCCAGCGCAGGGCGTCCTGGCGTGTCGAGCATGTCGAACCGCAACCCGGCGGCGTAGCGGCTCAGCGCCTCGAGGGCGCTCTCCTCCTTGCTGGCGAAGTGGTTGTAGAACGAGCCCTTCGGAGCCCCCGCCGCCGAGGTGATGTCGCTGATCCCCGTGGCATTGAAGCCCCGCGTACGGAACTGCTCCAGGGCTGCCTGCGCGATCTCCTCGCGCTTGGACGCGCGTGCCATCCTCACCACCACCTCAAAAGCCAATATGTCCGGTCGCCTTCCCTTGGGTCAAACCCGAGCCAGCAGGGAAAGCAGCGCCCGTCCACGACGGCACATGGCCTGCGGTTCGGCTGTCGGTACCGCTTGACGAATTTTAAAGTGACCGGTCATATTGAACACAGGTACCCGCCCCAAGTCCTCGGCCCTCCCCGTGCCGGCAGAGGCAGCACCGAGGAGAAGCGTCATGTCCGCGTACCGAGCATTCGAGGCCACCGGCGTCCACCAGCTCCGGCTCGTCGAGCGCGAGCTGGTCGAGCCGGAGCCCGGACACGTCCGCCTCCGAGTGGAGGCGTGCGATGTCTGCCACTCCGACGTGCTGGCCGTGGAGGGACTGCGCCCCGACCCGTCCCATCCGGTGGTTCCCGGCCACGAGATCGTCGGCGTGATCGATGCCGTGGGCGCGGGTGTCACCGCCTGGAGGCCCGGCGACCGCGTCGGCGTCGGCTTCCTGAACGGACACTGCTGGGAGTGCGAGCCCTGCCGCCGCGGCGACTTCGTCAACTGCCTGAACCAGGAACAGACCGGCACCACCACCGACGGCGGATACGCGGAGGTGACGTACGCCCGCGCGAGCGGACTGGTGCGCATCCCCGACGGCATGCCGGCCGTCGAGGCGGCTCCGCTGCTGTGTGCCGGCCTGACCACCCTCACTGCACTCCAACAGGCCCCTGCCCGCGCGGGCGCGCTGGTCGCCGTGCAGGGGATCGGCGGGCTGGGTCATCTGGCCCTCCAGTACGCCCGCGGCCTCGGACACCGTGTGGTCGCCATCGCCCGCGGCCAGGAGAAGGAGGCTCTCGCCAGGGAGCTGGGCGCCGACGAGTACATAGACAGCACCGGCACCGACCCCGGCACGGCGCTTGCCGACCTGGGCGGCGCATCGGTCATAGTCGCCACCGCGTCCAGCGGCACGTCGATGAACCCCCTGGTCCGAGGGCTGGCCCCGGGCGGCACGCTGGTGGTGGTCGGCGCCGCCCCCGATCCGCTGACGGTCGCCACAGCCGACCTGATCTTCGGTACCCGTCGCATCGTCGGCAGCCTGACCGGATCATCGATCCAGAACGAGGACAACCTCGCCTTCAGCCTCGCCCACGGTATCCGCCCCTCCACCGAGACCATGCCCTTCACCCACGCCATGGACGCCTACGAGCGGATGCTCTCGGGCAAGGCACGCTTCCGCGTCGTCCTGGACATGGCCGCCTGACCACGCCGCGACCCGCGCCGTCGAGCGGACGGGTCCCGGCCCGCGCCCTCAGCATTCCCCTAGAGGTTCCCCATGACCGACATGGTCGACACGACAGAGCACACCAGTACGGCCCCGCGTGGCAGCGGGCGAGCCCGTCCAGCCCCGCGTGACAGCGGGCGGCCGCGGACGGCCACCGACACCGTCGCCGACACCCACGGTCGCCACGCGACCCGCGCCGCAAGGATCGGGCTGCTGTCCGTCTCCCTCGGCACAGCCGGCCTCGGCGGAGCCTGGCAGGCGGCGGCAACCACCTTTTCGCCCGCTCTGCCGGTCAGCGACACGCTGTTCACGGTCAGCGGTCTCATCTGGCTGGTTCTGCTGGCCCAGTACCTCAGCCATGGCGGGGCCCGATGGCGCAATCTGCGCCACGACCTGCGCCATCCCGGCCAGGGCTTCGCCCTTGGGTACGTCCCCATCATCGGCATGCTGATCGTCGGCCACTTCTCCCGGTTCGGGCTCACCGGGGCACGCTGGGCCTACGCGGTGTTCCTCACCGCGGCCGCCCTGATCGCCGCACGCCTGCTTGCCCACTGGCTCACGGGCGCCCTGAGCAGTGCCACTCTGCACCCGGGCTATCTGCTGCCCGTCTCCTCCGCCCCCTTCGTCGCCAGCGCCATGGCCTCCACGCTCAGACTTCCCGGCGTCGCCGACGCGGCCTTCGCGGTGGGGCTGCTGTACTGGCTCGCCTTCGGCACCGTCATTCTCGGCAGCCTCGTCACCAACGGCCCCCTGCCCGGGCCCGCCCGCCCCGCACTCACTGTCCTGACCATTCCCCCCGCGACGGGCGGAATCGCCTGGACCGCCGTTCACAAGGGCGTCTTCGATGCCGTCGGCTACGGCTTCGCCGGGGCCCTGCTCTTCACCGTCCTCCTCGTCGTCTTCCTCCTCCCTGAGCTGCGCCAGCCCGCGTTCCATCCGGGCCTGTGGATCTTCAGCTTCCCCATAGCGGCGAGTACCAACTTCACCATCCGCTGGATACACGGATCCGCACTTCCCGGTGAGCCGGCCCTCTCCGGGATTCTCCTCGCCGGCGCGACCGTCGCGCTGGGCCTACTGGCCGCGGCCACCCTGCACCACCGGGCCAGGAGAGCACGTCCCATCTGACTTCCGCCGCGGCGGCGGCGAGACGCATCCCGAACGCCCCGCAGCGCCGATCCGCGGCCCAGCCGACCCGGACTCCGCCGCGGCCAACATGCCCTGCCCCACCGAAACGTCTCCAGAGGAGCCATCGTGCCCACACTCGACCGCCAGGACGCCGTCTTCGTTCTCGACCTCGGTGACGGTGAGAACCGCTTCCACCCCGACTGGATCGCCTCGGTCAACGCTGCCCTGGACGAAGTGGAGAAAGCGGAAGGCCCCCGCGCCCTGGTCACCGCCGCGACCGGCAAGTTCTACTCCAACGGACTCGACCTCGAATGGCTCGCCGCGCACAGCGACGAGCACCAGGACTACGTCACTTCCGTCCACGGACTGTTCGCACGGCTCCTGTCCCTCCCGCTGATCACCGTCGCCGCGCTGCAGGGACACACGTTCGCCGCCGGAGCGATGTTCTCCCTGGCCCATGACTTCCGGCTCATGCGCGCCGACCGAGGCTTCTGGTGCCTGCCCGAGGCAGACATCAACATCCCGTTCACCCCGGGCATGTCCGCCCTCATCCAGTCCCGGCTGACCCCGCAAACGGCTCACCATGCCATGGTCTCCGCCCGTCGTTTCGGCGGCCAGGAAGCAGCCGCCGCCGGAATCGTCGATCAGGCCGCGGACGAGGCCACCCTGCGCACCGCCGCCCTCGAACTCGCCCACGCTCACGCGAACAAGGCCGGCGACACCCTCGGAACCATCAAGGCGCGCATGTACGCCCCTGTCCTCACCGCGCTCCGCGACACGACCAACCCGCTGGGCTGACGCCGAGCCGGGGGCGGTCACCGGCCCGGACGGGGCACGAAGACTCCACACCCCCTGCCGGCCGGTGATCGCCACCGTACGGATGCACCGGGGCAAGGCAGCCGACTCGCAGTTCTGCAATGCCGACGTCATCACCACTTGACGCCGGGCCGACGTGTTCCAGCACCGCTCGGCGCCGTCTTGCCGCACCCCCGCCGCCTTCCGGCCGCCGGGCCGGGCTCAGTTTCTGGAGATTGCTATGCCCAAAGTGATCCTCCCGCGGCCTCGGCCGGGAGATCGCAGTGGCCGCTCTGGCCGCCGGCCATGAAGTCATGGCCACCGCACGTGATCCGGACGCCCTTGACGATCTTGTGGCCGCCCACGGCAACCGGATCCGCGCGGCACGGCTCGACGTCACCGACGCCGATGCGGCCGAGCGCGTCGTCACGGACACCGTCGCCGCGTTCGGCAGACTCGACGTCGTCGTCAACAACGCCGGACAGGGCGACCGGGCGTCGCTGGAGGACACCCGCCTGGAGGCCTTTTGCCGCCAGATAGACACCAACTTCTACGGCACCGTGTATCTCAGCGAGGCAGCCCTCCCCGTCCTGAGGCGGCAAGGAAGCGGCCACATCATCCAGATCGCCTCGCTCGGCGGGCGGATCGCCAGCCCCGGCATGAGCGCGTACCAGTCCGCCAAATGGGCCGTGGGGGGCTTCTCGGAAGTCCTGGCGACCGAGGTCGCACCCCTCGGCATCAAGGTGACCGTCCTCGAACCCGGCGGCATGCGCACCGACTGGGCCGGATCGTCCATGCACATCCCCCCGGTCGGCAAGCCCTGCGAGCCCACCGTCGGCGCGGCCGTCGAAGCGATGCGAAACTTCACCGAAACCGCCCACGGCAATCCCGAGAAGGTCGCGCAGGTCGTACTGGAGATCGCGCACCTCGACGATCCGCCCCTGCGTCTGCTCCTGGGCAAGGACGCCTACACCTACGGACGTACCGCATGGAACAGGCGCCTGACGGAAGACGAAAAGTGGCGGCACCTGAGCCTTTCCACCGACTTCGACGAGGTCGACGGCGAAGGCGCACGCTTGCTCGAAAACCAGGCGGGCGACCCGCGACGCTCATAGCCCAAACTCGTTCTCCCACGGACAGTCCAGGGCCGCTTCCCGTCGATGAGGCTTCTCACCAGGGCGGGCGGCTGGCGCGCTCCTTCGGCCACCCGCCTCCCGACCCGGTCCACCGAGGCGTGGCAAGCCCGTCCCTTGGTCGTTGCGACGCCGCTGTTCGTCGCTTACGCACCCGACCTGCCCGACTAGCGACCGCTGCTGCACCACGGAGCGGAGATCGCCCTGCTTCGCGACCTCCACCGGGCGGGCAGGGCTGACGGACTCGGCTCGGTGTCACGCCCCGTCCAGTGCCGCCCGCACCACGGAGGCTGCCGCCCTGCCCGCCGCGAGCACCGGTGCGGTGCTGCGCGTGGCGCGCCCGAGCATGAAGGCGCCCTCCAGCAGGGCGATGACCGAGCTCGCGGTGTCCCGGGCGGCCGGCTCCGGGACGCCCGCTCCGGCGTAGTAGTCGGCGAGGTGGTCGATCCAGTTGCCGAAGACGTCGGCGGTGGCCTGTCGTAGCGGCTCACTCGTGCTCGCCACCTCCAGGGCGACGGTCGCGATGGGGCACGGATCGGCGAAGTCCAGCTCGGCGAGGGTGCCGGCCGCCGCGGTGAACGCCGCCGCGGTGGCCGCGACCCGGTCCGCGTACGGCGCCGTCAGCTCGGCGATCAGCTCCAGGTAGACGGCGCCCGAGGTGCGGATCACCTCCTCGCCCAGCTGGGCCTTCCCGCCGGGGAAGAAGTGGTAGATCGACCCGAAGGGCGCACCGGCCGCCCCGGCGATCTGCTTCATGCCCGTGCCGGTGTACCCCGTGCGCCGGAACAGCTCGGTACCGGCGGTCACGATGCGCTGCCGGGTCTCATGGGTGCCGGCGGCCTTGCCGTCGCTCAAGGGGGACACCTCCGCGGAGCCACTGTCGCCGTAGGGCGGTCGGGCCCTATTCTGTCACTAGAACGATCTATCTAGTGGGCTTGGGGCAGTGGAACGGGGTCGGAGGCGGGCATGCCGGAGATCGAGCTGAGCGCGGGAACGATCGACTACGAGGACACCGGAGGTGACGGCCCGGTGGTGGTCCTGGCCCACGGCCTCGGCTTCGACGAGTCGGTGTGGGCCGGCGTCGTTGCCGAACTGGGCGCCGACTTCCGCGTGTTGGTGCCCGTCCTGCCGATCGGCAGCCACCGGCGCCCGATGCGCCCCGATGCCGACCTCTCCGCGCACGGCGTCGCCCGGCTGCTGGCCGAGTTCATGGACCGGCTGGAACTGAACGACGTCACCCTCGTCCAGAACGACGCGGGAACCGCCCAACTCCTCGTCGGCGTACGGGACGAGCGCATCGCGCGGCTCGTCCTCACCTCCTGCGAGGCGCTGGACAACTATCCGCCGGGTCTCCAGGGACGGCTCCTGTGCGCGGCCGGCCGGGTCCCCGGCGGGCTCTTCCTCCTCGTCCAGACCTTCCGGTTCCCGTTCCTGGCGCGAATGGAGACCTCGCTCGGCGGCATGGCGAAGCGGCCGCTGCCGAAGGAGCTGATCGCTCGCTGGTACCGCCCCCTGCTGACCAGCCGTCACATCCGGCGCGACCTGGCCAAGTTCCTCCGCTCCACCCGGAAGGACTGCTATCTGGAGGCGGCCGGCAACCTACGGGCGTTCACCCGGCCCGCCCTGGTCGCCTGGGGCGCGGAGGACCGCATGATGCCGCCTGCCACCGGACGCCGGCTGGCCGGGCTCCTGCCCGACTCCCGCTACGTGGAGATCCCGGACGCGCGCACGCTGGTCCCGTTGGACAACCCCGGCGCCCTCACGGCGGAGATCCGGCGCTTCGTCGAGGAGCACCCGCTGCCGGGCGAGGGGGGTGGGAAGGGCGGGAACGGCGAGGAGTGAGACCGGCGGCGCACCGGACGCCTCGGAAACGCCGGCCGGCCCGGGAGCCGGCCGGGCTCGGCGCGCCAGGGGGGCTCAGGGGTGTCCGTGCGGGCCCGGTCAGTGGCGGGGCGGGTTGCCGCGCGGGCTCAGCGTGGCGTTCGGCAGCACGGGCGCGGGCAGCCGCTCACCCGGGTAGCCGTGCACGGCGCCGAAGCGCTCGGTGGCCTTCTC
This sequence comes from Streptomyces sp. 1222.5, assembly GCF_900105245.1. Lineage (NCBI taxonomy): Bacteria > Bacillati > Actinomycetota > Actinomycetes > Kitasatosporales > Streptomycetaceae > Streptomyces > Streptomyces sp. 1222.5. The sequence continues at coordinate 986,360 of NZ_FNSZ01000001.1, read as the reverse complement.
CCAGTCCTCCCGCGCCTCGACGATGTCCTCGTGCGTGCGGCCGATGAAGTTCCACCACATCACGATCTCCTCGCCGAACGGCGGGCCGCCGAGCAGGACGACGCGGGCCGGGCCGTCCGATGCGTTGGCGAGGTCGAGGGTGCCGCAGCCGTCGGGGACGTAGCCGAGCTCGGCGGCCCGCAGCGGGGTGCCGCCGACGCGGACGTCGCCCTCGTCCACGAGCACGCCGTGCTCGAAGCCGGCGTCGACCGCCAGCGTGAGCGTGGCGTGCGGCTCCAGGACGATCTCGGCACCGAGCAGCGGGGTGAAGGTGCGCACCGGCGAGACCGCGCCGGCCAGGGAGCCCAGGAACACCCGCAGTACGGCGCCGTCGAGATGTACGGGCTCGGGCACATGGTGCTGGAAGTCCCGGGCGGTGTGCCGGTGCTCCTCGGGCAGCGCCACCCACAGCTGCACGCCGTGCAGCACGGTCGTGCGGGGCGTGGACACCTCCGTGTGGGCGATGCCGTGGCCGCCGGTCATCAGGTTCAGCTCGCCGGGCCGTACGAGGGCGTGGCTGCCCAGACTGTCCCGGTGCTCGATCTCTCCGCTGAACAGCCAGCTCACCGTCTGCAGTCCGGTGTGCGGGTGCGGGGCGACGTCCATGCCGCCGCTGTGGGCGACGTCGTCGGGGCCGTAGTGGTCGGCGAAGCACCAGGCGCCGATCAGGGTGCGGGCCCGCTGCGGCAGCGTACGGCGTACCGTCATCGCGCGAGGGCCGCCGAGCGGCACGTCGCGCGGCGTGAGCACCTCGACCGGGGCGTCGGCGCCCGTCCGCTCCCGCTCGGCGGGGGACCCGCACAGCATCTCGGCGGGCCTCGTCTCGGTGTTGCTCATTCGAGCCCACCTCCCATCCATGATAGTTTTAGTTTCAACAATTATTGCGAGCATAACCCTTGCCCCGGCTCCGCGCATCCGCTTGCGCGGGGAGCCGGCCACGGCACCCGGAGGAGTCCAGGTTGACCAGTCCCGTCCCGACCGGCGCCACCCGGCGGATCTACATCGACAAGCAGAGCCCCAAGGCGTACCACGCGCTGGTGCAGACGTCCGAGGCGGTCCGCACGACCGCCGCCGAGGCCGGACTGGACCGCGCCCTGGTGGAGCTGGTCAATCTCCGCGTCTCCCAGATCAACGGGTGCGCCTACTGCCTGCACGTGCACACCCGCGCCGCGCTGCGGGCGGGCGAGACCCCGCAGCGTCTCGGGGTGCTCGCCGCCTGGCGGGACACCGAGGTGTTCACGCCCGCCGAGCGGGCCGCCCTCGCCCTGGCTGAGGCGACGACCGCCGCCGCGGACGCAACCGCGCAGGACGCCGCGTACGCGGCCGCGCGCGACGTGCTCACCGACGACCAGACGGCGGCGGTGATCTGGGTGGCGGTCACCATCAACGCGTTCAACCGAGTCTCGATCATGAGCCGGCATCCAGTCCGCCCGGAGGGGTGACAGGCCCGTCGTTCCGGGCCGACCGCACCGTCATCTCCCGTATGACCAGGCGCACTTCGCCGGTGTGGGTCCTGGCCGAACCCTGTACGAAGACCGGGCCGGGCCGGGCGGTCGCCTCAGGCGCGCAGGAACTCCGCCCAGCCGCCCTCCGGTTTCTGGCCGACCTCCAGGGTGCGCAGTCGTGCGAGGACACGCGGGTTCTGGGCGTCGAGCCAGTCGACCAACTGGCGGAACGACACCAGGCGCACGTCCGGGCGGATGGCGATCTGCCGGAGCGCCTCCTCCGCCGCGTCCATGTAGATGCCGCCGTTCCACTGCTCGAAGTGGCTGCCGATGAACAGCGGCGCCCGGTTGGTCTCGTAGGCCCGGTCGAACCCCGCCATGTAGGACTGGGTCGCCTGGGCGCGCCAGTACGGGTAGTTGTACGAGGGTGCGCGCGTCGTGCTCCTGGACTGGTTGGCCAGCACGTTGTAGTCCATGGAGAGCACCTCGAAGGAGTGCCCGGGGAACGGGATGCTCTGCAGGGGGAGGTCCCAGACGCCTCCCCGCTTCCTCGGCCACAGCTGCATCCCGCCCGGCGACGAGGCGTCGTAGCGCCAGCCGAGCTCGCGCGCGGCGGGCAGCAGGTTCTCCTGGCCGAGCAGGCACGGGGTGCGGCCGCCGATCAGTTCCCTGTCGTAGTCGAAGGGCAGCGGCGGCAGCTCGTGCCAGCCGGTGTGCGTACGCCAGGACTTGACGAAGGACCGCGCCTGCTCGATCTCCGAACGCCACTGCCCCGGGCCCCAGTTCGCCACCGATCCCGGACCCTCGCAGAAGTGCCCGTTGAAGTGCGTGCCGATCTCGTGGCCGTCGAGCCAGGCCTCGCGCACGTACCTGAGCGTGTCCTTGAGGTGTGCGTCGGTCAGGTACCCGATGTCCGAGGCGCCGGGCGGGTTGTTCGGCGGCCGGTACAGCCGTTTCTTCTCCTCCGGCAGCAGATAGAGCCCGGACAGGAAGAACGTCATGTGCGCCCGGTGCGTCCGGGCGAGTTCCAGGAAGCGTGGGAACAGGCCCGTGCCGATCTCGCCGGCGCCGTCCCAGGAGAACACCACGAACTGCGGTGGGGTCTCGCCGGGTTCGAGGGCCACGGGCGGGTCCGGCTGGTGCGGCTGGGGTCCGGTGTACGAGGTCGAGCCGTCCCCGATCAGCCGGGTCGCCGCACCCGGGCCGCCCGCTCCCGCGGGGGAGTCGCCCGGTCCTCCGCAGCCGGCCCAGGCCGCGGCGGCCACGCCGATACCGGCACCGAGGCCGAGGCGTGCCAGGCCCCGGCGGCTGATTCCACTCATCGCCATCCCAACCCGCGTCCGCTGCGGACGCGTTGTGCACCCCGGCCGGTGGCCCTCTCATCGGGAACAATAAGGCCGATAAGCCTATGAATCGGATGATTGGGTCCGGCGTGGCGTGGCGGGCCCCGAGCAGGTGCCGGTCGGGTGTCCGCTGTCGGGGCGAGGCGACCGGGGGCGAGCGCCGGGTCAGCGGAATGCCGCGACGTTGCGGGCCGCCCAGGCGGCGAAGGGGGTGGCGGCGCGGCCCAGCAGGCGCTCCACGTCCTCGCTCACGGCCTGCTCCTGCGGCGTGGGCTCGCCCAGGATGGCCAACGTGCCCTCGGCGACGGCGGGTGGCATGAAGCGGAGCAACTGTGCGTACGCCTCCTCGCGGCTCTGCTCGACGAACGTCACCGGTTCCCCGAGTGCGTCGGCCACCGCGGCGGCACGCCGGCGCGGGGTGAGGGGCTCCGGGCCGGTCAGGGTGTAGGTGGCCGTGTCGTGCCCGTCCTCGCGGAGTACGGTCGCGGCGACCGAGGCCACGTCGGCCGGGTCGACGAACGGCAGCGCCACGTCGGCGAAGGGCGCGGGTGCGACGCGCTCCCGGCGGACCGGTTCGGCCCAGGCGAGCGCGTTCGAGGCCATCCCGCCCGAGCGCAGGATCGTGAAGGACAGTCCTGAACGGGTCACGGCCGCCTCGAAGCGTGCGGCGTGCGCGTACGCCCGCGGCCGGGTGCCGACGCCCTGCGAGGACAGCAGCACCACCTTCTGGACCCCGGCCGCGGCGGCCTCGCGCAGGACCCCGTCCGGGTCGTCGCCCGCCACCAGCAGGAACAGCGCGTCCGCGCCCTCCAGGGCTGGGGCGAGACTTTCCGGCTGCCCGAGATCGACCGCGACGGCCCGTACGCCCGGCGGAACGTCCTCGGGCGCGATCCTCCGGGCGCCTGCGGTCACCGTCTCGCCCGCGTTGATCAGTTCGGCGACCAGAGCCCGGCCGACGTTACCCGTGGCACCCGTGACAGTGATCATGAGAGTCCTCCTGTATGAGTTAGTTGACTAACTAAGTCGAGAGGTTAGGACCCCCGGGTGATCGGTGTCTATGGTTAGTCAGGTGACTGACTCAAAATCTCCGGCGGGGGCCGAGGCGCGGTCGGGCCGGTCCGGCCGCGGCGGCAAGCGCGAGGCGCTGGTGCGGGCGGCCGTCCGGGTCTTCCACGAGCAGGGCGTGGAGAAGACCACTCTCGGCGACATCGCCCGCACGGCCGAGGTCCCGCTCGGCAACGTCTACTACTACTTCAAGACCAAGGACCAGCTGGTCGAGGCCGCCGTGGACGCCCACAGCGAGCAGCTCGACGCGCTCACGGCCCGTCTGGACGAGCTTCCCGATCCGGCCGCCAGGCTGAAGGCCCTGGTGGCCGGCTGGGTCGACCAGCGGGAGACGGCGGCGCGGTTCGGCTGTCCCTTCGGCACCCTCGCCACCGAACTCGACAAGCGGGACGACGGGCTGGATGTGGCCGCCGCCGAGGTCATGCGGGCACTGATCGACTGGGTGGAGTCCCAGTTCGCCCGGCTCGGCCGCGCGGACGCCGCCGCGCTCGCCGTCGAACTCGTCGCGGCCTACCAGGGCATGTCGGTCCTCACCAACACCCTGCGCGACCCCGGCTTGATGGCGGCCCAGGGGGAGCGGCTCCAGTCCTGGATCGACGGGATCGCGGGCGGGTAGGAAGGGCGCCGGGCCGGGACGGAGCAGATCAGGGGGCGTGCCGCACTCCCGCCTGAGCGCCGCACGTCGCTCACGTGGCCATGTGCCGCTCCTCCGCCGGGGCCGGCAGCACCACGATGCGCTGGACGGCCTTGCTCAGCACCAGGACGCCCGCGACGATCAGCAGCGCGCCGCCGGCCTCCGGCACGAGCCACCAGCCGGTGCGGATCCGCTCGGCGAACAGAAAGATGCCCAGGGTCAGGCTGACCACCGCGTCGCCGATGGTCAGCGCCGGCTGGGCGGCCGCGAGCGGACCGGCCTGGAGGGCGTTCTCCAGCAGGAGCACGGAGGCGACGCCGGCCAGCGCGAAGCCGTACGTCTGCCAGGACCGCAGGAACGCCGTGAAGCCCTGGTCGGCGAAGGTGCCGCTGGCCGATTTCAGGAGAGCGGCGGTCATCGCGTTGCCGATGGCGGAGGCGGCCGCCAGTAGTGCCGCACGCCGAGCGGGCGGGCGCCCCCGTCCGGCGAGGAGCACGGCGGCCGCCATCGCGCCCACACACAGGCACAGGGCCGGGATCCAGCGGACGAGCGGCGCGTGGTCGGTCGCGCCGTGCGGCGCGGCCGCGACGAGCAGGACGGCGAGGCCCGCCACGCAGCCGCCGACACCCCACCAGCCCGAGTGGGGGAGGCGCCGGTGCATCAGCGGGGCGGCGACGAGCAGGGCGAACGGCAGCTCCAGGATGAACAGCGGCTGCACCAGCGCGAGCGGGCCGTTGACCAGCGCCAGGCTCTGGAAGAGCGCGGCGCAGATGACCCCGGCCATGCCGATCACCCAGAAGGGCCGGTGGACCAGCTCCACGAGCAGCCGCAGACCACCGCGGCTGCTGGCCGAGGCCGCCTTCCGCTGGAACGCGGTGCCCACGGCGTTGCTCGCCGCTCCCGCGACGGCGAACGCCGCGGCCAGTTCGATCACGACGGTCTCCTGCCTGCCGGCGGATCTCCCGGGGAAGGCTCGGGGCTCCTCAGCCTACGAAAGGCGGCGCCGCCGCGCCGGGTCCGGCCGAATCCGGGGTACCTGCCCGACGAGGGCGCCGGGGCGAGGGACGAGGAGGAGCGCATGACGCAGGCGGTCCGCGAGATCATGACCTGCAATCCGATCACGGTGACGCCGGAGACCCCGGTCTGCGAGGTCGCCGTCCGCATGCGCGACGAGGACATCGGCGCGGTCCTCGTCTGCGCGGGCGACCGGCTGCGCGGCCTGGTCACCGACCGCGACCTGACCGTGCGCATCCTCGCCGACTGCGGGGACGTCACCGGACGAACGGTGGCCGAGGCGTGCAGCAGCGAGCTGGTCACCGTCGCGCCGGACGACGACGTCGACCGTGCCGTGCAGCTCATGCGCGGCAAGGCGCTGCGCCGGCTGCCGGTGGTCGAGGACGGGAGGGTGGTCGGCATCGTCGCCCTGGGCGACGTCGCTCTGGAGTACGACCCCGAGTCCACGCTGGGCCACATCAGCGCGGCCGTACCCACGCGCTGACACCCCGCCGGTACGAGCAGGACCCGGGAGCGGCGGGCCCGCCCGCAGGGCGTCCGGGGACGCGGTGGGCGCCGGGACGGTTTCCGGTCACGGTGTCACGCGGTCCGCCGTGCGCAGGGCCGTGTCCGCCTGACGCACCCGCCACTCCTCCACCGTGTCCTGCTGGCGCCGGGCCCGTTCGAGGAGGTCGTCGAGAAGCCGGGGGTCCAGGCGGTCGTCCGTCGCGGTCAGCCGGCGCAGGGTCTGCCAGCCGGCCGCCTTGCCCTCCACGGCCATGCGCAGCGCCTCCAGCTCCAGCACGGTGCTGAGCGGCGAGCGCCGTACCAGGCGGCCGTTGGCCTTGAGCCGGCTCGCGCGTTCGGCCGCCCAGCCCGCCCAGACCTTGTAGCGGCGTACGGAGACGTCCAGATCGCGCATGATGCCGAGCAGCGCGGCCCGGTCCTCCCTGATCTCGGCGGCGACGGGAGCGACGGCGCGGCCCAGTGCGGAGCCTCGGGTGGCGCGTGCCAGATGGGCGGCCCGCTCGACGCCCGCGGTGGCCCCGGCCAGGTGGTCGTTGAGATAGATGGCGAGCAGCTTCATGGCGGTACCGCGGGCCGACTCGGACGCGAGCGCGCGGTTCGGTGACGGGCCGTTCATGACGGGTCTCCTTCGTGGGGAGGGGCGGGGGAGCCCACGCCGTGTGCCGGTGGAGGGACGGGTCCGGCGACGTGGCGCGACCGGCGCGGCCGTGCCCACCGTCGTCGTGACACGCACCAGGCTGGGCGTACGGGGCGTCGAGCCGAACCCGAAGCGCACGGCGGGTTCGACGGGGGAGAGGCGGCCGAGGTCGCGCCCTTCGTGGACGGCGGTCGCCCCGGTGATCAGTCGCAGGTCGCGGGCGCCGTACCATTCGCGCCGTCCGCCGCCGGCGGTGCCGCGGGTGCGGGTGCCGAGCAGCACGCGGGCGAGCGGATCGGTCACCGCCGTCCAGGAGGGCCGGCCCGCGAGTGCTCCGGGCACCGCCCTGAGCAGCAGCCCCGGCACTCCTCTGCGGCCGACGGCCAGACGCAGCCGGAGCAGCGGGCCCGCGTCGACCGACCAGTGGTCACCGGTGACACGCACCAGCACCGGTACGACCCGGACCTCGTCGAAGGCGTAGGTGCCGGCGACGAAGTCCGCGATCCGCCGGGTGGGCGCCAGCAGGGTGCGGTGGCCGTCGGGCGTCTCGACCATCACGTCGCTGAACGGGCCGAAGGGAGAGCGGGGCCAGTGGCCGAGCACCAGACGGGTGCCCGACGTGGTGCCGACACCGGCGATCCAGCCGTCGAACCGCAGCCGGGCGGCCCGGGCGCCGCCGGGCCCGTGGGGGTTCATCCGCCCGGGCCGGGGTGCCGGCCCGCCACCGGTCCCACGCTCCGTGCCACGGCCCTGGGCGGGTTCACGGCCGTTCCCTTCCTGTCGCGGGGTGCGCCACGGGTGTCCTCGGTCCGGCCGGGTGCCCCCGGGCCGGCCGGACCGGATGCGAGACACCCAGGCGCACATCGCGCACCCCGTCGGAGAAGTGCGCGAGCGGTACGGCCGTGGGCGCGGGCAGCCCGGCCGCCCGGACGAGGGACTCCTCGACGACGTCGACGTGCGCTTCGCGCAGAGGCCAGGGCGCGTGTTCGACGGGCGTCTCCCACAGCACACCGCACCTGCGGGTGTACGCCCGCCACCGCGAGGTCAGCCACACGTCCCGGCGGGTGGGCCGGATCGGCTCGCCCGGGCGGACGGCCAGGCGATAGCGGGGGTGGCCGCCGCGCCGGGCACCGGTGTACTCCAGGGCCCCCGCGTGCCGGTTCAGCCGCAGGCGGCCCAGGTGGTAGGGCATCCCGACCGCGCGGGCGGCCAGCATCACCGGGGAGGCGACCTCGAGGGACAGGAACCACAGCCCGTCCCGGCCGTCGGGCCCGCGCACATAGGTGCGCAGGTTGGTCTCGGCGAACGGGCGCAGTGCGGCGCGGAACCCCGGTGGCCGCACACCGGCCATGACGAACGGCGTGAGACTCACCCACGCCGATCCGCCGAACGTGTCCACGGCGAGTCCGTCCGGCAGCAGGCGCTGGACCTGGTCGGGGGAGTAGGCCCAGTGCACGGACGTCTGGGTCAGCCAGTCGGCCCGCAGCTCGGGAACGTACACGCGTTGTTCAGGCCCGTACGAGACCACGGGCACCGACTCCCCCAGGGGCGGCCGCCGAAACCCGGCGCGCGGGTCACCGGGTGCTCAGCCGCCCCACACCGACCAGCTCGCCGTTCCCTGTCCGGCCGCCAGGAGGGCGAGGACGACCAGGTCGGCGACGCCCAGCCCCAGTCCCAGCCAGGCGCGGAAGCGGCGCGGGGTGTCCCGGCGCAGGGCGATGACGGCCAGCACGATGGCGATGGGGCCGAGAACGATGTTGAGGACGAGCAGCCCGACGAGGCCGAGGACGAAGGAGGCCACGGCCATGCCTTCGGTGTCCTGCCGGCCCGTCCGGCGCGAGGGTGGCGCGGTCAGCCGCATGGTCAGGCCCTCCTCGTCCGGTTGCGGCGCCGCCGCTCGCGTCCCGCGAAGACGACGAGCCAGCCGGCGATGAAGCAGCCGAGTAACAGGGCGACGGGCCAGGGGAGATAGGCGGCGGCCCCCACGACGATGCCCAGCAGGAGCAGGGCGACGACAAGGAAGAGCACGGTTACCTCCCCGGGCCGGTGGCCGTGGCCACGGTCGGCGGTCGCGAGCCCGGACGGCGTGGCGCCCTCTGCGGGCACTGTGTCAACGTGTTCATGACATCGCCGGTTACCCATGGGAAGCCTTCTCACGCAGCGGATCCGGCCGACTCCCGCTCCGGACCCGCGGGACTCAGGTGGCGCGTGTTCCGCCGCCCCGGCGGATACGGCCGAGCAGGTCCCGGTGGTAGGCCGCGAGTTGGCCCTGCGGCACCGGGGCGGGGCTGCCGCTGAGGGTGTACCAGGTGTCGCCGTCGGAGTGCTGGACGGCGACGCGCGCACTGCGGCCGTCCGACAGCAGGATCGTCGCGACGGTGAGATCGCCGGTGATGACGCCGACCTCTTCGGTCATCGCCCCGCCGGGACCCGCGGTGACCCGGTCGACGTAATTGTTGATGCTGGGAGGGTTGTTCATGGGGCGCAGGTTTCCATCTGTCCGCCCGGCATGCCCCGCACCGCGCAGATGTCGCCCACGGGTGTCCCCGTGTTGGGTGTGTGCCGCCGGCGGTCCTCAGCCGAACAGCGGGAACCGGTCCGCCGCCGGACCGAGGGCGGCGCGCTCGGCGTCGGTGAGGGCGGCCCGCCCGGTACCGGCGCGGGCGTAGTGCGCGTCGCCCCATTCCGGCGGGGCGGGCCGGCCGAGCAGGCCGTCCAGGACGGCACGCACCGCGGCCAGCCCCTCGGCGGAGGGTCCGGGGGCGGAGGGCAACCGCACGGTCATGTCGAGGTGGTGGACGGTCGCCTCCACCGCGAGCGTGTCGATCAGGTCCGCGGCGGTCAGCACGTGCCCCTGGGTGGCCACGCGCCGCGCGGGATCGGCCGCGTCCGCCGCGTGCACGGCCGCCGCCAGCGTGTCCAGATACAGCCTCCGCAACTGGCCGAAGTCCAGGAACATGCTCGCGTTCACCCGCACCCACCGCCGCCCGTTCGCCGCCCCGGTGGTGTTCGGCCGCCAGTCCCGCCAGTACGTCACCGCGTCCCGGTCGGTGTCCCCGTCCGCCGGCGTGTGCAGCGCCACCAGCCCGCGCTGGGCGTCCTGCAGGCAGTGGAAGACGAGATCCCGAACGGCCCATCCCGTACAGCCGGTCGGCAGCCACGACTCGTCGTCCCCGAGCCCCGCGACCACGGCGGCGGAGGCCTCGTAGGCCGCCCGCAGTGTCCGCGCCGGAGGTGTGGGGTGCGCTGTGCTCATGGGGTCCTCCCGTCGTGGCGGACGATCCGTCGTCGGCCGGCCATGGTTCCCCTCATACCCGGCTCGCCGTCGCCGTGTCGGCGGACAGACGCTGGGCGACGTAGATCGGGATCACCGACAGCAGGACCAGGACGGCGGCCACGACGTTCACCACCGGCGCCTGCTGCGGGCGGGTCATGTTGCCGAAGATCCAGATGGGGAGGGTCTCGATGCCGGGTCCCGCGGTGAAGGTCGTGACGACGATCTCGTCGAAGGACAGGGCGAAGGCGAGCAGGCCGCCCGCCAGCAGGGCGGAGCGGACCAGGGGGAAGGTCACGTCGGCGAACGCGCGGAACGAGGTCGCGCCGAGGTCCATGGCCGCCTCCTCGTAGGAGGCCGCCGTGCGCCGCAGCCGTGCCACCACGTTGTTGAACACCACGACGATACAGAACGTGGCGTGCCCGACGATCACCGTGAACAGCCCGAGACCCACTCCGAGGGGCTCCAGCACCGTGCTGAAGGCCGAGTTGAGGGCGATGCCCGTGACGATGCCGGGCAGCGCGATCGGCAGCACGACGACGAAGGAGACGGTGCCCCGGCCGAAGAAGCGGTGGCGGGCGACGGCGAAAGCCACGAGCGTGCCCAGGACGAGCGCGATCGCGGTGGCACCCAGCCCCGCCTTCACCGAGACCCACAGGGCGTCGCGGGCACCGGAGTTGTGCAGCGCCACCGACCACCAGCGCACGGTGAGCCCCGGCGGCGGCCAGCTCGCGCTGCGGTCCGGGTTCAGGGAGTTGACGAGGACGAGCAGGAGCGGGACGTAGATCACCGCGAAACCGAGCCCGGCGCCGATGCGCAGGGCGACGCGCGCGGTACGGCTGAGATGCATGGCGCTCTTCTTCTCCAGGCGTTCGGGGCGGGCTACAGGCTGTTCAGGGCGCCCGTGCGGCGGATCGCCAGCAGGTACACGACGATCACGACCACGGGTACGGTGCCCAGCGCGGCGGCCATGGGCAGGTTCAGCTCGATGTTGGAGTACACGAGGTTGCCGATCAGCTGCGTCTTGCCGCCGACGATCTGCACGGTGATGTAGTCACCGAGGCTGAGCGAGAAGGTGAAGACCGAGCCGGCCGCCACCGAGGGCAGCACCATCGGCAAAACCACCGACCGAAAGGTCCGCCCGGCCCGCGCCCCGAGGTCGGCCGACGCGTCGAGCAGATTGGCCGGGAGCTGCTCCAGGGCGGTGTGGATCGGCAGGATCATGTACGGCAGCCACAGGTAGGTCAGCGTGAGGATTGTCGCCGGCAGTCCGAAGCCGGGACCGCTCAGTCCGAGCGGGGCCAGCATCCAGTCGGCGAGCCCGCCCTCGGACAGGATCAGCCGCCACGCGTACACCTTGACCAGGTAACTCGCCCACAGCGGGGTGAGGACGGCCACCACGAGCAGGGGGTGCAGGCGCGGCCGGGCCACGCGGGCCGTGTAGAAGGCGACCGGGAAGGCGATGAGGGCGCACAACGCGGTCACCGCGAGCGCGACGCCCACACTGCGCAGGATCACCTGACGGAAGACCGGGGTGGTGAACAGCTCGTGGAAGTTGTCCGTCGACCAGACCTTGACCACCTGCGAGGTGAAGGAGTCGGTCGTCCAGAACGCCGAGACGAACAGGACCGCCAGGGAGCCGAGGTAGAGCACGGCCAGCCACAGCAGCGGCGCGGTGAGCAGGAGGGTCAGCCGCAGCCGGGGCCTGCGGTGGAGCGTTCCGGCGAGCCGCCGGACGGTTCCCCGGCCGGCGGCGGTCGTCACTTCGGTCGTCACGGCTCAGCCCTTGATCTCGGTCCAGGCCTGCACCCACTTGGCGTACGGCACGCAACGGACGTCCTTGCGGCCGTCGAGGCACTGCTCGATGGGCGTGTTCCAGAAGGCGATCCGCTTCCAGTAGTTCTCGTCGGCCGCGTGGTAGACCGTGCAGAAGTGCTTGTCGCTGGTCCGCGCGCACGCCTTGGAGTTGGCCGGGGCCTCGCCGAAGTACTCGGCGACCTGGGCGTTGACCTCGGGCGAGACGATCCAGTCGAGCCATTTGTAGGCGCAGTTGGGGTGGGCGGCCTTCGCGGAGACCATCCAGGTGTCGGACCAGCCGGTCGAACCCTCCTTCGGCACCAGCGCCTTGACCTTGGCGCCCTCGGAGGCCGTGAGGCCGGCGATGACCTGCCAGGTGGTGCCGACGACCGAGTCACCGCTCTTGAAGGCGGAGACCTCCTTGAGGTAGTCGCTCCAGTACTCGCCGATGTCCGCGTTCTGCTGTTCGAGCAGGGCCACGGCCGCGTCGAACTGCTTCTGGTCGAGGGCGTAGGGGTTCTCGATCTTCAACTCGGGTTTGGTGGCCTTCAGGTACAGGGCCGCGTCGGCGATGTAGATGGGCGAGTCGTACGCGGTGACGTGTCCCTTGTGACGCCCGGCGTCGTCGAACACGGCGGACCAGGAGGTGGGCGCGGGCTTCACCTTCTCGGTGTTGTACATCAGCAGGTTGGCGCCCCGGCCGTGCGGGATGCCGTACATGCGGCCCTTCACGGAGTTCCAGGCGCCGTTCTTCAACCCGCTGAAGACGTCCTTGTAGTTGGGGACGAGGGCGGTGTTGACCGGGGCCGCGTCCCCGGAGGCGATCAGCCGCAGGGAGGCGTCGCCGGAGGCGGAGACGGCGTCGTACTGGCCGGTCTTCATCAGCTTGACCATCTCGTCCGAGCTGGCGGCGACTTTGGAGTGAACCTGACATCCTGTCTGCTTCTCGAAGTCGCTGACCCAGTCGACCTTCGGGTCGTTCGAGCCGTCCTCGACGTAGCCGGCCCAGGCGATCAGATTGACCTGGCCCTCCGTCTTCCCGAGCTTCGTCGGGGCCTTGAGGTCGGGCGGGTTGAGCCCGGTGGCGGAGGACCCGCCGGAACCGGAGGAGGAGCCGCAGGCGGCGGCGAGCAGCAGCGCGGCGGCCGCGGCGGCGGCACGCGAGACGCGGGTGGGACGCACGACGTTCTCCAGGGGGACGTAGAGGTGGGGGAGGGTTCAGGAGGGCAGGGGGACGGCGTGCCGGCGGTGCCACTGCAGGCGGACCCGGGTGCCGCGATAGGCGGCGACGTCCTCGGAGGAGGTCTCCAGGTTCTGCTGCAGCGCGGTGATCCGCCCGCCGCCGTCGAGGTCGACCAGGAAGCGGGTGGCGTCGCCGAGGTAGACGACCTCGGCGACGGTGCCGGTGGCGGTCGTGTGCTCCGGCTCGTCCGCCTCGGCGGACTCCTTCAGCACGCGGATCTTCTCCGGCCGGATGTTGTAGGTGCCGGGACTGCCGACGATCCGGTGGGCGCTCTCGCCTTCCAGCAGGTTGGAGGTGCCGACGAAGGAGGCGACGAACGGGGTCGCCGGGCGTTCGTAGATCTCCGCGGGCGTGCCGACCTGGGCGATGCGGCCCTGGTCGAAGACGGCGATGCGGTCGCTCATCGTCAGGGCCTCCTCCTGGTCGTGGGTGACGAAGACGAAGGTGATCCCCACCTCCCGCTGGATGGCCTTGAGTTCGACCTGCATCTGCTCGCGCAGCTTGAGGTCGAGGGCGCCGAGCGGCTCGTCCAGCAGCAGCACGCGGGGCCGGCCGACCAGGGCGCGGGCGAGCGCGACGCGCTGGCGCTGCCCGCCGGAGAGCTGGGCGGGCCGCCGCTGGCCGTAGCCCTCGAGGCGGACCTCCGCGAGCGCCTTGCGGGCTCTGACGAGGCGTTCGGCCTTCGGCACCTTGCGGATCCGGAGTCCGTAGGCGACGTTCTGCTCGACCGTCATGTGCGGGAAGAGGGCGTAGTCCTGGAAGACGGTGTGCACGTCCCGTTCGAACGGGGCGAGGCCGGTGACCTCCTGTCCGGCGAGTTCTATCCGGCCCTGGTCGGGCGACTCGAACCCGGCGACGAGCCGCAGGACCGTCGTCTTCCCGGAGCCGGACGGGCCGAGCATCGAGAAGAACTCCCCGTCCCGGATCTCCAGGTCGACCCCGGCCACCGCGGTCGTCCCGCCGAAGGACTTCCGCAGGTCCCGCAGCCGGATCGCAATTCCCTCCATGGGGGAACCTTTCTGGCGCGCTGTACGTTGACAGTAAACATATGAAGTCATAGTTCAAAGCTCAAGGGCCCCTTAGGGTAAAGCTTGAGTCAACGCACGAGGTGGTGGCCGTGAGGCAGCACGGGATCGACGGCGGCGCCCGCAAGGCCGTCTTCAGCCCGGTGGACAACCGGGCCCGCGTGGACGCCGTCGTCCGCCGCATCGGCGACGCCATCGAGCTGGGCCTCCTGGCCGACGGCGAGCAGCTTCCGGGCGAGACCGAACTCGCCGGACAGCTCGGGGTCTCCACCGTGACCCTGCGCGAGGCGCTCATGGCCCTGCGGCAGCAGGGCCTCGTCACCACCCGCCGGGGCCGGGGCGGCGGCAGCTTCGTCTCCCTGCCCGAAGTCCCCGCCGACGACCGCCTCAAGGCACGGCTGCGCGGCTGGAGCACCGAGGAGCTGCGCGATCTGGGCGACCACTGGGCCGCCCTGTCCGGTGCCGCGGCCCGCCTCGCCGCCCAGCGCACCGAACCCGAGGAACTGGACCCCCTGCGCCGTACGGCCGAGGACCTGGCACACGCCGGGGACGCGGGCGCGCGCAGCCGGCTGTACGGCCGCTTCCACGTCGAACTCGCCGCGGCGGCCCAGTCCGCCCGGCTCACCCGTGAACAGGTCGCGCTGCAGAGCGAGGTGGGGGCGCTGCTCTGCCTCGTCCTCGCCGACGACGCATATCGTGAAGAAGTTGCGGAACGTCACCGCACCGTGATCTCCGCCGTGCAGGATGGGGCCCACGAATCGGCCGGCACGCTGGCCGAGCGGTGCGTCAGGGACGCCGCGGCGCGACTCGTCGCCGTACGCCTGTCCCTCTGACCGCGCCGCGTCCGGTTCCCGTGCGCTGGAGGACACCATGGGCGTCAGCTCCGGGCCGGCCACCCTCGGCACGGACACCGAGACGTGGGTGGCCGAACAGGTGGGCGGTGCGCTGGAGGCGGTCTTCGACGCGGTCGCGGCGACCCGCGCGGACACGGCGGCCCTGCTCGGCCGGGCGACCACCGACGGCCGCCGCCCCATCAGCGCCGACCTCGCCGCCCTCCGCCCGGGACTGCACCTGCGCCTGACCCGCGAGGAACTCGTCTCCGGCGCCGGATTCGTCGTCGCGCCGGGCCTGTTGGCCGACGTGCCCGCCTGGCTCGAGTGGTGGCAGTCGAACGCCGACGGCGAGGTGCGCCCGCTCGTCCTGGACCTCGACCCGGGCCACTCCGCGTACTCCGACTACACCCACTGGGACTGGTTCGCGCTGCCCCGCGACACCGGCCGCCGGGCCGTGGCCGGACCGTACGTCGACTACCTCTGCTCCGACGAGTACAGCCTCACCCTGTCCGAACCGGTGTGCGTCCAGGGACGGTTCGCCGGAGTGGCCGCGGCCGACGTCTACCTGCGGCACTTCGAGGCCGCCGTCCTGCCCCTGCTGCGGCGCCTGGGCCGCCCCGCCCGCCTGGTCAACGCCCGCGGCCGGGTCGCCGCCTCCACCGACCCCGCCCATCTGGCCGGCTCCCTCACCAAGGGTCCCGACTTCGGCGAACTCCTCGCCGAGGGGCGGCCCGGCACGTACGACGGCATGCGCCTGGTGCCGTGCCGTGGGATCCCCCTGGTGCTCGTCCTGGCGTGAGGCGCCGGCTCCCCGCCCCCTGAGAAGGGCCCCGGTCCGTTCCCGCCCGCCGTCGGCGCGCCCGGAAGAAGTCGTGGACGCCGCAGTCATACGGCAGGGCCGCCCGGGGGGTCCCTCCGGCGACAGCGACCCGCCCCGCCCCCGCGTCCCCGCGGCACGCCGAGGAGCGCCCCGGAACAGGAGAGCCATGACGACCAGCCTTCGTACGACCGGACGCGCCCTGCGCGGCACGCTGTCGGCCGGTGCCGTAGCCGCCGCCGCTGTGGTGCCCCTGCTGTGTGCGGCACCGGCGCAGGCGACCACGAGCGACACCAGCGTGTACGTGTGGGCGACGGGCGTGAACGTCCGGGCCTGCCCGCAGGTGTCCTCCGCGTGCCCGCCGATCAGCCACGCGCAGATCGGGAAGCGGTGGGTCACGGCCTTCTGTCAGCGCACCGGCAGTGAGGTGACGGACGGCCCGTACCGCAACAACTGGTGGGTCCAGGTCGACGCGGGCGGACCCATCGGCTGGATCAGCGCGGTCTACGTGCGCGGCGGCGGCAACGACGAACCGGTTCCCGGGCTGCCGACGGACAGTGACTGTCGCTGACCGCGTCGACCGCCGGCCGTGTGTGAAGGAAAGGACATCCGCGGTGACCTCGAAGATCACGACCCGCTCGTTCGTGTCACGGCTCCCCGTGCGCGCCCTGCTCGCCGCCCTGCTCGGCATGGTCGCCCTGCTGGGCGTCGCGCCGGGCCCGGCCCGGGCCGCGGCCTCGGGCGGCACGGTGCACATCTGGGGAAGTCAGGTGAGGGTGCGCCAGTGCGCGAGCACCACCTGCGGTCTGGCGAGCAGTGAGCGGCTGACGAACGTCCAGGTGTACGCCTACTGCCAGCGCTGGGGCGACCGGGTGGCCGACGGGCCCTACTACAACCACTACTGGGTGGAGATCGTCACTTCGCAGGGCTGGCTCGGCTGGGTGAGCGCCGTCTACGTCAGCGGAGGCTCCAACGACGGTCCGGTCCCGGGTGTCCCGACCGAGACCGACAGCAGCCCCGTCTACTGCGAATACCCGTAGGCGGTAACCCGGACGCGGCCGAGCCGCGAGCCCCGAGCTCCGGACACGCCACCGGCCCGCGCACCGCGACCGCCGCGGTGCCCGGGCCGGCCGGCGGTCAGGCCGCGGCGCGCCCGGCGAGCGCCTTCGCCTTCGCGGCCGCCTCCTCGAAGGCGCGGTCGCGGGAGGCCTCGAACAGCGGGACCAGCTCGGCCATCGCCGGGTTGAGCGGGGCCATGGTCAGCTCCGGGACGATGAAGTCGACGTCGAGACCGAGAGCGGTGCCGAGGACGGCGGACAGGTAGTTCTGCACGTACTCGAACGGCTCACGCGGGGTGCCCGGCGCGTAGGAGCCGCCCCGGCTGGCGACGACCGTCACCGGGGTGCCCTTGGCGGACTGCGCCTCGCCCGCCGTACGGCCCAACAGGATCACGTTGTCCAGCCAGGCCTTGAGGGTCGAGGGGATCGAGAAGTTGTACATCGGGGCGCCGATCAGCACGGCGTCCGCCCGCTCCAGTTCCTCGATCAGCTTGACGCGTTCGGCGAAGGCGGCGGCCTGTCCGGGGGTGTGGGCGGCCGGGTCGGCGAACCCGGCGAAGTGCGCGTCCGCGGTGATGTGTGCGACGGGCTGTGCGGCCAGGTCGTGGTAGACGACCGTGCCTTCCGGGTGCTGCTCCTGCCAGTGCGCGCGGAAGGCCGCCGTGACGGCGCGCGAGGAGGACGCCTCGCCGGAGGACACGGAGGAGTCGATGTGCAGCAGGGTGGCCATGGGGATCTCCAGAAAGCGGGAAGGGGCAGCCCGGTGCCCCGACGACAACGGGCTGATGTTTCGTACTCGACTATGTCTAACACAGGGACTTACTTTTTTTCATCCCCCTACCTCGGGGTAGTACCCTGATCCCATGGCGGCAGACCAGAACCACGACAGCGCGGCGTGCAAGCGGGTGGACGAGGGCATCACCCGCGTCTTCCAGTTGCTCGGAAAACGATGGAGCGGCCCGATCGTGGCGGTCCTGGTCGAACAGCCCGCGCACTTCGCCGACCTGCGCCGGGCCGTCCCCGGCATCAGCGAACGCATGCTGTCCGACCGCCTGGCGGAACTCGGTGCCGCCGGTCTCGTCCTGCGCGAGGTCGACGAGGGCCCGCCGCTGCGCGTCTCCTACCGGCTGACCGGCGCAGGGGCCGCCCTGGAACCCGCGCTCAAGGAGCTCGCCGAGTGGGCGAAGGTCCATCTGCCGGACGCCGGACCGTGTACCGGCCTGGACCGGGAGCGGCCGGCCGGCGCGACTGCCTAGCCCGGCCCACCATGGATCACGGGGTGCCGCCGAGCTGCGTGACGTCGAACTGAGCCTGGTGGGGACCGCCTCTTTCCGTACAACTCCTGCGCGGTGCCGCTCCGTCGGCGGGCGGTTGGCCGGTGACCCGAGGATGCGGACCGGTGGCCGGGGGTGCGGGCGTCGGTCACCCTGGTGGCCCGTGATCCCGTACCGGAAGGACTGATCGTGCGCATCGTCATGGCCGTCGCCGCCGCCCTGACCCTCGCCGCCGGAGCCGTACCGGCCACGGCCGCCGAGCGACCCGGACCGCCCGGCACCGACGGGGTGTGGCGCACGGACGGATACGGCACCGTCCTCGTCCTCGGCGGGGGAGCGCTGCGCGAGTACCAGACGACGTCCCTGACCTGTGTCAGGGGCGACACCGCGCGGCGCACCGGGCCCGGTACCTACACGACGGCGGCCGGCACCGTCCTGACCGTACGGACCACGCACGACCCGGACCGAGCCCGGCTCACCGCCGACACCTCGACGGGCCACCGGCGGCTGCGCCGGCTGCCGGCCCTTCCCGCCGCCTGCGCGCGGCCGGCGGCCACCGACCCGCGCACGTCCTTCGACATCCTCTGGCAGACCTTCGAGGAGAACTACCCGTTCTTCGCGCGAAAGGGCGTCGACTGGCACGCCGTACGGGACCGCTACCGGCCGCAGGTCCACCGGGACACCACCGGTGACCAGCTGTTCGAGATCTTCAGCCGGATGCTCCGTCCCCTGTACGACGCCCATGTCGCGCTGCGGTACGGCGACCGCGTCCTCAGCGAGATACGCCCCGGCACCGCGCGGCCTACCCCGGAACTGGACGCCAGGACCAAGGAGTTCGTCGTCGCCCGGGACCTCCGGCCGGCCTCCGGCCGCCAGGACTTCGGCGCGGGCCGGATCACCTACGCCGACCTGCGGGGCGATCTCGGCTACCTGCGGATCTCCGGCTTCGGTGGCTACACCGGCGAGGACGCGCCACATTCCGCCGAACGGGCCGCACTGGACCGGGCGTTGGACACCGTCCTCACCCGCGACCGCACCCGGCGCCTGCGCGGCCTGATCATCGACCTGCGCGTCAACGACGGCGGCTCCGACACGCTCGGCATCCGCGTCGCCGAGCGGCTGACCGACCCGCCTTACACCGCCTACGCGAAACGCGCCCGCAACCACCCGGCCGACCCCGCCCGGCACACGCGGCCCGAACCCGTACGGGTCCACCCGGCCCGCGCACCCCGCTACGGCGGCCCCATCGCCGTACTCACCGGCGGATCGACGGTCAGCGCGGGCGAGACCTTCACCCAGGCGCTGATGGACCGGCCCGGCCGTACCGTGCGCATCGGACAGTCCACCCAGGGCGTCTTCTCGGACGTGCTGGTCCGCCACCTCCCCGACGGCATGCTCTTCGCCCTGCCGAACGAGGAGTACCTGACCCGCACGGGCCGCACCTTCGACGGCGCCGGCATCCCGCCGCAACTGGCCGAACCGGTCTTCACCGAGGAGGAGTTCGCGCAGAACCGGGACTCGGCGTTCGACCGGGCGGTGCGCCTCCTGGCGAGGCACCGCTGACCGGGGTCAGTCCACCGGCCAGGTGTGTGCCGGGGCGTTGAGGTGCATGTAGTCCATGTACAGCTGTGCCATCCGCCGCAGCGCCTCATGACGGCCGGTACGCCCGGTCGTCTCGAAACGTTGGAACATCTCCTTCTGCCACACGGCTCCGTTGCGCGCCGTCACACAGCGCTGCTCGATGATCCCGAGCAGTGGCTCCCGCCACGCCGCGTCCATGCCCGAGTGTTCCAGGCCGCGGTGCGCGAGCGGCAGCAGCCTGCGCAGCACCAGCTCCGGTACCGGCACCTCGCCCATCCCGGGCCAGTACAGGAGGGCGTCGATGCCGTTCCGGGCGGCGTTGTGCAGGTTGTCCTCGGCGGCCGCGAAGGACATCCGCGACCACACCGGCCGGTCCTCCTCCACCAGGGCCCGGGTGAGCCCGTAGTAGAAGGCGCCGTTGGCGAGGGTGTCGGCGACGGTCGGCCCGGCCGGCAGCACCCGGTTCTCCACGCGGATGTGCGGCACGTCGTGGGCGACGGCGTAGACGGGCCGGTTCCAGCGGTAGATGGTGCCGTTGTGCAAGGTGAGCTCGCCCAGCTCGGGGATGTCACCGCGGTCCAGGGTCTCCGCCGGGTTCTGTTCGTCGCACAGCGGCAGGAGTGCCGGGAAGTAGCGCAGGTTCTCCTCGAACAGGTCGAAGACGCTGTTGATCCAGCGCTCGCCGAACCACACCCGGGGCCGCACCCCCTGGACCTTGATCTCCTCCGGGCGGGTGTCCGTGGCCTGCTCGAACAGCGGGATACGGGTCTCGTGCCACAGTTCCTTGCCGAACAGGAACGGCGCGTTCGCGGCCAGCGCCACCTGGACGCCGGAGATGGCCTGCGCCGCGTTCCAGTACGGGGCGAACTCCTCCGGTGACACCTGGAGATGGAACTGCGTGCTCGTGCAGGCGGCCTCCGGGGTGATGGTGTCCGCGTAGGTCCGCAGCCGGTCGACGCCGTCGATCTCGATGCGCAGATCCTCGCCCCGGGCCGCGAACACCTGGTCGTTGAGCAGCCGGTAGCGGGGGTTCTCCGACAGTGAGTCCTCCCCGATGTCCTGCTGCCGCAGGGTGGGGAGGATGCCGACCATGATCAGCCGGGTGCCGACCGACCGGGCGCGCTCGTCGGCGTGGTTGAGCGCAGCGCGGATCTCCGACTCCCAGGCGTCCGGGCCGCCCGCCGTGAGGCGCCGCGGCGGGACGTTGATCTCCAGGTTGAACCGGCCCAGCTCGGTGGACCAGGCGGGATCGGAGATGGCCTCCAGCACGTCGCTGTTGCGCATGGCCGGCTCGGCGTCGTCGTCCACCAGGTTCAGCTCGATCTCCAGGCCGACCTGGGGCCGCTCGGACTCGAACCGTTCGTCGCGCAGCATCTGGGCCAGTACGTCCAGGCATTCCTGCATCTTGATCCGGTACCGGCGGCGGTCCTCGCGGGTGAAGACGAGCGCCGGGACGTCCCGTCCCATCGGCCCTCCAGGAATCCCCTCGTCGGGCACCTCTCCCCCCCAAGCGTCGCACCATCGCGCGAACCGCACCAAGCGGATGGCGACCGGACCGGGGTGATCAAGGGGCATGCATGCGGACCGGCCGGAAGCCTGGATTCCTGATTCGTGCCTGCTCATACGGCATCTCCGCCTTCCGTCACAAGATCACTTATGAGTAGGGTGCGGAGTGAGGAGCCGGCGGGGTTTCCACGGCAGCCGCGTGACCTGACCGGACGGAGTGCTGGCGGTCGACGGCATGGGCGGCGTGGGCGAGTCCGCGTCGGCTGTGCACGCCGCGCACCTGCTGACCGCCGCCATTCCCCGGTGGCCAATTCCCCGTGTGGATCTCGCGGCGCGCGATCGTGGCGCCGGACAACGCCGATGACGCCGATCACGTGCACGATCTGCTGCCCGGTGCCGGACAGAGCCTCGTCGTGATCACCAGCCGGGCCGTCAGGGTGGCCGCCGCGCGCGGCGACTGCGTCCGCTCCATCGTCCAGCCACTGCGCCCCGCCCGAAGGGTCGAGGCGGACGCCGCTGTGCAGCACCGGCGGCATGCGGATTGCCCGCCGGTGCCGACCGGACGGCCGCCTCGCAGCCATAGGACTCGCAGAGTCGGCCGTCGGTTGTTCCCTGCCGACGGTGGCGCAATCCCTGCGGGACTCGAGGGCGCGGTTTACCCCATGCATGCCTGGCGCTCCTGTGGCACGGACAGGCAGTGGGAATCCTCACCCGCCGACGGCTCTTCGCTCACCAGACGGAAGACGTCCCTCGGTACGGTGAAGAGGGCGACCCGGGAAGCCGGCATGACGACGTGGCCGACCGTCCGTTCCAGCACCGCTTCCTGCCCTTGCCGGCCCACTCGATAGAGACCGATGGGCACCGTTGCGCCGACCGGGTAGCCGAACACCGCGATCTTTCTCGTGCGCTCCCACTTCTCCAGGGACGCCGCACCCTGTTCCCAGCTCAGCGGTACCTCATAGCTGCTCTCGACCGTGCCGGCCATCGCTGTCAGAGGCAGTCGGCCGGCGAGGGCGACGGACTTGCGAGCCGGGTCGGCGGGCAGAAACCGCCAGAATGTGCTCTCTTGAAGATCATCACCGGCGTCCTCGACGTCGATGGTGCGCCCGTCGAACAGGGCGTTGTCGTCCGGAGGCGCGGCGTGATCCTTCGCCACATGTCGCACCGGCACGGTGTATTGACGTCCTCCCGCCCGCACCGTGATCGTGACCGGCTTGTCCTTCGGGAAACCGGACAGGCAGAGCAGGGTCTCTCTGCCCAGGCGTACCGTGACCTTGTCGGCCATTTCGACATAGGACGACACCCAGGCCAGGGGGTGGCCGGCCGAAGGCCGGTGCTTGATCAAGGCCAGGTCGTCGAGACAGCCGTGCGGACCGGCGCCGCTCATCCCCATGTCGAACTGCTGGGCAAGCAGCAGTTCCAGCGCTGACGCCGTCGGACTGGCGGTGGTCGGGGAGAGCGCGGCTGCCGTTTTGGTGGGCAACGCTGGGGAATGGCGTTGTGCCTGACAGCCCAGGAGGAGAACGCACGTCCCGGCCAGCCACCCAGCCAGTTGCCTGTTCATGTCACCTCGTTTCTTGTCCGACCGCGCCGCAGCGTCTTTCGGCGCCGGACAGCTGCGTCGTGAAAGCCTGTTCGAGCTGGTGGTGGAGCTGGGGGCTCGTCCTGCCCGCGCGTTCGGCCGCGGCCAACTGGGCCAGGGCGTCCTGTGTGGCGGTACGGCCGGTTCGAAGGTCGCAGCGGGCCAGGCTCCAGGTCGCCAGCAGGCCGTGCCAGACAGCTCGCTGCTGCAGATCCTGCCCGTTGGCGATGGCCAGGCGGATGTATCGGATCGCTGATGTCACGTCGCCCCGGTCGTTCGCGTTGACGGCGGCGATGGCCGCCGCCAGCGCCCGGATGTCGGTGGAGCCGGTGATGTCCGGCGCCTTCAACGCTGGTGCCACGGCCCGTTGCACTGCACCGTTGTCCTTGGCCAGATGGGCGGTGATACGGCACTGTTCGGCCTGCGCAAGGTTCACCGTGGCCCTGAGCCGTCCCAGTTCGCCCAACCGGCGGTCCTGGGCGAGGGCGCGCAGGGCCCGGGAGATGTCGGCGAGTTCTCTGCCGTTGACGTTCCCCGGCTCGCAGCCCTGTGCGCCGTTCCGGGCCCGCAGATAGGCGTTGTACTGCAGGCTGAGCGCGGCACGCCGGCCGGCCGCGGAGCCGTCGTCGATGGTGAGGTAATCGGTGCGCGCCTGCTGCAGCAGCTTCTGCCGACCGTCTGCCGGCTCGCCCACGGCCTGCGCTTCGGCGGCATGGCCATGGAACAGCCGCAGCAGGTCAAGGGGTACCAAGGAGTCGGTGCCGCTCCGCCGCGTCGGGTCGAGTAGACCGTTCAGAATCTGGACAGCCCTGGCGGGGCGGCCGTTGCGCCACGTGTCCAGCGCGTCCATGAACTGCGCCAGGGTTCCGATCTGCCGCGTCAGTTCCGTGCGAAGTTGAGCACGTCCTTGCGCCGACTCCCAGCCGCGTGCCATGAGGATCGGTGCGCCCAGGAACCAGCTCGCGAGTTCGGGTGCGTCGGGGACCTGGTCGGCCCTGACGTAGACGGCCGGCCGCAGTGTGGTCTGGCCGGCCGGGTCCGTGGCCACCAGACCGCTCACCACGATCTCGGCGTCGCTCTCGTCCGCGAACCTGGAGGTCTCGTGCTCCAGTGCGTCGCGGTGTGCTTCCTCCAGTTGAGTGAGCGGCAGCGAAACCTCGCCGGTGTAGTCGCGTACGGCGCCGGCGGTGGGGATCCGCCCCGCCATGGCATGGGTGAAGTCTGCCGCGACATCGGCCAGTACTCGTTTGTCCGGCCGTCCGTCGTGGCCGGCGAAACCGACTACGGCCACGTCACGCGCCCCGCTCATCCGGGTAAGAGGGGGCGGCGGGGGACGGAACGCGAAGAGCACCGCCACGCTGCCGAGGAAAAGACCAGCAGCTACGGCCCACACCAGCAGTCGGGCCCGCCGCGGACGCTGCCCGAATCTGTCCCTGATCACGACCCGCACGGCCACCAGGTAGCCGGCCAGAGCTGCGAGAATGACCAGTACGAGCGGTGCGGGGGACAGCGCGGAGCCCGACTTCTCCACCACGAGGAGTGCCCCGGGCACACAGGCGGCGAACAGCCCGAGCAAGGACCAGACCCACAGGGACAGACCGCTCTCACTGGCTGCGGGTCCTTCCCGCGGCTGATCCGGCAACACCCCTCCTCACCTGGGCGAGTGCGTACAAGCCAGCACGGTAGAGGTGCCGACGGACGCCGATGGTGATCGGCGCGCTTGCCCTCCACCTTCGCCGCCGGTCTTCGCCGGTTCGCAGGACGGCGCCCGCGCCCCGCCCCGAGGCGCCCTGATGGGCGGTGCGGGATCGAGTCTTCCTTCCCCTCCCGGCACTGGGGTTCAGCGAGAGTCGCTACGTGCCCCGGAGGAGGTGCCAAGCCACGGCCGGTAGGAGCTGCTGACCTGCCGGTTTTCGGGCGAGGTCCCGGCCGGCGGCGTCGCGGTACGGCCTGGTCCGGCGTGTCGGTGCATGCGGGTGGTCCGTGCGGTGGGTGCCCTCCCACCGCACTCCCCGGAACAACTGGACGAGCAGAGCCGACAGCTCCGCCCGCTCCTCGTCCGGGCAGGTGTCAAGCATGTCGGCAAGATTCTGAACGACCTGCGCCCGGTCGGTCAGCGGAGTGAAGGACAGCAGTGCGTACAACTCGGCGTCATCCGGAAGTCGTTCTGCTTCCCGGAACCGCGTCGGCAGAAGGAGCAGCGCGTGGTCCAGGAGCCGAGCGGTCACATACTCACCGAAGGTCGCGTGCACGAACTCGTAACTGCGCAACCGTTGGTCGGCGACGACGGCCTGGGCCTCATCCCTCCGTCCGGTCCCGCAAGCCCGTCCGCCGGCAGGCGGCGCTCAGGGTACTCACCCAGCTGCTCGGCGCCCTGCGTCTCAGGCGCCGAGGCCGCTGACGGGGACGGGCAGCGCTGGTACGGCATGGATGTCGCACGCGGCCCGCACGAACGGCGAGTACCGGTGCCTCCGGCAGAGCAAGAAGAGTGGAGCTGAGATCGGCGTCGGGTCATCGGCCGCGACTCTCCGTGACCGGGGCAAGCTCATGGGCCGCCCTGCACCAGTGGGGGCGCGCCGTCGACGGAGTGCGGTGGGGCGGGCGAGGGTGCCGGTCCCGGCACCCGGCGGTTGAGGCAAGATGGGCGCATGACCATGCCCCGAGGCGACCGCCGGCCCACGATCGCCGACGTCGCCGAGGCGGCGTCGGTGTCGCGTACCACGGTGTCCCACGCTCTCAACGGCATCGGCAAGGTCGACCCCCGCACCCGCGAGCGCATCAAGCGGGTCGCGGCGGAACTGGGTTACCGGCCCAACCTGCGCGCCCAGCGGCTGCGCCGGGGGCAGGCCAGGGCCATCGCGCTCGCCTCCTCCATGCCCTTCGCGGTGGCCGGCGGCCCCTCGCGCCTGGGGTTCTACATGGAGGTGGCCGCGGCGGCCGCCGAGCGGGCCCTCGTCCACGAGTACGCCCTCGTGCTGATCCCGCCCGTGCAGTCCGCGTCCGCCCTGTACTCGGTGGACATCGACGGCGCGATCGTGGTCGAACCCGAGGCGGACGACCCGGCCGTGGCCCAACTGCGCGAGCGCGGCCTGCCGTACGTCGCCCTGGGCCGGCCCACCGGCCCCGACGACGACGCACCCTACGTGGACCTGCACGGCGGCAAGGTCGTCGACCTGCTGCTGGAGCACCTGCGCGCGCAGGGCGCCCGGCACCCCGCGCTCGTCGTCGGCGCGGGCACCCGCCACTCCGCGGTCGACGCCCGCGCGGCCTACGAACGGGCGGCGGCCGCACACGGCTGGCCGCCGGTCGTCGCCTGCGTGCCGGAGGACGGCGGCGAACAGGCCGGATACGAGCGCTGTGCCGCGCTGCTCGCCGAACACCCGGACGTCGACGCGCTGTGCGTCCTCGTCGACGCCTTCGCCGTCGGTGCCGTACGGGCGCTGCGCGAGGCGGGACGCCGCGTACCCGACGACGTCATGGTCGTCACCCGGTACGACGGACTGCGGGCCCGGACCTGCGAGCCGCCGCTCACCGCGGTCGACCTGCGCCTGGACCGGGCCGCCGGGGACGCGGTGGAGCTGCTGCTCGCCCGGCTGGGCGGCGGACGCCCCCTCGGCGAGGGGGAGTCGCCGGCCGCCGGGCGCGTGAGGCCCGCGCCCGAGCCCCGGCTGGTCCCGCGTGCCTCGTCACTGCGCCGGCCGCACCTGGCCGGCCCCGACGACCGGGCGGTGCCGGGCCCGGCCGGGGGACCGGAACGGACCGCCGACTGAGGCGGACTCGCCCGGTCAGGTGCCCGCCATCAGCACCACCCCCGACACCAGCGCGAAGACGAGGACGAAGGCGCGCATCCTCCGCGTGTCCACGCGCTGGTGCACCAGCCGGCTCAGCCAGGCCCCCGCCGCGAGCGCGGGCAGCAGCAGCAGCGCCCAGCCCATGTCCGCCGCGCGGCCCCGCCCGGTGACGAACAGCAGGCAGAGGGAGGCGACTTCGCCGACCAGGAAGCAGACGGCGACCGTGGCCCGCAGCTCCCCGGGCGGCCGGTGCTGGTAGACGAGGGCGAGAGGCGGCCCGCCCACCCCGGTCGCCGTCTCCGTCAGGCCGGTGACGAGTCCGGCGCCCATGTAGGCGCCGGGCCCCGGCGCGAAGGCGGGCACGACCAGGCTGACCACGGCCGCCAGTACGGTGGCCGCTCCGACCACGGCCCCGAGGTCGCTCTCCGGGATCGCCCACAGCAGCGCCAGTCCCGCCGGCGTCGCCGCCAGCCGGGCCGCCGTGATCCACCGGGCGCCACGCAGGTCGAGGCTGTGCCGTTCGCGCCAGGCGACGTACAGGTTGAGCGGGATCATCGCCGTCAGCACGAACACCGGCAGCAGACCCGGGTCGAGCAGTCCCGCGACCGGGGCCACGATCAGCGCGAACCCCAGGCCGCTGGCGCCCTGCACGAACGCGGCCGCCGCGACGGTCAGCGCCAGCACCGCGAGCATGCCGCCGCTCATCGCGGACAGCCCTCGGGACGCGCGGGAGCCGTGACGGGGGCGGCCGTTGCCGCTACGGCGGACCCTGCCGCGTCGGGGGAGGATCCGGGGCACGGGGAGGGCACCGTCGCCCCGCGGTTCCTCGCGGCCACCGAGGTCGGGTGGGCCCGGACCACCTGCGCCCGCCGTACCACCCGCCGGCCCAGCGCGGCGGCCCGGCGCACCAGGGCCGGGCCGTCCCAGTCCGACGGCCAGCCCCGCCACAGCCGCAGCCGGCCGGCGACGAACACCGCGGTGAGCTGGTCCCGGTTGCCCCGCCGGACCAGCTCCCAGGGAAGGTCCCAGGACGGCTGCATCTCCGGCCCGCCGACGTCCACGAGCAGGAAGTCCGCGGCGGCGCCCGGGGCGACGCGCCCGGTGAGCCCACCGAGTCCGGCCGCCTCGGCACCGCCCGCGGTGGCCCGTTCCAGCCAGGTCCAGCCGGCACCGCAGGACGAGTCGCCGCTGGCCAGGCCGTAGGTGAGCCGCTGCGCGAACTCGGCCGCGTCCGCGAGCCGGAAACCGTCCCCGCGCGTGCCGTCCGTGCCCAGCCCGAACCGGACACCACGCTCGGCGAACGCGGTCGCCGGGGCGACCGCGTTGCCCTTCCAGGCGCTTGCCACCGGGTTGTAGCTCACCGCGGCGCCGCTGTCGGCGAGCAGCGTCACCTCCGACGGCGTGAGCAGGGTGGCGTGCGCGGCCAGCAACTGCGGGCCGAGTGCGCCGACTTGGCGCAGATGCTCCAGCGGCCGCAGCCCGTGCCGGACCAGGGACCGCTCGACGGCGACGAGGTGTTCGTTCACGTGGATCTGCACCACCGCTCCCGCCTCGGCGGCGAGCCGTGCCGTGGCCGCCAGGGTGGACGCGGTGGCCGCCTCCGGCACCGACACGGCGAGCGACGGGTGGACGAGGTCGCCGCCGCCGTAGCGCGCCAGATGCCTCTCGGCGGCGGCGAGCACGGCCCGCGGGTCGGCGTCCTCGCCGGTGCCGTCCGAGGCGTCGTTGCAGACGAGTCCTAGCAGGCAGCGGATGCCCGCGTCCCGCGTGGCCGAGGCCACCACGTCGACGTCCACGGCGGCTCGGGTGCCGGACTCGGCGACGGTCGTGAAGCCGCCCCTCAGCGACTCCAGCGCGGCCAACTTGGCGGCGACGTAGGCCGATTCCTCGTCCAGGGCGCGTTCCAGGGGCACCCACACCCGCCGGAAGATCTCCGACGGCTCCCCGAAGGCGAGGGCGCCGCCGAAGCTCTGGGTCAGATGGTGGTGCGTGTCGACGAAGCCGGGCATCAGCACGTGCTCCGGCAGCCGCACGGGTGTCAGCGACGGGTGGGTGCGCAGGAGTCGTTCGACGGGGCCGACGTCATCGAAGACACCGTCCCGCACCAGGACGGCGTGCCGGTCCAGCGGGCCGTCGGGGGTCAGCGTCACGCCGGGGACCAGCAGCAGCGTGTCGTGGCGGAGCAGGTCGTGGGTGGGGTCGGTCATGGTTCTCCGTAGGCTGCGGGCAGAGCTGCGGACGGCTGGTCGTGGTGGGGGTGCGGCAGGCGGCGCTCATACGCGGGCGGCCGGGCCCGGCGCCTCGGCCGGCCGGGCCGTGACGGCCTCGCCACGTCGCCACGGATGGTGGAAGACGACATTGAGGACGGCCGCGACGAACGCGCCCACGGCGACCCCGCTCTCCAGCAGGATCCGTACGCCGGACGGGAATCCGGCGTACACCCCGGGGACGAGGATCGGCAGCAGCCCCAGTGCGAGGGCGACGGCGCAGGTCACCATGGACGTGTGGTCCTCCAGCCGGGCCCGTTGCAGCATCTGCACACCCAGCACGGTGATCACCGCGAAGACGACCATGGCGGCGCCTCCCACCACCGCGGAGGGCATCACACTGATCGCCCGCGCGACCGGGGTGAGGAAACCGAGGACGACGAGGACCACGCCCGCGGCGGCCGTCACGTACCGGCTGCGCACGCCGGTGACCCGCACGATCCCGATGTTCTCCCCGCTGGTCACCATCAGCGGCAGCCCGAAGCAACCGCCGAGCAGAGAGGTCAGCGCGTCCCCGCGTACGGTTCGCGGCACGTCCGAGCGGACGTCGATGTCCTTGCCGACCGCTTCCGCGTTGATGACGGTCTGCCCGGTCGCCTCCGCCATGGACGCGAGGCTGTACAGCATCAGCGGCAGCGCGGCCAGCAGGTCGAAGACGGGCGCCCCGAACGGCAAGGGCCGCGGTACGCCGACCAGCCCGCCCGAGAGCGCCGCGTCCAGGTGGACCTGACCGAGGGCGAAGGCGAGGGCCGTGCCCCCGGCCAGGCCCAGCAACACGGCGAGTTGCCGCAGTATGCCGCGCAGCAACCGGGTGAACAGGACGATCAGGCCGATGGTGGCGAACGCCAGCCCCAGTCGCGCCGGATCGCCGAAGCCGGGCGCACCCGGGTGCCCGGTGGCCAGCAGCGCGCCGACCTTCACGAGGTTGACGCCGACGATGACGATCATCGTGCCGATGACCAGCGGCGGGAAGAACTTCAGCAGCCGTGCGAACAGCGGCAGCACCAGGAAGGTGAAGGCCGCCGTGAGGATCACCGCGCCGGTGGCCGTACGCAGTCCGTGCTGCTGCGCGATCGCCATGAACAGGATCAGGGGCGCGCCGCCCGGCAGCATCACGAACGGCAGTCGCGGCCCGAACTTCCAGGGACCGAGGGACTGCACGAGCGATCCGATCCCGGACAGCAGCAGGGCCGCCGAGAGCAGATCGACGGTGATCCCGGGGCTGAGCCGTAGGGTGGCGCTCATCAGGAAGATCGCGGAGATGGGGGTCGCCGCCATGACGAGGACGTGCTGGACGCCGAAGACCAGGATCCGGCCGAGGGGCCGGGACTCGTCCACGGGATGGACCGCACCGGAGGTGCCGGTGGGCGGGGGAGTGGGGTCGACGGGATGTGCGGGACTGGACACGCGCGGGCTCCGTTCGGCTCGCTCGGCTCAGGCCTCGACGATCCGGCCGTGGACGGCGGCCAAATCGATTTGGCCACATCGATTCGGCCGCCGGTATGGAGGTGTGCACGGGGGGTTGGTCGAGGGGCTGGGGAGTTCCGCCGGGGGTGAGAGGCGAGGGGGACGATCACTCCTGTGCCCGGCCGGCAGCTGGGCGGTCGGGACGCGGCTGGCCGGCCCCGCTGCTCGGGGACGCCGCCGTGCGCCCATGTCCGGTCCACCTCGTGGACCGTTCCGCTTGCCGTGGGAAACCGATCGGTTTACCTTGGTGGAAACCGATCGGTTTCCACTACTGGGAGATATCACCATGACTGCGATCAAGGACTCCGTCGCGCTGGTCACCGGCGGCAGCCGCGGACTGGGCAAGGCGCTGGTCGAGGAGCTGTACGCGCGCGGCGCCGCCAAGGTGTACGCCACCGCCCGCGATCCCCGCAGCGTCTCGTATCCCGACACCGTACCCCTCGCCCTGGAGGTCACCGACCCGGCGTCCGTCCGGGCCGCGGTGGCCCAGGCCCCGGACGTCACCCTGCTCGTCAACAACGCCGGCGTCTCCCTCGGCGCGACCTCCTTCCTCGACTCGGCGGTCGGTGACATCCGTGCGGAGTTCGAGACGAACTTCTTCGGACCGCTGCTGGTCACCCGCGCCTTCGCACCGGTCATCGAGGGCAACGGGGGCGGACACCTGCTGAACGTCCACTCCGTGCTCTCCTGGATCGGCCTCGCCGGCTCCTACAGCGCCACCAAGGCGGCCCTGTGGTCGCAGACCAACACCCTGCGCCTGGAGCTGCGTCCGCGCGGTATCGAGGTCACCGGACTGCATGTCGGCTACATCGACACGGACATGGCCGCGCACGTCGACGCCCCGAAGTCCGCGCCCGGTGACGTGGCCGCCCTGGCGCTCGACGGCGTCGAGTCCGGCGCGTTCGAGGTCCTGGCGGACGACGTGTCCCGACAGGTGAAGGCGGGGCTCTCGGGAGACCTGGCCGCGATGTACCCGCAGTTGGCCGCCTGACGGGCGGCTCCCGCTCCGGCGGGCACTGGACAGAGCCCGGCACGCTCCTTAGTCTTTCCGTCCAGAGATGGACGGGAATTCCAAGGAGGGCCGGGTGCGCGAATCCTCGGTCGAGGCGTCGCAGGACGACCTCGGCGTGGCACCCCCGGCACGGCCGGACCTCGCGGAGCTGGACGAGCACCTGATCCGGGAGGCCGAGAAGATCGCCGTAGCGCTCGGCCGGATGTTCCCCGGACTGTGCGAGGTCGTGCTGCACGACCTGCGGGACCCGGACCACGCGGTCCGGGCGATCGAGAACAACCTGTCGGGGCGTCAGGTCGGCGACTCCGCAACCGAGTTGGGTCTGGCCCGGATCGCCGACCCCGCATACCCCGACGTGGTCCAGAACTACCCCAACCGGTTCCCCGACGGCCGCCCGGCGAAGAGCACGTCCATCG
Source organism: Streptomyces sp. 1222.5 (assembly GCF_900105245.1). Lineage (NCBI taxonomy): Bacteria > Bacillati > Actinomycetota > Actinomycetes > Kitasatosporales > Streptomycetaceae > Streptomyces > Streptomyces sp. 1222.5. Next base: position 954,733 of record NZ_FNSZ01000001.1, on the reverse strand, counting down.
GCATCCGCAACGCCGACGGGGAGTACGTCGCCGCGCTCTGCCTGAATCTCGACGTCTCCGTGCTGTCACCCCTGACGCTCACCCTGGCCAACCTCGTGGCCACCGACACCGCGCACCGGGACCAGCCGCTGGAGACGCTGCGGGACCGCAACGCGCGAGAGCTGCGCCGAGCGGTGGAGGAACTGTGCGCCCGGCGTGCCGCCACCCCCCGGTCGCTGAGCCGCGAGGACAAGAGAGCCCTCGTACGGCAGCTCCACCGGGACGGCCACTTCGACTCGCGGGACGCGGCGCAGACCATCGCCGATCTGCTCGGCGTCTCCCGCGCGACGGTCTACAACTACGCGAAGACGACGCCGTGACCAGCGGCACCACGTGGAAAGAGGACACCGCCATGGCCGCCGCCCTGCCCGTGACGTTCGACGACATCCGGGAAGCCGCCGTACGACTCGAAGGCGTCGCCCACCGCACCCCCGTCCTCACCTCCCGCACCCTCGACGCCCGTGTCGGCGCGGAGGTGTTCATCAAGTGCGAGAACTTCCAGCGCGTCGGAGCCTTCAAGATCCGCGGGGCCTACAACGCCGCCGCCCAGCTCTCCCCGGAACAGCTCGCGAAGGGCATCGCCGCCTACTCCTCCGGCAACCACGCCCAGGCCACCGCCCTGGCGGCCCGCGAGTTGGGCACCAGCGCCGTCATCCTGATGCCCGAGGACGCCCCCCGCTCCAAGCGGGAGGCCACCGCCGGGTACGGGGCCGAGATCGTCACATACGACCGCTACACCGAGGACCGCACCGCCCTCGGCGAAGCGCTCGCCGAAGATCGTGGTCTCGCCCTGATCCCGCCCTACGACCATCCGCATGTCATCGCAGGCCAGGGCACCGCCGCCCTCGAACTCCTCGACGAGACAGGCCCCTTGGACGCCCTCCTGGTACCGGTGGGTGGCGGTGGCCTCATCGCCGGCAGCGCCATCGCCGCCAAGGCCCTGCATCCCGGGGTCCGGGTGGTCGGCGTGGAGCCGGAAGCAGGCGACGACACCAAACGCTCCCTGGAGAGCGGCGGGCGCGTCACCGTGCCCGTGCCCCGCACCATCGCCGACGGACAGGCCCTGCCCACCCCCGGCGAGATCACGTTCACCATCAACCAGCGCCTGGTGGACGCCGTCACGCTCGTCACCGACGAGGAGATCATCGGCGCCATGCGCTTCGCCTTCGAGCGCCTGAAGATCGTCCTGGAGCCCAGCGGCGCCACCGCTCTCGCCGCGCTCCTGGCGGGCCACCTCGACCTGCCGCCCCGCATCGGCGTCATCGCCTCCGGCGGCAACATCGACACCGAGAGGTTCAGCCGGCTCATGAGCGCCTGACGAGGGGGCGCGGGCCGTACGCACCCCGGGTGCCCGACGGTTCCGCACTCGTGCTTGGTCGGGCCGCGGAGTGGGGGCTGGGTCTTGCAGGACAGACCGTGTTCCCCGGAACGGGGCAGGGCCGCAGCCCGCGCAGGTGGCGTGAGGTGATCGAGGCGGGGCACATCCCGTGGTCCTCGCATGCGGCCGCGGGCCAGGTGACCGACGTGTGCCGACGGCTCGCTGAGCTCCCGGACCAGGACGCGGCACGCCCGGATCCGCTGTACCGGCTCATCGCCTTGAAGGCGTGACGTCGCGGCCCGGATGCTGCCCGAGCCGACCGCGCACCTGGCCGGTCCAGCGCACCGCGGGCGCCCCGTTCGTCGAGGATGACGTTGACGAGCCGGGCCCAGACCCGCTGCCGACCCCCGCCGTGCGGGCGTACGACCTCGGTCGGAAGCACCACCGCGCGGAACATTTCCCCCAACTCCTCCGGCGCCGGCCGCTCAACCAGGTCCACCATGAGCCGTGCAACGACCGCGAGCACCAAGGAAGCGACCGTGACCTCTAAGGTCGGGGCATGATCAGTGAATTCAGCGACGCCTTCCTGCTGGAGGCCGAACGGCACGCCGCCTGGGGTGCGGCCCAGCTCGAGGTGTTGACCGGCTTCCTGCCCGACGGTCCGTGGAGCGCCGACCTGGCCGCATGCGCCTACCGGCAGGGGGAGTTGGACCTGCGGGTCGCCGTACTGGGGACCTACGACACGGCCGAGCGGACCTGGATGTGGGGATGGGCCAACCCGGGCCTGCGGGGCACCGAGGTCGTGGCGGCGGCCGTGGCGGTCGAGCGGTACGGACAGGCGCACGGGATCGCGGAACTCTCCGAGGAAACCCTGGACTTGTCCGGTTTCACCGATCCGCGGCGCGCGGCGGAGATGCTCGCCTTCACCGGCATGGGAATCACCGGAGCACCTGGCTACATCGGCGTGCCCGCCGGAGGGGACACCCGGGTGTACTTCCTCCCCGACGACGCGCAGGTCCCCCGTGCGGCCCCCGACCCGGTCACCCTGCCACGGGTCCTCCTGACCGGAGCGGGCCTGATCGGCTTCTCCGCCCGGCATGTCGTCGGCGGCTACTTCGACCACCACGGCCTGCCCCAGCGTGCGGCGCCCGCCCGGATCACCGCCGACCTGCCCGGAGGCAGCGCTGCCGAGGTCCACTTCGACGAGATCGGACGCCTCGCGAAGGTCGAGGTCACGGCCACGCCCTGACGGGGTGATCCTCCGTCCCGCGAGACGTACGCCCGACCGTCGGGACGGAAAACGAGTACCGCGCTCCGAGCCCCTGCGTTAGCGTGAAGGCATGTCCACGCCCCGAATCTCCTAGCTGAGGACCCGCTTCCACGCCAGAAGTGTGTCCTTTCGCTTATTCGGAGCGTTCCTTCATGATCACCGTTCGTGGTGTCGAGCTGCGCGCGGGCGCGCGCCTGCTGCTCTCCGACATCTCCCTCACCGTCTCCCCCGGGGACCGGATCGGTCTGGTCGGCCGCAACGGCGCCGGCAAGACCACGCTGCTGACCGCGCTCGCCGGCAGGTCGGCGCCCGCCGCGGGCACGGTCGCCCGCACCGGGCGCGTCGGCTTCCTCGCCCAGGACTCCCGCGCCGCCGACCCCGCCATGACCGTCACCGACCGGCTGCTGTCCGCCCGCGGACTGCACACCGCGCTGCACGCACTGCGCAGGGCGGAGGCTGCCATGGCCGCGGCCGACCGGCCGGGCGCGCTGGAACGGGCGATGACCGCCTACGCCCGCGCCGAAGCGGCCTTCCAGGCCGGCGGCGGATACGCGGCCGAGGCCGAGGCGGCCCGTGTGGCGGCCGGACTCGGCCTGCCCGAACGTGTGCTGGCGGAACCGCTCGGCGCCCTGTCCGGCGGCCGGCGGCGCCGCGTGGAACTCGCCCGGATCCTGTTCGGGGGGACCGACGGCACCCTGCTGCTGGACGAGCCGACCAACCACCTCGACGCCGACTCCCTGACCTGGCTGCGCACGTTCCTCCAGGGCCACCGGGGCGGCCTGGTGGTGATCAGCCACGACACGGACCTGCTCGCCGACGTCGTCAACCGCGTGTTCCACCTGGACGCCACGCGCGCGACGATCGACATCCACAACACCGGCTGGCACACCTACCTGACCCGCCGGGAGACGGACGCACGACGTCACACCCGGGAACGGGCGAACACCGAACGCAAGGCCGCCGCGCTGCACACACAGGCGGACCGGATGAAGGCCCGTTCCGCCACCGCCACCATGGCCCGGAGCATGACCCGCCGCGCCGACCGCATGCTGGCCGAGCTGGAGCCGGCCCGGCGCGCCGAGAAGACCGCGCGGATCCGGCTGCCGGAGCCGGCCCCGTGCGGGCGCATGCCGCTCGGCGCGATCGGCCTGTCCAAGTCCTACGGCGGCCACCGCGTGCTGGACGGAGTGGACCTGGCGGTGGACCGGGGGAGCCGTCTGGTCGTGCTCGGCCTGAACGGCGCCGGCAAGACCACCCTGCTGCGGGTGCTCGCCGGGGCCGAACGACCGGACGCCGGGCGGGTGGTGCACGGTCACGGGCTGCGCCTCGGCTACTTCGCGCAGGAGCACGACACCCTCGACACCGGACGTACCGTGCTGGAGAACCTGACCCTGGCCGCGCCGCGGCTGGACGCCGGCGAGGCACGGCGCGTCCTGGGCGCGTTCCTGTTCGCCGGGGACGACGCGGACAAGTGCGCGGCCGTGCTGTCGGGCGGGGAGAAGACGCGTCTGGCACTCGCCGGACTCGTCCACTCCGGGGCGAACGTGCTGCTGCTGGACGAGCCGACGAACAACCTCGACCCGGCCTCCCGGGACGAGGTCCTGACCGCCGTCGGCTCGTATCCGGGCGCGATCGTCATGGTGACCCACGACGAAGGCGCGCTCGACGCCCTGCGCCCGGACCGCGTCCTGCTCCTGCCGGACGCGGACGAAGACCTGTGGACCGAGGACTACCGAGGCCTGGTCACCCTCGGCTGACCCGCGCCCCACGGCCCGGCCCGGCGGCCGCCCCACCGCCGGTCCGGGCCCGCCGGCGCCCCACGGACGGGCCGTCGCCGGGGCGTTGTCAGTGGCTCCCCTTACGGTTCTCAGCAGTGGGGACCTGCCGGAACGGCCGCGGGTCCGTCCTGGGGAGGGGTCTGCCATGTCCGCGGCGTCCGTGGTGTCGACGACGTATCTGGAGCTGTCACAAGAGGGCGACGGCGCCCACAAGTTCTACGAAGTGACCGTCGACGGCCAGACGGTGACGGTGCGGTACGGACGGATAGGTGCCGCCGGGCAGACGCAGACGACGACGTTCCCGACCGTCGACAAGGCGCGGGCCGCCGCCGCGAAGAAGGTGGGGGAGAAGGTCCGCAAGGGGTACGCCCCCGCCGTCCAGGGGCAGCGCGCCCCGCGTTCGGTGACCCGCCGTCAGGTCAGCTCCGCTCCGTCCACCGCCCGTGCCGTGGCACCGGTCCTGTGGCGGTTCCGCACGGGCTCCGCGGCCTTCGGCATCCACGTCGACGACCAGCACTGCTGGGTGGGCAACCAGGCCGGCGACGTATACACCCTGGACCACGAGGGCTCGGTGCGCGCCCGGTTCAACCTGCCGGACGGCGTGAAGTGCCTCGTCGCGGACGACTTCTGGATCTACGCGGGCTGCGACGACGGCAAGGTCTACGACCTCTCCTCGAAGCTCCCGTTCGCCGCGTACGACATCGCCGCCGACGTCGACATCTTCTGGCTGGACATCCACGAGGGCATCCTGAACGTCTCGGACCGTGAGGGCCGGCTCACCGTGATCGACCACGAGGACGAACACCAGTGGGCCCGCCGCAGCCGGGGCGAGCACGCCTGGATGGTCCGTGCCGACGACCGGGCCGTCTACCACGGCCACCAGTCGGGCGTCACGGCCTACGCCCCGGACGGGGGCGGCGAGTTGTGGCACAGCGCCACCCGGGGCGGTGTGCTCTTCGGCTGGCAGGAGGACGACGCGGTGTACGCGGGCACCGCCCACCGCGTGGTCCAGCGGCTGTCCAAGACGAACGGCGCCATCGAGGCGACGTACGCCTGCGACAGCGCGGTGTACTCCTGTGCCACCTCGCCCGGTGGACGTTTCGTCTTCGCCGGTGACGCCGCCTCGTCCGTCTACTGCTTCGACCGGAACGGCACGCGGCTGTGGAAGCTCGGTACGGGCGGCGGTTCGGCGCTGTCGATGCAGTACCGCGACGAGCGGCTCTACCTGGTGACCACGGACGGCTCGCTGGTGTGCGTGGACGCGAGCGAGGCGGCCGTCACCGCGGCCCAGCAGGGCACCGTGCCGGTCGTCCGGGACGTCAAGCTCGCCGCCGCGCTGCCGACCTACGCGCCCGCGACCGCCGTGGCGGCGGTGGCCACCGTGGCCCAGGTCCCCGCCGGGGCGGTCGTGGTCGAGTGCGTCCAGGAGTTCGGCCGACTCCGCGTCCACGTGCTGTCCGACGGCTACGACACCTCGTGGAACGTCCAGTTCCCCCGGGCGATACGCGAGCCCGGCGCGCGCTACGTCGTCGACGCCCTGCACCCCGCGGCAGGCGGCTTCTACCGCGTCCGAGGCGACATCCGCCGCCTGTTGTGACGAGCCGTCCCCGGTGGCTCAGGACTGCGCGGTCGTCGCCCGGTCCAGGGTCTCGCGGGCCGTGGTGAGCACCTCGGCGCGGTCCGCCGGGACCAGGCCGATGCGGGTGCGGCGGTCCAGGAGGTCGGACTCGTCGAGGGCGCCCTCGTGCAGGACCGCCCAGAGGAGTTCCGCCCGGGTGACGGGGTGGCCGGGCAGCACCGGCTCGGCGAGGGACGGATCCCAGGCCGCGAGATCCTGGACGGCGGCGGCCTCGGTGCCGTAGCGGCGGACCAGGCGGTGCGACACGGGCAGGGCCCGCAGCCGCTCGGGCGCGGCGGCGCCGACCAGCGGCAGTGCGGCCGTGGGGGAGGGAGCGGCGCTCAGCCCCCGGGCGGCGGAGGCGGCGTCCACGGCGTCCTGGGCCATCCGCCGGTAGGTGGTGAGCTTGCCGCCGACCACCGTGGTGACGCCGTCGGGTGAGGTGAGCACCGCGTGCCGGCGCGAGATGTCGGAGGTCCGGGCGGGTACCCCCGCGGACCCGTCGTGCCCGGAGGCGTCCAGCAGGGGGCGCAGACCGGCGAAGGCGCCCACGACGTCCTCCCGGGACACGGGTGTGTCCAGGGCCGAACCCAGCACGTCCAGCAGGAAGCCGATGTCGGTCTCGGGGACCTCCGGCACGTCGGGTATCCCGCCCTCGACCGGCTCGTCGGTGAGGCCGACGTACACCCGGCCGTCGCCCTGGGGCAGGACCAGCACGAAGCGGTTGGTCTCGCCGGGGATGGGGATGTGGAGGCCGGCGGGCAGGTCGCCGAGCCGCTCGGAGCGCAGGACCAGGTGGGTGCCGCGGGAGGGGCGGATGCGGATGCCGTCGACGAGGCCGTCCGCCCACACACCGGCGGCGTTGATCACGGCACGGGCCCTGATCTCGCCCTCCTCGCCGGTCAGTTCGTCGCGGACGCGGGCGCCCCTACCGGTCAGCTCCAGCACCCTGACCCGGGTCAGCACCCGGGCGCCGTGCGCGGCGGCCGTCCGGGCCAGGGCGGTCACCAGCCGGGCGTCGTCCGTCACCTTGCCGTCCCAGGACAGCAGACCGCCCCGCAGGCCCGCCGCACGCACCGACGGCGCCAGGTGCCGTGCCTCCGTCGCCGACAGGCGGCGCGGCGCGGGCAGTACCTGCCGCGGAGTCCGGGCCGCCAGCCGCAGCATGTCCCCGGCCCGGAACCCGGCCCAGGCGAGCGAGGCCTGGGCCCTGGAGACCAGCGGTGTCAGCGGCAGCACGAACGGCTGCGCGGCCACCAGATGCGGAGCCGTACGGGTCATCAGCACCCCGCGTTCGACGGCGCTCTCGTGCGCCACGTCGAGCTGCGCGGAAGCCAGGTAGCGCAGCCCGCCGTGGATGAGCTTGGAGCTCCATCGGGACGTGCCGAAGGCGAGGTCGTGCGCGTCCACCGCGACGACGTCCAGACCGCGGGCGGCCGCGTCCAGGGCGGCGCCGGCCCCGGTGGCGCCGAGGCCGACGACCAGGACGTCGGCCACCCGGCCGTCCGCGGCCTCGGCCAGTTCCCGGATCCGGCGGGGTGCGCTGAGGGACGAGCCGGGTGCGGCCTCGGTGTGGCTCATGGCGTGAGGGTCCTCTCCAGGAGGGTGCGCAGTTCACCGAGGAAGGCGGCGGAGTCCAGCTCCGGATCGTCCTCGTCGGTCATCGTGCGCAGGGACAGGGTGAAGGACTGCACGGTCAACAGCAGGGCGCGAGCCTGTCGTTCGGTGTGGCCGGGGCGCACGGAGCCGTCCGCGTGCCCCTCGCGCAGCGCGTCGGCCAGCAGCGCCAGCAGCGCTTCCTGGCTCGCTCCGCGACGGTCGAGGACGTAGGGGAGCAGCAGTTCCGGATCGACGTCCACGATCTTGCGGAAGAGGGGGTGCGCCCGGAACGCCTCGGTCCCGGCCACCAGCCCGTCCACGATCCGGCCGCGCGTGCCGGTGCCCGGTGTTGCCGGGGGGATCGCGCGGGAGGCCACGTCGATCCACTCGCGGGTCATCAGGTCGCCCACCAGGGTGCGCAGGTCCGGCCAGCGCCGGTACAGCGTCATCCGGGAGACGCCCGCGCGGCGGGCCACGTCGGCGAGCGTGGTGCGGCGCACGCCGACGGCCAGTACGCAGTCGCGCACCGCGTCGAGCACATGATCGCTGTCCGAACCGTTGTGACGAATAGGCGTCATGTGTCACAGTGTAACGCCCCGGGGATCGGACGGAAGCGGCCGAGGTCCCGGGACGGCAGCCGAGCCGCGCGAAACCGAGCACACCGACCTGTGAGGACGACCGTTCAATGGACATGCTGTGGAACGGCTGGGGCGACCCGGCGAAGGCGGCGCCGCTGCCCGACTCGGTGACGGGACTGCTGCGCGACATGCTCGGCGTCAAGCCGCGCACCACTCCCTCGCTCACCCTGGAGGACATCGGCCTGCCCGCCGACACGGCCGATCCCGCGGCCCTGAAGGCCCTTGCCGAAGCCGTGGGCGGCGAGGCGTACGTCCGCACGGACGGGGAGAGCCGCATCCGGCACACCCGCGGAAAGTCCACGCCCGACCTGCTGCGCATCCGCGCCGGCGACTTCTCGGACCTCCCGCGCGCCGTGGTCCTGCCCGGCTCCCACGACGAGGTCCTCGCCGTCCTGCGTGCCTGCTCCGCCCACGCACTGGCCGTGGTGCCCTTCGGCGGCGGCACGTCCGTGGTCGGCGGCCTCGCCCCCGAGCGCAGCGCCTTCGTCGCCCTCGACCTGCGCCGTATGAGCGGCCTGCTGGAGCTGGACCCGATCTCGCGGACCGCCGTCCTCCAGCCGGGCCTGCGCGCCCCCGAGGCCGAGGCGCTGCTCGCCGAGCACGGGTTCACCCTCGGACACTTCCCGCAGTCCTTCGAGTGGGCCACCATCGGCGGCTTCGCCGCGGCACGCTCCAGCGGGCAGGCCTCCGCCGGATACGGCCGTTTCGACGAGATGGTGCTCGGTCTGACCCTCGCCACCCCCGCGGGCACCATCGAGACCGGCCGCGCCCCGCGCTCCGCCGCCGGACCCGACCTGCGCCAGCTGATCCTCGGCTCGGAGGGCGCGTTCGGCGTCATCACCTCCGTCACCGTGCGGATCCGCCCGGTGCCCGAGGTGCGTGTCTACGAAGGCTGGAGGTTCGCGTCCTTCGAGGAGGGAGCCGCGGCACTGCGCCGGCTCGCCCAGGACGGACCCCGCCCGACCGTGCTGCGCCTGTCCGACGAGGTCGAGACGCTCATCGGCCTGGCACAGCCCGACGCCATCGGGGCCGGACTGACCCAGGGCGACGCCGGCTGCATGGCGATCACCGGCTACGAGGGCACCGCCGAGGACACCGCCCTGCGCCGCGAGCAGGCGGCCGCCGTCCTGACCGCGTGCGGTGGCACCCTCGTCGGCACCGAGCCCGGCGAGCGCTGGGCCCACGGCCGCTACTCCGCGCCGTACCTGCGCGACTCCCTGCTCGAGGTCGGCGCCTTCGCCGAGACCCTGGAGACCGCGGCCTTCTGGTCCCGCATCCCCGAGCTGTACACGGCCGTCCGCACCGCGCTCACGGACACCCTCACCCAGGCCGGCACCCCGCCCCTGGTGATGTGCCACATTTCCCACGTGTACGAGAACGGCGCCTCGCTGTACTTCACGGTCGTCAGCGCCCAGGGCGAGGACCCGGTGGCCCACTGGGAACCGGCCAAGCACGCGGCCAACGAAGCCCTGCTCGCCGCCGGCGGCACCATCTCCCACCACCACGGTGTCGGCACCGACCACCGAGACTGGTACGTCCGCGAGGCCGGCCCGCTCGGCATCTCGGCCCTGCGCGCCGTGAAACGACGACTCGACCCCGAGGGACTGCTCAACCCCGGCGTCCTGCTGCCCACCGACTGATCCCACCGACCCGCCCGCCCCGAAAGGCACACCGATGCGACAGTTCACCGCCGTCGTCAACCCCACAGCGGGCGGCTCCACCGGGGCGGCCACCCTGCTCCAGCTGGCCCGGCTGCTCCGCGAGGCAGGGGCCGAGCTGGACACGGAGTACAGCCACAGCCTCGCCCACGCCCAGGACATCGCCGTCCGGGCGGGGGAACGCGGCCGGATCGTCCTCGCCGTCGGCGGCGACGGGATCGCCGGCGGTATCGGCGGTGCGCTGAGCGGCACCGGCACGGTCCTGGGCCTCGTACCGGCCGGACGCGGCAACGACTTCGCCCGGGCACTGGACCTGCCGGCCGACCCCGCCGCACTCGCCCGCATCCTGCTGCACGCGGAACCCCGGGCGGTCGACACCATCGAGGTGGAGTCGGCCGTCCACCCGCGCACCGTCGTCCTCGGCAGCGTGTACGCCGGGGTCGACGCGGAGGCCAACCGGCACGCCAACAACGCCCGTCTGCTGCGTGGCTCCGCCTCGTACTACGCGGGCGGCCTGCGCGCGGTCACCACCTGGCGGGCGGCCGACTACCGCGTCACCGTCGACGGCGAGGAGCACACCCACCGCGGCTACACCGTCGTCGCGGCCAACTCCCCCTACTACGGCTCCGGCCGGCTCATCGCCCCCGACGCGAAGGTCGACGACGGGCTGCTCGACATCGTGATGATCCGGGAGGCGCCACGCCGGCTCTTCTTCACCCTCATGAACGAGCTCAGGACGGGCGAACACGTCCGCCGCCCCGAGGTGCGCGTCCTGCGCGGCAAGGAGCTCCGCATCGAGGCGTCCCGGCCCGTCCCGTACGGCGCCGACGGCGAGGTGGAGGCCACCCTGCCGGTCACCCTGCGGGTGCGCCCCGCCGATCTGCCGGTGCTGTACTGACGGCACGGCCCGAAGCGCGGTGCGACGGACCCCGGTACAGGTGCGTCGCGGCGCGCCCCTGGGTAGGGGGAGAGCACCTGGCAGGGGGCCGGGGGAGGGAAGGCCGGTCATGACGCGGGAACACGGAGAGGGCGCGGTGCAGGCACTCGTCCTGTACGACGGACGAGTGCTGCTGGTACGCCCGGGCGACGGGTGGGAACTGCCGTCCGGCACACCGCAACCGGCCGAGTCGGCGCAGGCCACCGCCGCGCGCGTCGTCTACGAGCTCAGCGGCTACCTCGTCGACGGCACGGAGACGCTGGGACCGCACGACAGCGCACGGGCGGACGAGGCCCCGGCCGTGGTGTGCCAACTGCTGAGCGAGGAACCGTCGGACGGCGCACGCCTCGCCCCGGAGCGGCTGCGCTGGGCCGCCATCGCGGACACCGCCGGCGCCCCTCTGCCGAGGGCCGTGCGCACCTATCTCCAGGGGCACACACCGGTGTGACGGCACCGGTCCGCGGGCCGGATCACCGGTCGGCCGCCGGATGGGGCAGGCTCGCGAGGAACCGCTGGCGGCCGACGATCTCCCGGTCGATCTCGCCCGTGGCGATCAGCCGGCCGGAGTCGTCGACGGCCCGCACCGAGAAGGTGAGCCGCCGTCCCGCCACGGAGGACGGGGGCTCGGCGAACACCTCCACCCGGCCGCCCACGGGCGTGGCGCGTAGATGCTCGATACGGATCGCCGTACCGACGGTGGTGCGGCCCGGTTCGGTGAAGGGCGCGGCGGCCTCCACGGTCGCCGCCTCCAGCCATGCGATCAGCTTCGGGGTGGCGAGGACGGGTACGTCGCCGCTGCCGGCGGCCACGGCGGTGTCGGCGTCGGTCACTTGACGGAACATCCGATCACACTAGCGACAGGACATCCTCCGGCGGCGTCGGCGCTCCGGTCCGCCCGAATACCCGGCGAATATGTACGGAACGAGCGCGGGCGTCGGCGCACGGCAACCCCAAAAGCACCGCCTTGACCTCAAGCGGACTTGAGGTAGGACGCTCTCGGCATGACCACGCAGACGGACCACGCGGAGATCAGCATGCTCGTCGACCGGCTCTTCCGGTTGCTCGACGAACGGGAGCTCGCACCGGAGCGGGCCCGCGACTTCTTCACCGACGACGCGCTCATGGAGACCCCCGTGGGAGTGTCCCGGGGAGCCGAGTCCCTCCCCGCCGCCGAGGAGGCGCTCGCACGCTTCGACCGCACTCAGCACATGGCCTCCGGGATCGTCACCGACGCGGACGCCACGGCGGAACGGGCCACCGCCTCCTGGAACGCCCTGATGACCCACGTCCACCACGAGGCGACGCTCCGCCTGCGTGGCAGCGGCGCCGACCCCCTGTTCACGGTGGGCGGCCGGTTCGAGGCCGAACTCCGCCGCACCCCCGACGGCTGGCGCTTCAGCCGCCTCGTGGTCCGGCCGATCTGGACGCAGGGGCAGCCGCCCCCGGGCGTCGACCCCCGGTGACCCGGTGACCCGGTGACCCGGTGACCCGGAGCCCGGCCGGGCCGCCCGACCTGCTGAGTCGGCCCTGCCGGGCCATGCTGGTGCGGTAGGGGCGAACCGGGCGGCATGCGTCCGGGAGGCCCCGACACCGACAGCCCGGTGCCGGAGAGCCCGATGAGGAGGCACACGCCCGTGCTCGAGCCGCAGCCCGTCGTCGTCCCGCCCGCCCGGGCCGCCGTGTTCCTCGTCGCCACGATCGCACCGGACGGTGAGGACACCGTCCGGGACCTGCTGGAGGACGTCTCGGGCCTGCGCCGCTCCGTGGCCTTCCGCGCCCCCGACATGGAACTGAGCTGTGTCGTCGGCATCGGATCGGCGGCCTGGGACCGGCTCTTCAGCGGCCCACGCCCGCGGGAGCTGCACCCCTTCACCGACCTGCTGGGACCGCGCCACCATGCCCGGGGCACCCCCGCCGACCTCCTCTTCCACGTCCGCGCCCAGCGCATGGACCTCTGCTTCGAACTCGCGCGGCTGCTGGGGGACCGGCTCGGCGAGGCGGCCACCGTCGTCGACGAGGTGCACGGCTTCAAGTTCTTCGACGAGCGCGATCTGCTCGGATTCGTGGACGGCAGCGAGAACCCCGAGGGCGGTCTCGCCGACGACGCGGTGTTCATCGGCGACGAGGACGCGGACTTCCGCGGGGGCAGCTATGTGATCGTCCAGAAGTACCTGCACGACATGGCCGCCTGGAACGCCCTGACCGCCGACGAGCAGGAGAAGGTCATCGGGCGCACGAAGCAGGCCAACGTCGAACTCCCCGACGAGGTGAAGCCCGACGACTCCCACGTCGCGCTCAACACCATCACCGACGAGGACGGGAACGAACGCAAGATCGTCCGGGAGAACATGCCGTTCGGGAACATCGCACAGGGCGAGTTCGGCACCTACTTCATCGGGTACGCCCGCACCCCGGACGTCACCGAGGAAATGCTGCGGAACATGTTCCTCGGCAGGCAGCCGGGCCGGCACGACCGGATCCTCGACTTCTCCGTCCCGGTCACCGGCAGTCTCTTCCACGTACCGACCCTCACCTTCCTCGACGACCTGCCCGCACCCCCGCGGTCCTGAGCCCCACGGAGGCCCGACCGGGGCGGCTGCCCTCCGCTTGCGAGGCACTCTGCACGGGGGTTCAGTGAGGTACGGACCCCCTCGCGAACCCCCGTCGCGGGCCCCTTCGCGCCCCCTCGCGCATCTGGAGCTGTCATGTCGATGTCGTTCGGCGCACCGTTCGGTTCCTCGGATCCGTTCAGTGAGATGTTCAACCGCTTCTTCGGCATGTCGCCCGCGTCCTCGCCGCCGGCGGTGCAGCGTGTGCCCATCGGACGACTGCTGACCGAGTCGTCGCAGGAACTGCTCAGCCTCGCCGCCCAGCGGGCCGTTAAGAACGGCACGACCGATCTCGACACCGAACACCTGCTCTGGGCGGCCACACAGGTCGACCCGTCGCGCAGGCTCCTCATCCAGGTCGGCGTGGACCCCGACTCGCTGGCCTCCGAGATCGCGAAGATCCTGCCGCGCAAGTCCGTCGAGCCCTCCGCGCAGCCCGGCCTCACCCCGGCGGCCAAGCGCACCCTGAGTGCCGCCTTCGCCCACAGCCAGGCGTCCGGCGTGTCCTACATCGGCCCCGAGCACATCCTGGGCGCCCTGCTCGGCGACAGCGACACCGGCGCGTCCCGGCTGCTGCAGGCCGAGGGCGTGGACACCAAGCGCGTCGCGGGCCTGGCCGACCAGACGGCACGCGGAGACGCACCGGCCGCGGAGCGCAAGCAGCCGGCCACGACCCTGGACGAGTACGGCCGCGACCTGACCGACGAGGCGAAGGCGGGCAAGCTCGACCCCGTCGTGGGCCGCTCCGACGAGATCGAGCAGACCGTCGAGATCCTCTCCCGCCGCTCCAAGAACAACCCCGTGCTGATCGGTGAACCCGGAGTCGGGAAGACCGCCATCGTCGAGGGCCTGGCACAGCGCATCGTGGCGGGAGAGGTCCCCGAGAGCCTGAAGAACAAGCGGGTGGTCGCCCTGGACCTGTCGGGCATGGTGGCCGGCGCGCAGTACCGCGGGCAGTTCGAGGAACGTCTGAAGAAGGTCATCGAGGACGTCCAGGCGGCCAGCGGCGAGATCATCCTCTTCATCGACGAACTGCACACCGTCGTCGGGGCCGGAGCCACCGGCGAGGGTGCCATGGACGCGGGCAACATGCTCAAGCCGGCGCTCGCGCGCGGTGAACTCCATGTGGTCGGTGCCACGACCATCGACGAGTACCGCCGGTACATCGAGAAGGACGCCGCCCTGGAGCGCCGGTTCCAGCCAGTGCTGGTCCCCGAGCCGACCGTCGAGGAGACGGTGCAGATCCTCGAAGGCCTGCGCGACTCCTACGAGGCGCACCACCAGGTCCGCTTCGACGACGGTGCGTTGGCAGCCGCGGCCGAACTGTCCGACCGCTACATCACCGACCGGTTCCTGCCCGACAAGGCGATCGACGTGATGGACCAGGCCGGCGCCCGGGTGCGGCTGCGCAGCGCGGGCCGCTCCACGGAGATCGTCAGCCGCGAGGACCGCATCGCCAAACTCCGCCGGGAGCTCGAACAGGCCGTGACCGCCGAGGACTTCGAGAAGGCGTCGGAGGTGAAGCGGGAGATCGCCGAGGTGGAGGGCGAACTGGCCGGTATCGAGGAGCGCCGGGAGGGCGTCGTCTCGGTCACGGCCGCCGACATCGCGGACATCGTCTCCCGCCGCACGGGCATCCCCGTCTCCCAGCTCACCGCCAGTGAGAAGGAGAAGCTCCTCAGGCTCGAGGACGAGATGCACGACCGGATCGTCGGCCAGGACGAGGCGGTCACCGCCGTCTCGCAGGCCGTACGACGCAACCGCGCCGGCATGGGCGACCCGAACCGCCCCGTGGGATCGTTCCTGTTCCTCGGCCCGACCGGTGTCGGCAAGACCGAACTCGCCAAGACCCTCGCCTCCCTGCTGTTCGGCGACGAGGACCGCATGATCCGCTTCGACATGAGCGAGTTCCAGGAGAAGCACACCGTGGCCCGGCTCGTCGGCGCCCCTCCCGGATACGTCGGCTACGAGGAGGCGGGCCAGCTCACCGAGAAGGTGCGCCGCCAGCCCTACAGCGTGGTGCTGTTCGACGAGGTGGAGAAGGCCCACCCCGACATCTTCAACACGCTGCTGCAGATCCTCGACGACGGCCGCCTGACCGACGCCCAGGGCCGTACCGTCGACTTCCGGCACTGCGTCATCATCATGACGTCGAACATCGGCGCGCACCGCATCCTCGACCACCAGGGCGACGTGTCCGAACTCAGGGACGCGCTGATGGAGGACCTGCGGGGCCGGTTCCTGCCGGAATTCCTCAACCGCATCGACGACATCATCATCTTCCACAGCCTGACCGAGGACGACCTGGGCGAGATCGTCGACCACCTGCTGGACATGAGCAAGCACAAGGTGCGCGCCCAGGGCCTGCACCTGGAGGTCACGGAGGCCGCCAAGAAGCTCCTCATCGCGCACGGCCATCAGCCCGAGTTCGGTGCCCGCCCGCTGCGCCGCACCATCCAGGCGGAACTGGACAACCGCATCGCCACCCTGCTCCTCAGCGGCGAGGCGGACCCGGGGGACACGATCGTCGCCGATGTGCGAGACGACTCGCTGCACTGCCTCGTGCGGAAGCCGAAGGCCGGCGAAGGCGAAGAGGGCTGAGGCGGACGGCGCGCGGTCGGCCGAGGCCGTCCGCGCGCCGGTTCGCTCCCGGGTAGTCCCTGCCCGAGGTGTCAGTTCCCGCCGGGGGTGTCCCCGATCGACACGACGACCACACCGGCGTGGCCGTCCGGGGTGTCGTACTGCACGCTGTCGCCCGGGCGGCAGCCGAGGAGCGCACGGCCGAGCGGGCTGTCCGCGGTGACCAGTGTCTGGTCCAGAGCCTCGGCGACCTCGCCGACCTGGAGCGTCTCCTGCGAGCCGTCCGCGAAGCGGACGGTGACCGTGCTGCCCACCCCGACCACGTCGGTGGGGGCGGGACCGGCTTGCGACGCCTCGCGCAGTCGCTCCTCGATGTCGCCGATACGGCGGTCCAGGCGGTCCAGCTGGTCCGCGCGCTGCAACTCGTCGGCCTGGTCGGCCTGATCACCCACCTCGGTGTCGCTCTTGAGGGTTCCGGCGACCAGCCGGCGCTCGTCGCGCAGGTCGGCCAGCTCCTGCTCCAGGCCGCGCCGGGCCTCGGCGCTGATCGGCTCGGGACCACCGGTCATGTCTGCTCCTCCGACGGAGACGGAACAGCCGGACGAAGATCGACAAGTCCGACATTCCGCATCATATCAATCGGATGTCGAGGTGCGAGCCCGTGCCTCCCCTCGCCGCGGCCACCCCCGCCACCCGCTCGCAGGTCTCCGGTAGAGGTGTGAAACATCCAGAGATACGGTGTTTGTCGGTACGTACTCGTCTGTGCGTTCTCCGGAGCCGCACGGTCTCCGTCCGTCCCCGGCCCGTCCCCGTCCCGTCCCCGTCAGGAGAGGTCCATGTCCTCGAAGCGACGCCGCAAGAAGAAGTCCCGCCGCAAGCACTCCGCGAACCACGGCCGCCGTCCCCAGTGCTGAGGCGCCGTAGAGAGACGGCCGCGGTACCGGGCGCCCGTCCCTGACGGCCCCGTCCCCGATCCGGCCGGTTTGTGGGGCGGGCGGCTCCACCGGCAGACTTCTCCCCGTGAGATCCATGACTCCGCGCGGCCGGGCCGCCTCATGACGTCCGCCGTCGTGGTCGGCGGCGGGCCCAACGGACTCGCCGCCGCCGCCCTCCTCGCCAAGGCCGGGCTGCACGTCACCCTGCTGGAGGCGGCGGACGAGGTCGGCGGCGGCACCCGCAGCTACGAGGCACTGCTGCCGGGACTGCTGCACGACCACTGCTCGGCCATCCACCCCATGGCCGTCACCTCGCCCGCCCTGCGCGCACTCGATCTCGAACGGCACGGGCTGCGCTGGCTGTTGGCCGACCTCGACTGCGCCCACCCGCTCGACGACGGGAGCGCCGGGGTCCTCGCGAAGTCGGTCGAGGACACCGTCCGGCTGCTCGGCGCCGACGGCGACCGCTACCGCGCACTCGTCGAGCCCTCCGTACGCCGCTGGGACGCCCTGGCCCAGGACGTGATGGGCCCCCTCCTGCGGATCCCCTCGCACCCCCTGCTCCTCGCGCGCTTCGGTCTGCCGACCGCTCTGCCGGCCACCGCCCTCGCCCGCCTCTTCACCACCCCGCAGGCCAAGGCCCTGTGGGCCGGCGTCGCCGCGCACGCGTTCCGCCCCCTGCACCGGCCGCTCACCTCGGCGATCGGACTGGGCATCCTCACCGCCGGACACGCCGCCGGATGGGCCGTGGCCGAAGGCGGCTCCCAGGCCATAGCGCGCGCCATGGAGAGTGTGCTGCGCGAGCACGGCGGCACGATCCACACCGGCGTCCGCATCACCGACCACCGGCAGATCCCGCCGGCCGACGTCACCCTCCTCGATCTCGACCCCGGCCAGATCGCGGCGGTCTACGGCGACCGGCTGCCGCGCCGGGTGCGCGCCGCCCACCGGCGCTTCCGCCGGGGTCCGGCCGCCTTCAAGGTCGATCTGGCCGTCGAGGGCGGCATTCCCTGGCGGAACGCGCACGCGCGCCGCGCCGGCACCGTCCACCTGGGCGGCACCATCGCCGAGGTCGCGCGGGCGGAACGGGAGGTCGCGGCCGGCCGTATGCCCGAGCGTCCGTTCGTCCTGGTCGGCCAGCAGTATCTGGCGGATCCCTCCCGTTCGGTCGGCGACGTGCACCCGGTCTGGGCGTACGCCCATGTCCCGTACGGCTACGACCGGGACGCGACGCAGGCCGTCCTCGGCCAGATCGAACGCTTCGCCCCCGGTGCCCGCGAACGCGTCCTGGGCGTCCAGGTCACCAGCCCCGGTGACTTCGCCGAGTTCAACCCCAACTTCGCGGGCGGGGACATCATGACCGGCGCCGAGACCGTCTCCCAACTGGTCCTGGGGACAAGGCCCACCTTGGATCCCTACTCCACCGGGCTGCCCGGGGTCTTCCAGTGCTCGGCGGCCACCCCGCCCGGCCCCGGGGCGCACGGCATGTGCGGCGCCAAGGCGGCGGCAGCGGCCCTGCGCCACGTGGGAGTCGGCGGCAACTGAAGGGCTTTCACGCCTTCACCGCCCACGTCCTGCTAGCCGACGCCGGCCGGCGGCTCGTCCGCACCCGAGGCGAGGCGTGTCGTCCGACGGGTGTCGGCGCACCCGAGCCGAGGTGCGCCTGCCGCCTCAGCCGCCGCGGCGCCTCGGCGTCGGGTCCAGATAGACGCGCCGGATCGCCGGAAGCAGCGCACGCAGGCGCGCCTCGGCGTCCTCGCAGGCCCACTCGATCTGGTCCGACGTGGAGATGTCCCGGAAGTCGACCTTCGCGGCGATGAGAATCTCCTCCGGGCCCTGCACGAGTGTGATCAACTCCAGGACGTCGTCGATGTGCTGAACAGCCATCAGCTCACCGCGCACCGCGTCCCGCATCGGCCGGGGCAGCGCGCGGCCGATGAGCAGTTCGGTGTTGGAGCGGCCCAGGACCCAGGCGACGACGACGAGCAGCACCCCGATGAGGATGGACGCGGCGCCGTCCCACGCACCGGACCCGGTGAGCTGACTGCCGAGCAGCCCCAGCGCCGCCACCACCAGCCCGATGAGGGCCGCCGAGTCTTCCAGGACGACCGCCTTCACCGCCGTGTCGGGGGTGCGCCGGAGGTAGTGCAGGAAGGGCATGCGGAAGCGCCTCGCCCTCCCGGTGGCCTGCTTGAGCCCCGTGCGTAGGGAGAGTCCCTCCAGCACGAACGCGATCGCCAGCACGATGTACGAGTACAGGGGGTCGCCGGGGCTGCGCTCGTGGGTCAGCGCGTGGACGCCGTCGTACAGGGCGAACACCCCGCCCCCGACGAAGGTGGCGACGGAGGCGAGCAGCGCCCAGATGTAGCGCGCGGGGCCGTACCCGAGGGGATGGTCCTCGTCGGCGGGCTTCGCGCCGCGCTTCAGGGCGGTCAGGAGCATCAGCTCGGTCACCGTGTCGGCCGCCGAGTGCACCGCCTCCGCGAGCATGGCACTGGACCCGCCGATGACGCCGACGACGGCCTTGGCGAGGGCGACTCCCAGGTTGGCCGCGGCCGCCACCACGACGGTCAGCACCGACCCGCCGGCCGCGGAGCCGGGCCCCGCCTCGACCACCGACCCGAATCCCGTACCGGTACCACGTCTCGTCTCCGGCCCGGGCCCACCGCGTACACCCATGCCGCGAAACTATCCTCTCCCGCCCGCTCACTCCCGCAACGACCGCCGATCGACACCGGGAACCGCGCGGTCGGCCCCCTCAGCCGGACGCGGGCTCAGGCACACGTCGGCCCGCTGCCCGAGAACGGGGGAGGGGAACGCGCGCACGAGGCTCGAGGGAGGGATTGAGGGTTCCTCACCTCTCGTCGTGGCTCGAAAGAATCTGTACGATGCGTGCGCCCATGGGCTCTTGTCGGGGGACGCCCAGCCGGGGCCCTTCTTCTCACCGTGGGGATGCATATGCGCATACGCGCTTCGGTCGCCGCTCTGTCCGGTGCCCTGGTTCTCGCTTCGGCTCTGGCGTTTCCCGCTGCCGCGCAGGCGCACGCGGGGCCTATGACCAATGACGACACGACGATCACGAAGGTCGTCGTCAACGGAGGCAAGGACATCGTCCTCGGCACCTCCGCCAAGAAGTCGTTCACCGCCACGGTGACGGCGTCCGACCCGGACGGCGTCACCGGCGGCTGGGTCGCCCTGTGGCACGGCACCTCCTTCGACGACCAGGGCAGGGACGGCGTTCTGATGCCCGCCGAGGAGGGGTCGGGCTCCTGCGTGGCGGCCGATGCCCAGACGTCGACGTGCACGGTCCACTTCACCGTGGCGCCCAAGGTGGACATGACCAAGAACTCCTATGCGGGCACCTGGCACGCGTACGCCATCGTGTACGGCCGCCCGAGCGGTTCCGTCAGCGACGGATACGCCGGCTCCGTGCACATCAAGCGCAACACCACGCTGACCGCGAACGCCTCGCCCGAACCCGTGGCTCATGGCCGGACCATCACGGTCAAGGGCACGCTCACCCGCGCCAATTGGGAGACCCATGCGTACGCGGGTCTGAGCAACGTGTCGGTGAAGCTCCAGTACCGCAAGTCGGGCACCAGCACGTACACGACCCTCAAAACCGTCACCAGCGGCTCCGGCGGAGCGGTGACGGCCACGACGACAGCGAAGGGCGACGGGTACTACCGCTTCTTCTACGCGGGTACCACATCCACCGACGCCGCGACGTCCGCCAGCGACTTCGTCGACGTCCAGTAGCAACCCGGGGCCCGCTTCCGGGGTCAGGGACAGGGGAGCGGGGAACCCCGCCGACGAGACCGGTCCAGGCCGGCCACTGGCAGCTTGTCGTCATCGGCCGCGGGCATGAGGTCGGCGTATCCGGGCTTCTGGCTTTCGCGATGTCCTTGACCCGCGGATCACTGTGCACCGACTCGATGTGTTCACGGCACCTCGGCCGGATACCAGGCCGACGGTGCGCACGGTCCGTCGCATGAGGACGGCACTGTACGGGGCTCTGAGGGCCCATCACCTGCCCCGGCGGGGAAACCACGTCGGGGCAGGCAGGGGCCGGGCTGGGGCGGTTGCCGCAGCCGAAGCCGGCGGTCGTACTGCCTACTCGGTCCGTCGGCACCTCGGAGTCGTGGTGCTGGGTGCTCGGAAGGGCCACAACGGCCCCTGGCAGAGTCGACCACTGCGCGGTTGCAGCGGCAGCCGTCGCGAGGTCGGCCGACAGTACCTGAACAAAGCCGTTGAACTGTCCGGCCTTCCCTAGACATGATCAACTCTGTGGAAAACTACTTGGAGACCGAGCGCCTGACCCTGCGCCGTTTCACTCCCGACGACGCGGACCTGCTGATCGAGTTGGACAGCGACGCCGCGGTGATGCGCTTCCTGACCGGGGGGATGCCGACCGCCCCTGAGGAGATCCGTGAGCGGCACCTGCCCAACATCATCGCCGGCTACGAGAGGTGGCGCGGCGATCTTGGGTTGTTCGCCGCGCACGAGAAGAGCGGCGGCGCGTTCATCGGCTGGTTCTGCCTGCGTCCCGAGCCCCAAGGCCCGCTGGACGAGGTCGAACTGGGCTACCGGCTACGGCAGGCGGCTTGGGGCAGGGGTTATGCCACCGAGGGCTCGCGGGCTTTGCTGGGCAAGGCGTTCACCGGGCTTGGTGTGCGCATGGTCTGGGCCGAGACGATGACCGTGAACCACAATTCGCGCCACGTCATGGAGAAGCTCGAGATGACGCTCGCGGACACCATCCCCACTCCTGCGGACATGGAGATGGTCGAGGGCTCCGAGTACGGGGGCGTGCGGTACGAGATCACCAAGGAACAGTGGGAGCAGCAGTAGCCACTGTTCCAGAAATGGGTGGTTGCCGGTGGCGCTGTACGGGCTGGCCGCGGTGCGCAGGCGACGGTCACCACGACTTCAGCGGCGACTGCTCTGTCCTTTCTGGATGCAGCAGGCTCGGTGGAGGCCACTTCCGCGAGTGCGAGCCTTCGCGGGACCAGCGCCCGCGCTTCTATGGCTTCATCTGTCAGCCTGATGGGCAGACGTGCCCATCCGATTGTCCGGACAGATAGGACGCCCGTTCGTCAGCGGCCAGATCACGGTGGACGGCCTGACAGATTTTCCGGATCGCTGCATGGGGCTCGGGCAGGACCGCGTTCCAGAGCCGCACGGTGGTGTCACCGCTGCCGCTGGCGAGGGTGTGCCCGTCGGGGCTGAAGGCCAGCGACGTCACCGCGTTGGTGTGGCCGGTGAGGGTGGCGCGGGTCTTTCCGGTGCCTACGTCCCAGAGCCGAACCGTGAAGTCGTCGCTGCCAGAGGCGACGGTCCTACCGTCGCGGCCAAAGGCTACGGACCAGACTCGGGCGGTGTGACCTGTCAGTGGAGCTCTTGCCCTGCCGGTAGCGACGCTCCACAGCCGTACTGTCTTGTCGCTGCTGCCGGTGACGAGGGTATCGCCGTCGGGACTGAATGCCACGGACCAGACTCTGTCCGTGTGGCCGGTCAGGGGGGCCCGGGCCTTTTTGGTGACGACGTCCCACAGCCAGACCGTTTTGTCTTCGGCGGCGGCGGCGATGGTACGGCCGTCGGGGCTGAATGCCACGGACCACAAACCGCCGGTGGCGTCCGGCAGAGTGGCGCGAAGCTTTCCGGTGGTGGCGTCCCATAGCCGTACCTTTTTGTCGCCGCCGGCGGTTGCGAGGGTGTCTCCGTCAGGACTGAAGGCCACAGCCAGCACTGCGTCGGTATGACCGGTGAGTTTGGCCCGCATTTTTCCGGTGGTCAGGTCCCACAGCCGTGCCGTTTTGTCGGTGCTGCCGCTGGCAAGGGTGCGCTTGTCGGGGCTGAATGCCACGGATATCACCGTGTCCGCGTGGCCGGTCAGTGGGGCCCGGGGTTTGCCGGATTGCAGGTTCCACAGCCGTACGGTCTTGTCGGAGCTGCCGCTGGCGAGCGTGTCCCCATCGGGACTGAATGCCAAAGACATGACGGGATCACTGTGACCGGGGAGGGGAGCGCGGGCATATCCGCTGCTCAGGTCCCACAACCGCACCGTCGCGTCCGCGCTGCCGGTGGCGAGGGTGCTTCCGTCCGGGCTGAACGTCACCGCCAGCACAGAATCGGTGTGGCCGCTGAGAACGGCACGGGGCTTTCCCGTCTTCACGTCCCACAGCCGGGCAGTTTTGTCCTCGCCTGCTGCGGCAAGGGTGGTCCCGTCGGGGCTGAAGGCCACGAAGAACACACGCTGGAGTTGGTCGGTCAGAGCGCCGCGGGGCTTTTTGGTGCTCAGGTTCCACAGCTGCACTGTGTAGTCCTGGCTGGTGGTGGCGAGAGTGCTCCCGTCAGGGCTGAAGGCCATCGAGAGCACGGGCGCGGTGTGGCCGGTGAGCGCGGCGAGGGCTTCTCCCGAGTGTACGTCCCACAAGTGCACCGTCGAGTCGCCGCTACCGGCGGCGAAGGTGCGTCCGTCGGGGCCGAAGGCCACCGACGTCACCGTGTAGTCGGCGCTGACGGGGAGGGTGGCGCGACTTGCTCCGTTGGTCACGTCCCAGAACCGCACTGTCGCGTCGTCGCTGCCGGTGGCAAGGGTGCTTCCGTCGGGGCTGAAGGCCACCGACGTCACGGCCTTGGTGTGGCCGGTGAGGGTGGCGCGGGATTCTTTTGTTGCCATGTCCCAGAGCCGAACCGTCCTGTCGGTGCTGGCGGTGGCGAGGGTGCGTCCGTCGGGGCTGAAGGCCACGGTCGAGACCTTGTCGGTGTGGCCATGCAGTGTGGCGCGAACTTTCCGGCTGGACACGTCCCACAGCCGGACTGCTTTGTCCTCGCCGGCGGTGGCGAGGGTGCTTCCGTCGGGGCTGAACGCCACCGTCTCGACGTCGCCTGTATGGCCTGTCAGGCGCTGCTTCAGCGGCAGTGCTGCCGCGTCTTCCAGGCCGGCGAGGGCTTCGGGGGTGGGACTGGTGCGGTAGGCCCGGATGGCGAGCAGCGAGGCGAGGTCGGGGTTCGTGTCGATGAGGGTGCCGGACTGGGTGGCGAGCTGTCGGGACAGGGCTGCCTGTCGCTCGTCGACTGCTGTCCGCCACTGCCAAAGTACGCCTGCCGCAGCGAGGAGCGTGAGGACGAGGAGGGACGCGAGGACGGTGTTGAGACGCCTGCTGCGTCGGATGGCGGCCTGCTGCCGCTGCCCGCTGGCCGTGAGGAAGGCGGTGACGTCTCCTGGCAGGCGCCGTTTCCGTGACCATTCGAGCGCTTCGGCGAGCGCCGCACCGCTGAGTAGCTCTCCCGGGTCGGACGTCGCCGCCCAGAGGGCTCGCCGCTCACGGATCCGGTTGAACCACTCATGGAAGCGACGGTCCTGGGCGACCCAGTCGCGCAGAGTACCCCAGTCCCGGATGAGTGCGTCGTGGATCAGTTCGGCCACCGGCTCGCTCGGAGGGGCGTCGGGGTGTTCAGGAGAGCGCAGCATCTGGGTGGTGATGATGCGGTGGAGGGTCAGAACGCTGATGACGTCGTCGACGTGACCGTCGGCCGTATCGTCGGGGCCAGCTGCCAGGTCAAGCAGGTCGTCGAGGGGCAACTGGGCACGTACGGCAGGTATGTTGCGGCTGGGATCGGCCGGGTGCACCAAGGAAGTCAGGACGCGCCGCGCGATGGGGCGTTGATCGGGGGGCAGCCCGTTGAGGGCGTTGTCGCACCACGTGGTCAGGCTTCCGCTGACCGCTCCTATGCGGCGGTAGGCCTCGTGCGTGAGGTAGCCGTCCTCGCGGCGGGCCCACAGCTGGCTGAGTGCCAGCTCCAGCAGAGGCAGCACGGTGACGGGTGCCCGGCGGGCCGTGGCCGCGTCCGGGGTGACGGCCAGGACATCCGCGACGATCTGTTCCGCCAAGCCTGGTTGGAAGCGGAGTCCCACGTCCTGGGCGGGCAGAGTGATGATGTCGTACAGGTCTTGCTGGCTGAGGGTGCCCGGCACATTCAGGAGACCTGGCATGGCGGCGGCCAGAAGGTCGGGGGCAAGGGCCGCCAGCTGCGGGTAGAAGTCGTCCCGCATGATCAGAATTACGCTCAGCCCGACGGGGGCGCCGACGGCAGCGGTAATCTGTTCCACGCAGCGCGAGCCGTCCTGCCGTTGGCCACGGCTGGGCTGAGTGAACAGCTCCTCGAATTGGTCGATGACCAGGAGAACGCGCTCGTAGTCCTGGTCCGCCGAGAGCTTGCGGCTGACAGCCGCGGCGATGCCCCCCGTGCTCGCCCCGGGGAGCCCGGCGCGCTCGATCTCCGCCAACAGGTTCTGCCGAGGCCGGGCGACGATGGGTAGCCAGCGGTCGCTGCCGGGCAGCTCACCAGCGGCCAGCGCCTGTAGTACCCCGGCCTGGACCAGGGACGACTTGCCCGAGCCGGACGGGCCGAGCAGCAATGTCAGCCGCTGTTGCCCAGCGAGTTGCGCAACTACCTGCCGCACCGCGTCTTTCCGGCCGTGGAACCAGCGGGCATGCTCCACGGTGAAGGGTTCCAGTTCCCGATAAGGGCACACCTCTTGCACCGCGAGTTCCGGCACGATCTCCCGCAGCGTCTGGGTAGCAGTGACGTAGGCGATCCCTTGCCCCCGTCGGTGGACGTCGGGAGCGGTGATCTCCGTGAGCATGCCGATGACCAGCCCGGTCACCTCGTCGAGAACCGGCGCGCCGCTGAAGCCGGTGGTGAGATCGTTGGCGTCGGTCAACTGCAGATGGGTGCCCCGCTGGGGGGAGGGTGGCAGCAGATCGCCCGCTTCACCGAAGCCGAGGTGCCCCGTCGACGGGGCCTGTGCGGGGAACCCGTACGAGCGCACCTTGTGACCGCTACAGCCGGCAGCGGAGCCCAGCGGCAACGGCCTCAGACCGGGCGGCATACTGCTCAGGCGGACGACCGCCACATCCTCATCCTCCGAGGCACGCCACAGCGCCTGCAGGACCAGCCCGTTCACCTGAAGGCCGCCCTCGAGGTGGGGGAAGCGCAGCTGCACCTGTGTACCGGGCCCCCCTCCGGCAAGCCCGACGACGTGGGCGCAGGTGACCAGTAGTCCGTCGGCCACCGGAAAACCGGCCCCGGCGACCACTCCGTCCGGTCCGAGGACCTGTGCCACGGCAGTGGGCAGGCCCCATGCCATGCCGTCGTCGGGTGTCTTCGTGGTGCCGGCCATCGGGTCAGCCTGTGCGTGCGTCTGGACGAGAAGGACGACCCGTATCGTCCTTCGTCTTCCACGACATGGTCACTTTGAGGTGGCAACCCGCTTGGCTCTTGGTGATCACTGCTCCGGCCTCCGCCGCAAGGTCGACACCGAACTCGACCGCGATCTCGTCGGGATGAGCCCTGCGTAGTTGGTCGAGTGTGACGCGCGCCGCCTCCGTCACGGGCGCAAGTATTTCTTGCAGCGTCCTGGGAAGCTCACCGATGGCCTCAGCGATGCGACCGGCCTTCACCGGCCCCTCCAGCACACCTGCTGGTTCCTCGACCAGAATGCAGCCCTCGCCATCCAGCGAAATGCGAGTCAGCTGGGTCAAGATGGCCTCCTTTCGGGTGCTGCGCTGCTGCATTCGTCCTCGCAGATGCCAGCAGGCGGTGCGTGCACGGTCCCGATTTGCTCAGGCACCCTCGTCCAGCGTCGTCAACGGCGGAAGCCGCCGCATCCCCTGGTAGGCCGCATGCATGAACGGGCCCACCGGTTCGGTGGAGGACGGGGCCCTGGCGAAGTCACGGCCGAAGACCACTGCCGCGCCGCTGGGAGCAGGAACCAGGTCGGAGCGCGGGCGTGCACTCGCGCAGCCTGCCGTCGTAGGCCGACCGGCCCGCGGTGGAGATCCTCGCGGAAGCGGGCCACCAGGGCTCGGAGGGCGGCAGGGTGACGGCGACATCGCGTATGTGCCTGCTCCAGGCTGCCGCTGCGGCGATCATCCGAATTCAGGGCCCCGCCGTGCCCGTGCGCAGCGCCGGCGCGAAGTCCTCAGCGGGCCGGCGCCGAACTGCGGGCCCATCGCGACCGCATCGCTTTGGGCCCGTCGGCGCATTCGGCGACAGGGCGGCTCGGCCGGGGGCCGCGGTGACGCCCGGGCCCTTTCGGATCTTCCCGGATGTCGTCGAACACCTCGGTCCGCGTCACCAGTCGGGGCTGCCTTGCGGACCGCCCGGCGTTGGTACGGCCCGCTCGTGCCGGGCACCGGTGCGCCCTGGGGAATTCACGGGATCAGCCGGGCGCATCCCTGGGAATCCACAGTGGTGACGGGGGAGACGTCCTGTCAGGATGAGGAGGCCACGGAGGGTCAGGCGTCATCGGCGAGGCGTGTGTCATCCTCCGCATCGAAACGCGGCGGGGAGGCGAGCGTCGCGTCCACCATGCGGGCGAGCGTGGCGTCGTCGTACCCGTCGCCGTAAAAGACGCTGCGGAACATCATCGCGCCGGCCCACATCTCCAGAGCCAGTGAGACGTCGGTGTCCTCCGGCAGGTCACCCCGATCCATGGCACGCTGCAGGACGGTGCGGGACCGGGCCCGGCGCGGCTCGATCACCTCCTCGCGCAACTGCTGGCGCAGGTCGGGGTTCTGGGACATGTCTGCCACCAGTGCGGGCAGGATGGCCTGCACCTGCACGGACCCGAAGAAGCTGGCGAGGGCCTGCTTCGCCACGCTCAGCAGCTCGTCGCGCGTATCGCCGGTCTCCGCGGTGGGGACCTCCTTGAGTCGGCTGCGGACCGCGTCCAGGACCAGAGCCGCCTTGTTGGGCCAGGAGCGGTAGAGCGTAGCCTTCCCGACCTTGGCGCTGACGGCCACCTGCTCGATGGTCATACGCGAGTATCCGCGCTCTTCGAGTTGTTCGAGCGTGGCGGCGAGGATGCGTTTTCTCGCCTCGAGGTCCCGGCGATGTGGACCACTCGCATCCACGACGTTCTGCAAGGTTCGCTTCGTCCCCATTCGCCTCTCCTGCGCTGCCTGTTCCGGGTGACCGGACGTCCGACGGACTCGTGTCAGAACGATTCGGTTCGTATTCATTATGGGTTGCGGCAGCCCGCCCCGTGCCGTGGGGCGACCGGCCGGCGAGGGGAGATGGCGGTCGCCTTCGTCATTGCGCGGGCCGGCTACGCGTGGGGGCGTCGGCATGAGCAGGGCGGAGGGGTGGGGCCCGAGGGGTGCTGCTTCCCTGCCGTGTGTCTCGAGCGAGGGATTCTCGGCTCGCGGGTGAACTCGGCGGGGAGGATGGGCCCTTGTGGGGTTCCCGTGCGCAATGCTTTACTCTGTCAGAACGAATCGTTTCGTTTCAGATTAGGAACTTGGCACGCTGCTGTCAAGACTCCCCAGGGCCGCCGCGATGCCGTGGCGGCTCGTCCGGCCGTCACGAAAGGGCACGCAGGCATGGTCTCCACCGCAGATTCCCGGACGGCGGACCCGGACTCGCTCGGACCGGCGGCCCCCCGGCCGACGGCCGGCTTCCCCGTGGACGACGAGGAGACCGTCCGGGGCAAGGTGGCCCGGGCCAGGAAGGCCACCTCCTGGTGGCAGGAGATCGGTCACGAGGGACGGCGCTCCCGCATGCTGGAGTGGCGGCGGCTGATGGCCCGCCGACTGCCCGAGATCCTCGACCTGCTCGAACGGGAGAACGGCAAGGTGCGGGCCGACGCGGTCATCGAGATGACGGCGGCCCTCGCGCAGGTGGACTGGGCCGCGCGCAACGCGCGCAGGGTCCTCGCGCGGCGCCGTGTCCCTTCGGGACTGCTCATGGCCAACCAACTCGCCACCGTGGAGTACCGGCCCTACGGGGTGATCGGTGTGATCGGCCCGTGGAACTACCCCGTGCACACTCCACTCGGTTCGATCGCCTACGCCCTGGCGGCCGGGAACACGGTGGTGTTCAAGCCCAGCGAGTACACCCCGGCCACCGGCCGGTGGCTCGTGGACACGTTCGCGGAGGCGGTGCCGGGACGGTCCGTGCTGCAGCTGACCACCGGGGACGGCGGCACCGGCGCGGCGCTGTGCACGTCCGGCGTCGACAAGGTCGCGTTCACCGGCTCCCCGGGCACCGGCGCTCGGATCCTCGCGGCTTGCGCGCCCACGCTCACCCCGGTCCTGCTGGAACTCGGCGGCAAGGACGCCCTCGTGGTGGCCGAGGACGCCCATGTTCCGGCCGCTGTGGAGGCCGCGCTGTGGGGTGGGTGCAGCAATGCCGGCCAGTCCTGCGCGGGTATCGAGCGGGTCTACGTGGCCGACCCCGTGTACGACGAATTCCTCACCCTGCTGGCCCGCCGGGCCAGGGAGGTGCGGGCCCGCACGGACTTCGGCCCCATCACCGTGCCAGGGCAGCTCGAGGTGATCCGCCGGCACATCGAGGACGCCCTGTCCCGGGGCGGTCGTGCGGTCGTGGGAGGCCCGGAGTCGGTGGCGCCGCCCTACGTCACCGGCCCCGTGATTCTCGCCGACGTCCCCGAGGACTCGGCGGCGGTGCTAGAGGAGACCTTCGGGCCGGTACTGGTGGTCAACCGGGTCACGGACGCGGCCGAGGGCGTCGCGCGGGCCAACGATTCCGCCTACGGGCTCGGCGCGGCGGTGTTCGCGCGCCGCCGGGCCGGCGAGCTCGCCGACCGGCTGAACGCGGGCATGGTCAGCGTGAACGACGTCCTCTCCTTCCCGGCCGTCCCGGCCCTGCCGTTCGGCGGCCGCGGAAAATCCGGGTACGGACGTGTGCACGGAGCCGACGGGCTGCGGGAGTTCGCGATGCCCGCCGCCCGCACCCGCAAGCTGTTCGACGTGCCGCTGGCCGTGACCACCTACGCGCGTGGCGCACGGGACATGGCCCGGCTCGAGCGGCTGATCACCTGGCTGTACTCCCGGTGAGGTCCCGGCACACGGACGCGGCTCAGGCGAGCTCGACGGCCGTACGGGAGGTGACCAGTCCCATGTAGTCGCGGCAGTCGAGGCCGGTCAGTTCACGCCAGCGTTCCAGTCGGTAGGTGAGCGTGTTGGCGTGCAGGTGCAGGGCGCGGGCCGCGGCGGCGATCGAGAAGCCGTGGTCGGCGAAGGTACGCACCGCGTCGGCCAAATGGGGTTGCGCGCGCGCCGTGGCGCGAGCGGTCTCGAACAGGGGCTCGGCACCGGCCGCCGGGTCCTGCGCCAGCGCGAACAGCCACACGTCGGCGTACCGGTGGACGCCCGGACGGTGTCGTGCGGCGCGCAGGGCACCGCGGGCGTCGGCGAGGCTGCGCCGGGCTCCCGCCGCCCCCTGCCTGGACAGACCCACGCCGACGATCGCCGCGCCGGCCTCCGACAGGGCGTTCTCGACCGCGACCGCCTCCGTGTCCTGACTGAGCAGGACCAGGTGGCCGTGGGTGTGGACGACGGCGCAGCGGCCGGGCTGCTGTTGCAGGCGGGTGTGCAGGAGCCGGCCGGTCGTGCCGTCGTCGGGCAGCGGCGCGACCCAGGCCTGGAAGCGTCCCGCGCTGTCCATGTCCAGACGGTCCAGTACGGTCCGCACGTCGGCATCGGGTGCCGATCCGTCCTCCAGGAAGTTCAGCAGCTGCTGTCCCAGCACGCTGACGTCGAGCCAGGTTCCGACGAGCGCCTGCTGATGGCCCGCGCCCACGGCGGCCACGACATTCTGCAGCCACAGCATGGAACGCTCCATCGCGCCCACCAAAGTGGTGAGGAAGTCGCCGCGGGCAGAGCTCCAGGGGAACCCGATCCACACCGCGCGCAGGGCGACGTAGAAGCTGAGGGTCAGCTCCTCGGACGGGATGCCCTGCACGGCCCGGCGGGCGCCGTAGATCCGGGCGAACTCCGTCTCCGCCGGGGTGGTGGCCGTACGGGACTCCGCCACCGCGTCGATCCCCGCGCGCAGGAACTGCCGTACGGTGGCGGTGAGCTCGGCGCGGTCCTGGCCGCAGTCGCTGAAGCTGGGCAGCTGCTCCAGGACCGCGGCCGTGGCGCCGTCGGCCAGCCGGTCGAGGCGTTCTCGGAGGACCTCGGCCAGCTCCGCCGCCGAGGTCTCCTGCCGACTCGGTTCCCCTTCCGAGGGTTCCCTTTCCCGGGAGGGACCCTCGTCCGTGCCTATGTGCATACCCGTCCCATTGATGGAGCGTCACCAGTGCTTTTCCAGGGACGACCATAGCCGCGGGATCGCGACGGGCGGACAGACAGGTGCCGTGCGGAGGTTCGGGCGGCCGCGCCGGTCGCCGACTCAGACGCCGACCTGCGCGGCGCGGACCGCCGTGTGCAGGCGGTCCGCCGCCCGCTCCAGGGTGCTCGGGGTGGCTGCGTCGGCTCTCAGCTCCCGGGTGGTGAGGAAGCATCCGGGGACGACGTGACGGGCCCCCATGCTGTTCAGGACCGGCAGCAGCGCGAAGTCCAGCGCCAGCCCGTGCAGGGGGGAGTCGCCGGTCGCCAGCGGCAGGACTGCCTTCCCGCCCAGCGCGTCCCGGGGCAGGACGTCCAGGAAGACCTTCAACAGGCCGGAGAAGGACGCTTTGTAGACCGGAGTGCCAAGGACGACCCCATCGGCGGAGTCGAGCGCGGCTGCCGCCCGCTGCAGCGCCGGCGCGGTGGGGTCGGCCGCCATCAGGGGTGCCGCGGGCAGGTCCCGCACGGACAGCCAGCCCGTGTCGTGTCCCAGGTGTTCCAGCCGGGGCACGACGGCCCGCTGCAGTGCCGCCCGGGTGGTGGAGCGGGCGGACGGGCTCGCGCAGACGACGAGGATGGTTCCCATCCGGGCGTCCCTTCTCATTCCGGTAGTGGCTTGTGCTCAGTCGGCGACGAGGGCGCCGTCCCATTCGGTGTCGGTGCTGCTCCCCGACGCGAGCAGTGTCATGTCGGCCAGGAGCCGGGGTACCTCGTCGCTCTGCCAGGGGAAGAAGTGGTCGCCGTGCAGGATGCGCAGGCCCAGCCAGCGCCGGGTGAGGTGCTTCCACGGGACCATCAGCGGCGGCGGGTAGAGGGGGTCGTGGCGTCCCGCGAGTGCGATCAGTGGTACGTCGAGCGGAGCTCCCGGGGCCGGTGCGTCGGCCAGGATTCGCAGTCCCGCCCTGGCGGCTCCCAGTTCCGCCGTGCGCAGGCCGGGTGAGGCCGCGACGCCCGGTGGGGCCTGGCCGAGTCGGCCGAGGTGTGCCCTGAGCCGGTCCGGTCGCTCCGCGAGCACGCCGTTGGCCTTGCGGTCCAGTCGGTCGGCGGGACACAGGGCGGCCGGTACCAGGAGGGAGGGGGGTGCCCCCTCGGCGCACAGGCGGCGGGCCGTCTCGTAGGCCAGGAGCGCGCCGGTGCTGTGCCCGAACAGCACGAGAGGCGACGCGAGGGCCAGCGGGGCCAGCTCGCGGCTGACGTGGTGGACGATCCGCTCCACGCGCTCCTCGGGTTCCGTTCCGACCCGCGTCCCGTGGCCGGGCAGCTCGACGGAGGTGAGTTCCACCCCCCGGGGCAGCATCGGCGCCCAGGAGCGGTAGACGGAGGCTGAACCCGCGGTGCAGGGAAGACACACGATCCGGGCGCGGACGCGGGCGACGGGCTTCACGGTGCGGAGCCAGGAGTTCACAGGTCCTCCACGGGCCGGGGCGGGAACGCGAGGTGTGGTGTGGACGGGCGGGTGCCGTGCCCAAGCGGCAGCGGAGCACGGACGGCGTGGCGCGAGGTCCCGCGGCTCGCGCAGCCTCGGGCCGGGTCAGGGGCCGAGGCGGTCGTCCTCCGCCCGGCGTGCCGGGCGGAGGAAGGGGAGGTGATGCGGATCGAGCCGGCCGGGTGTACGGCGGCCGCGAACCGCCTTCCGCCGTAGATGAGATGGCGGATGCCCGGCCGCTCACGGAGGTGCCCGCAGGGGCGGGCGTTCCCGCCGGAACGGCAGGCATCCGGCCGGATCGCCGATGCCGTGGCGTGGGCGTGGAACGGAGACGTGGCGCGAGGCGGGTCCGGCATGTGAGGCCCGGCGGGGCCGGCCGGGCTCCTGCGGACGGTCATATCGGATCACGGCCGGAGCAGCGCATGGATTTCCCCCTGAGTGTGGTGCGGCGCAACCCGCCGCACGGAATTCCCGGCATGTCTGCGCGGGGCGGAATCGGATCGCCCGCCGTACTGCGGCAGGCGTACCGACGGAATCGGCGGACGAGGTCGGGTGATTGCGCCGACGAAGTTCGTCCAGTGGCGGTGGAAGTGGTCGTCCCGGCGGCGGTGAATGGCCGTTCGACGACTAACGGGGCGGCACAGTACTTGCCGGTAACCGGAAAAGCAACTGGCTTGCCAGGTGGCTGACGTAGGGACTCCGGTTGCGTGCGGCGTGCATGATCAACGCTTGACGGGAGCGAGGGTGATGCCTAGATTGGAACGAGTCGGATCGTTCTCAGTTGCGGGGGGACAGCCTCCGAGGCGCACTCCCGAAGCACGCGGAACAATCGCGACCGACTGCGAAAAACCCCACCCTGGCCAGGCACTTGACCATGTCGCCGGTGGGTCGGGCGGTGTCCGGGCGAGCCCGCTGCCGCTCATCATGCTCAATGAACGGGGGAGTTCATGAAGTTGGCATCACTCGCGCCACCCACTCACGTCCTGGCCGCGCTCGCCGGGATCGGCGCCTCGCAGGCCCACCGGGCCCTCTGATCCACTTCCAGGCCGTCACGCCGACCGGCGTGGCGAAGATTTCGCCTGCGTGAATTCGGCGCACCCGCACCGAGGAATCCAGCCCTCGTCGGGCCCGTGCATCACTCACGGGTGCCTTCCGCCGAATTCCCTCGTCACCCGACGTCGACGTGTGCTTTCCGCGTCGAATTCATACGACTCACGAGAAGTCCGGCTCATGCGGCTCGACTCCTGCCGCTACCGGGCCCCTGATGACGTGAAGTGGGAATCCATCCATGGAAACACAGTCTTCTGCCGCGCAAGCCACACCCGCGGAACTCAAGCTGTACACACACGCCCGGATACATCCCGAGGACCCCGCCTACAACCTCGCGGTGGCGTTCCGGATCACCGGCGACCTGGACCTGCCGCGCCTGCGACGAGTCCTCGGCCGGCTCGGCGCCGGCATCCGCGCCCTCAACACCTCGTTCGAACGCCACGAGGGACAGGTCCAGGCCGTCCACCGCCCCTGCCGGCGCAGCCCCGAGGACCTCGTACCCGTCACACGACTCGACGGCGACGGCCGCCGCACGGTCACCGACCTGCTCGCCCGGCAGGCCGACACACCTCTCGCGCCGGACGCCCCACGCCAGTTCGCCTTCCACCTCTACCGCGACGACGAAGCGGTCTACCTGACGATGTTCTTCTCCCATCTCGTCGCCGACGGCTACAGCCATTTCAACCTCGTAAGCGAGATCGCCCGGCTCTACGACGATCCCGATGCCGAGCTTCCCGACTCCGTGCTGGACGCGCCGTCCACGCTGGTCCGGCCGAGCCCACCGACCGAGCAGGCACTCGCCTTCTTCCGCGAGCAACTGGCCGGCATGACCGCCCTGGGCGACGACCGCCTCCAAGGCCGCCGCGGCCCCGACGGCATCCTCCACGGCGAGGAACGTCACCTGCTGCTCGGCACCGAGACCAGTGCGCTGGTCCGGCAGCGGGCCGCGGAACTCGGCTGCACGCCGTTCACCTTCTTCCTCGCCGCGTACCTCGTCACCTACGCCCGGTGCACCGGCGGCCGGACCCCCGTGGTGGGTGTCCCCTTCTCCAACCGCCGCGGTCCGCGCCAGCGCGCCGCCTTCGGCTACTTCGTCAACACCCTGCCGCTCGTGACCGACCTGACGCAGTACGACACCTTCGCCGACCTGTGCGTGTCGCTGGAGGAGAAGAAGACCGAGATGCTGCGGTACCAGGACTTCGACCTGGCGGCCGCCGCCCGCGACGTCTGTCCCGGCGCCCTGGACGGCCCGTTGAGCGCCGACCAGGCCTTCACGTACTACAAGCAGCCGCTGAAGGTCCGACTGGGCGACTGCACGGTGCAGCAGCTTCCGCTGCACCGCACGGCCGTCAAGTACCCGATGTCCATGAACGTCGAGGACCACGACTCGGACTTCGAGATCCATGCCGAGTGCTCCCACCGGCAGTGGGACCGCGACCCCCTGGCGGTGATGCACCACATCGTGCGTCTGGTGGCCGAAGCCCCCGAACGTCGCATCACCGAGCTGCCCGCCCTGGACGGCCCCGCCCGGCAGCGGCTGGAGGCGCTGGTCAACGCGCACCACGCCGAGGACCGGGACCCAGCCCTTCCGGCGTCCCTGGCGGACTGGTTCGAGTCCGTCGCCCTCGCCCACCCCGATCGCGCCGCCGTGGTCCACGACGGCGCCACCCTCACCTACCGCGAACTGAACGACCGTGCCGACCGCGTCGCCAGGCAGGTGGAGGCACACGCCCCGGGCGAGTACGTCGGCATCGCGATGCGCCGGAGCCCGCAGCTCATCGCAGCCGTCCTCGGGGTGCTCAAGGCCGGCCGGGCCTACGTGCCGCTGGACCCCAACTCGCCCGCCCCGCGCATCCACCAGATTCTCGACAGCTTCCCCGGCGGACTGCCGGTGATCGAGGACGAGAGCCGCTGGCCCGACGCGGAAGGACTGTCCCCCCTCCCCGCCGGTGACCCGGCCCGCCCCGAACAGACCGGCCCCGCCACGAGGCACCCCGACGACTGCGCCTACGTCATCTTCACCTCCGGATCGACCGGCCGCCCCAAGGGGGTGCGCGTCACCCACCGGAACGTGATGCGCCTGCTGGACGCCGCGCAGGGCGACTTCCGATTCGGCGCCGAGGACACCTGGAGCCTGTTCCACTCCTACGCCTTCGACTTCTCCGTATGGGAGATCTTCGGCGCCCTCCTCCACGGCGGCCGCCTGGTCATCGTCCCGGAAGACACCGCCAGGTCCCCCGAGGACTTCCGGCGGCTGCTCGTCCGCGAGCGGGTCACCGTGCTCAACCAGACCCCGTCCGCCTTCAACCAGCTGCTGAAGGTGCTGCGCCCCACGGACGCCGACGACCTGGCGGTCCGGCACGTCGTCTTCGGCGGCGAAGCCCTGCGCTACGCCGCGCTCCGCCCCTGGTTCGACCTGATGGGCGAACGCGCACAGCTCGTCAACATGTACGGCATCACCGAGACCACGGTGCACGTCACCCGTCACGAGGTGACGGCCGACCAGGCCGAGACGGAGACCGCCTCGGTGATCGGCCGCCCGCTGCCCCACCTCACCGTCCGCGTGGTGGACGAGGACGGCCACGCCTGCCCGCCGGGGGTCCCCGGCGAGATCCTGGTCGGCGGGGCCGGCGTCACCCTCGGCTACCTGGGACGACCCGACCTGAACGACGAGCGGTTCCCGGTGGTCGACGGCCACCGCGTCTACCGCAGCGGAGACCTCGGCCTGATCCGGCCCGACGGCACGCTGGTCCACCTCGGACGGATGGACACGCAGGTACAGCTGCGTGGCTTCCGCATCGAGCTGGGCGAGATCGAGTCCGCCTACCTCGCCGTCACCGGCGTCGTGGAGTGCACCGTCCGACTGGACGAGCGCGAACCCGAACACCCGTCCCTCGTGGCCTTCGTGGCCGGCCCGGACCTGCCGCCCGACGCCAAGATCCGCCAGGAGGTGCGCGACCGGCTGCCCGCCTACATGGTGCCCGCCCGCGTCGTGCGGGCACCCGCCCTGCCCCTGACCGTCAACGGCAAGGTCGACGACGCGGCCCTGCCCTGGCCCCTCCTCACCGACCAGCCCACGAGCCCGGCCCCGGCAGCCGCGGGCACCACGGCCGCCACGGTGCACCAGGTGTGGAGCCGGGTGCTGCACACCACCGCCTTCGGTCCCGACGACAACTTCTTCGACGTCGGCGGCACCTCCCTGCACATCGTCGAGGTCCACCGCCTGCTCCAGGAGGAACTCGACGTTCCCGGGCTGGAGATGCTCCAGCTCTTCACCCACACCACCGTGCGCCGGCTCGCGGCGCACATCGAATCGACACGGGGGACAGCACATGCCTGACAGCCGGACGAGTGGCAGCGCCATAGCGATCGTGGGCATGGCCGGTCGCTTCCCCGGGGCCCGGGACACCACGGAGCTCTGGGAAGGCCTGATGGCGGGAAAGGAGTCGGTCCGGCGCTTCGAGGACGACGAACTGGCCGCCGCGGGTGTGCCCGCCGAACAGGCCGACGCCGACGGATACGTACGCCGTGGCGCCGACATCGCGGACGCCGACCTGTTCGACGCCCGCTTCTTCGACGTCACCCAGCGGGACGCCAAGCTCATGGACCCGCAGCACCGGATCTTCCTGACCTGCGCCTGGCGGGCGATGGAGGACGCCGGCACCGCGCCGGGCCCCGACTACGGCCCCGTGGGTGTCTTCGCCGGCACCAGCCTCAGCACCTACTTGCTCTCCAACGTACTGGCGTCGAAGGAGTTCGCCGGCACGGCCCTCAGCTACCCGGTGCTCCTCGGCAACGACAAGGACTTCCTGGCGACCCGCGTGTCGTACAAGCTCAACCTGAACGGCCCGGGCCTGAGCGTCCAGACCGCCTGCTCCAGTTCCCTCACCGCGGTGCACCTGGCCTGCGCCGCCCTCGAGCGCGGCGAGATCAAGGCGGCTCTGGCGGGAGGCGTCAGCATCACCGTGCCGCAGACCGGCGGCTACCGCTACCAGCAGGGCGGCATCCTGTCCCCGGACGGCCACTGCCGCCCGTTCGACGCCGACGCGGCCGGCACGGTCAAGGGCAACGGCTGCGGAGTCGTCGTCCTCAAACGGCTGGCCGACGCCCTCGCCGAGGGAGACCGCATCTACGCCGTGATCCGTGGCACCGCCGTCAACAACGACGGCTCCGACAAGGTCGGCTTCACGGCCCCCGGCCCGAACGGCCAGCAGTCGGTCATCCGTGCCGCCCTGGAGGCCTCCGCCCTCGACGCGGCGGACATCGGCTACGTCGAGGCGCACGGCACCGGCACAGCCGTCGGCGACCCCCTGGAGCTGATGTCGCTCGCCGCCGCCTACCGCGCGGCCGGCGGACCCGCCCCCGACTGCCGCATCGGCAGTGTGAAGGCCAACGTCGGCCACCTCGACGCGGCGGCCGGGATCACCGGTCTCATCAAGACGGCCCTCGCACTGCACCGCCAGGCCGTGCCGGCGCAGATCAACTTCGACCGGCCGAGTCCGCACACCGACCGCACGCTGCCGTTCACGGTGCCGACCGAACCCGTCCACTACGCGGACACACCGCTCGCCGCGGCCGCGGTCAGCTCCTTCGGCCTCGGCGGCACGAACGTGCACTGCGTCCTCGAGGCCGCTCCCGCACCCACCGTGCCCGCCGACGAGGAGGCCGGGGTCCACCCGCTCGTCCTCAGCGCCCGCGACGACGAGGCGCTGCGCACCGTAGCGACCGAGCTCCTGCACCACCTCGCCGACGACGCGACCGCCCCCACGGTCCGGGACCTGGCCTACACCCTGTTCACCGGCCGTGCCCGGATGGCCGCCACGCGCGTCCTCGACGTCACCACCCTCCAGGAGGTGCGGGCCGGACTGCGCGCGGTCGCCGCGGGGGCGGCCGCCGGCGAGGAACAGCCGCCCGCCCACTGGCCGGGAGCCCCGGGACGCAAGGTCTCCCTCCCCGGCCACCCGCTGCACGAGGAAAGCCATTGGATCCGGCCCGACCTCGAGCCGGCCGTGCCCGCAAGGGACTCCGCGCCGCCGATACCGGCCGGCAGCACCCGTCCTCCCGCGTCCGGCCGGGGCGCCACGGGCCGCACCCTGTCACGGGTCCTGTCCGTCCTGGAACAGCACCTGGCCATGGCGGACATCGCCCCCGACGACGACTTCCACGACCTGGGAGGCGACTCGATGCTCGCGGTCGAGGTCACCACCTGCCTGTGCGAGGAGTTCGGCGTCGATCTCGGCCACGACGAGTTCACCGAACTGCGCACGGCGGAGCGGATCGCGGAACGGCTGGACGCCCTCGTCACCGGCGCGGGCACCCCGTCGGACGGCCTCGTCAGCCTGCGGGAGGGCACCGGCCGGCCGCTGTACCTGGTACACCCCGCCGGCGGAACCAACTTCGTCTACACCGGACTGGTCGCCCACTCCCGGTCGGCCGTACCCCTGACCGCCCTGTCCTTCCCCGCCGACGTGAGCACCGCACCCAGCTCCCTGCGCGGGCTGGCCGCGCTGTACCTGGAGCGCATCCGCGCCCGGCAGCCCCACGGCCCCTACCGGCTCGGCGGCTACTCCTTCGGCGGCAACGTGGCCTACGAGATGGCGCTCCAGCTCCAGGCCGCCGGCGAGGAGGTCGAGGCACTGGTGATGCTGGACAGCTACCCGCCCGAGACCTACGTCGGCCGGCACCTGAGCGACGAGGAGTTCTCCGACGCCTTCCCGCTGCTCCTGGATGCCGTCGCGGAGGACGGGCCGGACGTCCAGGAGCTGCGCGCAAAGGGCTTCTACCAGATCTGGAAGCACAACTACGACCTGCTCAAGGCGCACTATCCCGACCAGCGGTTCCGCGGGGACGCGGTCCTCCTGCGCGCGGAGGAGGCCGGCAACACCCTCCGGCTGGACACCGCACTGCGCATGAACCTGGTCGACAAGACGCTGTGGCAAGCGCACCTGTCGGGACACCTGACCGTGCGCAAGGTGCTCGGCGACCACTTCTCCATGTTCGCCGAAGGGGAGCCCGTGCGGGCCCTGGCCGCAGCCTTCGACGAGACCGTCTCCGCTTTCCACCGTGCCGACGCCGGCGGCGCCGGCCAGGAGGTGAACCGACCGTGCTGACCTACGGTTCCTACATCGGCGGCAACCAGACCTACTCCGGCGAGTGGACCCACACCGTGCGAGCGTCCGCCATGCTCGACGACGTCATCGGCTCCATTCGCACCAAGCGCGACCTCGACCGGGGCAGGCTGCCCGCCGACCGGGCCCCCGAGTCGGTGATCGGCCGCTGCGCGGTGGGCGACCACCACGACGTCGAAGCCGCGCTGGCCGCCGCCTCCGCCGCGGTCCGCACCTGGGCCGCCACGCCCCTGCGGCACCGTCTGCGGTTCGTGGCCGAACTGCACCGGCTCACCCGGGAGAAGCACGACGACATCGTCGAGATGCTGGTGGCCGAGGGCCATCCGCGGGCCCTCGCCCGCTGGGAGGTGTCCGGCATCCTCGTCAACACCCGCGAGGACACCAGGGACTTCCTGGCCACGCAGCTGGAACAGCACATCGACGCGGGCGAGCGGCGGTTCACCCTGCGCCGGGTGGCCGACGGCGTCGTCTGCCTCAACCCCCCGCAGAACGCCACCCTGGCCAACGCGATGCTCGGAGCGTGGGCACTGGCCGCGGGCAACGCCCTGGTCGTCCGCGCGCCCCGGAGCGCCCCGCTGGGCGTCCTGCACGCCATGCACGAACTGGTGGTCCCCGCCCTGGAGCACGCCGGAGCCCCACCCGAAGTACTGTCCGTCGTCTGCTCCGACGCCCCGCAGACACTTCAGCAGTGGCTGAACAGCCCGCTGGTCGACGACATC
Source organism: Streptomyces sp. 1222.5 (assembly GCF_900105245.1). NCBI lineage: Bacteria > Bacillati > Actinomycetota > Actinomycetes > Kitasatosporales > Streptomycetaceae > Streptomyces > Streptomyces sp. 1222.5. The sequence continues at coordinate 914,284 of NZ_FNSZ01000001.1, read as the reverse complement.
ATGTACTTCGGCGGCAGCGAACAGGGCGTGGCGTTCGGCGCCGAGTGCGTCCGGCACGGCAAGAAGCCCGTACTGGAACTGGCCGGCAACGACACCTGCGTGGTCTGGCGCGACGCCGACCTGGACCTGGCCGCCGCCGCCCTCGCCGAGGCGTTCTACGGCTCCGGACAGATCTGCATGGTGCCGAACTGCGCGGTGGTCCACCCGGATGTCGCCGACGAACTGCTGCACAAGCTGGGCGAACTGGCCCGCCGTATCAGGCCGGGAATGCCCGAGGAGCCCGACGTCCTGCTGTCCCCGGTCCGGCGCACCGACGCCTTCCAGGAGGTGCTGGGCGAGGCCCTCGACCGCGGGGCCCGGCTGGTGTGCGGCGGCCGGCGGCTCGACGTGGACGGCACGCCGAACGAGGTCAGCGGCATGTTCCTGGAGCCCACCGTGATCCGCGTGGACGGGCTCAAGTCGGCGCGCGACCTGCGCGCCGTACGTGAGGAGACGTTCTTCCCGCTGCTTCCGGTGGTGGTGCCCGACGCGTCGGACGCGGACCTGCTCGAACAGGTCGTGGAGTTCACCGACGCCAACCAGTACGGACTGCGCAACTCGCTGTGGGCGCGGGACCCCGAGGTGGTGCGGGCGTTCGTGGCCGGCGTGCGCAGCGGCGGCCTGCTCAAGGTCAACGACTCCCACATCGGATTCCTGCCCGTGCTGCCCACCCACGGCGGCACCGGCCTCACCGGCGGTCCCGGCGGCGAGGCCAACTACCCGGCGCTGCGTACCAGCCACCTCCAGGGCGTGAGCGTGGCCACCGGGATCGATCCGGCCGGCGCCGTGTTCGCCGGCACCGACGAACGGGGGACCCTGTGATCCGCGCGATGGACCTCGCACGGCAGACGTGCGACAAGACGCTGCCCGGCCTGGCCGAGCGCCTTCAGCACCGGGCGCTCACCGAGCTGGAGTCCCCGGGCAACGACGGCCTGGAGGCGTTCCGGGCCGCGGGTGGCCCTGGCCTGCTGGTTCCCGGCACCTACGGCGGCCGGGGCGCGACGGCACTGGAAGCGGTCCGAGTGACCCGGGCGCTGGGCGCGCTGTCGCCCTCGCTGGCCGTCGCCACCGCCATGCACAACTTCTCGGTGGCCTCCCTGGTGGCCCTGGTCGCCTCGGCCGACGCCGGCGGCCTCGAGTGGCTGCTGATCGAGGGCATCGCCAGGGACGGACTGCTGGTGGCGTCCGGCTTCGCCGAGGGCCGCGCAGGCGCAGGAATCCTGGACGCGGCGGTCACCGCGACTCCGGTGGAGGGCGGTTTCCTGGTCAATGGCTCCAAGAAGCCGTGCAGTCTGTCCCGTTCGATGCACCTGCTCACCGCGGGTGTGGCGCTGCCGGGCGCGGACGGCACGAGCGAGCTGGGCGTGGCGCTGGTCCCGGCCGAATCCGCCGGGATCACCCGCCGGCCGTTCTGGGGGGCGCCGTTCCTCGCCGGCGCCGAGAGCGACGAGATCGTACTGGAGAACGTGCACGTGCCGCCCGAGCTGATGCTCCGCCCCCAGGTGGAGCTCGGCACGGGGATGGACACGCTCCAGACCGTGGGTTTCGTGTGGTTCGAGCTGCTCGTGACGTCCGCGTACACGGGCGCGGTGGGCCGGCTGGCCGAGGCTGCGCTCAGGTCGGGCCGGGGCAGCACGACGGACCGGGCCTCTCTGGTCACCGGCCTGGAGGCGGCGGCGGGCCTCGCGGAGAACGTCGCCCACACGGTGGACGCCGAGGTCGTCGGCAACCCTGAGCTCGGAGCGGCGCTCACCGCCCGCTACGCGGTGCAGGAGCTGCTGGTCGACACGGCCGATCTGGCCGCCGAGCTGCTGGGCGGGCTGGCCTTCGCCGCGTCGCCCGACACCGGCCATCTCCTGGCCGTCAGCAGGGCGTTGGCCTTCCACCCGCCGTCCCGCACCGCCACCGCCCAGGCGCTGCTCGACCACCACGCCGGCGACCCGCTGAGGGTGCTGTGAACACGACAGGAGGAACAGCGCGGCAGCAACCGCCGACCAGCAGGGGCAACACGACGGCGGACCTGTACAAGGCGCACCTGAGCAGCGGCCGCGGACGGCTCGGGGAGATGTTCGGCGGGCACGTCGAGTCGTCGTCGTACGGCTCCCGGGTGCGCACCGAGGACGGCCGGTCCTTCCTCAACTGCGGTGGCTACGGCGTGTTTCTCGCCGGTGCCTGCCACCCCAGGGTGGTGGCCGCCGTCGAGCGGCAGATCCGCACGCATCCGCTGTCCACCCGGCTGCTGCTCGACCCCGGCGCGGGGCGGGCCGCCGCCGCGCTGGCCCGGGTCGCCCCCGAGGGACTGAACCGGGTGCACTTCTGCGGGTCGGGCGCCGAGGCCGTGGAGGCCGCGCTGAAGCTGGCACGCTGCCACGGGCACCGCAGGATCGTCGCCACCGAGGGCGGCTTCCACGGCAAGACCTTCGGTGCCCTGTCCGCCACCGGCAAGGAGCTTTACCGCGCGCCGTTCGTGCCGCTGCTGCCGGACACCGCCCACGTCCCGTTCGGTGATGCCGAGGCACTCGCCCGTGAGCTCGGCCCCGACGGCTCGGACGCCGTGGTCGTCGTCGAACCCGTCCAGGGCGAGGCGGGCGTGGTGATACCGCCACCCGGCTATCTCCGGGCCGTGGCGGCTCTGTGCGCCGAGAGGGGTGCCTTCTTCGTCCTGGACGAGGTGATGACCGGACTGGGCCGGCTCGGCCACTGGTGGGGCGCCGACCGGGAGGGCGTGGTGCCCGACGTGCTGCTCGTCGGCAAGGCCCTCAGCGGCGGTGTGATCCCCGTGGCCGCGGCCGTTGCCACCGAACGCGCCTTCGCACCCTTCGACCGGGACCCGTTCATCCATACCTCCACCTTCGCCGCCGCCCCCGTGGCGATGGCTGCCGCGGCGAGCGCGGTCGAAGTCATCGAGGACGAGCAACTGGTGCAGCGTGCCCGCACTCTGGGGACGGCGCTCCTGTCACACATCGCCCACGCGGTCGCCGAGCACTGCCCCCACCTGGTCCGGGAGGTCCGCGGGGAGGGGCTGCTCATCGGCGTCGAGTTCCACGACGCGGGCCTGGCGGGCGAGTTCCTGCTGGAACTCCTGCACCGCGACGTGATCGTCAACCATTCCCTCAACGCCCACGCCGTGGTCCGGCTGACCCCGCCCGCCGTCCTCACGGACACGGAGGCACAGGAACTGACCGAAGCCGTACGGCAGTCGGCCCGAACCCTGGGTGAACGCTTCCCCCACCGCCCCGACTCCACCAACCCGCCGACAGGAGGGCGCTGAGATGCGCTCGGTACGACTCGACTTCCAGGCGCACGGCGTCGCCGCCGCCGACGCCTACGCCCGGATCCGGGACTTCGCCCGCTACCCGGACCTCGTGGACACCGTTCGGAAGGTGACGGTCCACCCGACGCTCGACGACGGATCCCTGCACAGCGACTGGGAAGTCGACTTCCGCAACGGCGTGCTCGCCTGGTCCGAGGAGGACGTCTTCGACGACGGTGCGCTGAGCATCTCCTTCCGGCAACTGCACGGGGACTTCGAGGCGTTCGACGGCGCGTGGAGCGTCGAGGGCAGTGGCGACGGCGCCCGCGTGGCCTTCACCGCCGGTTTCGACTTCGGTCTGCCCACCTTGGCCAACATCGTGGACCCGGTGGCGGAGCGCGTCCTGCGAGAGACCATCGAGCACATACTCCGTGCGCTGCTCGGCGCGGGGGAGGTGCTCTGATGGACCCGCTGAACCGCTTCGAGACGCCCGTGACCTTCCGCCTGCTGCGGGCCGAGTACGCGGCCGGACTGCTCCTCAGCGCGGGCCTGATGTTCGCCCACTGGGACGCGATCAACTGGCCGGTGGCCGTCGGCATGTTCGCGTACATCGACATCTTCGGTTACCTGCCCGGCGCGTGGGCGCACCACCGGGCCAAGGGCAGGCCGATCCACCGCGGTTACTACGTGCTGTACAACACGATGCACAGCTGGCTGACGGCCGGCGCGGTCGTGGCGCTGTGGGGCTGGCTGGTGCACTGGGAGTGGGCCCTGCTGGCCGTGCCGGTCCACCTGTGCGGCGACAGGGGGCTGCTGGGCAACTTCCTCAAGCCGTTCGGCGTGGCCTTCGAACCCAGGGCGCATCCGGCGTTCACCGCCTTCGAACAGGCTCTGGCCGCCGCCCCCGAGGGGCCGGGGGCGGCACGGCCTGCCGAGGTGCCGGCCACCGTCGGTCGCGCGGCGGCCGCCGGAGACACCCGATGACGCGGCAGGGTGCCGGGGAGATCACGCTCCTCGGCGCCCACGCCGACCATCCCAGTGGTGCACTCGCCCTCAACGAGGCCACCGCACGATGGTCCGGCAGCCGGGTCCCCGGAATCGTCGCCTACCGGCGATCGGGACGCCATGTCGTCCAGTTCGGCGGGCCTTTCGCCGCCACGGCCGACAGAGGAGCGCTGCTCGACGAGTTCCTCGACCGGGTGGTGGCAGGCGGTGCACGCCCCGCACGGCTGACGGCCGCTCAGCTCCGTTCCGATGATGTGGGGCTGTACGAGGCCCGCGGATGTACGGTCAACCAGATCGGCACCTCCTACAGCATCGCCCTGTCCGCGTTCACCCTGCGCGGCCGGCGGCTGGCGAAGGTCCGGCAGAACGTCGCCCGCGCCCGCCGGGAGGGCGTCACGGTCCACGAGGTCGACTCCCGGTCGCCCGAGCAGTCGGAACTGGATGCGGTGGACACCGTATGGCTGAAGGCCAAGGGGCGCCATGTGAAGGAGCTGTCCTTCCTGATCGGCGAGCGGGGCGGCCCCGGCGCCGCGCTGCGCCGCACCTTCGTCGCCCGGCAGGAGGGCAGGGTCGTCGGCTACGTCACCTACTCCCCGGCCTGGGGTGCCCGGCCGGGATGGCTGTACGACCTGACGAGGCGCACACCGCAGGCCCCGGTAGGCACGATCGAGCTCGTCAACCTGACGGCGCTGGAGATGTTCCGTGCGGAGGGGACGGCCTGGCTGCACCTCGGGCTGACACCGTTCGCCGGCCTGAGCGACCGGCACGAGCCGGCGTCGGCCTCCCGGCGGCTGAACCGCGCGCTGCGCCTGGTCGCCGAGCACGGCAGGGCGGTCTACCCGGCCCGGACGCAGGAGGCGTTCAAGCTCAAGTGGGACCCGCAGGTCCTGGAGCCGGAGTACGCCGCCTTCCAGGGCGGCGTCCGTCCCGGCGCGGTGTGGAATCTGCTGAGACTGACCAACTCCGTCTGAGTCCGGTCGCCGCCGGCCGTCCGGCCAGCACACGAAGGGCGTTCCTCCCCCGCAGATCCGGGGGGAGGAACGCCCTTCGTGTGCGTATGTGCGAGCCCTGTCAGTGCGCGTGGTGCCGGCCGAGCCATTCGGAGATCCGCTCCGCGATGCCCTCGCCGTCGCGTGCCCACCGGACGTGGTCGAGGCGGGCTCCGTCCTCGGGGGAGAAGTGCCAGCGGTCGATCGTCGCCGAAGGCAGTTTGGCGCACAGGCGGTCCACCGCGCGGCGCGGCGCCAGTCGGTCGCCCTCTACGGACACGGCCAGCACGGGGAGCGCGGCCCCGGGCATGGCCGCCTCGTAGTCGAAGTCCGCCCCGGCCGGGGCGAAACGGCCGGTGCGGCAGATCCTGGCCCAGTCCCGCATGAGCCGCGCGGACTGGCGGCCGCCGAAGCCGAGGCGGTGACCCGGCCAGTAGCCCCAGAGCGAGGCGACCGCGGCGATGAAGTGGGTGGCGGCCAGTACACGCAGCCGGGCCGACCCGGAGAAGCCTCGGTGGTCCACCGAGCCGGCCGCGACGAGGATGACGCCGTCCGCGCTCTTCGGGTCGTGCGCCGCGTGCAGCACGCTGACCTGCCCGCCGATGCTGTGCCCGAGCAGGAACAGCGGGACGTCGGGGTGGAAGCGGTCGCGTGTCGCGCGGATGACGGCCGGCCAGTCGCGGGTGGCCAGTTCGTGGTAGCCGTGCCGGGTGTGCCGCCCGGCACGGGGGCGGCTGTCGCCCTGGCCCCGCAGGTCGACGGCGACGGTGGCGATGCCCCTGCGTGCGAGGTGGGCGCGGAACGGCCCGTAGTAGGACGCGTTCACACCGAGCGCCGGACAGATCACGACCACGGCCCGCGGTGCGGACCGGGCGTCCACGACGCTCGCGCCGAGGTGCTGGACGCCGTCCCGCGCGTCGGGTACCTCGATCCGCCAGGTGCTGCCGTGCGCGGATCCGGTCGTCATGACGCCTCGTCCAGGAGCATGTACTTCAGCCGGGCGTCCTGGGTCTCGCGCGACCAGCGCTCCGCGGCCGCCATGCGTTCCTCGATGCCGGTGTCCACCAGGCGCCGACCCGGCCAGATCTCGTGGTCACCCAGCAGGTGCCCGTGCTCGGCGAGCCCTTCCTGGAAGAGGGACTCCCGCCGGTACAGGACGTCCTGCATGGGCAGTTCGTCCCACAGTCGACGGCCCTCTCGGACCAGGTCGAGCAGCCCCGACCGGGCTTCCGGGCGGTCCATGAGGTACTGGCGGACGATCGCGCTGCCCACGGCCAGATGACGGATCTCGTCCATGTTCGCTCCCCGCTCCACCAGGGCGGCGGAGGGGTCGAGCACCTTCCACTTGCGCTCGCTGAGCTCGGCCGCGGGCGCGAGGATTCCCTCGACCAGAACGGTGAGGACGAGGACACCGCCGTAGAAGTCCTGCCGGTCCCGCAGGACCGCCAGACCGAACTCCTCCAGGGGGTCGAGGACGGCGGCCCCGGAGCTCGCGGCGGTCCGGGCGACGGCCGCGTCGACTTCCTGGGCGGACATGCCCGCGACCAGCAGGTGGTCACGGAACGCACGCGCATGCCGTGCCTCGTCGACGAGCTGCGTCGTGTAGAACTCCAGACACTCCCGGTCCGGGGCGTGGAAGACGAGGAAGGACAGGGCGCGGGTCGCCTTGTCCTCGGCCAGCGTACGGAAGGCGAACTCGTCGACGAGCGCTTCCCGCAGGGGGCCCGGGCGCAGCACGGCCTCCGTCGGGGGCGCGGCCGTCACGGTGCCGTCCGACAGCCGGCGCAGCATGGAGCCGGCCACATGCTCCAGCCAGTACGGCAGGTCGCACTGGCCCGGGGTCAGTTCGAGTTCGCGGGCGCCTTCGAGTACGCCCGGGGCGCTGTCCCAGTCGGCTTCCACGGGAATTCGGGTCACAATTCGGTCCTTCTGGTCGTGAGGCAATGCGGCACAGTGGAATGTCGCTTTCCGGTGGCCGGATGAACGAAAGGTCGGTGGATCGTCCGCGCGAAAACCGTGCGCGGCACGTCGGCGGAATGCCGAGGTCCGAGGAGCCGGCCGGAGGCGGCTGATGTGCTTCCTCGTCCGTCATTCCTGCTTGTAAGGGCGTGACCTGCCGAAGTTCGCGCGAGGGCGCGCGTTGAGAACGATGCGTCTCGTTCTACCGTAGATCGGTGCACGGCGACCGTCAAGGCCCTTTGTCCGCCTGCCTGTTGCTGGTTGCCGTCGGCGTCCGCGGCTGGTTAAAGTCCCGCCGATCCGGTCTCGTCGCAATCCTTTATTCGGCTCGGGAGCAATGATGAATCGTCTGTGGAAAGTCGAGGAAAGCGTCCTCGTCGACGCGCCTGTGGCGGAGGTGTACTCCGCGGTGGCCGACGTGCGGAACCTGGGGAAGTGGAGCCCGGAGTGCTTTGCCGTGTGGTCCCGGGGCCGGGGCGCCGGCGCGGGCTCCGCGTTCGTCGGCTTCAACCGGAAGGGGCTTTTCGTCTGGTTCACCACCTGCCGGGTGACCCGGGCCGAGCGGCCGGACGAGTTCGCCTTCCGTGTCACGGCGTTCGGGCTCCCCGTGGCCCTGTGGGGGTACCGCTTCCGGCCGGAAGGGGATGTCACCAGGGTCACCGAGTACTGGGAGGACCTGCGCACCGGCCCAGGCGCCCGGGCGGCGGAGTTCCTCGGGCGGGTGTTCACCGGCACGCGTCCCGTCGACCGGGCGGAGGTCAACCGATCCGGCATGCGCACCACGCTCGGCCGGATCAGGGCGGCCCTGGAGGGCTGAGCGCGCGGTGGCCGGCCTGACGGAGGGCCGGCCCTCAGATGCCGTTGAGCAGGATCGAGATCAGCTTCTCGGTGAACCCCGGCTCGGCCGGCCGGCGGCGCACCAGCAGGCGGATCCACAGCGCGCCCGCCATGGCGTCCACCAGGAGGGCCGGATCGAAGTCGGCGGGCAGCTCTCCTCGTTCCACGGCCCGGATGAAGACCGGCTGGTGGCGCCCGAGCCGGTCCTCCAGGAAGTGCGTGACGAGTTCGCGCATCGCCTGATGACGGACCGCTCCCACGAGGGCCGCCTCCACCACGGCACCCGTGCGGGGATCGTCCAGGAGTTCCTGGACCTGCGAGGCCAGGTCGGTCAGGTCGCCCGCCAGACTCCCGGAGTCCGGGAGCTCCAGGGCCATCGAGCCCGAGTGCAGCAGGGCGTCGCGCAGCAGCTCCGACTTCGACGGCCACCAGCGGTAGATGGTCGTCTTGTTGACACCTGAACGCTGGGCGACGCCCTCGATGGTCAGTTCGTCGTAGCCCTGGTCGGCGAGCAGTTCGAGGCAGGCGGCGAAGATGTCGTCCCTGCGCCGGGGGCCGCGCGACCCTCCGCCCGCCTGCCCGCCGGAGGCGGTTCCACCTGCTGCCATGACGACCTCCGACCGGCCCGACAAGCCGAACGCAACGTTGTGTTGCGCCAAGTCTAGTCGCCCCCGTAGACTCAAAGTGCAACGCACCGTTGCGTTGCGTTCTGGGGTGTCCGAGGCATTCCACGCCCCACACGGCGGAACACCTCGGGTCGGGGGCCGAGCCCGCTCGAAGGGGAAACATGAACGTCCGTGTCGTCTGCCTGCCTTACGCGGGCGGCTCCGCCCACGCCTACCGGCCCTGGTCCGCGCACATGCCTCGGGCCTGCGAGCTGATCGCACCGGAACTCCCGGGCCACGGCCGCAGAATCGCCGAGGCGCCCCACGCCGGCGTGGCACGCGTCGTCGAGGACGTCCTGCCGCGTCTCGGTGACCCCACCGCCCCGATGATCCTCTTCGGGCACAGCATGGGCGGACTCCTCGCCCACGAGGTGTGCCACAGACTCTGCGAGCTCGGCACACCTCCCAAGGCGCTGGTGATCTCCGCGATGGGGCCCGGCGAGCTGCTCGACGCACACGCCAACCACGCACTCGCCGACGACCCCGACGCACTCCTCGACCATGTGGCCCGACTGGGCGCGACACCCGACGAAGTGCTGGCCCAACCGCAGATGCGCGCCCTCGTCCTGCGCCCGCTCCGGGCCGACATGCGGCTGCTGGCCGAGGCCGGCACCGCACCGACCCGGCCGGTGACGGTCCCGCTGTACGCCCTGGCCGGCGAACAGGACGTCGTCCACCCGCCGAGCCACGTGGCCGCATGGCAGCACCACGCCCGCCACTGGGAGGGGCTGCGCCTGTTCACCGGCGGCCACTTCTTCCCCTGGCAGGACGACGCCGTGCCGCGGTTCCTCGCGGGCCTGGCGCGAACAGCGCTCGCCGAGCACGCCGTCGCGGGGGAGCAGGCCCAAGGCCTCTCGCCCCTGCCCCGCCCCTCCTGAACGACTCGACGAAGGTGATTTCCTTGCGCGCCAAGACACTGTGGCAACAGCCCAGGACATGGATCGTGGTGCTGATCGGATCCCTGCTCGCGGGCCTCTGCACCGTCAGCTACCTGGGGCCGGCCTCCGATCCCGAGACCCGACTGCACAACCTGCCCCTGGTCCTGGTCAGCGGGGACCGCGGCGCCCCCGGACCCCACGGCACCGTGAACATGGGCGCCGACCTCTCCGACGCCGTCACCCGCGCCGCACGCAAGGACGGACGTGTGCACTGGACCGTGGTCCGCACGCGCGCGGACGCCGGGCACATGCTCGACTCCCAGGAGGCATACGGGGCCCTGGTGGTGCCCTCGGACTTCACCCGCCGAACGCTGGCCCTGCTCGGCACCGGCCCGAGCACCCGGCGCCCGGTGCTCGAACTCGTCGAGCCCCGCGGAGTCAGCGGTGTGGCGGCCTCGACGACGGACAGGCTGATGCGCCTCACCGTGGCGCGGGCCTCCAACCGTCTCGGCGCGCAACTCAAGAAGAAGGCGGCGGCCGACGCCCGGCGCGGTCACACCACCACACCGGCGACGGACGCTCCCGGCGCGGCGGCCGGCACACCTCCCCCGTCCACCGGGACCACCGACACCGCGCCTCCCACCGGAGCCACGGGCACGCCCGGCCCCGGAGCCGGGCACCCCGGCGCCTCCGGGACCGCTCCGGTCACCCGGGCCGGGCCGGTGCCGGCAGGACTGCTGGCCCTGCTCGACGATCCCGTCGGCGTCCGTACCGCCGTACGCCAGCCGCCCTCCGGACCCGTCGGCTCGGCCGCCGGATCCCTCCCGCTGTACATCGCCATCGCGCTGCTCATCTCGGGCCTGGTCCCGGCCACACTGCTCACCATGTTCGTCGACGCCGGGCTCGGATACGTGCCGTTGGAGATCGGCCCCCGTCGCATCGTCCAGCCCCTGATCCGGATCACCCGCTCGTCCACGTTCCTGGCCAAGGCGGTCCTGGGGATCGCGGTGGGAGGTGTGGCGGGCGCCGTAGTCGCCGGAGTGGCGCTGCGGATGACAGACCTTCAGCCCGGTGACACCGGTGCGTTCGTGCTGTTCTGCAGCGCCGCGTGCGCGGCCGTCGCCCTGCTCACCCTGGCCCTCTTCGCCGTGTTCGGGGCACCCGGCCAGATCCTCGCCCTGTTCACGGTGACCATGGTCGGCGTACCACTGTCCGCGGGGGCCATCCCCGAGGAGGAGCTCTCCGGCGCCCACGACACCCTCGGCAAGGCCCTGCCCGCACGCCACGTCGTCGAAGGGGTGCGCTCGCTCCTCTTCTTCGGCGGCCACGGCGACCGGGTCCGGCTGGCCTGGCTGGTGCTGGGCGCCTACGCGGCCGGAGCCGTGCTCGTCGGCTGGGCCGTCTGCCGCTGGTACGACCGCCGCGGCTACCACCGTGCCCAGGAGCACGAGTTCGTGCCCCGCCCGGCGGCCGAGCCCGCCGTGGCGGTGCCGTAGCGGGTCGCACCGGCCGCTGCACGAACGGCCCTGCGGGCCCGTCCCTCACCTCCGGAGGGGCCCGCAGGGCCGTTGCCGTTGCCGCGCGCGGGCCGGTACCCGGCCGTGCGTCCGGACCCGCCGCCTCTCAGCCGGCCGCTTCCGGCTGCTCGCCCGTCATCGCCGACAGGACCTCGCAGCCGCGGCGGACCACCGCGGCGAAGACGTCCGGGTCGGTGAGTGACAGCAGGTGCGGGCCGGGGACATGGACGAGCCGGACGGGCGTGCCGGCGTCCCGCACCCGGCGCAGGAACCGGCGCTCCTGGACGCGGAACAGCGGGTCAGCGAGCCCGTTGGCCATGACCACCGGCGTCGTGACCCGCGAGGCGAGAGCGAGGGAGTCCCACCGGGAGAGCTCCGCGAGGACCTCGCCGAAGGCGTGCCGGGAGATCCCGCCCGCCATGATCCCGGCGAAGCTCTCCCGCGGCAGCGCCGCGCGCAGCGCCCTCTCGTTCAGCCGGTACGACCGCTCCTCGCCCAGCAGGCGCTGGAGCAGGGCTGCGCCACGGTGCGGCAGGAGCAGCGGTCCGTTCGTCCTGAGGGTGCACGCGTGGCACAGCAGTCCCGCGGCCCCGCCCGGACCCAGCGCGCCGTAGGCCAGAGCGGTGATGCCGCCGAGCGACGTGCCGGCGACGACCGGCCTGCGCCCGGTCGCGGCGGTGGCCTCGGAGACGGCCGCGCCGATCACCTCGACCGCCGCCTCGAGCGTGAACCGCTCCTGTCGCAGGGAGCCGTGACCCGGCAGGTCGCAGGCCGTGATCCGGAACTCCGGGGTCAGCCGGGCCACGACGGGAGTCCACATGTGGGCGGACAGGCGGATCCCGTGGACGAGTACGAGGGGGCGGCCGTCGTCGGAACCGGAGGTCCACAGACCCGGTCGGTGATGCTGCCTCAGCAAGAGGGAACACTCCACTTCTTGTCGGGCTCCCCCCGCGCGGGGGAGTTCGGGGGAATCGGATCCGCGGCGGGTGCCGCGCGCGCCTCGCGCCGTCCCACCGGCGCCGTGTGCAGGCCGGTGTGCAAACTCCGCACAGAGCCGGCCCGGCATACCATCGGCCGCCTCCGGCGGCGGAATGCGGCCGCCGGAAACCACGGGAGGAGCAGCATGGACATCGCAGGAAGCGTCGCCCTGGTGACCGGAGGCACCTCCGGGCTCGGTCTCGCCACGGCCCGGCGCCTGGTGAAGAGCGGGGCGCGTGTCGTCCTCCTCGGCCGATCCGCCGCGCGCGGGGCCGAGGCCGTCCAGGAGTTGGGCGGTGGCGCCGTCTTCGTGGCCGGTGACGTGACGAGCGAGGCGGACGTCGCCGCTGCCCTCGACACCGCCGCCGAGTGGGGAACGCTGCGGGTGGCGGTGAGCTGCGCCGGCACCGACAGCGCCGCCAGGACCCTCGGCCGGCGGGGCGTGATGCCGCTCGCCGACTTCGAGCGCGTCGTCGCCGCCAACCTGACCGGCACCTTCAACGTCGTCCGGCTCGCCGCCGAACGCATCGGCGAGGCCGAGGAGATCGACGGCGAGCGGGGAGTGATCATCAACACGGCCTCCATCGCCGCGTACGACGGACAAGTGGGGCAGGCCGCCTACAGCGCCTCCAAGAGCGGCATCGTGGGCCTCACCCTGCCCGTCGCCAGGGACCTGGCGCCGTGGCGCATCCGCGTGGTCACCCTCGCGCCCGGCCTCTTCGGCACGCCCATGCTGGACGGCCTGCCCGAGCGGGCCCGGGCCTCGCTCGGCGACCAGGTGCCGCACCCGGCCCGGTTCGGCGACCCGGACGAGTTCGCCGCCCTGGCCGTGCACGTGGTGGAGAACCCCATGATCAACGGCGAGACCATCCGCATCGATGGCGCCCTGCGGCTCGGTTCGCGCTGACACGGCCGTCGGGGGCGGCCACGTGCCGCCCCCGACCGCCGTCACGCGGGCGGGGTGAAGACGATCTTCCCGAACGCCTTGCCGTCCAGGAGCTCCTGAAAGCCCTCGCGGGCCCGTTCCAGCGGCAGCACCCGGTCGACGAGCGGGACGATCCGTGTCTCGGTGCACAGGCGGGACAGCCCGAGCAACTGGTCGCGGGTCCCGAGCGTGGAGCCCACGATGGTCAACTGCCGGAAGAAGACGTGGTTCAGCTCTGCCGGCGGCATCGTCCCCGTCGTCGCGCCGCTGACGACGATCCGTCCGCCGGAGCGGGTGCTGCGCAACGAATGCGCCCACGTCGCCTCACCGACGGTCTCCAGCACCGCATCGACCCGCTCCGGCAGCCGTGCCCCCACGGGGAAGGCGGCGTCGGCGCCGAGCAGCTCCGCGAGCCGGCGTCGCTCCGGCGACCTGCTGGTGACCCACACGCGGCAGCCGGCCGCCGCGCCGAGCGCGATGAGCGCCGTGGCGACACCACCGCCCGCGCCCTGCACCAGCACGGTGTCGCCCGGCCGCAGCGCGGCGGAGACGAACAGCATCCGGTAGGCGGTGAGCCAGGCACCGGGCAGGCAGGCCGCCTCCTCGAAGGACAGCCCCGGCGGTTTGGGCACCAGGTTCCGCCGCGGGACGGCGACCCGCTGGGCGAAAGTGCCGTCGAAGTCCTCGCCGATCAGGGCCCGTTCGGGGTCCAGCGTCTCGTCTCCGTGCCCCGCCGCGGGATCGCCGACGACGGAGTGGACGAGGACCTCGTTGCCGTCCTCGTCGAGGCCGGCCGCGTCGGAGCCGAGGACCACGGGCATGCGCCCCCGGGGGCCACCGACACCGCACAGCGTCCAGAGGTCGTGCCGGTTCAGCGCGGCGGCCCGGACCGTCACGGTCGTCCAGCCGTCGGCGGGTTCCGGCTCGGGCCAGTGCCCGGCGTACAGACAGCCGAGCGGATCCGCGGGATCCGCTCCCTTGGCGGCGATCGCGAACACCGTCACACCTCGCCGCGGGGATCGAAGTGACGGAAGCAGGCGGACCCCCACAGGAACCCGGCGCCGATGGCCGCCAGGACGAGGAGGTCACCGTGCCGGGCACGGCGGCGCAAGGTCTCGTGGAGCACCGTGAACACACTGGCCGCCGCCGTGTTCCCGAAGCGCTGCACGGTGGTCGGGACCCGCTCGGCGGGCACCCCGAGGGTCTTGGCGGCCTCGTTGATGATGTTGAGGTTGGCCTGGTGGAGGAGGATGTGCTGGACGTCCGCCACGTCGACCCCGGCCCGCTGAACGGTCTTCAGCACGGACTTCGGCAGCTTGTCGGTGGCCATGTTCCACACGGCCTTGCCGTTCATCTGCAGATACTGCTGGCGTGCCGCGACAGTCTCCTCGGTGGTCGGCATCCGCGATCCGCCGGCGGTGATCTGCACCTCGTACGACAGTTCGTCGCCGGTGTCCCAGGACAGCAGCCCGTAGCCGGACGGCGTCCTGCCGAGCAGCGCGGCACCGGCCGCGTCGCCGAGGAAGACCCGTGTGGTGCGCTCCTGGGGATCGGTACCCCGTGAGCCCGCGTCCGCACCGATGACCAGGACGTGCTCGAAGGAGGGGTTCTGCAGCAGGTGCGCCCCGGTCAGCAGGGCGTACACGCCGCCGGCGCAGGCCGCCTGGGTCAGGTCCAGCGGCATGGCCCGGTGGGCGCCGAGCTGCTCCTTGACGATCATGGCGGTGGAGGGCAGCGGCTGGTCGGGCGTGAACGTCGTGATGATGATCGCGTCCAGGTTCTCCGGAGCGACACCGCCGTCCGCCAGGGCCTGCCGGGCGGCTTCCACGGCCATGTCCGAGGTGACGCGGCCCTCTTCGAGGAAGCGGCGTTCGCGTATGCCCGTGCGGGAGGTGATCCACTCGTCGGAGGTGTCCAGCGTCCGGGTGAGGTCCTCGTTGGTCACCACCCGGTCGGGGACGTAGAGGCCGGTACCCAGGACGCCGACGGGGTGGCGCAGACCGGTGCCGATCTCGGTGTGGCTCGGCGCGTCGATGATTTCTGTCATGGCTGTGTCCCTTGTCTGTCGCATGGGGTTTCTCGAGGGATCCGTGCGGATCGGCCGGGCGGTGTCCCGAGCGGACGGCCAGGGGAGAGGCGGCCCCTGGCGGGGCGGCTCGTGAAGCGCGCCTCAGGCGGCGAACGTGGTGTGCAACCGGCGCTCGTCGTCAGTTGCACACCCGGCGCTCTCCAGCCGCTCGGCGAACTGCCGCCAGGCGTCGGCGCAGGCGCGCGCGGCCTCGGCGGTCAGGGCGATCCGGTGTCCGGGGACGGCGTCGTACAGGGCGTCCCAGCGCTGCGCGGGGATCAGGCTACTGCTGAGCAGACGCAGCAACAGGCGTCCGTTCTCGGTGTACTTGAGCGAGGGATCCGCCAGCAGACCGGGCGGCGCCGCCGCGACGACGGCATCGGTGCGGTGGGTCGCGGGCTGTGCATGCCGGGCGGTGATCCGCGGCGGAACGGGGCCGCCCGCCGGTTCCGCCGCCGCCCCGGACCGCCGGCAATCCGGCACCTCCGCGGGTGATCTGCCCGCCGTACCGGGCTCGGGCCCCTCGCCTGCCGCGCGCCGGCGCCGCCGCACGGCAGGGGGCAGGAGGTCGTCCCCACGGGCGATACGGGCGCGTACGTCGCGGACCGTGCCGGGGGAGACGCCCGCCAGCCGCGCGATCTGGCGCAGCGAAGCGCTCGGCATCTCGGTGATGAGCCGACCGGCGAGCATGCGGCCCTGTGCGCTGTTGAGTGGCCGGTGCCTGCCGTCACGTCCTACGCGTCCGGCGTGCTGCGGCGCCGCCGCGTGCGCGGACCGGCGGATGTCGCCCACGGTCTTGGGGGACAGCCCGGCCGCCTCGCCGATCGCCCGGTCCGAGAGGTGCCCGTGCGAGCCGATCAGCCGCACGGCCGCCGCGGCCCGGTCGTGCAGGGGCAGTGGCAGTCCGTGCCGGGTGTTCTCCCGCACCGCGATGAGGAAGGCGTCCTGTTCCGAGCCGTCGAAGAAGCGGACGCGGATCCATTCCTCGCCGCGTTCCGTCAGCGCGCGCAGTCGGTGCGTGCCGTCCATGACCCGCATCGAGGGTCTGTGCACGATGATCGGCGGCAGGACGGCCCCGGACTGCGCGAGGGTGCGGGCGTGGTGCACGTCCTCCACGGTGGAGCGTGGGGAGTCGGCCGGCCGGAGCCGGCTCACGGGCACGAGCTCGACCGCGGACAGGACAGCCCGAAGGTCCTCTCGCGATTCCGGTACAGCGGGTCTTTTTTGATCGCTCACCATTCCCCCTGAATTGCGGAGCGGGACGACTGTAGCCGTTGAACGCTCCTGCACAAGTGCCTTTCCGGCGCGGGGTGCGTGGCACCGACGGGCCCTTGACGATGTTGCGGTCCGATCCTACTGTAGAACGAGACGCATCGTTCTAAAGTTGCCGAGTGGATGTACCAACTGCCCCTTGAGCTGGGGCTATCGTGGTCGCCTCGCAACAGCGACCGTCACCGATCCAGAGCGGCTGGAGGGCTCGCCGGTTCGGCGGACGCGACGCTTCAGCGCCGAGAAGCGCGTTCAGCAGGGAAAAGTCAGAACCGGGGGAAAGCATGTCGGGCGTTGCCGAGTGTCATTTTGTGGACCCTTTTTCACGGCTCGTCCCCGGGCATTCCTGAAAGCGCCGAGGACGGTTCACGAACCGCGTCGCGCCGCGGTGGCGCGTGCGTGCCGCCCATGCTCACCATCCCGCGAACCCGGCTGACGGACGAGTTCGCGCACTTGACCAGACCTGATGAGACGTCACCTACAGGGGGTTCGGAAATGCCGCTCAGGGTCGCCCAGCTGACGGCCGCGCAACGCAGGCTCTACTTGCACCAGAAGGTCTTCCAGAACGACATCTCGCACAACCTGGCGTACGTCTTCCGCATCACCGGCGGCATCGACAGCGTCCGCCTGCGCGACGCCGTCGAACGCTTCGTACGCTCGAACGTGGCCCTCAACACCGTCTTCGTCGACCGGGACGGCGACGTGCGGGCCGTCCACGACCCCGGCCTGCGCTACGAAGTACCCCTCGTCACGCACCGGGGCGACGTGTCGGAGCTGCTGAGGGACCGCCTCGGACGCCGGCTGCGCCAGGAGATCCCCGCCGACCGGTGGCCGCTGTACGAGTACACGGTCGAGACCGACGACCACGCCACCTATCTCACCCTGTTCATGTCGCACCTCGTCTGCGACGTCTTCTCCTTCTACAACATCGGGCGGGAGATCGACCGCCTCTACCGAGACCCCGACGCCACGGTGGAAGGAGCCGCCTACAGCCCGGCCGACTTCCCCGACGACGTCTCCGACACCGGCCGGGCCGTGGAGTTCTTCCGGCAGATGCTCGGCGGCCTGCCGTCCCTGGCCCTCGAACACTTGGAGGCTGGGCGCACCCCGGAAGGCACCTTCGAAGGGCGCCACGTGTGGGTGCCGTTCGAGACCGGCCTCACCCGTGCCGTCGACGCCACCATCACCGCCCTCGGCGTGCGCAAGTTCAGCTTCTTCCTGGGCGTGCACATGCTGCTGCTGGGCACCCTCACCGGCAGCCGCACCGTCACCGTGGGGGTCCCCCTCGGCAACCGCCGCCAGGACCCGCTGCGGCCGCTGGCCTTCGGCTACTTCGTCAACACCCTGCCGCTCGCCGTGGACCTCGACGCCCACCCGACCTTCGGGGACCTGTGCCGGGCGATCGAGACCCGCATGGCCTCCCTCATCCGGTACGAGGACTTCGACCTGGCCGCCCACGCCGAAGCGATCTTCCCCGGGGGCACGGTCAGCCGCGTCCTGCCCAGCAGCTCCTGCACCTACTACCGGGAGCAGCTCGCCTTCCACATCGGGGGCCACCAGGCCGAAAGCCTGCACGTCCCGCGCTCGGACCTGGTCCACCCGCTGGTCACCCGGATCGAGGACTTCGGCGACACCTACGGCTGCCACCTGGCCTACACCCACGCCCTGGAGCCGAGCGACCCGCGCGACACCCTCCTGACGACCCTGCGCTCCGTCGCCCGGGGCCACGACGTGCCGCTCACCGACGTGACACGGGTCTCCGCCGGGCACGTCGAACACATCGACCGGATGCTCAACGAACACGCCGACCTCCCCACCGAGGCGTCTCTCCACGCCCTCTTCGAGCGACGGGCCGCCGAGCACCCCTCACGCATCGCCGTGGAGTACGAAGGCGACCGTCGTACCTACCGCGAGCTGGACGAACACGCCAACCGCATCGCCCGCCGGCTGCGCGCCGTCATCCCCTCGGATCACGTCGCCATCGCCATGGACCGCGGCTGCGACCTGATCGCGGTCCTGCTCGGCGTCCTCAAGGCCGGCAAGACCTACGTGCCCCTCGACCCGGCGGCCCCCGAGGCCCGCGTACGGCACATCATCGACCAGTTCGACGCCCTTCCCCTGATCACCGGCCCCGCTGTCTTCCCCGACCTCGCCCACGAGGACCGCATCGCCCTCGACACGCTCCTGGCCGACTGCGCCGGCGAGCCCAGCACCCCCGTGCCCGCCGGTGACCTGCGTGATCGCACCGCCTACGTCATCTTCACCTCGGGATCAACCGGCAAACCCAAGGGCGTCCAGGTCACCCACGCCAACGTCCTGCGCCTCTTCCTCGCCGCCGACCGGCATTTCACCTTCACGGCCGACGACACCTGGTGCCTGTTCCACTCCTACGCCTTCGACTTCGCGGTGTGGGAGATGTACGGCGCCCTGCTGTACGGCGGCCGCCTCGTGATCCCCGACGAGGCCGTACGCAAGTCGCCCCGGCAGTTCGCCGACTTCCTCGCCGAGACCGGAGTCACGGTGCTCAACCAGACGCCCTCCGCGTTCCACCGGCTCAGCCAGAGCCTGGAGGAGCGCCACGCCGACTCCGTCCGGGTGCGCTGCGTGGTGTTCGGGGGAGAGGCGCTGCGCTTCGAGATCCTGAGCCGCTGGTTCGAACTGTTCGGCACCCGGGCCGAGATCGTCAACATGTACGGCATCACCGAGACCACCGTCCACGTGACCCACTACCGGGTGACCCCCAAGGACCTCGCGGAAGCCGGCCCGAGCGTCATCGGCAAGCCCCTGGCCGACCTGGAGATCCGCATCGTCGACCGTGACCTCCGACCGGTGCCGGTCGGCGTACCCGGAGAGATGCTCATCGCCGGCGGCGGGGTGTCCCAGGGCTATCTCGGACAACCCGGCCTCACCGCACAGCGCTTCGTCCGCCTGCCCGGCGCGGAGGGCACCTTCTACCGATCCGGTGACCTCGCACGGCTCCTGCCCGACGGCAACCTCGTCTACCTGGGCCGCATGGACCAGCAGGTCCAACTGCGCGGGTACCGCATCGAACTCGGGGAAGTGGAGACCGCCGTGCGCGCGGTACCCGCGGTCACGGACTGCGCGGTGCTCCTCGACGAACAGGCCGACGAACCCCGGCTGGTCGCCTTCGTGGTGCGCCACGACAGCCCCGGCAGGAACGACCGTGCAGACGATCGAACGATCCGCGCCCTCGTGAAGGACAGGCTGCCCCACTACATGCTGCCGTCCCTCTACGTCACCGTGGACGCCCTGCCCCTGACGATCAACGGCAAGATCGACACGGCGGCACTGCCGTGGCCGCAGGACGAGGGCGGTACGGGCCTGTCCCTGGCCGAGGGCGGCGACGACACGTCACCGGCCGTCGCCACCGTCGCCCGCATCTGGCGGGAGGTCCTCGGCCATTCCGAATTCGGCGCCGACGACCGCTTCTTCGACATCGGCGGGACCTCCGTCCACGTCCTCCAGGTCCATGAACGACTGTGCACCCAGTTCGACGCACCGGACTTCGACGTCATCGACCTCTTCGAACACACCACCGTGCGCGAACTCGCCGCACACCTGGACAAGCCCACCGGAGCCGTCGCCAGGAGCACGGCATGACCGAGGAGTCTGTGAACACCATGAACGAACCCGTGGCCATCGTCGGCATGGCCGTACGGCTGCCGCAGGCCCGCACCCTGGACGCCTTCTGGCACAACCTGCTCGCCGGCACCGAGGCGGTGCGCGAGTTCACCCCGGCCGACCTCGACGAGGCCGGCGTCCCGGAGCGGATACGCAACCACCCGAACCACGTCCCCAGGGGTGTGGTCCTGGAGGACGTCGACCACTTCGACGCGTCCTTCTTCGGCCTCACCCCTCAAGAGGCCCGCGTGACCGACCCGCAGCACCGCGTCTTCCTCGAAACCGCATGGCACGCGCTGGAGGACGCCGGCGTGGCCCCGCACCAAGCCCCGGGTACCGTCGGGGTCTTCGCCTCCTGCAGCCTGAGTACCTACCTGCTCAACAACATCCTCAAGAGCGAACACGCCGGAGACGGAACAGAACTGAGCTACCCCGTCCTCATCGGCAACGACAAGGACTTCCTCGCCACCCGGATCTCCTACCGCCTCGGCCTGACCGGCCCCAGTCAGACCGTCCAGTCCGCCTGCTCGAGCTCACTGGTGGCCCTGCACCAGGCCCTCGCCGCGCTGCGCGACGGCGACTGTGACATGGCCCTGGCGGGAGGCGTCAGCATCACCGTCCCGCAGACCGGCGGACACCTCCACAAGACCGGCGGCATCGCGTCCGCCGACGGCCACTGCCGCCCCTTCGACCAGGCCGCGGGCGGAACCCTGCGCGGCAACGGAGCCGGGGTCGTCGTACTGAAGCGCCTGAGCGACGCCCTCGCCGACCGCGACCACGTCTACGCGGTCGTCCGCGGCAGCGCCGTCAACAACGACGGCCTCGACAAGATCGGCTTCACCGCGCCCAGCGTCCGCGGTCAGTCCCGGGCCGTCTCCGCGGCCCTCGCCTCCTCCGGCGTCGATCCCGAGACGATCGGCTACATCGAAGCCCACGGCACCGGGACCGCGCTCGGCGACCCCATCGAGGTCAAGGCGCTGTCCCAGGCGCACAACGCCCGCTCCGCATGCGCGCTCGGCAGTGTGAAGGCCAACCTCGGACATCTCGACGCCGCCGCGGGCGTCGTCGGCGTCATCAAGACCGCGCTGATCCTGCACCACCAGGTGATCCCCCCGCAGATCAACTTCTCGGCGCCCAACCACCGCATCCCACTGGAGCGCTCCCGGTTCGTCGTCCACACCCAGGCCCAGGTGCCCGACGAGCCCCTCACCCACGCGGCCGTCAGCTCCTTCGGCCTCGGCGGCACCAACGGCCACTGCGTGCTCGCCCGCCACACACCGCCCACCGCCCGACCGGCCCCCTCAAGCACAGCGCCGTACGTCCTGCTGCTCTCCGCGAAGACTCCCCAGGCCCTGGAACGGCAGGCACGGCAACTGCGGTCCTACCTCGACCGTGCCACCCCGCGCCTCGACGACCTCGCCTTCACCCTGGGAGAAGGCCGAACGCACTTCGACGAGCGACTGGCCTTCGCCGTACGTACCCCCGACGAGGCCCGCGCGGCCCTCGACGACTACCTCGAGCGCGGCATACCCGCCGGCGACCATCCCGTGGCCGCCGCGTTCGTCGACGGACAGCACATTCCCCCGGAGCGGCTCGGTGACCTCGATGCCGCTGTGAAGCTCTCGGTCCCGGCCTACCCCTTCGAGCCCGAGAGCCACTGGATCGCCCCGGTGCCCCCCGCACCGGCAGCTGCGCAGGACACGGCCGCGGCCCCCACCGGAGACCCCGGTGCGCTGTCCGCCGACATCCAAGCGGAGATCATCGCGATCCTGAAGAAGCTCCTCGGCGCCGACACCATCGGCGCCGAGGACGACTTCTTCGACTTGGGAGGCGACTCCCTCACCGCCGTCGACGCCGTGAACCTGCTGCGCGACGCGTACCAGGTCGACATCGACCTCGATGAGTTCGCCGACCTCCGCACACCCCGCGCCATGAGCGAGCACGTGGCCTCGCTCCTGTCCGGCACCGCATCCGCGTGGTCCGGCACCGTCCGCGTCCGCGAGGGCAAGGGCCCCCACCTGTTCCTGCTCTACCCGGCCGGCGGCACCAACTTCTGCTACTTCCGGCTGGCCGAACACCTCAGCCACGACGGACCGCTGACCGCCTTCTCCTATCCCAAGGAACTCGGCGACGGCGAGGTCACCATCCGGGAACTGGCCGCGCTCTACGTCCGGCAGATGCGCGCCGTCCAGCCGCACGGACCGTACCGGCTGGCCGGCTACTCCTTCGGCGGCAACCTCGCCTTCGAAGTGGCGCTGCAACTGCAGCGGGCGGGGGAGAAGACGGACGGCCTCTACCTCTTCGACGCCCATCCGCCGGAGGCCTACGTCGGGGAGAGCCTGACCGAACAGGAGTTCCTCGCCGCCTTCCCGCACCTGATGGCCTCCGTCATGCCCGGCACGGAGCCGCAGCCCGACCTGCCCGCACCCCGCACCGTGCAGGAAGCGGTGCAGCTGCTCAAGAACCGCCCGGACTGGATGGCGGCGAACGAGCAGGACTTCCTCCGGTTCATCACCATCTGGCGCCGCAACCACGAAGCGCTGAAGGGCTACTACCCCGACGGCAAGGTACGCGGACGCGTCGTGGTCTTCGACGCGATGGAGGCCCACCCCGAGAAGGAGGTAGGCATGCTCCGTATCAAGCTCCTCGGAAAGGAGCACTGGCGCAAGCACGTCGACGGCGACCTGCACACGGTGCCGGTGCCCGGCAACCACTACACGATGTTCACCCAGGAAGATCTCGTCCCCCGGTTGGCCGCCGCGTTCCAGGCGGAACTGGACACGGCCGGCACCTGACCCGACCCCGGCCCCCAGGGCCCTGAAGCCGGGGTGACGCGGCAGGAACGCCTGCGGCACCCCGGCCGGCCAACAGCTGTGAGCCGCCGGCACCCGGAACACGCCCGGTGTGCGGGCAGCCTCCGATGTCGACGGAACCTGCGCACTCCATCGGAGACGGGTGACGGTGGCGATCTGCCCTCCAGGCACGGCGCCCCCGGAGGTCTTCTTCGTCACGGTCGGTCCGGCCCGTCGCCGGACTGAGCACGGCGCGGCGCCCGCCCCCGGGGGAGGGGGGCGGGGGCGGGCGCTGTTCCTCGCGGCGGCTTTACAGCATGGCGATGGAGCTCGCCCGGTACCGGCCGTTCCCGCTCCGGCACCCGGTGCCGGCCGTGGACGTCATGGAGCCGCGCGGAAGGTGTCGTAGCACTGCTTGCTGCCCGAGTCGATGTCGACCACACAGTTCGTGGCCTGCGCGCGGCGTTCGCGTTCGCGTCGGCGGTGGCTGTGCCCAGGGCGAGAAGAACGGCCCCTGCGGTGACGGCGACTCGGGACGCACGTGACAACGTGGCTCACTCCTGTCTTATTGATGCTTTGTCGACACTCGAGATACTTCCGTCTGGCCCTGGCATAGGCCTGGGCCCCTTGAGGTCCATCGTCGGCGTGACGCGGTTGCGGCGCCGGATACGTCCACGGGAGGCGGCAGGGCGCGCAGGCGTTCGCGGAGGGCGGCCACGTGATCGGCGGGGCGGGCGGCGACATCCGCGGTCCGTGCTCCTGTCGGCCGTGCGGTAGCGAAGTAGTCGCGTGGATCAGCGGGTTGAGCTGCCCGACGTTGTCGGCTGCGGCGCGTCGCAAGAGGTCAGCGCGGCCCGTGCCAGCCCGCGCAGCCAGGCGTGGGCGTGGTCGGTGTCGTAGCGCTGATGCCACGACAGGTATACGGGCGCCGAAGGCAGTTCGAGCGGCAAGGGGAGCACGGTCAGGCCGAGGTCGGCGACCGCGGAGCGCGTGGTGGCTTCGGGGACACTGACCAGGAGATCGGAGCCGCGCGCGAACTCCAGCGCGGCCGATTCCGTGGGCGCTGTCGCGACCACGCGGCGTGTGAGACCGAGCCGAGCGAGAGCGTCGTCGAGGGCGTTGCTGAGGTTCCCACGCCGCGAGACGGTGATGTGCTCAGCGGCGGCGTACTGCTGTGCGGTGACCGTTCGGACGCTGGTGAGGGGGTGCCCCTGCCTCACGACGATGACGAGACGGCTCTCGCCCACGCTCTCGGTGCGGATGTCCGGTGCGCTCGGGCGGTTGGCGTTCGCCTCCAGATCGACCTCGCCACGCCGAAGTTCGGGGGAGTCGGTGCTCGATTCCGCGACGAAGCGCAGTCGCACACCCGGCGCCTGTCCCCGCACGGCCGCGAGCAGCGCGGGCCCGCCCAGGGCGATCAGGGAGTCGTGCCAGCGGAGTGTGAAGGTGCGTTCCAACGTTGCCAGATCGAGCTCACGGCTCGGTGCCAGCACGCCCTGGACCTGGTGCAGCAGCTCGTGGACCTGCTCCCGGACGGCGATCGCATACGGCGTCGGAGTCATCGTGCGGCCGGTGCGCACCAGGATCTGGTCCCCGGTCGTGCGACGGATCCGGCCCAGACTCCGGCTCATCGCGGGGGCGGTGACGTGCAGACGTGCGGCCGCCCCGGCCACACTGCCCTCCTCCAGCAGCGCATCGAGCGCGGCGAGCAGATTCAAATCCAATTGCATGGGAGTCATCCTAGCCGTGCTTTACATGCACTTGAGGTTAACGATGGGCTCTCCTAGCCTTCGAAGTGCGGGCGGCAACACAGCACGCGGCCCGCCCAGTCGACCTCATCCCCCTGCTCAGACGGGAGTACCACCATGCCCGCATCACTCCAGGCCACTACCGCGGCCGCCGGCTCCGCCACCGACGCCGACCTGCTCGCGCAGACCGTGATCGCCGTGCGCACCGCCGGTTCGGTACTGCGCGAGCGCTTCGGCGAGGTGGTCCGCTACCAGACCCGCGACGAGCTGATGCGCGCACTCGCAGCCAACGACGACACCGCCCTGAGCATCCTGCGCCCCCGCCTCACGGAGCTGCGCCCGGACGCCGGTTGGGTGGAGGACGAACTCGACGGCGGCGCGCTGCCGTCCGGCGAATGGTGGGTCGTGGATCCGGCCGAAGGCAACGTCAACCACCTGCACGCCCTGCCGGAGTGGGCGGTGACCGCGACCCTCGTGCGCGACAACCAGCCGGCTCTCACCGCGGTCCATCTGCCGTTGACCGGCGAGACCTACACCGCGCTCGCCGGCGGGGGCGCCCACCGTGACGGAATGCCGCTGCACGTCTCGCAGACCACGGACCTCGGCCTGGGCATCGTGGCCACCAGCCAGGCCCGGCCGGACGAGGACGAGACGGTCGTGCGCCGTGTGGGCTCCTCGATCACCGCGATGCTCTCCGACGCACTCGTCGTCCGCACCGCCGTGCCCGCGACCCTGCACCTGGTGGACGTGGCCGCCGGCCGGATCGACGCCTTCTGGCAGTTCGTCGGCGCCCGAGCGGACCTGCTCCCCGGCGCGCTCCTCGTCACCGAGGCCGGCGGACGGATCTCCGACGCCGAAGGGCGTCCGTGGACCCCGCAGAGCAGCAGCTTCCTGGCCGCAGCACCCGGCGTCCACGCCCAAGCCGCGTCGACGCTCTCGCGCTGACCCGTACGAGAGCCCACCGAGAGGAACGAATCCGCATGAAGAACATCGCAGTACTCGGCAACGGCCGCGTCGGCGGCACCCTGGCCGCCGCCCTCACCCGGGCGGGGCATCAGGTGACCGTGGCGGACCGCACGCCGGGCGCCGCCGCCGATGCCGCCCGGGCAGCCCGGATCGTCATCAACGCCACCCCGGGCGCCGGCTCACTGGAACGTCTCGCGGCGCTGCGCGCCGAACTCCGGGGCAAGATCCTCGTCGACGTCTCCAACGCCACCCTCGACGGACCGGACGGACTGCCCGCCGACCTGCTCTACCCCGGCTCGAGCCTTGCCGAAAAGCTTCAGGAAGCGCTCCCTGAAACCCGCGTAGTCAAAACACTCAACACCATGCTCTTCCCGGTGATGACCGCGCCGGCCACGCTCACCCAGCCGCCGACCGCGTTCCTCTCCGGCGAGGACGCCGAGGCCAAGCACACCGTCCGTGAACTGCTCACCGGCATCGGCTGGCGCCAGGAGTGGATCACCGACCTCGGCGGAATCCAGACCGCCCGCGCGACGGAAGCCGCGATCCTGTTCGTCCCCCACGTGATCCGGTCCAGCGGGCTCACGCCCTTCGCGATCTCGGTCGCCCGCTGATCCGCCCACATCATCCGCCGCGGAGGACCTGGCTCAGGGAGGATGTCTGCTCGGGCCGTGGTCGGGTTCGATTCCGGGGGGCGGGATCTCTGCCCGCCGATACGGCGGCGGTTTGGGGTGAACGGTTGCGTGAAAGCCGTCTCCGCCAAGAACCGCCAGCCTGAACTGCGGCGCTGCGACGCCGCGCAATGATCATCGCCGTGCGGCACAGTCTGCCGCCCGCTACGACCGCGCCGTGCGAGCTGTGCGAGCCTACGAAGGCGACGGCCAAAGCGCCTCGGGCGATGGCGCCGAGCCAGACGGATACGGCCGCCCGCGTCATGCGGCGGAACTGGGCTGGAACAGGCCGAAGCGCCGCCGTCCGCGTGACCAGCCGGCGTGCGCGGCCCCTTCGACAGGTGTGACAGACCGAAGCCCGCTGCGACCACCACCGCGCCGCCGACCGCGTCCGGCCCCCAGTGGTCGCCGAGGTGGCGACGATGGCCGAGACGATGATCGGCTGCGTCATCTGGCTACTCGGAGGGCGATGCCAGTGACTTGATGTGCTTGTGCCAGGCCGCGCTCACGCCGGGTGGAATCTTCGTGGTCAGGCCGCCTTCTCTGGTGAAGGCGAGGCCCTGGCTGTAGGCGCCGCCACCGCAGCCGTCGGACCGGCGGATCAGCTCGACGTCGGAGGACGCGTCGATCTCGGGATGGTTGCTCCCCCGAGGAGTGACCCGAAAACGGACCGTACCGAGGTCCGGGCCCACGTCGTCGGGAAGGCGCAGGGTCACGTGGGTGATGTCCTCCTGTTCGAGGTGATCCCTGACGCACCTGCCCCCTGCGCACAGTTCGTAGGTGGCGCCGGCAAGGTCGGTGTAGCCCCGCTGGAGGAACATCACGCCGATCTGCGAGGTGACGCCGACTCCGGCGCAGGGCTTGGCGCTGCTGCACGCAGACGTGGTCGTCGCCAGGACGGACACGATGGCGAAGACTGCGAGTCTCACGGTTCGTTTCAGCACTTCTTGACCCCTCCTGGGAACGCCTTCTCTGCCAGAGGGATGTCCGTGAAGAACACCGTGCGCTTGCCGTCCCCGCTGTCACCGCACTCGCCGTCGTCACTCACCGGGTCGCAGCCTGCACCCGAGATGACGCCCTTCGCGTTGACCTGCCCGTCACCACGCGCTCGTCCCGTACGAGTTCTCCCTGACCTTGATCAGCGACAGGATGACACGTGCGTGTGGTGGGCGTACGGCGTGCTGGAGTCCGGGGCCTGCGACGGCCGCTCAGCCGGGTGAGCGGTGGCCACCTTGTCACCGGCTACCGGCTGCCGGCACTGCGTAGAGGCCGGGCGCCGGGCGTGCCGCCGTCACGAAGGCGGTCGACCCGGTGCGGCCCCGGAAATCCGTCGCGCCGCGCGCGGGCGTGCCGTTAGCCTCCGCCTCACCGCAGCGAGGCGGCTGACCGTGGAGGGGAACGCACATGGGGACCGAGCGCGTACGGACCGACCGACTGGGCTTGCTGCTCGACCAGTTCGACTGCGCCAGGGAGCAGGCCCGGGTACGGCTGACGGGACTCGGCGACGAGGAGTACCTGTGGGAGCCGGTCCCCGGATGCTGGTCGATCCGGCGCCGGGGCGAGGCGACGACACCGAGGGCGTTCGGCCCGGGCGAGTGGGTGCTCGACCAGGGCGCCCCCGACATCCCCGCGAGCGAGTACGCGGAGGTCGCCCGGCAGGCGGCCGACGGCATGACGGTCGCGAAGATCGCCGAGGACTGGAGCGTGAGCGTCGGACGCGTCGAGGAGGTCCTCCGCCACACCGGCCCGGCGCAACCCGACGACTCTCCGGTCACCACGATCGCGTGGCGCCTCGCACACCTGCACTTCTGCTTCGCGGGGCAGTGGGAGTGGACCTTCGGCGAACGGCGCACCGACCCGAAGCTGCTGGTCGACTTCACCCCGGACGCCGGCCCGGCGCTGGAGCGGTTCTGGTCGCTGCTGGACCGCTGGCGGGACAGCGTCGCCGCCCTGACCGACGAACAGCTCGACACCGTCGGACTCTCGCAGTACCCCTACGGCTCCGACCCCGACGACCCGTACGCGGCCGTGCTGTGGGGCGCGAACCTCGAGTTCATCCACCACATGGCGGAGATAGGCGTCCTCCGCGACCTGTGGGCGGCCCGCGGCACCACTCACCGGTAGCCGGTCCCGTCAGCCCGCCGACGTGCCGCCGGCACCGCGGAGGTTGTACACCGGCCCCGCTGCCGCGACCGGTGGAGGCGGACGTCAACTCGCGGTTCGGCGACGCGGGCAGCCCCGGAACCGTACGTTGTGTGCTGTGCCGTGAGGCACCCCGACAAACAGGGGGAACGAAACGATGCCCACCGTCGCGGCTCTCGCCGCCGCGGGGACCAGCTTCGCCGCACCCGCGGCCGCGCACCCGGCGGCGGCCTCCGAGGCCGTCACCCCGCAGGCGGTGAACAACCTCGGCCTGAGCACCGCCCAGGCGAAGAAGGTCCAGCGCTGGCTGAAGAGCTACTGGCACTACACCGGCTCCATCGACGGCAAGCTCGGCCCCAACAGCTGGAAGGCCTTCCAGCGCTGCCTGAAGAAGTACTGGGGCTACACCGGCCCGATCGACGGCGTCGTGGGCAAGGGCACGATCAAGGGCCTGCAGCGCCGGCTGAAGGATTCCTACGGCTACCGTGGCGCCATCGACGGGATCGCCGGCTCGGGCACCAAGGCCGCCTTCAAGCGCTTCGCCGACGCCCACTGACGACCATCGGGGCGCGGTGACCGCGAACGCCCTCCACCCCTGATCCGGACAAGGGTGAAGGGCGTGGCGCGCCCCGCGGAGGGCATCCGGGGCACCCCGGTCAGGGATACAGCTTCTTCTCCTCGGCGAGCATGGCGACGAACTTCTCGATCCGGGCCGTCCGGGTCTCCGGCTTCCTGGCGTCCTCGACCCGGTGGAGGATCGCGTACCGGTTGCGGCTGTCCAGCGTGGCGAAGAAGTCACGGGCCGCCGGCGCCGCGTCCAGCGCCTTCCGCAGGTCGTCGGGGACCGTCGCCTTGCTCTGCGCCGAGTACGCCGCCTCCCAGCGGCCGTCCGCCTTGGCCTCCTCCACCTCGCGCAGGCCGGCGGGCCGCATCCGGCCCCGCTCGATCAGATCGGTGACCTTGTCCCGGTTGACCTTCGACCACTTGCTGCCCTTGCGCCGCGCGGTGAAGCGCTGCAACCAGTACTGGTCGTCGAACTTCTTCTTCTGCCCGTCGATCCAGCCGTAGCAGAGCGCCGACTCCAGCGCCTGCGCGTAGTCGACACCGTCGATCCCGGAGTCGGCCTTGGGAATCTTCACCCAGACACCGGGGACGACCTCGTGGTTCTCCTCCAGCCACTTCTCCCACGCGTCCTGCGTGGCGAAGGGGAGGACCGGATCCGCCGCGTTCCGTGATCCCTCAGACATGGTCCTCATGAAATCCCACCCCCGTGGCCCGGTCAACAACCGGCCCCGCGGGGCGCGCCCCGCGACGGCGGGACGCCGGCTTCCCCAACTCGCCCCGCACACAAGGCGAAAGACGACGCAGGGGAGACAACCGGAACACTCCGGCGAGCGGTTCCCAGCAGGCGGCCGACCTCACGAAAGCCCGCTGCCGGCCGTCCGTGACGCAGGCGCGGAGCCGACGCGAGCCCCCCCCGGTCTACCACCGCCATCACGCTCAGCAACCGCCCCGGAACCCGTGCGAACCCGTCCGGGACCACTCGCCGGCTTGAGGCGGCACGACTGGGTACCCGCCTGATATGGCGAAGCTGCATCTTCCAGGGCGTAAAGAGCATCCAGCCGGCGACGGGGATCCCGGGCCGCGCGTGCCCACTCCGGACGAGGCCGGGCCGGATCCGGAGGTCGAGGAGGCGGCGCCGGACACCCCCACCAAGCTGCCCAGGGGGGCATGGCTCGCGGTGCTCAAGGGGTCACTGCGCGAGTTCAAGGACGACGAGCTGACCGACCGGGCCGCGGCCCTCACCTACTACTCCGTCCTCTCCCTGTTCCCGGCCCTGCTGGTCCTGGTGTCCCTGCTGGCGGTCGCCGGCAAATCGGCCACCGACAAGGTGCTGGTCAACCTCAAGCACCTCGCGCCCGGCTCCGCGCGCGACATCATCACGCGGGCCGTGGAGCAGCTGCAGAACGGCTCGGGCACCGGCTCGGTCGTCGCCGTGATCGGCATCCTCCTGGCCGTGTGGTCGGCATCCGGGTACGTGGCCGCGTTCATCCGCGCCGCGAACGCCGTGTACGACATGCCCGAGGGCCGGCCGGTGTGGAAGATCCTCCCGGTGCGCGTCGGCGTCACGGTGGTGCTGATGGTGCTGGCCGTCGCCAGCGCGCTGATCGTGGTCTTCACCGGCGGTCTGGCCCGGCGGGCCGGCGGGGCGCTCGGCATGGGGGACACGGCGCTGACCGTCTGGTCGATCGCGAAGTGGCCGGTCCTGGTCCTGCTGGTCACCGTGATGATCGCGATCCTGTACTGGGCCACTCCGAACGCCAAGGTCAGGGGCCTCAGGTGGGTCACCCCGGGCAGTTTCCTCGCTCTGCTGATCTGGCTGATCGCCTCGGCGGGTTTCGCGTTCTACGTCGCCAACTTCTCCTCCTACAACAAGACCTACGGCACCATGGCGGGCGTCATCGTCTTCCTGGTCTGGCTGTGGATCAGCAACCTGGCGATCCTGCTGGGGCTGGAGTTCGACGCGGAGACCGTGCGCCAGCGGGCCATCGCCGGCGGACATCCGGCCGAGGCCGAACCCTACACGCAGCCCCGTGACACCAGTAAGTGGGACGAGGAGGACGTACGCCGGCTCGACGGCAGGTGAACCGGGCCGTGGACCGGGCGTGGCGGGCCGGCCGGCCCGCCACGCCCGGCCGCCGGTCAGGCGGCGTGGCCGCCGTCCACCGAGAACTCCGCGCCGGTCACGTAGGCCGCCTCCGGCCCCGCGAGATAGGCGACCGCGGACGCCACCTCCGCGGCCGTACCGAAGCGGCCCAGGGCGGTCCTGGCCGCCTGGGCCGGTGCGTACGGGCCGTCGGCGGGGTTCATGTCGGTGTCGATCGGGCCCGGGTGCACCACGTTCGCCGTGATTCCGCGCCCGCCCAGCTCGCGGGCCAGGGCCTTGGTCAGGCCGATGACGGCCGACTTGCTCATCGCGTACAGCGTGGCGCCCGGGCCGGGCACGCGCTGGGTGACACAGCTGCCGACCGTGATGATCCGCCCGCCGGACGTCATGACCGCGGCGGCGGCCCGGGACGCCAGGTACACCCCGCGGACGTTGACGGCGAGGAGCTGGTCCACGTCGGCGCGGGACATGTCCTCCAGCGGCCCCATCAGTCCGGTGGCCGCGTTGTTGACCAGCACGTCCAGCCGCCCGAGGGCCTCGGCCGCACGGTCGACCGCGCCGGCCGCCTCCTCCGCGTCGGCGGAATCCGCGCGCAGTGCCACCGCCCGCCGGCCCAGCGCCTCCACCGCCCGTACCACCTCCTCGGCCGGGTCCTTGCCGCGCACATAGGTCACCGCCACGTCCGCGCCCTCCTGGGCGAGGCGCAGCGCCGTCGCCGCGCCGATACCCCGGCTCCCGCCGGTGACCAGGGCCGTCCTGCCGTTCAGAGTTCCTCGTGAAGTCATGCCCCCATTCCATCCGCCGGCCTCGGGCGGTGCTGGCGGCGAACGGACACCTATCTGCCGGGCCCGCGACGGCGACCGGCGAAGCCGCCCACCACGGGTGCCTGCCGGTCGCCGTCCTCGGCGTCGGGTGTCAGCGGGTCGCGTGGACGGCGTCGCGGATCAGGCCGGCGACCGCCTCGGGGCGGGACACGGCGACCGCGTGGGAGGCGCCCTCCAGTTCCACGACGGTCGCGCCGGCCCGTTTCGCGCCGAAGCGCTCCACCTCCGGGTTGATCGCCCGGTCCGCGCCGGCGATCAGCGCCCAGGACGGCTTGGTCCGCCATGCGGCGGCGGACGCGGTCTCCTCGAACGCCGCCGCCGCGAGCGGCCGCTGTGCCACCGCGAGCACCTTGGTGACCTCGGGGTCCACGTCCGCGGCGAAGACCGACGGGAAGGCGTCCGCGGCGATGGTCACCTCGACGGCGTCCGGCCCGCCGGGCACCGGGTACGTCCACTGCTCCAGGTTCTCGACGAGCGGTGAGAGCGGGAAGCGGCCCTGGAGTTCGGCGAGGCTCTCGCCCTCCTCCAGGACGTACGCGGCCACGTAGACGAGCCCGACGACGTTGTCGGCGGTACCGGCGACGGTGATGAGCGCGCCGCCGTACGAGTGGCCGACGAGGACGACCGGCCCGTCGATCCGGGCGGCCACGGAGGCGATGTGGGCGGCGTCGGCGGCCAGCCCCCGCAGCGGGTTGGGCGGAGCGACGACGGGGATGCCCTCGCGCTGGAGCTCCGCGACGACGCCGGACCAGCTCGCGGCGTCGGCGAACGCACCGTGGACGAGCACGACGGTGGGCGTGGTGGTGGTCATGTCGGTGTCGTCTCCCGGGCTCAGGCGCCGTGCAGGGCGGTGTGCAGGGTGCGCACGGCCAGGTCGATGGCGGCTCCGGCCGCGTGGGTCTCCCGCAGGGCGTCGAGCATCACGAAGTCGTGGATGACGCCCTGGAAGCGCACCGAGGTGACGGCCACGCCGGCCTCGCGCAGCTTGTTGGCGTACGCCTCGCCCTCGTCGCGCAGCACGTCGGCCTCACCGGTGACGACCAGCGCCGGGGGCAGACCCTGGAGCTGTTCGACGGTGGCGCGCAGCGGGGACGCGGTGATCTGCGCGCGCTCGGACTCGTCGGTCGTGTACTGGTCCCAGAACCACTGCATGCCGTCGCGGCGCAGGAAGTAGCCGGTGGCGAACCGGTGGTAGGACGGCGTGTCGAAGTTCGCGTCCGTGACCGGGTAGAACAGCACCTGCTGCACCAGGGCGGGACCGCCGCGCTCCTTGGCCATCAGGGTGAGGGCGGCGGTCATGTTGCCGCCGACGGAGTCGCCGGCCACGGCCAGCCGCGAACCGTCCAGGTCCTTGGCCGCGCCCTCCCGCACGATCCACCGGGCGACGGCGTAGTTCTGCTCGATGGCCACCGGGTAGCGGGCCTCGGGGGAGAGGTCGTACTCGGGGAAGACGACGGCCGCCCGCGCGCCGACGGCCAGTTCGCGCACCAGCCGGTCGTGGGTTCGGGCGTTGCCGAAGACCCATCCGGCGCCGTGGATGTAGAGGACGACCGGCAGGGTGCCGGTGGCTCCGGCGGGCCGGACGATCCGTGCGCGGACGGTGCCGGTGGGACCGCCCTGGACGGTGATCCACTCCTCGTCGACCGCCGGCTTCCCGATGTCCCCGGACTGCACCTCGTCGACCGCCTTGCGGCCCTCCGCCGGCGGCAGGTCGAACAGGTACGGCGGGTCGGCGGTCGCCTCCGCGAACGCGGCTGCGGCGGGTTCCAGTACCGGCTTCACCGGCATCACGGCATCGGACATGGCTTCTCCTCGTCTTGCACGGGCTGCCGGGGATCCGGCACACGGGCCGGACGTGTCTCCGATGTGTCCGGTACCGCTGGAGGTCACCGTAAATCGGCCGGAGGCAGGGCAATTGACCCTGAGCGTACGGCTGGTGTACCCACAGTGCACTCGGCGGGGGCGCACAGGAGGCCGCTGTGTGCCCTGGACGCGCCCCCGCCGGGGAGGCCAGACTTCCCTGCCGCGGGGCGGTGACCGGCAAGCCGTCCGCTCGTCGCCCGACTCCCCAGAAAGGCAGGTCGGCCCGTGCTGTTGCGTCTGCCCACGTCCGTGTCCGAAGCGCAGGAATGTCTGGCCGCGGGCGCCGCGCCGATCGGCGGGGCCACCCTCGTGTGGGCCACCTGGCAACGGGACGGGTTCCCCGAACTCGCCATGTCTCTACGTGAGTTGACGGAGGCCAACGTTCTCGGCGCGGAGACGGTCGGGGCGGGCGTCGTCCTGCACCGGATCGACGACCGGGTGCCGGACGTCCTGCGGCTGGCCGCCGCCACGGTGGGCACCGGGGCCGTGCGCCGGACGGCCACGGTCGGTGGGAACCTCGTCGGCAGCACGCTGCGCTGCCTGCTGCCCGCGGCGCTGGTCCTGGACGCCCGGGCGACGGTGCTGGAGCCCGACGGCGTGCACGAGACCGACCTGGCCGAAGTGGTGGCCAAGCGGCCCGTCCTGCTGAGCCTCCACTGGCGCACGCCGATCGCCTCGGCCTACCGCAAAATGCCCGCCGAAGCGGGCGGGGCGCCCCCGCTCGTCGTCGCCTCGGCGCTGCACGCCCGCGAC
Organism: Streptomyces sp. 1222.5; assembly: GCF_900105245.1. NCBI lineage: Bacteria > Bacillati > Actinomycetota > Actinomycetes > Kitasatosporales > Streptomycetaceae > Streptomyces > Streptomyces sp. 1222.5. The sequence goes on along the minus strand of NZ_FNSZ01000001.1, from coordinate 879,836 downwards.
GGCGGGAGCAACCGCCTGCTGGTCGCCGTGCGGGACGGCTACGACGTGGTCAGCGGGGTCGCCACCGCGACCGGCGACGCCGGGCGGGCCCTGGAGGAACTGCGACGGACGGCGCTCGGCGACCTGCCGGCCGCCGCATGGGAGGTCGTCCGCCCGCAGGTCACCGGACTCCTGGCGGACCGTCCCGCGGAGGGACGCGCTTAGGACGCCCCGCCCGGAAGGGGCTCACACCCCGCCGGGCACCGCGAAGAGGGCGCACGTCGTCGTCCCGTGCGCGTACAGCTTGCCGTCCTCGGCCCCGACGACGCGGGCCTCCGCGGTCGCCGTCGTCCGGCCCACGTGGACCGTGCGGCCCTCGCAGCGCAGCGTCGGGGTGGTCGCGAACACCGGCCTGACCAGGTGCACCCCGAGCTGCACGGTGGTGTAGGCGCGACCGGCCGGCAACGCGGTCAGTACGGCCGTGCCGAGGGCCGAGTCGAGCAGGGTGGCCAGGAAACCGCCGTGGACCGTGCCCATGGGGTTGAAGAGGTGCTCGCCGGGGTCGCCCTCGAAGACGGCCCTGCCCTCCTCGACCCCCATCAGCCGGAAGCCGAGGGTCCCGCAGATCGGGGCCTCCGGCAGACGCCCGTCGAGACTCATGCGGGCCAGTTCGAGGCCGGTGCGGTCACCGGCCGCCGCATAGCCGACCGGCGGCTCCCAGGAATGTGTGCGCGACCGGGTGCCGGCTCCGGGCGCGGTGCCGGAGTGTGTGCCGCCAAAGGCGCCGCGGTCGTGGGTGGCGGACTGCGCCATGCTGCTTTCCGTCCTTCGAGGGGCGCGCGGCCGCTGCTTCACGGCCCGCGGCCCGGGGGTGGGGGTGTGCGGGTCGCCGGGCGGCGGCGCGGTGCGCGCGCCGCCGCCCGGCGCCTTCCGGTCAGGGAAGCTTGACCGCCAGGAGGTCGACGGGACGGATGTCCGGCGCCTCGCTGAGCATGGTCCCGGCGGCGTCCATCAGCGCGGCGGCGATCTTGCCCTGGAGGTGTCCCTGGCGCCCCTGCTCGTCGTCGAAGGTGTCGAAGACGCCGAACGTGGTGGCGCCCTGCCGGAAGGCGAACCAGGTGACGGTGCGGTCCTCCGCCCGGGCCAGTTCGAGCGCGTCGCGCAGCAGGCCTTCGACCGCGTCGGCGTACTCGGGCTTGGCCTCGATGCGTGCCAGCAGTCCGAGTTTCGTCATGGTGCACTCCCGTGGTGTGGATCTTCGTGGAAGGTGTGCGGTGCCGGTACCGGGCACCGGATCTCGTCCGGACGCTGAGACGCTATGCCGCCCGGACCGTCCCACCCAGTGTCGGAAACGACGCGTTCGATATCGTTTCCGTCATGGACATAGCTGTGCTGGCCTACGACGGTGTCTTCGACTCCGGGCTCGCGGCCCTGCTCGACGTGCTGGACGGGGCGAACGCCCTGCGAGAGGAGCTGCCCGAGCCGCCGCCCGCCCTGACGGTCACCACGATCGGCTTCCGCAGGCGGATCCGCACGGGCGCCGGGCATCTCGTGGAGGCCACCCCCGTCGGGACCGCGGAGCGCACGGACCTGCTGGTGGTGCCCGCCCTGGCGGAGCGGCGCCCCGACGCCCTGATCGCGCACGTCTCGGGCCGGGACGCGGCGCCCGTACGACGCTTCGTCGCCGCCTCCCGTGAACGCCGTACCCCCGTCGCCTCCGCCTGCACGGGCACGTTCCTGCTGGCCGAGTCCGGGATCCTGGACGGGCGTCGGGCCACCACGAGCTGGTGGCTGGCGCCGTACTTCCGCAAGCGCTACCCCGCCGTGACGGTCGACGAGAGCCGGATGGTCGCCACGTCGGAGGGGGTGACCACGGCCGGTGCGGCCTTCGGGCACGTCGACCTGGCCCTGGCGATCGTCCGGATGAGCAGCCCGGTCCTGGCCGAACTGGTCGCCCGCTACCTGGTCGTCGACGAGCGGCCCTCGCAGGCGGCGTACACGATCTCCGCCGCGCTGGCACAGAGCGATCCGACCCTGGCGGCCTTCGAGCGCTGGGCCCGGGACCACCTCGACCAGCCGATCTCCATCGCCGACGGGGCACGGGCCGTCGGCGTCAGCGAGCGCACGCTCCAGCGGGCCGTTCGCCGCACCCTGGGCACCTCACCCGTCGGCTTCGTGCGGGACCTGCGCGTCGAGCGCGCCTCGCACCTGCTGCGCACCACGGACCTGCCGCTGGAGGTCATCGCCCGCAAGGTCGGCTACGAGCACGCCAACACGCTCCGTATCCTGCTGCGCGAACGCACCGGGGAAACGGCGAGGACCCTGCGCGGACGGTGACCCGGGCCCTCAGCCGACACCCGTGCCCGGTCCCGGCCGAGGGTCTACACTCCCGCCCCATGCTGCGCGTGCTGGCGGTCGACGACGAGGAACCGGCCCTGGAGGAACTGCTGTTCCTGCTACGGGCCGATCCCCGGGTGCGCTCCGCCGAGGGAGCCCTGGCCGCGACCGATGCACTGCGCCGACTGGGCCGTGCCCAGAACGGCGGACCGGGCGGCGCGGACCACGTCGACGTGGTGTTCCTGGACATCCACATGGCAGGGCTCAGCGGGCTGGACGTGGCCGGGCTCCTGACCGGCTTCGCCGCGCCACCCCGCGTCGTGTTCGTCACCGCGCACGAGGACTTCGCCCTGCGGGCCTTCGACCTCAAAGCCGTCGACTACCTGCTCAAGCCGTTGCGCCGGGAGCGCCTGGCGGAAGCGGTACGGCGGGTCGCGGAACTCGTCGAGGCCGACCGCGCCACCCGCGCCGTACCGTCCCCGCCCCCGTCGTCGGAGGCCGCGGCGAACGCGGGCACGGGCGCGGTCCCGGGGCCGCCGCGTCCTCCTGCCTCCCCCCTCGCGGACCACATCTCGGTGGAGCGCGGGGGAGTGACCCGCTTCCTGCCCATAGCCGACATCACCTACGCCGAGGCCCACGGCGACTACGCCCGGCTGTACACCCGCGAGGACAGCCACCTGGTGCGCATTCCGCTGTCGACGCTGGAGGAGCGCTGGCGGGCGAGGGGGTTCGTCCGGATCCACCGGCGCCACCTGGTCTCGGTCGCCGGCATCGAGGAACTGCGGGTCGACGCGGGCAGCCTGACGGTCCGGGTCGGCGGCGCGGTACTCGCCGTGAGCCGCCGGAACGCCCGGGAGCTGCGGGATCTGCTCCTCAGCGACGCCAAGGCGGGCCGGCCGGGCAACGGCCGCTGATCCCGGGGGAGTCCGGCACGGGAGCGGAGGTCACATTCGGGGACCGAGCCGGCGCCGTGGCCTATCCCCGGGGATTTCGCGATGCGTACACTCCACTGCGAACGGTGATCATCGTGGGTCGGAGGCTGCGGCATGAGTGCTCCCGGGACTCCCAGGCGTGAAGTCGTCACCTGGACCCCGCGGACCCCGCGCGCGGCCCAGGGGCCCTCCCGCGCCGCCCGTGAGGTCCGCGCGCGCGAGGAGCTGTCCGCCGTCGACTCCGCGGTCCTGCGGGCCTTGATGCGCCGCCAACTCCGCCTGGCCATGGGCACGTTCGGGCTGCTCGTCGCGGTGATCGGACTGCTGCCCCTCGTCTTCACGGCGCTGCCCGCGCAGTCGCCCTGGCCGGGCCGGGCGCTGATCGTGTGGGCCGTCCTCGGCGTGGCGGCCTACCCCGCACTCGTGCTGATCGGCCGGTGGTACGTCGTACGCGCCGAACGCAACGAACGGGACGCCGGGGACCTCGTCGGGAGGGCCTGAAGGTGACCGCCGCCGAGCCGTGCGCCGGCCACTCGTCCGGAGTCGCCGGGTGAACCAGACGTACGGCATCGTGGCCGTGTCCGCGGCGGTCGTCGCGACCCTGGTGATCGGGTCGACGGGACTGCGCATCTCCCGCACCACCTCGGACTTCTACGTCGCCTCCCGCACCGTGCCGCCGTACCTCAACGCCATGGCCGTCAGCGGCGAGTACCTCTCGGCGGCCTCCTTTCTCGGCATCGCCGGACTCGTCGCCGCCCAGGGCGTCGACATGCTGTGGTTCCCCGTCGGGTACACCGCCGGCTACCTGGTCCTCCTCGCGTTCGTCGCCGCCCCGCTGCGCCGCTCCGGCGCCTACACGCTGCCCGACTTCGCCGAGTCGCGCCTGGAGTCGAGGGCCGCGCGGCGCGTGGCCAGCGTGCTCGTCGTCGGCGTCGGCTGGCTCTACCTCCTGCCCCAGCTCCAGGGCGCCGGCCTCACCCTGGGCCTGGTCACCGGCGCACCGAGAGAACTGGGCGGCGTGCTCGTCGCGGTCGTCGTCACCCTGGCCGTGGCGGCGGGCGGGATGCGCGGGATCACCTTCGTCCAGGCGTTCCAGTACTGCCTGAAGCTGGCCGCGCTCCTGGTGCCCGCGCTGTTCCTGGCCGCCGCCTGGCACGGCGACCCGAGCCCCGGAGCGGCCCTGGACGAGCCGCCGACCTTCCGGCGGCACACCGTGGTCACCGTGGACAGCACCGTCCGCCTCAGGATCGCGGAGCCGCTGCGCGCCGACGTGACCGGCACCGTGGACGACGAGCGCCACGACGGCGGCCGCGTGTCGCTGGGTCCGGGCGTGCACGAGGTCCGGGCCGGTACGACACTGCGGTTCCCGCCGGACACCCCGGTACCCGAGCGCGACGCCGACGGCGGCTGGCACACCGGCGCCTCCAGCTGGGCGACCCCGCTGTCCGGCGGCAGGGACGACCACCCGCTGTACACGACGTACGGGCTGATCTGCGCGACCTTCCTCGGCACCATGGGACTGCCCCATGTACTGGTCCGCTTCTACACCAACCCCGACGGCCGCGCGGCCCGGCGCACCACCGTGATCGTCCTCGCCCTGGTCGGCGGCTTCTACCTGCTGCCACCCCTGTACGGTCTCCTCGGCCGTGTCTACGCCCCCGACCTGCTCCTCACCGGCAACACCGACGCCGCCGTCCTCGTCCTGTCCGAACGCCTCGTCGGAGGCGTCGTCGGCGACCTCCTCGGCGCCCTGATCGCCGCCGGTGCCTGCGCCGCCTTCCTGTCCACCGCGTCCGGACTCACCCTGTCCGTCGCGGGCGTGCTCAGCCAGGACGTCCTGCCCTCCCTGGGCGTCCGCCACTTCCGGCTGGCGACGCTGCTGGCGATCGCCGTGCCGACCACGGCCAGCGCGGCCGTCAGCGGGCTGCCCGTGGCCAACGCCGTGGGGCTGGCCTTCGCCGTGGCCGCCTCGTCCTTCTGCCCGCTGCTGGTGCTCGGCATCTGGTGGCGCGGACTCACCGCGCCCGGCGCGATCGCGGGCCTGCTCACCGGCGGGGGCAGCGCCCTCACCGCCGTCGCCCTGACCATCGCCGGACCACTGGCGGACGGCTGGGCGCACACCCTGCTCGCCTGGCCGGCCGTGTGGTCGGTGCCGCTCGGCTTCCTGACCATGATCCTGGTCTCGCTCGCCACCCGGCACCGGATCCCGGCCGGCACCGAGGCGGCCATGGCCCGCCTCCACCTGCCCGAGCGCGCCGCGGCGCGGGGCGCCCACCAGCCGCCGGGAGCGACCTCATGACGACCTGCCGGCCCACCGCCCCGGAGGCCCCCGCATGATCGCGCTCGCCCTGCTCGCGGGCGGCGCCCTGCTGTTCGCCGCGGGACTCGCCACCGGCCGGCTGCTGGTGCGCCGGGCCGCCGAGGAGCGGGCGGACCTCGGCACGCCCGTGGAGCGCGCGGCCTTCCACACCCTGCACACCGCTTCCGTGGCCGCGCCCCCGCTGCGCGCCGGACTCACCGAGGACGCGGCGCGCAAGGCGGTGCGCCGCCTCCGTCCGCTGTTCGGCACGGCCGCCCTCGCGCTCACCGCCGAGGACCGGACGCTGGCCTGGGACGGCCCCGGCCGGCATCACGAGGAGGCGGCCCTGGACCGGGCCCGCCAGGTGCTGGGCACCGGCCGCACGCGGACCTTCACCGTCGACTGCCGGGATCCGGACTGCCCGGTGCGCTGGGGCGCCGCCGCGCCGCTCACCGTCGACCAGCGGGTGCTCGGCGCCCTCGTCGTGCTGGGCGTCAGGGAGTCCGCCCCGGTGGTCCGTGCCACCGAGGAGGTGGCGCGGTGGGTCTCGGTACAGCTCGAACTCGCCGACCTCGACCGGGCCCGCACCGGCCTGATCGAGGCGGAGATCCGGGCGCTGCGCGCGCAGATCTCCCCGCACTTCATCTACAACTCGCTGGCGGCGATCGCCTCGTTCGTCCGCACCGACCCCGAGCGGGCCCGTGAACTCCTCCTGGAGTTCGCCGACTTCACCCGCTACTCGTTCCGTCGGCACGGCGAGTTCACCACCCTCGCGGAGGAACTGCGCTCCGTCGAGCAGTTCCTGGAGCTGGTGCGCGCCCGGTTCGGGCAGCGCCTGGAGGTGACCCTGCAGATCGCCCCCGAGGTGCTGCCCGTGGCGGTTCCCTTCCTGTGCCTCCAGCCCCTGGTGGAGAACGCGGTCAAACACGGACTGGAGGAGAGCGTCGAGCGCAGCCGGATCACCATCGCCGCGCAGGACGAGGGGGCGGTGGCCCGGATCGTCATCGAGGACAACGGGGTCGGTATGGAGCCGGACCGGCTCCGCCGGATCCTGCGCGGCGAGGGCAGCCCCTCGTCGGGCATCGGGCTGCGCAACGTCGACGAGCGGCTGCGGCAGGTCTACGGGGACGAGCACGGCCTCGTGATCGAGACCGGCGTCGGGGCGGGCATGAAGATCACCGCGCGGATTCCCAAGTACCGTCCCGGAGTGCACAGTTCGCCCCCGCGTGGCCGCCTCGACCGGCTCGGCTAGGCGGCCTGTGCCTTGTCGTACAGGGCCTTGACGACGTCTCCGAAGTACGGGCCGAACATCCGGTTGGGCAGGAAGACGTAGCCGAAGCTGTTCACGGAGACCTGAAGCCCGGTACCGGCGGACTCGCTGAACCCGGTGAACCAGGGGCCGCCGCTGGACCCGCCGGTCATGTTGCAGCCGAGGCTGTGGTCCTGCGAGAAGAGGAAGTCCTTGGAGCTGTTGCCGCTGCAGTAGATCAGCTTCGTGCCGTCGTACGGCGACGCGGCCGGGAAGCCGAAGGAGTACATCTGCTTGTTGTAGCCGCCGTTGAACTGGACGCCCTGGGCGCCGACGACCGAGGTGAGGTTCCGGCCGTTCAGCGGGGTCACGACCGCCGCGCCGACGTCGTAGTTGATGTCCTCGCTCGCCTCCCACTGCGGGGTGGTGAGGGTCTTGGCCGCGCTCCACTGACCGTACGGGGCGTTGCCGTTGTCGTAGCCCGGTACGAAGACCCAGTTGGTGTGCCAGCTGCCCTGGTACTTCACACAGTGCCCGGCAGTGATGACGGTGCTGGCGTTCTGGCTGGTCACCGCGTTGCCCGTGCAGGACGCGGTGCGGCCCTGGAAGGTGAAGAACACCCGCCCCGAGGTCGGGACGACGGCGCCGCCGGCGGTCCACGGTCCGCCGGCCTGCGGGAAGGAGGCGGGGGCGGCGGTGGGTGCGACGGTCGTGGAGCTCGCCCCGGCGTGCGGGGTTTTCAGGCTCCTCGCGGCCTGCCGGGTGAGCAGCAGATCGAGGGGGGTGGCGCCGCGCATGCGCTCGGGGGTCCAGAAGGTGCGGGCCCGGTGCTGTTCGGCGGCCGGGGCGGTGCGGACCGCCGCGGACGGTCGGTGGGCCGTGTGCCGGGGCGCCGCGTCCGCGGCACCGGCGCCGGCGAGTCCGCCGGCGAACAGGGCTCCGACGGCCAAGAGTGTGCCCGCGGCAGTGCGATGGCGTCTCACGCAGGTCTCCTTCTGCCGTGCCCGGACTGGTCGGGTCCGGGCAGGGTGGGGGAACGAAGAACGGTGCGGATGGACGGACGTGCGTGACGCAGAGTGCCATGGAACCGTAAAATTGTCAGGGCCGTGTCAATGTGTTGTCCGGAAGACGCGCCTGCGCGCGGCACGCACACCGAAGTGCGTGCCCGCGGTCGGAAGTTGCGGTCAGGTGTGGGGCCGGTCAGGGGTGTCGGCGCGGTCGAGAACTTCCCGGGCCTCGACGGTGCGGCGGTGGTCCGGGCCGAAAGCGGCCAGGCAGGAGGCGTGGGCCGTAGCGGCCAGAGTACGGGCCTCGGCGTCCCGTCCCAGCCCGAACAGAGCCGTGGAGAAGGCCAGTTCGACACCACCGATCTCCGAGCGTCCCTCGCCCTCGGGCAGGCCGCGGCGCAGCTCGTCGGCGCGCCCGGCCTCGGCGAGCGCCTCGGTGTGCCGGCCCTGGCCGTTCAGGCTGCGGGCCAGACCGAGCAGCAGGACGAGGCGGAACCTGTCCCGGTCGCCGTGGGCGGCCAGGGCTTCCCGGGCGACGGTCTCGGCCTCGGTGTGCCGGCCCAGGCCGTTCAGGGCGAAGATCTGTCCGTTGCGGGCGGCCGCCGCCAGGAGGGCCATGTGCGGGCCGGCGCCGCGGCGGGCGATCCTGGCCAACGCCGTGCACTCGGCCTCGCTCTCCGCGTACCGGGCGAGCGCGCTCAGCGCCTGCGCCCGGTCCGAGCGCAGCTTCAGGGTCTGCGGGTGCGCGGCACCGAGGATCCTGCCGAACTCCGGCAGCAGCCCGCCGTACGCGGCGACGGCCTCGGCATGGCGGCCCTGGGCATTCGCCGCCAGCGCGGCCATGCCCAGAGCCAGCGGCACGTACGGGTCGTCGCGCAGCCCGGACCGGGCGGCCGCCACGGCGCGGCTCTCGGCCTCCGCCTCCGCGTAACTCCCGCCTTGATACAGGGTCATGGCCCGGATCAACGGCGATTCCGTGGCCTGCCCGGCGCCGTCGCGGCCGCGGGACCGGAAGAACTTCATGCCCGGAGCATAGGGGGAGGCGGCCGCGCGGCCACGGCAGGGGGCCTCGCCCATGACCTGCTCGTTCCGTCGAGTGGGCGGGAGACGGGGGACCCGGGTCTCAGGAAGCACCACGCACGCGCTGTAGCGTGACCGCGTGGCGGCGAACGAGGTGTACCGGGAACTGGGCGAGAGCGCCTGGGCATGGGTGTTGCGGCAGATCCGCGAGGACGACGGCCCCTGGCTGCCCGAGATCGTCCCGGAGGACGGCGCGCCCGGGGCACCGGCGCCGGACCGCGACACGCTGTACGCGGGAATCGCGGGCCTCGCCCCGGTGCTGGCGGAGATCGCGCGGTACCGGGAACCGACGGCGGGCGAGCGGAGCCTGGCGGACGGAATCGTCTCCCGGCTGTCGGCTCAGGCCGCGCACCGAGCCGAACCGTCCCTCTACGACGGCCTGGCGGGCGACGCCATGGCACTCAGGCTGCTGGCCCCGGGCACGGAGTCGGTCGCCCTGCGGCGGCTGGCCCACCTGGCGACCCCCGACGGGTGGCGGACCACGCTCGAATTCGAACCCGGTTCCGACGCCCCCCTCAACGACATCGTCATGGGCAACGCCGGAGTGGTGCTGACGGCGGTGTGGGCGGGCGGTGAATCCGCGGAGGCCATCGCGACGACGGGCTGCGAGGCGCTGCTGCGCGTGGCCGACCGCACCGAGGCCGGCCTGGACTGGGGCATCGCCCCGGGCGCCACCTCGAAGTGCCCGAACTACTCGCACGGCACCGCCGGAGTGGCATCGGCGCTCGCCGTGGCCGGCGTGGCGCTCGACCGCGCGGACTTCGTCGAGGCGGCGGTGGAAGGCGCCCGGCACGTGGTGTCCATGGGCTCGTTGGAGGGCGGCGGCCTGGTCGTCCCGCACACCATCCCGCCCTCCAAGCGGGACGTGGAACCGGTGACCTACACCTGGTGCCACGGCCCGGCGGGCACCTCGCACCTGTTCGCCGCGCTGGCGCACGCGGGCGTCGCCGAGGTGTCCGGCCTGCCGGTCGGCGAGCTGCGGGACCGCTGCCTGACCTCGCTGCTGACCTCCGGAGTCCCGCAGCGACTGCGCCCCGGCTTCTGGGACAACGACGGCCGCTGCTGCGGAACCGCGGGCGTCGGGGACGTACTGCTGGACGCGGCACAGGACTGCGGGACGCCCGCTCGGGCGGACACCCTGGTGCGGGCCGCGCGCACGATGGGCGACGCGCTGGTGACACGGGCGATCAGGGACGACACGGGCACGCGCTGGCGCTTCCTGGAACACCGCCGGGACCCGCCGCTGCTGCCCCCGGGCACCGCGTGGATGCAGGGCGCGGCGGGCATCGCGGCGTACCTGCTCCGTCTCGCCCGCTTCGTCGAGACCGGACCGGACGCACCGGTGGTGGACCGCCCGGACCAGTGGTGGGCCGTGCCCGCGCGCCTGCGCGCCACCACCGCGTGACAGGAGCGGCGGCCCCCGGCCGGCTCGGCCCGCCGTCCGCCCCGCCTGCCGCCCCCGCCTGCGGAGGTGCACAAAGTTGAGCAGCCGGGGCCAGGTGCCCCGGCGTACCGTCCCCGCTGGTCGAGCGGCACACGGGAGGGCGGATCCATGACGACGATGTACGAACACGTCGGCGGTGAGAAGGCGTTGCGCCGGTTCGCGGAGCACTTCCACCACACGGTGCTCGACGACCCGCTGCTGGCACCTCTGTTCCGCGCCGGCTCACCGGACCACGCCGACCACCTGGCGGCGTTCTTCACCGAGATGCTCGGCGGTCCGGCCCGGTACACCGGGGAACTCGGCGGATTCATCGCCCTGTTGCGGGCCCATCTCGGCATGCGGATCACCCCGGAGATGAGCGAGCGGTTCGTCACGCTGATGCTCGCGTCCGCCGACGCGGTGGGGCTGCCCGACGACGACCGCTTCCGCAAGGCGTTCACCGCCAACGTCGAGAAGGCGGCCGGTTTCACGACCAAGGCGTCGCAGGACGACAACCACCCCATGCTCCAGCCGCCGTACCCCGAACTGGGCCGCTGGCAGTGGTGAACCGGCCCTGCCGATACCGACCACCGAACCCAGGGGGGATCGTTGAAGCCCGCGGAGCCCGTCACCGCGTCATCCGCCGAGGTGACCGCCAGCGCAACCTGTGAGCGGCTGCTCGGCATCCTGGAACCGCTGGTCGCCCAGGGCCGCCCACTGGACCCGGACGGCGAACTCGCCGACGCCGGACTCTCCTCGCTCGCCGCCGTACGCCTGATGCTGGACATCGAGACGGAGTTCGGGATCGAGGTGCCCCTCTCCAGACTCCTGGACTGCCGCACCCCGCGCGACCTCGCCGCCTGGATCGACCGGGACACGGGCGAGGAGTCCGCCGGCGGCTCCGGCCCGCTGGACGTGGTCGCGGCCCCGGAGTCGCGGTACGAACCGGCACCGGCGACCCCGATGCAGGAGGCGTACGTCGTCGGCAAGTACCCGGAGCTGGACCCGGACGCCCTCGGCTGCCACCACTACCACGAGTTCGCCTTCGGGGAACTGGACGCCCCCCGCCTCGCCCGGGCCTGGAAGCGGCTCGTCGAGCACTTCGACGCCCTCCGCCTGACCGGCGTCGGCCGCAACCAGCGGGTCCAGGAGCACGTGAACGTGCCCGAGCCCGCCGTCCACGAGACCCCGGACCCGGACGCCCTTCAGACCGAGGCGGCCGCCGTCCGCCGCCGGCTGTCCCACCACCGGTACCCGCCCGGGCAGTGGCCGCCGTTCCAGGTCGAGATCTGCCGGGAACCCGCTGGACGCGCCGTGGTGCACCTCAGCCTCGACGGCACGGTCACCGACGCCCACGGCACCGATCTGCTGTTGCGCCACTGGTGGCAGGCGTACACGGACGACGGCCACCGGCTTCCCGAGGTGCCGTTCACCCTCCGCGACACCCTGGACGCCCTCGCCCGCCACCGCGACTCCGAGACACACCGGGCCGCCGTCGCCCGCGCCGCCGAACGGCTCAAGGGCCTGCCGGGCGGTCCCGCCGTCCTGCTGGCCGCGCCCCCCGAGCCGCCGCCCGGCCTCGACGGCCATCTGCGTACCCCGCGCCGCGGCCGGCTCATCCCGGCCCAGTGGGAGGGGCTGCGCGCCCGAGCCGCCGCGCTGCGCGTCTCACCCACCTCGCTCGTGCTGACCGCCTTCACCGACGCGGTCTCACCGCCCGGCTCCGTCGAGCCCTTCACGCTCGTCCTCACGACCACCGACCGGCCGCGCCTGCCGGCCGCCGCCGAGGAACTCGTCGGCCCGTACACCTCCGGCTGTCTGCTCGTCGTGGACGCCCGCACCCAGGGGTCCGCCCTCGACGACGCGGCCCGTACCACCCACCAGCGGGTGTGGGAGGCGTTGTCGCACGCGTCGGCCGGCAGCGTCGAGGTCCTGCGCGAACTGCGCGCGCACGGCGCCGGGTCGCCCGCGCTGCCCGTGGTCTTCACCAGCCTGCTCGACGTGGGCCGCGGCGGCTGCGGGCGGGGCGGCATGGCGCGCCACGAGCGCCACGCCGTCGGCCAGACCTCCGGGATCGCGCTCGACCACCAGATGCGCGAGCACGACGGCGGCCTCGACTTCCGCTGGGACACCGCCGACGCGCTCTTCCCGCCGGGCACCCCCGACGCCCTGTTCGGCCGCTTCTGCCGGCTGCTCCAGGCCCTGTGCGAACCGGTGCCCGACGCGGCCGTACCCCCGCGGGAACTCCAGCAGGCCTATCTCGTGGCCCGCCTCGACGGGCCCACCGGCCGCGGCTGCCAGTACCACCAGAGCTTCCACGTCGACGACCTCGACGTGGACCGGCTGCGCACCGCCTGGCAGGAACTGGTGAGCGCCCACGAGGCGCTGCGCCTGCGGGCCGGGGCCGACGGCACGCTCCGGGTGTTGGACGGCGCGCCGGCGAACGCCTGGATCCCGGTCGCCGACGTACCCGAGGACGTGGACCCCGACGCCGTCGACCGTGCCGTCCGCGCCGACATGACCCACCGCTCCTTCGGCCTGGACCGGGGGCCGCTCACCGACCTGAGGGTCGTCCGTTCCCCCGGCCGGCCGGCCACCGTGCACCTGTCCGTCGACCTGCTGGTCGGGGACGCCCGCAGCATCGTGCTGCTCGCCCGGCAACTCCTCACCCGGTACGCCGACCCCGCGGGCGCCCCGCCCCCCGCGACCCGGCTGCCGCGAGAGCCCGGGGACGCGACCGGGAAAGCCGCCGCGTACTGGCGCGACCGGCTGGCCGGCCTGCCGGCGGGTCCGCCGCTGCGGGACGAGCGGCGACCGCCGTGCCCGCGACGCCGGGAGCGGGTGTTCGGCGACCGGGCGGCCCTCGCCGCCTGGGCCGGCCGACGGGGAGTGACCCTCGACGCGACCCTGCTGGCGGCCTACTGCGCGGCCCTCGGCGCGGTGTACGACGAGCCGTTCGCCCTCCCGGTGGTGTGCTTCACCGGCGCGGACACGGCCCGGCCCGCCGAGTTCACCGAGCTGACCTGGGTGCGCTCACCCGCCCGCGGCACCGACCCCGCGGTCGCGGCCCGCGCCTGCCACCGGCAGCTCACCGCCGACCTGGCCGAGGGCGGGGGTGCCGGACTGTCCGAGATGCGCTCGTACGTCATGCGGCGCCGCAGGGACGAGAGCTTCGAGCACCCCGTGGTGTTCACCACCGTCCTCGACGTCACCGGCCGTCCGCTGCCCGCCGGCGTCCGGCCCGGCCCCGCCGGCACCGCGACCACCGACGTGGCCCTGGACTGCGTGACCGTCGACGACGGCGTCACCCTCCACCTCGCGTGGGACGCTCTGGACGACCGCTTTCCCGAAGGACTGCTGGACACGGCGTTCGCGCACTACGTCGACACGCTCACCCGGCTCGCCGAGGAAGCGGACGCACCGGACGAGGGCGTCACCGGTGCGCCCGTGCCCACATCGGCCGACGAGCGCGATCCCGAAGCACCCGCAGCGGCCGGCTCACCGGACACGGGAACGGCCGACGGCCACGACAGCGAGCGGCACCGCGTCCTGTACGCGTGGAACGACACCGCCCGCCCCTACCCCGCCGAGGGCCCCGTCCACCTGCTCTTCGAACGGCAGGCCCGCCTCCGGCCCGACGCGGTGGTCCTGCGCTGGCGCGGCGGCACCATGACCTACGGCGAGCTGAACCGCCGGGCCAACCTCGTCGCGGGCCGGCTGCGACGGGCGGGCGTCGGTGAGGACACCTCGGTGGGGCTCTCCGTGCGCCGCGGCCCGGCGATGGCCGTGTCCGTGCTGGCGGTCCTGAAGGCGGGCGGCGCCTACGTTCCGGTGGACCCGTCACTGCCCCGCGACCGCGCCCACGGCATGCTCGGGGACACCGGCACCCGCCACCTCCTCGTCACGGCCGGCGGCCCCGGCTGGCAGGTGCCGGACGGCGTACACCTCGTCGACCTGGACGCCGCCGACGTCACCGGCGCGCACCTGCCCGACCCGGGCGACCCGGAACCCGTCACCGGAGCGGACTCCGTCGCCTACCGCCTGTTCACCTCCGGCAGCACGGGCCGGCCCAAATGCGTGGTCGTCGCCCACCGTTCCCTGCACAACCTCATCGACTGGTGCACGCGCACCTTCGCGTTCGGCCCGCAGGACACCGGGTTGTGCGTCACCTCCCTCGGCTTCGACCTGTCCGTCTTCGACATCCTCGGCCTGCTCGGCCACGGGGCCGCCCTGTACATCGCCGACGAGGCCGAGCAGCGGGACCCGGAACTGCTCGTGGACGCCCTGCTGCGGGAACCGGTCACGTTCTGGAACTCCGCGCCCACCACGCTCGCCCGGCTCGCCCCGTTGCTCCAGGAACGCCGTGGGCACCCGGGCACCGGCGACCTGCGCCTGGTCTTCCTCAGCGGCGACTGGATCCCGCTGTCCCTGCCCGACGACGTCCGTCGCGTGTTCGGCCGGGCGCGGGTGATCAGCCTCGGCGGCGCCACCGAGGCCACCGTGTGGTCCAACTGGTTCCCCGTGGGCGACATCGAACCGGAGTGGCGCAGCATCCCGTACGGCAGGCCCATCGACAACGCCCGCTACTACGTCCTCGACGAGCGGCTGGAGCCGTGCCGCGTCGGCGAGGAGGGTGACCTCTACATCGCCGGCGACGTGCTCAGCCTCGGCTACCACGGGCAGCCGGAACTGACCCGGGAGCGCTTCGTCCCGGAGCCCTTCGCGGGCGGCCCCGAGGCCCGCATGTACGCCACGGGCGACCGGGCGTGCTTCCGCAGCGACGGCGTCATCGTCTTCCTGGGGCGGCGCGACCACCAGGTCAAGATCAGGGGCTTCCGGGTCGAACTCGGCGAGATCGAGCACCGGTTGCGCAGCCACCCCGCCGTGCACGACGCCGTGGTCGTCGCCCGGCCCGACGGCAGCGGGGACCGGCGGCTGGTCGCGTACCTGCTCGCCGAGCCGGGCGGCGTACGGCCCTCCGTGTCCGAGCTGCGCGCCCACGCGGCCCGGACGCTGCCCGACTACATGGTCCCGAACTTCGTGGGATTCCTGCCGTCGTTCCCCGCCACGGGCAACGGCAAGCTCGACCGTGACGCGCTGCCGTGGCCGCTGCCCGCGCCCGACCGGGCGCCCGGCCAGGCATCCGATCAGGCGCCTGATCCCGTGCCGGATTCCGCACCCGATCGCGCTCCTGATCGCGCACCCGATCACTCACCCGATCACGCGCTCGGCTCGCCCGGTGCGGAGGCCGCATCCGCGCAGGACGGGCCCGGGACGACCGCCCCGGCGGCCGGGCCCGAGGAGCCGGCCCCTGCCGAGACGGCCGACAGCACGGACGACCAGCTCCCGGCGTTCCCGCCCGCCGACCGGCTGGCGGAGGAGATCGGTGCCCTGCTCGCCGGTCTCATCGGTGTTCCGGAGCTGGACCCGACGCTCGACCTCTGGGACCAGGGCGCCACGTCCTTCACCCTGGCCCAGCTGTCCTCGGCGCTCAGGGCCCGCTACGGGCGCCGTATCCCGGTGTCGGCCCTGCTGGCCGAGCCGACGGTGACCGGGATGGCCCGCCATCTCGCGGGGCCCGGCACCCCCGCACCAGCCGGCGCGGACCTCACCGCGGCCGCCTCTCCCACGGAGTCGACGCGACCGCCCGAGCCCCGCACCGACCCGGAGGCCGTGGAGTTCTTCTCGCCCGAGGACCGCGACCGGTACAAGTCGGCCGCCTGGCACCTGCGCCGGCGCCACGACGACGAACCGCTCCTCGTGCTCGACGGGCCGCTCCCGCCCGCGGAGAGGTACCGGGAACGGGCCACGCGCCGGGACTTCGCCGACGGCCCGCTCCCGCACGAGGACTTCCTCGCCTTCCTGAACGCCCTGCGCGCCCGGCCGTCGGGCGACGGTCCCCGGCGGCTGTACGCCTCGGCGGGCGACACCTACGCCGTACAGACCTATCTGCACGTCAAGCCCGGGGCGGTCGAGGGCATCCCCGGCGGCCTGTACTACCACCGGCCGGACGACCACGCGCTGCAGCGCGTCACCGCCGACCCCGGCATCGACCGCACCGTCCACTTCTCCTACAACCGCGCGGTCTACGACCGGGCCGCCTTCGAGGTGTACCTCGTCTCCGAACCGCGCGGCATCGAACCGCTGTACGGCGAGGAATCGGAGCTGTACCTGGCCGTCGAGGCCGGCTACATGGGCCAGTTGCTGATGAGCGGCCAGCGGGAGACCGGCGTCGGCCTGTGCGCCGTGGGCGGTCTCGCCTTCGGCCGCGTCCGTGACGCGCTCCGGCTCCACCCGGGCCAGAGGCTGCTGCACGCCTTCCTCGCCGGGCCCCTCGCGCCCGCCGCCGACGCCCGCCCGCAGCGGCCCGCCGTGACCACCGGGCTCCGGGCCGGACCCGGACCGGCGCCCCGTGCGGCCTCGGCGGAGATCGCCGTCATCGGGGCCGCGGGCCGGTACCCCGGTGCGCGCACACTCGACGAGTTCTGGGACAACCTGCGGTCGGGGCGCCGTTCGGTCGGCCCGCTGTCCGCCGAGCGGCTGGCGGCGCTGGCGGCCGCCGCCGGACCCGGCACACCCGTACCGCACCCGGAGGCGCTGCCCCACGGCGGGTATCTGCCGGGCGGCGACGGGTTCGACGGACGCATGTTCCGCATCTCGCCCCAGGAGGCCGAGGGCCTCGATCCGCACCTGCGGCTGCTGCTGCCCGTGGTGTGGCAGTGCCTGGAGGACGCCGGTCACACCCCCGGCAGCCTGACCCGCGACGGCGAGCGCGTCGGGGTGTTCACCGCCGCGATGTGGCACGACCACCGCCAGACCGGCGAGGCCGCATGGCGCGCGGGCGGCCCGGCCCGGCAGGCGGGCGCCGCCTCCGACCTCCCGGCCCGGATAGCGCACTGCTTCGGATTCGAGGGGCCCGCCGTCGCGGTGGACACCGCCTGCTCCTCCTCGCTGACCGCCCTGCACCTCGCCGCGACCAGCCTGCGGCAGGGGGAGTGCGACGCGGCGGTGGTGAGTGGAGTCAACGTCGTCGCCCACCCCTACCACCTGGCCCTGCTGCGGGACCTGGGCCTGTCGGCGCACCGGCCGGGAGCGGGGGCCTTCGCCGCGGAGGACGGCGGCTGGTCGCCCGGGGAAGGCGCGGGAGCCCTGCTGCTGCGCCCGCTGCGGGACGCCGTGGACCGCCGCGACGTACTGCACGGGGTGGTCGAGGCCACCGGTACCGGCGCGGCCGGCCGTCCCGGACCGTTCGGCATGCCGTCAGCCGACCCGCTCGCCCGCTCGCTCACCCGCATGCTCGACCGGCACGGCCTCACCGGTGCGGACATCGGATACGCCGAGTGCGCCGCCTCCGGCGCGCTGCTCGCCGACGCCGCCGAACTGGACGCCCTGCTCTCCGCGCTGCGGCCGCCGAGCGCCACCGGCCCACTGCTCGTGGGCACTGTCAAACCGCACATCGGCCACCTGGAGGCGGCCTCCGGGCTGTCCCAGCTCACCAAGGTGCTGCTGCAGCTGCGCGAGCGGACGCTGGCGCCCACCGCCGTCGCACCCCGGCGCACCGAGCTGGCGGATTGGACCCGGCTCACGGTCGCCGACACCGCCCGGCCCTGGACCCCCGCCGTCCCGGAGGCTCCCCTGCGCGCCCTGGTCAACGCGGTCTCGGCGACGGGCTCGTACGGCCACGCCGTGCTCCGCTCCGCGGACGGCGACCGGTGAGCGCGCCCGCGGCGGCCGGGCATCCCAGGAGCCCCCTGCGGCCCGCCTCCCGCGCGCCGCACCGGAGGATTCGAGAGGAACCGAGTGAGGGGACACCGGTGACCGGTACCTGGCTGAAGAGCGGAGACGCCACCTGTGACGCGCCGCTGCGCCTGTTCTGCTTCGCCCACGCCGGTGGCGGAGGCGGCTTCTTCCGGCCGTGGCGGGAGTTCGTCCTGCCGGAGGTCGAGGTGTGCCCGGTGATCCTGCCCGGCCGGGAGACCCGGGTCGCCGAACCCGCCCACCGGAGCATGGAGGAGCTGATCGGCCCGCTGTGCGAGGGCCTCGCCCGCTACCTGGACCGGCCCTACGCGCTGTTCGGCCACAGCACGGGGGCGGCCGTCGCCTACGAGGTCGCGCGCCGCTTCCAGGACGACCCGCGGCGCGCCCCGCGCCGCCTGCTGGTCTCCGGGCGGCGAGCCCCGCATCTGGCGGCCCGGCGCCCGCCGTTCGCCGGTCTGGCCGACGACGACTTCCTGCGGGTCGTCGCCGAACTGGGCGGCACCCCCCAGGAGGTGATGCGGCAGCGCGATCTGATGCGCATGTTCCTGCCCGCGTTGCGCGCCGACTTCCACCTGAACGAGTCGTACCGGCCGCTGCCCGGACCCCGGCTGCGCTGCCCGGTGTCCGGGTTCACCGGAGACCGGGACCCGGAGGTCACCCCGCTCGAACTGAGGCTCTGGGACACCGTCTCCGACGGCCCGTTCCGGATGCGGGTGTACGACGGCGACCACTTCTATCTGACCGGGCTGCCCGAGCCGTTGCGCACGGACCTCCTGGAGGACCTGCGCACCGACATCCGGCAGACGGTGTCCTGACCCGCCGCGGTCACCGCCGGTCTCACGGCGGGCCGGAGTGCCGTACGACCGTCACGTCCGGCCCGTCACCCCGGCGCACCGCCACCGCCGTGACATGGCGGGCACCCTGGGACCACTGGGCGAACTGCCACCGGCTGCCGTCGTCGTCGGCGGAGAAGCCGAGCCGCGGCGCCCCCGTCGTGTGCAGTGTGAAGGCGTAGGAGTCCGAGGGCAGCAGGAAGCCGAGGCCCCGCGCCTTGCCGTACGCCTCCTTGAGCGTCCACAGGCGCGGGAACACGGCGGCGCGCTCCGCCGGCGGCGCCGCGAGCACCCGCGCCGCCTCCCGCGGGTGGAACATCGCGCGGGCCACCCGTACCGGGTCGACCGGGCGGTCCAGCACCTCCACGTCGACTCCGCAGTCCAGTTCGGGGCAGACCAGGCACACCACCAGGTCAGGGGCGTGGGCGACGCTGAAGCGCAGCCGGGGTACGGTGCGCGGTCCCGCCGGCTCGGGCCGGCCGTGCGGCCCGGTGGTGAACCGCCAGTCCGCGGGCGCGACTTCGGGCACACAACGGCTGAGCGCGGCCCGCAGCAGACCGCGCGCGGTGACGTACAGCAGACGGTCCTCGTCCCGACGGAAGACCGCGAGACGCCGCCGCTCCCCGGCCGACGGCAGCGGACGGTCCCCGTACGTGCCGGGGGCGACGGCCCACACATGGGCCAGGGGAGCGCCGGTGACCGCGTGACGCAGCGGAAGCGGAGCGGGCGGCCGGGACCGGGACGGCGGATCCCCCTCCGTTCCGCTGTGCACAGCCGCCTCCCGATGCCGTCGGCCCCAACGGTCCACGCCCCCGGAGGCCTCGGAGCGAGCCTGCGCCCGACGGAACCACCCGTGCCGTTCAAAAGTGAGCAGATCCAGGACGCCCACGACGGTTACAACCGGGAGAGCCGGGGCCCGGTGGGCGGCCCCCGACCGCGGGAGCGACCATGGCCGTCGGCATCGAGGCGATCAACGCCTATGTGGCACGCGCCTGTTTCGGCGTGGCGGACCTGTTCCGCGGCCGAGGCCTGGACATGACCCGGTTCGACAACCTGATGATGCGTCAGAAGTCGGTCAACCTGCCCTGCGAGGACGCGGTCACCAACGCCGTCAACGCGGCGAAGCCGCTCGTCGACCGGCTCACCCCCGAGGAACGCGAGGCGATCGAACTCCTCGTCGTCGGCACCGAGTCCGGGCTCGACCTCGGCAAACCCATCTCCACCTACATCCACCACCACCTCGGCCTCAGCTCCCGCTGCCGCTCCTTCGAGGTGAAACACGCCTGCTACGGCGGCACGGCGGCGCTGCAGACCGCGGCCGGCATCATCGGCGCGTCCCCCGTCGGCACCGCCAAGGCGCTGGTCATCGCCGCCGACGCGCCCAGTGCCGCCGCCCGCGGCACCTACTGGGAGCCCTCCGAGGGCGCGGGCGCCGTCGCCCTCCTCGTCGGCCGCGACCCGCGGGTGCTGGAACCCGATCCCGGCGCCAGCGGGCTGCACACCTTCGAGGTGATGGACACCCTGCGGCCCCGCCCGGACCTCGACGTCGTCGACTCCGACGTGTCCCTGCTGTCGTACATGACCTGCCTTGAGCGCAGCTTCGCCGCCTACCGCGAGCGCGTGGCCGGTGCCGACGTCGTCGACAGCTTCGAGCACCTGGTGCTGCACACCCCGTTCGCCGGCATGGTCAAGGGCGCCCACCGCATGCTGCTGCGCAGCCACAAGGGCATGGGGCCCCGCGACGCGGCCGAGGACTTCACCCGCCGGGTCGCCCGCACCCTCGAATACGGCTCCCGCGTCGGCAACCTCTTCTCCGCCTCGCTCTACCTCGCGCTCTGCTCCCTCCTCGACCACGGGCGCCCCGAAGTGCCGTGCCGCATCGGCCTGTTCTCCTACGGCTCCGGGTGCCAGTCGGAGTTCTTCAGCGGTGTCCTGGGCGAGCGGGCCGTCGCCGAAGCCGAATCCATGCGCATCGGTGCCGCCCTCGACGCCCGGCGCGAGCTGACCATGGCCGAGTACGACGCCGTGACCGAACTCGGCGGCGACCGCGCGTTCGGGGTGCGGGACCTGGACGTCGACACCAAACCCTACGCGGACCTCTACGACGACCTGTTCGACGGAGCGGGACTGCTGATCCTCGACCGCATCGAGAACTTCCACCGCCTCTACTCCTGGAGCTGACCGACCGATGAGCCACGGCACCGTGCGCGTCCAGCACCAGGACCCCGCCGTCCTGCGGATCACCCTGGCCCGCCCCGAGCGCGGCAACACCGTCGACTCCGACCTGATCGCGGACCTGCACGGGGCGCTGGACACCGCCGAGAAGTCCGACACCTGCCGGCTGGTCCTGATCGACTCGCCAGGCCAGGTGTTCTGCAACGGGATGGACATGGCGGAGGCCGCGGCGGAGGAGGCTTTCGGACCGTCCTCCGGGAGCACCGGCGACGAAGGGCTCGGCCCGGCCGCGTCCGACGGGGCCGGCTTCTTCCGGCTGCTGCGCCGGATCACCGAAATGCCGAGACTGACCCTCGCCTGTGTGGACGGGCGGGTCGCGGGCGGCGGGGTCGGTCTCGCCGCGGCCTGCGACCTCGTCCACACGACCGAACGCGGGGTGTTCAGCCTCCCCGAGGCGCTCTGGGGTCTCCTGCCCTGCACCGTCCTGCCGTTCCTGATCCGCCGCACCGGCTTCCGCACGGCCGGCACCATGACCCTCACCACCCTGCCGCTGACCGCCCAGGAGGCGGTGCGGCGCGGACTCGCCGACGAGCTCTCGCCCGATTCGGGAGTGCTGGTGCGGCGGCTGCTGTCCCGGCTGACCAAGCTCGACGGCCGGCTCATCGGGGAGGCGAAGGGCTACCTCTCCGCGCTGCATCCCCTCACCGCCGAGACCGAGCAGCGGGCGGTCACCGCGTTCGCACGGCTCGCCGCCGCGCCGGGAGTCCGCGAGGGCATGGCGCGGTTCGCCGCCGAAGGACGCTATCCGTGGGAGCGGTGAACCCGCCGCCCCGAAGCCGCCGACCGCACCGCAGGGAGGAGCGCGGATGAGCGTCGTATGGGCGTTTCCCGGCCAGGGCTCACAGCGCAAGGACATGGGTGCCGGTCTCTTCGACCGGCACCCGCGAGTCGTCGCCCGGGCCGACGCCGTACTCGGCCGCTCGGTGCGCGAACTCTGCGCGGACCAGGAGGCGTTGCGCGACACCCGTGCCCTCCAGCCCGTGCTCTACACGATCAGCGCCCTGACCTATCTGGACCTCGCCGCCCGGGGGCCGCAGCCCGACTTCATGATCGGACACAGCCTCGGCGAGTACAGCGCGCTCTACGCGTCCGGGGCGGTCGACTTCGAGACCGGACTGCGTCTCGTCGTCGCCCGCGCCGACATCATGGGCGGCACGAGCGGGGGCGGGATGCTGGCCGTCGTCGGCCTGGACGTCGACCGGCTGCGAGAGGTGCTGCGCCGGGAGGGCGCGGACGACATCGATCTGGCGAACCACAACTCGCCCGTGCAGAGCGTCCTTTCGGGGCCGGAGGAGTCGATCCGCGGGCTGGCGCCCGTGCTGCGGCGCGCGGGCGCGGGCAAGTGCGTGCTGCTGCACATCAGCGTGGCGGCCCACTCCCGGTACATGGCCGAAGCGGCGCGGCGGCTCGGCGCGGTCCTCGACACCGTCACCTTCCGCGAACCCCGCGTCCCCGTCGTCTCCAACGTCACCGCCCGGCCGCACCGTGCCGACGAGATCGCCACACGCCTGCGCGAGCACATGTGCCAGGGGGTGCGCTGGTGGGAGAGCCTCGCCCACCTCGTCGACCACGGGGTCACCGACCTCGTCGAGGTCGGCCCCGGAAACGTCCTGTCGAAACTGTGGGCGGTGGCACGGGCGGAACTCCCGGGGCCGGCAGCGGGGGAGGAGACGCCGGCGGGGGCGCGCACGGAGGCGGAGGCCGAGGCCGGTGCTGCGACCGAGGTGTCCGGGGCGGCCCGCCAGGTACGGGCCGACGCACCGAGGGCGGTGCCCCCGTCGCTCGGGGCAGTGACGCCCGCCGAGGGGCCGCCGGGCGCGCCTTCCCGTGCGCGTGCCGGGCGGCCGGCGGCCGAACGGCTGGGAGCGGCGCGGTTCCGGGAGCGCTACGGACTGCGTCTGGCCTGGGTGGCGTCCGGAACCGGTGACGGGGCCGTCGGGGTGGAGGTGTGCCGGGCGGCACGGGAGGCGGGTCTGGCGGCCTTCGCCGACCCGACGGATCCCTCGGCCTTCGCCGGCCCGACGGGTCCGGCGGTCCTACCCGGCCCGGCCGATGCGACGGTCGCCGACCCGGCGTGGGACGAAGCCCGGACCGAGGAAGCCGCCGTCGGGGCACTGGTACCGGCCGTGACCGCCGCGGCGCGCCACGGCTGGGGGATCGGTCTGCGCGCCGGGCCCGACGCGGACCGGCTGGTCACCCTGCTGCTCGCCCGCGGAGTGCGCCACGTCGAGGCCGACCACCCCTACGGCCCGGACGCGGCCCTCGTCCGCTTCCGCTTCACCGGTGCCCGGCGCACCCCGGCCGGCACCCCCGTCGCCCGACGGCACGTCCTCGCCCGGGTGTCCGGGCTCGACCAGGCAGCCGCCTTCCTGCGGCCCCCCTCGCCGGCCCTGCTCGCCGAACTCGTCCGCACCGGCGGGCTGTCGGCGCCGGAGGCCGACGCCGCCCGGGAGCTGCCCGTCGCCTCGGACCTGGCGGTCCAGGCCCCGGCCGGCTGGCACGCCGACGGCGCCGACGCCTATCAGCTGCTGCCCTCCGTGGCCGCGCTCGCCGCCCGTGGCCCGGGTCCGGAACCCGTCCACGTCGGCCTGCGCGGCGTCGTCGGCACCCCCGAACAGGCCGCCACCGCCTTCGCGCTGGGCGCCGCCTTCCTCGTCTCCACCTCGCTCACGGCCTGCGCGCCGAACGCCCGGCTGTCCGCGGAACTCGGCCGGACCCTCACAGAGGTGGGGGACGACGACATCGCCTGGGCGCCCACCGAGCGGCACGCCACGCTGGGTGTCCCCGCACGGGTGGTCCGGCGCGGCACACTCTTCCCGGCCCGGGCGAACCTGCTGCACCGCCTCCTGCGCGCACACCGGTTCCTCGCCGAGGTCCCGGAAGCCCGGCGGCGGCACATCGAGGAGGAGGTGCTGGGCGGGCCGGCCGCCGAACTGCCGCCCGGCGCCGTCGACGGTGGGGTCCGCACGGCCGACGTCTTCCGCTGGTACGTGCGCGAGACGGCCCGCCGCACCAGCGCGGGGGACCCCGTCCGGCCCCTGGACCACCAGCTCCCGTGCGACCCGGAACTGACGCACTTCAACCGCGCGGCCGTCGGAACCGAACTCGCCGCACGACAGGCCCGCACCCCCGGCGCGGTCGCCGGACACCTCCTGACAAAAGCCGCGGAACTACTGGCCGCGGGCGTGGTGAGCCGGGCTGAAATGCGCCCATGAATGAGCGGACACACCCAGCAATCGCCGATACGGTCTGCGACGGACAGTGGCGTCCCGTACACGGGACCCCACGGGCATGCCGCGTGCCCGGACCGACACGGACCGAGCAGAGGTCGACACCCGTGGAGTGAGACGGCATGAATCCTATGGAGCGCACCGACATCGACAGCCACCCCGGCGGCGGTACCTCCGCTCCGCCGCCGGCCCCCGACCCGCGGCCCGCCGGCGCCGACTCGGGTCCGGCCGATCCCGCCGTCGTCCTGGTGTCGGCGGGCGACCCGGCGCGGCTGGCCCGTGCCGCACGCGCCCTGCACGACCGCCTCGCCCACCTGCTGCGGCAGGAACGGGCGCCGGCGGCGGCCGACGTGGCCTGGACGACGCAGACCGGCAGGGTGCCGATGCGGCACCGGCTGGCCGTCGTGCACCCCGATCTCCACGGTGTCCTCGCCGGGCTCGGCGCCTTCCTGGCGGGCCGCCCCGACCCGGCCGTGCACACGGGGCAGGCCGGCCCCGGAGCACAGGCCGCCACCGGACCCCCCGCCACCGCGGCGGAGGCGGCCCGGCAGTGGGCCGACGGCGCCGACCTGCCCTGGCAGAGCTACTGGCGTACGCGGCGGTCCCGTGTGCCGCTGCCGGTGTACCCGTTCGCGGAGATGGAGACGGAGACGGAGGCCGGGGCAGGAGCCGAGCCCGAGCCCGAGTCCGAGTCCGTGTCCCTGTCCGTGTCGTTGTCCGCCGACGGCACACGACCGCACGTACCGGACATCTCTCGCGTGCCCGGCACTCCGGAGGCGGCACAGGCGCCGGATCCGGCCGAACCGCGCGTGGCCGCACTGGAGGCCGCCCTCCTCGACCGGTACGCCGAGGTGTCGGGGATACCCCGGGACGAGCTCGACGCGCGGACGCCCTTCGTCGAGTACGGACTGACCTCGCTGCAGATCGGCGAACTGAACGCGCTGCTGGCCGAGGACTGGGGCGTCGGCAGCCGGACCCTGTTCTTCGAGCACGGCGACATCGCCGAGGTGGCCGCGGACGCCGTGCACCGATGCGGAGCCCGGCGCCGCACGCAGGAGCCGGCACCGAAACCCCCGCCGCGCGACCTTGCCTCCCGCACCCTCCCGGCCGGGGCGGCACATCCGGCCGTGGGCCCGGACGCGCGGCCCGCCGCGGACGGCACCGGCGCGATCGCCGTCATCGGCGTCGCCGGCCGCTTCCCGAACTCCCCGGACCTGGAGACCTTCTGGTCCCACCTGGCCACCGGACACGACTGCGTCACCGCCCTGCCGCCCGAACGGCACCGGCCCGGCTGGCCCGTGGACGACATGATCGGCGGATTCCTCGACGACGTCGACCGCTTCGACCCGCTGCTCTTCGGCATCACCCCGCGCGACGCCTCCTTCATGGACCCGCAGGAACGGCTCTTCCTGGAGACGGCCTGGGCCGCCCTGGAGAACGCCGCCCACCCCCGGCAGCGGCTGCGCGAGCGGCACGGCTCCCGGGTCGGGGTGTACGCCGGCGCCATGTACGCCGACTACGCCTTCTTCGGCGTCGAGGAAACCCTGCGGGGACGCCCCGCCTACGCGGGCGGCGCGCTCGGCAACATCGCCAACCGCGTCTCGTACATCCTCGACCTGCACGGCCCCAGCCTCGCCGTCGACACCATGTGCTCCTCCTCGCTGGCCGCCCTGCACCTGGCCGTACGGGCCCTGCGGGCCGGCGACTGCGAGATCGCCCTCGCGGGTGCCGTCAACCTGTCCCTGCACCCCAACAAGTTCGTCCAGCAGCGGCTGATGTCACTGACCTCCAGCTCCCGCCGGTGCCGCAGCTTCGGCGCGGGCGGCGACGGGTTCGTACCGGCGGAGGCCGTGGGCGTCCTCGTCCTGAAGCCGCTGGAACGCGCCCTCGCGGACGGCGACCGGGTGCGCGCCGTGATCCGGGGCAGCGCCGTGGTGCACGCCGGACGCACCAACGGCTATCTCGTCCCGTCCCCCGCCGCGCAGGGCGACGTGGTCCGCGGTGCCCTCGCCGACGCGGGACTGCTCCCCGGCGACATCGACTACCTGGAGGCCCACGGAGCGGGCACCGCCCTCGGTGACCCGGTCGAGATCGACGGTCTGGGCCGGGTTTTCGGCACCGCCGACCGCGCGCCGGGATCCCTGCCGATCGGTTCGGTGAAGTCCACCATCGGGCACGCCGAGGCCGCGGCGGGCATCGCGGCGTTCACCAAGGTCCTGCTCCAACTGGAGCACCGCACCCTGGCCCCGACGCTGCACGCCGACGACCTCAACCCGAACATCGACTGGGACACCGTCCCCTTCCGGGCCCAGCGGACCGCCGCCCCGTGGCCGCGACCGACCGGCCCGGACGGCACACCGCGCCCCCGGCGCGCCGGCATCAGCTCCTTCGGCGCCGGCGGCACCATCGCCCACCTGATCGTGGAGGAGTACCCCGCCCGCCCCGAACCGGACACCACCGCACCACGGGCGAGCGGACCGGGCCGGCCCCAGTTGCTCGTACTGTCGGCCTACGACGGGCAGCGTCTGAAGGACTCCGCCTCGCGCCTCGCCGCACGGCTGCGCGCTCCCGACGCACCCGCCCTGGCCGATGTCGCCTGGACCCTCCAGGTGGGCCGGGAACCGCTGCGGGAGCGGCTGGCGCTCGTCGTCGGCGACCCCGCCGAAGCGTCCGCCCGTCTGGCGGATTTCGCGGCCGGCTCCGCCACCGGCGGGGTCGTACGCGGGCGGGCCCCGCACGGGGGACGGCCGCAGGGACGGCTGCTGCCCGACGGACCCGAGGCCGACCTGGGCGCGCTCGCCCGGCACTGGGCGGCCGGCGGGCCGGTGGACTGGCCCCTGCTGCACCCACGAGAGCCGGAGGTGCGGCCACGCGTCACCACCCTGCCGGCGTACCCCTTCGCCCGCATGCGGTGCTGGATACCGGAGACCGCAGCCGGTGCGCCCGCCGTCGACGCCCCGGCACCCGCGGCCGCGGGCCCGTCCCGGCCCGTGGAGACGGTGCAGGCGCACGCCGCTACGACCGGTCCCGTCGAGGCCGGACAACAGCCCGACGGAGACGCCGTGTTGCTGCGCCGGGAGTGGCTGCCCACCGGCGAGGTGAACGCCGGCTCCGGCCCCGCCGAGGGCGTGGTGCTCTGTCTGTACGGCACGGCCACGCGCGGTCTCGCGGACGCGCTCGCGGCGACGGCACCACGGGGCACCCTCGTCCCCGTCCTCGTCCGGGACGACCACGGCACGCAGGAACTCCTCGACGGCACGGTCGGGTTCGCCGACGACGAGCAGGCCGACGCCGTCACCGGCGACCTGCTCGCCCGCCACCCGCTGATCGCCGGCTGGATGGACCTCACCGACCTGGACCGCGCGGACCCCGCGGATCCCGGGCCGTGGACCGCCCGTCTGCTGCTGATCCGTCGCCTGCTCGGAGCCCGGCCCGGCACACGACTGCGCGGAATCCAGGCCGTACGCGGACTCCAGGACCTCGACGGCCCCGCCCCCGACCCCTCCGGCGCCCGCATGGCCGGGTTCCTGCGCTGCCTCGGCGCCGAGTACGGCCGGCTGGACACCACCGTGGTCGACACCGACCTGGCCACCGCCGACACCGACCGGCTGGCCGCCTCACTGTGGGGCGAATGGCACCTGCCGGGCGCCAGGGCGGAGATCTGCCACCGGCACGGGCTGCGCTACGAACCCCTGTTGCGCCCCACCCTCGGCCGGGCCGTCCCCTTCACCCCGGACCCGGACCGCGCCTACGTCGTCACCGGCGGCACCCGAGGCATCGGCGCCCGCGTCGCCGCCCACCTCGTCGAACGCGGTGCCGGGGCGATCGCCGTCCTCGGCGGCCGGCCGCTGCCGGCCCGTCACCTGTGGGACGCGCCCGAGGCCCTCGGCGAGGCCGAGGCCGAGGCGGTGGAGAACGTACGACGGCTGGAACGGCTCGGCGCCCGCGTCCTGGTGCACACCGGCCCGCTCACCGACGCGTCCGCCCTCGGAGCCTTCCTGGACCGTGTGCGGACCGAACTCGCGCCCCTGGGCGGCGTCGTGCACTGCGCCGGCGGGATCGGGACCGGCCGCCCCGCCTTCGTCGGCAAGGACACCGCCTCGATACGCGCGTCCTTCGCACCCAAGGCCGACGGTCTCGACACCCTCGCCGCCCTCTGCGCCGGCGACCGGCTCGACTTCTTCGTGGCCTTCTCCTCGGCCTGCGCGCTCGTTCCCCGCCTGGCCGTGGGCGTCACGGACTACGCGGCAGCGAACGCGGCTATGGACTTCCTCCTCGCCCACCGGGTGCGGCAGGGCGGTGCCCACTTCCGCTCGGTGTGCTGGCCGATGTGGACCGACAGCGGAGCGGCCCGGGGCAAGGAGAACGTCTGCGCGCCCGTCGGCCTGGACAGCCTGAACGACACGCAGGGCCTGCGCGTCCTCGACCAGGTACTGGCGATGCCCTGGGGCGGCACGGTCCTGCCGGCCGTCCCGCTGGACCCGTCGTTCGACGCCGGAACACTGCTCGACAGCCGGGCCGGCGAGGCCGGGGGGACGGCGGCCGCGCGGCCGGTGGCCGGCGCACGTCCGCGGTCCGCGCCCGACGCGGCCCGCGCCGAGGTGTCCTCGGCGGGATCCTCGACGGACGGCGGACCCGCCTGGCTGGTGCGGCTGGTGTGCGCGGTGCTGGGCACCCCGGAGGCCGACCTCGACGTCACGGCGGACTTCGCCGACCTCGGCGTGGAGTCCGTGATGCTGGGCGAACTCCTCGACCACGTCGAGGAGGCCGTCGGCGAACGCCTCCCGCCGTCGCTGCTGCTGGAACACCCCAGCGTCGAGCAGCTGCACGGCCACCTGACCGGTCTCGGCCTGGCCCCGCGCCATGAGGCGGAACCGCGTACGTCCCCGCCCGCCGACGCTCCCGCGCCCGCCGCGGGTACCCCCGCCGTCGCGGCCGTCTCCGCGCCACCCGCCCACCAGCCCTCGCACCCGGTAGAAGCCCCCGCGGCCGCCCCCCGCCCCGCGCACGGCGGTACGGAGACCAAGGTCGCCGTCATCGGCATGGCGGGCCGCTTCCCGGGTGCGCCCGACGTCGCCACCTACTGGCGCAACCTCCTCCAGGGACACTGTGCCGTCAAAGAGGTACCGCCCGGGCGGTGGGACACCGAGGCGCTCTACAGCCCCGACCACGCACCGGGCCGCAGCACCGGGAAGTGGGGAGGGTTCCTCGACGGCCTCGAACGCTTCGATCCCGAGCCGTTCCAGCTCACGGACGACGAGGCCACCGTCCTGGACCCGGGCATCCGGCTGTTCCTCGAAGCCACCCGGGACTGCCTGGCCGACGCGGGGTACCGGGGCGAGGAGCTGCGCGGCCGGGACGTGGGCGTGTTCGTCGGCGGCCGGATCTCCACCTACCCGCGCCGCGCGCCGCTGCGGCCCGACGTGCTCCAGTCCGACCAGAACTTCCTCGCCGCGCAGGTGGCGCACCGGTTCGACTTCCGCGGCCCCAACATGGTGGTGGACAGCGCTTGTTCGTCGTCCCTGGTGAGCGTGCAGCTGGCCTGCCGCAGCGTGTTGTCCGGGGAGTCGGAGCTCGCCCTGGCCGGCGGGGTGGAGATCCTGCTGGACGAACGCCCCTACCTGGAGTTCAGCGCCGCGCGGGTGCTGTCGCCCACGGGGCGTTGCCGCCCGTTCGACGAGCAGGCGGACGGCATCGTGCCCGGAGAGGCCTGCGGCGCCGTACTGCTGAAGCCGCTGGGCGCCGCCCTGCGCGACGGCGACCCGGTCCACGCCGTGATCGAGGCGGTCGCCGTCAACAACGACGGCCACACGATGGGCACGACCACACCGAATCCGGCCGCGCAGACCGCCGTCGTCCGCAAGGCCCTGGCCGCCGCGGGCCGCCGGGCCGACGAGATCGGGCTCGTGGAGGCGCACGGCACCGCCACCCGGATCGGCGACCCGATGGAACTCAAGGCGCTCACCGACGCGTTCGGCGGTGCCGAGGAACCGTACGGCCGCTGTGCCATCGGCAGCGTGAAGGCCAACGTCGGGCACCTGCTGAGCGCGGCGGGCGTGGCAGGTCTGATCAAGGTCGCGCTGAGCCTGGAGCACGGACTGGTCCCGCCCACCCTGTTCTGCGACACACCCAACCCGCGCTTCGACTTCGCGCACTCCCCGTTCCGGCCGGTGACGGCGGTCGAGGAATGGGCGGCGCCGCCCGAGCGGCGGGTCGCGGGCATCAGCTCCTTCGGGCTCGGCGGGACCAACGCCCACCTCGTCGCCTCCGCGCTCGACCCGCGCGACCGTCCCGCGGGCGTACCGGTACGACGGCCGCTGCCCGCCCCCGAGTACCGCCGCAGGCGGCTGTGGCTGGAGCGGGACACCGCCGCCCCCACGTACACCGGTCCCGCCGCCGGCACGCCCACGCCGGACCCGATCTCCGCCAGGGGCCCGGCCACCGACTCCGTCACCCGGGCAGGCACGCCGGACCGCACGCCCGATCCCGGGCCGGTCCCCGTGCGCGCCGCCATCCTCGATCTGCGCTTCGTCACCCGCCGGGTGACGGGCGAGGTTTCCGCACCCACCCCGGCGGCGCCCGTGCCGTAGCGCCCGGCCCGCCGGCCAGACCCCCCACGGAAGGAACGGACCAGCCATGGAAAACTCCGCAGAGGCGGCCCCCGCGGCCGCGGACGCGGCACCGGCCCTGCCCACCCCTCGTCAGGCCACACTGGCCATCGCCGGTGTGATGGCGGGGATGCTGCTGTCGGCCCTCGACCAGACCGTCGTCAGCGTCGCCCTGCCGAGCATCGTCGGCGAACTGGGCGGACTGGAGCGCCTGCCCTGGGTGGTGACGGTCTACCTGGTCACCTCGATGGCGGTCACACCGCTGTGGGGCAAGGTCTCCGACCTCTACGGCCGCCGGACCGTGGTGCAGTGCGCCATCGGTGTGTTCGTCGTGGGATCCGTGCTGTGCGGCGTCGCCCAGAGCATCTGGCAGCTCATCGTCTTCCGAGGGCTGCAAGGTCTCGGCGCGGGCGGACTGTTCGTGCTGGCGCTCGCGGTGATCGCCGACGTCGTGCCACCGGAGCGCCGGGGCCGCTACCAGGGCATGTTCGGCGCGGTGTTCGGCCTGTCCAGCGTGGTCGGGCCGCTGGTCGGCGGCTGGTTCACGGACGGACCCGGCTGGCGCTGGATCTTCCTGATCAACGTGCCGGTCGGTGTGCTGGCCCTGGTGGCGACCGCGGTGGGCCTGCGTATCCGCAGCCCGCAGCGGCCGCACACCGTCGACTTCGCCGGAGCCGCATTGGTCGCCGGTGCGGTCGTCTGCGCCCTGCTGTACCTGAACTGGGCCGGTGACACCTATGGTTGGGCCGCGCCGGGGTCGCTGCTGCTGGCCGTCGGAGCCGTCGCCCTGGGCGTCCTGTTCGTGTGGGTGGAGACCCGGGCGGCCGAACCGGTCATCCCCATGGGCCTGTTCCGCAACCCGGTGTTCGGCATCGGCGCGCTGTTCGGGCTGCTGGCCGGTGCCGCCATGTTCGCGGGCATCGTGTTCCTGCCGCTGTACTTCCAGGCGGTCATGGGCATGTCCTCCACGCGCTCGGGCCTCGCCATGCTGCCCGCCATGTTCGGCCTGACCGTGACCTCCATCGCCTCCGGACAACTGATCAGCAAGAACGGCAAGTACAAGGTCTTCCCGGTCTCCGGGTCCGCGCTGCTCGTCGTCACCATGCTGCTGCTGTCCCGCCTCACGGCCGACACGCCCTACTGGCAGATCGGCCTGTACGCCTTCCTGTTCGGCGCCGGCGTCGGCCTGGTGATGCAGCCCGTCATCACGGCCGTGCAGAACTCCGTACCGCCCCAGGACATCGGTGCCGCCACCAGCGCCGCCAACTTCTTCCAGCGGATGGGCTCCGCGGTCGGCGTGGCGGTGCTCGGCACCGTCCTCACCACCCGTGTGACCGACCGCCTCACCGACGTCGGCCCCGACGCCGCGCGGGCCGCCGACAAGGGCGTCACCGCGCTGCACGGGCTGCCCGAGCCGCTGCGCGGACGGGCGCTGGACGGCTACGCACACGCGATGGGGGACATGTTCCTCGTCTGCGTGCTGCTCGTCGCCGTGGCCCTCGTGGTGTCCCTGTTCCTCAAGGAGATGCCCCGCCGGGCCGACCCCGCGACGGAGCGGCCCGCCGAGGAGGCGCCCGCGACGAGCTGACGAGCAGCGGGGCGGCGAACCGCCCCCCGCCTGCTCAAAGTTGTGCAGCCCCCCGGCGGCGGTCCGCCTAGCGTGGCTCGCGCCGGCCCCCCCGCGGGCCGGCCCGAGCCACGCATCTCCGCACCGGAAGGACGGCCATTCCATGGATCAGCGGACAGCCCGGAGGACGGCCGGTCTCAGCCCCGCGTCGGCACAGAGCCCCGTGCCGGCCGACAAGCTGCTGCACTCCGGCAACTCGGGCTTCACCATCGCCCGCAGCGCCCAGCTGAAGTACGAGCACCGGGACGAGGGCCGCAAGCTCTTCGCCTCCGTGATCGCCTACATGAACCAGTCCGACCTCAACGGCGCCTCCTTCTACTTCTACGAGGAGGCGTTCGGCAAACAGGACCGGGTCCACTGGCTGATCCACTGGAAGACACCCAACGACTACGCCATCAGCCTGCACATGGTCGACCACGACGAGAAGATGATCGACCTGCTGGAGAGCGACCGCGTCGTCGACGACGCCAGCGCGGGCGTCTGGGGCCGCGCCGTCGTCGAGGGCTCCGTCCAGGAACGCATCCTCGTCCCCCAGCACGGCCTCGTGCACGAGGAGGACGACCACGACCCCGGTGACCTCTGGGTGGACCCGGCCAAGCTCCAGACCGGCCGGCCCGACGGCGAACTGCTGCACTCCGCGAACGCCATGCTCACCCTGCACCGCACGGGCCAGGCCACCCACGAGTTCCGCAAGGAGGCCCGGCTCTACGCCTTCGCCTGGCAGAACGAGGTCAACCGCAAACTGCCCGGACGCGCCACCTCCTACCTCTACGAGGAGACCTTCGGCGTCATGGACCGGCTGCACTGGCTCGTGCACCTGAAGGACTTCGACGCCTACCAGGAGCTGCTCGAACTGGAGCGCACCGACAAGGACTTCAGGGCCCTGGGGGAGCGGCGGTTCATCGCCGAACAGAAGGGCGGCGGCACCTGGGGCCGCACCTATGTCCCCGGCACCATCGAGGACACCCTGCTGCTGCCGCACCAGCTGACCGCGGCCGAGTGAGGGCCTGGCTCTTCGCCGGCCAGGGGGCGCAGCGCGCGGGCATGGGGGAGCGGCTCTTCGACCGCTTCCCCGAGTACGTGGCGGTCGCCGACCGTGTGCTCGGCGAGCCGGTGCGCGCACTGTGCCTGGACGATCCCGCCGGCCGGCTGAACCGCACCCGCTGGACCCAGCCCGCGCTGTACGTCGTCAACGCGCTCGCCTGCGCCGAAGCGCTGGCGGAGGGGCCCGCGCCCGACTTCCTGGCCGGTCACAGCCTCGGCGAGTACAACGCGCTGCTCGCCGCCGGGTGTTTCGACTTCGAGACGGGCCTGCGGATCGTGAAACGGCGCGGCGAGCTGATGGGGGAGGCCGACGGCGGCGCCATGCTGGCCGTCCTCGGACTCCCGCCCGACGGGGTGCGCGCCCTGCTGGACCGCTGCGGCGCCACGGACGTGGACCTGGCCAATCTCAACACCGCCACCCAGGTGGTCGTGTCGGGCCCGGCCGCGGCCGTGAAGGCGGTGCAGACCGAGGTGCGGGCGACCGCGGGGGCCCGGTGCGTGCCGCTGGCCACCAGCGGCGCCTTCCACTCACGGCACATGCGGCCGGCCCAGGAGCGGTTCGCCGCCTTCCTGGACACCGTCGAGTTCCGCCCGCCCCGCATCCCGGTGATCGCCAACGTCACCGCGCGTCCCCACCCGCCGGACGGCGTCGCCGGCCTGCTGGCCCGGCAGATCGCCGCTCCGGTGCGCTGGCACGAGTCCCTGCGGGAACTGATCCGCCGGGGCGTCACGGAGGCACGCGAGTTCGGTCCCCGGCCCATGCTGCGGCCCATGTGGGACTCCGTGGTCGCCGAGCCCGCCCCACCGGCCCGGCGGCGCCCCGGCGGTACGGCGGCCACCGCCGCCCCCGGGACCGGACCCGGCCCGGAAGCCCGTACGGCACCGTCCGCACGCCCCGCCCCCGCGAGCGGCGCGCCGCACCCGCCGCCCGCAGGCACCGCTTCCCCGCCGGCCGCCACCACCGCGGCCATCGGACGCACGTCCCGGACGGCCCCACCCGAGCCGGAGCCCGTACGGGACCCCGCCGCCGCGCGGCTGGGCTCCGCGGAGTTCCGGCACGACCACGGACTGCGCTACGCCTACCTGGCCGGCAGCATGTTCCGGGGCGTCTCCTCCGTGGACCTGGTCGCCCGGCTCGGCCGGGCGGGCCTGAAGGGCTACTTCGGCGCCGGCGGCCTGCACCTGGAGACGGTCGGGAAGGCGGTCACCGAACTGGCCCGCACCCCGGGCCTCGACGGCCGCTACGGAGTGAACCTGCTGCACGACCTCACCCGTCCGGGAGCCGAGCGCGCCCTGGTCGACCTGCTGCTGCGGCACGACGTACGGCACGTGGAGGCGGCCGCCTTCACCGCCGTCACCCCGGACCTCGTCCGGTTCCGTTTCCACGGCGCACACCGTGCCGCGGACGGCACCCCCGCCGCCGTACGCACCGTCGTCGCCAAGTGCTCGCGTCCCGAGGTCGCGGCCCAGTTCATGGCACCGCCCGCTCCGGAACTGCTGGATCGTCTGGTCGTCGAGGGCGGGCTGACCTCCGCCGAGGCCGACGCGGCGCGCGTGTTGCCGGTCGCGCAGGACGTCTGCGTCGAGGGGGACTCGGCGGGCCACACCGACGGCGGCGTCAGCCTGGCACTGGTGCCGACCACGGTCGCGCTGGCCGCCCGGCTCACCGAGCGGTACGGCTACGCGCGCCGCCTCAGGGTCGGTGCGTGCGGCGGCCTCGGCACCCCGGAGGCGGTGGCCGCGGCCTTCGTCCTCGGCGCGGACTTCGTGGTGACCGGCTCGGTCAACCAGTGCTCCCCGCAGGCCGGCACCTCGGACGCGGTGAAGCAGATGCTGGCCGCCCTGGACGTGCAGGACACCGCGTACGCGCCCGCCGGCGACCTGTTCGAACTCGGCTCCCGCGTCCAGGTGGTCCGCAAGGGCACCCTCTTCGCGGCCCGCGCCAACAAGCTCTACCAGCTCTACCGCACCCACACGGGCCTCGACGACCTCGACGGGCCCACCCGCGCCTGGCTGGAACGCGACTGCCTGCGCGCCCCCCTGGACCAGGTGTGGAAGCAGACGTGCGCCTACTACCGGGACGCGGGCCGCGCGCACGAGACCGAACGCGCCGAGCGGGACCCGAAGCACCGGATGGCACTCGTCTTCAAGTCCTACTTCGCCCGCACCAACCGGGCCGCCCAGGAGGGCGATCCCGCCGAACGGGCCAATTACCAGGTGCACTGCGGGCCCGCCGCGGGCGCCTTCAACCGCTGCGTCGGCGGTACCGCTCTGGAGCCCTGGCAGGAGCGGCACGTCGAACGCATCGCCGACCTGCTGATGACCGGGGCGGCCGGTGTCCTCAGCGACCGCCTCGCCGCCTACGCCTGACCCGGCGTGCGTCACCCGTCACC
The DNA here is from genome assembly GCF_900105245.1 of Streptomyces sp. 1222.5. Classification (NCBI taxonomy): domain Bacteria; kingdom Bacillati; phylum Actinomycetota; class Actinomycetes; order Kitasatosporales; family Streptomycetaceae; genus Streptomyces; species Streptomyces sp. 1222.5. The sequence goes on along the minus strand of NZ_FNSZ01000001.1, from coordinate 843,802 downwards.
ACACACCGAGGAGAGCCACATGACCGTGGACAGCGGCATGCCCAGTGTCCCGCCCGCCCGGCACCAGACGGCGCAGCCCGCGGACAAGATCCTGCACTCGGCGAACGCCGGGGTCGTCGTCGAGCGGGTCGCCCAGATCGCGGGCGGGCAGGGCGACACCGCCCGCCGGATGGCGCGGGAGGCCGCCGAGTTCGTCAACGCCAAGCACCCGGGACTGGCGACCGTCCTCGTCTACGAGGAGACCTTCGGCGTCAAGGACCGCCTGCACTGGCTGATCCACTTCCGGTCCCTGGAGGACTACGAACGGCTGCTGCACATGGGCGGCGCGCGCGACTTCCGGGACGGCGTCCTCGGCGGCTACGTGGCACACCACCAGGCGGACGACTGGCAGGCCGCCTTCGTGCCCGGCAGTGTGCGGGAGACCATGATGCTCCCGCATCGCTGGGGCATCTTCGGCACCGCCACCCGGACGATGGCACAGGACCCCTCCATGAGTCCCCTGGCCGCCGACCGGGACGAGCCCTGGTTCGAGGTGCTCCCCGCACAGCACCAGACGTCCGTCCCCGCCGACGGCCTCCTCAACACCGCCACCGCGGGTGTGGTGATGCACCGGGTGGTGGACTTCAGCTACAAGTACCGCGCCGAGGCCCGGCTGTTCGCCCGCACCGTCGCCGAGAACACCAACCTCAGCTCCGGCGGGGACGCCACCGCACTGGTCTTCGAGGAACTCTTCGGCACGATGGAGCGGATGCACTTCCTCATCCACATGAGGACGCTCGGCACCATGTACAAGCTGATGGGCATCGACGCCCGCACGGACCCCGAGGCCCCGCGCGCCACCTACATGCAGGACTGGGTCCCGCGCGAGGAGGGCGGCGGCGGCTGGGACAGCCTGATGCTGGAGGGCAGCGGACACGACGGCTGCCTGACACCGCAGTACTGGGGCGACTGACGGCTCCGGCCGGCACCCGCGACACGACGGGGCCGCGGCACTCGGTGAGTGCCGCGGCCCCGTCGTGACACATGTGCCGGGCCCCGCGCAGGACGTCCGTCCCGACGCGTTCCGTACCGGCAGGCGTCAGGCCATGGTGGTCACACAGAACGGGTGACCGGCGGGGTCGATCAGCACGACCCACTTCTCGCCACCCGGCTGGTGCTCCGGCTTGGTCGCCCCGAGGGCGGTCAGCCGCTCCACCGCCTCCTCCAGGTCGCTCACACTGAAGTCGAGGTGCATCTGCTTGTCGTCGCCGGGCCAGGAGGGCTTCTTCAGGCTCTCGGTCCGCTGGAAGCCGATGCGGCTGGACCCGTCCGGGGTTCCGATGTAGGCGAAGTCCTCGCTCGCGAACAGGGACTCCCAGCCGGTCACGGCGCTGTAGAACTCCGCGAGAGCCTTCGGGTCCGGCGCGTCCAGGGTGACCGCTGCCAGCTGCCCAATGGGGGACATGAAAAACTTCCTTCCTCAAGGGTCGGCCGTCTCCGGCACGCAACTGCCGCGTGGTGCTCCGGTGTTGACGAGCCTATGCCCTCGGCCGACACACACGCACGCGGATCGCCGGGACTACTCGAAGGAGTGGTCCAGCGTCACGCTCGCGTGTCCGTCCGGACCGGGGTTGTCACAGAAGTAGGTGCCGGTGCCGCGCAGCCCGGCGAGCCCACCGGTCCCGGAGCCCTCCAGCACCTCGAGCGTGGCCTTCGCCGCGCCGCCGCCGGTGGTGCCGCTGATCTGCAGGACGAAGCTGCCGCTGCGGTCGCCGATCCGGCCGGTCACCCGCTCCAGCGCGGTGAACACGCTGGCGCCCCCGGGGGAGAGCGCGATCAGAACCTGCTGGACGCCCTCGGCCTCGATGGTCCCGCGGTAGTGGTTGGCCACCTCACCGTGCAGCAGCACCGGGGCGCCGTCGGTCTGCTCGAACGGGGCCGGCTGCCAGGGGTCCCAGGTCATCGTGCTGGTCGACTGCGTCTGCATGCGTTGTCCTCTCGCTCGCGGGACCGCGGCGCCGGTGACCGGGCCGCCGCCGGGGATCAGCCGGATCCTCGCGCGTCCCCACCCGCGGCTCTGCTCACAATTGAGCGTTCCAGCAGGGCGTCACGAGGTATTTTCCAAGCCGGACGCAATGGCCGGACGCAATGGCCGGGCGGAGTTCAGTGAAATCCATTCCCAGGGTACCGGCGGAGTAATGCCCGCTGTTATCTTCGGCCCATGAGCGATGAATTCCAGGAAATGCCCGAGGACTGGACCCGCGCCCTGGCCGTGGTGGCGCACCCCGACGACATGGAATTCGGAGCCGCGGGTGCCGTCGCGCGCTGGACCGCGGCCGGAAAGACCGTCACCTACGTGGTGGCGAGCCGGGGCGAGGCCGGCATCGACACCATGGCGCCGGAGAAGGCCGCCGAGATCCGTGAGGCCGAACAGCGGGCCAGCGCCGCCGTGGTCGGCGCCGCGGGCGTGGAGTTCCTCGACCATCCGGACGGACGCATCGAGTACTCCCCCGAGCTGCGCCGCCAGTTCGCCACCGCGATCCGCCGGCACCGCCCCGAACTCGTGCTGGGCTTCTGCCACCACGACCACACCTCGACCGGACGCTGGAACTCGCCGGACCACCGCAACACCGGCCGGGCCCTGCTCGACGCCGTCGGCGACGCGGCCAACCGGTGGATCTTTCCCGAGGACGGACCGGGCCCCTGGCAGGGCGTCCGGTACGTGGCGATCTCCAACTCGCCCCGGCCCACCCACGCCGTGGACGTCGGCGAGCACATCGACCGGGCCGTGGCCTCCCTGGAGGCGCACGCCAGCTATCTCGCGGCGATGCAGCCGCCCGTCACGGACGTACGCGGGCCCCTGCTGGGACTCGCCCAGGCGATGGGGGCCCGGTTCGGCGGCCGCCCGGCGATCGCCTTCGAGCTGATACCCCGCTGAACGGCCGGGGACCGGGGAGCGCGGCCGGCCCGCGTCGGCCCTCCCCGGCCCCCGGCGCCTCACCGCTTGACGTAGACGCTGCGATGCACCCGCCACTGCTGCACCCGCGGCCGGCCCGGGTCCGCGAGGCCCCGCAGTTCGGCGAGGGCCGGCTCCACCACCCGGCCCCAGGTCTCGTCGTCGACCTCCCACAGGTAGGGCGGCAGCCGGCGCTCCAGACTCTCCAGCAGCTGACGCGGCGTGGTGGCCCGCTCGTAGTCCGGCGCGAACTCGTGCCGCAGCCGGGTCAGCCCCGCCGCGGCCGCGGCCGCGTCCAGCCGTTCGGGGGTGTCGGGCCGCGGCGGCTGGAGCACCGCCAGCCGGTCCAGTACGGCGACCAGGTCGTCCGGGTCGGCCGCGGGGTCGCCGTGCACCGCGAGCAGCCGCCCGCCGGGGCGCAGGACCCGCGCCGCCTCCGCGAGGGCGCGCGGCATGTCCCCGACCAGATGCAGGACGTGCGTGAAGACCAGGTTGTCGAACGTGCCGTCCCTGAACGGCAGGGCCCGGGCGTCGCCGGCCGTCACCCGCCCCGCCAGCCGCTCCGCGGCCCGCGACAGCATCGGCAGCGACAGGTCGACGCCGTGGACCCGGTGGCCGAGTTCGGCCAGCCCCGCCGCCACGATGCCGGTGCCGACGCCCACCTCCAGCACCGTGCCGGGCGTGAGGTCCCCGGCGAGTTGCGACGCGGCCTGCCGGCCGCGTTCCATTCCGCCCCGCATCCGGTCGTAGTCGTCCGCGACCCGGTCGAAGGCCTTGGCCTCGCTCACCGTGCAGTTCCCTCCGTGTCGATGTGCCAGGTGATCTCCGCGTACCGCACGAGGTCCGCGACCTCGTCCGGCGCGCGGACGAACTCCGTGATCAGTTCCGCCACCAGGGCCGGGCGATCGTGCGGCGCGTAGTGACCGGCGACCGCCAGCTCCGCGTACCGCGCCCGCGGGAAGCAGCGGGCCGCCTCGCGTGCCCGGGCCGGCGACGAGATCCCGTCGAACTCCGAGCAGACGAACAGCACCGGCGCCGTCACATGCGCCGCCTGGCTCGCCGAGTCCAGCCGCCACAGGTCCACGAGCTGCCGCGCGTACCGCACCAGCACCTCCGCGTCGCGGAACGGCCGCCGGACCTCGTCGGCGAGGGCCCGGCTGAGCACCCCGAGCACCCCCGCGTCCCGGGCGCCGGGGCTGCCCTTGCCGCCCGCAGCGCCGGGGGCCAGCAGGCCCAGCATCCGGGCGGCCTTCGCCGGGCTGCGGTCCAGGGCACGGCACACCGCCGCCAGGTCGGCCTCGTACTTGGTGTCCATGCCGTCCCAGCGGCCGTTCTGCCGGAACGTGGCGTTCAGGAACACCAGGGAGGCCACAGCGTCCGGCCTGCGCCGCTGGAAGGCCGTCGCGATCTTGGCGCCGGTGCACCAGCCGAGCAGATGCGCGCGGTCGGCCCCGGCCGCGTCGAGGACGGCCTCCAGGTCGTCGAGCTGGTCCCCGGCCCGCCACGGCGGATCGTCCCGCTCCGTGCCGCGGACCTGCCAGGTGACGACGCGGTGGTGCGGCGCGAGCCGGGCGCACAGCCGGGTGAGGAACCCGGGCCCCTGACCGAGCGCGTTCAGCACCACCAGCGGCGGCCCGTCACCGTCGCCCGCCTCGTACACGGCGAGCGGCCGCCCGGCGACCTCGACGGTACGCCGGCGCAGCGTCACGTCCTCCCGCCCCGCCGTCCCCGCCGCCCGCCCGGCGACCGCCTGGTACGCCCGCACGCTCCCGAACAACTCCCACTGCCCGGCGGCGGACAGCGGCGTGGCGAGGGTGGGGGAGGCCCCTGATCCGGGTGGGGGAGCCGCGGTTTCCGGTACGGCCGGCGACGGCGCCGGGGGCCGCCCGGACGCCGTCGGCGCGGGCTGCCGGGCGGCCGCCGTGGGATCCGGCGCGCCGACGCCGGCCCGGGGGGCCGTACCGTCGGACAGGGGTCCGGGTACGGGGACCTCCGCCCCGTTCCCGAGCCGTGCGGCCTGCGCGCGGACGTCCGCCAGGCGCAGATCGAGCAGCCGGTCGGCGGCGGAGAGGCCCTCGCGGTCCGCCACCAGGCGGACGTCGATGCCGTGGACCGCGCCGGCCCGCGCCAGGACCTCGGTCAGCGGGACCGGCGCCGGCGCGGGCACCGTCGCGAACCCGTCCGGGAGCCCGCCCGGCGCACCGGCCCGCCACAGCTCCTCGGCGGCCTGCTCGGCGGGCAGCAGGGTGAGCCCCAGCCCCGCCGCGCCGGCCACCCGCAGCGGATGCCGCTCGAACCAGTCGGGCACCCGGTCCTCGACCTCGGTCCGCACCGCGTGCAGGGCCCACAGCAGCCGGTGCGCGCCCGGCGGGCACTCGCCGAACACCGGTGCCTGGTCGTCCAGCACCGGCGGTGTACGCAGCACCCGCCAGGCCACACCGGCGTCCAGGCACGCCTCCACGGCGCGCCGTTCCAGCTCGCGGTAGCCGCGGCGCACCGGTCCGGCGGGACCGTCGTCCACCGCTCCGTCCGGCCCGACGTGCACGTATCCGACGGCCCCGAGCGCGGGCAGCGCGGCGAGCACCGAGCCGGCCAGTGCCGCGTCCCCGCGCGCCCCGCGCACCGGCGCCCGGTCCCAGCCCGGGACCACGCACCACACCTGATCCGCCGTCAGCGCCCCGAGTTCGCCCGCGACCGCCCCGGGTGCCGCGCACACGACGGTCAGCCTGTCCCCGGGATCGGGCAGCCGGGCCGACTGCGCCACGAACGAGGCGATCTCCTTCCGGTCCGGGGCGATCGCGCCCGGCCGCGAGACGGCGGCGGACAGCAGCACCACCTCGGTCTCGTCGGAAGCGGTCAGGCAGCGGGCCGCCAGACGGCCGGCGAGCAGCGCCGAGGTACCTGCGATCAGCACACGCTGCGGCATGCGTTCCGTCCTCCTGTGCCGGCTCGCGAACCCGTCGCACCGAGGGCCGGCGAGAACGCCGAGCGCGTGATTCCAGCGGCCGGGGAAAAGTGAAGACCCCAGATGATCCTGCATTTACACACCGGAATTCTGCTCAATACTGAGCACGCCGAAAAAGTCCCTTGACGCCCTTGCGGCGGCCGAAATTCCGTCGTTAGCATCCCCGCGCCGGAATTATCTCTCCGGGCCCGCACGCCCATTCCGCGACGCCCACCCGGAACCGTCCGACGCGTGCACATCGATACGGCTCACCCGGCACCCCGGCACCAACCCCGGCGACGACGAGAAGGACGAGGCGCACCGTGGCGACGAACTGGGACGACACCTACGAGAAGCTGGTCAGGGCCGCGCTCACCGACTACCCCCCGACCGCTCCGCTGCGCGCCGACGTCCCGTTGCCCGCGCACGGCCTGGACTCCCTCGGCATGGTCGGCCTCTCCGCCCGGCTGGAGGACGCGTACGGCATCGAGTTCCCCGAAGGCGCCCTCGTGCCCGCCAGCTTCGCCACGGCGGGCGACCTCTGGCGGGTCGTCAGCGGCTGCCTGGCAAACCGGTGAGGGCCGACGCGGCGGTCGTACGGCCGCACGGCGCGAGGATGCTCCACGACTGGTTCGCCGACGGCCTGTCTCGCAACCCGCACGGCCCGGCGCTGCGCATCCTCGACCGCCGCTGGACCTACACCGAGGTCGACGGCACGGCACGGGCGTGGGCCGCCGCCATCGGCACCCTGGGCGAACCCGGCGCCCCGGTCGCGGTCCTCGCCTCGAAGACACCCGAGGCGTACATCGGCCTGCTCGCCGCCCTGTACGCCGGAGCCCCGGCCGTGCCGCTGAACCCCGAGAACCCGCCGGCCCGCAACGCCGCCGTCCTGCGCGCCGCGGGCTGCGGCGCCGTCGTCGCCGAGCCGGACGCCGCCGGCGCAGTGGCCCGACTGGTGGAGTCCGCGCCGGTGCACGCCGTACTGGCCCCGCGCACCGGCCGCACGGCCCTGCCCGCCAAACTGCCCACCGCCGTCGGCGGCGCCCGGGTCCTCACGGCGGACGAACTGACGGAACCCGCCCCGGCGACCGGCCGGCACAGCCCCGTGGGCACCCCGGACGACATCGCCTACATCCTGTTCACCTCCGGCTCGACAGGCACCCCGAAGGGCGTACCCGTCAGCCACGCGAACGTCTCCGCGTTCCTCGCCACGTCGCTGCCCCGCTACGGCGTCCGCCCGGACGACCGTTTCAGCCAGGTCCACGAGACCACCTTCGACCTGGCGATGTGCGACATCTTCCCCGCCTGGGCCGGCGGCGCCTGTGTGTGCGTGCTGTCCCGGCTCCAGGCGCTCGACCCGGCGCGCTGGGTCCCGCGCTACGGACTGACCGTCTGGCACAGCACCCCCAGCCTCGCGCGCAGCCTGCAACGTGCCGACCGCCTCGCCCCAGGCAGCCTCACCGGTCTGCGCCAGTCGGTGTTCGCCGGCGAGCCGCTCCTCGTGGACACCGCCCGGTACTGGCAGCGGGCCGCGCCCGGCGGTGTCCTCGACAACATCTACGGACCGACCGAACTGACCATCGCCTGCACCGCGTTCCGCTGGGACCCCGACCAGGACCTGTCCGGCCCGCAGTACGGCGCCACCGTACCCATCGGCCACCCGAACGACGGCATGGAGGCCATGCTGCTGGCCCCCGACGGCCGGCCCGCCGAGGACACCGGCGAACTGGTCATGACCGGCCCGCAGATGTTCCGCGGCTATCTCGACCCGCGGCAGGACGAGGGCCGCTTCCTGCACCGCGACGGCCGCCGCTGGTACCGCACCGGCGACCAGGTGCGCGCCACCGGGCACGGCTGGGTCCACCTCGGCCGCAAGGACGCCCAGGTGAAGATCAACGGCTATCGCGTGGAAGTCGGCGAGGTGGAGGCCGCCCTGCGCGACACCTCGGGAGGCGACGCCGTCGCGTTCGCCCTGGACGCCCCCGGCGGCACCCGGCTCGTCGCCTACCTGCTCGGCGGCACCGAGCCCGACACGGCCGCGCTCGCCGAGCGGCTGGCCGAACGCCTGCCGCCCTACATGCTGCCCCGCCACCTGTGGTGGCTGCCCGACGCACCAGTGAACGCCCACGGAAAGACGGACCGGTCGCGGCTGCGCGAGGACGCCGCCGGCCGGCTCGGACACGAGGGGGAGACCAAGCCGTGAACGACCCGATCGAGTGTCACCTCTCGCTGCCGCACGACGACTTCATCATGCGCAACCACCGCATCCACGGGGTGTCGGTCATGCCCGGCGCGACCTTCCTCGACATCGTGTACCGGATCCTGCGCGCCCAGCGGGTGGACACCGCACGCGCCGTGCTCCGGGACGTGCTCTTCGCCGAGCCGATCGCCACCGCTCCGGGACGCGACCTCGCCGTGCGCGTCACGATCGGTGCCCCGGACACCACCGGCGCGCGCCGCGTAGAGGCGGCCGGTGCGATCGTCGCACCGGGCGAGGACACGGCCACCGCGCCCCGAGGTGTCGACTGGCGCCCGCACTTCTCCGCCCGTCTGGAGTTCACCGACGAGCCGCCGCCCCCTCCGGTCGACCCGCGCGCCCTGCTCACCCGCTCCGAGCGGACCCGGGACATGGCCGAGCTGTACCGGCAGGCACGCGCCGAGGACATCGAGCACGGCCCGCCCATGATGGGCTTCGGCGCCCTCCACCTCCTCGACACGGGCGGGCTGCTGGCCCGCCTCGAACTGGACCCCGGCTCCCGTGAGCAGGAGAGCGCCTTCCACCTCCATCCGGCGAAACTGGACGCCGCCACCCTGGTCGCCTTCGGCCACCGGCCGCCGCCCGGACCCGACCCGTTCATCCCCGTCTACATCGAGGAGTTCCGCGCCCCGCGCGCCGTGGCGGGGCCCTGCTGGGTGCACGTGCCCGCACCGGAGACGCTCGCCCCGTCCGGTGACGTCATGCACAACGACTGCCTGATCCACGACGAACAGGGCCGGTTCGTCGCCAAGTTCACCAAGCTCAGCTGCAAGCGGGTCCGGCACGCCGGACTCATCACCCGGCTCCTCGACACCCCCGCGGCGACCGCACCGGCGGCACCGTCGCAGGCGGCCACCGCGGCCGTCGCCCGGGCGGTCGCCACGGCGGGTGACGACACCGAGCGGCGGCTCGCCGGCCACCTCCGTACGCTCATCGGCCGGCTGCTGGGCCGCGCCCCCGAAGCCGTCGACCCGCACCGCGGCTTCTACGAACTCGGACTCGACTCGGTGGCCCTGCTCTCACTGAGCACGGAACTGGAGCAGGTCGTCGACGGCCGTCTCTACCCGACCCTGCTCTTCGAGCACCCGGACGTCACCTCCGTCGCCCGGCACCTGGCCCGGCGGCACACGCTCACGCTGCCCGTCGACGCACCGGGAGCCGCGGCACCGGCCGCCCCCGCCGAAGCCCCGCGACCCGCGTCACCGGCCGCCCCGCCGCCAGACCCCGCGGACGGCACGGCCGACGCCAGGCTGTTCGTCCACCGCCCCGTCTGGGCCCCCCGACCCGCCCAGGCGGACCCGGCCCCGGGCGCGCCCGGTGACCTGCTCGTCGTCACCCCCGACCCGGCCCTGCCGGCCGCGCTGCGTCACCGCACCGGCCCCGCCCGCCGCACGGTCCACGCGCAGCCGGCCGACACCTACGAGCGGACCGGACCCGACTCCTGGCGGCTGCCCACCGGCAGCCGCGCCGACCTCGCCCGCCTGCTGGACGAGCTCGCCGCCGAGGGCACCTCCCCGACGGTGCTGGCCGTCTGCCCCGCCCCGGCCTCCGGCCCCGCCGCCGGCACCACCGACGGCTACGACGTCGTCTGGGCCCTGGCCGCGGCGCTGGCGAGCAGGACGGCCGACGGCACCCGCCGGCTCCGCTTCCTCCACAGCGCCCACCACGAGGAAGCCGCACCCCAGCACACGGCAGTCGCCGCCCTGGCCCGGGGCATCACCGCGGAGAACCCCGCCCTGCACTGCCGGAGCACCCTCGTCGTCGGCACCCCGGACGCCGACGACCTGGTCGGCATCCTCCTGGCGGAGGCGGCCGACCCCACCGAGGACAGCGAGACCCGGTACCGGCACGGCCCCGACGGCGAGCGCGACGTCCGCCGCCTCACCCCGCACACCCTCGACGGCGCCACGGCCCCCGCTCTGCCCCGGGGAGCCGTCTGCCTGATCACCGGCGGCACCGGAGGCATCGGCTCGCTGCTCGCCGAGCACCTGGCCGGCCGTTACGGCGCACGGCTCGTGCTGTGCGGGCGCCGGCCCCTCGACCCCGCGGTGTCGGACCTGCTCGACCGCTGCGCGGCGCTCGGCGGCGAGGCGCACCACGTCCAGGCCGACATCGCCCGCGCGGAGGGCGCCGAGGCCGCGGCGGCCCGCTGCCGTGAGCTGTTCGGCCGTATCGACGCGGTCTTCCACTGCGCCGGCCGCACGGACGACGCGCTGCACTTCCGCAAGGACCCCGCCGACACCCGTGCCGTCCTCGCCCCGAAGCTGGCCGGCACCCTGCACCTCGACCGCGCCACCGCCGCCGACGACCCCGCGTTGTTCGTGCTGTTCTCCTCGTTGTCCGCCGTCCTGCCCAACCCCGGCCAGTGCGCCTACGGTTACGCCAACGCCTACCTCGACGCCTTCGCCGAACGGCGCGCCGCGGACGCGGCCCGCACCGGCCGTACCCTCTCCCTGGCCTGGCCCTACTGGTCCGACGGAGGCATGCGCGCCGACACCGCCGCACTCGCCCGCGCGGCGACCGCCGGCCTGCGGCCCCTGCCCACGGCAGCCGCGCTGCGCCTGCTGGACCGGTACCTGGCCCAACCCGCCGGCCCCACCCGGCTGGTGGCCGTGCACGCCGACCCGCGAGCCCTGTCGACGCACGACGGCGGCACCCCCGGCCCGCTCACCTCCGGGCTGTTCGCCCCACTGGACGAGCCCGTCCCCGCCGAACCCGCCGCCCCGCGCCGGGCCGCCACCACGAGGGGGACCCGCGAGCGCCGGGCGGCCGAGCCCGTGGCCGTCGTCGGCGTCGCCGGACGCTACCCGCAGGCACCCGACCTGGAGACCTTCTGGGCCAACCTCGCCGCGGGCCGCGACTGCGTCACCGAAGTGCCGCCCGACCGCTGGGACCACGACGCGATCTTCGACCCCGAGGTCGGCCGGCCCGGCCGGACCTACGGCCGCTGGGGCGGCTTCCTCGCCGGCATGGACCGTTTCGACCCGCTGTTCTTCGGCATCTCCCGGCGCGAGGCCGAGCGCATGGACCCCCAGGAGCGGCTGTTCCTGACGATCGCCTGGCAGACCCTGGAGGACGCCGGACACCCGCCGCAGGCCCTCGCGGGCGAACAGGTCGGCGTCTTCGCCGGGGTGATGTGGAACCACTTCCAGTTCGTCGAGGACCCCGACGACGGGGCGGCCCCGGTAGCCCTCCACTCCTCGGTCGCCAACCGCGTCTCCTACGCCTTCGACCTGCGCGGACCCAGCCTCGCCGTCGACACCGCGTGCTCCTCCTCGCTGACCGCCGTGCAGCTCGCCGTGGAGAGCCTGCGCCGCGGCGAGAGCACGCTCGCCCTGGCCGGCGGCGTCAACCTCATGCCGCACCCCCAGAAGTACCTCCAGCTCGCCCGCGGGCGCTGGCTGTCCCAGGACGGCCGGTGCCGCGCCTTCGGCGAGGGCGGCACCGGCTACGTGCCCGGCGAAGGCGTCGGGGCCGTCCTGCTCAAACCCCTGGACCGCGCGCTCGCCGACGGCGACCACATCCACGCCGTCATCCGGTCCGCCCACCTCAACCACAGCGGACGCACCAGCGGCTTCACCGTACCCAGCCCCGCCGCGCAGGCCGCGCTCGTCGCCGCCGCCGTCCGCGACGCCGGCGCCGACGTGCGCGCCCTCGGCTACGTCGAGGCGCACGGCACCGGCACCGCCCTCGGCGACCCCATCGAACTGGAGGGCCTGCGCACGGCCCTGGCCGCCTTCGAGCCGGGCCCCGAGCACGTGGCGATCGGCTCGGTGAAGACCAACATCGGCCATCTGGAGAGCGCCGCCGGCATCGCCGGACTCACCAAGGTCCTGCTCCAGTTCCGCCACGGCGCGCTGGCTCCCTCCCTGCACGCCGGCACGCTCAACCCACACCTCGACTTCGGCGACGGCCGGCTGGCCGTGCAGCGCACCGCCGCGCCCTGGCCCCGTCCGGCCGGCGCCCGCCGGCTCGCCGGTCTGAGCGCCTTCGGCGCGGGCGGCTCCAACGCCCACCTGGTGCTCGAGGAGCCCCCCGAACTCCCGGCCCGGCCCGCGCCTCGCGGACCACGGCTGTTCGTGCTGTCCGCCAAGGACGACGAAGCCCTGCGCGAGCGCGCGTCCGCGCTGCTCGACTTCCTCGCCCCGCACGGCGAACGGGCCGCCGCCCGGCCCGCACCCCTCACCTCCGACGCCCTGGTACGGGCGCTGGCCGCCCGGCGCCTCGCCGTGCCGGAGACCTCGCTCGGCGGCGGCGAGACCTTCGAGGACCTCGGCCTCGACCCCGCCGCCCTCCTGACCCTGGCCCACGACCTCGCGGACCACATCGGGCCCGGCGCGCCGACGGCGGCGGACCTCGTGGCCGCCGTCCACCCGGGCGTCACGCTCGACGAGGCCGCCCGCGTCTGGACCGCCCTGGAGGCGCGGGCCGGCACCGAGGACGGGCTGCCGAGGACCGACGATCTCGCCCACACCCTGCGGGTGGGCCGTACCGCCATGCCCGTCCGGTTCGCGGCGGTGGCCGATGGCCTGCCGCCGCTCCGCGCGGCCCTGGAGCGCCTGGTGAAGGGGGCCGAACCGGGCCCCGGCGAGTACCGGGGAACCGTTCCGGCGGACACCGCCCGCACGGACGACCGGGCGCCCGTGCCGTCCCGGGCGCAGGACGCGTCCGCAGGACAGGGGGCCGCGCTGGAGGAATGGGCACGCCGGTGGGTCGCGGGGGAGACCGGGGCCGACTGGACCGAGCCGGGCACGGACGACGGCACTCCTCCCCGCCGGATCCCCTTGCCGGGGTACCCCTTCCGGGAGGAGCGGTGCTGGCCCGGCGGCTGGACGGGATCCACCGGCGATCGCGAGGCCGTACCCGCCACCGCCGATGCCACGGCGGCCATCGCCGAGGCCACAGCCGCCACCGCCGATGCCACGGCCGCCGCACCCACGGGCACGGCGGCCGGCCCCTCCCACCCGCCCGCGGAAGCCGCCACCCCGCCCGCACGGACCCCGTCCGGCCGGGACAGCGGAGCCGAACTCGTCGTCCTGGACGGCGGGATCGGCCTGATCCGCATGGCCTCGCCCATGTTCACCGAGCGGCTGCTGCGGGAACTGCGGTCCGCCTTCGACACGGTGGCCGCGCGGACGGACATCAAGGCCGTGGTCGTCACCGGCTCGGACGGCGTGTTCAGCATGGGCGGCACCTCCGAGGCCCTGGCCACGCTCGCCGGCGGCGACGGGCGCTTCACCGACCAGCCGTTCGTGTACGAGGGACTCCTGCGGTGCGACCGGCCCGTGGTCGCCGCGATCGAGGGACACGCCTCCGGCGGCGGGCTGGCCTTCGGGCTGTACGCCGACGTCGTCCTCATGGCCGAAGAGAGCGTCTACAGCGCGAACTTCGTCACCTACGGCTTCACCCCGGGCATGGGCGCCACCTACGTCCTCGAACGCCGGTTCGGCTCCGCGCTGGCCGACGAGATGATGCTCACGGGCAGGTCCCTGACCGGGGCCGAACTGCGGCGTCACGGCGCCATGGTGACGGTCCTGCCGCGCCGCGAGGTCCTGCCGGCCGCGCTGGACCGCGCCCGCACGCTGGCGGCGCAGCCGCAGGGCGCCGTGCGCCGCCTCAAGCAGGAACTGGCCGGCCGGGTCCTCGCCCGGCTGGACGACGTGGTCGGGCGGGAGGTCCGGATGCACGAAGAGGTGCTCGGCACCGAGGCGCGCGACCGGGTCCGGGGCCACTTCGCCCGCGTGGCGGCGTTCCGGAACACCGCCGGCGGCGACGAGGAGCGGCCGACGGCCGGCCCCGAGCCGGGCTCGGCCGAGACCGAGGCCCGGCCGAGCCCCCCGGCCGAAGCCGCTCGGACGGCTGAGGCGCCCACGCCACCCGTCGCACACCGGGCGGACGACCGTACCGCCGCCGGGCCCGGGCCCGACCCGGAACGCCCTGGGCCCTCGGCGGCAGAGCTGCGGGCGGACGTCGTCGCTTCCCTGGCCCAGGTGCTCTACCTGCGCCCCGAGGAGATCGACGACGAGCGGACCTTCGCCGAGATGGGACTCGACTCGATCGGCGCCGTCGAGGTGGTCCGTGACCTCAACGAGCGCCACGGCGCGGGTCTGGAGGCGGTCGCGGTGTACGACCACCCGACGGTGCCCGCGATGACGGCCGCCCTGTCGGCCGCCCGGAGCAGCGCCACGGCCCTGCACCGCGCGGCCCTCGCCCCCGAGCCGTCCGCCGGACCCCGTCACCCCGAGCCCGAACGGGCCGAGGCCGACTCCGGCCAGGCGGCCGAGACGGATGCGGGGGACAGGGCCCGGGAACCCGGCGGGTCCGGAACGGGCGGCACCCCGGCGAGGACCGGTGCGCAGCCCCACCTGCCGGCCCCTTCGCACCCGACCGTGCCGGGCGGCGCGGGCACGGCCTCGGCGGTGTCCGCCACGGCCCACGGCATGGTGACCCTCCGTCCGGTGCCCCGCCGCGCACCGGCCGAGGCGACGGCCGCACAGGGCGACGACGAACCGGAGGGCGAGCCCGAACCCGCGCCGCCCCCCGAACCGTTCACCGCCCCGGCCGACCCGGGCGGTCCCGTCGGCGCTGCGGACATCGCCGTCATCGGCATGTCCGGCCGCTTTCCCGGCGCCGACGATCTGGACGCCTTCTGGGAGAACCTGTCGGCCGGTCGCAGCGAGATCGCCGAGGTGCCGGCGGAACGCTGGGACACGGGCCGCTGGTACCACCCCGACCGGTCGATGACCGACCGCACCGACAGCAAATGGGCCGCCCTGCTGCGCGGCGTCGACGAGTTCGACCCGGCGTTCTTCCGGCTCTCGCCCCTGGAGGCGGAGGCCATGGAGCCGCAGCAGCGGCTCTTCCTCGAAGAGGCGTGGAAGGCGCTGGAGGACGCCGGGTACGGATCGGGCGCGACCGGCCGGGCCGACGAGCGCGGCAGCCGCGACTGCGGGGTGTTCGTGGGATGCGGGACCGGTGACTACGACGAAGTCCTCGCGGCGGCCGGGCAGTCCGACACCAGCCACGCGTTCCTCGGCTCCGCCCCCTCCGTGCTGGCCGCGCGCATCGCGTACTTCCTCGACCTGACGGGCCCCACCCTGGCGGTCGACACGGCCTGCTCCTCCTCGCTGACGGCCGTCCACCTGGCCTGTGAGAGCCTGCGCCGAGGTGAGTGCGGGACGGCCCTCGCGGGCGGCGTGGCCCTGATGCTCACCCCCCGGGTGCACATCAGGTGCAGCAACGCCGGAATGCTGTCCCCGACCGGGACGAGCGCACCCTTCGACGCACGCGCCGACGGCATCGTGCTCGGCGAGGGCGTCGGCGTGGTCGTCCTCAAGCCGCTCGCGCGGGCCCTCGCGGACGGCGACCACATCCACGGCGTCATCAGGGCCACCGGCGTCAACGGCGACGGCAGGACGAACGGCATGACCGCGCCCAGCGCCGCCGCACAGACCGAACTGATCCGCCGGGTGCACCGCGCGGCCGGCGTCGCTCCCGAGGACATCGGGTACGTCGAAGCCCACGGCACGGGGACGCCGCTCGGCGACCCGATCGAGGTGAAGGCGCTCCAGGACGCCTTCCGCACCGACGACGGCGGTTCCGCGGGCCGGACGGCGCTGGGCTCGGTGAAGGCCAACATCGGCCACACCACCATGGCCGCCGGTGTCGCCGGGCTGCTGAAGGTGCTGCTGGCCCTGCGGCACCGGCAACTGCCGCCCTCCCCGCACTACCACGAGTCCAATCCCGAGATCGACTTCGGCCGGGGCCCCTTCCGGGTGCTCACCCGCGCCGACGAGTGGCGGCCCGGCCGCGCGGGGGTGCGGGTCGCCGCGCTCAGCAGCTTCGGCTTCAGCGGCACCAACGCGCACGCCGTCGTCGCCGAGGCACCGGCCCCGCGGCCGCGCCGTCACACCACCGGTGCCGCCCGGGCCCACCTCGTGCCGGTGTCCGCACGGACCCCCGAGGCGCTGCGACAGGCCCTGCACCGGCTCGCCGACGCCCTCGACACCACGCACGGCCCGGTCCCCGAACTCGCCGACGTCGCCTTCACACTGACCACCGGCCGCACCCATTTCCCGCTGCGCGCCGCGTTCGTCGTACACGGCCGCGGCGAACTGGTCCGCGCGCTGCGCACGGCGGCCGAACGAGGCGAGGTCCCCCATGTCCACGTCGCCGCGGAGAGCGGTCCAGGGGAACGCCTGGGCCGACTCGCCGAGACCTACGTACGCGGCGGGACCCTCGATCGGGTGGCCGGGTACCCGGCCGGCAGCGCCCGCCGGGTGCCGCTGCCCACCTACCCGTTCGCCCGCGACCGGCACTGGGCGGCCGAGTTCAGGCCCGTCGACGGCGTACGACCCGCGCCGCCGGAGGCCGGGGCGGCGGCCGAGGAGGCCGGCACGTCGCGGCAGACGCTGGATCCGCGGGACCGCGTGGTCGCCGACCACCGGTTGGCCGGCAAGGCGGTGCTTCCCGGTGTCGCGAGCCTGTCCCTCGCCGTTCGAGCCGCCGCACGGCACGGCGTCACCGGGCCCGTCCGGCTCTCGCAGATCCAGTGGCTGCGCCCGCTGGAGGTGACCGCCCGCCGCGAGGTCCGCGTGACGACCACGGACCGGCCGGGGCGCGCGGCGGGCTTCGAGGTCCTGACGGCCGACGGGGACCGACTGCCGTACGCCCGTGGCCGCTTCGAGACGCTGACCCGTGACGGAACGGTGACCGACCGGCTCGACCCCGACGCGGTGCGCCGGCGCTGCCCGTCCTGGCGCCCCGGGAAGGAGCTCTACGCGGACTTCGCGGCCGGGGGCCTCACCTACGGGCCGGCCTACCAGGCGCTGGAGGGAGTGTGGGCCGGTGACGGCGAGGCACTCGGCCTGCTGCGTGCCCCGGAGGCGGCGGTGGGCGACGACTCGTCCTGGCCGCTCGATCCGGCCGTCCTGGACGCGGCCCTGCAGACACTCACCGTCCTGACCGCCGGTGACGACGGCAACCCGCTGGTGCCCTTCGCGATGCGGGCGCTGGAGGTGTGGGCCCCGGTCCCCAGGACGGGGTACGCGCACGCGGCACCGGACGGCTCCGGGTTCACCGTACGGGTGACGGACGCCGAGGGGCGGGTCTGTGTGTCCCTCGCCGGAGTGGCCCTACGGCAGCTGCCGGGGCCCGGCGCCGGTGCCGCACCGGCTACGCGCGCGGAGGAGACACAATCGTCCGCGTTGCAGTCCGCGTCGACGACCGCGGCCGCGTCCGCGGCGGCGGGCCAAGAGGTCATGGTTCCGCGGACGGTGGTGCACGTTCCGCACCTGAGGGACGCCACTCCGGTCGTCCCGGAGCCGACGGGAAGCCCGGCGCGCGGGGTGACCTGGGTGTTCCACACCGCCGGGGCCCGTTCCCTGGCCGACGCCCTGGCCGCGGCCCTCGACCGTGCCGGTACCCCCACGGAGAACCCTGCGTCCGCCGTGACCACCGTCCCCCTGGAGACCGTCGGCGAACGGGAGTTCCCCGATTCCCTGGGCGCGCCGCCCGACACCGTGTACTGGCTCGCGTCGCACGACCCCGCGGAGCCCGCGCCCGCCGACAGCCCCGATCCGGCCACGCTCGGCCTGTTCCGGCTGCTGAAGGCGCTGCTCGCCCGTGGCGCGGGAAGCCGCGGCCTCACCCTCAAGGTGGTGCTGTCCGGAGCGGTGGCCACGGACGGGGCCGGCCCCGTCCAGCCGCACAGCGCGGGCCTGCTGGGCCTGGCGCGGTCGGCCTCCGCCGAGTATCCCAAGTGGCGTGCCGGCTGCGTCGACCTGCCCCCGCAGGCGTCCTCGCCGGCGGAACTCGCCGGCCTGCTGATCGCCGAACCCTGCACGCACCCCCTCGTCGTCGTGCGCGGCGGACGCCGTCTGGTCCGCGTGCTCGTGCCGGCGCCGGCCGGCCGGCCCGACGGCGCGGAGGGTCCGTTCCGCGAGGGCGGCGCCTATCTCGTGGCCGGCGGCGCGGGCGGTATCGGCACGGTGCTCGCCCGCCACCTGGCCCGCACCCACCACGCGCGTCTCGCCCTGGTCGGCCGCCGCCCCCTCGACGACACCGTCCGCGCCCTGCTGGCGGAGCTGTCCGCACTCGGCGGGGAGGCCGTCTACCTGCGCGGCGACATCGCGGACCCGGCGGAGGCTCGCCGCGTCGTCGCGGAGGCGCGCACCTGGGCGGGCGGGATCGACGGCGTCTTCCACAGTGCGCTCGTCCTGCGCGACCGGACGCTCGCCGCCATGGACGAGGACACGTTCCTCGAGGTGCTGGCCCCCAAGACGGCCGGCCTCCGGGCGCTCGCCGACGCGCTCCGCGACGACCCGCCCGGCTTCCTGGTCTGCTTCTCCTCGGCGATCTCCTTCGCCGACGCCCCGGGCCAGGCCAACTACGCGGCGGCCAGCACCTTCGAGGACGCCTACGCCGCGCACCTGCGTGACCACGCGTCCTTCCCCGTCACCGTGATCAACTGGGGCTTCTGGGGGAGTGTCGGCGCGGTCGCGAAACGGCACCACGTCGCACGGTTCGCCGCTCTCGGCATCGGCTCCCTCGAACCCGCCGAAGGCATCGCCGCACTGACGGACGTGCTCGGCGCCGGCCTCGGACAGGCCGTCGTCGTCAAGGGCACACCGAAGGGCCTGGCCCTGCTGGGGGCCGTCCCGGACTCCCTCGAGGAAGCCCGCGACGCCTTCGCCGGCCTGGAGCGCGTCGCCGCCGGCCTGCTGCGGCGCAACGCGGCGTTCTCGACCGGGGGTTCGGGCACCTCGCAGCCGGGACGGTGGGCCGACGGGCACCCCGAGGGCAGCGCGGGCCGTCGTCTGCTGGACGCGGTGACGGACATCCTGCTCAGGACCGGACCCGCCGCCGGCGGCGGCCCGGACCCGGCCGAGGCCCTGGTCGCCCGTCATCCGGCGATGCGGCCGCACGTGACGCTGCTGGAACGCTGTGTCGCGGCGCTGCCCGACGTCCTCGACGGCACCCGCCCGCCCACGGACGTCCTCTTCCCCGGCGGCTCCGTGGAACCGGTCGAAGCGGTCTACCGGGGCCAGCCGCTGTCCGACCACTACCACCGGCTCATGGCGGCGGAGACCGTGGCGGTGCTGCGCCGTCACCGGGCCGCGGCCACCGCCGGACGCCCGCTGCGGATCCTCGAGATCGGCGCGGGCACGGGAGCGGGTACCGCCTTCGTCCTCGACGCGCTCGACGTGGCACTCGGCGACCCCGGCGCGGCCCGCGAGGAACCGCCGGTCTCCTACGACTACACGGATGTCTCGCCCGTCTTCCTCGCCCACGGCGAGCGGGAGTTCGGACCCGGACGCCCGTACCTGAACTGTCGCACGCTGGACATCGAACGGCCCCCCGCCGCCCAGGGTTTCACCCCTCACGGCTACGACCTGGTCCTCGCCACCAACGTGCTGCACGCGACGGCGGACATCGGGCGGACCCTGCGGCACGTGCGCGAACTCGTGGCCCCCGGTGGCAGTCTGCTGATCAACGAGGTGACCCGGGCCTCCGACTTCCTCACGCTCACCTTCGGGCTGACGCCGGGCTGGTGGGCCTTCGAGGACGCGGAGCACCGGCTGCCGCACGCGCCGCTGCTGGGGCCCGCCCAGTGGCACCGGGAGCTGACGGCGTGCGGGTTCGGGCCCCTCAGGACACTGGGCGTGCCCGGCACCCCGGCCGACGACCTCGAACAGTGTGTGTTCGTCGCCGACGTCTCCGGCCAGGACCCGGAGCGCGGCACGACGTCCGCGACCGACGACGCGCGGGTCCGCGGCTATGTGCGCGGTGTCTTCGCCGAGGTGCTGAAGTTCGACCCCGATTCCCTGGCGGACGAGGTCACCTTCGAGAACTACGGCGTCGACTCGCTGGTCAGCCTGCGCATCATCGGCCGTTTCGAGGAGGACTTCGGGGAACTGCCCGCCACGCTGCTGTTCGAGAAGCTGACGATCGCCCAGCTGGCCGACCACTTCGCCACCGAACACGGCGCGGCCCTCGACGCGTTGCTGGCCGACACCGCCCCGGCCGTGGATGTGCGGCCGCGGCAGACAGGGACGGACAGGGACGCGGACACGGACGTACGCCCCCGGACGGCCCCCGCCGTCCCGGCCGCCCCGCCCACCGGGTCCGCCGCGTCCGACATCGCCGTCATCGGCGTGAGCGGCCGCTACCCGGGCGCGGACGACGTGGACGGGTTCTGGCGCAACCTGGCCGCCGGCACCGCCTCGTTCAGGGAGGTACCGGCCGAACGCTGGGACTGGCGGCCCACCTTCGACGCGCGGCGGGTCACCCCGCAGCGCTCGTACAGCCGCTGGGGCGCGTTCCTGGACGGCATCGACCTGTTCGACCCGGCGTTCTTCGGCATCCTCGGCCGGGACGCCGCCCACATCGATCCCCAGGAGCGGCTGTTCCTGGAGACGGCCTGGAACCTCCTGGAGGAGAACGGCCGGCTCGGTACGGAGACCCATGAGGCGGACACCGGGGTCTTCGTGGGCGTCATGTACGGCACCTACGGTCAGCTCGCCGCCACCGGCTGGCCCCAGGGCAGGCTGTCCGGCGCGCACTCGGCCCACTGGTCGGTGGCCAACCGGGTGTCGTACTTCTTCGACTTCCACGGCCCGAGCATCGCCGTGGACAGCGCGTGCTCCTCCTCGCTGACCGCCGTCCACCTCGCCTGCGAGAGCCTGCGGCGCGGAGAATGCCGCACCGCCGTCGCCGGAGGGGTGAACCTGATCCTGCACCCGGCGCACCACGTCTCCCTGAGCGCCCTCAACATGCTGTCGGCCGACGACAGGTGCAAGGTGTTCGACGCCGGGGCCGACGGTTTCGTGCCCGGTGAGGGCGTGGGCGCCGTCCTGCTCAAACCACTGGACCGGGCCGTCGCGGACGGCGACCGGATCTGGGCGGTGATCAAGGGCGGCGCGATGAACGCGGGCGGCAAGACCGGTGGTTACACCGTGCCCAACCCCAACGCCCAGGCCGAACTGGTCCGTCGGGTCCTGGACAACTGCTCGGTGGCGCCCGGGACGGTGTCGTACGTCGAGTGCCACGGCACCGGCACCTCGCTGGGCGACCCGATCGAGATCGCCGCGCTCGGCAGGGCGCTCGGCGGACCGGACCGGCCGGGTCCCTGCGCGGTCGGGTCCGTGAAGTCCAACATCGGGCACCTGGAGGGCGCCGCGGGCATCGCCGGCCTGACCAAGCTGCTGCTCCAGCTGCGGCACCGGAAACTCGCCCCCTGCGTCAACCTCGACGACCTCAACCCGAAGATCGACTTCGCGGGATCGGCGCTGGAGCCGGTCCGTACGCTCACCGACTGGCCGGCCCCGCCGGACGGCGGCCCCCGCCGGGCCGGCGTCAGCTCCTTCGGCGCGGGCGGCGCCAACACCCACCTCGTCGTGGAGGAGTACCGCGAGCCCGACGACATCTCCCCGGCCGAACCCGGACCGCACCTGTTCCTGCTGTCGGCACGTTCCGCCGAACGGCTCCGGGCCTACGCGGGCCGGGTGGCGGACCATCTCGGCTCACCGTCCGGCGCCGCAACGGCCCTCGCGTCACTCGCCCGGACCAGCCAGACCGGCCGCCGTCACTTCCCGGAGCGGCTCGCGGTGGTCTGCGCCGACACGGCCCGGCTCGCCACCCTGCTGCGGTCCTACGCCGACACGGGCCGGGCGGAGGTTCCCGGCATCACCGTCGGCCGGGCGGTTCCCGGCCCGGGCAGCGGGCGGCATGGCCCCGGCTCCGCCCTGCTGCGCGACGCCCGGGCCACGGACGGCACCGCCGGTACGGAGCCGGAGGCGGCTCTCGCCCGGCTCGGCGCGCGCTGGACGAGCGGGGACGACGTCGACTGGACCGCGCTCTGGGCGGGGCGCGCGGCACGCAGGGTGACCTACCCGACGTACCCCTTCGACCGGACCCGGCACTGGCTGGACACGGGCATCACCGACCCCACCCTGGGCACGCCCGGCCCGGCTGCGGAACTCCCGCACGACCGGATCGTGGAAGAGCCCCGCCCCGGGGCGCACGCCTCGTCCGGGAGCGCGACGGGCGGGGACCCGCAGCCCGGCGGAACCACCGTGTACCGTCTGGCGCCCGTGCTCGAACCGCGGGCCGCGGACGTGCCCGGGACGGCGGACACACCCCGCCGCGTCCTGCTGCTCGGGCCCCAGTCCCCGGTGCGCCGCGCCGTCGCCGCGGAATTCGCCCGCAGGGGCGCCGACTGCCTGACGACGCGTCCCGGCGACCGCTGTGCGCTGGAGGAGGACTCCGTCGTCCTCCCGTCGCGTCCCGCCCCGGCCGACCTGCGCCGGCTCGCCGAACTCCTCGCCGAGCGGGACCGGTTGCCCGACGCCGTCGTCCTGGCCTGCCCGCCGGACGCCGGGCCGCCACGGCCGGGCACCCTCGGCGACGACCTGGACGCCGGACCGTACCCGCTGCTGTGGGCGGCCGCGGCCCTGCTCGCCCGGGACCGTCGAGTGCGGCTGCGCACCGCCGTCGCGCACGGGCCCGCCTGGCGGCAGCCGCAGTTCTCGGCGACCGGCGGCCTGCTGAAGTCCCTCGCGCTGGAGCACAGCGGCTGCGCCGGGGTACGGATCGCCTTCGACACGTACGACGAGGCGGCCCGGCCGGACGGCGGCACGGCGGCGGCCCGGTTCGCGACCGTCCTCGCCGACGAACTCGCCCGGGTGACCACCGGCGTCACCGAACTCGTCGTCGACCGCGACGGCCTGTGTCACGTACGGCGGTTGACCGACCGGCCGGCACCCCAGGCGGCGCCGGACGGGCCCCTGCCGATCCGGCCGGGCGGCACCTACCTCGTCACCGGCGGCGCGGGTGCCCTGGGCCGGATCCTGGGCGGCTTCCTAGCCGACGAGACCCCCGTCAATCTCGTGCTCGCCGGGCGCACCCCGCTCGACGAGGCCATCGAGCGGCGCACGGCGGAGCTGTGGCGCGGCGGGAGCACGGTCTGGTACCGGCAGACCGACCTCGCCTCCACCGAGGACGTCACCGGGCTGCTGGCCGACATCCGCACCCGCTACGGCACGCTGAACGGCATCGTGCACGCGGCGGGCGTGCACCGGGACGCGCGCGCGGTGCTCAAGACCGCCGACGAGGCGGCCGAGGTGCTCGGTCCCAAGGTGACCGGCACGGTGCTGCTCGATCAGGCGACCCGGGACGAGGACCTCGACTTCTACGTCCTGTGCGCCTCGCTCGTGGGGGAGACCGGCAACCTGGGGCAGAGCGACTACGCCTACGCCAACGCCTTCCAGCTGGACTTCGCCGAGGCGCGGGAGCGGCTGCGGGACCTGGGCGAGCGTTCGGGCCGCACCGTCGCCATCGGCTGGCCCCTGTGGGAGGACGGCGGCATGGACGTCGACGACGCCACCCGCCGGCTGTTCGCCCAGCTGTGGTCGATGGTCCCCCTGCGCACCGACACGGGTCTCGCCGTCTTCCGCACCGCCCTGGCCGGATCGGAGCCGAGGCTCCTTCCGGTGGAGCGGCCGGCGACGGACGCGGCGGCGGAGGCCGAGAAGGGAACACACACGGACACCGAACCCCTGGAAGCGGCGCGGCCGGCCCCGGCCCCACAGGAGCCGGACGCCGACGACCGGACCGAGCCGGTACGACGGCAACTGCAACTGTTCGGCGCGGAGTTCCTGATGGTCGACCCGGACGAGGTCGACACCGGGGCCGAGTTGATGGACCTCGGTTTCGACTCGCTCTCGCTGAGCGAACTCATCGTACGGATCAACGACCGGTACGGTCTCGAACTGCTGCCGACCGTCCTTTTCGAGCACCCTACGCTGGGCGACGTGGCCTCGTACCTGAGCCGCGCGCACCCGGCCGCGGTACGCGCCGCACACGGACCGGCCACTGTGCGGGCGACGCCCGCGACCACCCCGGATCCCCGGCCCGCCGAGGCCACCGGCGGCTCCGCACCCGTCCAGGACAGCGCCGCCGCACCGCGGCACGTCGGGAACACCGCCGCCGTGGCGCCCGCCCCGCCGCCCCGGCCCGCGTTCGCCACCGCGGGCCCCGCCCGCCGCCGGGACGTCGCCGTCATCGGCATGGCGGGACGCCTGCCGGGGTCGCCGGACCTCGACGCGTTCTGGCGGCACCTGGCCGCCGGCGACGACCTCGTCGGACCCGTACCGCCGGACCGCACCGAGCTGCTGGCCGACCCCGCGACCGCGGGGCTCCGCGGCGGATTCCTCGCGGACGTGGCCGACTTCGACGCGGCCTTCTTCCGTATCTCCCCGACCGAGGCACGCCTCATGGACCCGCAGCACCGGCTCTTCCTGGAGACGGTCTGGCGCACCTTCGAGGACGCCGGATACCGCCCGGAGGACCTGGCGGGCACCTCGACGGGAGTGTTCGTGGGCGTCGCCACCTCGGACTACGGCGAGCTGATCGCCCGTTCCGGCGCCCCGACGGAGGCCCACATGGCCACCGGGGTGGCGCGGTCGCTGGTCGCCAATCGCATCTCCCACCTGCTCGACCTGCGGGGCCCGAGCGAGACCGTCGACACGGCCTGCTCCAGTTCGCTGGTCGCCCTGCACCGGGCGGTCGGCGCCGTGGCCTCCGGCGAGTGCGACGAGGCCGTCGCAGGCGGTGTCAGCCTCGCCCTGAGCCCCGGCCTCTTCCGGGTCTTCGACCAGTCCGGGCTGCTCAGCCCCGCCGGACGCTGCCGTACCTTCGACAAGGACGCCGACGGATACGTGCGGGGCGAGGGCGTCGGCGCGGTCCTGCTCAAGCCGCTCGACCGGGCAGAGGCCGACGGCGATCGTGTGCTGGCCGTCGTACGGGGCAGCGCCGTCAACCACTGTGGCCGGTCGCCCTCCCTGACCGCGCCCAATCCGCGCGCCCAGGCCGACGTCGTCGTCCGCGCCCACCGGGCCGCGGGCATCGCCCCCGCCACCGTCACCTACGTCGAGACGCACGGCACCGGGACCCGGCTCGGCGACCCGATCGAGGCCGAGGGCCTGAAGGACGCCTTCGGCCGCCTGTACGCCGACGCGGGCGAACCCGTGCCGGGCGAACCGCACATCACGCTCGGATCGGTGAAGACGAACATCGGGCACCTGGAGGCCGCGGCGGGGATCGCCGGCCTGCTCAAGGTGCTGCTGTGCATGACTCACCGCACCCTGCCCGCCCACCTGCATCTGCGGGAGCCGAACCCCTTCCTGAAACTGGACGGCACGCCGTTCCGCATCGGCACCGCGACCGCTCCCTGGGAGGGGGCGAAGGACGAGCACGGACGCATCTCGTGGCGGGCCGGGGTGAGTTCGTTCGGGTTCGGCGGCACCAACGCCCATGTGGTGCTGGAGGCCTGGACACCGCCCGACGACGCCCACCGGCCGGACGAGCACACCCGGTCAGGGCCGCGGGCCGCGTTCCGGCCGCGCCGCCACTGGTTCGGCGACCCGCCCGGTACCGGCACCCGGCAAGCGAGGACGGAGAACCCCTTGTCGCACGTCCCCCAGGCATCCACCACCGGATCCACCACCGCACCCGCCACCGCGCCGGCACCGGAAGCCGGCACGGCACCGCCACCCGCCCCCGCGCCTCGTCCCAGGATCAGGCTCCAGCCCCTGACCACGGCTCCCGTGCCGGCCCCGTCCCCGGAACAGGCCGTACCCGCCCGGGCGGACACCCCGGCACCCGAACCGGCCGACCGCGGTTCGGCCGACGGGCGAGGCCCCACCGCCGCCGTTCCCGCCGCATCGGCCGCCGACGGACCGACGACCGCCCCGCGCCACGGGGACGCGCCCCCGGCGCCGGAACGAGCGGCCCGGCACCTCCCGGACACCGAGGTGCGCGGCACCGTACGCGGTCTCGTCGCCGACGTCCTCGGCCTCTCCGCCGACGACCTCGCGGACGACACACCGTTCGGCGACCTCGGTCTGGACTCCATCTTCCGCATGGACGTGGCACGCGCCCTGAACGACCTGCACGGCCTGGACCTCCAGGGAGCCGACCTCTACGAGCACGACACCATCACCGCGCTGGCCGCGCACGTCCGGGCGTCCGCGGCGGCCGCCGCCCCCCGCCCGGCGCCGCGCGAGATCCCGCCCTCGCCGGCAGCGGCGGCCCTACCGGGTGCGGCCGGCTCGGGCGGCGACGACACGCCCGCGCCCCCGCCGCACGGCACGCAGGCACCCGCCGGCCGCGAGGACGCCGTAAAAGCCCTGCGGGGACTGCTCGAAGGCGTCCTCGGGCGCCCCTTCGACCCTGCGGTCACCTTCGAGGCGAACGGCTTCACCTCCTTCGACATGCTCCGCAGCGTCAGCGCCCTGGAGTCCGGGCTCGGTGCCCTGCCCAAGGCCCTGCTGTTCGACCGGCCCACACTGGAGTCACTGGCCGGCTCCCTGTGCGAGACACACGGAGAGGCGGCCGTGGCCCGTGTCCGGCCGCCCGCCCCGCAGCCCGGTCCCGCCGCCGGCCCCGTCCCGGCCGTCGGCACCGCCGCCGAACCCGGCACCCCGGCGCGGGCCCGGACGCTGACGCGCACCGAGGCCGCGGCGGACCCCGAACTCGCCCCGGTGCTCCGGGAACTGGAGGAGCGGCACGGGAAGGAGAGCGGGCTCGGCGGCCGTGACATCGCGCCCCACCTCTTCGTCGGTGCCGAACGCCGAGGCTTCTTCGCGCTCTCGCGGCAGGGCGGCGCCATGCTGGTGTGGAACTACACCGGCCCTGAGGAGCACTTCGCGGAACTGGCCGGAGAGTACTTCCGCCACGCCCGGCAGCACGGCCTCCGCCCCAACCTGCTGTCGCTGGTACGGCTGGAGGAGGTGGACGGCGCGCCCGTGACCGCCACCCCCTTCGGCGCGTTGCAGCGCATCGAGGACCTCGGCTCGTTCAAGCTCTCCGGCGGCCGGATGAGCCGGTTGCGCTACATGGTCAAGCGGTTCGAGAAGGCCGGTGCCTGCCGTACGGACGAGTACCGCAGCGGCGACGATCCGGCCGTGGACGCCGAGCTGGCCCGCCTCGTGGACGGCTGGGCGGCCACCAAGCAGATGGTCAACCCGTACGTACGGCGCGTGCGCGACGAGCTGGCGGGCGGCCGGCTCGACCAGCGGCACCGGGTCTTCCTGACCTACCTGGACGACGCCCTGGTGAACGCGGTCGTGATCACTCGGATCCCGTCCGAGAACGGCCATCTGCTCGACGTCGAGTTCTACCCCGACGCCATGCCGCTGGGCGGGCTGGAGTTCGCCCTCGTCCGGATCCTGGAGCGTCTGCGCGGCGAGGGCTGCGAGGTGTTCAGTTTCGGTGCCAGCTTCGGCGGTGAGATGGGTACGTCGCCCAACGCCTCCGGCAGGGCCGTGCGCGCACTGGCCGAGCTCCGTGACGCCGGGATCTTCGGCGGCGGGAACTACCAGTTCAAGAACAAGTTCCGCCCGGAGAACCGGACGTTGTACCTGGTGCAGCCCGAGGGCGAGGACGCCACCGAGGTCAGTGACGTCATCCTGCTGATCGCCGACCCCGCGGTACCCGCCGCGGACACGACGCCGTCCACCGTCACCGCCGGTACCGGCGACCGGCCCCGTGGCGACGCCGGCCGGCAGGATTCCGGCGCCGACAGCGAGCCCGTGTCCCGCGCCCACGAGCCGGACTCCGCCCCCGACCGGGGCCCCCGTCTGGTCCAGCTCGCCGCCCACGGTCACAACCCCGTCCGGATCCCGCACGTCGAGGTGGAGCTCGACCTCGTCACGGACTCGTGGGCGGACCGCGCCGACCCCTGGCAGCGGGAACGGACGCGGGCGCTCGCCGAACTCGCCGACGAGGCCCAGCTCACGGGGGAGCAGCCGCCGGAGCTGCCCTGGCTGCCGTTCGCCCACCGCTTCTTCGCCGCGTCGGGCCGTGCCGCCGAGGAACGGCTGTGCCGTGCCTGGCCCGGGCCCCGCGGCCGGGTCCTGCACAACTCGGCGTTCCCCACCTGGCTGGCCACGCTGGTGGAGCAGGGCTTCGACCCGTCCGTGGCGCTGCCCGTCGCCGGCGAGGGGCCCTACGCGGCCGACCTCGACCTGGACGCGCTGGACAAGGCGCTCGACCGGTACGCGGGCGACGTGTCCTTCGTCCTGGTGGAGACCGCGACGAACGCCCACGGCGGCGCCCCGCTGTCCCTGGACAACCTGCGCGCTGTCGCACACCGGACGCGTGCCCGGGGCGTGCCGCTGGTCCTCGACGCCACCCGGCTGCTCGACAACGCGCTGCTGGTGGCGGCGGACTCCGGACGGCCGGCCCAGGACCTGTGGCAGGTCGCCGAGGACATGCTGGGCCTCGCCCAGGCCGTGACGTTCAGTCTGTCGAAGGACTTCGGCGTCGACGGCGGCGGACTTCTCGCCACCACCGACGAGCGCCTCGCCGAGCGGCTCACGGAACGGATGCTGGAGCGCGGCCGGGAACCCGGGCTGTCCGCGCGCCGGATGCTGTCCGCCGCCCTGCTGGACCAGGAGTCCACGGACCGTCTCGTGACCCGCAGGGTGGCCGACGTGGCCGCGTTCCGGCAGCGCCTGGAGCTGGGCAGGGTGCCGCTGGTGCCCGGGCCCGCCGCCCACTGCGTGCTGCTCGACGTGGACGAGGCCGCGCCCGGCACCGCACTGCGGCACCCCGTGGCCTCCTACCTGTCCTGGATCTACGCGGCCACCGGGGTGCGCGGAGGCCCGCACCTCGCCCCGGGTGTCCGGCTCACCGACGGATCGGAACCGCCGCAGCGGAACCTGATCCGGCTCGCCGTGCCCCTGGGCATCGAGCGCAAGGAGCTGGAGAGCGCCGCAGACCGGCTCGCGGAACTCGTCGCCGACCCGGCACCCGTGTGGGATCTCACCGAGGTGCCCGGCGCGGCCGGCCCCTCGGCGCTCCGCGCCTACCATCCGACGGACGCCCTGCCCGCGGACATCCGCCGGGCGCTGGAGGAGGAGCCCGGCTCCCCGCCTCCGGCGTCCGAGAACTACACCGTCCTGCGCGAACGCGCCCCCGGGACACGGCGTCATCTGCTGCCGATGGGCGGCGGCGCGGTCGAGGTCTTCGACTGCGGCACCGGTCCGACCGTGCTGCTGCTGCCTCCGTTCAACATGGGGGCCGGCGTCTTCGCCGACCAGGTGGCGGGCCTGTGCGACCGGTACCGCGTGCTCGTCGTGCACCATCCCGGCGTCGGCGCCACCACCGGCGCGGACGACATCTCCCTGCCCGGCATCGCCGACCTGTACGGCGGCGTACTGGACCGCCTCGGGCTGAGCCGTCCCGTGCACGTGGTCGGTACCTCCTTCGGCGGACTCCTCGCCCAGAGCTTCGTCCTCGCCCACCCGGAGCGGGCCGCGTCCCTGGCGCTCGTGTGCAGCTCGTACAAGTACGCCAACCGCGCCGGCGAGGTGAACCGCCTGGAAGACCTCGTCGCCGAGGACCTCGACCGGGTCGTCGCGGCCGGTGCGGCGGGCGTCGGCCGGCGGCGCGCGGAGTTCACGGCCCGGCTGCTGCGCTGCGAGAGCATGGCCCCGCACATCGGCCTGCGCTACCTGGACGTGTTCGCGCAGCAACCCGATCTGCTGGGCCGGCTCGGTGACATCGCCGTACCCACCCTCGTGGTGGCCGGCGCGGTCGACGCGGTCGTCCCGCGCAAGACCTCGCACCTCATGCACGGCGCGATCCCCGACGCCCGTTACCACGAACTGCCGCAGGCCGGGCACTTCCCGACCGTGACCGACCCCGACGGGGTGACCACCGCCCTGCTCGCGTTCCTCACGTCCCTCGACGCCTCCGGCACCTCCGCGCAGGACTCCGCCGCGCCGGCCACCGCGGAGGAGGAAGGATGAGCGGCACGGGCGCCGGGTACGGCATCGAGGCCCTCGACGTGTACGCCGGCAGCGCGGCCATCAGCGCCCGGGCGGTCTTCGACGGACGCGGCCTCGACGCGCGCCGCTTCGACAACGTCGCCTCCGACCGCCGGTCCGTGGCACTGCCCTTCGAGGACCCCGTCACCCACGCCGTCAACGCGGCCCGGCCGCTGCTCGAACGGCTCGACCCGGCCGACCGCGACCGGATCGAACTGCTCGTCACCACCACCGAGTCCGGACTCGACCACAGCAAGTCCGTCGCCTCGTACGTGCACGAGCACCTGGGCCTGCCGCCCACCTGCCGGCTGCTGGAGATGAAGCAGGCCTGCTACGCCGCGACGGCGGCGCTCCAGCTGGCCGTCGGCTACCTGGCCGCGGGGCTCTCGCCCGGGGCCAAGGTGCTCATCGTCTCCACCGACATGTCCCTCGCCGACGCCCGCGCCCAGTACGCCGAACCGGTCACCGGAACCGGCGCGGTGGCCCTGCTCGTCGGCGACCGCCCCCGCGTCCTCGCCGCCGACCTGGGCGCGTTCGGTGTGCACAGCTTCGAGACCCTGGACTCCGCCCGGCCCCGGCCCGACCTCGACATCGCCGACGCCGACCGGTCGCTGATGGCCTATCTGGAGTGCTTCTCACGCAGTTTCGCCGACTACCGGTCCCGGGTGGAGGGCGCCGACTTCGCCACGACGTTCGACCTCCTCGCCCTGCACACCCCGTTCTCCGGCATGGTCAGGGCGGCGCACCGGCGCCTCATGCGCGAGCTGTACCGCAGCCCGGCCGGCGCCGTCACCGAGGACTTCGAACGCCGGGTCGCCCCGTCGCTGATCCACCCCGGCCAGACCGGCAACCTGTTCTCCGGCTCCCTCTACCTCGCCCTGGCCAGCCTGCTCGACCACGCCCCGATCGACGGGCCCGCCCGCGTCGGCCTCTTCTCCTACGGCTCCGGCTGCTCCTCGGAGTTCTTCAGCGGTGTCGCCGGACCGGAGTCGGCCACCGCCGTCGCCGAGGCACGCATCGGACCACGGCTGCGGGCCCGCGCCGACCTCGACTTCGAGGAGTACTCGGCCCTGCTCCCGGAGAACACCGCCTGCCTGCGGCCGGAACCCCACCGCGACATCGACCCCGGCCGGTACGACGCCCTGCTGCGACGGGCCGTCGACCGCCCCGAGCTGCTCGCCCTCACCGGCGTACGCGACTACCACCGCCGCTACGCATGGATCTGACGAACCGGAGGTACCACCAGTGAACGGATCAGCCGCGAGCGTCCCCGGTCCGGACGGCGACGAGGAGCGTGTGCTGGCGGTGCTGCGCCGCACCACCCTGGAGATCGTGCCGGAGGTGGACCCCGCCCTGTTCACCCCCGACCGCACCCTGTCGGACCTGGGGTGCAACAGCATCGACCGTGCGGACATCGTCACCCTGACCATGGAGGAACTCGGCATCGTGGTGCCCGTGCACGAGTTCCACCAGGGCCTCGACATCGGCACGCTGGCCGCCGTCATGCGGAAGCGACTGTGAGCGGACCGGCGGGGGCCGGCGCCGTGGTGGTGACCGGACTCGGCGTCCTTGGCGCCATCGCGTCCGATCCCGGGGACCTCGCCGTCGCGTTGCGGACCGGCCGCGGAGCGCTCGCCGCGCCGCGGCCCCCCGAGGACGCCGGCGAACCCGGCGTGGCCTGGCCCGCGTTCACGGCCGAACTGGCGGCCGAGGACACCCCCGACAAGGCGCTGGAGGCGGTGCCCGACCTGCCGCCGGACCTGCGGACGCTCGCCCGCCGCACCGCTCTGCGCTCCCCGGTCGCCGTACGCGCCGCGGTCGTCGCCGCCCTCCAGGCGTGGCGGCACGCCGGGCTGCACCGCACGGCACCCCCGCCCGAGCGCGTGGGGATCGTCGTGGCGGGCAACAACCTCACGGAGCGGGTCACCGAGGACGGCCGGCTCCGCGCACAGCGCAGCGCGGCCTATCTGCCCGCCCGGTACGCCCTGCACCAGCAGGACACCGACCACGTCGGCACGCTCAGCCGCGTCCTCGGCGTCCGCGGCGAGGGATGCACCGTCGGCGGGGCCTCGGCGAGCGGCAACCTCGCCCTGGCCCACGGCTCCCGCATGCTGGCGGCGGGGGCGGCGGACGTCTGTGTGGTCGTGGGCGCGATGACCCGGCTGTCCACGCTCCAGACGCGCGGGTACCTCGCCCTAGGAGCCATGGCCCCGGCGGAGGGTTCGCCCACCCGAGCTCCCGCGCCGTTCGACACCGGCCGGCGCGGCTTCCACCCCGGACAGGCGGCGGCCTGCATGGTCCTGGAGTCCGCGCGGTCCGCCCACGGACGGGGGGCGACGGTGCTGGCCCGGCTCGCGGGGTGTGCCGTCGTCCTCGACGGCAACCATCTGGCCGACCCGTCGGTGGACGGCGAGGTCCGGGCCATGCGGGGCGCGCTGGCTCAGGCGGGCGTCGGCGCCGGCGACATCGGCTGGGTCAGCGCCCACGGCACGGGTTCGCCCCTCGGGGACCGGACGGAGGCCGAGGCCCTGCGCGAGGTGTTCGGGACGGGCGAGGAGGGACCGTGGATCAACGCGACGAAGGCCCTGTCCGGTCACTGCCTCGGCGCGGCCGGCGTCGTGGAAGCCGTCGCCGCGGTGGTGCAGCTGGGGGCCGGGTTCGTCCACCCCGATCCCGGCCTGCTGGATCCCGTCGACCCCGGGCTGCGGTTCGTGCGCGAGGAGGCCCGGCCGGTGCGCGACGGGTTCGTGCTGTCCAACGGGTTCGGCTTCGGCGGCATCAACTCCGCCGTCGTTCTCGCCCACCGGGAGGCGTGAAACGAGCGATCCGGGCCCGGTGATGCTCAGAAGTGAACAGAACCGTCGGACGCCGGGACGTAGCGTCGAAGCCCGTGCCGGTGCCGACCGCGGGTACAGCGAGGGAAGGGTGACACATGACGGACTCGACCGACACGACCGGGACGCAGGGGGAGCCGGCCCCGGCCCCCGGCGCGGAGCCACCGGCCTTCCCCCAGGAGAAGGCGCCCGGCTGCCCGTTCGACCCGCCCCCCGGGTACCGCCGGCTGCAGGCGGAGGACCCGTTCGCCCCGGCCACCCTGCCCAGCGGGCAGCGGGCGCGCGTGGTCACCCGGCACCGTGACGTCCGGGCCGTGCTGGACGATCCGCGCTTCAGCGCCGACAGCTCCCACCCGGACTTCCCCCGGATGTTCCCGCGTCCCGTGCCGCAGGTCCTCAAGGGCACCTTCCCCCGGCTCGACGGCGCCGAGCACCTGCGCTACCGCCGCATGCTCGCCCGGGACTTCACCGGCCGCCGGGCCGAGGAACTGCGCTCCCGGATCGAGCAGATCGTCGACGGCCGCCTGGACCTGATGGAGGCCGAGGGTGGCCCCGTGGACCTGATGGAGGCGCTCGCCTACCCCGTTCCGTCCACCGTCGTCTGTGAACTGCTCGGAGTGCCCGCCGAGGACAGTCCGCTGTTCGAGTCGCGCACCCGCGTCCTCATCAACGGCCGCAGCGGCCCCGAGGAGATGATGCGGGCCAAGGACGACATCCTCGACCACCTGGAAGGGGTGGTGGCGGCCAAGGAGAAGCAGCCGGGCGACGACCTGATCAGTCGGCTGCTCGTCGAGCAGGTGGCGCCGGGTCTGCTGGACCGCGCGGAGGTCGCGATCATCGCCTGGCTGCTGCTCGCGGCCGGCCACCACACCACGGCGACCATGATCGGAACGGGCACCATGCTGCTGCTCGAGAACCCCGGGCAGCTCGCCGCCCTGCGGGCCGATCCGGCCCTGATCCCCGGCGCCGTCGACGAGTTGCTGCGGCACCAGACGGCCATGCAGATCGGCATGAACCGCATCGCCACGGCTGATGTCACCCTCGGCGGAGAAACGATTCACGCGGGGGAGGGCGTGGTGTGCCAGCTCGCCACCGCCAACCGGGACGCCGACGTCTTCGCCGATCCCGACCGCTTCGACGTGACCCGTACGGCCCGCGGTCACCTCGCCTTCGGTCACGGACCCCACCAGTGCCCCGGACAGTCCCTGGCCCGCGTGGAGCTCCAGGTCACGCTCGGCCGGCTGTTCACCCGGCTGCCGGGACTGCGGCTCGCCGTCCCCGCCGCCGACGTGCCCTTCTGGCACCACCTGTTCGGCATCCACGGCGTCAAGGAGCTGCCGGTCACCTGGTGAGCCGGCATCGGCCCACCAGCGGCCGCCAGCCGCGCCCACCGCCCGGAGGAGGAGCGTTGTCGGAGGTACAGCGGGAGCTCATCCACCTGTTCGACGGTCTGCGTGCCGTGACGCTGTCCGGGCGGCGCAGCGAGAAGTGGCGGCGCTACCCGCCCGACATCCTCCCCGCCTTCATCGCCGAGATGGACTTCCCGGTGGCCGAGCCGGTGATCGACGCCGTCCGGGCGCACCTGACGGAGGGCGGGGACCTCGGCTACGCCTACGCCTACACCACCGACGCACCGGTGCAGCGGTCGTTCGCCGCGTGGGCGCACGAGAGCTGGGGCTGGCGGGTGGAGCCGGAGAAGGTGGTGCTGTTCCCCGACACCATGCGCGTGATGGAGGTGGCCCTGGAGCGGTTCACCGAGCCGGGTGACGCCGTCGTCGTCGACGTACCGGCGTATCCGCCGTACTTCGAGGCCATCGCGGCGGCGGGACGGCAGGTCGTCTCCCGGCCGATGCGCCTGCGCGGGGGGCATTGGCGGCTGGACCTGGAAGGGCTGGCCCGGGCCTTCCGGTCGGGAGCGGCGGCCTACTTCCTGTGCAACCCGCACAACCCCACCGGCCGCGTCCTCACCCGTGAGGAACTGCGCGAAGTGCTGGAGCTGGCCGCCGAGTTCCAGGTGGCGGTGTTCTCGGACGAGGTGCACGCCCCGCTCACCCACCCCGGGCACGGGCACGTACCGCTCGGCTCGCTGCCGGAGGCCGCCCGGGTGCCGACGGTGACGGCCGCCTCGGCGAGCAAGGGCTGGAACCTGTCCGGTCTGAAGTGCGCGATGGCCGTCGCCGGCCGGCCCGAGGACCACGACCGGCTCATGGAGATGCGCCCCAGGGAACGAGATGGCGTGGGCATCCTCGGCGTCAGCGCGAGCGAGGCCGCCTTCACGCGGGGCGGTCCCTGGCTGCGGACCCTGCGGCACTATCTGCACGGCAGCCGGCAGGTGCTGGCCGAACTGCTGGAGTCCTTCGGCCCCGACCTGGTGCTGGTACCCCCCGAGGCCAGCTACCTCGCCTGGCTCGACGGCCGCCGGCTGGCGGAGCGGCTGGGCACCGACGACCTGGCGGAGTTCTTCCTGAGCCGCGGGAAGGTCGCCGTCAGCGACGGCCGCGAATACGGGAGCGAAGGCTTCATCCGCCTGAACTTCGGCACCTCGCAGCGCTTGCTGGAGGAAATGGTCCGACGTATGGAGAAGGCCGTGCGGGAAGAGGTCCCGGAATCCGGCGGCGCCGATCCGGCGCCGCCGAGAAGTATTCCGGGATATCCGGCCCCGGTCTGCAGGTCCTACAGGCCGGCGGACAGCGAGGAATTCTCCAGATAATCCGTCAGTTCCGCTATATGAATGCAGAGGTGTGCGTCCTCGGTGCGATGCACCACGCCGGCAACCGAAAACCTTTTCAAAAAGTAGCCGATACGCGAACGGGTCGTCCCGACCATTTCCGCCAGCTCTTCCTGGGTTATCCGGTCGCGAATCAGTGCCGTCTGGTCCCTACGCTTTCCGACCTTCTTGCCGAGATTCACCAGTAACGCCGCGAGCCGGTGTTCGCTGTCCATCGTCACCAGGTTGGCGATCACCTGCTGCTGCTCCAGCAGCCGGCTCGCCATGTGGCCGATGAGCGCCTCGCGCAGGGGTGGGTCGCAGTCGTTCATGATCTGCGCCACGCGCACCTGGACCAGCGTCGTGACCTGCATGGCCTGTGCGGTCTCGGTGCGGTTCGCGGCCAGCACGCTGGATTCCCCGAACACGTCCCCGGGGCCGTGTATCGACAGGAGGCACTGTTTGCCGTCGCGTGTGTGGGTGAGTGTTTTGACCTGGCCGCTCTCGACGAGATAAATGTTCGCGTCGGGCTGGCCGAGATTGTAGACGTGTTCCCGCCGGCCGATGTGAACCCGCGTCCCCCTGATGGTGCCTCTCCCGGCCGCGTCCTGCAGTACGCCGGCCAGGCTTCGCTCGGTGTTACAGAAGGGTTCCATTCCGCTCCCGGTGATCATTTGTGGACCGGCAAAGCTGGTAGGTTGACCGTCATGTCTGGAATCTATTCCTGGGGCAGAATCTAAGACATCTGCCCCAGGGTGGGGTAGTGGTACGGGTCAGGTTGGCGACAATTGACCGTAACCATGTCGAACGATTTGTCAGCCGTTGCCGACCGTTCAGCAGAAGCGGAAATTCCGGTTGTGACGCAAGAGGGCAGGCGTACTCGACAGACAGAAAAAAGCGCTGGTAAAGATGGGATGCGAGACGCTCCTGCGGCGACCGGACGGGGCTGGTTGATCCCGCTTTGTACCAGACGTTCCGCAGGTCGCGTACAGGAGATCGCGCCACATGAACCACCGGCTCCGGTCATCCCGGCCGCCGTCGGGCGGCGCCGGCGCCGAGGTGGAATCCGCTCCGGCGGAGGTCGGCGGCCACCCGGCCGCGCGTCTCGCGAAACGATTCGCCGCCCCGCCCCGTGCGCGGTGGCCGGACTTCGCCGCACCCCTGTTCCTTGATCGACAACGCCTCCCACCTCATAGAATGTTCAACCTCTGGTGCGAGAAGGGGTGGGCCGTGTCCGCACACGACGCGTCGTTCGGGGCGCTGCTGCGAGAACTCCGGCTTGCCAACTCGCTGACCATCGAAGGGCTGGCCGAGGCGTCCGGGGTCAGCGTGCGGGGCATCGGCGACCTGGAGCGCGGACGCCGCGCGGCCCCGCAGCGCCGCACCGTGGCCGCCCTCGCCGACGGCCTCGGACTCCACGACACCGACCGGGAACGCCTGCTCGCCGCCGCCCGTACCGGCCGCACCCCCGGATACCACCCCTTCGGTGTGCGCTCCTTCCCGCGCGGCACGGACGACTTCGTCGGCCGCGACGGCGAACTGCTGCGGCTGACGGAACTCGCCGGATCACCCGGCGACCTCACCGGCGAGGACGACGCCACCGCGCGCCAGCCCGTCGTGGTCGCCGTCTCCGGCGCACCGGGCACGGGCAAGACCAGCCTCGCCCTGCGCGCGGCTCGCCGGCTCGCCGACCGCTTCCCGGACGGGCAGCTCGTGGTGGACCTGCGCGGCACGGACGACACCCCGCCCGCCCCGGCCGAACTGATGGTCGGTGTGCTCAAGGCGCTGGGCGTGCCCGACCGGGACCTCGCCAAGGCCGGCGCACCGGCCCACCCCGCCCTGTACCGGCAGGTGCTCGCCGACCGCAGGTGCCTGCTGGTCCTGGACAACGCCCGCGACGAGGCCCAGGTACGACCGTTGCTGCCGGGCACCGGACGCGCGCTGGTGCTGGTGGCCAGCCGGCGCATGCTGACCGGCCTCGACAGCGTGCACCGCCTGCCCCTCGGCGGCCTCGGCACCGCGGAGTCGGCCGCCTTCCTCTCCTCCCTCGTCGGCGAGGACCGCGCGGCGGCCGATCCGGCGGCCCTCGCGGAGGTCGCCCGGCTCTGCGGGCACCTGCCGCTAGCCCTCAGGGTGGCCGGCAACTGGCTGGCCACCCGCACCGGCTGGAGCCTGCGCCGGCTCGCGGACCGGCTGGCCCTGGAGGAACGGCGACTCGACGCGCTGACCGCCGGAGACCTGCGGGTGGCCGGCGCCTTCGACCTGTCGTACCGCCAGCTCACCCCCACGGCCGCTCGGCTGTTCCGGCGCCTCAGCCTGGTCCCCGGCCCGGACACCGGCGCCGCCTGCGCCGCCCGGCTCACCGGTCAGGACCTGTACGACACCGAGGACACCCTGGAGGAACTCGTCGAGGCCGGACTGCTCGGCACCGCCGGCGACCGCTACCGGCTGCACGACCTGCTCGCCCTCTACGCACGCGACCGGCTCGCCGCCGAGGACGGCCCCGAGGACGCCGAGCGGGCGCGCCGGTCGATGTTCCACTGGCTGCTGGAGACGGCGGTCGTCGCGGGCCGCTGGTACGAACCCGGGCACGGCGCGCCACCGGCGTCCTGGCGCGGCACGGTGGACCTGTCCAGTGCCGGGAAGGCCCGCGAGTGGCTCCAGGCGGAGGGCATGAACTGGCTCGCGGCCCTGCGCGCGGCCGCCGCGGACGGGGAGCACGCCACCGTCGTCGAGGTGGCGGAGTCCCTGCACTGGTTCTCCGACCAGTGGATCTTCTGGGGCCACTGGCCCGAGGTCTTCGGCACCTCCGCCCGCTCCGCCGAGGCGCTCGGCGACCCGCTGCTCGAAGCGACCCACCTCAACTACCAAGCCTGGGCCACGCTGTTGTGCGAGGGCCGGCCCCGCGACAGCCTGCCCTACTCCGCACGGGCCCTGGCCGCCGCACGGCTCGCCGGTGATCCGGTCCAGGAGGCGTGGGCGCACCAGTACGCCGGCTGGGCCCATCGCCTCCTGGGCGACTCCGTCTCCTCCGCCGACCGCAACGAGCGGGCCATCCCGCTGTTCCGCGCCGCGGGTGATGTGCACGGCCTGCTTCAGGCGCTGCTCCAGCGTGCCTACGACCTCCAGAGCGCCGAGCGCAACGAGGAGGCCCTCGTCGCCTACCGGGAGACCCTGGACCGGCTGGAGGAGGCCGGCGACCGTGTCGACCCGCACATCGCCGCGTTCACCCGGGGCAGCGGGCTCGTCGGCCTCGGCCGCATCCACGCCCGCCTGGGCCGCTGGGAGGAAGCGGTCCGCCATCTGCGGACCTCCGTGGAACTGTGCCGGGCCCAGGGCAACACCGCCCTGGAGAGCCGCTACCTCACCGTGCTCGGCGAGACGCTGCTCGCCGCCGGACGCCCGGAGGAGGCACGTGAGGCCTTCGATCGCTGTGTCTCCCTCGGCCCCGGCGCGGACCCCTCGCGCGTCGCCCGGGTGCGCGCCCACCTCGACCGCATGGACACGGACCGATGACCACCGTGGGCGGTGCCCGGTGACACCACGACAGGTCCTGCGCCCGCGAGGGCACGTACCGCCGGACGCACGCCGCTGTTCCCTCCGCGCACTCTCCCCGACCCGCCGGTGCCCGCGGTTTCTGCCTCGAAGGTGCCTGGTGATCCGTGCGGCCCGCCTGGTTGGCTCGTGGTGACGGAGAGGAGACCCGTGTGGACCTGGTGCTGTCGACGGACACCGTCCCCGACCACGAGAAACTCGCCTACTGGCGGGACGCGGTCGGCAGAGCCCTGGTCCCGGTGTCCGTCGTACCCCGCGGCGCGGGCCCGCTCCACGGACGGATCACCGGCGGCCGGCTGGGCCGGCTGCGGGTGGCCGCCGTGGAGTCCGACGCCCAGCGCATCAGCCGCACCCCCGCACACATAGGCGGCTCGGACTCCTGCGTCGCCGTCCATGTCCAGACAGCGGGCAGGGTGACCCTTCTGCAGGACGGCCGCCATGTCACGGCCGGCCCGGGCGACATGGTGGTGTACGACACCGCGCGTCCGTACACCCTGGACTTCCCCGAGCGGTTCGCCGGCCGAGTCGTCCAACTGCCCCGCCGCGCGCTGGACGTGCCCGACGAGCACCTGCGCGACATCACGGCGACACCGATCACCGCCACGGCCGGGCTCGGGGCGATCCTCACGCCGTTCCTCGCGACGCTCGTCGGCGAGGCGCACTCCTACCCGCCGGCCGTCGCCGGGCGGCTCGCGTCGAGCGCGGTGGACCTGTTCGCCACGCTGGTGGCGGAACGCAGCCGGGTCGGGATCGCCGACACCGCGCGCGAACAGCTCGTGCTGCGCATCCGCGACCACATAGACCGGCACCTGGGGAACCCGGACCTGGCCCCCGAGACCGTCGCCGGGGCACACCACATCTCGGTCCGCTACCTGCACCGGCTGTTCGAGGACGAGGGGATCACCGTCGCCCGTCTCATCCAGCGCCGCAGGCTCCAGGAGTGCGCGCGGGAACTCGCGCGAGGCGGCAGCGCCGCGCCCGCCGTGTCGGCGATCGCCCAGCGCTGGGGATTCGTCAATCCCGCCCACTTCAGCAGGGTGTTCCGTGGGGCGTACGGCCACTCGCCCCGGGAGTGGCGCAGGCTGCGCACGGCCGGGGCCCTGCCCGACACGGGATACGACGGGACGGCACCGACCGCCGCCCGTCCGCCTCGCCCGACCGAGGCGGGCCGCCCCCGCGCGGCCTGACCCGACTGCCGGCCCGCTCGACGGACCTACCCGGCGACGGCCGACTCCGCCGGCTCCTCGTCTCCCGTCGTCGGCTCCTGGGTACCGGAAATGGTGTAGAAGACGGAGGACCCTTGCTTGGTGCGCTGTGCACCGGTCCTCGCCACCAGGTTCTCCAGGGTGGTGCGGACGACCTTGGTCTGGATCTCGCGGTCCGGGTGTGCCCGGCCGAGAGCCTCGGTGACCTCCGCCGCCGAGCGGGGCTCGCTCTGGTCGGCGAGATGTGCGCGGACGAGCTCGACGAGGGTGGGCTGAGCCGTCTTGGCGGCCGTCTTCCTCGCGGGCTTGGCCGTCGACCTGGCCGCGGGCTTGGGCGCCGCCTTCTTGGCGGAGGCCTTCCTCGTCGTCCCGGCCTGCTCGGCGGTCGACGACGCCTTCCCCACCCGGCGCTTGACGGGCTCGGCGGAGGACTTCTTCCGTGGTGCGGGCACCACGGGGCCGCCGGGCTCCGTGGCCGTGGTGACCGAGGCCACCGCGCCGAGTGCCTGCTGCATGCTCACCAGAATGGTGTGGTCCTGCTGCAGCGTCGCCAACTGCTGCTGCAGGGAGCCGATCTCCGCCGCGAGGCGTTCCTGTTCCTTGACGTTCTGTTCGAGGTCGCCGGCCACCTGATTGACGTAGTGCGAAGTCAACTCGGTGACGGGGGTGGTGTTCTCAGACATCTGTCCTCCATCCGTAACCCTGACGGGCTCCCCGGTGGGTGGTCGTGGCAAGCGGGGACCAGAAGTGGGGTACTGCGGGTCCGGCCCGACACATGGATGATACGGGTCGGTCCACCTGTTTCCACTTGGTCGACATCTTCCCCCCGGAATTGATGAGTTCCATGCCGCGTCGGGGGCACACCTGACCGGTCAGATCCAGCCCAGAGAACCGAAGACGAACAGGCGCCCACCGTGACGACTTTCGTCCGCACCCGCGCCATGTCGTGCACGGCGAAACTCACCACGAAGAAGGGGGCGTAGCCGAGGAGGAGGATGAGGTAGGGCGCCTGCCCGCCACCAACTCCAGTCCCAGGGCAGTACCCCCACCCGGTGCAGCCAAAGTGCGACCGCCACACAGGCGGTCGCACGAGGGCATTGACTGTCTCGTTGAACCAGTCCATGCCCCACAGCGCGAGGCCGGCGAACAGCACGTTCCTACCACGTGAAGTGGCTGCCGTCGCGCAGGAGTTCCTGTGCCGCGCGGGCATGGTCGGTCATGGTCGGCGAGCCCCCGGGGTTCGGGCCGCCGGCTTCCCGCGGGACGTCCTCGGGTGACGGTGGACGGTAGGCCCGTCGCGGCGGCGAGAGCGATACTTACTGGCTGGTAACTATCGTGGTGCGGGACCCCCGGCGTCAACGGTCCGACGCGGGCCGGATCACGGAGACGTGCCGCGCCGACCGGCCCTTTCGTCGAGCGGGCCGGCCGACCCCTTGTTCGGATGTCGCTGTCCGTGTCCGGAACCGGCCATGATCGTTACTTCCGGTGACGCCGCCTCGGAGCGGCGACCCCCGCGTCCCGGTGGACAACCGGACGTGTCGGAAGGCGTGTCGCCAGGCACGTCCTCGAGGCAAGGAGCTGCCGGTGGGTGGTTGGATCAGCGTCGGGCTCGGAGCGGCCGCCGCTCTGTGGCCACTGTCCCAGCACGGTGACACCACCATCACGATCGACCACCCGCCGTCGGGAGCGCACATGGTCGTCTGCGCCCCTGATGTGTGGATCGACATGGGCCACGGAGCCCGGGCGTCCGGACCCCCGCGGCCGGCACCGGCGTCTACCCGGCAGTCCCCCTCACCGTGCGCGCCCGCGCCCGCCGCCCGGGCTCCGGTGTCCGAACCACCTCGGCAGACACCCCGGGAGGTGCCGCCGCCGCCCTCCGGGACCCCGCGGCCGGCCCCGCCCGCCCAGTCTCCGGCAGTGGCCCCGTCCGTCCCTCGGGAAGCGGACCCGCCGGCTCGGGTCGAGTCCGCACCGGCTCCCGCGGCGACTCCGGTCCGCGCGGCCGCCTCCGCCCCGCCGAAGGCACCCCCCGCCTTCCGATGGGTGCCGCGCGCCCACTACACGGGCGGCCCGCGCCGGTCGGCGTTCACCGGCACGCCGACGACCATGACCACCGTCGTGGTCACCACACCGGCCATCCTGGCCGCGGCGGCGCTACGGCCCTCCCGCCGCCGCACCCGCGGCTGACCCCGCGCCACGACCGGCCGTGGCCTCCGCGTGGCCGCCGGGCCGGCCACACCTGCCCCGTCCACCCCGTCCCCTGTTCGTCCGCCCCCTGGAGTTGTGCTGTGCCCGAGTGGCTCGTCTACACCCTGGTCTCGATCCTGGTCTGTGTCCTCGTCGTCGCGGCGATCGTGCTGCGCCACCGCCGCGTCGCCGTGGACGAGGACACCTCAGAGACCCCGGACGTGCTGGAGTACATGGTCATGATGGTCGGCGTGGTCTACGCCATCGTGCTCGGCCTGGCCATCGCCGGCGTCTGGGAGGCCCGCGGCGCGGCCGAGGACACCGTCCAGCGCGAGGCCCAGGCGCTGTACGAGATCGACCAGCGCCTGGACGTGTATCCGGCCGCCTTCCACACCCAGGTGCAACAGCACATCAACGACTACGCCAGGCACGCCGTCGGCACCGAATGGCCCGCGATGGAGAAGGACGCGCCCGTCGACGGCACCGGCGCCGCCCTGCTGCGCCGCATCCGCAGCGACATCGCCCACCACACCCCGTCCGACGAACTCCAGGCCCAGGCCTACCAGCCCCTGCTGGACCAGGTCGCCGCCGCGGACGACGCCCGCCACCAGCGCCTGGACAGCGCCGGCACCACCCTGCCCGGCGCCGTGTGGTTCGGTCTCGTCGCCGGCGCCGTCATCACCCTCGGCCTTCTCTACACCCTGCAGATCCGCCGCTCGACCCGCGAACTGATGCTGGCCACCGCCTTCAGCGCCCTGGTGGTCTTCCTGCTCTTCCTCGTCTGGAGCTTCGACGCGCCCTTCGGCCACTCGGGCACCGACTCCGCGCAGCCGCTCAGCGAACTGCTGACGACGGCCGTCTGACCCGGGGCGGCCCGCCCGGCGTCACCCGGTGGCGCCGTTCCCCTCGTCCCCCGGCAGCCCGAACAGCCTCGCCGCGTTGTCGTGGCACACCGCCCGCAGCCACTCCCGCCCCAGGTCCAGCCGCTCCAGCGCCCGCAACTGGTGCAGGTACGGATAGGGAATGTTGGGGAAGTCGGAGCCGAGCAGGATGCGGTCACCGAGGGCGGCGAGCCGGGGCAGGGCACGGGGCGGGAACGGCGCCAGCCGCTCGGCGAAGTCGGTGAAGGCCATGGTGGTGTCCAGCCGTACCTGGTCGTACCGTTCGGCGAGGCCGAGGAAGTCCTCGTACTCGGGCATGCCCATGTGCGCGACGATCAGCCGTAGCCGCGGGTGACGTGCCAGCACCCGCGCGATCGGTTCGGGCCCGGTGTGCTTGCCGGGCGCGGGCCCCGAGCCGCAGTGGATCACGACGGGGATCCGCGCCTCGGCCAGCAACCCCCAGGCCCCTTCCAGGAGTTCGTCCGCCGGGTCGTAGGCACCGACCTGCACATGTGCCTTGAACACACGGGCGCCCGCCTCGACGGCTTCCCGCACGTACGTCTCGACGCCCGGCTCGGGGTGGAGGGTGGCGGTGTGCAGGCAGTCGGGGGTGCGGCGGGCGAACCCGGCCGCCCAGCCGTTCAGCCACGGGGCCATGCCGGGTTTGTGCGGGTAGAGCATCGAGGTGAAGGCCCGGACCCCGAACTCCCGCAGGAGCAGGGTGCGTTCGGCCTCCTCCTTCCGGTAGCCGATCGGCCATGCGAGTCCACCGGTCAGCGGCCCCTGCGTGTCGAAGTAGTCCCACACCTCGCGCAGGACCCGCTCGGGCATGAAGTGCGTGTGGACGTCGACCAGCCCGGGAAGACCGAGCCGGCCCCAGAATCGGCGGACTTCACCGGCCTCGTCGCGCGCGCCGGTGATGTCGCTCGACGCGGCGGCGCCGGACGGGCGGGCGGGGACCTCACGGTGATCGTTCATGCCGCCCACGATCGGCCGTGGCGGACGGCGGGTCCACCCTTTTCACGGAGGGACGCATGAGGGATCGGTCACCTGTGCCCGGGGGAGCGGCGGCACAGGGCGGTGGGCGACGGGGCCGGCGGTCGGTCGCATCGACGGTCCTCAGAGGTCGAGGACGACTTCGGTCGTGGGCTCGCTGCAGCAGACGAGGACGGTGCCGGGCTCGGGCGGTTCGAGGGGCTGGGTGGTGTAGGTGATGTCACCGGCGACGAGAGGGGTGACACAGGTGTGGCAGACCCCGGTGCGGCAGGACCAGCGCGTGGGGATGTCACAGGCCTCGGCGAGGTCGAGCAGGGAGGCGTGAGCCGGTGACCAGGCCGTGGTGATGCCACTGCGGGCGAAGGTGATCAGCGGGCCGGAACCGGGCGGGCCGGGTGGCTGGTGCGGCCGGATCACCTCCGCGGGCGTGATGCCCGGGTTGATGGCGGACAGGGCGCTGAACTGCTCGGTGCGGATCCGTTCGGGGCGCAGGCCGAGGTCGCGAAGGAGTGCGCCGAAGTCGTCCATGAAGGCGGTCGGCCCGCAGAGATAGGCGTCGGCGTCGGCGGTGATGCCCATGGCCGCCAGTGACGCGGCACTCGGGCGGCCCGGGGTGACGGGAGGCCGGCCGGCCTCGGGGACGGTGTC
The DNA here is from genome assembly GCF_900105245.1 of Streptomyces sp. 1222.5. Lineage (NCBI taxonomy): Bacteria > Bacillati > Actinomycetota > Actinomycetes > Kitasatosporales > Streptomycetaceae > Streptomyces > Streptomyces sp. 1222.5. Next base: position 798,820 of record NZ_FNSZ01000001.1, on the reverse strand, counting down.
CCCGGCCGCGGTGTAGTAGATGTGCTCCTCGGCGTGGGGCAGCTGAGCGAGAAGGGCGTGGGCCTCGTCGGCGAAGACATGGCCGGCACGGTCGTGGGCGACGTGGATCCACCACAGGGGGCGTGGGTCCCGGGTGGCGGCGAGCTGGTGGAGCATGGCCAGTACGGGCGTGGCGCCGATTCCCGCCGAGGCGAGCACGACCGGGTCCGTGCCGTCCTCGAGTACGAAGGTCCCGCGGGGGCTCGCCACGTCCACCCTGTCTCCAGGGTGGAGCCGGGTGTGCAGGTAGTGGCTGACCTGTCCGTGGGGCTCGTGCTTGACGCTGATGCGGTAGACGCCGTCGACGGGCGCGCACGACAGGGAGTAGCTGCGCACGGAGGGTGCGGCGCCGACGGGCAGACGCAGGGAGAGGTACTGGCCCGGACGGGCCGCGGGCAGGGGCGTCCCGTCGGTGGAGTCGAGGTAGAGCGACGAGACGGTGGAGGTCTCGGCGACGATGCGGGCGACGCGCATCGCCCTGAAACCCGGCCATCCCCGCGCGGCCGGCTGCGCGCCGGCGCCCTCCGAGGGCCGATCCGGTTCCCGGGGGGCGGAGAGTTCACGGAATGACTGCTGCCAACCGGGGCTGAGAGCGGGGATGTTCAATGCCCTGCGCAGCAACTCGGGGTCGCGGCCCGGGAGGTAGAGCAGGGCGTCCACGTCGGCGACGCTGAGGTGTTCGGGCCCCCTGCGGGTGAGGGTGATCTCGTCGCCGGCCCGGACCTGGCCCTCGGTGATGACGCGCAGGTAGAAACCGGGTCGGTGGTGGGCGACCAGGAGCGAGGGCATGGCGGGTTCGCCCAGACGCATGCCGACGCGGTAGCAGGTGACCCGGGGCTGGCTGACCTCGAACTCGGCATCGCCGATGCGGTACCGGTCGCCGATGCACACTTCGTCGTCCGGCAGCCCGTCGACGGTGAAGTTCTCCCCGAAGACACCGAAGTCCAGGTCGTCCCGGCCCAGGTGGCGCCTCCAGTGGTCGTAGGACTGCGCCTGGTAGACGAGGACGGCACGCATCTCGCCGCCGTGCCCCGCCAGGTCACCCTGGCCGTCACCGTCGATGTTCAGACGCCGGACCGTGCGGGGCCCCTGGACGGGGGTCTTCCAGATGCCGGTGTGTACCGTCCTCCCCTGCCAGGGGACGTCCTTGGGCATTCCCACATTGAGGGACAGCAGCGTCGCCATGGCGATTCTCCTGAATGAGCCGGGGAGCCCCCTCACGGAGCGGTGCGTCGTGCGCCGTCCCCGATCCTAGTTCTGGGTGGGCGGGGCCCGCGATTTTTGTGTCCCGCCGACACCTCTAACTGTTGAACAAGGCTTCAGTGGTGGATCTCCGTCCCTGTGTCGCCACCCCCGCCAACCTGCCGATCATGGCGGAGTGGGAGATACGGGCGGCGGTGGCGGCGGACGTCGAGGCGGTGGCCGAGTTGCGGGCCGTGGTGCTGCGGGCCGACCTGGAGCGGCTCGGGCGCTACGACGAGCGGCGGGTACGGCAGCGGCTGCGTGACGGGTTCGTGCCCGCGCACACCTGGGTCATCGAGGCGGGCGGCGGGTTCGCCGGCTGCGTGTCCCTGCGGCCCGGCGCGGACGGCCTCTGGCTGGAGCACTTCTACCTGGACCCGCTCTTGCAGGGCGGTGGGATCGGTGCGGCCGTGCTGCGCCGGCTGCTGTCCCGGTGCGACCGTGACACCCGGTCCGGCTGAACGTGCTCCGGGGAAGCCCCGCCCGGCGGCTGTACGAGCGGCACGGGTTCACCGTGGACTCCGAGGATCCGGTGGACGTGTTCATGGTGCGCCCGCCGCTGCCGGTGGCCGCCCACGACAGCTGACCGGCCGGCGGTCCACCGGTCCCGCGGGGAACCGGGCCGGCACGGGCGGCGTCCCTCCGATCATGCACAAGATCGTCCACGTCGACGCCGAAGGCCCTGGGGGACCCGCATGACCGGAACCACGACCGGAACAGCTCCTCGCTACCTCTACCTCGCGCGACACGGCGAGGCGTCGGAGGACGGGAGCGAACTGACGGACGCCGGCCGCCGCCAGGCCGAACTCCTCGGCGCTCGGCTGCGCGACACCCCGCTCTCGGCCGTTCACCACGGCCCCCTGCCCCGCGCCGAGCAGACCGCGCGCCTGGTCGCCGGTCAACTCGACGGGCTTCCGGTGCAGTCCTCGGAACTCGCCGGTGACTACCTCCCCCACCTCCCCGAACGGGACGAGCTGCCTGCCGAGTTCGCCGACTCCATGCTCGACCGGCTGGCGCCGTTCCCCGCCGAGGAGCGCCGGCCCGACCTCGCCCGGCGGGCCCTGGCCCGCTTCACGGGTCCGGTCGACGGCGACGAACCCCGGCACGAGCTGGTCGTCACGCACAACTTCCTCATCGCCTGGCTCGTCCGGGACGCCCTGGACGCACCGCCCTGGCGCTGGATGGGCCTCAACCACGGCAACGCCTCCCTGACCGTCATCCGCTACAGCCCGGACCGCCCCGCCGCGCTCCTCTTCTCCAACGACATGTCCCACCTGACCCCCGAGCTCCGTTGGACCGGTTTCCCCCCGGAACTTCGTGCCTGACGCCCCCGGCCGCACGGCGTGGGGCCACGGCCGGCCGGACACCCCCGCGGACCCGGTCGGCCGTACGCGGTCCGGCCCTACAGCGGATTCGCGCGCAGCCAGTCCAGGACCTGCCCGGCGTGCTCGTCCGGGGGGAAGACCGGATAGAAGACGTGCTCGACCCTGTCGCCCCGCAGGATCAGGGTCAGGCGTCTGTACAGCCTTGTGCCGGACGCGTCGAAGGTGGGCAGGCCGAGAGCGCCGGCCAGGGCGAAGTCCGGGTCGGACAGCATGCCGAAGGGCAGCCGCAGCCGGTCCACGACCTCGTTCTGGTAGCCGGTGTCCTGGCTCGACAGCCCGTACACCCGGCCGGCGCCGGCTTCGAGCAGGTCCTGGAAGTGGTCGCGGAAGTCGCAGGCCTCCGTGGTGCAGCCGCGAGCCCCGGGGATGGAGTTCCAGCCCTCCGGCAGATCGACCCCGGGCCGGCCGGTGAGCGGGTAGACATAGATCACCGTGCGCCGGGGGCCCAGCTCGTCCAGCCGAACGCTGCGGCCTGCCGTGTCGGCCAGGACGAGGGCGGGTGCCTTCGTGCCGGGCAGGTGGTCGGCGGCTCCGTCGTCCTCGGGAGCGGGCAGGTCCGCGGGCAGGGACAGGTGCGTGTCGTGCGCGGCCCCGGTGCCGGTGGGTACGACGGTGCTGCCCCGGCGCGCGGCGGCGTCGAGGTGGGCGATCAGCGCCGACCGGCGGGCGGTCAGGGCTTCGATGCGCCCGGTGAGCTCGTCGATGGCCTCGCGATAGGTCGCCAGTGAGGCGGGGCAGTCGTCGATGTGCGCCCTCCCTGCCGCCAGGCACTCCAGGAACGGCCGGGTGCGCTCGACCGGGATGCCGAGCCGGAGCAGCGCCCTGATCTCCCGAACGAGCCGTACGTCGTCCCCGGTGTAGTCGCGGTATCCGTTGGGCAGGCGCGCCGGTCTGACCAGGCCCAGCGATTCGTAGTACCGAACCGCCTTGGTCGTCACGCCGGCCTCGTGTGCGAGCTCGCTGATTCTCATTCCGTTCACCTCACTCGCACGGTAGACCCTGCCCTCAAGGGCAAGGTCAAGCGGCGGGGGCCGGGGTTCGGCCCCGTCGCGGGGTAGGGGAAAATCGTTGCCCTGAGAAACTAGATCCGGGAAGGGTCCCCCATGCCGCACCTCGCCATCGCCTACTCGTCCCGGTTGGCAGGAGTCCTCGACCCGGGAACCCTGGCGCGGGAACTGCACCCGCTCGTGGTCGAGGAGTCCGGCTCGACCGGCGTGTGCAAGACGCTGTTCCGCCCGGTGGAGACGTACGTCGGCGACCGCACGGGCCGGGAGACGGTCTTCGTGCACGTCGAGGTGGGCCCCATGCCCGGCCGGCCCGAGGCGCGGAAGGCGCGTCTGTCCGAGCGCATCCTGGCGCTGCTCGCCGAGCACCTGCCGGGGGACGGCGCGGTCGGCGCGGTGTTCTCGGTGGAGGTGCGGGACCTGTCCGGCTCCTACCGGCTCGGCGCCGTACCCGCGAGGAGCGGCGGCGACACCGCCGCGCTGTGCCGGCCGGGCGCGCCCGCACCCGTCTGAACCGAACCCGGACGAACGCGTGACGTCCTCTGCCGGGGTTGCGCGGCCGGGGCCTTGAGGTGCGCGGACGGCCGGGGACACGCCAAGACGCGGCCGCCTCGGCGGGGTTGGGGCGTGGTCACTACGATGTGAGACCAAGACAACCATTCGACCGGCCCGTTCCAGGCAGCCGGTCGGGGTCGCCGATACCAGGGACCGCTCCCCGGGTTGCGGTGATCTTCCTGCCCAGGAGGACCTTCCGCATGTTCCGACGAGTAGGCAACGTCGTCGTCCGACATCCCGTCTGGACGATCGTTGCATGGCTGATTGCCGCGGTGGCGATCGTCGCCACCGCTCCGAGTCTGCCCTCGAACAGTGACGAGAGCAGTTTCCTGCCCAAGAGTTACGAGTCCATCAAAGCGGCGGAGCTCCAGGAGAAGGCGTTCCCCAGCGCCTTCACTCCGTCCGCGATCGCGCTGTACCAGCGCACCGACGGCGGCCGACTGACCGCCGCCGATCAGAAGGACGTCGCCCGGATCACCTCCGAACTGGGCGGCAAGCACATCGACCAGGTGCAGAAGGTCGTCCCCGGCCAGCCGTCCAAGGACGGCAAGTACGCCATGACCCTGGTCCAGATGGACAGCAAGAACGCCGGCCAGCCCGAACAGGTGGACGCCGCGAAGGAGTTGCGCAAGGACGTCAAGGACCTGGCCAAGGGCACGCATCTCGACGTCAAGCTGGGCGGCTCCGCCGCGCAGGCCCTCGACCAGGAGGACTCGTCCAAGCGGGGCCAGGCCCTGATCGGCATCGGCACCTTCGTGATCATCCTGGTGACGCTGCTGATCATCTTCCGGGCGCCGATCCTCGCCGTGCTGCCCCTGCTCCTGATCGGTCTGGTGTCCGCGATCGCCAACGGGCTGATCGCGTACGCCACCAAGCTGTTCGATCTCCAGGCCAACAGTTCGATCTCGTCGATCCTGATCGTCGTGCTGTTCGGCGTGGGCACGGACTACTTCCTCTTCCTGATGTTCCGGTACCGCGAACGTCTGCGCGCCGGTGACGAACCCAAGCAGGCCATGGTGAACGCGGTCGACCGGGTCGGCGAGGCCATCGCCTCGGCCGCCGGAGCGGTCATCATCGCCTTCCTCGCGCTGGTGCTGTCGACGCTGGGCTTCCTCAAGCAGATGGGCCCCGCGCTCGCCATCGCCGTGGGCGCCACGCTGATCGCGGGCCTCACCCTCATCCCGGCCGTGGTCTCCCTCATCGGCCCGAAGGTGTTCTGGCCCTCCAAGTCCTGGCAGAAGGAGCCGGAGAACGCCCGGTTCGCCGCCCTCGGACGGGGTGTGCAGCGCCGTCCCGGGCTGACGGCCGTGCTGTCCGGGCTCGTCCTGGTCGTCCTGTCGCTCGGCACGCTGGGCTTCAACGCCACGTTCGACCTGGCGTCGGGCTCGATGCCGAAGACCAAGGAGTCCATGGTCGTCCAGGACGAGATGCAGCAGGCGTACTCGGCGGGCGCCGCGGCACCCACCGACGTCTATCTGTCCAGCACCGACGGCAAGCCGCTGGACAAGGCCGCCTTCGGCGCCTACGCGCAGAAGCTCGGCGCGGTGGAGGGGGTCGCGAACGCCCGTATGGCGCAGGTCAACAAGGCGGGTACGACAGCGGACTTCACCGTGACCCTCAAGTACGAGGCGTCGACGGACAAGGCGATCGACGCCGTGGGCCAGGTCCGCGACGTCGCCCACTCGGCCGCACCCGACGGCACCGAGGCCCTCGTCGGCGGCATGTCCTCGATCTTCAAGGACATCGACAGCGCGGTGAACCACGACTACCGGACGGTCTTCCCCGTCGCCGCCCTGCTGATCATGGTCATCCTCGGCCTGCTGCTGCGCAGTGTCGTCGCCCCCTGGTATCTGATCGCCTCGGTGGGCCTCGGCTTCGGCGCGACTCTCGGCGCCACCGTGTGGATCTTCCAGGAGGGGCAGGGCCACTCGGGCCTGATGTTCATGCTGCCGGTGATCATGTACCTCTTCGTGGTCGCCATCGGCACCGACTACAACATCCTCATGATCGCCCGGCTCCGGGAGGAGGCCCGCGAGGGCCGCGAGCCGCGCGAGGCGGCCGGCATGGCACTGCGGCACGCGGGGCCGACCGTGGCCGCGGCCGGATTCATCCTGGCGGCGACCTTCGCCACGATGATGCTCGCCGGCAACGCCCTGCTCACGGAGATGGGTTTCGCCGTCTCCTTCGGCATCGCCGTCGCCGCGTTCGTCATGGCGATGTTCTTCACCCCGAGCCTCACCGCGCTGATCGGGCATGCGGCGTGGTGGCCGGGCCACGGGGACCAGGCGAAGCCGACGGCGTCCGGTGCGGGCACCGGACCGTCAGACGCCTCCGGCGGTGCCGGCCGGGACTCGGTCACCCACGATCCGGCCGGCCGCCGCGGCTGACGGGAAGGGCGCCAGGGCGGTGCTGCCACAGCCGGCAGCACCGCCTCTTCCATGCGCCACGTCGGCTGACACCTGGGCTCGACGCTCCGTACCGCCCGCATCGGCCCGGTCATCACGTCGGCTCGCGTCAGGTGGGCAGGAGGCGTAGGGCGTACAGTGCCGCGCCCAGGTCGGCGGCGGTCATCGGGTCGGTGAGCGAGCGGCCGGTCAACTCCGCGACGCGGCGCGGCCGGTGGCGGACGGTGTTCGGGTGGACGAAGAGGCCTTCGGTGGCGTCGGCGGTCAAGTGGAGGGTCGAGAACAGGTGCCGCCCGGCCTACCACGCCGGCTGGACGACGGGCATCGGTCCGGTCGCCACGCCGGCCGGCGATCAGGTGCCGTCGGCTCGCGTCAGGTGGGCAGGAGGCGTAGGGCGTACAGTGCCGCGCCCAGGTCGGCGGCGGTCATCGGGTCGGTGAGCGAGCGGCCGGTCAACTCCTCGACGCGGCGCAGCCGGTAGCGGACGGTGTTCGGGTGGACGAAGAGGCCCTCCGCGGCGTCGGCGGTCACGCCGCCCGCGGTGAACCAGTGCCCGAGCGTGCGCAGCAACCGGCCACGTTCGGCCGCGGGCAGCGCGAGCACCGGCCCGAGGGAGACCTCCACCAGGCGGCTCGCCTCCGCCGGGGCCGCCGCGACCAGCATGGCCAGCGGACTGTCGTCGAAGCGGGTCACGCCCGGCCCGTCGCCGGGCAGCCCGGTCAGCGCCAGCCGGGCGAAACGGAGCGCCTGCGGGGTGTCCCGCAGCGAGTCGAACCGCGGGCTGACACCGACCCTCGCGCGCCGGCTGCGCAGCGCCCGCAGACCCACCGACTCCGCGTCGCGGTGGGTGAGCGCGATCAGCCCGATCTGCTGGTCGGGCAGCAGCCGCCAGACCGACGGCACACCGGAGCGGCGCAGTGCCGTCTCGATCCCGGGCAGCGGTTCCTGCCCGGGGTCCGGCACGGACGCGGCCACCACCGCGTACGGGCCGCGCTCCGGCAGACCGAGCTGCCTGGCCGCCTCCCACGGCGTCGTACGGTCCGCGAGGGCGCCCGTGAACAGCGCCTCGGCCAGGGCCGACCGGCGCGCCTCGCGTTGCAGGGTCAGCTCCGCGCTCGCTTCCCGGTAGGCCGCGGCCACGGCCTCCGCGTACCGGCCGAACAGGGCCCAGATCTCGGACGACCCGGCGACCAGTTCGGCATCGGTGACATCCGGGTGCCTGCGGGCCTCGTCGACCAGTTCCGACCACAGGAACTCGAAGCCGATCCGGTAGGCGTGCAAGGTGTCCGCCAGGGGCACGCCCTGTTCGGAGCGCAGCCGCCCCGTCTGCTGCGCGGCCCCGACGTCCGGCCCGGCGCCGAACGCGAAACGCGCGAGCAGCAGGTCGGCGTTGTCCTCGCAGGACTCCCGGAGCGAGGAGAACGGGATGAGCGCGTCGTCGGCGTACGACTCGACCTCCGCGCGTATCCGCTCGGTCATCAGCTCACCCAGCTCCGGAAGGCGCGTCCGCAGGGCGGCACCCACACTCGTCAGACCCATGACCGCAGCGTAAGGCAGCCGAATTGTGGCCCGGAACAACACCGGGACGTCCGAACTGTCGGCGCTGCCATGGACGTCCATGATCCTGCGGGACACCATCTCGTGAGCGTTGACGACGGGACCCGCCAACGCCGAGAGCACGGATGCGAGGAGGCATCATGGCCAACCTGGCGGAATTCCTGGTGGACACGGCGCGCCGGCTGCCCGGGCACCCGGCCCTGCGGCTGGGACCGGTGACCACCACCTACGCCGAGCTGGACCGGCTCAGCGCCCAGGCCGCCGCCCTCCTGCACACCGAGGGCGTGCGCGCGGGCGACCGGGTCGCACTGATGCTGCCGAACGTACCCGAGTTCGTCGTCCTCTACTACGCCGTCCTCCGCGCCGGTGCGATCGTCGTGCCGATGAACCCGCTGCTCAAGGAACGCGAGACCGAGTACCACCTGAAGGACTCCGGCGCCGTGCTGCTCTTCGAGTGGCACCAGGCGCCCGGCGAGGGCGCGGCCGGCGCCGCGGCGGCCGGGGTACGGCACCTGGCGGTCGAACCGGCCGACCTCGCCGCCGAACTCGCCCGTCTGGAACCGCGCCACGAGGTGGCCGCCACCGCCGGCGACGACATCGCCGTACTGCTCTACACCTCGGGCACCACCGGCCGTCCCAAGGGCGCCTCGCTCACCCACGCCGGTATCCGCCACAACACCGAGGTCAACGTCACCGAGGTGCAGCGGATGACGTCCGAGGACGTGATCGTCGGCTGTCTGCCGCTGTTCCACATCTTCGGTCAGACCTGCACGATGAACGTCGCCGTGTTCAGCGGCGCGTCCCTCACCCTCGTCCCGCGCTTCGAGCCGCAGATCGTCCTGGACGCCATCGCCCGCGACCGGGCAACCGTCTTCGAGGGCGTCCCCACCATGTACGCCGCGCTGCTCCAGCATCCGCAGGCCGGCGCGGCCGGCCTGTCCAGCCTGCGCATGTGCGTGTCGGGCGGCGCGTCCCTGCCGGTCGAGGTCCTGCACGGGTTCGAGCGGCGCTTCGGCTGCATGGTGCTCGAAGGGTTCGGCATGTCCGAGACCAGCCCGGTGGTCTCCTTCAACCACCCCGACCGCCCCCGCAAGGCCGGCTCCATCGGCACCCCCATACGCGACGTGGAGGTGCGGCTGCTCGACGACGAGGGCCGCGACGTCGCGCCGGGGGAGGTCGGCGAACTGGCCGTACGCGGGCCCAACGTGATGAAGGGCTACTGGAACCGGCCCGAGGAGACCGCCGCCACCATCCCCGACGGCTGGCTGCGCACCGGCGACCTGGCCCGGCGGGACGAGGACGGCTACCTGTACATCGTCGACCGCAAGAAGGACCTCATCATCCGGGGCGGCTACAACGTCTACCCGCGGGAGATAGAGGAGGTACTGCACGAGCACCCGGCCGTCGCCCTCGCCGCGGTCCTCGGTGTGCCGGACGAGCGGCTCGGCGAGGAGGTCGCCGCGGCGGTCGTCCTGCGCCCCGGCGTCCAGGCGGACACCGAGGAGATCCAGCGGTTCGTCCGCGACCGGGTGGCGGCCTACAAGTACCCGCGCCGTGTCTGGCTGGCGGACGCCCTGCCGATGGGTCCGAGCGGCAAGATCCTCAAGCGGGAGATCACGGCGCCGGTCGCCTGAGGGGCGGGGGCCGACGGGGAACGACCCCAGGGCCCGGCACGCCGTTCTTTTGCGGTCCCCGCAAAAACGCTGGTCGATTGTTGCCGTCCTGGCCCAGCCTGGCCTCTCAGTGCTCCCGTACCTGAGAGGCGACCGTGGCCGCGACAACTGTTCTCCCGGCAGGACCCGAACCGAGTTCACGCAGACGCTGGACGGTGCTGGCCGTCTGCTGTCTGAGCATGTTCCTGGTGGGCCTGGACACCACCGTCGTCAACGTGGGCCTGCCCGCGATCGGAAGCGGACTCGGCGTCGGGACGCGCAGTCTCGAATGGACCGTGGACGCGTACACCATCGTCCTGGCCGCCCTGCTGATCTCGTCCGGCGCACTGGCGGACCGGTTCGGGCGGCGACGCGTGTTCCAGTGCGGGCTGGCCGTGTTCGGTGCGGCCTCGCTGGTCTGCGCGCTGGCTCCGTCGGTCGGCGCGCTCGTCGCGGCCCGCGCGGTCCAGGGGGCCGGCGCCTCGATGCTCAGTCCCGTGGCGCTCGCGATCGTGGTGAACGCGATGCCCGATCCGAGGGAGCGGGCGCAGGCGATCGGAGTCTGGGCGTCCGTCTTCGGGCTCAGCATGGCGGTCGGCCCGGTCACGGGCGGCGCGCTGGTCGAGGGGTTCGGCTGGCGGTCGCTGTTCTGGATCAACGCCCCCGTCGTGGTGGCCGCCCTGGTGCTCAGCGCGGTGTTCGTACCGGAGTCCAGGGCGCCGCGGGCCCGCCGGCTCGATGTGCCGGGGCAGGTCCTGCTGACCGTGGTCATCGCGGTCTTCATCGGCGTGCTCATCGAAGGCCCCCGCATCGGCTGGACGGCCCCGGCGGCGTTCGGTGCCTACGCGACAGGTGCCGCCGTGACCGTGGGATTCGTGTGGGTGGAGTCCCGACGGGCCGAGCCGCTGATGGATCCGCGGCTCTTCCGCAGTCCCTCGCTCAGTGGCGCGGCCGTGGGCGCGACGGCGGTCTTCGTCGCGCTGAACGTGACGCTTCTGCTCAACACCCTCTATTTGCAGCACGGTCGGGGATACACCGCCCTCGCCGCGGGCACGGTGACCCTTCCCATGGCCGTCGGAGCGACCGTGTGCGCACCCTGGTCCGGCCGGCTCGTCGGGCGCGTCGGCCCCCGGCTCCCGCTGATCCTCGGCGCGGTCTTCATCACGTCCGGAGGCCTGTGCCTCACGGGCCTCGAACCGCACACGAGTCTTCTCCTGCTGCTGCTCGCCTCCCTCCTGATCGGCGTCGGTTTCGGCTTCGCCAATGCGCCGCTCACCAACACCGCGGTCAGCGGGCTGCCTCCCGCCCGGGCCGGCGTGGCCGGGGCGATCACCTCCACGGCACGTCAGTTCGGCGCCGCCCTCGGCATCGCCCTCGCGGGCGCGCTCGTGTCCGGTGCCGAACCCGCCGGGCTCGCCCGGGCCTCCCGCCCCGGCTGGCTCCTGGTCGCGGCCTGCGGACTCCTCCTGCTGACCGTCGCCCTCACGACCGGCAGACGAACCGGCGCGATCGCTTCGACGCCACTCCGATCGGTCATGGTCGGTGATACGAAGATTAATTCGCCGGTCAACCTGAAATGAGAAGGAAGGTGGCGTCGGGCATCTTGCTTTCCATCCTCAATGCGGCTCGATCCCGAGCTTTTCCCCCAAGCGTGGATCTCCCCGGAAACCTTTTGCTCTTTTCGGCGCACATAAAAGCGAGTTGGGGGCACACGGAGAGCAGAAGGAATGCTATCGGCAGGAGGCACGACATGATCGCCCTCGGCATCATCCTGCTCATCATCGGTTTCCTCACAGGCGTATCGATCCTGTGGACCATCGGCATCATCCTGGTGGTGATCGGGGCTGTTCTGTGGATCCTGGGTTCCATGGGGCACGCGGTCGCCGGCCGACGGCACTATTGGTGACCGACCCGACCTCATAGAGGTCCGGCACCGAAAGGCGGGTGCCGGCAGCGGGTTCCCGCGTCCGTGCGGGAACCCGCTCCGCCGCGTCCGGAGGTGCCGCGCTCCTCGCCCGGTCGTCCCCAACTCGGGTTCCCCTCCCCACCGGTGAAGTCGGTGATCTTGGGAACGAGGACATGAACGATCTTCGTTCTCGGGAGGGGAAGACCGGCATGACCGTACCCGCACCACGTGACCGACGCCTGTACACCGACCGGCGGTTCGACCTCCGTACCACCACGCTGTTCTTCGTCCTGCTGGCGCTCGTCCTGTGTCTCGTGGCATCGGTGGCGCGCCTCGCGGTGGGGATGGCGGAGCGCCGCCCGGTGTGGGCCGGACTGCTCGCCGTACTGATCGTCGCGTCCGTGCTCGCCTCCCGGTCCCGGTGGCGCAGGCTGTCCGCCGCGAGGTGCGCGCGCCGCGCGGCCGAGGCGCTGGAGGCCGCGGCCGAGACCGCGTCCGAGAACCTCCGCGACATGCGCGGCGCGACGGCGGACACGTACGGCATGGCGGTGGCCGAAGGCGTGTGCGGCTCGACGGCGGCCGAAGGCGTGCAGGGCATGGCGGCGGCCGCGGCGGTGCCGGCCGTCGAGTGCCCGACCGGCGCGGCGGCCCCGGCCCCCGGGTACGGCGCCGATCCCCTCCGTCCGGAGGTGCCGCAGGCGCCCGACCTGACGACGGCGGCGGGGGAGGAGCTCACCGCCGTCCTCGACCAGCCGGTGGACTGCGCCGAACTCGACCCCGATGCCTTCGAGCGGACAATAGCCGACCTGTGCCTGCGTGACGGCTGCGGGGATGTCGAAGTGGTCGGAGGAGCCGGCGACTTGGGAGCCGATGTCACGGCCGTCACCCCGGACGGGCGGCGCCTGATCGTGCAGTGCAAGCGCTACGGCGAGACCAACAAGGTCGGCTCGCAGGATCTGCAGCGGTTCGGGGGCACCTGCTTCACCGTCCACGAGGCCGACATAGCCGTGGTCGTCACGACGAGCGACTTCACCGCCCCCGCCCTCGAATACGCCGAACAGTGCGGAATCCTGTGCGTGAACGGCGACGAACTGAGCGCCTGGCACGACGGCACCGGGCCCCGCCCCTGGGACTTCGAGGTCGCGACAGCTCCCTGAGCGGCCCCGGCGGGCAAGGGCTGTCCACTACGTGGCCGACCGCACCCCCATGTCGTATCGCGGAAATATAGTACCGCGAAGCGGAAAGCCAAGGGGTGGGGGGGCAAGCGTATGCGGTGCGGCACGAGGATGCCGGTGCCCGGCCGTGGGCACGCGTCGAAGCGAGGACGGGGGCGGCGCCCGGACGAGCCCGGGCGGAGGGGCCCGGCATTCGGTGCGTACGTGCTGCGGGGCCTGGCCCAGGTCCTGTTCCTGGACCGGGCCTGGGCCGGAGCCGTCCTCGGCCTGGCCCTGCTGGCGGCGGACTGGCGCTACGGCGCCTACGCGGTGGGCGGCGCCACCCTGGGCACCGCGACCGCGTGCCTGCTGGGCGTGGACCGCGACCGGGTGCGAGCGGGGCTGGAGGGCTTCAACTCCTGTCTGACCGCCCTGGGCTGTGCGGTGTTCCTCGACGCGGGCCGGCCGGCGACGGCGCTGCTCGCGGCGGCGAGCTCCGTTCTGGCCACGATCGTCACGGCGGCGGTGACCCGGCTGCTGCGCGGGTGGAGCCTGCCGCCGCTGACCGTGCCGTTCTGTCTGCTGGCGGGCGCCGTGACCCTCGCCGCGCCCGCCTTCCGGCGGATCCGGCCCTCCGGAGACGGCAGGGCCGTGCTCCCGCGCCCGGCCACCGGCCCGACCACCCTCCCCCCGTACGACCTGTGGCGGGCGTTCTTCCGCAACGTGTCCCAAGTCCTCTTCCTGGACCAGTGGTACGCGGGGGCACTGCTGCTCGCGGGGCTCTTCCTGGCGAGCCGGGCGGCGGGGCTGGCCGCCTGCTCCGGAAGCGCGGCGGGCCTCCTCACCGCCTGGGCGCTGGGGGCGCCGGGCGCGCGGATCGCCGACGGCACGATGGGGTACAACGCCGTGCTCGTGACACTCGCGCTCCACGGGGGGTGCCTGGCGGCGACCCGGGCCACGTTCGGGTACGCGCTGCTCGGCGCCGCGACCGCCACCACGTTCACACCCGCCGTCGCCGCTCTGCTGGCCCCGTCCGGAGGACACGTGCTCACCTGGCCGTTCGTGCTGACCGCGGCGGTCTTCCTGGTGGCGGCCCGGGCCTTCCCCCGTCTCACCGGGGAGCGTGTCACGAACGCGCCCGGCGACCATGCGACGGGCGCGGACGGGACACAGCCGCCGCGGCGGTTCCTTCCGCCGGGCGCCGGGACGCACCCCTAGGTCACGCGCGCCTTGTACGACTCCGGGTAGCTGTTGGTGAACCTGATGGCCCACACCAGCAGCACGACGGGGACGACCCAGTTGAACCAGTCGTCCTGGGACGGGAAGCGGATGGCCAGCCAGGTCGACAGCGTCATCAGGACGAACACCAGGCCCCAGGCGCCGGTGAGCACCCGGTTGATGTGCAGGAAGACCGGCGAGTGCCAGTACTCCCGGGGCGTCGACTCGCGGGCGTACTGGGCGGTGAAGGGATCGACGAGGAGCGAGCCGAGCGCCACGACCGCCACCAGCCCGTTGGAGATGACCTGCGCGTAGGTCTCCAGCCAGATGAGCTGACCGCGGTCCAGGGCCAGGGCGAGGACCGAGAGCACGGCGAAGAACACGATGCCGGCCATGTCCAGGACGCGGAGCCTCCCGCGGAGCATGTCCTTGCCCGACAGCACGATCGCGGCGACCAGCGCGGCGAGCGCCGCGTACTCCCAGGTGCTGGGACTCGCGACCACCCCGAAGATGATCCACGGCGCGAACGAGAGGAACACACTGCCCGCGCCGACGGCTTGTTCGGCCGGGGCCTTCGTCGCCGACTGCTGCTGCGCCATGCGGTTCTCCCCTCACTGTCGTGACCGCCCCCGCCACCGCTTCTCCATCATGCGGTCGCCCACCACCGGTCGCACGCCGCACCGCGTGCGGGCCGTCGGGCGGGCTCCTACCGTGGGAGTACGGTCCGGACGCGGGGGCGGTGCCGGTCCGTCCGGGAGCAGCCATGACCCACCGATTCAGCGACAACGACCAGTTCGACTACGAGATCCTGCTCGCGCTGGGTTCGGCCTGGCAGCACGGCGCGGACGTGGGCGAGGTGCTGTCCGCCGCGTCCGCCGTCGCGGACGGCGACGGGCGGCGGTGGTTCACCGTGTGGACCGACCTGGCCCGGCGGGTCCGCGCACAGGCCGAGCGGAGCGGGGCCGCCGGACACACGACCAGCGCCCGCGACGCGTACCTCCGCGCGGCCGGCTACTTCGGCACGGCCCTCGTCGCCGTCGACGCCTTCCCGGATCCGGAGACCCATCTGCGGAAGGTTTTCCCCGAACACCGCGACTGCTTCGACCGCTTCCTGCGTGCCTGGGAGCCCCCCGCCGAACGGGTCGCGATCCCGTACGAGGGCGGTTCCCTGCCGGGATATTTGGTGGGCCCGGCCGACCGCGCCGGCCCGCTGCCCGTACTGATCGCCAACAACGGCAGCGACGGCCCCATCAGCTCCGCGTGGACACTGCTCGCCGCGCCGGCCGTGGCCCGCGGATACCGTGCGCTGCTCTTCGACGGCCCGGGCCAGCAGTCCATGCTCTTCGAACGCGGCGTCACCTTCCGGCACGACTGGGAGAACGTCGTCACACCGCTCGTCGACTTCCTCGTCGCCCGCCCGGACGTCGACCCCCGCCGCATCGTCCTCGCCGGCATCAGTCAGGCGGGTTACTGGGTGCCCCGTGCGCTGGCGTTCGAGCACCGCGTCGCCGCCGCCGTCGCGGACCCCGGGGTGGTAGGTGTGGTGGAGAGCTGGTGGCGCAACCTGGGGCCCGACCTGCGCGCCCTGTGGGAGTCGGGCGACCGCGCGACCTTCGACAAGGTCGTCCTGGAGGCGCTGGACGAGGACCCCGCCCTGGCCGCCACCTGGCGCTGGCGTGCCAAGCCCTATGCCGTCGACTCCCCGTTCGACCTGCTGACCGAGGTCTCCCGGTACGACCTCACCCCCGTCATCGACCGGATCACCACGCCCCTGTTGATCACCGACCCCGAGGGCGAGCACTTCTGGCCCGGAGCCTCGCAGCGCCTTCACGACGCGCTGCCCGGCCCGAAACACCTGGTGCGCTTCACGCAGGCGGAGGGAGCGCACATGCACTGCGAGCCGATGGGCCGCGCCCTGTTCGAACAGCGTGTCTTCGACTGGCTGGACACGCGTCTCCACGCCGACTGAGTGCGTGGCCGCGGACCGACCGCGTCCCCTCAGCCGAGGACGAGCGGGAGTCTCGCCGCGAGGGCGCCCAGGGCGGCGGTCTCCGCGTCGGTCGGTGTGCGGCGGCCGGTCCCGACGAGCAGCGCGTCCCGGTCGGTGAGGGAGGCGGGGAACGGGGCCCCGGCGATGTCCTCCAGCGCGGCGCGGGCCGCGGCGAGCGTGTCGGCGGGCGGCCCGGCGGCCGACGGCAGATGCGCGATCAGGTCGAGGTGGTGCAGCGTCCATTCGAGCACGTACGCCGTCAGGTAGTCCCCGATGGTCAGCACCTGGTCGCGGGTGCCGACCCGTACGGCCGGATCGGCGAGTCCGGCGGCGCGGCCCGCGGCGGAACCCACGTCGTCGAGGTGGAACCTCAGCAGCCACGGCTCGCCGTAGGCCGCCGCAAGCCGCGGGATCAGCGCGTCCAGCGGGTCCTCGCCGGTCGGCGGTTCCACGAGGCTCCAGTAGGTGACCGCGTCCACGGTGGGCTCGGCGTCCACGGGCGTGACCAGGGTGATCAGGACGTCCTGGGCGTCGATGACCAGATGGCACACCAGGTCGCGTACGAGCCAGCCGGCACAGCCGGACGGCCGCGCGAAATCCGCGTCCCCCAGCTCGGCCACCGCGGTGCGCAACGCCGTCCACGAACGCGAGAAGTGATCCACCGCGGCACCCTAGAACCGGAACGGAGCCGGGGACAACCGCAATGCGAGCGGCCGGGAACCCGTTCACGGTCCGCGCCCGATCCACGCCCGATCCGCGCTCGTCACCGCGTCCTGGGAAGACGACAATGTCCTTCAGGGGCACACTGGCCTCGGGAGGCGTCATGAGCACTTCAGCGGAGCCGCGGGTGTCCGGTCTCGAGGTCCGGTCCATCGACTACGTCCCGCTGGACGAGCGGCACGGCAAACTCTGGCACCTGGGCCCCCTGTGGTTCATGTCGAACGCACAGATCGCCACCCTGGCCGTGGGGCTGATCAGCATCACCGAGGGCGGCAACCTCATCTGGTCGCTGCTGGCCATCGTCTCCGGCACGGTCATCGGCACCTTCTTCATGGCCTTCCACTCGGCCCAGGGCCCCCAGCTGGGCCTGCCGCAGATGATCCAGTCGCGCCCCCAGTTCGGCTACGTCGGTGCCCTGCTGGTGTGGCTCTTCGCCTATGTGCAGTACGCCGGCTTCAACGTCTTCAACACCATCCTCGCCGCCGACTCCCTGCACACCACCCTGCACGGCAGCGTCAAACTGTGGGTGGTCGTGGTGACGATCGTGGCGCTCGTCATCGCGCTGATCGGCTACGACATCATCCACAAGGCCGAGCGGGTCCTGACGTACACCTTCCTGGTCGTCTTCGGGATCTTCACCGTCGGCGTGCTCGTCACCCTGCACTACCCGGCGGGCTCCTTCGACCTCGGCGACTTCAAGCTGACCCCGTTCCTCGCGCAGTTCGGCGTGGTCGCCGGCTACCAGATCAGCTGGGCCATCTACGTCTCCGACTACTCGCGCTACCTCCCGCCGGACGTCACGGTGCGCAAGACGTTCTACTGGACGTACTTCGGCTCCGCGCTCGGCGGCATCTGGCTGATGGTCCTCGGGGCACTGCTCGCCGCGTGGGCCGGCCAGGACTTCGAGACGATCAAGTCGATCAACGCCGCCGGGGACAAGGTCTTCAGCGGCTTCGGCGCGATCGTGCTGCTCTTCGCCGCCCTCGGCCTGGTCTCCGTCACCGCGCTCAACATGTACGGCGGTTCGCTGACCCTCATCAGCGCCATCGACTCGTTCAAACGCGTACGGCCGACGCTGGGCGTACGCCTGCTGACCATCGGCCTGACCGCGGCGCTCTCCCTGATCGGCGCGCTGTCCGCGACGGCGAACTTCCTCGCCAACTTCAACAACTTCCTGCTGCTGGTCCTCTACCTGTTCATCCCCTGGACCGCGGTCAACCTCATGGACTACTACGTGGTGCGCCGCGGCCACTACGCCATCGCCGAGATCTTCAAGCCGAACGGCATCTACGGCCGGTGGGGCTGGCACGGCATCATCGCCTACCTGGTCGGCTTCGCCGTCATGATCCCGTTCTTCTCCGTCGGCACCCTGTTCGTCGGCCCCGCCGCGGACGCGCTCGGCGGAGCCGACATCTCCCTGTTCATCGGGCTGCCGGTGTCCGCGCTGCTCTACTGGTGGCTGACCCGCTCGATCGACGTGGAGGCCGAGACCCGGCTGGCGGAGGCGGAGGCACAGGAGCTGGAGCGCGCCGCGCACGAGCACCGAGAACCCTGAAAGGTGCCGGGCGTGCGCGGGTGGGAGATTCTGTAGGGGTGTGGGGTGTCCCAGCCGGTCGGATACCGGCCGCCTACGTGGCCCCGGGCCGCCGGGCGATACGTGTGACGCTGGTCGCCGCAGCCGGCTTCTTCCTCTTCCGCTACGGCCTCGGCGACCCCGTCGCGGCCACCTACGCGCTGTTCGCCACCGTGGCCCTCGGCGGCCTCTCCCGGATCCCGGGCACCGGACGGCAGCGCGCGGCGGTGGTGGCCCGCCTGGTGCCGGTGTGCTGGGTGCTGGTCGTCGTCGGCACCTACCTGTCGGTGCGGACGTGGACCGCGGTCGTCGGCATGCTGGTGGTCGGCTTCGCGCTGGCCTTCTCCGCCGTGGGCGGGCCCCGTCAGGCGGGGGCGGCACCGGGCCTGCAGCTGCTGTACATCCTGCCGTCGTTCCCCCCGTACGACCCCGCCTCCCTCGACGACCGGCTGATCGGGACGACCACCGGGCTGGCCCTGTTCATCGCCGCCGAGGCGCTGATCCTGCCCGAGCGGCGCCCGGAGACGTACCGCGCGCGAGCCACCCGGGCCGCGGGGACCGCCGCCCGCTGCGCGATCCTCCTCGTCGCGCCGCCGCACGCCCTGACCGCCGCCGACATCCGCGAGGCCCGGGAGGCGGGCCAGTCGCTGCGGTCCCTGACCGTGCCGGAGGCGGAGCGCCCCGCCGGGCCCGGGGTGCGCGACCGGGCACTGTCCCACACGGGTCTCGCCACCCGTGCCCTGCTCGGGCGGCTGGCACGGCTGCGCGCGGTGCGCGGGGAACGACCGGGCCCCCAGGTGCTCGCGGTCCTGCGGGCCGTGGCACGGCTGGCCACGGCGACCGAGACGTGCCTGGACGGGGGGCCGTCCCCCGTGGAGCCGCACAAGGAGCTGGTCGAGGCCCGCGCCCGTCTGTCGGCCGCGTCGGCGGGACCCGGCCCGGCCACCGAACCCGGTACCGCGTTGACGGCCGGGGCGGGGGGCCCGGCCTTCCTCGCCACCGGCTCCGCCCGATCCGTACCGGAGAACGGGACCACGCCGGCCGGTCTCCCGCCCGCCGTACTGCGCCTGCACGCCGCCCTGCTGGAGATCGCCGACGCGGCGCTCGCCATGGGCACCGCGGCCGATCTGGCCGTGCGGGGCCGGCACGCCCGGGTGGAGGTGGCACGGGGCCGGTTCTGGTACGCCACCGCCTCGGCCCCCGTCCTGTGGTGGCACCGGTTGCGCGGCCACGCCGGACGAGGGTCGGTGTTCTTTCAGAACGCGGTCCGTATCGCCCTGGCTCTGACGGCGGCCAGGCTCGTGGCCGGGCTGGACACCCTGCCGCACGGCTTCTGGGCCACCCTGGCCACGCTCACCCTGACCCGGACCACCATGGACGAGACCTGGAGCACCATCCGCCGGGCGCTGACGGGCACGCTCGCGGGAGCCGTGCTGGCCGCCGGCATCCTGACCGCGGCGGGCGGCGAGAACGCCGTGTACGCCGCCCTGCTGCCCCTGTGGATGCTGTTCGCCTTCACCGTGGGGCCGGTCAAGGGCGTCGGCTGGGCACAGGGTCTGTTCACCGTGCTCGTCGCCCTCGTCTTCGCCCAGCTGGCGCCGCCGACCTGGCGACTGGCGGAGGCCAGGATGCTGGACGTGCTGGTCGGCAGCGCGATCGGCGCGGTCTTCGGCCTGCTGGCCTGGCCCCGGGGAGCTCATGACGAGCTGCGGCACGCGGGGGCGGAACTCCTGCGCAGGGCGGCCGAGATCGTGGTCGCGACCGGCGCCTCCGTCGCGGGCGGCTGCGGGACGGCCGCCCCCTCGCGGGTCCCCGGCCATCGGTCCCTGCAACGCGCGGTCATCCTCGCCGAGTCGGCGTACGCGCAGTACCAGAGCGAACCGACGCCCTTCGGCGGCCGGGGGCACGAGACGGTGCAGCCCGCGGACTGGCAGTCGGTGCTGATCGCCGGGCACCACACCCTGTGGGGCTCCGACCGGCTGCTGGACCCACCGCTCGCCAGGCTGAACATGGCCGCGGCCGACTCGGTCGGCGGACTGGGGGAGCGGGTGGCCGGGCGGATGCTGCTGGTGTCGGCGGCCCTCGACCCCGGCGACGACACCCCGACCGCGCCCCTGCCGCTGATCGATTCCGTCCTCGCGGGCTTCACCCTGGAGCCGCCCGGCGCCCCGCGCCTGTACTACGCCACCGTGTCCTGGCTCGACTCGCTGCTGACCGACATGTCACGCATCGCGTACGGCGACCAGACGGCCGGGGCCACCGCGGAGATGACACCCGTCCACGACTGAGCCGGGCCGCGCCCCTCCTACCAGTCCCGTTCCGCGTCCATCTTCGCCGGTGCCAGTACCCGGACGTGGCCGTGGTCGCCGTACACGGAACGCCGCCACCGCGCGAACACCTCGGCGGTGCGGTCCAGCCGCTCGTCGTCCCACACCCCGTAGTCCACCTCGACCGTGGCCCTGGTCCGCGCGCCGGACCCGGCCTCGTGGACACGGACGCCCAGCACATGTGAGGCGATGGCGGCGTCCGCCTTCGGCCCTTCCGTCCGCAGGTACGTCCGGAACGCCCGGAGCGCCGGGACTCCCGGCGCGGGCGTGGCCGTGGCCGTCCCGGCGGCCGGACCCGTCGGCCCACCCGTCCCGCGCGCCTCCGGGTGATCCGTGCCGCACGAGACGAGTGCCAGGCAGCAGCCGGCGAGCGCCGCAGCGACGGACGCGGATCGAAGCGTGATCTTCATGTGTCCCCCTTCCGGAGGGTGAGAGGGCAACGCACGGGCCGAGGTTGCGTCCCCTGGGCAAGGGGGGGGCCGCTCCTCTCGCCGTGCTGGTGCCGCCCCCACCGTGAACCGGCTGCCTGCCGCAGTGACCGCGACCCGGGCGATGCCTGGCGTGATGCCCCATGGCGATCCACGTACCGAGTCCCGCACCGTGCCGGCGTACCCGCCTCCTGACCGCGGCCCTCGCCACGGCCCTCGCACGCGTCACCGCACCGACGACGCTCGGCACCGTTCCGGCGGCGGCCTCCGCGCGGCCCTAGCGCCACCCGCCCCGACCGTGCGGCACAGCCGCGGAGGTGCGCCGTTCCGTACACCACCTGGTGACCCGTGACCGGATCGCCGGCGCCGCGGTCCTGGTCGACGGCGGCCGCGCCGGCACACCGTGCCCGCCCCGGAGACCTACCGGCGCGACCTGCGGCGCGCGGACACGACCGACACGCTGTTCGCCCCCGTCACGAACGACATCGGCGCGTGCGCGTTCTGGGACCCGCCCCGCGCGCGGCCGACGAGGATCCGCGCCGACCTGCCGGCCCTGCTCGTCAACGCCACCGGCGACCCGCGAACCGTCCATCCCGGCGCGCGGGCGGTGCACCGAAGGCGGCCCGGCTCCCGCCTGATCACCCTGCGCGGAGCGGACCAGCACGCGCTCTACGGCGTCTTCGGCAGTTCCTGCGTCGACACCGCGGTCGACGCCTGCCTGGCGAGTGGCCGGCCGCCGGCCCGGGACGTCACCTGTTCCCGGCCCGCCACATGACAAGGAGGGACCGGCCAGAACCCGCCCCGACCAGGCGTTTTCCCGTCCCGGACCCGTCGGCGGCGGACGCACCGGTCGCCGACCGACGAGCCTGAGTGTTAGAAAAGGGGCATGAGCGGACGTTCCCGCCGGTCATGGGCGAGAGCGGCGCTGCCGCTCGGCTGGCGGCGGTCGTCCGGACCGCCCCGCGGTCCAGGGCCGTCACGCGGACGCCGCTTCACATCACCTTTGAGCATCCGCACGCTCGCCGCGCAGGTCTTTCTGCTCCAGGCCCTCATCGTGCTGGTGCTCGTCGCCGTGGCGTCCGCCGCCCTGGTGGTGCAGGGCCGCTACGACGGCGAGCAGAGCGCCCGGGAGAAGTCGCTGGCCGCCGCCGAGGCGTTCGCGCACGCACCCGGTACGGCGCTCGCCCTGCGGTCACCGGGCGCCGGCGTACGGCTCCAGCAGGCGGCGGAGGAGGCGGAGAAGGCCGCCGGAGTCGACTTCATCACCGTCCTCGACCCCAAGGGTGTCCGGCTCGCCGACACCGACCCGGCCCTCATCGGCAAGAAGGCCGAGGGTGTCGGGCCGGCCGCCGCGGGCGAGGCGTTCACCGAGACGTACCACGGGCAGCCCAGCGACGCCGTGCGCGCGGTCGTCCCCGTGACGGACGCGAGCAGGCGCGTGGTCGGCATGGTCAGCGCCGGTATCCAGTACGCCAACCTCGCCCACGTGCTGAACGACCAGCTGCCCATCCTGCTCGGGGCGGCGGCCGGGGCACTGCTGCTCGCGACCGGCGGCACCGCGCTCGTCAGCCGCCGGCTGCTGCGGCAGACCCACGGGCTCGGCCCGGCCGAGATGACCAGGATGTACGAGCACCACGACGCCGTGCTGCACGCGGTGCGCGAAGGCGTCCTGATCATCGGCGGCGACGGACGCGTGCTGCTCGCCAACGACGAGGCACACCGGCTGCTGGACCTGCCCGAGGACGCCGACGGGCGCAAGCTGAACGAGCTGAAGCTGGGGCCCGGACTGCGACGGCTGCTGCTGTCAGGGGAGTCCGCGTCCGACGAGGTGACTCCGGCGGGCGACCGGCTGCTGGCGGTGAACACCCGGCTCATCGGACCGGACGGCGATGCCCAGGGCCTCGTCGCCACCTTCCGGGACACCACCGAGCTGAGGGCCCTATCCGGGCAGGCCGAGCTGGCGCGGGGCCGGCTGTCGTTCCTGTACGAGGCCGGGATGCGGATCGGCACCACGCTCGACGTGCGGCGCACCGCAGAGGAGCTCTCCGAGGTGGCCGTCCCGCGGCTGGCCGACGTCGTCACGGTGGAACTCCTCGACTCCGTGCTGCGCGGCGAGGAGCCCACGGGAGCGGTGCGCCAGATGCGGCGCACCGCGCTGCGCGCCTCCCGGTCGGGGACGCCGCTGCAACCGGTGGGCGAGGTGATCCGCTTCGTGATGGCGGACACGCCGAGCGTGGCGGCCCTGCGCCGCGGCAAGGCCGTCCTGGTGCCGACACTGCACGACGCCCAGGACTGGCGGGCCCAGGACCCGGACGGGGCCCGGCGAGTGCTGGATTCCGGCATCCACTCACTGATCACGGTGCCGCTCCGCGCCCGCGGGGTGGTACTCGGCATGGTCAACTTCTGGCGGGCCGCCGACTCCCCCCGGTTCGAGGAGGGCGACGTCGCCGTGGCCGAGGAACTGGTCGCCCGGGCCGCCGTCGCGATCGACAACGCCCGCCGGTACGGCCGTGAGCACGCCATGGCGGTGACCCTCCAGCGCAACCTGCTGCCCCTCGGCCTGCCGGAACAGGACGCGCTGGAGATCGCCTCGCGCTATCTGCCCGCGCGCTCCGGTGTGGGCGGAGACTGGTTCGACGTCATCCCGCTGCCCGGCTTCCGGGTGGCCCTGGTCGTCGGCGACATCGTCGGACACGGGCTGCAGGCCGCGGTCACCATGGGCCGGCTGCGCACCGCCGTGCTGAACTTCTCCTCCCTCGACCTGACCCCCGACGAACTGCTCGGGCACCTCGACGAGATGGTCACCCGCCTCGACACGCCGACGGCACACGAGGACGACCGCGCACCGCTCACGGGCGCCACCTGCCTCTACGCCATCTACGACCCCGTCGGCGGGCACTGCACCCTCTCCCGCGCAGGCCACCTCGCGCCCGCCGTGGTGGACCCCGAAGGCCGAGTGACCTTCCCCGACCTGCCGCTGTCCCCGCCCCTGGGCGTCGGCGGACACCCCTTCGAGACGGGCGAGCTGGACCTCCCCGAGGGCAGCCGGCTCGTCCTGTTCACCGACGGCCTCATCGAGAGCCGCGACCGGGACATCGACGAGGGACTGGACATGCTCCGCTCCACCGTCGCGCACGCCGACCAGACCCCGGAGGAGACCTGCCGCGCCCTCATGACGACGATGCTGCCCGAGCACCCCAGTGACGACGTGGCGCTGCTGGTGGCCCGGACCCGGCTGCTCGACCCGTCCCGCGTCGCGACCTGGGACGTACCGTTCGACACCACGGCCGTGTCCCGGACCCGCACCGAGGTGAGCACGCGACTCGCCGACTGGGGGCTGGAGGAGCAGGCGTTCAGCACGGAACTGATCCTCAGCGAGCTCCTCACCAACGCCATCCGCTACGGCGCCCCGCCGGGCCGGGTCAGGATCCTGCTGGGCAGCACCCTCGTCTGCGAGGTCTCCGACGGCAGCAACACCTCGCCCCGGCTGCGCCGCGCGGGATCCAACGACGAGGGAGGGCGCGGGCTGTTCCTGGTGTCCCAGTTCGCGGACAGCTGGGGGACACGGTACGTGGCGAAGGGCAAGGTCATCTGGGCCGAGCAGGTACTGGGCCGCGCCCCGGAACCGGACCTGCCCGTGCTGTTCGACGAGATCGCCTTCTGACACGGGTCCGGCCGCCCTCCGCAGGGCGGCCGGGCTGTTGGTTGCCGTCAACTCGTCTTCGAGGGGCGGATGTTCTGGTTGAGCCGGAACACGTTGGCCGGGTCGTAGGTGTCCTTGACGGCGACGAGCCGCCGGTGGACGGCGTCCGGGTACGAGGCGCGCACCTTGTCCTCGGCGGCGTCGCCCGTGAAGTTGACGTACATGGCCCCGCGGCCATGGCGGGCGATCTCCTCGCGGGTGCTCCGGGCCCAGGCGATGTGCGAGTCGAAATCCGTCGCGTCGGGGGAGCGCGCGACGACGTTGCACAGCACGCCCGCGTCCCGCTGGCTGAAGGCGGTGGCGTCGGCGGGCATCCGGGCGAAGGCACCGCCCAGCTGGTGCAGATGCAGCTCGCTGTTCGGCGTGGGTGTCGTCAGGTGCCGGCGCAGGACGGCGTCGAGCGCGGCGTCGGAAGGCTCGATGAACGCGGACGTGAAGTAGTTCTGCGCACCGGCCGCCCAGAGCGGATCGATCATCGACTGCATGCCCGTGTACGGCATCGGGCCCATGAGGTCGGCGACGGGGGTGCCCAGCGCCCGCAGCGGAGCCACCGCCGCCTCGCCGGCGGCCGGGGCGCCCGCGTACATCCCGAGCACCACCGCGACCCTGGTGCCGTGCACCTCCTCGGGCAGGAACGGCAGGGGAGGCGCCGTCATCAGGTTGACCAGCGTCGTCAGCTCGTCGGGCATGCCGCCGATCAGGTCCCGCCAGCCCGTGACGACCTGCCGGGCCTGATCCAGGGGGTAGACGATCAGGCCGCCTAGGATCTGCGGCCCGACCGGGTGCAGCTGGTACTCCAGGGAGGTCACGACACCGAAGTTCCCGCCGCCGCCCCGAAGGGCCCAGAACAGCTCCGGGTGCTCCCGCGCGTCCGCGCGCACCACGCGGCCGTCCGCCGTCACGACCTCGGCCGCCGTCAGGTTGTCGGAGGCCAGGCCGTGGCGCCGCAGCAGCCAGCCCACCCCGCCGCCGAGGGTGAAGCCGGAGATGCCGGTCGTGGACACCAGGCCACCGGTCACGGCGAGCCCGAACGCCTGGGTCTCGTGGTCGAGGTCCCCCCAGGTCATGCCCGGCTGGGCGACCACCCGGCGCCGCACGGGGTCGACGACCGCGCCCTTCATGGCGGACAGGTCGATGACGATGCCGTCGTCGCAGGTGGAGAACCCGGCGATGCTGTGCGAGCCGCCGCGCACGGCGACGAGCAGGTCCTGGCTGCGGGCGAACTCGACGGCGCGGATCACGTCGGCCGTCCCGGCGCAGCGCACGATCAGGGCCGGGTGCTTGTCGTGGCACCCGTTCCAGACCGCGCGGGCCCGGTCGTAGTCGGCGTCGTCGGGACGCACGACGGTGCCGCGCAGGCCCGCCTCCAGCTCGGCGATCGTGGCGTCCCCCAGGACCCCCTTTGCCGTGTCGATCGACATGGTCGGCTCCTCGGTGTGAGTGCTTCGGCTGACTCCCACGACCGTAGGCAGCGGCTCTTAGCACTCACTCAGCAGCGGCTTTGCCGCCGGCCGCCCGTGGCATCGTGCGGCGCAGGGCGGCCGTTCCCCGGGCGTCGCCGAGGCCGGCGAACAACTCGCCGGCCCGGGCGGCCGTCGCCTCGGCCGCCCGGTGCTGCCCCGCCTGCTCCTGCAACCGCGCCAGCATCAGGCAGACCCAGCCGGCGGCGGACGTCGACCCGGCGACGTGCTCCAGCTCCCGGGCACGGCCGAGGAGGGTACGGGCGCGTACCGGGTCGCCGGAGGCCCGGGCGACGAGCCCCAGGTGCAGCAGGCCGTTGATGGTGCCCGGGAGATCGTCGGTCTCCTCGAAGCCCGCGAGGGCCCGGGTGAAGGCGGTCCGGGCGGCGCCGGTTTCACCACCGGCCAGCCGGAGCAGCCCCAGGCAGCCGAGGGTGATGCCCTCCTCGCGCCGGTCCCCGAGGCGGCGCCTGATCGCCAGCGCAGCGTCCAGGCACGGGCCGGCGGCCTCCGGATCGCCCGCGCCGCGCAGGACGTTGCCGAGCGTGTTCAGGGCCAGGGACTCGCCGTACGGGTCGCCCAGCCCGCGGAAGCAGTCGACACCGCGTTCCGCCGCCGTCGTGGCGGCGCCGGTGTCCCCGTCGAGGCGGCACGCCCACGCGAGGTTCGCCAGGGCGTGGCCGCGGGCGCGGGACGGGCCCACCGCTCGGCCGGCCAGCACCGTCTCCTCGAAGTACAGCGAGACCTGTCCGGACGCGGCCTCCTCGACCGTGTAACCCGGTGTGATGACCGGGAAGAAGGGCCGGCAGCCGGTTTTGACGTCCTCCAGCAGCCGCAGGCTCTCCCCGGCTGCCTCCCGGGCCGCCGCGCCCTCACCGCGGCAGACGGCCCAGACGCCCGCGAGATGCGCGGCGGCGGCGAGGACCGACGGCTCACCCGCTTCCAGGGCGAGGGCGCGCGCGACGTCGAGGGCGGTGCGGGCCCGCTCCCACGAGCCGCGCATCCAGAGCAGGATGGCCCGCTGGCAGTGGGCGGACGCCAGCGCCGCCGGGTCCGGGCGTCCCCGGTGCACCGCCACGATCTGCTCGGCGATCTCCTCCAGCGGGGCGCCGTCACCCAGGCGGATCGCCAGCACGGCCCGTCCCATCAGCGCCCGTGCCCTCTGCGGGGACGGGTCCGGCGCGGCGGCCAGGGCGTCCTCCAGCCATCGCCGGCCCTCGGCGAGCAGTCCCCGTTCGGCCCAGAACGACCGCAGGGCGACGGCCAGCCGCAGCGCGCCGTCCGGTTCGTCGCGCAGGAGGGAGCGCAGGGCGGCCCGCAGATTGCCGTGGTCGGCCTCCAGCTCCAGCGACGTGGCGGCCGGCACCCCCGCGGGCGGCTCGCGGTCCCAGGACTCGGCGAGCGCCAGGTAGAAACGCCGGTGCCGGACCTCGGTCGCCGCCGCCTCCCCGGCGGCCCGCAGCCGGCCCGCGGCGTACTGGCGGATGGTCTCCAGCAGCCGGTAGCGCACCTCGTCCTGCCGGGGTTCCACCGACACCAGGGACTTGTCGGCCAGCCGGTCGAGGACGTCCAGGACGGCGCCTTCGTCCGCGCCGTCCGCGCACACCTGCTCGGCGGCGGCCAGCGAGAACCCGCCCACGAACACCGCGAGCCGGCGGAACAGGCGCTGTTCCTCCTCGTCGAGCAGGCGATGGCTCCACTCCAGGGTGGCCAGCAGCGTCTCCTGCCGGGTCACGCCCCGCCGGTCGCCCCGGCCGAGGAGGACCAGGGCGTCGTCGAGCCGTTCGGCGATCTGCCGCGGCGCCAGCACGTGCACCCGGGCCGCCGCGAGTTCGAGGGCCAGCGGCATGCCGTCGAGCCGGAAGCAGATCTGCGCGACGGCGGTGGCGTTCCGGTCGGTCAGCCGGAACCCCGGGTCCGCCTGCGCCGCGCGCTCCGTGAACAGCCGTACGGAGGCGAAGCGGCCCAATTCCGCCACGGACGGCAGCCGGTGCGGATCCGGCAGCCCCAGCGAGGGCACCCGGAAGGTCCGCTCCCCGTAGCTGCGCAACGGCTCCCGGCTGGTCGCGAGGACGACGACGCCCGGACAGCGCGCGATGACCTGGGAGGCCAGGGCGGCGCACGCGTCGACGAGGTGCTCGCAGTTGTCCAGCACCAGCAGCAGCTCCCGTCCGGTCAGCTGGGCCACCAGCGCCTGCCGGCTCCCGCCCGACGGCGGCAGGGGGAGCCCCAGAGCGGTCGCGACCGCCTCGGGCACGAGGTCCGGCTCCGCCAGCCCGGCCAGGTCCACGAAGCAGGCACCGTCCCGGAAGTCGCCGCCCCGGCGGGCAGCCACGGCGAGCGCCAGCCGGGTCTTGCCGCAACCACCGGCCCCGGTGAGGGTGAGCAACCTGCCGCACCCCAGGGACCGTACGATCTCCGCCATCTCCCGTTCCCGCCCGATGAGCGCGGTGGCCGGTGCCGGCAGCCGGTGCCGAAGGGGCGCCGGCTCCTTTGGGGGCTCGACCGAGTCGGCCAGCAGCGCACGGTAGAGCCCGCGCGTCTGCGGGTCGGGGTCGGCGCCGGTGTCGCGCCGGAGCGCGTCCCGCAGACTCTCGTACACGGCCAGCGCCTCCCGGCGCCGCCCCGCCTCGGCCAGGACGCGCATCAGAGCCCGGTGACCGGGTTCGTGCAGGGGATCCCCGGCCACCAGGGTCCGCAGTACGTCGAGGGCCCCGGCCGTGTCGTGATCCTGCTCCAGCGCCTCGGCGAGGCCGAGCAGCAGGGCCGCGCGCCGTCTCTCCAGCGCCTCGGCCGCCTCGCCCGCCCAGGCCTCGTACCGGTCCTCCGGCAGCAGACCGGGCCCGGCCAGGTCGAGTGCGGCGCGGTAGGCCGCGGTGCCGCCACCGTCGGAGGCCCGCCGGGACGCCTCGTCGAAGGCGTCGAGGTCGACCCGTACGCCGCCCTCCGGGCCGAGGACCACCATGTCGTCGCGGAGCACCACGACCTCACCCGGCGCTCCCGTGGCGGCCAGCGCGCGGCGCACCGCGTACAGCACCTGGTGCAAGTTGTTCGACGCCGCCGACCGGTCGAGGCCGGGCCACAGCAGGTCGTAGACCTGTTCGCGGTGTATCCGGTGGCCGGGTGCCAGGCAGAGCAGTTTCAGCAGGCTGCGGGCCTTGCGCAGGCGCCACGCCCCGGCGGCGACCGGGCGGTCCTCGACCGCCACCGCGAACCCGCCGAGGAGCCGGATGCGTACCTCGTCGGCCATGGCTGTCCTCACGAGCAGGCTACCGCCCGGGGTCCGGGCCCGCCCCGGATGCGTGATCATGGACGCGGCGGAAGGATCGGCAGGGGGGCAATGCCCGTTGCGGCGCGCTATCGGAGCACTGGCATGAACGAGAATCGCATTCCGCGCCGTCCGCCAGGTCCGGCGGACGCGCACGCCACGAACGCATCGACGTCGTCCGCCGCGGACTGGGGCCTGCTGCTTCTGCGGCTGACCTTCGGGCTGCTGATGGCCGCGCACGGCGCGCAGAAACTGTTCGGACTCTTCGGCGGCGGCGGCCTGACGGCGACCGGTCAGGCCTTCGCCGGGCTCGGATACCGCCCGGGGAAGGTCTTCGCCGTCATCGGCGGCGGGTCCGAGTTCCTCGGCGGACTCGGCCTGGCCCTCGGGTTGCTGACGCCGCTCGCGGCCGCCGCGCTGATCGGCACGATGATCAACGCGATGGTGACCGTCACCGGCGCCCACGGTCTCTGGGACGAGGACGGCGGTGTGGAGTACAACGTCTGCATCGCCGTGGCCGCCCTGGCCGTCGCGGCCATCGGTCCCGGCCGCCTCTCCGTCGACCACTACCTCCCCTGGGGCCGCGGCGGCTGGCCCGAGGCCGCGGTCGCCCTCGGCCTGGGCGGGGTCGGAGCGGCGGTCACCTTGGGCCTGTGAGCGGCGCTGGCACCCGGCCTCCGGTACGCGCGCCGACCCGCCGGCGGGCACCGGCGGCGTCGCATCCCTGCCGGGCCCCCGCCGGGCGACGTGGCGCCGGCACCCGGCCTCCGGTACCGCGTGCCGCCTCGTCGCGGTCGTTTCCGGCCGTGCTCCGGCAGGCGGGCCGCCACCCTGTGGTGCCCGAGGGCGGGGCCGGGCATGAACCCGTCGGCGGACACCTCGGTCCTGTGAGCGGTGTCGGCACCCGGCCTCCGGTACCGCGTGCCGCCTCGTCGCGGTCGTTTCCGGCCGTGCTCCGGCAGGCGGGCCGCCATCCTGTCGTGCCCGAGGGCGGGGCCGGGCATGAACCCGTCGGCGGACACCTCGGTCCTGTGAGTGGTGTCGGCACCCGGCCTCCGGTACCGCGTGCCGCCTCGTCGCGGTCGTTTCCGGCCGTGCTCCGGCAGGCGGGCCGCCACCCTGTGGTGCCCGAGGGCGGGGCCGGGCTCGAATTCGGCGGGCGGACATCAGCGGCGCCGCGTCCCTGCCGAGCACCTGCCGGGGGCCGGTACCGCGTGCTGCCCCGTCGCGGTCGTTCCCGGCCGTGATCGAACTCGTCGGGCGGGCACCGGTGGCGCCGCGCCGGGCACGGACCCGTCGGCGGACACCGGCGGCGCCGCGTCCCTGCCGAGCCTCTGCCGGGCGACGTGGGCCGGACGTGCTCAGCCCTCGGGCGCCCCCGTGCGCAGGCCGTCCATGACGAGGTCGAAGAGGCGGGCGGCGCGTGGCTGCCAGTCCTCGTGCGGAGCGAGCTGCCAGAGGCCCGCTATGGCGAGGAGGAGGTCGTCGGCGGTGACGCCCGGGCGGATGGTGCCGGCCTCCTCGTTGGCGCGCAGGAGGAGGTCCGCCGCGGCGGCGACCGGTGTGGGCTCCGGCTTCGCCGGTCCGCCCGGGGCACCGGTGACCTGCCGGATCGCGTCGGCCAGGCCGGCCTTGGCCATGGCGAACTCCGCCAGCCGGTCCATCCAGGCCCGCAGCGCACGCTCGGGCGGCCTGGTCCGCAGCAAGTGGCAGGCGCTGTCGGCGACCTGCTGCATCTCGTGCCGGTAGATCTCGAGGACCAGTGCCTCGCGGTTGGGGAAGTTGCGGTAGAACGTGCCCTGCCCGACGCCGGCCTTTTTCGCGATCGCGCTCAGCGGGGCGTCCGCGCAGCGCGTCAGCTCGGTGAGTGCCACTTCCAGGATGCGTTCACGGTTGCGCTGGGCGTCCGAGCGCAGGGGTGCGTCCTTCTTCTGCGGCACTCGTCCTCCTCGCGGGTTCCTGGCCGAAGCCCGCACTTGCTAAGCGGACAACTGTCCGTTACGTTTCAGGGGTAGCGGACAGTCGTCCGGTTACGCCCACGATAGCCGCGGGCGAGGCCTCACGGCAGTCGGCGCCTGCCACCTCGGTATCCGCCGACCGGCAGTCGGGACCTGCCGCCCGCGGTCAGGTCCCCGCGCATCCGGTTCCTCACGTTGCCCCGGCACCCACCTCGCACGCTTCGCACCAGCCGGCACTCCTGTCGCCGGACCCCCAATTCCCTTTGGAAACGCGAAAGAAGCTGCTCATGGCCCTATCGACGTCCAGTGTCATCACCTTGAAGATCAACGGCGAGAAGTACACACTGCCCGTCGACCACCGCACCACGCTGCTCGACGCCCTGCGTGAGCGCCTCGATCTGACCGGTTCCAAAAAGGGCTGTGACCAGGGGCAATGTGGTGCCTGCACCGTTCTGCTCGACGGGCGCCGAACGGTCTCCTGCCTGCAACTGGCCGTGGCGGCCGAAGGCCACGAGATCACCACGGTCGAAGGACTGGCCGAGGGCGAGCGGCTGCACCCCGTGCAGCAGGCATTCCTCGACCTGGACGGCTACCAGTGCGGCTACTGCACCCCCGGACAGATCTGCTCGGCGATCGGGGTGATCGAGGAGCACGCCGCCGGCTGGCCGAGCGCCGTCACCGACGACGTCAGGCCCGAAGCGGGACCACCGCCCCTGACCGCCGACGAGATCCGAGAACGGATGAGCGGCAATCTGTGCCGCTGCGGCGCCTATGTCTCGATCGTCGAGGCGGTGGCCCGCGCGGCCGCGGCCGGCACGAGCGCGGACACCCACGGACGGGCGCCCGCCGGCTCCGCGACCGACGCCGAGGGGGCTGTGGCATGAGGGAGTTCGGCTACCAGCGCGCGTCCGACGTGGCCGGCGCCGTCGCCCTGCTCGGCGCGGACCCGGACACCCGCTTCCTCGGCGGCGGCACCAACCTCGTCGACCTCATGAAGACCGGTGTCGAACGGCCGAACCGGCTCATCGACATCCGCGAACTGCCCCTCGACGAGATCGAATCCACACCCGACGGCGGCCTGCGCATCGGCGCCACCGTCACCAACGGCGACCTGGCCGCCCACCCCGAGGTCCGGCGGCGCTACCCGGCGCTGGCACAGGCGGTGCTGGCCGGGGCCTCCGGCCAGCTGCGCAACATGGCCACGGTCGGCGGCAACCTGCTCCAGCGCACCCGCTGCGGCTACTTCACCGACATCACCGCGCCCTGCAACAAGCGGGTACCCGGCAGCGGCTGCCCCGCCCTGGAGGGCGACCACCACAACCACGCGATCCTGGGCGCGTCCGACCACTGCGTGGCCGTACACCCCTCGGACATGGCCGTCGCCCTCACCGCCTTCGACGCCGTCGTGCACTACGAAGCCCCCGACGGGCCGGGGGAGTTGCCGCTCGGCGAGTTCTACCTGCCCGTCGGCGACACCCCGCACCTGGAGACCGCCCTGCCCGTCGGCGCGCTGATCACCGGCGTCACGCTGCCGCCCGTCCCGGTCGCCGCCGGCTCCCGCTACCGCAAGGTCCGCGAGCGTGCCTCGTACGCGTTCGCCATCGGCTCCCTCGCCGCCGCGCTCGACGTCCGCGACGGCGTCGTCCGGGACGCGCGCCTGGCGCTCGGCGCGGTCGCCTCCCGTCCCTGGCGCGCCCTGGCAGCCGAACGCGTCCTCATCGGCGCTCCGGCCGACGCCACGACCTTCGCGGCAGCGGCGGACGCCGAACTGGCGGCGGCCAGGCCGCTGCCGCACAACGGATACAAGGTGGCCCTCATGCGCAACCTCGTGGTGGCCGAGCTGACCCGACTCACCGAGGAGTCCGCCCGATGACCACCGCCACCACCGGAACCCGGACACCCGCACCCGCCCCTGCAGTCGGTACGGCGCACACCCGCGTGGAGGGCCGGGACAAGGTCACCGGAGCGGCCCGCTACGCGGGCGAGGTGCCCTTCGCCGACCTCGCGTACGGCTGGCTGGCCCTGTCCACCGTCGCCCGCGGCCGCATCAGCGCCATCGACACCGACGCCGTCCTCGCCATGCCGGGCGTCCTCGCCGTCCTGGACCACCGCAACGCGCCCCGCGTCTCGACCGACTACGTCGGCCTGCTGGGCATCCCGCCGGACCCGACCTGCGCCGTCTTCCAGCACGACCGCGTACCGCACCTGGGCTGGCCGGTCGCCCTCGTCGTCGCCGAGACCTCCGAACAGGCCAGGGAGGCCGCGGAGGCACTGGTGGTCCACTACGAACAGCAGCCCCACGACGTGGAGTTCACGGGCGAGCACCCCGACGCCCACCCGGTGGACGGACACATGCCCGCCGTGACGGAGAAGGGGGACCTGGACGTCGAACTGGCCGCGTCCGCCGCCGTCGTGGACGAGGAGTACACCACCCCCGAAGAGCACCACAACCCGATGGAGCCGCACGCGGCGACCGCCCGCTGGGACGGCGGACGGCTGGAGGTCATCGACTCCAACCAGGGCGCCACCTGGGTCATCGGCGAGCTCGCGAACCTCTTCTCGCTCGACCCCGCCGCCGTGCGCGTCCGCTCCGAACACGTCGGCGGCGGCTTCGGCAGCAAGGGCGTGCGCGCCCACCAGGTGGCCGCGGTGATGGCCGCGACCGTCCTGCAGCGCCCCGTACGCGTGGTCCTGACCCGGCGCCAGATGTTCTCGCTCGCCGGCTACCGCAGCCCCACCACCCAGCACGTCCGGCTCGGCGCCGACGCCGACGGCCGCCTGCGCGCACTGGAGCACCGCTCGGTCAGCCTCACCTCCACCGTCCACGAGTTCGTCGAACCGAGCGCCGGCGTCGCCCGCGTGATGTACGACGCCGACGCCCACCACACCGCCAACCGCGTCGTACCCCTCGACGTGCCCACACCGACGTTCATGCGCGCCCCCGGCGAGGCACCGGGATCGTTCGCCCTGGAAGCGGCGCTGGACGAACTCGCCGAGAAGTGCGGCCTCGACCCGATCGAGCTGCGCCTGCGCAACGAACCCGACAAGGGCCCCGTCTCCGGCCTGCCGTTCGCCGGCCGCAACCTGGCCGCCTGCTTCCGGGAGGGCGCCCGCAGGTTCGGCTGGGCGGACCGCGACCCGCGACCCGGCCTGCGCCGGGAGGGACGCTGGCTGCTGGGCACCGGCACGGCCGCCGCCTCGTTCCCGGCGGGCGCCGCGCCGTCCACCGCGACCGTGACCGCCCACCCGGACGACACCTTCAGCGTGCGGATCGCCGCTGCCGACATCGGCACCGGAGCCCGTACGGCCCTCACCCTCGTCGCCGCCGACGCGCTCGGTGTGCCCCCGGAGCGCGTCCGGGTGCGCATCGGCGACAGCGACTTCGGCCCGGCGATGATCGCAGGCGGTTCCATGGGCACCCGCTCCTGGGCCTGGGCCGTCACGGCCGCCGCCGGCGAACTGCGGGACAGGCTGGCCCTGGGCACGGACATCCCCGCGGAGGGCATCACCGTACGGTCGGACACCACCGCGGCCATCGGCGCCCTCGCGCCGGCCGAACGGCACTCCTTCGGCGCCCAGTTCGCCGAGGTGGCCGTGGACCCCGCCACCGGCGAGGTCCGCGTGCGGCGCATGCTCGGCGTCTTCGCGGCGGGCCGGATCGTCAACCCGCTCACCGCGCGCAACCAGTTCGTCGGCGGCATGATCTGGGGCATCTCCATGGCTCTCCACGAGGAAGCCGTACGGGACCGGGCCTCGGGCGGTGTCGTCGGTGCCGACCTGGCGGGCTACCACGTGGCCACGAACGCCGACGTGCTCCGCGTCGAGGCCGACTGGATCGAGGACCCGGACCCGAACGACCCCGTCGGCATCAAGGGCATCGGCGAGATCGGCATCGTGGGAGCGGCGGCCGCCATCGCCAACGCGGTCTGGCACGCGACCGGCACCCGTCACCGCAACCTCCCCATCCGGCCGGACCGTGTCCTCGCGGCGTCCGGGGACGCGGGGGCCTCCGGAAGCAGGCCGCTGCCGGGAGACGGACCGGAAACCGGGGGAGCGCCGGATGCTTGACCTGTCCGGGGAACTGGATCAATGGATCGAGGAGGGGCGGGAGTTCGCCGTGGCCACCGTGGTGGCCGTCGGCGGCAGCGCCCCCCGCGGTCCCGGCGCCGCCCTCGCGGTCGACACCGCGGGCAGTGTCATCGGCTCGGTCTCGGGCGGCTGCGTGGAGGGCGCGGTCTACGACCTGTGCCGACAGGCGCTCGACACCGGGCAGAGCATCGTCGAACGCTTCGGCTACAGCGACGAGGACGCCTTCGCGGTGGGACTGACCTGCGGCGGGACGATCGAGGTGCTGATCACGCCGGTGGGTGGGCGGGCGCCCGCCCGGGCGGTCCTCGGGCCGGCCGTGTCCTCGGCCGCCCGGGGCGAACCGTCGGCCCTCGTCCGCGTCGCCCGCGGCCCCGCCGAACTCCTCGGCCGCGCGCTGCTGGTGCGGGCCGACGGCACGCACGAGGGCGGTCTCGGCGGCCACGCCGGCCTGGACCGGACCGCCGCCGCCGAGGGGCGGGCCCTGCTGGAGGCCGGCCGTACCGGCACGGTGGACGTCTCGGCGGACGGCTCGGGCTGCCCCGGCGGCCTCACCCTGCTGGTCGAGTCGAGCGTGCCGCCGCCGCGGATGATCGTCTTCGGCGCGGTCGACTTCGCGGCGGCGCTGGCACGGGCGGGCAAGTTCCTCGGCTACCACGTCACCGTCTGCGACGCCCGCCCCGTCTTCGCCACCCGGGCCCGCTTCCCCGACGCCGACGAGGTCGTCGTCGACTGGCCGCACCGCTACCTGCGGCGCACCACGACCGACGCCCGCACGGTCCTGTGCGTGCTCACCCACGACCCGAAGTTCGACGTACCGTTGCTCAGGACGGCACTGGCCATGCCGGTGTCGTTCGTCGGGGCGATGGGTTCGCGCCGCACCCACGAGGACCGCGACCGGCGGCTGCGGGACGAAGGCGTCAGCGAGCGCGAACTGGCCCGGCTGCGGTCGCCGATCGGTCTCGACCTGGGCGCCCGTACCCCCGAGGAGACCGCCCTGTCGATCGCGGCGGAGATCGTCGCCGCCCGGCGGGGCGGCACGGGTGCTCCGCTGACCGGTTCGGGAACGCCGATCCACCGCGACCGGGAACCGGGCGGCGCCACGGCCGCGGCCTGATCCACGCCCCGACCGGTCCGGGT
This sequence comes from Streptomyces sp. 1222.5, assembly GCF_900105245.1. Taxonomy (NCBI): domain Bacteria; kingdom Bacillati; phylum Actinomycetota; class Actinomycetes; order Kitasatosporales; family Streptomycetaceae; genus Streptomyces; species Streptomyces sp. 1222.5. Next base: position 762,050 of record NZ_FNSZ01000001.1, on the reverse strand, counting down.
CCCGGATCCGGTCAGTCCTGCGGGCAGAGGATGAAGTCGGAGTGGGCGTACCGGGACCCGTCGTCGCCCAGGTCGGCGAGCGCGTCCCGGATCCGGCGCAGGTGGCCGGGGGTCAGCTGGAGCGGGGGCTCGTCGGGCTGGTAGGTGGTGCGGACCGGGTAGTCCACGCCCGGCTCGGTCGTCATCTCGATGTGGCAGCCGAGCACATGCGTGACAGGCCGGCGGCCGGCGAACTCGATCAGGCGGTCCATGCTGCGGGTGAAGGCGGCCACGTCCTGGATGTAGAGCCGGCCGGGATAGACCGTGTCACCGGTGAGCAGCAGCCCGGTGGGCGGGTCGTAATAGGTGACGGCCGCCTCGTGGTGGCCCGGGGTGGCCAGGCACTCCAGCACCCGGCCGCCGAGGTCGACCCGGGCGACCGCGTCGGGGTCCGCGTCGAACCCGAAGTACCGCCAGGCGACCGCGGGTTCGGCGCCCACCACCGTGGTGCGGGGGCGGTCCGCGAACTGGCCGTCGCCCGCGACGTGGTCACCGTGTCCGTGCGTGTGCAGCACGAGCAGTTCGTATCCGTCCCGGGGATGGCGTTCGAGCCAGTCCGCGAGCGTCGCGTCGACCACCCGGCGCAGCGGGAAGAACTCCGCGGACTCGGTGGCCCCGGTGTCGATGAGCACGGCCCGTTCCGCGCCGCACAGCAGAAACAGGAACGGCGCCTCGTAGTGAACCGCCTTGTTCTGCCGCAGCACGAAGGTGTGCTCGTCGTAGGCGTGGACCTGGATGTCGGGGTCGGTGTTGTGCTTGGCCGACGGCGAGCCGTGGATCCACCGCACGTCCAGCGGGCGGGCCCGGGGCGGGGTGCCGCCGAAGTCGATCGGGTGCGTGCCGTTGTCCACGATGCCTCCGCGCGTGCGTCGTCTTGGCGGACCGGGTACGGCGCACATCTCGTCCGGGGCAGGCACGTCGGCGCCTCCGCCGGGACGCTACCACGCACCTGTTCGACGGGCCGGGCCCCTGGTCTCAGCCCGGTTCGCCGCTCCGGCCGGTGTCGGCCGACGGCGGGGCCGCCCGGGACGGCTCGTCGGCGAGCAGGTACACGGAGAGCGCCGCCGTGTCGTCCGTGAGCCGGTTGTGGCTGTAGGCCCGCAGATCGCCGTGGAGGTTCGCCAGCAGTTCCCGGGGCGGCAACGGGCCCCAGGACCGCAGCCGCTGGAGCAGCGGATAGAACGTGCCGGCCGGGTCGCGGGTCTCCGTGATGCCGTCCGTGTACAGCAGGAGCTGGTCTCCGGGGCCGAAGTCGTACTCGTCGACGGTGTAGGTGTCCCCGACGAGCATGCCGAGGTTCAGCGGCGGAGCCGACCGCCCGCGGTCCAGCTCGCGCACCTCGCCGGGGCGGATGAGGAGCGGGGGAGGGTGGCCGCAGTTGACGACCCGCACGACGTTCCCGCGCGGCGGGATCTCGGCGAAGACCGCGGTGACGAACCGCTCCGCCAGTTCACTGCCGCCGAGCTGCGTGGCCCGGCGGCTCATGCTCGTCTCCACGCGGTCCGCCAGCGCGGGGAGATCGGGTTCGTCGTGCGCCGCCTCGCGGAAGGCGCCGAGCAGCGCGGCGGCGGTCTCCACCGCGAGCAGGCCCTTGCCGCGTACGTCCCCGATGAGCAGCCGGACGCCGTGCGCCGTGGGGACGGCCTCGTACAGGTCGCCGCCGATGCGCGCCTCCGCGTCGGCGGACACGTAGAGGCTGTCCAGCCGCAGGGCGCCGATCCGGTGCGGCACGGGTCTGAGCAGGACGCGCTGGGCGATGTCGGCCACGAAGCGTACGTCCGCGAGCGTGCGCTCACGGTGGGTGCGGTGGGCGGCCAGTACCGTGCCGAGCGCTCCCACCAGGGCGGTGCACACGTAGGAGGCCACGTAGTGGCGGTCCCACAGATAGCCGACGGCCCGGCCCGCGCAGCACGGGGTGCCCGCCAGGACGCCTTCGAAGACGATGGCGAACACCGTCGTGGCGGCCACCACCGCCGGCCCGTGGGCGAAGGCCGCCACCAGCGGCAGCGCGACCAGCACGAAACTCACCGGCCAGTCCACCGGCGTCAAGGGTTCCAGCACCAGCAGGCCCGCGACGTACAGCACCGGGAGCCAGCGCATCCACGCCGGCGGCGCGGGCAGCCCGGTCCGGGCGGCCGGGACGGCCTGCGGGTCCCGCCGGCCCTGTCCGAGCCTCACCCGTCGCTCCCGTGCGCGGACGCCGCGGCCTGCGCGCGAACGGGCGGAGCGGTGCGGGTGGTACGGCGCGCGGGCGCACGGCCCGCCCGTCGGTTCGGCTTACGCGGCCTTCGCACCCCGGTCTCCCGTCACCCGGCCCCGACAAGAACCACCAGCCTGCTGCGCCGGGCCGCGGCACACCGTGATTGCTCCACCAGGCGGCATGTTCCGACGACCGCACGGTTCACGCCGGGCCGTGCCCGGCGTGAACCGTGCGAACTCGTGTCATCGGGCCGCGGCATGATGCCCCGACCGTCCTGTGCGGTCGTTGTGCCTGCTGTTCCTCTCCACCGCCTAGCCCAGCACGATCACCACGACACCGCCGCCACCGACGAAACCGTTGCCGCCGATGAAGCCGTTGCGGTAGAAGTCGCCCCGGTTTCCGTAGCCGTTGCAGTAGCCGTTCCACCAGCCGCCGCCATCGGAGCAGCCACCATAGGCCGGTGCGTGGTCCGGAGTGGCCGCGGAGGCCGAGCCCGCTGCTCCGACGGCAGCGCCACCGGCCATGAGAACGCCGATCGCGGTCAACGCGCACAGGCGCCTCGCTCGCTGTCCTTTCATGGGCCTGCCTTCCTTCTTTCCACCTCTTGTGGGGGTTTCCGGGACGAGGGGGAAGGTGCCGTGGCCGCGGTGGGGAAGGTACGACGCGGCCACGGACGGAACCGCGCGGGGACGAGAAGCACGACATGCGCCACGTGGGCTGTCGGCCCCGAAGACAGGGCTCTCGCCCGCGGGGGCGGGCGTACCCCCCGGGAACGCGGCCCTTCCCCTTCACGCTAACCGCCCTTCGCCCGGCCTGCATGTCACAGCGGCGCGGGACCCGCTGGCCCAAAGGCGCGGGCAGCGGGCCGGGGCGGAGCGCCCTGCATCTACGCTGGTCCCGTGCCGTCCTTGCGTCTTCACCGCGTAGCCGTCGTCGTCCTCGAAGGCGCCAAGCCGCTCGACGTGGGCATCCCGGCACAGGTGTTCACGACCCGCGCGAGCATGCCCTACGAGGTCCGGGTGTGCGGTGCGGCGCCCGGGCCGGTGGCCGGCGGCGACGGACTGTCGTACCACGTCGCCCACGGCCTCGAAGCCCTCGCCTGGGCCGACATCGTCTTCATCCCCGGCTACCGGTTCCCGGACCGTGACGACCCGCCGGGCGCCGTCGTGGACGCGCTGATCGACGCCCACGACCGGGGGACGCGGCTCGCCGCCATCTCGACGGGCGCCTTCGCGCTCGCCGCGACCGGTCTGCTGGACGGCAGGCGCGCCACGACGCACTGGCACTACACGCGCGCCTTCGCCGCGAAGCACCCCCTGGTCAAGGTCGACGAGAACGTGCTCTTCGTCGACGAGGGCAGCGTCCTGACATCGGCCGGCGCGGCCTCGGGCATCGACCTGTGCCTGCACATCCTGCGCGGCGATCTCGGCGTGGCCGCGTCGAACCACGCGGCCCGCCGGCTGGTCGCGGCGCCCTACCGCAGCGGCGGCCAGGCCCAGTACGTGCCGCGCAGCGTGCCCGAACCGCTCGGCGAGCGCTTCGCAGCCACCCGCGAGTGGGCGCTGCACCGGCTCGACGAGTCCCTCAACCTGGAGGTGCTCGCGCAGCACGCGGCGGTCTCGCCCCGCACCTTCTCGCGGCGCTTCGCCGAGGACACCGGCTACACACCGATGCAATGGGTCATGCGCGCCCGTATCGACATGGCCCGTGAGCTGCTGGAACGCTCCGAACGCAGCGTCGAGCAGATCGCCAACGACGTCGGCCTCGGCACCGGTGCGAACCTGCGCGCCCATTTCCAGCGCATCCTCGGCACCACTCCGAGCGAGTACCGGCGCACCTTCACCCGGGGCGAGTAGCCGGCCTCCGCCGCCGGCCTCACCGCTCTCGGCGCGCCCTGGCGCGATCCTTGCGAACCGTGGCGCTCACGCCACGGCCACGGACCTCGTCCGGACGCGAGGCTGGTCCCCGGACGAAGGGACACCACACATGACTCGCATCGCCGTCAACGGATTCGGCCGCATCGGACGCAACGTGCTGCGCGCGCTGCTGGAACGCTCCAGCGACCTGGAGATCGTCGCCGTGAACGACCTCACGGAGCCCGCCACCCTCGCCCGGCTGCTCGCCTACGACACCACGGCCGGCCGGCTCGGCCGCCCGGTGACCGTCGACGGCGACACCCTGGTCGTGGACGGCCGCCGCATCCGCGTGCTCGCCGAACGCGATCCGGCGCAGCTGCCGTGGGCCGAGCTCGGCGTCGACATCGTGCTGGAGGCGACCGGCCGCTTCACCTCCGCCAAGGCCGCCCGGGCCCACCTCGACGCGGGTGCGCGGAAGGTACTCGTCAGCGCGCCCTCGGACGGCGCCGACGTGACGCTCGCCTTCGGTGTGAACACCGACGCCTACGACCCGGCCCTGCACACGATCGTCTCGAACGCCTCCTGCACCACCAACGCGCTGGCCCCGCTGGCCTCCGTGCTCGACGACCTCGCCGGGATCGAGCACGGTTTCATGACCACGGTGCACGCCTACACCCAGGAGCAGAACCTCCAGGACGGCCCCCACCGCGACGCCCGCCGCGCCCGTGCCGCCGCCGTCAACATCGTGCCGACCACCACGGGCGCCGCCAAGGCGATCGGCCTGGTCCTGCCGAACCTCGACGGCAAGCTGTCCGGCGACTCCATCCGTGTGCCGGTCCCGGTCGGCTCGATCGTCGAGCTGAACACGACCGTCAGCCGCGACGTGTCCCGCGACGAGGTGCTGGCGGCCTACCGCCGCGCCGCGGAGGGCAGGCTCGCGGGCGTCCTGGAGTACTCGGAGGACCCGCTCGTGTCCGCCGACATCACGGGCAACCCCGCCTCCTCCATCTTCGACTCGGCCCTCACCCGCGTGGACGGCCGGCACATCAAGGTGGTCGCCTGGTACGACAACGAGTGGGGCTTCTCCCACCGCGTGATCGACACGCTGGGTCTTCTCGCCGGCGCCTGAGTCACCCGCGGCCCCACCGGGCGGCACCACGGGGACGGGAGCACCACCGCGCACACCGCGCCGGTGGTGCTCCGGCCTTTTCGCGCCATTCCCGCCCTTCCTCCCGAACTTTTCTCTCGCTTCCGGCATCACACCAGGGTGAAGGAGAACCCGAGAACGCAAGCGAAGGGAGAACGCTCGCCATGACCCAGCACCAGAGCCTCACACCCCGGCCCGCCGCGGCCGACCGCTCCGAGCGCCGCCGGAGCCTCGTGCGCGCGGCGCTCGCGGTGACCGCCGCCGCCGGACTGGGCATCACCGCCGCCGGTGTCGCGGGGGCGACCGGGACGGGCGCGGCGGCCTCGACGCCCACCTGTTCCGTAGCCGGTCTGAGCGCCTCGTTCGGACAGCAGCTGGCCGGCGGCATGAACCATCAGGGCGTGGTCCTGAAGCTCAAGAACGTCGGCGCCCGCACCTGCCTGCTGCGCGGCTACCCGGGTCTCGGCCTGGAGAACGGCACGCACCGGACGCTTCCCTCGACCACCCACTGGGGCGACACCTGGTACGCCAAGAGCCCCGCCAAGTCGACGCTGACCCTCCACCGGGGCCAGAGCGCCGAGGCCGTCGTCGCCTGGACGCACGCCAACACCGGGACGTCCGACGCGGTGCACGCCTCCTACCTCCAGGTCACCCCGCCGGCCGCGACCAGGCACAAGACGCTGAAGTTCCCGCAGTGGGTGGACAACGGCGATCTGAACGTCACGGCTCTGGCGTACCGGATACCCGTCGACGGCTGAGGGGTCCGGAGCCCCTCGTCGTGGGGCGGCGGCGGTCAGGCGGTGTCGGATCCCTTCCGCGCCCCGTCCGGACCGTCGGCCGTCCGCGCCGGCCGGTCGGGCGAGGGCCCACCGGTGTGGGGGCCGCCGGCGGGCAGTCGCCGTACGGCCTGGCCGGCCCAGGACGGCCTGTGCCGGCGCAGATACGTGCGGGCGCGTGCCCGGCTCCGGGCCATGAGCAGCAGCGCCTGGGCGGCGGCCGGGGTGGGGTCGGACAGGTCGTCGGTGACGGCCACTTCGAGCCCCCCGTGGTACTGCGCCGACAGGTTGTAGACGAAGGTGCTCAGCGTCGCCAGGCACGCGCCCAGGACGACTTCGAGGGTCACCACCCCGACGGCGATGGCCAGCACGGTCGTCAGGTCCGGCAGGGCGTTCGGGGCCAGCACCTCCAGCATGACCCACAGCACGACCGTGGTGACGATCGCGACGACGCCGAGACCGGCCAGGAGCAGGAAGCTGGTCACCATCACCGACCAGGGATCCCCCTCGGAGATGCGCACCCGCATCGTCCGGGGGCCGGATCGGCGTGCCGGGCCGGGCGGCGGCACGGATCCCGGGTGCTCGCCGGCCGGGCTCCGGTGCGTGGTCAGCGGCCCGACGTCGTCGGGCGGCACTATTCGCCGGAACCCGGCGGCATCCCTCTCCCGGTGCGGGCGGAAGCCCGCACCCTGCTCGTCCGGCGTCGACGTCTCCCCGTGGCGGGCCGCACCGTGGGGCCTGCGCTTGGCTCGGCTCATGCCTGTCCGTCTCCCTGACTAGCCTGAAACCTCCGCGTCGCCCACCCACATCGAGCGGCCGTCGGGCGCTGCTGATCCCGACTCCGACGGTATGGACACGTATGCGATTACGCACCCCGGACAGTGCCCCGCGATGCCCGAACACGGTCCGAAAAGACCAGGTCAGACCCACTGGCGTCCGGGCCCCACAGGCCCTCGGGGATCTGCGGGCCACACCCCGGAAGCTGACGCCGAACGGGTGAACGCCGTACACGGTCCGCTCCCTACGGACAGCAGTCACCTCTCGCGCCCGGCCGCCGTTCCGGCGCCTGGGCCGAAAGGGCCATCGCGCTCGCGCCCCGCGTCCCTTCCGCGTGCCGCCCCGCCACACTTGACGGGCCGTCGCATTCACGAGCGTACGAAGGGAACCCGTCCCCCCATGCAGATCGACCTGACAGGACGCACAGCCCTGGTCACCGGCTCCACGCAGGGCATCGGAGCGGCCATCGCCACGGCCCTCGCCCGGGCCGGGGCCCGCGTGGGGATCAACGGGCGCGACGAGCGGCGGGTGGCCGACAGCGTCGAGTCGCTGACCGGTGAGGTGCCCGGCGCCGACCTCGTGCCGGTGGCGGCCGACGTCTCCACCGACGACGGCGCGAACAAGGTGACGGAATTGCTGCCCGAGATCGACATCCTCGTCAACAACCTGGGTGTCTTCGGTACCGCCGACCCGCTGGAGATCACCGACGAGGAGTGGCGGCGCTACTTCGAGGTGAACGTCCTCGCCGCCGTACGGCTGACCCGGCTGTACCTGCCGGGCATGACCGAGCGCGGCTGGGGCCGGATCCAGTACGTCGCCAGCGACTCGGCCGTCGTCATCCCCGCGGAGATGATCCACTACGGCATGTCGAAGACGGCCCTGCTGGCGGTGAGCCGCGGATTCGCCAAGAAGGCGGCGGGCACGGGCGTGACGGTGAACTCCGTCATCGCGGGCCCCACCCACACCGGCGGTGTGGAGGACTTCGTCTACGAACTCGTCGACCGGGACCTGCCCTGGGACGAGGCCCAGCGGGCGTTCATGCGTGAGTACCGCCCGCAGTCCCTGCTCCAGCGGCTGATCGAGCCCGAGGAGATCGCGCACATGGTCGTCTACCTCGGCTCCGAGCAGGCCTCGGCCACGACCGGCGGCGCGCTGCGCGTCGACGGCGGGTACATCGACTCGATCCTGCCCTGACCGTCCTTCCGTGTCCCGGGAGGGGCCGCGGGGCCCGCGGTGTGCGGGCCCGCGGCCCCCTCGATCAGGTGACCCGGTCCGTATCAGAGGCAGCCGAGCGCGGGCCGGTCAGCCCTTCAGCTGGGCGGCCGGCGTGCGGAAGCGCCGGTACAGCAGCGTGCCGCCGAGCAGCGACGCCGCGCTCACCCCGGCCGCCGCCAGCATGCCGTCCGTACCGGTGTGCGGGAGCACGGGCACCGCCTTGTCCGGCACCGGGGCCGGCTTCGGCGGGACGTGCGGTCGCGGCGCGGTCGGAGGCTCGCTGTGGACCGGCGGCGTGACGCGGGTCGGCGGCTCGGGCGAGGGCTCGGCCGGCGTCTCGGTCTCCGGGTGGTGCGAGGTGTTCGTCGACTGGTTGCCGAAGACGGGGTTCGCGATTCCCACCACGTCGATGGAGTTGCCCGTGACGTTCACCGGGAGATCGACCGGCAGCTGGATACCGTTGCCGGAGACGACACCCGGCGAATCGCGCGTGACGCTCGCGGCCTCGGCGGCCTGGCTGCTCGAAGTGGAGGAGGCGCCGGTCCCGGCCGCCCCACCGCCCTCGTTGGCACAGCGGTTGCCCATCGCGGGGTTCAACAGCCCCACCACGTTCACCGTGTTCCCGCACGCGTTCACCGGGATGTGCACCGGCAACTGGATGCTGTTGCCGGAGATCAGTCCGGGCGAACCGACCGCGGCACCGTCCGCTGCGGAGTCGGCGTGCGCCGAGCCCACCAAGGCCATCGCGCCCGAAGCGGCTGCGACGGCGATGACACTGTTTCGGGTAGCCCGTCTCATAGGTCCCTTGCCTTCCATACATGGTCGCGGGCAATCACCCGCACCCGATGAAACGCCGCTACATGTGTCCTGGTTATGGCTTATCACCCTTTCGTCTGGCGCGACTTCTCTCCGACGGCACGTGACAAGGGCAATTGGCCCGGTCGGAGCGCTCCCGGACGGAGGCCGGCGACGAAAACCGGTGAAAGGGAGATCGTCAAGTCATCGTTTTTCAGGCCCGCTCGGTTCGGCGCGCGGCCGGAAACAGGCGATGACGGTCTTGCCCCGCGAGCAGGGGCGGGCCTCCCACTCGTCCGCGACGGCGTCCACCAGGAGCATGCCCCGGCCCCCGAGCCCGTCCGTACTGGGCGGACGGGGCGTCGGCAGCTTGCTGGACGCGTCGTGCACGGCGATGTGCAGGCAGTTGTTGTCCCACGTGAGGACCAGTTGCGCGCTGCTGTGCGCGTGGGCATGGGCGTTGGTGACCAGTTCCGAGACGGCGAGCAGCACCGCGTCCACCGTCTCGGGGTAATCACTGGTCCAGCCGAGGGATTTCAAGTGCGCACGCGCCCAGTCCCGTGCCACCTTCACCTCACTGTCCAGCGGCAGCGAGCGTGCCCAGCCCACTGCCCGGAGCGACGATCCGTCCACTGCGACCCTCTCCTGGTACGACCCGACGGAGTTCGTGTACCCAGGACCGGGGGCCGCAGCGGTGGGTCGCGGCGATCGGTCGTGCCGGTCGCCCGCGCGCCGGGGGCGGAGCCGGTCATTCGCCCCGTACGCCCGTGGGGACGATCGTCTTGAGGGAGGTCACCGGATGCCCGACCTCGAGGGATCCGAGGAGCCCGTTCAGGAGGGGCGCCGCGGGAACTCCGGAGGCGGGGGCGGGCTTCGGGGCCGCCTCGGCGGCGGGGGCGGCAGCCAGGAGAGCTGCGGCGACGGCGGACGCACAGGCAATCTTCTTGATCATGTGTGACCTAACGAGGCTTGCCCGAAAGGGAAACGCACGCCGGTCAGCCGATCGGGCGCGCACCGGTCTCCCAGGGCCAGGCCGCCCCGAGGCCGCACTCGATGAGCGGGACGAGACGGAAGGCGGCGTCGCTCAGGCCGCCGAACGTGTGCCGGTGCCGTCCCCTCGCGGCGTGACCGTACGTATATCCGGCGAGATTCCACGTGTAGACGGGGATGTGCCGCGGGACGGCGGCGAACGGGTCGACGCCGTAGGACGGGTGGGCCTGTTCGTCGGTGACGACGACGACGCGGTCGTGGTGGCGGTAGTGCCGCCGGACGGCCGCGGCGGTGCTGGTGCCGCCGAGCTCGTGGAACCGGTCCACCGCGCGCAGCACGGACTCGCCGGGCGCCAGTGCGACGACCCGGCTGCCGGTGCCGAACTCGACGAGGTCGGCGTGCTCGGCGCGGAGCGCGAGGGCGCTGCCGAACACGGCCGCGGAATCGGCGCGGTTGAGCTGGGTCCGGGCACTGGGCGTGTCGAACATCGCCCCCGACCGGTCGACCAGGACGAGGGTGCGGCCGGACAGCGCGGGCACCTGGGCGAGCGAGTGCCCGAGAGCGGTCTCCAGGGCGTCGTGCCAGCGGGGCGAGGGCGCGTTGCGGTGGGCGGCGAGATACCGGAAAGGGAACTGGCGCGAGCGGCGCACCTCGTCCCGGTCGGAGATGCGGCCGGCCACCTCGGCCGCCACACGGTCGTCGACGCCGGCGGCGTCGAAGTTGCGCAGGTTGCGGACGAGGGCCATCGGACCCATGGAGGGGATCAGCGCCTCCCACACGGCCGCGTCGAGCGGGCGCTGGAGCCATCCGGCCACGGATTCCCAGGTCATTCCGGCGGCGGAGAGCCGCTCGGCCCCGCCGGGCGAGGTGACGAGGTCGTACCGCTCCGCCACGGCCACGGCCATGAGGGCCCGGTGCGCGAGGAGGAGGTGGTCGCCGGCGGGCGGCAGGGCGAGGTGGGGCCGGTAGCGCCGGTCGAGGGCGTACCGGAACACCCCGTCCTGCCAGGGCCGGTCGGGCGCGGGTACGGGATGGGTCAGGCGCAGGACGTCGGCGAAGCGGAAGCCCCGGGACGGGGTGTCGTACTTCAGCAGCGCACCGCCGGTGTACAGCCGCTGTACGGCGTCGGCGACACCGCGCTTGAGGGGCTGGGGGAGTCGGCTGCCGTACCGGGAGGTCCAGTAGGCGAGCAACTCACCGGGTTCGTCGGCGCGTTGCAGCACCGCCCCGACCGCCTGCCGAGAGTACCCGGAGGCTCCGGCCTCCAGGCGTGCCCGGACGAACTCGGCCGCACCGACGACGGACGCGGTCCGCATGTGCGCCTCCGTACGCAGCCAGCGGAGCAGCCCCAGGGTCCACGCGGGATCGCTGACGGCGAGCCGCCGTACGAGAGCGGAGTACCGGTCGTCCCGTGAGCCGGCGCTCTCGTAGAAGGTCTCCTGCCCGACCAGGTTGCCGACGGCCAGCAGGAACAGCTCCTCCTTCGGCGTACGGGCGTATCCCGCGCCGCCCTCGTGATTGACGGTCACGGCCGAGGGCACGGCGGGTGCCCGCCGCCGTGCGGGCAGGATCCACTGCCCGTGCGTGGAGAGCGGCGAGGTGCGTCCTCGCGCGGTCAACCCGGGCACCTCGGCCTGAATCTCGTTCCTGGCTTCGGTCTTGGCCCGCTGGCGGCTGAACCGGGTCATGCAGACAGATCCCCCTGGAGGGTGCGGTGGACAGGCGCGTAGGGAAGTGAGGGAAAGCGTGGGGACGTCTCCCGAGAAGGATTGGGCACCGGTGTGGGTTTCGTCGTCAGGAAGTAACCGGGGCTCGGCGCATCGGAAGACGTCACGGGGGACGGTATCCGCGGGCCCCCGGTGCGCGCATCCGAATTGATCCGGCGTCCCGCGCCGGCCTGTGATGTCCCCCACCTGCCCTTGTCGCGGTGGGGAAGGCGTACCTAAGTTCGATGGTATGTCCCTCCATGATCCCACTCCTCCCACCGAGCCGGTCGACTTCGCCGTCGATCTGAACAGCCACGAGATGATCCGGCGGGCCCACGTCATGGACGCGCTCGGCCCCGGCTGGGACCCCGTGAAGGTGCTGCGCGACGAGGAGGAGGCGTACGACCTGCTGTACTCCGGCCTCGACGAGGAGCAGCAGCGGGTGTACGACACCCTCGTCCGGGCCGGCGTTCTCCCCGAACGCGGAAACGGCCGTGCTTCCGCTTGATCCGCAGGCGGACATCGGGCGCCGCGCCTGGGTGACCTGCCCGCACTGCGAGGACCACCGGGAGTGCGCCGTGTGCGAGCAGGGCCGCCGGTGCCCGGACCACTGGCGCTACCTGCTCAGCAACACCGGCAGTCTCCTCCATCTGCAGTGCCCCTCGTGCACGCACATCTGGGACCACGAGACGGGCTTCGGCGCCACCCGTACGAAGTGGAAACGCAGGACCAGCGGTATGTGACGGCACCGGTGCGGCGCCCGCTCCCGGCCGCCGCGCGGACGCGCCGGTTGCGGCCGTGCCGGGTGATGGCCACCGTGGACAGATGATCCTCGTACCGGGCGTGCTGTGGCGGCGGGGGCGGGCGGGCAGGGCGCTGGGCGCCGGCGTCGCCACCGGCGTGTTCTTCGGGGCCTTCGTGTTCGTCGAGTCGGGGTCCTGGCTGGGGCCCGCCGTGGTGTTCGTGGTGCTGAGCGTGTTCTACGGCATCCGTGTGGCCCGCCGGGCGGACAGGCTCTGGCCCGCCGCCGGGCACATGAACGCCGCCGACCGCGCGGCCGTCGTCCGCGCCACCCGGCGGGGCGAGGCCGTCGGTGACCCCCGGCTGGCGCCCGCCGTCTCCGAGTACGCGGGTGCCCTGCGCCGGGCCGCCGAGGAGGACCGGCTGCGCCGCTGGGTGATCCTCCTCGTCACCGTGCTCGCGCTCGCTCTCGCCGTGTACGACACGCTGACGGGAACCACCGGGGAGACCATCGCCTCCTGGCTGCTGGTCGTCCTCCTCCTGGCCGACCTGCTGTGGTGGCCCCGCCGACGAGACCGCCTGCTGGCACTGGCCGACCGGGCGGAGGAGACATCGCTGCGCCGCGCCCACGAGGCGAGCGGCGCGAGGGACGACGGCTGACCCGCGCGACCCTTGGGCCGGACGCCCTCAGCGGCAGCCGGTGCCGGGCAGTTGCTGTTCCGCCCAGATCGTCTTGCCCGTCGCCGTGTACCGGGTGCCCCAGCGCTGGGCGACCTGCGCGACCAGGAACAGACCGCGTCCTCCCTCGTCGGTGCTCAGCGCACGCCGCAGGTGGGGCGAGGTGTTGCTGGTGTCCGACACCTCGCAGATGAGGGTCCGCTCATGGATCAGACGAAGACCGATCGGCCCCGACGCGTGCGTGATGGCGTTGGTGACCAGTTCGCTCACGATCAGCTCGGTGGTGAAGGCGACGTCCTCCAGCCCCCACGCGGCCAGCTGGCACGCCACCTTCTCGCGGGTCTCGTGCACCGCCTGCGGATCGGCGGGCACCTCCCAGGAGGCCACCCGGTCCGGGGTCAGCGCGCGGGTCCTGGCGATCAGGAAGGCGACGTCGTCGCGCGGATGGTCCGGCAGCAGGATGCGGACCATCGTGTCGCAGATCTCCTCCAGCGGCCGGTCGGGGTGGGCCAGGGCGAAGCAGAGCCGCTCGAAGCCGACGTCGACATCGCGGTCCGAGGCCTCGATCAGACCGTCGGTGTACAGGGCGACGACACTGCCCTCCTCCAGCTCGATCTCGGCCGACTCGAAGGGCAGACCGCCCAGGCCGAGCGGGGGACCGGCGGGGATGTCGGGCAGCTCGACGGGCTCGCTGAGATGGGCGATGGCGGGGGTGGGATGGCCGGCCCGTGCCACGTTGAGCTTCCGCGAGATCGGGTCGTACACGGCGTACACGCAGGTGGCCCCGACCACCATCGGGTTGTCCGTCGCCGCCTCGGCCTCCTCCGCCAGGCGCAGCACCAGGTCGTCGACGTGGGCGAGCAGCTCGTCGGGGGTCAGGTCCAGGTCGGCCAGCGTCTGCACGGCCGCACGCAGCCGCCCCATGCTCGCGGCGGCATGGATGCCGTGGCCGACGACGTCCCCCACGACCAGGGCGACCCGGGCGCCGGACAGCGGGATGACGTCGAACCAGTCGCCCCCCACGCCCGCTTCGGCGTCGGTCGGCAGATAGCGGTAGGCGACCTCGACGGCGCAGTGGTCGGGCAGATCGGGCGGCAGGAGGCTGGTCTGCAGGGCCAGGGCGGCATTGTGCTCGCGGACGAAACGCCGGGCGTTGTCCACGCAGACCGCGGCGCGGGCCACCAGCTCCTCGACCAGCAGGAGATCCTCCTCGTCGAACGGGTCGGGGTTGTCCCAGCGCAACAGCGTGACCACCCCCATGGTCACGCCCCGCGCCCGGAGCGGTACCACCAGGTGGGTGTGCACCCCGAGCCGGACGAGCTTGGCCAGCCGCTGCTGATCGCCGGCCAGCCACCAGGTCGTCGGATTCAGCACCGGATCACGGATCGGCCGGCCGGTGGTCAGACAGCGTCGCTGCGGAGACTTGGGCGGGTAGCCGGTGGGCTCCCCGATGGGGACGACCGCTTCCGGTATCTCCTCGCGGATCGACAGGTGCGCGGCCCGCTGGAGCGTGCCCCCGGCGATCGGGCCGGAGCTGAGGTCCTTGGCGGCGAGGACGCCCTGGAAGAGATCGATCGCCGCGAAGTCGGCCAGCTGCGGCACGAGGACCTCGGCGAGTTCCTGCACCGTGCGGTCGAGGTCCAGAGTGGTGCCGATGCGCTGCGCCGCCTCGTTGACCAGGGCCAGCCGTTCGCGCGCCCGGTCCTCGGCATTGAACTCGACGGCGGTGTGGCACACCCCGAGCGTCTTGCCGTAGGGATCGCGCAACGGGAACGAGGAGCGGAGCCTGAGGTGACCGTGCGAGCCCCGCCGGGACATGCCGGCCGGGGGCGTCACCTGCTCCAGGGCCGGTGACACCCGGCCCCACATCAGCACCTGGCGCGCCTGCCAGTCGACGGACGGCGGCACCTCACCCGACTGCGGGATACGGGCCGTGCCCTCGGCCCCGTCGTGGAGCGGCAGGCCCTCCATCGCGGCCAGCACCTGGTTCACCCACTGCAACCGCAAATCGGCGTCCAGGACCCCGACGCCGATCGGCGACTCCTCCAGCAGGCTCCGCAGCACCGCCTGGTCCAACTCCCACTGACGCGAGGAGGCGACGTCACAGGCCACGGCGAGCCAGCCGGAGCCCTGCTCCGCGTCCAGCGGGCACGCCCGCACGGCCAGCTCCACGGGGTGGCCCGCACGATGACGGACGGTGACCAGGCCCTCCCAGCAGCCCTCGAAACGCCGGGCCCGCGACATCATGGACGCCGGTGACTCCTCGCTCACCAGCACGGACATCGCCGGACGCCCGAGCACGTCCGCCGCCGGATACCCGAGCAGAGTCTCCGCCCGCTCGCTCCAGTGACGGATCATGCCGTGCACGTCCACCAGGACGACGGCGGCCGACGTGATGCCGAACGGATCGCCCCGGTGCTCGTTCGCCATATCCCTGAGACCCATGCTGTCGGCCCCGTCCGCGGGCAACTTTCCTTGCACTACGGTCTCACATAGCCCCCGACGTGTCTTCGCACCCGTGATGCCCATGGGGTGGCGCCCCTCCCCGGGAAGGGACCGGGCCGCGGTGTCCGGATGAGGACTCCGCGTCGCCGGAGCAGGCGCTCGCCCACGGTTCGCGCACCGGGCGGCGGAGCCGCGGCCCGTGGTCCGGGAGCCAGGACGTAGCCGCTGATCAGGGGGCCACACCCAGCGCGCGATCCACGTACGTCCAAGAAGTCCGGAGCGCCCCGAGGCAGCCTGGGGCGCGGGCCGCCCGGCGGAGTGGTCGGAAACCCGAACTGGTGAGTGGGCGGGCGGTGTTCGGACGTAGGTTGTGCCATGACTGATCCACGCCCTGGCTGAAAGACGGACTCGACTCATGACCGATCCCGCTACGACGCCCGAACCAGAGACGCACCAGAAGATCGACACCTCGGTGCCGCACTCCGCGCGCATCTGGAACTACTGGCTCGGCGGCAAGGACAACTACCCCGTCGACGAGGAGGCCGGAGACGCCTACACCGCGGTCTTCCCCGGCATCGTCACCATCGCCCGCAGCAGCCGGGCCTTCCTGCGCCGCAACATCACCCACCTCGTCACCGAGGCGGGCATCCGGCAGTTCCTGGACGTCGGCACCGGCCTGCCGACCGCCGACAACACCCACGAGGTCGCCCAGCGGCTCGCGCCCGACGCCCGGATCGTGTACGTCGACAACGACCCCATGGTCCTGGCCCACGCCCGCGCCCTGCTGTACTCGTCCCGCGAGGGCGCGACCGCCTACATCGACGCCGATGTGACGGATCCGGAGCGCATCCTCGCGGCCGCCGCCGAGACGCTGGACCTCAGCCGCCCCACCGCGCTCATCCTGAGCAACATCCTGGGGCACGTCGCCGACCGGGAGCAGGCCCGCTCCATCGTCACCCGGCTCATGGCGGCGCTGCCGTCGGGCAGTTACCTCTCCATCAACGACGGGTCGCGAGGCATCGACCCCGTCTTCGAGGATGCCCAGGACGGCTACAACAAGAGCGGTGCGGTCCCCTACAACCTGCGCACCGTCGACGAGATCACCTCGTTCTTCGACGGCCTGGAACTCATCGAGCCCGGCGTCGTTCCGGTCACGCAGTGGCGTCCCGAGCCCGGCGGGCCGGCCGGGGAGGTCATCGCCGAACACGGCGGACTCGCCAGGAAGCCCTGACCGGACACACCCGGCGGACCCCCCCTCCGCCTCGCGCGAGGCGGAGGGGGAGGGGCACGGGTCCGGGGCCCCCGGGCACGGCGCCGCTCACATGCGGGGCCGCCGTCAAGGGTGCAGGCTGGCAGAGGACGAGGTCGCCGCGGCGGAGGAGGGTCCATGAGTGCTCAGCCATCGGCGGCGTGCGACCCCCGCGATCCCGCTCTCCAGGGACAGACCCTCATCGTGATCGGCGGCAGCGCGGGCATCGGACTGGCCACCGCACGGCATGCCCGCGCCGAGGGCGCCGACGTGATCCTCACCGGCCGGGACCCCGAGCGGCTGCGCACCGCGGCCGCCGAGGCCGAAGCGGTCGGCACCGCCGCCTTCGACGCCGACGACCCGGCGCAGTTGCGGAACTTCTTCGAGGAACTGCCGGGGCCGATCGACCATGTGCTGATCACCGCCGGCCACCCGTCGTACGGAAGCCTGCTGGACATGGACCCCGACGACGCGCGCCGCGCGCTCACGGGGCACATGGTGCTCGCGGTGGAGGTCGCCCGCCACCTGTCCGGCAGGGTGCGGCCGGGCGGCAGCCTGCTGCTCATGGGCGGCACGGGCGCCCGGCGGGTCCGCGGCGGCCTCGGCAGCGCTTCGGCCGTAACCGCGGCGCTGCCCGCGCTCACCGCCGGCCTCGCCCTCGAACTGGCGCCCGTCCGCGTCAACCTGATCGCCGCGGGCTTCGTCGACACCCCGTTGTCGGCCAGGCTCCTCGGGGACGAGCTCGACGCCCGCCGCGAGCACCTGCGCGCCACGCTGCCCATCGGGCGGGTCGTCGTGGCGGAGGACGTCGCCGCGCTCGCCGTGCACCTCATGACCAACACGGCGCTCACCGGGGCGACCTATGACGTCGACGGCGGCCAGCAGTTCGTCGACTGAGGCCGGCGACCGCTCACCCGGCCGTGCCGCCCCGCGCCGGGCCCGCGCCCCGCTCCACCGCGCCGATGAGCGCGTCGCGGCACGCCACGACGGCGGGGTGCCCGCCCCGGCCGCGGCGGACCACGGTGAAGATGCGGCGGGTGTTCCGGCCGCGGGGGAGCGGTCGCAGTGGGACGGTCGCGGGCTGTGCGGTCCGGAGCAGGTCGGGCAGGAAGGCCGCGGCGTGTCCCTGCTCGACGAGGCGCAGGTGCAGCAGGAGGTCGGTGGTCTCGAACCGCACGTCGGGTTCGAAGCCGGCGTCCCGGCACACCGCCACGGCCCAGTGCCGTGCCGCCGTGCCTTCGGGTTCCATCACCCAGGGGTGGCCGGCCAGGGCGCGCAGCGCCGCCATCGGTCCCCGGCCGCGGGAGCCGGCCGCCTCGGGCACGGCGAGCCGGAGCGGGTCCTCCAGCAGGTCCTGTTGTTCGAGTTCGGTGGGCCGCGGGCCGGGGTCGCCGGGATACTCCTCGGCGAGGACGAGGTCGAAGTCGCGTGCCTGCAAGGCCGGAAGGGCCCTTTCCGGCTCCATGTGCGTGACGTGCACCCGCAGATGCGGATGCCTGTCGCGCAACAGGCCGAGCGCGGCCGGTACGAGAGTCAGCGCGGCCGTCTGGAACGAGGCGACACGCAGCGTCCCGGTCAGGTCGGTCAGCGAGGCGGCGATGTCCGCCTCCGCGCGTTCGAGGCGCTCCAGCACTGCCTCCGTGTGCGCGACCAGGATCTCGGCCTGCTCGGTCAGCCGCACCCGCCGACCGACCGGCTCCAGCAACGGCACACCGGCCTCCGCCTCCAGCAGGGAGAGCTGCTGCGAGACGGACGAGGGGGCGTAGGAGAGGGCGGCGGCGACGGCCGCGAGGGTGCCGCGCCGCTTGAGCTCGCGCAGCAGCCGCAGCCGGTGCAGATCGAACATGGTGGGCCCGCCTCCCGCCCGTCCCGCTTCCCTCGAACGATCGGCTCATCCGATGGGTGCGAGTCGGAAACATTCGCTGGACCGATCATAGAACCCTGCCGGATCCTGTACGTGTGTCCGACAACGCCTCCCCCTCGTCCGCACTGCCCTGGCGCGTGCGTCCCGGCGCCCGGCAGTGGCGGTGCGCCCCCGCGCCCACCGCCGCGGTACGGGCCTTCCACTCCTCGCTGGCCGACTACTTCCCCACCCCGCTGACCGAACTTCCCGCGCTGGCGGCGGAGTTCGCCGTGGGGCGCGTCTTCGTCAAGGACGAGTCCTGCCGTCTGGGCCTGCCCGCCTTCAAGGCGCTCGGCGCGTCCTGGGCGATCCACCGCGTACTCGCCGAGCGCGCCGCGAGCGGTGAGCGGCCGGGCCCGGTCACGCTGGTGACCGCCACCGACGGCAACCACGGCCGGGCGGTGGCCCGGCTGGCGCGCAGACTCGGGCAGCAGGCTCACGTCTACGTCCCGGAGGGGGTGCACCCGCGGGCCGTGGAGGCCATCGTCGCCGAGCAGGCGAAGGTCACCGAGGTCACGGGCTCCTACGACGACGCGGTGCGCCTCGTGTCCGAGGCGGCCGCGGACCCGGACACGGTCCTCGTCCAGGACTCCGCCTGGCCCGGCTACGAGCGGATACCGGGGTGGATCGTCGAGGGCTACTCCACCCTGTGCGCCGAGATCGACGAGCAGTTGACCGCCGCCGGCGTCGCCGCGGGCCCCGACCTCGTCGCCGTACCCGTCGGGGTGGGATCGCTGGCGCAGGCCGTCCTCACCCACTACCGCGGCCGCCCCGCCGGTCCCGCCCCCGCACTGCTGGCGGTGGAGCCGGAGACCGCCGCCTGCGTCCTGGCGAGCCTCGACGCCGGCGAACCGGTCAGCGTCCCCACCGCGCGGACCGTCATGGCGGGGCTGAACTGCGGTACGCCCTCCCGCAACGCCTGGCCCTACCTGTACGGCGGACTGGACGCCGCGGTCGCCGTCCCCGACGCCGCGGCCGCCCGTGCGGCCGCCCGCCTCGCCGCGCTGGGTGTCTCCTCGGGCCCCTGCGGAGCCGCGGCGCTCGCCGGCTGCCACGCGGCGCTCACCGGGCCGGGCGCCGGGGAACGCCGTACGGCGCTGGGGCTCGACTCGGCCTCGGTGGTCGTGCTGCTCAGCACCGAGGGCGCCGACGCCAACCCCCACTCCACCGTCGTCCACTGAGGGAACGGCAGCGTGCTGACCCATCTCGTCGCCGCGATCGGCGTCCTCGACCTGCTGACCGTCGTACCGGGCCCGGACATGGCGGTGGTGACCCGGCGCGCCCTCGTGGCCGGCCTCGGGGACGCGCTGCGCACCGTGGCCGGGATCGCGACCGGTCTGCTCGTCTGGGGCGCGCTGGCCGTGGCCGGGCTCGCCGCCGTGCTGGCCGCCTCGCCCGCGGCCTACCTGGCCGTCAGGCTCCTGGGCGCCGGCTACCTGGTGTTCCTGGGCGCCCAGACGCTGTGGCAGCACCGGCGCGCCGCGTCCGCCGCCCCGTCGTACGCGGGTCCCGCGGCGGTCGGCAGCCCCTGGCGGACGGGACTGGTCAGCAACCTCCTCAACCCGAAGATCGCCGTCTTCTAGACCGGGCTGCTGCCCACGCCGGCCCCGCCCGGGCTGCCCCCGGCCCGGGCCATGACACTCCTCGTCCTGCTCCACACCGCCCTGACCCTGGCCTGGCTGGGCGGCTACGTGCTCCTGCTGCCCAGGGCGGGGCCCGTACTCCAGAAGCCGCGGATCCACCGCGCGCTCGGGCGCACCACGGGCGTCACGCTGATCGCCTTCGGACTCCTGCTCGCGACGGCCGGCGCCTGACGGCCGTTCCGCGACCGAGGCGCCCCACCCGCGGCACCGGTCCCGCCACCCGTGGCCCGCGGGCCGCGGACCGCATCATGGAGTGTGGACGGAAAACCGCATTCCGGTGGGGCCGAGCCGGTGGACGCGCTCGAAGTGGCACCGACGCCCCGTACGGCGGTGGCGTGGCTGCCGCCGCGGGAGCTCTGGCCGGCGATCCAGGACATCCGCTGGGAGCACGACCCGCAGGTACGCCGGTGGCCACCGCACGTGAACCTGCTGTTCGGCTTCGTACCCGAGGAGGAGTTCCGGGCGGCCCTGCCGCTGCTGGCCGCCGCCGCGTCGGAGAGCCGGGCGTTCACCGCGCGCCTGGCCGGGGTGCGGTACTTCCGCCACCGGCACTACGCGACCGTGTGGCTCGACCCCGCCGCGGCGGGGCCGGCACCGTGGGCCCGGCTGCACGCGGTGCTGGCGGCGAGGTTCCCGCTGAGCCGCGGACGCGGCGCCCGCTTCACCCCGCACCTGTCCCTCGGCCGTACCCAGGACCCGCAGGGCCTCGCCGCCGAGTGCACCGCCCGGCTCGCCGCGCGCTCGGCCGTGGTGGAGGAGGTGGTCGTGCTCTCCCGCCGGGGCGAGGAGCCCATGCGCCCCAGAGCCGTGATCACGCTGGGCACGGGCGTGGTTCGCCGGGTGGCCGAGCACTGACGGTCCGTTCCGCCGTTTTCCGTGATCACCCGTATGGAGCCGACCGGTCCCGGGAGTCGGGGATACCCGGCGCGTGCGGGGTTGAGGGCTCAGCCCGTGCTCCTTGGAAAGTGCCGCGGCCGGTTCCCGAACCGGCCGCGGCGCACTGGCGGCCCGTCAGGCTCGTTCGGCGTGTACGACCATGGCATGCGAGCCCAGGCCGATGAGGCGTTCCCCCGCGATGTCGCCGAGGGCCGTGTACACGGTGAGGATCGCTCCCGTGGCCGGTTCGAAGGCGATGTCCTTGACGGTGCCGTGCTCCACGCCGTACTCGGTCAGAACCCGGCTCCCGACTGCTTCGTGATGCTCGGGGAGGTGGTCCTGCCCGGCCCCCGCGGCGTTGCGCGACCGCACGATGACGGCGTCCTTGCCCACCGCCTCCACCGCGCTCCAGTCGACGACCGTGGCGTCCTTCGGTGCCCCGGACAGGCGCAGACAGGCGACGCTCCTGGAGTGGGGATCGATGGTCAGGTCCTTCACCGTGCCCAGGGTCGCCGCTTCCTCGGCGGTGATCACCGGCAGGCCCCGGGTCTGCGTGAAGAGCATCATGCGAGGTCTCCTTCGCCGGCCGTACGGGTTTCGGGAACCGCCCGGGCGGCGTCCGCCCGGAAGGCCTCCACCTGGGCGTCGAAGCTCGGAAGGTCGTCGGCGACGAAATGACTGGCCCGCGCGGGCACGACCACCGCCTGCCCCGACACGGCCAGCGTCTGCCCGCGGGGGATGAACACCCGGCGCTTGTGCGGGTCCAGGTTCTCGTTGGCAGCGATCTCGAAACCGACCACCCGCCCGTCGGCGCCGGCCTCGATCACCATGTCGCGCACGGTGCCCACCTCGGTGCCCTCGTCGGTGAGCACGGGCACCCCGATCACCTGACCGTGTCCCGCGTCCCGCGACCCCACGACGGCGTCCCGGTCCTCCAGGACCGTCTCGCTCGGGATCATCACGGCCGCGGGCCCCACGGCGTGCACCGCGGAGAACGGCAGGCTCTTCTTCAGCGGGCCGGCCAGCAGGCCCCGTCCGCTCAGGGTGAAGCCGGTGATCCGGCCCGCCCCGGCGTCGAAGACGGTGTCCTTGATCTGCGCCACGGCCTCACCGGCCAGGGTGACGACCACGCGCCTGCCCAACTCGGAGGCGAGCATCAGCCTGTTCACAGCCGGCCTCCCCGGCCGGGGCGGCGGCCTCCGCGCACCGCGATCACGGTCCCCGCGCGGCGCCTGGCCTGAACCGCCAGCGTCGCCGCGCTCAGCAGTCCGACCACCGCGACGAGGAGGACCACCCAGAGCCACCACACCATCGCCGACCTCCTTCTGGTCTTCCCCCATGTCCGGCCCCGTTTCCCCTCGTGCTTCCGGTTGCCCGCAAGGCGGACCGGCACGCCTGCCGACGGCGGGCGGAGGAACCGGGGGAGGGGCGCCGGACGGGGCGTGACAAGGCGCCCCGTGCGGCAGTTCGACCGTCAGTCGGTGGGGGTGCCCAACCGCAGGTGTGCCGTGACCTGTTTGCCGGTCCTCCACGGGTCCGTGCGCACCTGCTCGCACAACTGCGTGACCAGGCGCAGACCGTGTCCGCCGACCCGGCTGCCGTCCTGGGGGCGCACGTCGGGCGGGCGGGGTGAGCCGTCGCGGACGGCGATCAGCAACACGGCGTCTTCGGCCGACAGTTCGAGCAGAAGGGCGCCCGGTCCGGGCGCGTGGCGAAGGGCGTTGGTGACGAGTTCGCTGACCACCAGCTGGGCGTCCTGACTCGGCCGGTCGTCGGGATGATGACCTGCCCGCGCCAGCAGCGTGCGGACCGTCCGCCGGGTGTCGGCGATGGATATCCCGGCCGTGTCCCAGGCCGTGCCGGACCGCAGTGGGCCCTCGTCGTGTTGTTCATCCGCCGCCTGCTTCCTAAGCGGGATGACCATGGATGCGTCTCCGTGCCTGTTGAGTCTGTGCCGTTGACAGCACAGTGTTCTCGTTGTGCCGTTTTCGCCTACCCGGGGTGATCCGCTTCATGGTGTGGTGCCGTCCACATGGCCGTGACTGTGGCCGTGGCCGGCGTCGACGACGTGGAAGTGGTCGATGGTGCCGCTGATGGTCAGGAGTCTGCGGACCGCAGGCTGCAACGGGCCGAGCACCACCAGGTCCCGGCCGTCGGCCAGATGCCGGCGCCGCGCCCCCAGAAGGGCGTTGAGGAGCATGCTGTCGGCGAAGCTCACCTGGGACAGATCGACCGCCGTCACCGGCAGCGCCGCCCGGTCGGCCGCCTCCCACGCCGCGTCGAAGTCCTCGGCGTCGTCGTGGTCCACCTCGCCGCGCACGGTGAGAACGCAGGTCTGCTCGTGGCGGGTTACGTGAACTTTTGTCTCGGGAGCCGCGTGCATGAAGTCATCCTCACAGCGCAGAGTTCTGCGGGTCTAGTCGTACGTGCCGGCTGTACGCAGTGCGTCGGCCCCGGGTGATTTCCCCCATGTGACCCGTCGCAGCGGGTAAAGGGGCACTCATGAAGGACATCGCGGAGCGCTCCCGTCCGAGCGGCACAGGTGTCGGCAGGGCCCGCCCTCCCGGGCGTCCGGGACGCCGCTGTGTGTCACCGGTGTGAACCTCTTCTCGCCGCGCGCGACCGTGTCACCGCCGACCCGGATCGCGGCCGGGCCACCGGCTCCGCGAGACATGGCACACAGTCACGGCGGATCTCCCCGGTACGGGGTATTCGAACTTTCGGACAGGACGCCCCTCGGGCACTGTTGTTGTTTGACAACAATAGTCATGAGGCAACAGAGTAGCCGTGTCGGATGTACGCGGGGAAGGACGTGGAATGCTCCGGTGGACGGAGACCTCTCCGTGTACTGGTCATGATCGCCGAAGGGCGGTGGTGACACCGCTGCCGCGTGCGGAACTTCAGGCGGTCTGGCTGCCGGAGTCCGGCGTGTCCCTGTGTATCTGCGTCGCCGCGGCGGCACAGAAGGCCTCCAGCCCGTCCAGCAGGGCTACGCGCTTGGCGGCGGGCATGTCCGCCAGGACCTTCCGCAACTCCTGCTCCCGGCGGGCGCGCAGGTCGGCGAGGAACGCGCGGCCCCTGCCGCTGAGGTGCAGCCGCACCTCGCGCCGGTCCTCCGTGCCGACCACCCGCTCGATGAACCCCGCGGCCTGCAGCCGGTCGCACAGCCGGCTCGTCGACGGCGGCGTGGAGGCCAGGCATTCGGCCAGGGTGCGCAGGTTGATGCCGTCCTGGTGCTCGAGGATGTGCAGCACGCGCAGTTGGGACGCGGAGGTGGGCGCGGTGGACGCGCGACCCCACACGACCTCCAGCAGCTCGGCGGCCGTGGTGGTCACACGGGCGACCTCGTCGGGCTCCGGGCGGCGGCGGAAGGCAGTCACGGTCACACTCTCGCAGGCACTGTGGTGCCCCTCAGCGTACTAGGCGCCCGCGCCGGCTACAGATGACTCGGGGCGACCGACGCGGCTCCTCCCGCCGAACCCGGCCCGGGGAAGCCCGCACGGCGTACGGAGAAAGATTGGTGTATCCCCATCGTGAAGAGATTCGAAGCAGCTGAACGCGCCCTGCGCACAGCGGCTCCCCATGAGTTGCTCGACGCCGTCCGTGCCGTCCTGACCGAGCGGTACGACGCGGAGGCCGTCGAGCTCTTCATGGCCGACTACGGCCTGACGGTGCTTCAGCCGGTGTCCGTGCTGCCGCACACCCTGGAGCCGGTCCCGGTGCACGGCAGCCCGGTCGGCCGGGCCTTCGCCTCGCAGGCGCCGTACTGCGAGGAGGGGCGGGACGGGCGGACGTACGTGCATCTGCCCGTGAGCGTACGCGGCGACCGGCTCGGCGTACTGTCGGTGACCCTCCCGGGCGGCCTCGCTACGCACGAGCTGGTGTCCGAGCTGGCCGAGGTCGCCGATGTGCTGGGGCACGAGGTGATCGTGGCCGAGCGCGACACCGACCTGTACCTCCAGGCGCGCCGCAAGGAACGCCTCACCCTGGCCGCCGAGATGCAGTGGCAACTGCTCCCCGGCCGCTCCTGCTCCCGCGCCGAGTACGACCTCGGAGCCCAGCTGGAACCCGCCTACGCCATCTTCGGCGACAACTTCGACTGGTCCGCCACGGCCGACCACCTGATGCTGTACGTCACCAACGGCATGGGCGAGGGCATAGAGGCATCCCTGCTGACGAACCTCGCCATCAACGCGCTGCGCAACGCCCGCCGCGCCGACATCCCCATCGCCGACCAGGCGGCCCTGGCCGACCAGGCCGTCTACGCCCACTACCGCGGGCGCTGCTACCTGTCCGTCCTGATGTTCGACTTCGATCTTGCCACCGGCCGGGCGACCGTCGTGGACGCGGGTTCCCCGCAGCTGCTGCGGCTGCGGGGCGGCACCGTCGAGCGCGTCACCTTCGACGCCCAGCTCCCCCTCGGCATGTTCGAGGAGACCGACTACGTGACGCAGGACTTCGCGGTCGAGCCCGGCGACCGGCTGGTCTTCGTCAGCGACGGCGTCCACGCGGTGGCTTCCCCGAAGGGCGAGGCGTACGGCGAGGCGGCCCTCGTGCGGGCCATCCAGTCCACCCGGCTGCTGCCCGCGCCCGACGTGCCCCGCGCCATCCTGACGGAGCTGAACCGTCACCGTGGTACGGGCGCCCTGCCGGACGACGACGCGCTGGTGGTGTGCCTGGACTGGCGCGGGCGGCCCGGCCGGTCGTGACGCTCCCCGTTCGCCGGTACGCCGGGCACGATAGCGTGGCTCTACGAGTCGAGAGGGCCGATGCCGTGACAGCCTCTGAACCGCTCCCGTCCGTGGAGGCCCAGCTCCGCGCGGCCCCGCCCCACGCCCTGGTCGCCGCGGCGCACCGCATCCTCGCCGAACGCCTCGGTGCGCATGAGGTGACCCTCCTGCTCGCCGACTACGGACTGGCCGTCCTGCAGCCGGTCTCCCACCTGCCCTGCACAGGAGACCCGATACCCGCGCAGGAGGGCCCGGTCGGCAGCGCCTTCGTCCGGCAGAGCCCGGTGATCGAGGTCCTCCGCGACCCGGCCGCCCACCTGGTGCACCTCCCCATCACCGTGCGCGGAGACCGCCTGGGCGTCCTCTCGGTGCGCCTGCCCGACGGCGCCGCGGACCCGGAGACCGTGCTCCAGCTGGGCGGCTTCGCCACGGCACTCGGCCACGAGGTCGTCACCGCCGACCACGAAACCGACCTGTACCTCCAGGCCCGTCGCACCCGCCGGCTCACCCTCGCGGCCGAGATGCAGTGGCAGCTCCTGCCCGGCCGCGGTTCCGCCCGCGAGGAATACGTCATCGGCGCCCATCTGGAGCCGGCCTACTCCATCGGCGGCGACAACTTCGACTGGTCGGCCGACGCCGGCCACCTCACGCTCACCGTCACCGACGGCATGGGCAAGGGCATCGAGGCCGCTCTCCTCACCAGCCTCACGGTCGGCGCGCTGCGCAACGCCCGGCGGGGCGGTCTCGGCCTGGCCGACCAGGCCTGCCTCGCCGACCAGGCCGTCTACGCCCAGTACGGCGGGAAGGCGTACGCCTCGACACTGCTGCTGAGGTGCGACCTGGCCACGGGCACGATGACCGCCGTCGACGCGGGTTCACCGCAACTGTTCCGCCAGCGGCGGGGCCACACCGAACGCGTCGAGCTGGACGCCCAGCTCCCGCTCGGCATGTTCGAGGAGACCGAATACGTCGAGCAGCACTTCCAGCTCGAACCGGACGACCGGCTGATAGTGGTCAGTACCGGCGTGCACGGCACCCGCTCCGCGGGCGGCGACCTCTTCGGCGAGGGCGCCCTGCGGCAGATCCTCAGTGCCACCCGTCCCGCGCCGCCGCACGAGGCGGCACGCGCGGTCGTCGCCGGCCTGGTCCAGCACTTCGGGAGCGACGACCTCGTGTCGGACGCCGCCGTGGTCTGCCTCGACTGGCGCGGCCACCAGGGCTGACGCGCCCCCGTCAGCCGGGGCCGCCCCCCTCCGGCGAGTCCCCGTCCTGGGCCGCCAGGAAGCTCTGGAGTCCCCGCCGCAGCGCGTCGCGCTCGGTCGTCTCCATGGCCGCGAGCACGGCGGCCAGCGCCTGCGACCTGCGCGAGGCCACCTCGTGCAGGACCTGCCGGCCGTGTCCGGTGAGGTGGAGCTGCACCTCACGGCGTTTTTGCGGGTGCAGTACCCGCTCCAGCAGACCGGCCGCCTCCAGCCGGTCGCACAGCCGGCTGGCCGTCGGCAGCCCGATGTCCATGCCCACCGCCAGCGCGGTGAGATTCTGCCCCGGCTCCGCTTCCAGGATCCGCAGGGCCCGCAACTGGTGCGGCGACAAGCGCAGGCTCGCCCCCTGAGCGGCGACCGACCACAGATTGGCCAGTCTGTCCACGGCCTCGGCGATCGTCGAGGCGAGGGACACGGAGTCGTCGTCCGGTCCGCTCACTCGGCCGTCTCCGGAGCCACTGAGGCCAGTCACGAACGCATCGCTTTCAGTAATCGCCGGTCCACACGGTTACCACTCTTATTCCATCGCGGTACCCGAAGTGTCGCGGGGCAAGCGCGTCCGGCCGGGCGATGTCCCGCGGTCACGAAACCTTCGACGGGCGGGAACGCAATCTCCATCACCCGCCCATTGAAGCGTGTACACCCGGCGAGCGGTCACCGAACCGGGTCAGAGGAACCGGCGGACCGGGGTGACGGCCGCCTCCTTGGCGCGCTGGAGCATCGCGCGCCGTCTCCACCGGCCGAGGTCGATGTCGACGCTGTTCTTCAGGTCCGCGTCGTAGTCGGCGTCGAGGGTGGCGGTGAACTCCTCGTCCAGGACGGCGAGCATGACCTCTTCGTCGTGGTCCATGGAGCGCCGGTTGAAGTTGGTGGAACCGATGAGGGAGGCGACCGAGTCCACGGTGATGATCTTGGCGTGCATCATCGTCGGCTGGTACTGACGGACGTGTACGCCCGCTTCGAGCAGACGGGTGTAGTGATGCTGTCCGGCGAGCTGGCAGGCGCGCTGGTCGGTGTGCGGGCCGGGAAGCAGGATCTCCACGGTGACGCCGCGCTCGGCGGTCCGGCACAGCAGGTCGATGAAGAAGGTGTCCGGGGCGAAGTAGGCGGTGGCGAGGCGGAATCGTTCCTCGGCGGAGGTCAGCATCACCCGGATCAGGGTCTGCATGTCCTGCCAGCCGATGCTGGCGGAGCCGCGCACCACCTGCACGACCGACGAGCCCGGCTGCTGGTGCTCGACGAACCGGTCGCGGTGGTCGAAGAGTTCGTCGTGGCACTCGGCCCAGTTCTGGGCGAACGCGGCCGCGACACCGTCCACGGCCGGGCCGCGCACCTGGACGTGTGTGTCCCGCCATTCGCCGGGGTTGCGGGCATCGCCGCACCATTCCTCCGCGATGCCGACGCCACCGGTGAACGCGGTGTGCTCGTCGACGATGAGGGCCTTGCGGTGACAGCGGTGGTTCTGCTTGAACGGCGAGAGCCGGACGGGCTTGCGGAACCAGGCCACCTCCACACCCGCCTCGTCCATCATGTCGAGCAGGTGCTGTTCGATCTGCTGGGCGCCGAAACCGTCCAGCAGCAGTCGTACCCGCACGCCCGCGCGGGCCCGGTCGGTGAGCGCCGCCGCGAAGTCGCGGGCGATCTGGCCGCGCCAGTACACGAACGTCATCATGTCGATCGTGTGCTCGGCCGCGCGGATCGCGCCGAGCATCGCCGGGAAGATCTTGTCGCCGTTGCGCAGGGGCACGAGCTCGTTGCCTTCGGTGGCGGCCACGCCGATCAGCCGCTCCAGGCGCCGGCGCAGGCGCTGCTTGCGGGCCGCGAGGTCCGGTTCGCCGGTGCGAACGGGGGCTGCCGCTATGCCGTCGAGGGTCACGCCCGGTCTCCTTCATCTGTGCAAGACGTGATGCGGGCCTCCGATCCAGCCCGGACAATCAGATGCCCGGCGGCCACCGCGTCACTCCCCGGGGCCGCGGGAGGGGTGTTCAGCCCTACGGGGACACGGTTCCGGCGGGGCGCGGACGGTTTCCGGGCCGGGGAGTGGCGCGCGCGTGGTACTGGTTATGCACCCGGATGGCCTCGGCACAGGCAGCAGAAGCGCGGACCCCGTGTCCGCCCGGGTGCGGAGCCGTGTGGATGAGGTGGGTATGGCAGAGCCGATGGGTCTGGAGCGCGAAGGCGGGTGTGGCGGCATACCGGACGACGAGCCGCCGACCGAGCCGACGGCGGCGGCCGGGCCGGTGACGCCTGCCGAGCCGGCGACGACGCCTGTGTCTCCGACGCCGACCGAACCGGCGATCACTCGTGAGGTGCCGCCGACCGAGCCCTCGACCGGCATCGACGTGCTGCCGACCACCGACCCGACGACGGCAGCCGCGCCGTCCGCCTCGGCAGGGCCGCCGACGCCGGCCGTGCCTTCGTCGCGGACCGACCTGCCGCCGGCCGAGCCGGTGGCCGCCGTCGACCCGGTGCCGATGCCGGACCCCGAGGTGACGGCCGTGCCTTCGGCGCCGCGGACCGGGTTGCCTCCGACGGCCGAGACGATGGTGGTGGCCGGGCCGGTGGAGGCTGCCGGGCCCTTGACCGACGTCGCCCCTTCGCCGAGGAGTGAGTCGATGACGGTGGCCGAGCCGTCGGTCATGGCCGGGCCGGTGGTGAGGGGACCGGCTCCGACACCGACCGACCTGCCGGCGACCGAGCCGGTGGCCGCCGTCGACCCGGTGCCGACCACCGCGTCGGCGACGGCGGCCGGGCCGTCGGCCTCGGCCGGGTCGATGACGGCAGCCGACCCGGTCCCGACGGCCGAGCCGCTGGCGGTGGCTGAGGCGATCGTGGTGGGCGGACCGGTGAGGGCGGCCGTGCTGTCCGGTGACGGCGGTTGCATAGCCGAGGCGCGTCACCTCGCCGTCGGGTTCCTGGCCGAGGTCGCTGCCGGGGGTCGTACCGTGTCCGAGCGGAGTGTGCATCTCGTCCAGCTCGTCGTCAGCGAACTGGTCACCAACGCCTGCAAGTACGCGCCCGGCCCGGTGCTGCTGAAGCTCCGTGTGTCGGGGGACACGGTGGAGGTGGAGGTGTGGGACGGCGATCCCGTGCTGCCCACCGCGCGGGTGGCGGACCCCGGGCGGGTCGGCCAGCACGGGCTGGAGATCGTCAAGGCCATCGCCGTGGCGCTCGGCGCGGAGCGGGCGGCTACGGGCAAGCGGGTCACCGCGACGATCGCCCTGGACCCGGATTCCGAACCCGGGGGGCATGCATGTGGCGAGCCGGGGTAGACGCGGGAGCGTCGGCCGCGGAGCCGACGACAACAGGGCCGATCGACCGGGTGGGGCGCATGATGGCGACGACGACCGTGCAGAGCACTGAGCAGAAGGTGGACGTTCCGGCGATAGCGGACCCGTCCAAGGTCGCCCCCCGGGACGCGCGGGCGCTGTCCAAGGTGTTCTTCGACCAGCTCGCGGTGCTGGAGGAGGGCACGCCCGAGTTCCAGTACGCGCGCAACACGCTGATCGAGATGAACATGTCCCTCGTCCGTTTCGCGGCGGCGCGGTTCCGCAGCCGGGGTGCGGAGGAGATGGAGGACATCGTCCAGGTCGGCATGATCGGTCTGATCAAGGCGATCGACCGGTTCGAGCTGTCCCGTGAGGTGGAGTTCACCTCCTTCGCGGTGCCGTACATCGTGGGCGAGATCAAGCGGTTCTTCCGCGACACGTCCTGGGCCGTGCACGTGCCCCGGCGTCTGCAGGAGGCCCGCGTCCAGCTGGCCCGTGCCAACGAGGAGCTGCGCAGCCGGCTCGGCCGTACCCCCACGGTCAAGGAACTGTCCGAGCTGATGAGCCTTCCGGAGGACGAGGTCGTCGAGGCCCAGCTCGCCTCCAACGGCTACAAGTCGGCGTCCCTGGACGCGGCGATCAGCGGCAGCGAGGACGGTGAGGCGGCACTGGCCGACTTCATCGGCGACGAGGACGCGGCTCTCGGACTGGTCGAGGACTTCCACGCCCTCGCACCGATGATCGCCGAACTCGGCGAACGCGACCGCAGGATCATCCACTGGCGCTTCGTCGAGGAACTCACGCAGGCCGAGATCGGCGAACGTCTCGGCGTCTCCCAGATGCACGTCTCCCGACTGATCTCCCGCCTCCTGGCCCGCCTGCGCGAGGGGATGCTCAGCGCGGACTGAGAGCGCGCCCGGAGCGGACGCAGAACGGCCGGATCCACCGGATCCGGCCGTTCGTCACGTGTGTCCCGGAGCGGTGGCGGCGTGGCGCCGCCCCTGCCCGGGGTCCTACTCCCGGGGCGGCTTGACCGCGATGTCGAGGTAGAAGGTGTCGATGCTGCGGACGGCCGCCTCGAAGTCCTCCAGGTTCACCGGCTTGGTGACGTAGGCGTTGGCGTGGTGGCGGTAGGCGCCGGTGACGTCGTCGGGCGCGGCGGACGTGGTCAGGACGACGACCGGAATGGTCCGCAGATCGGCGTCCTCCTTGACCACGGCGAGGAATTCGCGTCCGTTCATGCGCGGCATGTTGAGGTCGAGCACGATGAGGTCGGGGCGCTCGTTGTCCGGGTCGCGCAGGTACTCCAGGGCGGCGATGCCGTCGGAGACCTGGGTGAGGTTCCGGGTACCGCGCTCGGCGAGGGCGTCCTGGATGAGCATGGCGTCGGCGACGTCGTCTTCGACCAGCAGGACGTCGTAGGGGCGGATTGCGGCGGCAGCCATGGGTCACGAGCTCCGGGGTTCGGGCGAGGTGGGGGAAGGTGTGCGGTTGCTGATCAGCCCGGGCCAGCGGCGTCGGGCTCCTTGACGGCTCATGTTCACAGCCCGGCCGATCTCGGGGTATCCGGCTCCGCTCGCGGCCGCGGCGCGGGCTGCCTGGTCCTCCAGGTGCCGGACGGCCTGCTTGACGCCGCGAAGGACGCGCAGGCGCACGAGCGCCCGTCTTCGGGCGTCGGCTACCGTGCCCGCGGGCGGGTGGTGGGCGTCCCGGGCGAGTCGCCGGGTGAGCTCCTCCACCACCTGGGTCACCAGCGCGGCCGTTTCCCCGTGCGAAGGCGAGGGGGAAGGGTGAGCGGGCATGGCGTCACCCTACGGCGTCGATCGGTGACGAGACAACATGCGTTGTCGGTCCCTGGGTACAGTGTGCTTGCCACATGACAACAGCGGCCGACTCGTCGAGGGAAGAATGCAGAGCGCGATACAGACCGAGCCGTCCGCCACGGCCGCGTTCTCCGGCTGGACCACCCGGCGCTGGCTGCGGACCGGGGTCGCCGGCACCCTGCTCGTCCTGGCGGTCCTCGGATCACTGGGCGGCT
This sequence comes from Streptomyces sp. 1222.5, assembly GCF_900105245.1. Classification (NCBI taxonomy): domain Bacteria; kingdom Bacillati; phylum Actinomycetota; class Actinomycetes; order Kitasatosporales; family Streptomycetaceae; genus Streptomyces; species Streptomyces sp. 1222.5. The sequence continues at coordinate 729,715 of NZ_FNSZ01000001.1, read as the reverse complement.
GGGCCATGTGGCGTACGTCCCAGATCACGACCCAGCTGGTCGACCGGCGCTCGCCCGCGCTGATCGACGCCATGCGGGTGGAACAGGCTCTCGTCAACCAGGAGACGGGCATCCGCGGCTACGGACTGTCGGGCCGCTCGGACTTCCTCCAGCCGTACGCGGAGGGCGTGTCCGACGAGAAGGCCGCCCTGCGCCGACTGCGGCCCCTGGTCGAGGGTGACACCCGGGCCCGCGCCGACCTGGCCACCGTGGAGGAGCTGGCCGGCACCTGGCAGAAGCGCATCGCCGAGCCCGTCTCTGCCGCCCCCGCCCAGGAGGCGGTCGTACTGTCCACCCGGCGGGCCGCCGAGGGCAAGTCGGAGTTCGACGCGTTGCGCGGCGCGATGACCCGGCAGCAGGCCCACCTGCAGAGCGAGCGGGAGCAGGCCGTGCGCGACCTGCGGCGGGCGGTGACCCTGCGGAACTGGATGTTCGCCGTCATCGCCATGGTCATCGCCCTCGTCGCCGTGCTCGTCTTCGAGGGGCTGCGCCGCGGTGTCACCGGCCCGCTCGCCCGGCTGGGCACGGCCGCCCGTGAGGTGGCCCGGGGCCGTTTCGACCGCTCCCTCGCCGGCACCGGCCCCGCCGACCTGCGGCAACTGGCCTCCGACGTGGACTCGATGCGCCGACGGCTGGTGGAGGAGCTCCAGTTCAGTGAGGCGGCCCGCCGTCTGCTGGACGAGCAGGCGGAGGACCTCAAGCGGTCGAACACGGAACTGGAGCAGTTCGCCTACGTCGCCAGCCACGACCTCCAGGAGCCGCTGCGCAAGGTGTCCAGCTTCACCCAGCTCCTCCAGCGGCGCTACGGCGGACAGCTGGACGACAAGGCGGACCAGTACATCGCGTTCGCCGTCGACGGCGCCAACCGCATGCAGCTCCTGATCAACGACCTGCTGGCCTTCTCGCGGGTCGGCCGGGTGCACAACGACCACCAGACGGTGGACCTCGAAGGCGTGCTGAACCGGACGCTGGACGTGCTGAGCGTGGCCGTGGAGGAGAGCGGGGCCGAGATCACCCACGACCCGTTGCCCACGGTCGTCGGGGACAGCACCCAGCTGGGCATGCTGTGGCAGAACCTGCTGTCCAACGCGATCAAGTTCCGCAGCCCGGACCGCCCGCCCCGGATCCACGTCGGCGCCGTGTCCGACGACGGCGTCTGGGAGTTCACGGTCACGGACAACGGCATCGGCATCGCACCGGAGTTCCAGGAGAAGGTGTTCGTCCTCTTCCAGCGGCTGCACACCAAGGACGCCTATCCGGGCACGGGCATCGGTCTCGCGATGTGCAAGAAGGTCGTCGAGTTCCACGGCGGCACGATCGGGATCGACCCCGACTACAAGCCGGGCACCCGAGTCGTCCTCACCCTGCCCGCCGTCGGGCCCGCGCCCGCCGCCGAGAGAGAGACGCAGTCGTGACCGGCCGGGCCGCGGTTCGCGCGGAGCGGTTCCGCATCCTGCTGGTCGAGGACGACGACGGAGACGCCCTCCTGGTCGAGGAACTCCTCTACGACACCGACATGCCGCACGCCCTGACGCGCTGCCGCACGGCCGCCGACGCGCGAACGGCGCTCGCCTCGCACCCCGTCGACTGCGTCCTGCTCGACCTGCACCTGCCCGACGCGTCCGGAGTGGAGACGGTCCAGGCCGTCCAGGCCGCCACCCGTGCCGCCATCATCGTGCTGACCGGCCTCGAGGAACCCCGCGCCGGAGTCGACGCCCTCGCCGCCGGCGCCCAGGACTACCTCGTCAAGGGCAAGGTCGACCCCGACCTGATGCAACGCGCCGTCCGCTACGCCGTCCAGCGAAAGCAGGCCGAGCGCGCCAACGCGGACCTCCAGATCGGGCGCCTGCGCGCCGAGGAGAACGCCCGTCTGGAACGCGGTCTGCTGCCGGAACCGCTGCTCTCGCCCGGCGCCGTCACCGCCTCCAGCCGCTACTACCCCGGCCGGGCACAGGCTCTCCTCGGCGGTGACTTCCTCGATGTCGTCCAGACCGACGACGGACAGGTCCACGCCGTCATCGGAGATGTCAGCGGCCACGGCCCGGACGCCGCCGCGCTCGGTGTCTGTCTGCGCATAGCCTGGCGTGCCCTGACGCTCGGCGGCCACCGCGACCAGCATCTGCTGCACCTCCTGGAACAGATCCACATCGCCGAACGCACGGGCAGCGACCTGTTCGCGACCTGCACCCTCATCACCCTCGATGCGGGTGCGCGCATCCTCACCCTGCACCTGGCCGGGCACCACGAGCCCCTCCTCATCACCCCCGACGGGACCCGGGAGATCGCCGCCGCGCACGGAGTCGCCCTCGGTATCGCGCCCGGTCTCGGCAAGTGGCCCGCGACCACCCTCGCGCTGCCCGCCCGGGGCGCGCTCATCGCCTACACCGACGGCCTCGTCGAAGGTTTCGCCGACAGCACCGGCGCCCGGCTCGGCGTGGAGGGCCTGCTGCGCATCATCGACGGCATCCGCACCCCCGACCCCGGCATCCACCTGGACCGGCTGATCGCGGGCACCCGCACCCTGAACGCCGACCGGCACACCGACGACCTCGCCGTCCTCCGCCTCGACTGGAACGCCGGCCTGCCCGGCTCCGACGGCCCGCGGCCCTGAGGCGCAGCCCCGTCCGGCAAGGGACGGGGAACCGCTTCGCCCGGGACGGGTGAGACATGGCCGCTGTCCGGGTACGCGTGTGTCAGCCGTGACCCAGCGTCGTAGGAGCAGTCGTATGCTCAGATGAGCGATCTTCGCCACAAAATGTGCTGTATGCGGCTTGTTGGCGGACGATGAGGGAACCCGGACCCACGTCAACCGCCGTCATCCGGCCGGTCCGCCGGCGTAGCGGCGGCTGTCCACCACTACCGGGGAGAGATCGTGACAGTGCGCCTCGGGGCAGAAGAAGAATTCCACGTCCTCGACGTCGAGAGCGGGCGGCTCGTCCCGCGGGCCGCCGAACTGCTCGGCCGCTTCGACAGGCCCGGCCTCACCAGCGAACTCCAGCGGTCGGTCGTGGAGAGCAACAGCGGTGTGCACGACACCCTCGACGGTCTGTGGACGGACCTCGCCTCCACCCGGCGCCGCCTGGACGCGGCCGCTTCCACCGCGGGCCTTGCGGTCGTCGCCGCGGGAACCGTCCCGCTGGCCGGTCTCGGCTCCCGGGACGTCACCGCCGATCCCCGCTACCAGCGGATGGCCGACGACTACCGGCGCGTCGCCGACGAACAGCTCATCTGCAGCGCACAGGTACACGTGGACGTCCCCGACCGGGACACCGCCGTCCGCGCGATGTGCCTGGTGTCGCCCTGGCTGCCGCCACTGCTGGCCCTCTCCGCCAGCTCACCGTTCTGGCTGGGGACGGACACCGGGTACGCCAGCTGGCGCACCATGCTGTGGCAGCGGTGGCCGACCGCCGGACCGGCGGGCTGTCACCGGGACGCCGCCGACTACGACGAGGCGGTCGCGGAACTGATCCGCTCGGGTGTCATCAGCGACGCCGGCATGATCTACCACGACGTCCGGCCCTCGGCCCACCAGAACACCCTGGAACTGCGGATCTGCGACGCCTGCCCCCGCGTGGAGACCGTGGTGCTGGTCGCGGGCCTCTTCCGGGCCCTGGTGCGTGAGGCCTGCGAGCAGCTGGAACACGCCGACGGTCCCGTCTGCGACGGCCGCCACGACTGGCTGCGGGCAGCTGCCTGGCGGGCGGCGCGATCGGGCCTCGAGGGACATTTGGTCGACCCCGTCACCCGGTACGGGGCGCCGGCGCCAGACGTACTGACGGGCATGCTGGCCCGGCTGCGCCCCGCGCTGGAGGCGGCCGGCGACTGGGAGACCGTGCACGGCCTGCTGGAGGAGGCGCTGGCCACCGGTACCGCGGCGCACCGGCTGCGCCGTGCCGCCCAGGCCGAGGACCTCCTCGCCAGCGTCGACCTCATGGTGGCCGAGACCCGCGGCGAACGCCCGGCCTCGCGCCCCGCGGCCGGCCGGCGGCCCGCCACCGCACGGCTGGACGCCCTCGCCGCCCACCGGCGCCCCGGCAGGCCCCCCGCCCCGACCCCGAGCGCGTGATCAGACCGCCCCGCCCGCGATCGGCGGGCGGGCCGGCCGCGCGGCCGAAACCGCCGGCCGCCGTCGTCCGAAAAAGGAGTGCGAACAAGCTCATGCTCATCCCACAGGACCCCCCGATTCCCGAGCACCCATCGCCGGGGCACCCGTCCCGCACCGGGCCGCCCGGCCGGCAGCTCCGCCGCAACGGACGTACGGCCCGCACCGTACGGTCCTCAGCCCGGGAGAAGGGGATCCTCTGATGTGCGGACTCAGCGGAGAGATACGGTTCGACGGCGAGCGGCCGGACATGGCGGCGGTGGAACGGATGACCGACCGACTCGCGCCCCGCGGCCCCGACGGACGCGGCCTGTGGTCCCAGGGACCGGTGGCCCTCGGCCACCGCCGGCTGAAGATCATCGACCTGTCGGAGAGCGGCGCCCAGCCCATGGCGGACCCCCGCGAGAGAATCGCCGGCGTCTTCAACGGCTGCGTGTACAACTACCGTGAGCTGCGGGACGAACTCCGCGCGCTCGGCCACACGTTCTACTCCGACTCCGACACCGAGGTCGTGCTCAAGGCCTACCGGCAGTGGGGCACCGACTGCGTCGATCACTTCCTCGGCATGTTCGCCTTCGCGATCGCGGAACTGGACACCGGCCGCCTGGTGCTGGCCCGGGACCGGCTCGGCATCAAGCCGCTCTACCTGGTGCACACGCTCGACCGGCTGCGGTTCGCCTCCTCCCTGCCGGCCCTCCTGGCGGGCGGCGACGTCGACACCTCCCTCGACCCCGTCGCCCTGCACCAGTACTTCAGCTGGCACGCGACCGTCGCCGCACCGCACACCGTCCTGAACGGCGTCCGCAAACTCCCCCCGGCCACCGTCCGCGTCATCGAGCGGGACGGCACCTTCCGCGACCACCGCTACTGGCAGCCGCCGTACACGCGCCGCCCGGAGCACGCCGGTCTGAACGCCGAGGACTGGACGGACGCGGTGCTGGAGGCGCTGCGGACCGCCGTGCGCCGCCGCATGGTGGCCGACGTGCCCGTGGGGGTACTGCTCTCCGGCGGACTGGACTCCAGCCTCATCGTCGCCCTGCTCGCCGACGAGGGGCAGCACGACCTCGCCACCTTCAGCGTCGGTTTCGAGTCCGAGGGGGGCGAGGAGGGCGACGAGTTCCCCTACTCCGACCTGGTGGCCCGCCACTTCGCCACCAACCACCACCAGCTGATGGTGCCCTCCGACCGGGTGTCGGGAGCCCTGGAATCGGCGGTGCTGGCCATGAGCGAGCCGATGATGAGCCACGACGTGGTCGCCTTCCACCTGCTGTCCGAACAGGTCGCCAAGGAGGTCAAGGTCGTCCAGAGCGGCCAGGGCGCCGACGAGGTGTTCGCGGGCTACAGCTGGTACCCGGCGATGGCCGACGTGCCCCGGGAGCGGGCCGCGCAGGCCTACATCGACACCTACTTCGACCGGTCCCACGCCGAGCTCGCCCGCATCCTGGAACCGGAGATGCTGGCCGAGCGGGACGTCTCCGCCGAGTTCGTGCACGCCCACATGGCGGCCGTCGGCGCCGACACGGCGCTCGACGCGGACCTGCGGCTGGACACGCACGTGATGATGGTCGACGACCCCGTCAAACGCGTGGACAACATGACCATGGACTGGGGCCTGGAGGCCCGGGTGCCCTTCCTCGACCATGAACTGGTCGAGCTGGCCGCCGCCTGCCCGCCGGAACTGAAGCTGGCCGACGGCGGAAAGGGCGTCCTGAAGGCCGCCGGACGCAAGGTCCTCCCGCGAGAGGTCGTCGACCGGCCCAAGGGCTACTTCCCGGTCCCGGCGATCAAGCACATGGCGGGCCCGGTGCTGCAACGGGTCCGCGAGGCGCTCACCGCCCCGGAAGCCGTCAAGCGGGGCGTCTTCCGCCAGGACCACATCGACGAACTGCTCGCGGCACCGAACGCGCACCGCACCCGGCGAGGAGCGAACACACTGTGGCAGGTAGCGCTGTTGGAGACATGGCTGCAGACACACGGCATCCGCTGACCACCGGTCCGCGCCCGGACACCGGGGCACCGCCGCCGCACACCGACGCCGCGGCGCCGGGCGGGGACGGCACGGCGGCCGCCGCCCTCACGGCACTCGCCGAGGCCGGCACGACGGCGGCCGCGACCGCAGCCCGCGCGGCGCCGGAGCCCGTGCTCCTCGCCGACGCCTCGGTCCCGTACGACGTACCGCAGCGGCTCGCCGCGCACAGCTGCTGGTATCCGTCCGTGGATCCCGGCGGACGGAACGTCGCCTTCATCTGCGACCGCACCGGTGTGCCGCAGCTGTGGACCGGCCCGGTGGACGGCGACGAGCCCCGGCTCCTGGACGCCGACCCCGACCCGGTCACGGAGGTCTCCTGGTCGCCGGACGGCCGGTGGATCGCCTACACCACGGCCCCCGGCGGCGGGGAACTCACCCGGGTCCTCTGCGTGCGCCCCGACGGCACCGGAAGGCGGCTCCTGGCCGGGGGTGAACCCGGCGCGTCGGCCTACCTCGGCTGCTGGACCCATGACGGTTCCGCCGTCGCGGTCACCGTCACCGAACCCGCGCCCGCCGGAGACGTCCGGGCGCGACCCGACGGGCCCCCGCCGACCACCGACCTGCCCGCCCCCGCCCACACCGGCCGCTGGGCCGGCCGCGACGGCCAGGCGGTGCTGCTGGGCGGCAGGCCGCTCACCACCGCCGCCCACCAGGAGACGGAGCGGACCGTGGTCCAGGCCGACCACACCGCGCAGACGCGCGAGGCCGCCCCGCGAGCGCTGGCCGTCTACCTCGTCGACCCGGAGGGCACGAGCGCACCGGAACTGGTCGCCGGAGAGGCGGGGGCACCGACGCTGCGCGCATGCGCCCTGACCCGCGACGGCAGGCTCGCCCTGCTGCGCCGGGGGCCACGCGGACGCCGCGAGGCCGTCGTCCTCAGGCGCCGGGACCGCACGGTGACCGGCACCGTCCGGGCGGCCGACGGCGACCCCTGGATCGGGGGCTTCTCCCCGGACGGCCAGACCCTCTGGCTGCGCAGCGACACCCACCGTGAGTTCGCCGCGTTGCTGGAGGTCCGGCTCGGTACGCGCGGGGAGTGGCTGGGACAGCGCGTGGCCGCCGGCCGCCCGGACTGCGACCTGGAACTGCTGGGCCTGCACCGGGACGGGCAGCACGCCGTACTGTCCTGGAACCGCCACGGGGTCAGCGACCTGGAGATCACCGCCCTGCCCGCACGCGCGCCGCTGGAGTTCGGCACGGACCTCCGCGAGCCGCCCGCCGACGGCTCCCCGGACGGCACCTCGCGCGGTGTCCCGCTGCCGCACGAGGTGGTCACCCGCGTCGTACCGACCGCCGACCCCGACGGCCCCGTGGTGGCCCTGTCCGGCTCGCGGCGCCGGCCCGGCGTGTGGTGGCTGCCGCACGGCACGGCCCTGCGCACCCCCTGGTCCTCGCGCGACCAGGACGCGGTCCTCGCCGCCGGGCATCCGCCCGTACGGCCCTTTCCCCTGCACCCCACCGCCCGGGACGGGCTCTCCCTGGGCGGCTGGTACTACCGCGCGCCGGGCCGTTCCCCGGACGAGGCCGCGCCGTGCGTGCTGCATCTGCACGGCGGCCCGGAGGAACAGGAACGCCCCGTCCTCCAGCCGCTCTACCACGAACTCCTCGAACGCGGCCTGGACGTCTTCGCCCCCGACGTCCGCGGCTCCTCCGGCCACGGCCGCTCCTTCGTCGACGCGGACCTCGGCACCGGCCGGTTCGCCGCGATCGAGGACGTGGCCGACTGCGCGGCCCACGTCGTGGTGGCGGGCCTGGCCGACCCGCAGCGCCTCGCGGTGATGGGCCGCTCGTACGGCGGCTACCTCACGATGGCCTCCCTCGTCTGGCATCCCGAGCTGTTCCGCACCGGGGTCGCCGTCTGCGGGATGTCGGACCTGTCCACCTTCTTCGTCGGCACCGAACCGTGGATCGCCGAGTCGGCCGCGCACAAGTACGGGCATCCGGAACGCGACGCCGACCTGCTGCGCGCCCTGTCACCCATGAGCCGCATCGACGCCCTGCGCGTCCCCGTGCTCGCCGTGCACGGCGAGCACGACACCAACGTGCCGGTGGGGGAGTCGCGGCAGTTCGTCCGGGCGGCACGGGAGCGCGGTCTGGACGCCGAACTCCTCATGCTGCGCGAGGAGGGCCACGACTTCCGCCGCGCGGACAACCGCCGCCTCTTCCGCCGTACCGCCGCCGACTGGATCCAGCGCCACCTGACGACGACCTGACGCGGCCGCCGGCCACCGTGGCACCCCTGGCCGCAGGCGGCACCCGAGCGGTGTCCGGCCACGTCGGAGCGCATGGCACCATGGTCCCCATGGACATCCGGCGCAGGAACAACGTCACCGTCACCGGCCCGGCCGACGCCCCGGCGGTGGTGCTCGCGCACGGCTTCGGATGCGACCAGAACCTCTGGCGGCTGATCGTGCCCGCGCTGGCCGAACGGCACCGGGTGGTGCTCTTCGACTACGTCGGTTGCGGCGGCTCGGACCTGTCGGCCTGGACCGAGGAGCGGTACTCCTCCCTGTACGGCTACGCCCAGGACGTGGCCGACGTCTGCACGGCCCTGGATCTCGAGGACGCGGTGTTCGTCGGGCACTCCGTCAGCGCCATGATCGGCGCGCTCGCGGTGGACGCGGTGCCGGAGCGGATCGGCGCACTGGTGATGGTGGCCCCCTCGCCCCGCTACATCGACGAGGCCGGCTACCGCGGCGGCTTCACCGCGGAGGACATCGACGAACTGCTGGCCTCCCTGGAGTCGAACTACCTGGGCTGGTCCTCCGCCATGGCCCCGGTGATCATGGGCAATCCCGGCCGCCCCGAGTTGGGGGAGGAGCTCACCAACAGCTTCTGCGCCACCGACCCCGACATCGCCCGCGTGTTCGCCCGCACCACCTTCCTGAGCGACAGCAGGGACGACCTGCGCAAGGTGACCGTGCCCACCCTGGTCCTGGAGTGCGCCCAGGACGCCATCGCCCCGCGCGAGGTCGGCGCCTTCGTGCACGCCGCGATCCCCACCTCCCGCCTGGTCACCCTCGACGCCACCGGGCACTGCCCCCAGCTGAGCGCTCCGGAGGCCACCGTCCAGGAGATCCTCCGCTTCCTGGAGAGCCGGCCGTGATGTGCTGCGAGGACGGGGCGCCCGAGCCGACCGGCACCGGGGGCGAGGCCCGGACGGACGCCGCGTTCTCCGCGCTGCTGGAGGACAGCGCCGAGGAACTGTACGAGTCGGCGCCTTGCGGCTACCTGTCCACGCTGATGGACGGCACCATCGCCAAGATCAACGCGACCCTGCTCGACTGGCTCGGCCTGGCACGCGCGGACGTGGTCGGCAGGAAGCGCTTCGCCGACCTGCTGACCGTCGGCGGCAAGCTGTACCACGAGACCCACTTCGCACCGCTGCTGCGGATGCAGGGCGAGATCAAGGGCATCGCCCTGGAGTTGCGGACCGCCGCGGGGAACCGGCTCCCGGTGCTGGTCTCCTCCGCCGTGAAACAGGGCAGCGAGGGCCAGCCCCTGCTGATCCGCACCACGCTCTTCGACGCCTCCGACCGGCGCGCGTACGAGGAGGAACTGCTGCGCCGCCGCCAGGAGGCCGAACGCGCCCGCACCGAGGCCGAGCGGGCGCGCGCGGAGGCCGAGCACGCGCGTACGCAGGCCGAGCAGGCGAGCGCGGAGGCCCAGGAGGCCCGCCTGCTGGCCGACGCCCACCGGCAGCGCCTGGCCGACACGCTCGCCGTCCTCCAGCAGTCGCTGCTCCCCGACTTCCTGCCGGTCGTCCCCGGTGTCGAGACCGCCGTCCACTACCACGCCGCCTCTCCCGACCGGCTCGGCGGCGACTTCTACGACCTCTTCCCGATCGACGGCGCCAGATGGGCGTTCTTCCTCGGCGACGTGTGCGGCAAGGGCCCCGAGGCGGCCGCGGTCACCTCGCTGACGCGGTACACCCTGCGCGCCGCGGCCCACCACGACCCCGAACCCGCCGCCGCGCTGGCCACGCTGAACGCCGTTCTGCACGAGCGGTACACCGGCACCGGCGACCCCCGGTACTGCACCTGCATCTTCGGCATCCTCGAACCAGGCGCCGACGGCCGCACCGCGGTCCACCTCGCCTCCGGCGGCCACCCCCCGGCCCTCGTCCTGCGGGCCGACGGCCACGCCGCGTACCTGCCCACCCCCGGCGGGCTGCTCGTCGGCGTCGTCCCCACCGCCCCCTTCACCACCGCCAGGACCACACTGGCTCCCGGCGACACCCTCCTGCTCTACACCGACGGGCTCACCGAGGCGCGCAAGGGACCCACCCGTGACGACCTGTACGGCGAGGAGGCCCTGCTGGCCTTCGTCACCGAGCAGGCACCGGCCCCACCCCACGCGGTGATCACCGCGCTCACCGGACTCCTCGATGGGTTCGGCGACGGCCTGGACGACGACACCGCCCTGCTCGCCCTGGGCGTCCCCGCCCACCAATCCGCCACCCGCCCGGCAACGAATCACTCATGATGACTCCGCTGAACATCACTCACCGCGCCGCCGCCACCGGGCCCGTGCTGACCGTGGCCGGCGAACTCGACTACGAGCAGGCCGCCACCCTGCGCCGACAGGTCGAGCACGTCGTCCTCAACCCGGGGGAGAGCCTGACCCTGGACCTGTCCGGCCTGGAGTTCTGCGACTCCACCGGCATCACGGAACTCCTGGCCGCACGGCAACGTGCCATGGCCGCGGGCGCCGACGTCGTCCTGGCCGAGGTCCCGCCGAGCCTGCTGCGCACCCTCACCATCGTCGGCCTCGACCAGATCTTCACCTTCCGCACCGGCGGCGATCCCCCCAGCCCCTGACGGACGCCGGCGCCGCACGGCTGCGGGCTCACCGTGTGGTCAGCGTAGTCTCGTGCACGGTGCGCAGCCCGCCGTCCGCGCCGGCCCGCTCCAGCCGCAGCCGTGCCGAACGCCCGTGCAGCGTCAGGGTCATGAGCTGGTTGCCGAACCAGGGGCCGCCCTTCCTGCGCCACTTCACCGGCGGCCGGGGGCAGCGGCCGTGCCGGGCGAGTACTCGGCCGAGGAGCCGGGCCGGGCGGCTCCAGCCGAAGCGGAACCCGAGCCGCATCCAGACCGGCACGGAGTTGTGCACGGGCGAGCAGGTGAGCTGCACGACCCGCGCGTCGGGGCCACCGGACGGCCACTCGGCCTCCGCCACATAGGCGTGGTGCACGTCCCCCGACAGCACGTACACACCGGCCGGCGCACCCGCCCCGGAACCGGCCTCGGCGATCAAAGCGGCCAGGTCGGCGAAGGACCGGGGGAACGCCGCCCAGTGCTCCAGGTCCGCCCCGCGCCGCAGACGCTCGCCCCGCCGCGCCCACCGCGCCCCGCGCTCTCCCGCGCACAGGGCCGCGTCCCAGGCCTCCGCGTCGTGCACCAGATGCGGCAGCAGCCAGGGCAGCGAGGTGCCGATCAGGAGCTGGTCGTACGATCCCGGGCCGGTCAGCACCTGCTCCCGCACCCACTCCGCCTCGGCGGGGTCGAGCATGGCACGGCGGTCCTCGTCGAGCACCCGGGCCGCCCGCGAGTCCACCATCAGCAGCCGGACCCGGCCGAAGTCACGCCGGTAACTCCAGCGCACGGAGGCGAAGTCGGCGTCCGCCTTGGCGGCGAACGCGCGCAGCACATCGGTGCCGTCGGGCGTGTCACGCACCGCCGCGTACGTCGCGTCGTCGGCGAGCTCGGCCGGGGTGAGGTTGCCGAGGTGCTGGTACACCCAGTACGACATCAGGCCGCTCAGCAGCCGTTCCTGCCACCAGGCGGTCGCGCGCATGTCGGCCAGCCAGGCGGCCGAGGTGTTCCAGTCGTCGACGACGTCGTGGTCGTCGAAGATCATGAGGCTCGGCACGGTGGACAGCAGCCAGCGGATCTGCGGGTCGAGCCAGGACTCGTAGTAGAGGTGGCAGTACTCCTCATAGTCGGCGACCTGACTGCCCGGGGCCTCACGGAGGTCACGGCGGGAGGCCAGCCAGTTCCGGGTGTCCGCGGAGGTCTCGTCGGCGTAGACCTGGTCGCCCAACAGCAGCAGCACGTCCGGGCGTTCGGCGTCGGGGTCGGTGGCCAGCCGGGTGGCGAGGCTGTCCAGGGCGTCCGTGCCGACCGGGTCCTTGCCGTCCGCGGGCGGCGCGGCCCACCGGCAGGAACCGAGGGCCATCCTGATGGTGTCGCCCTCGGCGGGGGTCCGGATGACCGAGGGCGGGAACGCGGAGCCGGGCAACGGCCAGACCGCGTCGCCGTCCAGGAAGACCTCGTAGGAGGCCGAGGTCCCCGGCTCAAGTCCGGTCACGGTGACGAGCGCGTAGTGGTGCCCGGCGATCTGGAACGTCGGGGCGTCCGCCCGTGCCCCGGTCGAGCAGCGCACCTCGACGGCGCACGGCCGGCTCGTCTCCACCCACACGGTGGCGGACGAGTCGTCGGTGTGCCTCAGCAGTGGCCCCAGGCGCAGTTCGGCCATCGGTGGTCCCCTCCTCCGTCGCACCGTACGGTACGCAACGGCGGGACCGGCGGACAGAGCGGGGCGGTAGACATCGTTCCGGCGACAGCACAACCAAACGCCGGTGGCGAACGTCATATGAGTGACGCTTCGCTCGATACCGTCACGCCAGGGGGCAAAACATGAACAAGCGTAGATGGCCGGTGGTCGCCGTGGTCGCGCTCGTGACAGCGGGATCACTGAACCTCGTGGCCACGGCCGCGTCGGCGGCCGACGGCAGGACGTCGGCCGCCGCCGCGACGACGTGCCCGACGGGATGGGGCAGTCTGCCCAAGCGCGCCACCCGCGACTCGGCGGTCGCGCACTCGCTGACGGACATCCGCACCGGACGGCACACCTGCTACGACCGCATGGTCTTCGACGTCGGCGGCGGCACGGCTCCGCTGACCTACTCCGTCGCCTACGTCAAGACCTTCCGCCAGGACCCGTCCGACACGGTGATACCGGTCGCCGGAGGGGCGATCCTCGACATCAGGGTGGGCGCGCCCGCGTACGACCCGGAGACCGGAAAACCCACCTACCCCGCCCGGCCCGGCAAGACGCTGCCCGGCGTCAGCGTCACCGGCTACCGCACCTTCAGGGACACCAAGTTCGGCTCCAGTTACGAGGGAGTCACCCAGGTCGGTCTGGGCGTGCGGGCACGGCTGCCGTTCCGGGTGCAGCACGTGGCCGACCGTCTGGTGGTGGACGTGGCCCACACCTGGTGAGCAAAGGCCACGGGCGGTCAGTAGCGCAGGGCCGTGGCGACGTCCGCCTTGACCTGTCCGGTCAGCTTCCGGTTGCTGGTGGCGGTGGCGTCACCGGAGGCGCCGGCGGCGACGTCGCTGATCTTCACCACGGTCACGTCCAGCAGGTTGCCGCTCGTGTCCGTGAAGTTGACCTGCACGGCGAAGGACTTACTGGCGTCCGCGGTGTTCTTCGCGGTCACCTTGGCCGTGGCCTTGCCGTCGCTGCCGATGGTGGCGGAGCCGAGGCTCACGTCGTCCTTGGCCTTGACACCGCCCTTGGCCTCGTCGAGTTTGCGCTTGGCCTCCGCCGTGGCGGAGGCCAGCGCGTCGGTCCCCTGTGAAGCGAGGGAGGAGGCCGCCGAAGCCGCCTTGCTGGAGCCGGTGGACGGGGTTCCGGAGTTGTCGGAGCAGCCGGCCGCCCCGACCGTGACGGCCAGGGCCAGCGCCGTGCCGGCCGCACCCCGTGTCCAGTTCCCTGTCATGCCGCGCCTCCGTGCACTCGGATCGGTCTGTCCATCTCAGTGAAGGGGGCGCGGCCGGGTCCCGCACACCGAGCGGGGCGCCCGGGCGGCACCCGCACCCGAACGGCCCTGTCCCTGTCCGGGAACGGCGCTGGGCAGCCGTCACCGTCCCCGCTCCGGAAGCCGTCCGGACGTGCGGGGCCAACTGCCGAATGCTGCAATGACGGGAGACGCTCCGCCAGGGAGGCGCCCGGCACACCAGCGCACGATCCCCGGCTGACACGGGAGGGACGGTGTCGTGACCCGGTCCGATGCAACTCCCGCCCCCGCCGCCGGGACCCAGCCGGAAGAGGCCGACCGGCTGCGGGATCTGCTGCGCGACCCCGCCTACCAGAGGACGCTCGTGTTCTCGGCGGTCGTCGGCGTGCCGGTATCCCTGGCCGCCTTCTGGTTCCTCGCCGGGCTCCACGAACTGGAACACCTGCTGTGGGTGGGGCTCCCGGCCGATCTGGGCTGGAGCACGCCGCCCTGGTGGTGGCCGCTGCCCCTGCTGGCGGTCTCCGGCCTCCTCGTCGGTCTCGTCGTCAGCCGGATGCGGGGCGCCGGCGGGCATATCCCCGCCTCGGGTCTGCACTCCGGCGGGATGTCCCCGGCCGCCCTGCCAGGAGTGGTGCTCGCCGCCGCGGCCAGCCTGCCGCTCGGCGCCACCCTCGGCCCCGAGGCCCCGCTGATCGCGCTCGGCGGCGGACTCGCCCTGTTCTTCCGGGACCTGATCCGCACCCCGGCGACCGCGCGGGGCACCGCCCTGGTGGGCGCCGCCGGTGCCGCGGCGGCCCTGTCGGCGATCTTCGGCAATCCGCTGATCGGCGCGGTGATCCTGATCGAGGTCGCCGGAGTGGGCGGCCCGCAGCTCTTCGCGGTCATGCTGCCCGCGCTGCTCTCCAGCGGCATCGGGTCGCTGGTCTTCACCGGCTTCGGCCGCTGGACGGGCCTGTCCACCGGAAGCCTCTCGATGACCGTGGGCGTCCCGTTCCCCCGCCTGGACGCGGGAGACGTGCTCTGGTCCGTGCTCATGGCCGTCGCCATCGCCGCCGCCGTGCACCTGGTGCTGTCCATGGGGCGCCGGGCCGCGGTGTTCGTCGCGGGCGGGGTGGTGTTGCGCACGGCGCTCTGCGCGCTCGCCGCCGGGGCGTGTGCCGCGGTGTACACCCTGGCCGTGGGCCGTTCGCCGGCGGACGTGGCCTCCTCCGGCGAGGCCGTGCTGCAGCGGCTGGCCGCGGATCCGCACGCCTGGGGCGTGGGCGCCCTGATCGCCGTCCTGCTGTGCAAGGCCGTGGCGTACGCGCTGTGCCTCGGCAGCCTGCGCGGCGGCCCCGTCTTCCCCTCCCTGTTCCTCGGTGCGGCGGTGGGCGTTCTGCTCGCGCCGCTGCCCGGCCTCGGCGTGGTGCCGGGCATGGCCGCGGGCATGGCCGCCGCGACGGCCGCCGCGCTGCGGCTCCCGGTCAGCAGTGTGCTGCTCGTCGTCCTCGTGCTCGGCAGCGGGGCGATGATCCCCGTGGCGATCCTCGCCGCCGTCGTCGGCTTCGTCACCGTCGAACTGCTGCCGCCCGGGCGCGCCGTGCCGCCGGTCGGCAGGCCCGCCGGCCTGCCGGCGGCCCGGCCGGCGGCCACCTGGGAGGACGACGGCGCCGAGCCCGAGCCGGGGCCGACGCCCGGGAGCGCACGATGAGCGCGCAGCCGCCCGCCGCCGCGCGGCCCCTGTCGGCAGCGGCCTTCCGCGAGCTGTACCGGAGGCTGCGCGAGCGGGCTGGGGAGCACCGGCGCGGCGCGCTGGACCTGATCACACCCGGGCGCGTGGTGGCGGCCGCCACCGGGGTGCGGTCCGGACGCACGGTGTCGCTCGCCGCCCCCGTCGAGACCCGGCCCGGTCCGGACAGCCCGGAGCCCGCGACCCACCGGATGACCGCGCCGACGGACCGCGAAGGCCACGAGCACGGGCTGTACTTCGCCCGCGACCGGTTCGCCATGAACGTGCACGGAGACGTGGACAGCCACCTCGACGCCCTGTGCCACGTGATGTTCGACGGCGAACTGTACGGCGGGGTCCCGGCCGGCACCGTGACCCCGGACGGCGCCGGCACCCTCACCGTCGACCTGGTCCGGGACGGCATCGTCGGCCGGGGCGTGCTCCTGGACATCCCGCGCCTGCGCGGAGTGCCCTGGCTCGACCCCGGGGACCAGGTGACCGCCGAGGACCTCGCCGCGGCCGAGACCGCCCAGGGGACCCGCGTCGGGCCGGGCGATGTACTGCTGGTGCGCATCGGCCACCGGCTCCGGCGCCGGACCCTGGGCGCCTGGGACGTGACACGGGCGCGGGCCGGCCTGCACCCGACGGCGATGGGCTTCCTGGCCGAGCGGCAGGTGTCCGTCCTGGGGTCGGACGGCAACAGCGACGCGGCGCCGAGCGCCGTCGCGGAGGTCCCGTTCCCCGTGCACGTACTGGCCGTCAACGCCATGGGAGTGCACCTGCTGGACTGGCTGGACTTCGAGGAGCTGGTCCCGGTCTGCGAGGAGCAGGGCCGCTGGCATTTCCTGTGCGTCGTGGCCCCTCTGCGGCTCCCCGCGGCCACCGGCTCCCCGGTGAACCCGATCGCCGTTCTGTGAGCCGGCCGGTCCCGCTCCGGGTGCCGCACGACCGCACTGCGCGTACGTTCGAAGAGGAAAAGCCGGCAACAGCCCAGACCACACGAGCGAGGACGGTGGTTGCCGTGGACGCACTCCCCCCGTACGACGTGATCGTCATCGGTACCGGTGCGGGCGGCGGCACCCTCGCGCACCGCCTCGCCCCGTCGGGCAAGCGGGTATTGATCCTCGAACGCGGCGGCTACTTGCCGCGCGAGCGTGACAACTGGGACTCCACCGCCGTCTTCGTCAAGGCCAAGTACCGGGCCCCGGAGTTCTGGCTCGACCGGCACGGCAACGAGTTCCCGCCCGAGGTCAACTACTACGTCGGCGGCAACACCAAGTTCTACGGCGCCGCGCTGTTCCGGCTGCGTCCCGAGGACTTCGGCGAACTGCGCCACCACGACGGCGTCTCGCCCGCCTGGCCCCTCGCCTACGAGGACCTGGAGCCGTACTACACGCAGGCGGAGCACCTCTACCTGGTGCACGGCCGGCACGGCGAGGACCCCACGGAGGGGCCGAGCAGTGCGCAGTACGCCTACCCACCGGTCGAACACGAGCCCCGCATCCAGCAGTTGAGCCAGGACCTGGAGAACCAGGGGCTGCACCCCTTCCACCTGCCGATCGGGGTCAACCTCACCCAGGACGAGTTCGGCGGGGCCACCCACGCCAGCGCCTGCATCCGCTGCAACCGGGTGGACGGCTTCCCGTGCCTGGTCCGCGCCAAGTCCGACGCCCAGGTGATCTGCGTCGAGCCGGCACTCGAGCACCCCAACGTCGACATGGTCACCCACGCGCGCGTGACCCGGCTGGAGACCGATCCCACCGGGCGCAGCGTCACCACCGTCGTCGCCCAGCTCCCCGGCGACGAGGAGGCCCGGTTCTCCGCGAGCGTCGTGGTCGTGGCCTGCGGCGCGGTCAACTCCGCGGCCCTGCTGCTCGCTTCCGCCGACGACCGGCATCCCGACGGGCTGGCGAACGGCTCCGGCGTCGTCGGCCGGAACTACATGCGGCACAACAACCTCGCGCTGATGGCCCTTTCGAAGGAGCCCAACGACACGCAGTTCCAGAAGACCCTCGCCCTGCACGACTGGTACCTGGGCGCGGACGACTGGGACTACCCGCTCGGCGGCATCCAGATGCTCGGCAAGTCGGACGCCGAGCAGATCCACGGCCAGGCCCCCCGCTGGGCCGGCGCGGTGTCGCCGGACATGCCCTTCGAGGTCATGGCACATCACGCCGTCGACTTCTGGCTGTGCGGGGAGGACCTGCCCCAGCCGGACAACCGGGTGACCCTGGAGAAGGACGGCCGTATCCGGCTCACGCTCGACGAGGACAACAACATCGCCGGTCTCAAGCGGCTGCGGCACAAGCTGCAGCACATGCTCGGCCGGCTCGGCATGCACGAGCACCAGCTGCTGTCCCGCAGCATCTACCTGCACAAGGGCATGCCGATCGGCGCCACCGCCCACCAGGCCGGCACCGTGCGCTTCGGAACCGACCCGGCGTCCTCGGCCCTGGACCTCAACTGCAAGGCCCACGACCTCGACAACCTCTATGTGGTCGACACGAGCTTCTTCCCGAGCATCGGCGCGGTCAATCCGTCCCTCACGGCCATCGCGAACGCCCTGCGCGTGGGTGACCACCTGCTGGAGCGCCTCGGCTGACGCGGCCGCCGGGCCGCGCCCTCCACGCGGGCGAAGATGCTCAGCCGCAAGGCGCAATGCGGTCCGTCCCGGCATGCCGAACGCGCGGCGCGGTGTTTGTCTGGCGCCTGAACCGTCCGGGCCGCGTCCGGACGATCCGGGCAGGCAGAGGAGCAGGGCATCGTGAGTTCCACCGAGGGCGCACCGAAGAACGTGATTCCGGCACAGCTGCTGGAGGGTCAGAAGGCGCTGGTCACCGGCGCCAACTCCGGGATCGGCAGGGCGACCGCCGTCGCCCTCGGCCGGGCCGGAGCCGACGTCGTCGTGAACTACGTGGCCGGCGGCGACGAGGCGGAGGAGGTGGTCCGGGAGATCGCCGCCTTCGGGGTGAAGGCCGCCGCCTACGAGGCCGACGTCTCGAAGGAGGACCAGGTCGTCGCCATGACGGACCGGATGGTCCAGGAGTTCGGCACCATCGACATCCTGGTCGCCAACGCCGGACTCCAGCGCGACGCCGCCTTCACCGACATGACCCTCGCCCAGTGGCAGAAGGTCATCGACGTCAACCTCACCGGTCAGTTCCTGTGCGCCCGCGAGGCGACCAAGGAGTTCCTGCGCCGCGGAGTCGTCCCCGAGGTGTCGCGGGCGGCCGGGAAGATCATCTGCATGAGCTCGGTGCACCAGCTCATCCCCTGGGCCGGCCACGTCAACTACGCCTCGTCCAAGGGCGGCGTGCAGATGATGATGGAGACCCTCGCGCAGGAACTCGCCCCGAAGAAGATCCGGGTGAACGCGGTCGCCCCGGGAGCCATCAAGACACCCATCAACCGCAGTGCCTGGGAGACGCCGCAGGCGGAGCAGGACCTGCTGAAGCTGATCCCCTACGCCCGGGTCGGCGAGCCGGACGACATCGCCCACGCCGTGGTGGGCCTCGCCTCCGACCTCATGGACTACGTCGTGGGAACCACCCTCTACGTCGACGGCGGCATGACCCTGTTCCCCGGCTTCGCCACCGGCGGCTGAACCCACCCGCCCGGCGCCGCCTCCCGGAAAGGCACCCATGCCCACCGTTCTGATGCTGGCGGACATGCCCGCGCAGATGCTCCCGGCCAGATCCCAGATGGCCTTCACCCTCGCTTCACACATCATCCTGGTGCCGCTGGGTGTGGCCCTGCCGCTGATCACCTTGATCATGCACGGCTACGGGCTGCGCCGCGGAGACGCGACAGCCCTTCTGCTGGCGCGCCGATGGTCGGCGGTGATGGCGGTCCAGTTCGCGATCGGGGTCGTCACGGGCACCGTGCTGTCCTTCGAGTTCGGACTGCTCTGGCCAGGCATGATGGGCCGGTGGGGCGACGTCTTCGGTATCGGCTTCGGGGTCGAGGCCTGGGCCTTCTTCCTGGAGGCCGTGCTCATCGCCGTCTATCTCTACGGCTGGCGGCGGCTCCCCGCGCGCACCCACTTCCTGCTCGGCCTGCCCCTGCCCTTCGCGGCCCTGCTGGGCGCCTTCGGCATCATCGCCGCGAACTCGTGGATGAACACCCCGCGGGGCTTCACCCTCGACGCCGCCGGCAACCCGACCGACGTGAAGATCTGGAAGGCGATCTTCACGCCCATGTTCGGCCCGCAGTACTGGCACTTCGTCGTGGCGATGTTCCTGACGGCCGGCTACGTCGTGGCCGGTGTCTACGCGACCGGCTGGCTCCGCGGGCGCCGGGACCACTACCACCGCCTCGGCTTCACGATCCCCTTCACCCTCGCCGCGGTGTGCACACCGGTGCAGTTCGTGCTCGGCGACTCCATCGCCCGGCAGGTGTTCCACAAGCAGCCGGTGAAGTTCGCCGCCATGGAGATCGTCTGGAAGACCGACACCCATGTCCCGGAGTACCTCTACGGCCGGCTCCATCCCGACGGCACGGTCTCCGGCGGCATCAAGGTCCCCCAGCTCGACTCGATCCTCGCCGGCTTCCGCCCGGACACCAAGGTCACCGGGCTCACCTCGGTGCCCGCCAGTGACCGGCCGACCGCCGCCGAGGCCACCATCGCCCACTTCACGTTCGACACCATGGTCTTCATCGGGTCGGGGCTGATCCTGCTCGCCCTCTGCTACGCCTTCGTGTGGCTGCGCCACCGGCGGCTGCCCGCCTCCCCCTGGTTCTACCGCTGCGCCGCCGTCGCGGGCGTGGCCTCCGTGGTCGCGGTCGAATGCGGCTGGATCACCACCGAAGTGGGCCGCCAGCCCTGGATCGTGTACCAGAACATGCGCGTGGCCGAAGCGGTCACCTCGACGCGCGCGTCCAGTCTGTGGCTGATGTTCGCCCTGGTCATCGTGGTCTACGTGTTCGTCTTCGGGTCGTTCCTGGTGGTGCTGCTGAAGATGCGGACCCGCTGGCGCGAGGCCGACGCGGCGGGCGGCCCGCGCCCACCGCGGGAGGCACCGGAGACCGACACCCCGTACGGGCCGCGCTCCGCCGGGAGCCCCCGGTGATCGCCGGGGTCATCGCCGTCGTCCTGCTGCTCGCGGTGGCCGCCTACGCCTGTGGCGGCGGCACCGACTACGGAGCCGGTTTCTGGGACCTGACCGCAGGCGGAGCCGAGCGAGGCAAGCGTCCGCGGTGGCTGATCGACCACGCGATGGCTCCCGTCTGGGAGGTCAACAACGTCTGGCTGATCTTCGTCCTCGTCATCATGTGGACGGGATTCCCGGTCTTCTTCCAGCAGGTGTTCGTCACGATGTGGCTGCCCCTGGTGCTCGCCGCCGTGGGCACCGTGCTGCGCGGCGCCGGCTTCGCCCTGCGCAAGCCCGCCCGGAAGCTGGCCGGCCGGCGCCTGTACGGAGCCGTGTTCGCCGTCGCCTCCCTGCTGACACCGTTCTTCCTGGGCGCCGCTGCCGGGGGAGTGGCCTCGGGCCGGGTGAACGCGACGACGACGGCCTCGACGGACGCCTGGGCCAACCCCACCTCACTGCTGTTCGGGCTGCTCGCCGTCGCCGCCACCGCGTCGCTCGGCGCCGTCTTCCTCGCCGCCGACGCCCGCCGGTTCACCGCGCCGGACCTGGACGTCTACTTCCGGCGCCGGGCCTGGGGCGCCCTGGCGGGCCTCGCCGTCCTCGCCGTGATCACCCTGGTCGTCACCCACGGGGACGCCCCTCATGTGTGGCACGGGCTCACGCACGGCGTCGGCCTCGTCTTCGTGGTCGTGGCGGCGCTGGCCACCGCCGCCACCGCCTTGCTGCTGACCCGCCCCTCCGGAGCCTGGTCCCGGGTCACGGCCGTCGCCGCTGTCGCCTCGGCCGTCCTCGCCTGGGGCATGGCGCAGCGCCCTTACCTCATCCCCACCTCACTGACCGTCGCCGACGGCGCGGGCGCGCACAGCACCATGCGCTGGCTGGGCTTCGTCACCCTCGTCGCGCTGGTGCTCGTGATCCCCACGGTCGTCCTGCTCTACTGGCTGGACACCCACGGCGAGCTGGAGAGCCTCACCGACGCCGACCTGCGGCGCGCCGGCACCGGTGACGAGGGCTGACCCGGCGGCGGCCCGACCGGTGCCGGGCGTGCGGGCGCGAGTGGAGTCCGCGTGACCACCGACGACATCCTGCTGGGCGTCGGGCTGACCGTCGCCCTCGCCGTCGGGTGCCAGATCCTGGCGAGCCGACTGCGGATCCCGGCCCTGCTCCTGCTCCTGCCGGCCGGGTTCACCGCCGGGGCCCTGACCGACGACATCCACCCCGACCAGCTCCTCGGGCCTGCGTTCTCCCCGCTCGTCTCGGTGTCCGTGGCGATCATCCTCTACGACGCCGGGCTCGGCCTGGACCTGGGCCACCTCAGGGGCGCGATCCGCGGTGTCGTCGTCCGGCTGATGGTGCTCGGCGTGGTCCTCACCTGGGGAGCCGTCGTGGTCCTGGGACCGGCTCTGCTCGGTGTGCCGGTGGCCGTGGCCAGCATGATCGGGGTCATCCTCGTGGTGTCCGGGCCGACCGTCGTCGGCCCGCTGCTGGAGCACGTCCGGCCGTCGGAGAAGGCACGGCGGGTCCTGATGTGGGAGGGCACCCTGATCGATCCCGTCGGGGGCATCCTCGGCGCGGTCACCTTCCACTCGATCGTCTCCGGGGGGCTGCGGAGCGGTCACTTCCGCTTCGGCGCGTTCTTCGTCGGCCTCGCCGTCGGGCTCGCCGGCGGGGCGATCGGTGCCGCGCTCCTCTGGTACACCCTGCGCAAGCTGCGCCTCGGCGAGTCGCTGGGGACGCTCGCCCAGCTGGCCACCGTCGTCGCGGTGGCCGCGGGCTGCGACATGGCGTACGACGACACGGGCCTCATCGCCGCGATCGTCACCGGGCTGGCCGTGGCGAATCTGCCCGGCCTCGACATGCCCGCACGCAGGCCGTTCTTCGAGACGCTCGTCCAGCTGATCATCGGCCTGCTGTTCGTCTCCATCTCGGCCACGGTGACACCGCAGTCCCTCGTAGGCGTGCTGCTGCCCTCGCTCGTGCTCGTCGTGGTGCTCGTCGTACTGGTCCGACCGCTGGTGGCCGTGCTGTCCACCGCTCGCACGGACCTCGTCGCCGGTGAACGGGCCTTCGTCGGCTGGATGGCCCCACGCGGCATCGTCGCCGCCTCCACCGCCACGACCTTCTCCGCCTCGCTCACCGCCGAGGGGCTGCACGGCGCCGGGAAGATCCTCCCCGTCACCTTCCTCGTCATCGTCGGAACCGTCCTCGTCTACGGGCTCACAGCGATGCCGGTCGCCGGTCGGCTGGGCGTCAGGCGTCCCCAGCGGGCGCGTCCGCTGCTGGTGGGCGGCGACGGCTGGGTCGTCGAACTCGCGCGTGCACTGCGCACCGCCGGTGTGGACGTTCTGATGTGGGCGGGCAGCTCACAGGAGCGGGAGCGGATCGAGCGGGCGGGGGTCGAACTCGCCGGCGGGGAGCTGATGGCCTTGGCCACCGAGCCGCAGGCGAAACTGGAGGGGGTCACCTCGGTCTTCCTGTTCACGGCCGACGACGACTTCAACGCGCTCGCCTCGATCCTCCTGGAGGACGGCGTCGACGGGCCGGTCTACCGCATCGGCCCGCCCCCGGGCGGCGAAGGCGTGGTCGCACCCTGCACCGCGGGCCGCACGCTGTTCGGCCCGCGCCTGGTCCGCCACGCGCTCGCGGACCGCCACGGGCGGGGCGCCCGCTTCCACGTCCAGCCGGCGTCGGCGCCCCGGCCGCCCGGTCACGACGCCCTGTTCGTCGTACGGGCCGGCGGCGCCCTGGAACCGGTCACAGAGGACCCGTCGCCCGCCCCCGGGCGGCAGGGCGACACGGTCGTCCTGCTCGGACCGGTGCCGTCGCCCTCCTGAACCGGGCCCCGGTTACCGCTTCTCCAGAGTCTCGTTCAGGGTGAGCGCCGCGTCGATGAGGGCGAGATGTGTGAACGCCTGCGGGAAATTGCCCAGTTGGCGGCCCGTCGGGTCGATCTCCTCGGAGTACAGGCCCAGATGGTTCGCGTACCCCATCATCTTCTCGAACACCAGCCGGGCCCGGGGGGTGCGCCCCGCGCGCGCCAGGGCGTCGACGTACATGAACGTGCACAGCGAGAAGGTGCCCTCGGAGCCGCGCAGACCGTCGGGCGAGGCCTCGGGGTTGTAACGGTAGACCAGGCTGTCGCTGACCAGTTCCTCCTCCATCGCGTCGAGCGCCGACGTCCACAGCGGATCCTCGGGGGTGATGAACCCGACCGTGGACATGCGCAGCAGCGCGGAGTCGAGCACGTCGCTGCCGTAGTGCTGCACGAAGGCCTGCCGTCCCTCGCTCCAGCCCTTGGCCATGACCTGTTCGTAGATCGCGTCCCGTTCGCTGCTCCAGCGGGCGGTCGAGGCCGGGCGTCCGTGCGACTCGGCGAGCCGCAGGGCGCGGTCGAACGCCACCCACGACATGACGCGGCCGTACGTGAAGTTCTTGCGGCCGCCGCGGGTCTCCCACAGCCCTTCGCCCGCCTGGTCCCAGTGGTCGACCAGCCAGTCGAGATTGGTCAGCAGGGAGGTCCAGCCCTGGTGTCCCAGCCTGATCCCGTGCCGGTGCGCGAAGTAGATGCTGTCCAACGCCTCGCCGTAGATGTCCAGCTGGAGCTGGTCGGCCGCGCCGTTGCCGATCCGCACCGGCGCCGAACCGGCGTAGCCCTCCCAGTGGTCGAGGGTCTCCTCCACCAGGTCGGAGGAGCCGTCGACCCGGTACATGATGTTCAGCGGGCCCGAATCGCCGTCACTGCCGGCCCGTTCCTTCACCCGGTCGCCCAGCCAGTTCATGAACGCCCTCGCCTCCTCGGTGAACCCCAGCCCCAGCAGGGCGTACACGGAGAAGGAGGCGTCCCGGATCCAGGTGAAGCGGTAGTCCCAATTGCGTTCCCCGCCCAGTTGCTCGGGCAGCGCCGTCGTCGGGGCGGCCACCAGGGCACCGGTCGGGGCGTACGTCATGAGCTTCAGCGTGATCGCCGAGCGCTCCACCGTCTCCCGCCAGCGCCCCGAGTACTGCGACTGACTCAACCAGGAGCGCCAGAATCTGATGGTCTCCTCGAAGAGCTCCTGGTACTGGGCGAGGCGGATCTGCCGCGGCGGCCCGTCGGCGGCCGACTCCAGGACCAGCCCCCGCTGCTGTCCGGCTTCCAGCGTCAAGGTGAAGTGCAGGTCGTTCCCCCGGTCGGTGAGGACGTCCACCAGCCGTTCGTCCTCCGGTTCGCGGATGGGGTGCACCGTGAGTTCCGTGCCGTCCTCCGCCGCGAAGAGCGCCCCGTGCTCGGTGATGTGCAACCGGTGCGCCGTACGGCCGTAGTCGAACCGCGGAGCGATCTCGACGTCGAACGTCATGGTGCCGCGCACACACCGCACCAGCCGGACGAGGCGGTGGCTGGGGGTGGCGGTCGTCCCCGTCACGGGCATGAAGTCCAGGACCTCGCCCGCGCCCGCCTCGGTCATGAACCGGGTCACCAGGACCGCCGTGTCGGGCAGGTACAACTGCTTCGTCGCGTACATCTCGTGCACCGGCCGGACCGTGCAGTGGCCGCCCTTGTCCTTGTCCAGCAGCGCTCCGAACACGCTGGGCGAGTCGAACCTCGGGAGGCACAGCCAGTCGACCGTTCCGTCGGTGGTGACCAGCGCCGCCGTCTGCAGATCGCCGAGCAGGCCGTGGTTCTCGATGCGCGGGTAGTCGTCCATCGGGCTGCCCCTTCCGGTGCGCGGTTCACCCGAACGCGTCCCTTCGGATCAGCGTAAGCCGGGGATGCGGCTGCGGCCCGTCGGACTCGCGCCTGGTGATATGCCCAGGTCAGGAGGGAGGGCCGGGCTTGTCAGCGCTGCGTCTGCGCGGCGGCCCGGCGGGCGGCGCGGCGCCACAGGCGCCGCTGCAGACGCAGGGTGGCGACACCTACGGCCACGAGGACGATCACGTTCAGCAGCAGCTGCACCAGCGAACCCCACGCCTGGTGCCAGTCGGCGAAGGCGACCGACACCGCGACGTCCGAGGCGGCGGGGATCGTGGTCACGGAGATGAAGACCCCTAGCAGGGCGCTGCCGCGTGCCTCGGTGAGCGAGACGATGCCGACGACGCCGGCGAGGGCGGCCACGGCCACGGAGAAGAAGTCCGGCGTGTCGATCAGGTGGGACACGGGGCGCACACCCCGCTCGAAGGCGCGGGACTGCAGGCCGAAGGCCCGTACCAGGGCCGCGAAACCCAGCGTGACCACGATGGCCAGCGGAAAGCCGGCGGCCAGTGCCCGCATCCCCTCCCGCACCCTGGGGCGGCTACGACGGTCCAGGCCGAGGGCGATGCTGGTGATCGCGTTGTACTCCGGACCGACCACCATGGCCGCGACGATGAGGATCTGCGAGTTGGTCATGATGCCGACGGAGCCGATGAGGCCGGCGATGACCAAGAACAGGTAGAAGGAGGGCGGATAGGTGCCCGCCTTGCGGATCCGGGCTTCGACGGCGGCCCACAGCGGCGCGTGCACGAGTGCGCTGGGCAGGCGGGTCGCGATCCGCTCGGCGCGGTCCGAGAACATCGTGTCGACGTCGTCGACGGCGATCGACCCCGTCCGGTCGACGCCCAGCTCGCGCAGATCGGCCAGGAGGCCGTTCGCGGCGCCCGTCAGCACGTCGCACTCGACCCAGTCGCCGTCCGGCACATGGGCACCCCGCACGACCGTGAGGTTGAGGACGCGGTCGTGCGGGGTGAGCAGGTCCAGGACCGGCCGGGTGAGGTCGGGCGGCACCAGCAGCCGGAAGTGGATCAGATCCATCCGCGACCTCCCGTGAGCGCGGACCGGCTCGGTACGGCGGCCTCGCCGGCACACGCCTCCACTATCGCCCGGCACGGCGGAACGCGCCGCCCGCGCGAGTGAGCTGCCGTCCGGCCGGTCACCCGGCCGGACGGGGCCGGCGGGGGAAGGGGCGGCCGTGACCGCGAACGTGACCGCGACGGTCGTACTCAAAAGGCGTGTCCGCCCGCTCTGGCGGATAGTGGTGGGCGGGAGGACTCCCCGGCAGCTTTCCCCGTCCCCCGGCACAGGAGGCTCGATGCCCGCTTCACGGTCCGTGGCCGCGCTCACCGGCATCGCCGTGCTCGGTCTCGCGCTCACCGCCTGCGAGGATCAGGCCAACGGTCAGATCGTCGCCCACAACGGCGCCCGGCACGTGCAGACCATCTCGAATCCGGTGACCGAGGGGTGCTACCGCTTCCGCGAGGGCGTGACCCGCGTCGACAACTACACGACGAGCAGCCTGCTCATGTACACCACACCGGACTGCACGGTGCCGCCCGGCGGTGAGAGCATCTACCTGGACGGGCCGTCGTCCGACCAGGTCGTCAGGTCCACCGGCCCGTGGCGCAGTTTCTCCTTCGCCCCTGACTGACGCGCTCGCTCAGCCGTCGTCCAGCCCGTCGTCGCGGAGTCTGCGCCAGATGTGGGTGCGGTGCAGCACGTACATCGCGCCGAACAGGACGACCACCTGCAACGCGACCGCGAGCAGCCAGAAGACGGCCTTGCTCTCCATCTCGTCCGTCAGATAGGTGAAGTTCATGCCGAAGTACCCGGTGATGAACGTCAGCGGCAGGAAGATCGTCGACACGATGGCCAGCCGGTTGATCACGCCGTTCTGCTCACCCGACACCAGGGAGGAGTAGCTGGCGAAGGCGCGCCGGTTGGCCTCCTGGAGGGACTGGATGTCGGTGAGCACCAGCCGGCCGGTGTGCTGGAACTCCCGGGCGAGCCGCTGGCGGTCCTCCGGGAAGGCGCGGTTGAGCACCCTGCGGTTGATGAGCTCGTCCGTCGCCTGGAGGTAGGGCAGCAGGTAGTGGTGCAGCAGCGCGGAACGCCGCCGCAGCTGGGACAGGCGGTAGACCTGCTGGGGACGCCGGCTCTCGAACATCTCGTCCTCCAGGTCCTCGACCACCAGGAGGTCGGCGACCGCGGCCCGGCGAAAGGTGTCCAGGGCCTCCTCCAGCAGCAGGAACAGCAGGGACACGGTGTCGGGTGGGTTCTCCTGCCCGAGCCGGACGAGGAGACTCTCCAGTGGCTCGGCCGGCCCCCGGTGGAGCGTGATCAGGTGCCGCTCCGTCACGAGGACGTGCACGTGGTCCACCTGGCCGTCGTCGACGACGGGGACGACGAGGCCGGTCCGGTCGCCCAGGAACTGGGCCCGCGCCGGCTCACCCGCCCTGCCGAACCAGGGCGGACACTCGGCCACGAGTCCGAGCCCGTCGACGACCGGTCCCGCCTCGCTCGCCTGCTCGTCGGGCAGCTGGACGTCGACGAGCAGGAAATCGGACGCGGCGAGGCGGTCACGTGCCTCCGCCAGGTCCGTACGCGTGGTGGTCCCCGCGGGCATCGACACCACCGACACGATCATCTCGTCTCCCCGTCGCCCGTCGGCCGTAGCTTCCACGGGGGGCACACTCCGGCGTCCCCGCCGCCGACACACGCAGGCGCAGCGACGGGTGCCTCGAACGGGTGAGGGCGGCGAGGAGCCCGGTGGAAGCGCCGCCCGGGACGGGACGGCCGGGGTCAGCCGCTGTGGACGCCGACGTCGTACAGCGAGTAGCCCCACTGGGTGCCGCGTTCCGTGCCGGTGACCCGGACGTAGCGGGCCGGTGTGCCGGTGAACCGCGCGGTGTCGAGGCCGCCGTCACCGGAGGTCGTCGACCAGGCGGTCCGCCAGTTCACGCCGTCGGTCGAAAGCTCGATGCGGTACGACTTCCCGTACGCGCGTTCCCAGTCGAGCGTGACACGGCCGACCAGGTGGGTGGAGCCCAGGTCGATCCGCAGCCACTGCCCGTCGCTCCAGCCGCTGGCCCAGCGGGTGTCGCGGCTGCCGTCCACGGCCCGGCCCGGCGCGTAGCTGGTGAACGGGTTCCACTCGGTGGAACTGGCCGTCGCCGGTGCGTCCTTGGCGAGGTCGGTGCCCGCCTGGTGCCGCTCGGTCGCTCCCCAGGTACCGAGATAGGACTCCGCCCCACGGAAGAGGTCGTCCACCACGTCCTGACCGCCCACGAGGCGGATGTCCTCGATCCAGTCCGGTACGAGGCCGTAGTGCGCGGCTCCGTCGGTGTTCAGGTCCCAGGTGCGCTCGCCGGTGGTCTGCCGGTCGATCAGGGAGCCTCCGTCGACGCTGCGGAAGGGGTACTTGACGGGATTGGCGGTGTCGGCACCGCGGGGTCCCGGCCAGCCGCCCACGCCGTTCATGTCCGTGCCGTAGCCGTACCCGACGTGGTACTTGTCGCGGAGCGCGTCCGTGCGCTTCGCCTCGGCGCTGAAGCCCTCCGAGCCGTGCATGTACTGGGCGATGAAGCCGCCGAGTCCGTAGACCCGTTCGGTCCAGTTCAGGTCCATCCAGCTGTGCGAGGAGATGACACCGGGGTAGGACTCGGCCTCGAAGATGTCGAGCACACGTCCGACGGCCTTGACGCTCATGTGGTCGACTTCCAGCATCATCTTCCGCTTCATCATGCCGCGTACGGCGTACTCGCCGAGGTCCGTGAGCCCGCGGGTGTTGCACCGGGCGTCCGCGGCGTAGGAGGGGACGGCCACGCCCGCCGGGAGCTTCGCCTCGGCGCCGGCGGCCGCGGCGTTGCCGATGGGGTTGTCGGCCTGCGGCCCCGCGCACTTCTCCGTCTTCCAGAACGTGCCGGTGGACAGGAACTGCCCGACGTTGATCGCCGTCCCGAGGCTGCCCGAGTCGAAGCGCACCCCGCACAGCGCGTTGTCGAACTTGTGGCAGAGGAACATGCTGCGCACGCCCAGCGCGTACAGCTCGTCCAGCCCCGCGTCGATGTCGTGCTTGTCGCACTGCGCGATGTCCAGGACCTGCTTGCAGCCGAAGGGCTCGGAGGTCTCGACGCCGAGGATGACCGCGAGTTTGCCCTGCTCGATCACCTCGCGGGCCTGCGCGCTGTCGGTGACGATCCGGAACCAGCCCTTGCCGGTGCCGCCGTACATCTTGTCGACGTAGGCCTGGAGGTCGTACGTCATCTTCGCCTGGAGCCGGATGGACGTCATCTCGTCGCAGCTGCGGTCCTTGAAGAAGTACACCGAACAGATCACGCCGTTGGTGACGAGGTCGTTGACGAGCACCCGCTGGCCGCCGCGCCAGGCCCGCTCCACCCACGCGTAGTAGTTCTGCTGGTGGGTCAGCGAGTCGTGCGCGGGCCAGTCCTTGAACGTGGGCCAGCCGACCGGGTCGTGCCGGCCGTCACCGCCCTTGGTGATGAAGTCGAAGACGGCGAGCGAGCCGTCGGGGTAGTGCTCCGGGCAGTCCTTGAGCGCGTCGGCGATCCCCGCGGGCGAGAACGTCTTGCCACAGATGAGGCGCCCGCCGAAACCCTCGTTGGCGAACAGGTGGTCGTGGGCGTCGACGAAGCCGCGCACCCTGCCCTGGGCGTCGGTGCCCGTGAACGGCTCGCCGGTGACATCGATCCGGGAGTCCGGTGCGGGCCGCGAGACCGGCACCCACCATTCGTTCGCCGCCGCGGAACTCGGCGTCGGGCCGAGGACGCAGGCGAGTACGAGAAGGAGCAGCGACACGACGGTCACTTCTTTGCGGCGGTACGGCCTGACACCTGCGCTCACGACCCACGTCCCTCGGTCGGCGGTCCGATTGTCATGTACTGGGCGGTCTGCTGCCCAGGAAGGATCGCTACTGACGCGTAGGAAATCAAGACTCGTGCGGGGTGGGGGAGCGGCCGGGTCGCCCGGGGGACCGACGTGAACTCGGCCGTCACCGTCGCCGCACGGCAATGCCACCGCTTCTCGAAAGGCCGGCGGAAACGTCCGGCACGCGCACGGAGCCGGCGGGAGGGGTACGGCGCTTCAGCGCCCGGACCGGGCGCGGTGCACGGATGTCGCGGATTCCGGGAACGTGGCCGTATCGCGACGCGAAAACGAAAAGGAGGGCACCGGGAATCGCCCTCCGGGCGTGAATCCGGTGAATCCGGTGAATCCGGTTCCGCGCAGGGACGGAATGCCTCGCGTGGTGCGCGGCTCGTCGGTCCTCCGGCTCCCCGAAAGCGTCGTGATCGACGAGCGCGAGCGAATTCGCGCAGGGAACGGAAGCCCCCTGGCACCTCACCGCCGCCCGGAACGGAAGGCGTCCCGGGCGGGGTGGGGGACAGCGGGCGGGTCAGCGGGTGAAGGTGACCCGGCTCTCCTTCAGAGCGGCGCAGTTGGAGCCGGTGACCTGCACGTACACGTTCTTGATCTGGCCGCCCCAGTCGACGCAGTGGGCCTTGCCGTAGACGTACGTCGGACCCGCGTACGAGGTGTACACGCCGTAGTCGTCGTCACCCTGATCGGTGTCGGAGACGTACACCCACGCCGACATGGAGAGGGCGGTGCCCGGGTTGTTGCGGATGGTCGTGACGCAGTTCTTGCCGTTGGTGGCGTTGTACGTCAGGTAGACGGTGCCCAGCGAGCCCACAGGTGCGGAGTTCACCGTCTTGTAGCCGCTCCCGCAGACCTTCTGCGGGGTGGTGTTGGCCGCCGCGGAAGCCGGGGCCGCCAATGCGGTCGTGGCTCCCACGGAGAGGGCCGCCAAGGCGGTGGCGGCCAGAGCGGAACGAGTGAATCGCATTTCTCCCCCTAGTAAGTCCTGGAGGTAATTGCTCCTTGCATCATGTGACCACCGAAGGAACGGATTGGTTGTACCGCTGTCCGCGGGATATTTCGAAACGGCGTCACGCCTCCGCGGTCCGCGGCCGGTCGGCGCCCAGACTGGGGTCATGAACGAAGGAGACGGCACCCTGCTGGCCCACGGCCGTGTGGCGACCAGGCTTCCGGCCCAGGACCTGGACCGGGCCCGGCGTTTCTACGCCGAGCGGCTCGGACTGCGGCCCGCCGAGGAAGGACCCGGTGGGCTGCTGTACCGGTGCGGAGGCGCGGAGTTCCAGGTGTTCCACTCCGCGGGCGCCTCGTCCGGCAGCTTCACGCAGATGTCCTGGGAGGTCGACGACATCGAAGCGGTCGTCGCGGAACTGCGGCGGCGCGGCGTGGAGTTCGAGGAGTTCGGCCTGCCCTCCGTGTACGGCGGCGCGCACACCCGGGACGGCATCGTGGACGTCGAGGGTTACCTGAGCTCCCGTGCGCCGGGCCCACGGCGGGCGCGGGGCGCCTGGTTCCGGGACAGCGAGGGGAACATGCTGGGCATCGGACAGGCAGTGGACTGACCCGGCCCGATGCGCCGGGGCACCGGCCGGGTCAGCGGACGATGCGGTGCTTCCGCCCACCGCGCCGGAAGCGCGTCGCGGCGTAGACGAGATCGAGGACGAGCACGACGGCGCCGATGATCAGCAGGAAGAACAGGCCGTGAACGGCGAACCCGACGATGCCCAGGACAAGGGCCACCAGAATCAGCAACAGGAACAGGACCATCGGATCTCCCGAGTTCCGCAGCGGGTCAGCGGCGGCCGAGACGTCGTTGGCCGCCGGCGCCCGTCGCGTAGTCCAGCTCGTAGTAGGCGAAGACGCCCGGCTCCTCGGCGGCGGGCAGTTCCCCGTCCGTGTCGATCGACGGGGCCTTCTTGACCACGTCCTTGCTGTGGGCGACCTTCACGTAGCCCGGCCCGACCGTGGCGCCGGGCAGGGGGACGAACGCCAGACGGCGGCGGGTGGGCATGCCCACGGTCACCGTGGCGAAGAAGGCCCGGTCGGTCGCCGTGTCCACGTAGACCGACTCCAGCGTGCCGATCTTGTGGCCGTCCCGGTCCACCACGTCGTGTCCCCGCCACTCACGGATGTCTCCAGCCTCGAACATCATGACCTCCATCAGCGGGGTACCCCCGATCGCGCGTGTGATGTCGGCGCCGGCCGAGCAGGGCCCGCGCGGTCAGCTCTCGTCCAGGGGGTCGTGCCCCCAGTTCATCAGCGAGTGCCGCCCCGGCTGTCCCGCACGTCCCCGGACGGGCGCTGCGCCAGGCGGCGGTGGATGTACCCGTTGACCTTGCGCATGTGGCGTAGTCGGAGTCCGTGAGATCGCCCTTCTTCTTGCGCAGGATCTCGACGACGGCCCGGCCCGAGGCATGTCCGGTCGACCCGCCGCCGTCCTTGTGCTGCCCCGCCGACCGCGACGCGTCGGTCGCCAGCCACTTCTCCGGGGCGGACGGTGTCATGGCGACCAGTTCGCCGAAGGTGTCCCAGGTTTCGCGCTTCTCGTCGTCGCTCGTCGTGTCGGCCACTGCCTCCACCTGTTCCTCCCGGGTGCGTGCGCCCTCCCATCCTGAGGGAGGGGCGCGGGGCCGCACCCGGGAGGCCGGGACCGTGGGCGGGTCCCCGGACCACCACCCGCCCGGGGGCCCTCCGCATGCGCCACGGCCCGGCCCGGGCGAAGGTGGCTCCATGTACCAGGTGACCGTGTTTCCGCCCGCGGAGGACGGTGGCCGCCGCGTCCGCATCGGCCGGTCCTTCGCCGGGATGGCGTACACGCTCATCGACATCGTCGAGTTCCTGCGGGCCGCCGGTCTGGAGGACGTCGAGCCGGCGGACGTCACGAACGCCGAGTGGATCGAGTGGCGGGGCGCCGGCCCGGAGACCTGGGAGCACTGACCGCCCCGGGAACGCTCCGTCGGCCCGACGCCACCGCTCTGTGACCAATTCCCTCGTCCGGTCGGCCTCAACTGGTCACCGGCCCGGCCCTCGGCATCGGATACTCGGTCAGTCCATGATCGGCGGTCGCGGCCGGCGATCGCCGTCGCGAGCGCCCGAAAGGCAGATTCCGCGTGTTCCACGAAACCCCGATCTTCAACCGCCTGGTCGCCGAGCGTGGTGACGTCCCCGCACAGGTCCGTGACGAGGCCAACCGCGTCCGCGACCAACTGTCCCGGGTGCTGCCCTCGGCGCCCTGGCCCGTCGTCAACGTGCCGCGGCAGCGGGCGCACGCGCCCGGCGGGAACCTTCCGCCCGGCTCTCTGTGAGCAGTGCGGACCGATCGGCCGCGCCCGGACGCCGGGCGCCCGGAGAGGCCGGTGCCGAGCGTTCGGCTGCCGGCCTCCGCGCTTTCACCCCGCACCCGCGCGTAGCCGTCCCGCACGCACGCGTACCCGTCGACGCGCCTGACCGGCCCGCGCACCCGTGGCGCCGGAGCAGTCCACGCTACGAGCGGGTAACCGGGAGTTGAGACGTGTCATCACGCGCCTGAGTCGTGTAATCCATAACGATCTTGGCGCAAACCTTGCGTACCGCCCCGTCCCCTTTAGCCTCCCGGCATGGGATTTCTTTCAGGTCGCCGCAAAAGGTCGCGCCTTGCCCCGGAACTGGACGACCAGGACCTCGGCAAGCTTCTGAAGTCGCTGCTGGCGACCACGAAGACCGGGATGATCGCGACGACGGACCTGTGCGTGGCGCAGATCTCCCGGCTCCTCGACCAGGACCGCGGGGACTGGGACCGCCGGGCGCACCGGATGGGCGTACTCGCGGACTACCTGACCGAAACGCAGCTGTCGCGCGCGTGGGCCGCCCGCGAACCGCACAACGCCGACGCGCTCGCACTGCACGCCTGGACGCAGGTCGAACGCGGTCGGCGGCGGGGCTCCCTCGAAGACGCCGACGCAACCGTGGACCTGTGCGTCCGGGCGGCCGAGACGTCCCCGGACGACCCGACCCCCTGGGTCATCCTGCTGGCGGTCGCCCGCCTGGAGGCCTGGGAGCAGTCGCAGGTCTTCGGCGTGTGGAACGAGGTCCTCGCGCGCGACCGCTGGAACCGCGAGGCCTATCTCGGCATGCTTGCTTACCTCAGCCCGGAGGAGGCCGGATCGCGCGTCCAGGTACTGGAGTTCGTGGATTCCCTGGGCCTGCGCATGCCGGCGAACGTGCCCTGCGTGGCCACGGAACTCACCGCGCAGGTCAACCAGTACCACTCGCTCATGGGCCGAGGCGGAGTGGAGGCGCTGGTGGCCCGGAACCACTGGTCGCAGCCGATGGCCACGCAGGCCGTCGACAAGGTGGCCCACACGTGGGCGCAGCCCGGCTTCCTCCGCCACGCCAGGGCCCTCGCCGACCTCAACGTCCTCGCCTACGCGCTGATGGCCGCCGACCGGCGCCAGGAGGCCGGCGCGGTCTTCGAAGCGCTCGGAGGCGTCGTCACGGCGTGGCCCTGGCAGGCCGACGGCGACCCGCTGACCGAGTTCGAGCAGGCGCACCGCAGGGCCGCGGCCGGCAGATGACGACCGGTGGGGCCGACGGGCCGGTGCAGGCGTCCGTGCCTCCAACTCGCGTACGTCATCGGGGGGATGGCCGCCCCGTCAGGTGTCGGGCCCTTGCCCGTCCGGTGCGTCCGTCACCGTGAGGAGGCCGTCCTGGCCGGCCAGGGCGTCCAGGGCGAGTGTCCGGTAGCCGACTTCGTCGAAGAGCACGGTGATGCGGTCCCCGTCCTCGCTCAGCACCGTCCCCCGGCCCCACCCCTGGTGCCGCACCGCGGCGCCGACGGGATAGCGGCCGGTGTCCGGATGCGCCGGACGACGCTCGCCCGGCGTCCCGTCACCGCGCCCGGCCTCCGGCCCGTCGCAGACGTCGCAGTTGCCGCAGGGCTCCTGGTACTCCTCGCCGAAGTAGCCCAGCAGGAAGCGCCGTCGGCAACCGGTCGTCTCGGCGTAGGCGCGGGCCATGTCGACTCTCGAGCGGTCCATGCGCCTGTGGGCCTCGGCGCTGTCCGTGGCCCGGCGCACCGCGCCCGCCTCGGCCGTGCCCGGGACCGGCCCGACGGCGCCCGAGGCGTTCGTGACGACGGCGCCGGCCTCCTCCAGGAGGTTCACGGCCTTCGTCAGCCGGGTGCGCCCCATCCCGGTGTCCCGTCTCAGTTCGTCGAGCCCCGCCGGATCGCCGCGGCCGTGCACGGCCCGCAGGACCGTCGCCAGGGTGTCCCCGCTGGGGGTGCGGCCGCTGAAATAGGCCTGCATCCCGGTGTCCTCGGTCCGGTGGTGCAGCACGGCGAGGGCGGAGCGCCCGTCCCGGCCGCAGCGCCCGATCTCCTGGTAGTAGGCGTCCAGGGAACCCGGCAGCGAGGCGTGCAGCACGAAACGCACGTCCTCCTTGTCGATGCCCATCCCGAAGGCCGAGGTCGCCACGACAACATCCGTCCGGCCCGCGAGGAAGGCCTCGTGGATCCGCCGGCGCTCGGCGGCGCGCAGGCCCGCGTGGTACGCCTCGGCCGCGAGCCCGAGCGCGCTCAGCTCGGCGGCGTAGAACTCGCTGTCCTTGCGGGTCGCCGCGTAGACGATGCCGGGCTTCTCCTCGGCGGCGGCCCGCTCGACGACCGTGCGCCGCCGTTCGTCGTCGTCCAGGTGGCGGCGCGCCTCCAGCCTGATCTCCGGCCGGTCGAATCCGGTGACGAGCTGCCGCGGCCGGTCCATGCCGAGCCGTTCGACGATGTCCTGCCGGACCGGGGGAGCGGCGGTCGCGGTGAGCGCGAGGACCGGTGGCCGGCCCAGGCGCCGCGCGGCCTGCGCCAGCCGCAGGTAGTCGGGCCGGAAGTCGTGGCCCCAGGAGGACACGCACTGGGCCTCGTCCACGACGAACAGCCCGGGGCGCGCATCGGCGAGCCGCCGTACGACGTCGTCCTTGGCGAGCTGCTCGGGGGAGAGGTAGACGTACCGGACCTCCCCGCCGCGCACCTCGTCCCAGGCGTCCTCCGTCTCCGCCGCGCCGAGGTCGGAATTCAGGGCCACGGCGCCGGGGGAGCGGTCGCCGTCGGGCAGCCCGGCGATCTGGTCCCGCTGGAGGGCCAGCAGGGGTGACACGACCACGACCGGGCCGGCCAGCAGCAGGGCGGGGACCTGGTACACGGCGGACTTCCCGGACCCGGTCGGCATGACGACGAGCGTGTCCCTGCCCTGGAGCACGCACTCCATGGCGGTGAGCTGTTCCGGGCGCAGCTCCGCCCAGCCGAACACCTCCGCGGCGGTATCGCGCAGTCGCCGGGCCCGCCTTTCGTCCGATCCCGGACGCTCGTCGATCATCCCCGCTCCTTCCGGCCACCCCGGGAGGCCTGGGCACGGACCACGGGTGCCCGCCGGCTCCGCGGCCATGCCGCGCCGGGCTTCCCCCCTGGCCGGCCGACCGCCGCCGAGGGCGGTCCGGTCCGCCGCCGTGGCCGTCCCCGGTCCGGTGCTGCATCGTGGAGAGAGCTGCTGATCTCCCGGGAGGACGCCGTTCCGCCCGACCGGCGAGGCGAAGCCGGTACGCCCGCCGGGACCGGCAGGTGGAAGGAGCGCGTGCGATGACGCGAGCGAGCCCGGGCTCGCAGCCGGCCGATCGTCCGGCGAGCGGCGCGGTGGCCCCGAGCGGGCTGATGGACCTGCTGAACGTCGCCGCGGTGCTGCTGGAGGCCGACGGCAGGATCGACATGTGGAGCCCCCAGGCCGAGCAGCTGTTCGGCTACGCCCGCAGTGAGGCGGTCGGGCAGTACGCCGCACCGCTGCTCGTCAGCCCGGAGCACCAGGACGCGGTGATCGAACTGTTCGCCGACGTGATGGCGACCGGCCGGGACTGGGCCGGGGCGTTCCCCGTCCGGCACAAGGACGGCAGCACCCGGATGGTCGAGTTCCGCAACATGCGGCTGACCGACAACCTCGGTGACCACTACGCCCTCGGGCTGGCCGCCGACCGGGCCACGGTGCGGCACGTGGAACGCAAGGTGGCCCTGTCCACCCGTCTGGTCACCCAGGCACCCATCGGGCTGGCCGTCCTCGACCCCGACCTGCGGTACCTGGCCATCAACCCGGCCCTGGCGGCGATGCACGGCGTCCCCGAGTCCGACCACGTGGGCCGGAAGTTCCGCGAGATCCTGCCCGGCGCCCCCTTCCTGGGAGCGGAGACCGTGATGCGGCACGTGCTGGCGACAGGCGCCCCCGTGGTGGACCAGCAGGTGGTGGGGCGCACCGCCGCCGACCCGGAGACCGACCACGCGTGGGCGGTGTCGACCTACCGGCTGGAGGACCACCTCGGTCACGTCCTGGGCCTCGCCTATGTCGTCGTCGACGTCACCGACCGGTACCGGGCGGCGAAGAAGGCCGACGAGGCCCAGCACCGGCTGCGTCTCCTCGCCAAAGCCTCGGGCCGGATCGGCACCACCCTGGAGGTGGAGCGCACGGCACGGGAACTGGCCGACGTCCTGGTGCCCGACCTCGCCGACATGGTCGCCGTGGACCTCCTGGACTCGGTCCTGCAGACGGGCCGGGCGGACCTCGACCAGGGCCCGGCCCTGTTCCGTGCCGTCGCGGTGAAGACCGCCTACCCCACCGACGCCGACCGGGCCATCGTGCCGCCCGGCAGCCTCGTCACGTACCACGCCGACCATCCGGCGTCCCACTGCGTCCGCACCCGCCGCCCCCTCCTGATCACCCATGTGAGCGGCGACGATCTGGGCCGTATCGCCGCCGACTCCGAGGCCGCCCGTCTGCTGGCCCGGGCGGGTGTGCACACCGACATGGCCGTGCCGCTGATCGCCCGCGATCAGATCATCGGCGTCATGGGCCTGGCCCGGGCCCGCAACCCCCTGCCGTTCGACCAGGACGACCTCACCCTCGCGTGCGAGATGGCCTCGTCCGCCGCGCTGAGCATCGACAACGCCGTGCTGCACCAGCACATCCGCGGTGCCGCGGAGACGCTGCAGCGCAGCCTCCTCCCGCAGCTCCCGCCCGGACGACCCGGCCTCGAGGTCGCCGCCCGCTACCGGCCCGCCCAGGCCTTCAGCGAGGTGGGCGGCGACTGGTACGACGTGATCGCCCTCGACGGCGACCGGACCGCCCTCGCGGTGGGCGACGTCATGGGCAGCGGTGTCACCGCCGCCACCACCATGGGCCGGCTGCGCACCGCCACCTCCACCCTGGCCGACCTGGACCTCGACCCGGCCCGGATCCTCACCCACCTCGACAAGATCACCGCCGATCTGGACCACCTCGCCACCTGCCTGTACGCGGTGTACGACCCCCACCGCGCCCGGCTGCACGCGGCATCCGCCGGCCATCTGCCTCCGGTCCTGGTGCGGGACGGCCGGCAGCCGGAACTGCTCCGGCTGCCCACCGGCACCCCGCTCGGCGTCCGGGGGGTCCCCTTCGAGGTGACGACCCTCGACCTGGAGCCCGGCGACCGCCTCGTCCTGTACACCGACGGACTCGTGGAAACCCGCCACGACCCCATCGACGAGCGGCTGGACGACCTCATGCGCCTCCTGACACCACAGGACCGGTCGACGGAGGAGACCTGCGACCGGCTCCTGCGGGAGCTACGGCACCCCGCCGGCCACGACGACGTCGCCCTCCTCATCGCCTGCGTACAACCGCTCGCGCCCGCCTGACGGAGCCGGCCCCCGACGTCAGGCCGTCTCCAGCACCACCTTCCCGGTCAGCGTGCCCGTGTCCAGCAGCCGGTGGGCCTGTGCCGCCTCGTCCAGCGGCAGCGAGCGGTCGATGTGCGGGCGCAGCAGACCGGCGTCGACCAAGTCCGCGAGGGCCGCCAGACCCACGTGGTCCGGTTCCGCCGTGACACCGTGGAAACGCAGCCCGCGCGCCTCGGCCAGCCGGGCCAGCTCCGTGTTCCGCATCTCCACGATCGTCACCAGCGCGCCACCGGGCCGCAGCACGTCGAGCGAGCGTACGGCCGTGTCGCCGCCGACGCCGTCGAGGACCACGTCGACGTCCCGGACCTCGGCGGCGAAGTCCACCGCCCGGTAGTCGATCACCCGGTCGGCGCCCAGGGCACGCACGAAGGCCGCCTTGCCGGCGCTCGCCGTGGCGGTCACCTCGGCCCCGCGGGCCTTGGCGATCTGCACGGCGAGATGGCCCACGCCGCCGCCCCCGCCGTGCACCAGCACCCGTGTGCCCCGCCCCGCCCACCCGGTCTCGACCAGCGCCTGCCACGCCGTCAGCCCGGCCAGCGGCAGCCCCGCCGCCGTACGGTGATCGACGGATGCCGGTTTGCGGGCGAGCTGCCGGGAGGGCGCCACGACGTACTCGGCGTAGGCGGCCGCCGCACGCGGGATGCACGGCATGCCGTACACCTCGTCCCCGACCGCGAACCGGGTCACGCCCGGAGCGGTCCCGGCCACGACACCGGAGACGTCCCAGCCGACGGTGAAGGGCGGTGCGCCCAGCAGCGGAAGCTCCCCCGACCGGACGAGGGCGTCGATCGGGTTCACACCGGCCGCGTGGACCCGGACCAGCACCTCGTTGAGCGCCGGGGCCGGCCGGGGCACCCGGGCGGGCTCCAGGACGCCCGGCCCGCCGAAGGCGCGCTGGACGACGGCCCGCATCAGAGCGGTCATCCGGCGCCCTCGATCATCGCGTCCAGGGTCGAACCCTCCGGCACGGGCTGGCCGACGTCCCAGTGCTCGGCCAGCCGGCCGTCCTCGACGCGCCAGATGTCCACGACGACCGACGGGTGCGCCCCCGGCGCCGCCCTGGCCACGCTGTGGGTCCACACCTGGTCGCCCTCGGCGACCACGCGCCGCACGGTGAGCGAGAACTCGGGCATCACCGAGACGGCGGCCCGGAACGTCTCGACGGTACGGTCCCGGCCGGCGCCGACACCGTGGTGGTGGTTGACGAAGCCCTCGGTCAGCAGCTCCCGGGCCCGGTCGAAGTCCTTCTCGTTGTAGAACAGCCGGATGTATTCGGAGACCAGTTCCTTGTTCTGCTTCATCGCGTTCATTCCTTGACCCCTACCACGATCGAGTCGGGCCCCACGAGGTGTTCCGTCCAGGTGCGCTCGAAACCGGCCTCCCGCATCCACCCCTGGCACTCGAGGCCGGTGTACCCGAAGCCGCCGTCCGTGACGGCGAGCATGTTCAGGCTCATGAGCAGGGCGAACGCGTTCTCGGACCGGTCGTCGTCGATGAGGGTGTCGTACACCACCACCGCGCCGCCCTGCGGCAGCGCCTCCCACGCCTTGCGCAGCAGGATCTTCTTCCTCTCCAGGTCCCAGTTGTGCAGGATGTGGCCGAAGGTCAGCACGTCGGCCCGCGGGAAGGGGTCGGTGAAGAAGTCACCGCCGGTGAAGCCGAGCCGGTCCGTCAGGCCGTGCCGCTCGGCGTACTCGGTGAACACCGGCTCCGCCTGGGGCAGGTCGAAACCGATGCCGGTCAGCCGCGGGTTGGCGAGCAGCACCTGCACCGCGAGGTCGCCCTGCGCGGTGCCCATGTCGGCCATCGTCGTGTAGTCCTCCCAGGGCACCTGCCGTGCGATCCGGAGATTCGCGCGATGGCTGATGCCCGTCATCGACGAGAGGAACGTCCGCAGGCGGGCCGGGTCCGCGTACAGGGCGTCGTAGGTGTCCCGGTCCACGTCCTTGGACTCGTCCTGGGAGAGGCCGGTCCGCAGGGCGTCCGACAGCCGGTTCCAGATGCCGAACAACCGGGACCCGGCCATCTCCAGCATCGGTGCGACATGCCCGTAGCCGGGCTTGGCCCGGTCCAGGTGGGCCTCGGACTCGGGAGTGTTGTGGTAGACGCCGTCCTCGCGGCGCAGGAAGCCCAGCGCGACCAGCGCGTCGAAGAAGTCCCGGGCGCCGCGCGGATGCAGGCCGAGCCGCTCCCGCAACTCGTGGACGTCGGCCGGTTTCTTGGCCAGCTCGGTGAAGACGCCGACCTCGACGGCGCTGAGCAGCGTCCTCGACGCCTGGAAGGCCAGGGCCGTCTCCAGGATGCGGTCGGCCGAGGGGGCGGACTCCGGGGGCGGGTTCGTGCTCTTCATGACGTCCTCCTCAAGGGGTGGTGAACAGGGCGCGCGCGTAGTGGTGCGCGGCCGGCTCGAACTGCACGGCCTGGTGGGTGGCGACGGCGTTGACGTCGTGCCAGAAGCGCTCCAGCGTTCCGTGGGCCGCCTGCCCGCCGGTGCCCGCGGCGCGGAAGACGCGGTTGACGGCGGAGAGCAGCAGTTCGACGGTGAAGGCGCTGTCGCGCATGTTCCGCGCGATCGTCCGCCCGGTGAACGGGCCACCGTCGTCGGCGAGTCGGGCGATGCGCGTGAGCAGCAGACGCGCGCTGTCGATCTCGGCGGCCGAGCGGGCCAGGGTCATCTCCTGGGTGGCCAGGTTGCCGCCGGGGCCGGGCATGCCCGGCGTCGGCGTCACCTCCGCCAGCTTGCCCGCCAGGTGCCGGGTGAGCTCGGCCAGGGCGCCCTGTGCAGCGCCGAGCGCGGGGACGACGAACGTCAGGCCGTTCACGGCGGCCAGCGGGGCGATGGAGGTTCCGTCGGCGGCCCGCCCCGCGAACACCGCGTCCCGGTCGACGTACCGGGCGGCGGGGACGGGCACGTTCTCCAGGACCACGGTGTCACTGCCGGTGGCGCGCATCCCCACGCTGTTCCAGGTGTCCTCGATGCGGACGGCCGACGCGGGCACCGCCACCAGCGTGAGCCGGGACCCGCCGGCGCCGGTGGTCCGGGCGCAGACGATGAGCCAGTCCGCGTGCTCCGCGGCGCTCATGTACGGCCACCGTCCGCTGACGCGCAGCCCGTCGCCGTCGGCGTCCGGCACCGCCTCGCCGAACGGCAGCACCGAGCAGACGAACGCGGTGTCCGGACCGTCGGCCCAGAACTCCTTCTGCCCGGCCTCGGGGAAGCAGGGCACGAAGCGGGGCGTGCTCGCGAACAGCGAGGCGCACCACGCGGTGGCCGGGCAGGCCTCGCCCAGGGTCGCCACCGCGT
Organism: Streptomyces sp. 1222.5; assembly: GCF_900105245.1. Lineage (NCBI taxonomy): Bacteria > Bacillati > Actinomycetota > Actinomycetes > Kitasatosporales > Streptomycetaceae > Streptomyces > Streptomyces sp. 1222.5. The sequence continues at coordinate 687,352 of NZ_FNSZ01000001.1, read as the reverse complement.
CCAGCAGGTCGGCGAGAGTGCCCCCGGCGCCGCCGTACCGCGCGGGTGCCAGGTGCCTCATGAAGCCGGCTTCGCGCATCGCCGTCACCAGGCCGGCGTCGATGTGCCGCTGCTCGGCCATGCGGGCGGCGAGCCCGGCGGCGGTCGCCGCGATGTCGCGGGCTGCCGTGGCCAGCGGGCCGGCGGTTGTGTCCACCATCTGTGTGTCCCGTCCTAGATTCGGAAAAGCCGTCGCGTGTCAGCGGAGTCGGAGGTGGTCCGGGTCGGCGCGCCGGGTGCGTGTCCAGTACTCGGCCGCGGAGAAGGGCCAGTTGGTGGAGGAGCGGGAGCCGTCCTTGTACCAGCCGCTCACCCTCGACCAGACCCAGGCCCGGTCGGCGCTCGCCGCGTCGACCCACGCGTTGTAGTCGTCGTGCACGTCCTCGCGGACCTGGACCGCGTCCGCGTCCCGCGTGAGCAGCAGGCGGATCGCGTCCAGGACGTACCGGGTGGCGCATTCGGAGAAGTAGACGATGCTGCCGCCCTGTCCGACGAGATTGGTGTTCGGCCCGTACAGGCAGAACAGGTTGGGGAAGCCGGGGACGCTGATGCCCAGGTGGGCACGGGGGGCCCCGCCCCAACGGGTGTGCAGGTCGACGCCCTGCTCGCCGGTCACCTTCATCGGGGTGAGGAACCGCGAGGCCTGGAACCCGGTGGCGTAGACGATGACGTCGACCTCGAACTCCTCGCCGTCCGCGACCAGTCCGCGCGGTGTCTCCCGTTCCACCGGGGCGGTCACCAGCGTCACGTCGTCCCGCTTGAGGGTGGCGAGCCAGGTGCCGTTGTCCCGCAGTACCCGCTTGGCGCCGACCGGGTAGCGCGGCACGACCTTCTCGCGCAGCGCGGGGGCGTCGGTGAGCTGGGCCTCCATGGACTCAAGGAGAGAGGCACGCAGCTGCTCGTTGAGGGCGGAGACGGCGCGTTCGGTGGGCGGGTGGTCGCGGTCCACGATCCAGCCGTCGAGGATGCCGCGCAGTCCGGGCGCGAACAGCCAGAAGCGGTACCACTGGGCGTAGTACGGCAGATGCTCGCAGAGCCAGGAGGTGCTGCCGGACAGCGGCTCATGGTAGTGCGGGGTGGGCCGCAGCCAGGGCGGATTGCGCTGGAAGACGACCACCTCGGAGGCGACACCGGCCAGTTCGGGCACGATCTGGTAGGCGCTGGCGCCCGTGCCGACGACCGCGACCCGCTTGCCCGCGAGGTCCGCCGTGTGGTCCCAGGCGGCGGAGTGGAAGGCGGGCCCGGTGAAGCTGCCGAGTCCGTCGACGGCCGGCAGCTGCGGCCGGTTGAGCTGGCCCACGGCGCTGATCACCATCCGGTGCGTGACCGTTCGGGGGCCGTCGGGGCCGTCCAGGGTGAGGTGCCAGCGGCGCTCCCGGTCGTCCCAGCGCAGCTCCCGCACCTCGGTGCCGAACCGGACGCGGTCGGCGACCCCCGACTCCTTCGCGAAGTCCCGCAGGTACTCCAGGACCGTGTCGCGCCGGCAGAAGTGGTCCGGCCAGTCGGCGCGGGGCGCGAAGGAGTAGTTGTACAGGTGGCTGGCCACGTCGGTGCGGCAGCCCGGATAGGTGTTCTCGAACCAGGTGCCTCCGACGTCCTCGTTCTTCTCATACACCACGACCGGCACTCCGGCCTGGGCGAGCCGGTGGGCGGCCAGCAGCCCGCTGAACCCGGCGCCGATCACGGCCACGTCCAGATCGGCGCCGGGGCGCAGCCGCTCCAGCGTCCAGTCGGGCGCCTTGGGGTCGTCCCGCGGCAGCGCGATCTCCTCCGCGAGCAGTTCCAGCAGATCACCGGTGTCGGAACCCATGGCCCAGGTGGTGATCGTCCGCAGCAGCGCGGGGTCCGGCGGTTCGTGGGTGCCGCCCCGGTCCCGCCACGCGGTCAGCGCCTCGAAGGCGAGCCGGCGGGCCTCCTCCTGCCGCGCGGCGGTCAGGCCGCCCTGCGGCTGGAACAGCCAGCCCGGTGCGCGCAGGTCGTCGCGGAGCAGGGTGGTGTCCCCCGTCAGGTGGGCCACCGTCAGCAACAGCGCGGGCACGTCCGCACCGGCCAGCTGGCGGCGCAGGGTCTCGTCGTCGGGAATCGGCCGCAGCGGCCGGCTGAACGCCATGTGCGTCACCTTCGAAGTGTCCGGAGTGGGGGTCGTCATGAGGCCGGGCCGAGCGCGGCGAACCGGCGGTTGAAGTAGACGGCGGGCGCGCCCGACTCGGTGAGGTGCGTACCGACGACCCTGCCGACGACGATCACGTGGTCACCCGCGTCGTGCCGCTGCTCCACCAGGCACTCCACGACGGCGAGGGCGTCGTCGACGACCACGCCTCCCCGCGCGGTGCGCCCCAGGCCGCCCGGGCCGAACTTCTCGGCCCCGGCCGTCGCGAACCGCACGGCCAGCTCCGCGTGGTGCTCGCGCAGCACGCTCACCGCGAACTCGGAGGCACGCGCGAACACCGGGAAGCACTGCGCCGACCGGGCGACGCAGAGCAGGACCAGCGGCGGGTCCAGGGAGACCGAGCAGAAGGAGCTGACGGTCAGCCCGTGCGGCAGTCCGCGCTCGTCGCGCACGGTGGCGATGGCGACCCCCGTCGGGAACCGCGCCATGGCCTCCCGGAGCCCGCCGGTCGTCTCCACGACCTCCTTGAGTCCCTCAGTCATCCCGGGCCCCCGCAGCGCGTACGACGACCGCCGAGTTGAAGCCCCACTTGCCGCGCGCCAGCACCAGCGCCGCCCGGACCGGGGCCTCCCGGGGCGCGCCGCGCACGAGGTCGATGCCGTATTCCTCGGGCACCTCGTCCGTGCCGTACGTCGGCGGGATCACGCCCTCGCGGAGGCTGAGCAGCGCGGCGGCCACGTCCAGCGGGCCGCCGCCGGAGCACAGCCGGCCGGTCAGGGCCTTGGGCGCGGTCACCGGTACGCCGTGCGGACCGAACAGCCCGCTGACGGCCTCGGCCTCCACACGGTCGAGGTCCGGGCTGCCGGCCGCGTCCGCGAACACCACGTCGATGTCACCGGGTGCCAGCCCCGCGTCCACCAGGGCGAGTTCGGCCGCCCTGCGCAGGCCCGGCGGCCGGCCGGAGCCCGGAGCGGGGTCGAAGGTGGAGGCGTAGCCGGCGATCTCCCCGTACACCTGCCGGGCACCCCGTTCCCGCGCCGTCCGCGGGTCCTCCAGGACGAGGATCGCGCCGCCCTCGCCGGGCACATGGCCGCCGGCGTGCGTGCCGAACGGCTGGTAGGCCCGGTCCGGGTCGCCGGAGGTGGTCAGCCGCCCGCCGGCGATCTGCGACACCCAGCCCCAGGGGTCGAACGCCGAGTCGACGCCGCCCGTCACGACCATCGGCGTGCCGCGCCGGATCGTACGCCGGGCGTGCCCGATCGCGTCCAGACCGCCGGCCTGCTCGGCGACCAGGGCGCTGCTGGGGCCGCGCAGCTGGTGGCGGATGGAGATCTGGCCGGTGTTCACCGCGTAGAACCAGGCGAACGACTCGTACACGCTGACCTTCTCCGGGCCCTGCGACCACAGCTTGCGGAACTCGCGGTGCGTGAACTCGAAGCCGCCCTGCGCGTTGCCGGTGACCACGCCCATGTCGTAGTCGGCGTAGGCGCCGGGCTCGATCCCCGCGTCGGCGAGCGCCCGCTCGGCGGCGACCAGGGCGTACCGGGTGGAGACGTCCGTCTGCGGCAGCAGCCTGCCCGGCAGCTGGGCGGACGCGTCGAAGTCCCGGATCTCACCGGCCAGCCGGACCGGATGGCGGGACACGTCGAAGCGGGTCAGGGTGCCGATGCCGGTCCGCCCCTCGACCGTGGCCGCCCAGTAGGGCTCCGGGCCGGTGGCGTTCGGCGCGATCAGGCCGATTCCGGTGACGAGTGCGCTGCTCACGCGGTACCTCCAGGGACGTGCCGGAGCACCATGGCGGACTGGAAGCCGCCGAAGCCGCTGCCGACGGTCAGGACGTTGCGCAGACCGCGCTCGCGCGCCGTCAGCGGTACGTAGTCCAGGTCGCACTCGGGGTCCGCCTCGTGCAGGTTGGCCGTGGGCGGGACCACGCCGTTCTCCAGGGCGAGGGCCGAGGCGGCGATCTCGATCGAGCCGATCGCGCCCAGCGAGTGCCCGACCATCGACTTGATGGAACTGACGGGCGTGCGCCGGGCGTGCTCGCCCAGGCTGCGCTTGTAGGCGGCGGTCTCGTGGCGGTCGTTCTGCTTGGTGCCCGAGCCGTGCGCGTTGATGTAGTCGATGTCCGTGGCGTCGGTGCGCGCCTCGTCGAGGGCCGAGCGGATCGCCTCGGCCATCTCGCGGCCGTCCGCCTTCAGCCCGGTCATGTGGTAGGCGTTGCAGCGCGTGGCGTAGCCGGTGATCTCGGCGTAGATGTGCGCGCCGCGCGCCCGGGCGTGCTCGTACTCCTCCAGTACGAACATCGCGGCGCCCTCGGCGAGGACGAAGCCGTTGCGGGTGCGGTCGAACGGCCGGGAGGCCCGCTGGGGTTCGTCGTTGCGCGAGGTGGTCGCCTTGATGGCGTCGAAGCAGGCCACGACGATCGGCGTGACCGGAGTGTCGCCGGCACCGGCGAGCATCACGTCGGCGCTGCCCTCCTCGATGAGCCGGCAGGCGTGGCCGACGGAGTCGATCCCGGAGGTGCAGCCGTTGGAGACCATGGCCACCGGGCCCTCGGCGCCCACCGTCCAGGCCACCTCGGCCGGCATCACGCTCGGCACCAGGTAGTCGAACATGTGCGGGGACAGGTTGGCGGTGTCCATCAGCCAGTCGCGTCCGCTGTCCGACAGCACCAGGTACTCCTGTTCCAGGCTGGTCGCCGCGGCCACCGCGCTGCCCAGACTCACCCCGATCCGGCCGGGATCCAGCCGCTCGAAGCCGAGCCCGCTGTCGGCGACCGCGTCCCGCGCGCAGACCACCGTGAACTGCGTGGCCCGGTCCATGCGCCGGATCTCCAGGGGGGTCAGCCCCTCCAGCACGGGGTCGAAGTCGGCCTCGCCGGCGATCTGCGACCGATAGGGCGACGGATCGAAGAAGGAGATGCGGCGGATGGCGCTGCGGCCGGAGGTCAGCAGCTCCCAGAACGCCTTCACCCCGTTCCCGCCGGGTGTCCGCACCCCCATGCCGGTGATCACCGTGCGGCGGGTCATCGCGTCCCGCCCGTCTGCCGAGCCGCTGCTGACTCGTTCACCTTGTGGCCCCCTTCGTGCCGAAGCTGACGGCGTACGGCCATGTGCCGTGCGCCGCACCCAACATGACCGACACCGCCCTACGGGCCGCTGGGACGGCGCTGGGAGGATGGTGGGGCGTCCGCCGGGGCCCGGCGGACCACCCGAACGGCCGGTCACTACCAGCCATTCGGCGAGTGGGGAGCGGACGCCGGGCCCGTAGCATGAAAGACATGGCATATCGGGACTGGGGGAACCCGCAGCGTGCCCTGACGGTTGCGGCCGCGCTGATGCAGGCACCCATCAAGCAGGTACTGTCCACGCTCTCCGACGCGCTGTCCGACCTGGTGGCGCACGAGGCCCTGGTGATGCTGACCGGCGACTGCCCGACGTCGGCGACCTGGAGCCACGGGGACGCCGAGCTGACCGAGGCGGTCACCGCGGCCGAGATGGCCCAGCTCGCCACACACGTCGACATCGGCAGGCCGCGGTTCGACCGGGCGAGACTCGCCGACGCATCACGCCCGGTCCTCGCGGTGGCCTCGGCGCCACCCGGCTCGGCGGGCGCGCTGCTCGCGGTGCTGCCGGTGGAGGGCACCGCACCCGACCCCGAAGTCCTGCCCGTCGTACAGCAGTTGTGGGATCTGGCGATGCTGCGGGTGATGGCCCTGTGGCCCACCGTCGTCCCCGTCAACCAGACGGCGCCCTGGATGGCGAACAGCGAACGCGCGCGCATCGTCTCCGATCTGACGGACTCCCACGCGTCGACGCTCACCTCGCTGATCGGGCTGCTGCGCAACCGCAGCCTCGACGACGGCACGGCCCGCCGGACCGCCGTCGACCTGGCGGTGTCCTCGCTGATCGAACTGCGCTCGGTCGGCGACACCGAGCGGGTACCGGGGGAGGAGACGGCCCACGACGCCTTCGGACGGCTCACCGAGATGCTCGGACTGCTGTCCCGTTACGGCAACGTGCGGCTGGAGTTCGAGGGCCCGGTGGGGGAGGCGGCCGAGCGGCTGATCCCCTCGGTGATCGCCCAGACGGCGCGGACGACGGCCCGCGGCACCGTGCTGACCATGCTGGAGCAGGGCGCGGTGAGCCGGGTCCGGATCAGTTGGCACGTCGAGGAGTCCGAGGTGCGCGCGGTGATCCGGGACGACGGCCCCGGCACCCTGGCCGGTGACGCGCTCGCCGTGCACCGGCTCACCGACCGGGCGGCGGCCGTCAGCGGTGCCGTGGACGTCGACGCGGTACCGGGATGGGGCACGATCGTCACCGTCCGGCTGCCGCTGGCCGCGCCGGAGCGGCAGCGCAACGATCCGCTCGGCGACCTCAACCCGCGGGAGCTCGACGTCCTGGAACTGCTCGTCCAGGGCCACCGCAACCGTGCCATCGCCGGGCGTCTGCTGATCAGCGAGCACACGGTGAAGTTCCACGTGGCGAAGATCCTGAGAAAGCTGGACGTCAGCACGCGGGGCGAGGCGGCGGCGCTGGCACTGGCGGCGGGGTTCCCGACCGCGCCGGCGTTGACGTCGTAGCCCTGGTCCACCGACGTCGTCGCAGGGACGCCGTACGGCAGACCCGAGGGCCGCGACCACGCATCCGTGGTCGCGGCCCTCGGGCGTGCCCGCCCCTAGGCGCGGTCTCTGCGCCAGACGAGGACCCTGCGGTGCTCCACCCCGTCGACGCGGGTGCGGGCGTGCAGCGTCAGACGGCCCTCGGCCAGCGTCGCCTCCCGGGTCTGCTCGGTGTCGATCCAGTCGGGCCGGGGGGTGACCTCGATCCGGTGCACGATCCGGGAGCCCTCCAGACGCCAGGTCCCGGCGTAGCCCATGTACGGGACGGGGCCGGGGTCCGGACCGCGCATCATGTGCACCGAGACGTGTCCGTCCCGGGTGTAGACGAGCCGGCCCCGGGGAGCGTCGCCCAGGGGGCCCACGCCGGGGGTGCCGGCGCCGTCCAGTTCCCGGAACGACACCAGGTGCCACACCCCGACCAGGTCGTCAGCGCGCATGACCGCCCTCGTCGTCGAGAAGGGCCACCACCCGGGTCCAGCCCGCCCCCGCCCCGGCGACCGCCACCGGGAAGCACACCACGGTGAAGCCCGTCGGCGCGGGCAGCGCGGCCAGCTGCGCGAGCTTCTCCAACTGGAGGTACTCGCGTGTGCGGCCGTAGACGTGCGCGGGCCACAGGGTCTTCTTGTCGCCGGTCCGGCGGTAGTCGTCGATCATCGACCGCATGGGCCGGTCAAGACCCCAGGCGTCGATGCCGATCACCCGCACCCCGGACTCCACGAGGAACGCCGTGCCCTCGCCGGTCAGGCCCGGATACTTCGTCAGGTACTCGGCCTCGCCCCACAGCGCGTCGGCACCGGTCCACAGCAGGACGATGTCGCCGGGCCGCAGGGTGTGTTCGGCCGCGCGCAGTGCCGCGCGCAGGTGCTCCACCGTGATGCCCTCGCCGGGCGGCACATGCCGCACGTCCAGCCGTACGCCCGGACCCACGCACCACTCCAGCGGGACCTGGTCGATGCTCTTGGCGGGCGCGCCGCCGCTGACCGGGCCGTAGTGCAGCGGCGCGTCCATGTGCGTGCCGGTGTGGGTGGTCAGCGTCACCGTCTCGTTGGAGATCGCCATCCCGTCCGGGAAGTCCTCGGGCGTCAGACCGAGGACGGTGGCGCCGGTGACGTGGTCGAGGAGTTCCACCGTGACGGGTGTCGCCTCGCTCGGCGTGTGCCGGGTGACCACGCTCAGGTCGACGAGGCGCCTCACTCGGCGGCGCCCTCGACGGCGAGCTTCTCCGCCTCGTCCTTGACCGCGCCGAGGTCCGCCACGCTGTTGCGCTCCACCGCAGCCTTGATCATCTCGTCGGCCTGCTCGTACGTGAACTTCCCGGCGATCAGGCCGTCCTCCGGCTCGCGGGGCTTGAAGTCGTGGGTCAGGACCAGCTGGGTGGTGTGCTCGTCGATGGGCAGGGCTCGCCACTCGCCGCCCATGTAACCCATCATCGGGGCGTTCTCCAGCTGCCGGTAGGCGATGACGCGGCGCCCGGCGTCGATGTCCCGCCGGGAGATCCAGGACTGCACCTCGCCGTTGACGTCGACGGTCAGGCGGGCGATCTGGTGCTCGGGCGACTCCTCCAGCATCTTCACGTCCTCCGTGGGCGGGAAGATGCGCGCGTAGCCCTCGACGTCGACGAGGACGTCCCAGACGATCGCGGCCGGGGCGTTGACGGTGACGGTGTGTTCGGTGTGGTGCATGGGACTCTCCTTCGTGAGTGCGGGCGCGATGACGTGGAGCAGGTCGTCGTGGTTGGCGTAGGCGGCGTCGTACTCGATGCGGGACCGCCAGCCGGCGATGTGCTCGTGCACGTGCGGAAGCTCCGAGAACGCCCGCAGGTCGTCGAGGTCGCGGCAGGCGAACTGGGCCACGGCGTTGGCGGTCGTCCCGGCGGCGTGGTCGTCGACCGGCAGCCGGTGGTGCGGTCCGTGACCGAAGTGCGTGACGAGGCCCGAGCCGCGCGCGATCTTCTCCAGGTCGGTGAAGAACTCGCGGCGCTGGGACTCGTCGACCGAGTCCGCGAACCGGTAGACGAGGGTGTGGATGATCACGGGCTCTCCTCCGAGGCGCACGGGAAGCGGTAACGGGCCACAGCGTCCCGGCGGTGCCTCGCAGTCGGCTGGGAGCGCGCTGGTGTCCGGCGTGCACCGCGCCAGGCACGTCCAAGCGCCGGCCAAGCGAAATACGGGCGGTGGCGGCGAGGCTCCCGGTCGCCGGCCGGCCGCGGCCCGGCTGCGACAGCGCCCGAAGCGGTCCACCGTACGAGTCGAGGAGAGACCAGCATGGCCCCGACACCGAGCACCGACCCTCCGCACACGACGACCTCCGTACCGCCGGACCGTCAGGCGCTGGTGGCGGCCGCCCGGGACGTGGCCCAGGAGGCCGCCCGGTGCGCCGCCTCCGCCGAGCGGGAGCGGCGCCTGGCACCGGACGTCGTCAAGGCGGCGGTGGCCGCCGGATTCGCGCGGTACCTGGTGCCCGCGGCACACGGCGGCACCGAGGGGACCTTCCTGGAACTCGGGCGGGCCGTGAGCGCCGTCGGCGAGGGCTGCGCGGCCACCGCCTGGTGCGTCTCGCTCGCCGCGCACGTCGGCCGGATGGCGGCCCATCTGCCGCGGGAGGGCCGCCGGGAGGTGTGGGCCGAGGGACCCGACGCGTTCCTCGTCGCCTCCCTCACCCCGCTCGGCACCGCGCACCCCGCCCCCGGCGGCCATCGGCTCAGCGGCACCTGGCGCTTCGTCAGCGCGATCGACCACGCCGACTGGGCGCTGCTCGCGGCGAACCCGCCGGCCGGGTCCGGCCCGGCCGGCGCCCCCCGTGTCTTCGCGGTGCCCCGCGGCGCCTGGCGCACCGAGGACACCTGGCACAACGTCGGCATGGCCGCGACCGGCAGCCACACCGTCACCGTCGAGGACGTGTTCGTGCCCCAGGCCCGCTCCGTCAGCCGTGAGGACCTCTTCAGCGGGCGGGGCGCCGTCGACGTCGCGCCGCGCCTGGCGGTCCCGATGCAGGGCACGACCATGATGTTCGCGGCTCCCGCACTGGGCGCCGCCAAGGGTGCGCTCGCGGCCTGGCGGCGGCACGCCGAACGCAAGATCCGCGCGGCGGCGCGGAACCCCGCTCCCGCGCTGCCCGGCATGCCGTCCTTCAACCGCGTCACCTGGGACGTGACCCTGACGCGAAGCGCCGGCGAGATCGACGCGGCCGAGCTGCTCCTGGAGCGCGCCGCCCGCAGCGCCGACGAGAGCGGCCACGGTCTCACCCCGGCGCAGACCATGCGCGGCTGGCGCGACTGCGCCATGGCCACCGACCTCCTCGTCGGCGTCGCCAACCGGCTCTTCCGCGGCGTCGGCACCACCGGCCAGTCCACGGCCGAACCGGTGCAGCGGTTCTGGCGGGACGTCAACTCGATGGCCGGCCACCAGGGTCTCCAGGTGGAGTCCGCCGCCACCGCCTACGCCTACCAGTCGCTCGGCTTCTGATCCGCCCACCGGCCCCGCGCACGTCCTTCGGAAAGGAACCCGTATGTCCCTGAGCCGCCGCACGGCACTCACCGTCACCGCCGCCGCACTCGCCGGCACCGCCCTGTCGGCCGGACCGGCCTCGGCGAGGGGCACCGCCTCGTCCGCCGGCCGGCGCGTCCTGTTCGAGGACGACTTCTCCGGCGGCTTCGCCACCAGCGGCCCGGGCGCCCGCTGGACCCGGATCCCCTTCGGCGGCGGCGTCGGCGAGGACGCCGTGGCCGACACGTCCGGGCGCGGCCTGCGCCTCGCCGCCAAGGGCAGCAACCCGCACACCGGCGAGCCCGCCTTCACCCTGACCCTCGGCCAGCACGAGCCGAGCGGCCTGCCCGGCTCGCTCGACCACGTCAAGTGGCTGTCGTACCCCGACCAGCACACCGCCGAGGGCACGCTGGGCTTCACCGCCGAGCCCGGCCGCCTCCTGGTCGCCGAGGCGCGGCTGACGGCCGGCACGTTCGGCACGGCGGCGCACCCGTTCGGCTCCGCGGTCGCCGACCCGCACGACGATCTGCGCCTCGCCATGGCCGGACTGCCCGCGGAGGACCAGGAGACCGGCATCGCGGTCGACTTCTTCTTCACCGACAAGACGGTGTACGCGTTCTACGAGCGCCTCCCCAACCACCGCGACACCCTCGGTGACTACGCGGCCTTCACCTACGCCGTGCCGGTCGCCCGCCGCTCCTCGCCCACCGCCGAACACCACGTCCGTATCGAGTACGACCGCTCCCGGGGCGTGATCCGCTGGTGCCTGGAGGGACGCGAGGTGTTCACCGTCGACCGGATCGGCCAGTTGCTGCCCTCCCGACGCCACCTGCTGCTCGACCACGGCGGCACACCCGCCACGGTGACGCCGCGCCAGTTCACCTTCGGGCTCGGTCTGTTCGACGCCCTCGACGGCGCCCGCCCCGGCGTGCCCGGTTCGGGCCTGGTCCGGCTGACCACGGAGACGGGGCACTACTACGACCCGGTGCGCGGCGAGCCCACCGCTCAGACCTTCCTCGACGACGCGAGCCGTCCGGAGAACCGTCTGTGGGGTCAGGGCGCGGCCCTCGGGGTCCGCAGGTTCACCGTCTTCAGCCGGAACGCCGGCTGACGGAGCCCCGCCCCGCCGTCCCTCCGGGGGGCGGCACCACCACCGACCACCGTCCCACCCCCTCGACGGCGTCGGCGGCCCGGCGAGCAGCCGGCCGGGCCGCCGACGCCGTCCCTTGCCGTTCCCGAGGAGTTCCGTCATGCCGTCCTCCTACGACTTCGACCCCCAACTCGCCCCGGAGGCACCGGGGATGCGGCCGCTGGACTACGCCGATCCCGAGTCGGCCCGGGCGGTCATGCGTCAGGTGATGGCCAAGCAGCCGCACTACGAGCACCTCGACCGGGTCCGGGTGAGCGACCGGGTGCTGCCCGTCGCGGGCGGCCCCGGCCTCACCGTGCGGACGTACGCCCCGGCAGTCCGGCCCGGTGACCCGCTGCCCGCGCTCCTCTTCCCGCACTGGGGCGGGTTCGTCACCGGGGACCTGGACACCCCGCGCGCGTTCGCCGCCCGGATCGCGGACCAGGTGGGCGCGGTGGTGGTCTCCCCCGACTACCGCCTCGCCCCCGAACACCCGTTCCCGGCGGGCCTGGACGACTGCTGGGCGGCACTGGAGTGGACCCGCGCGCACGCCGGTGAACTGGGCGTCGATCCGGACCGGATCGGTGTGGGCGGGTTCAGCGCGGGCGGCGCCCTGGCGGCGGCCCTGGCGCTGCGCGCCCGCGACACCGGCGGTCCGCGCATCCGCTACCAGTACCTGCTCTTCCCGCAGCTCGACGACCGCCTGGAGACCGTCTCCGCACGGGAGTTCACGGACACGCCGGTGCTGGACCGGTCCGCACTGGTGCTCAGCTGGAAGCACTACACCGGTTCCGGACCGGCTTCCCACCTCGCGGCCCCGGCCCGCGCGGAGGACCTGTCGGGGCTGCCGCCGGCGTTCGTCGGGGTGTGCGCGTACGACCCGCTGAGGGACGAGGGAATCCACTTCGCGCACCGGCTGATCCAGGCGGGCGTGCCCACCGAACTGGTCCACTACCCCGGGACGTTCCACGCCTCCGTCGGCATCGGGCACGCCGCCGTGTCCCGCCGGATGGTGCGCGACCAGATCGACGCGCTGCGCCGCGGTCTGCGGGCGGACTGAGCGGCCCGGCGTACGAGGCACAAGAGGGTGCCCCGGGGGTTGCATCCCCGGGGCACCCTCTTCGTGCGTGGTGCCGGCGTCAGGCGGCCGTGCGCTCCCGCGCGGTGCGCAGCAGCAGGGCGTGTTCCGCCACCCGGCGCCCGAGGTGGGCAGCGGTGAGCAGGTCGCCCTTGCGCATGGACTCCGCACCCTGGTCGCCCGGGCACTGGCCCATGGCCCCCAGCCAGCCGCCCAGCCGGTTCAGGTCGTTCTCCGTGTCACCGGGCAGCAGGTCGAGGTTCACCCAGTGCATACCGTGCTGTGCGGCGAGCACCGTGAAGTACTGGAGCGTGTTCAGCTTGTCGCCGCTCATCGCGCCGGACGTGGTGAAACCGGCCGCGACCTTGTCCTTCCACGCCAGCCCGTACCAGCGCCCGCTGGTGGCCGCGGCGAAGGTGTGGAAGGCGGGGCTCGCCGAACCCATGTAGGTGGGTGATCCGAAGATGATCGCGTCGGCGGCGTCGAGCCGGGCCCAGTCCTCCTCGGTGATGCCGTCGACCTTGACCACCTCGACCGCGGCGCCCGCCACGGACCTGATGCCCTCCTCGACCCCCTCGGCCATTCTCGTGGTGTGCCCGTACCCGCTGTGATAAGCGATGGCGACGGATACCGGGTTCTCGGACATGCGTTTCCCTCCGGACAGCCAAGAATTGTGTGGGTGAATACCCGCCCGATCTCCGCTGCCGCGGCTCGGGCACGCTTCAAGGCTGTCAGCAATAGCTGCGTCGGGGGACTGCTCCTTCGGCTAACAGAACCTGCCCGAAGGAGTGGTCGGTGGACTGGCCCGCCGGAATTCCGGTCATGAGGTCCTGCTGCAGCGTCTGCAGTTCCGGTGCGGGTTCGATGCCCAGTTCCGTGTCGAGTATGCGACAGAGATTTCGGTAGGCCTGGATGGCCTCGGCCCGCCGCGCGCTTTTGTACAGGGCCTTGATCAACTGGGCGTGGAAACTCTCGTTGAGCGGGTTCTCCGCGACCAGCAGGCGCAGTCGCGGGATGATCTCCTGATGGCGGCCCAGGCGCGCGCAGGCCGCGATGTGCAGCTCGTGCGCGGACAGTCGCAGCTCGTTGATGTAGGTCAGGTGGGCGTCGAGCACCGGCCCCGTGATCATCCCGGCCAGTACCGGGCCGCGCCACAGGGCGAACGCCTGGTCGAGCAGCCCGGCGGCCTTCGCCGCGTCCCGCTGGTCGAGTGCGGTGCGGGCGCGGTTGACCAGGCCCTCGAAGACGACGCTGTCGACGGAGTCGCCGGGCACCTCGATGCTGTAGCCGGCGGGCCGGGTCACCAGGACGGACTGGCGGCCGGGGCCGATGCCGCAGAGCTTGCGGGCGTGGTAGATGTACGTCTGCAGGGTGGTCAGCGCGCTGCGCGGTACGTTCTCCCCCCACAGCTCCTCGATCAGTGTGTGGGCTCCGACGGACTCGCCGTTCTGCACGACCAGCAGTCCCAGGAGCTGGCTGACTTTCGACCTGGTCAGGGTCGTCGGCCGGCCGTTGTTCAGTACGACTTCGAACTGTCCCAGCAGTTTGAACTTCAATTTCTTTCCCCCTGTTTTTCGAGCACGCGAAATGGTCCGCCGAATCGTGCAAACGATCTCCGTCCGCTACGGATGATGTAGGTGACGTCGGATGTGGCGAGAATGCTCCGCGGTGCCCCCGTGCGGCCGTCCGCGTACCACCTGATGGTCCAGTCCACGTCTGTTTTGAACGGTATAAGAGCAAACGCAATCAATGCCAGCGGCTCAGAAGTGATCGGCGTCACACTAGCCGTGGACTGCTCTAATTGGCGGGTGCATTCACTGGCGCCCGGGACGGTCTTCACACAATGTCGACGAAAAGGCGTACGAATTTCCGCCGGAGTTCGTGTCCGCCAAGCGGAATCACCCCGCGGGGGGAGCCGCCGCGACGCTGACCAGGTGCCCGGTGCCGGTGAGATGGGTCGTGAACCGCGACTCCACGGGCCGCACCGGCCGCCCCCGGTCGTCGGTCAGCACCGCCGTACGGCCCAGCAAGCGGAATCCGAAGCCGGTGAACGGCAGCCGCAGTCCGGCCCCGAGCGCCTTGGCGTGGGCTTCCTTCAGGGTCCACAACCGCAGCAGTACGGCGGGACGTCCGGCCGGCGGCAGGCCCGCCAGCACTGCCCGTTCGTGGGGTGTACAGATGCGGCCCGCGAGTGTCTCCACCCGCACCGGCCGGTCCGCACGCTCCACGTCCACCCCCACCGGCACTCCGCCCGCACCGAGCGCGAGCACCAGCCGGCTCCCGGTGTGACTCAGACTCACCTGGAGGTGGGCGTACCCGCGCAGCCTGGGCCGGCCGCCCGGATCACGGGTGAGTTCCAGGAGAAGCGGATCGACCCCGAGGACGGCCCCCGCCACGCATCTGACCAGCCGCCGGGACGCCACGAGCCGCTGCCGCACCGGCGCGGGAAGCGGCCCGGCCAGCCGCCCGCGCTCGGCGCCCGCCCACAGCGCGGCCTCCTCCTCCCGGTCCACGGCCCAGTCCGCGGCATCCGCGTGCACGGCCACATCGCCGTACCGGGCGAGCGCCGCCCGCACCGGCCCGAAGGAGTCCGCCGGCGCCACGGCAAGCAGCGGCGTCACGCCACGGCGCATCGCAGCACGTCCGCCCGCCACGCCGTACGCGCCGCCTCGGACACCGGCAGATCGAGCCGCACGGAGAGCCGGCACAGAGCCCCGCACAGGCGGGCGCGACGGGCACCGATGCCGAGGGTGGCGTCGTGGACACCGGTGTCGCGCGGCTGCCAGCCGTCGACGCAGGCGGCCGCGGCGGTCAGCAGGGCGTACCGCTCGGCGGGACCGTACCGCACGTCGGCGGCCGGCTCGCGGGCCGCGGCGGCGGCCAGGCGGTGCCGCTCCTCCTCCAGCCCGCCGACCAGTTCCGGCAGCGGACGCGGCAGCGCGCGGTGCCGTACGGCGGTGAGCGGGTGGGCCAGACGGTCCTCGCCCGCCGCGAGGCGGTCCATCCGCCGGGCGAGCCGCCCCCACACCTGCGGCGAGCGCTCCCGTGCCGCCCGTACCAGCACCCGCCGCCGGCGCCGGTACTCGACCGCCGCGGGCTCGGGCCGGTGCAGTCCGGCCCCGAGAGCGGCAGCCAACCCGCCGACGCCCTCCAGCAACAGCAGCGGGACGAGGCACTGGGCCGCGGCCGACCGGCCACCCCCGTCGTGGCGCAGGAGCCGATCGCAGATCCACAGGTCGAGGTAGCAGGCGCCCACGGCGTCCGACGGCACCCGGCCGAGGCGGCCGGTGGCAGGACCGCCCACGGCCCCGACGACGACCTCCAGCGCCGCCTCCGCGTGTTCGACCAGCCGCCGGGGCTCCAGCGGACCGAGCCCGCCGGGCACCACCCTCAGCCCGTTCGACCGGGCGCCTCCCGTCCGGGCAGGCCCCCCGCCTCCCGCGACCCGTACCCGCCGGTCGTCCGTGCCCATGGCCCACCGCCCCTTCCGAAGCCCCCCGTTGGGTGCTCCTCAGGGTGGGAGACCGGCATCGCGGGCGGCTGGGAGGCCACCGGAGCGCCGCTGGACCGGTTCCAGCGGCCTCCAAGACGGTGGCCGCACGATGTCCGGGACCACGTCACACGGACTTCGAGGAGACGACTGCCATGGCAACCCTGGACATCGAGGACCTGCGCCGCATCCTGGTGGACTGCGCCGGTGAGGAGGAGGGCGTCGAGGTGAGCGGTGCCACGCTCGACACCCCTTTCGAGGAGCTGGGTTACGACTCGCTCGCGCTCATGGAGACGGCGGCGGCGATCCAGGACGAGTACGGGATCGTGCTGCCCGACGAGGACGTGTCCGAGGCCCGCACGCCCCGCAACCTGCTCGACCTGGCGAACGGGGCGGTCCGCACCGGCGGCTGACCGGCCCGGGCACACCCTCCGACGGGAACGGCCCCCGGCGGCACCTCTGCCGCCGGGGGCCGTCCCGCTGCGACGCGACCCGCGTCCTCTCGGGCCGCGTTCAGCCCGCGTTCCGTCCCGCGCCGACGGTCACCACGGCACCCGCTCGGTCACGTCCCCCTCCATACCGCCGTGGAAGCCACCCGTGCCCCCCGCGCCCAGCGCCAGCCTCACGGGTACCTCGGCACCCTGCTCCACCGTGCGCGTGCCCCGGCTGAACGGCGAGTCGGCGTTCAGGTCCGTGGCGACGAGCCCGGGGTTGGCCGCGTTGACGCGGATCCCCTCCGCGCGCAGGGCCTCGGCGTACACCAGCGTGACCGCGTTCAGCGCCGCCTTGGAGGAGCTGTAGGCGAGCAGACCGCGGGAGGCCGCCGGGTGACCGCCGGGATCGCTCAGCAGGCTCAACGAGCCCAGCGGGCTGGACAGGTTGACCACCCGCGGATCCTTCGAGCGCCGCAGCAGCGGCAGACAGGCCTGGGTCAGGGCGACCGTGCCGAACAGGTTGACCTCGAACGCCCGGCGCAGGTGATCCTCGGTGATTTCCTCCACGGGGACGCCCCACTCGGTGACGATCCCCGCGTTGTTGACCAGGACGTCGAGTCGCCCGCACTCCTCCTCGATCCGCCGCACGGCCGCGTCGACCTGGTCGCGCACCGTGACGTCCAGCCGGACGAACCGCACGTCCCCGCCGGCCGGGACCGCTTCCCGCCCGGCCCGCGCCAGCTCCCTCGCGGCCCCGAGACCCCGCTCCTCGTCCCGGGCCCCGAGGTACACGGTCAGGCCCTCGGCGGCCAGTCGCCGCGCGATCTCCTTGCCGAGCCCCTTGTTGGCCCCGGTCACCAGTGCGATCTCCGTCATGCCGCCTCCACTCGTGTCAGGTCCGCCGACGCGGCCGCGTCCCGACCGTAGGCCCGGGTGAGCGCCGCGCCCAGCACGCCCGGCTCGACGGTGTACGTCTGCGTGCCCACCGCGGCCAGGGCGAGCGAGGCCATGGCGCAGCCCAGACGGGCCCGGTCCGCCTCGGGCCGGCCGCGGCTCAGACCCGCCAGGTATCCGGCCCGGAAGGCGTCGCCCACCCCCGTGGGGTCGATCGGAGTCGCCACCGGCACGGCCGGCACGACCGTCCCGTCGCCGGTGACCCGCTCGATCCGGCAGCCCCGGGCGCCGAGCGTGGTCACCCAGGTGCCGACGCGGTCGAGGACCTGCGCACGGCTCCAGCCGGTGCGGGTGAGCAGCAGGTCGTGCTCGTACTCGTTGGTGAACAAGTGGTCCGCCCCGTCGACGAGTTCGCGCACCGCGGGACCGTCGAGCCGGGCGAGCTGCTGGGCCGGGTCGGCGGCGAAGGGCACCCCGAGGGTGCGGCAGGCGCGGGTATGGCGCAGCATCGCCGCCGGGTCGTCGGCCCCGATCAGGACGTAGTCCACCTCCCGGGCCCGGATCACCTCGGTCAGGTCGGTGCGGTCCGCCTCGGCCATCGCGCCCGGGTAGAAGGTGGCGAGCTGGTTGCCGTCGGCGTCCGTGGTGCAGATGAATCGGGCGGTGTGGCGGGTCTCGGAGACGTGCACCGCCGAGACGTCCACCCCGTGTGCCGCGAGCGCCCGGCCGTACGGCTCGAAGTCGGTGCCCGCGGCGCCGACCAGCACCGGCCGGTGCCCCAGCGCGGCCAGTCCGTAGGCGATGTTGGCGCCGACCCCGCCCTGCCGTACGTCGAGGGTGTCGGCGAGGAAGGACAGCGACACGTGGTCGAGCCGGCCGGGGAGGAACTGCTCGACGAACCGCCCGGGATAGGTGAGCAGATGGTCGGTGGCGAGGGACCCGGTGACGGCGAGGGTCCGGGAACCGCGGCCCCGGTGCGTCGGTGCGTCCGTCATGTCAGAGCCCCGTCGCCGACAGCAGCGCGTCCACGCGGTCCGTGCGCTCCCAGGTGAAGTCCGGGAGCTCCCGGCCGAAGTGCCCGTACGCAGCCGTCTGGGCGTAGATGGGCCGCAGCAGGCCGAGGTCGCGGATGATCGCGGCCGGGCGCAGGTCGAAGACCTCGGTGACGGCCGCCTGGATCCGCTCGACCGGCACCTCGTGCGTGCCGAAGGTCTCCATGAACAGCCCGACCGGTTCGGCCCGGCCGATCGCGTAGGCCACCTGCACCTCGCAGCGGGCGGCCAGGCCCGCCGCCACCACGTTCTTGGCCACCCAGCGCATCGCGTACGCCGCCGAACGGTCCACCTTGGAGGGATCCTTGCCGGAGAAGGCACCACCGCCGTGCCGGGCCATGCCGCCGTACGTGTCGATGATGATCTTGCGGCCGGTCAGGCCCGCGTCACCCATCGGACCGCCGATCTCGAACCGCCCCGTCGGGTTGACGAGCAGCCGGTGGCCCTCGGTGTCCACCTTCACCCCCTCCTCGGCCAGCCGGGCCAGCACCGGCTCCACCACGTACCTGCGCACGTCCGGCGCCAGCAGCCCGTCCAGGCTGACGTTCGCCGCGTGCTGCGAGGAGACGACCACCGTGTCCAGCCGGACGGGCCGGTCACCGTCGTACTCGATGGTGACCTGCGTCTTGCCGTCCGGGCGCAGGTAGGGCACCGTGCCGTCCCGGCGCACCTCGGCGAGGCGGGCGGAGAGCCGGTGCGCGAGGTGGATCGGCAGCGGCATCAGCTCCGGCGTCTCGTCGCAGGCGTAGCCGAACATCAGCCCCTGGTCGCCCGCGCCGCCCGTGTCGACCCCCTGGGCGATGTCGGGCGACTGGGCGCCGAGCGACACGGACACCCCGCAGGACGCCCCGTCGAACCCCTTGGCCGAGGCGTCGTACCCGATGCGCAGGACCGTGTCCCGGACGAGCTGGGCGACCGGCGCGTACGCCGTCGTGCCGACCTCGCCGGCGACGTGCACCTGACCGGTGGTGATCAGGGTCTCGACGGCCACCCGGGCGGCAGGGTCGGCCGCCAGCAGGTGGTCCAGGACGGCGTCGCTGATCTGGTCGGCGATCTTGTCGGGGTGCCCCTCGGTGACGGACTCCGAGGTGAACAGACGTGTGGACACGGCTCTCCTTGGGTTGCAGCGGCTGCTGACTGCGCGCAGTGTGCGGGGTCCCGGTCGGGGACCGCTTGGAGAGCCGAGGGGCCCGGCCGGCCTGTCGGGCCGGGCGGTCGGGCCTCAGCCGCAGGCCCGGAGGAACTCGAGGAGGGCCGCGTTCACCTCCTTTGGGCGTTCCTGCTGGGTCCAGTGCCCGCAGCCGGCCAGTTCGAGGGGCGGGCGCCACAGGCTGGGCATCAACTCGGGCAGCTCGGCGATGAGTTCGGGTGTGCCGGGGAAGGCGGGGACCACGTCCCGGTCGCCGTAGACGTACAGGGCGGGCCGGTCCACCACGGCGCCGTGCCACGGAGCGGTGAGCTCCCAGTTGCGGTCGAGGTTGCGGTACCAGTTGAGGGCGCCGGTGAAGCCCCGGGAGAAACTCTCGGTGAGGGCGTCGAGATCGTCCTCGGTGAACCACCGCGGCAGCACCTCGGGATCGGGCATGGTCGCGAGCCAGCCGCGCTCGGGGTCGACGAGCGGCTGCTTGCCCTCACCGGCGTCGGGAGCGTCACCGGAGGCGAAGAAGAAGAACTTCCGCAGGGCGGTGCGCGGGTCCGCCCCGAACTCGGCGTCGGCGACACCGGGGCGGGCGAAGTGGTTCCAGTAGAACCGGCCGCCGAACATCTCCTCCATGGTGGCGAGCGGCGGCCGCGTCCCGCGGAACGGGGGCGGCACACTGAGGCCCGCCACCCCGCGCACCACGTCCGGCCGCAGCAGCGCGGTGTGCCAGGCGACCGGCGCGCCCCAGTCGTGCCCGACGACGTACGCCCTCTCCTCGCCCAGTGTCCGGATCAGCCCGACGACGTCGCCGACCAGGTGGAGGATGGTGTACGCGCCGACGTCCTCGGGATGGTCGCTGCGCCCGTAACCGCGCTGGTCGGGCGCGACCACCCGGAAGCCGGCGTCGGCCAGCGGGTCGAACTGGCGGTGCCAGGAGTGCCAGGATTCCGGGAAGCCGTGCAGGAGCACCACCAGCGGGCCGTCGCCCTGTTCGGCGATGTGCAGCCGAACGCCGTTCACGTCAATCATGCGATGCCGGACCATGCGCCCGAGCGTACGGCCGTGCTCCCGGGGCGACGGCGTCCGGCGCGGGCCTGTCGCCGTCATGCCCCCCGTTCGCCCCAGGGACGCCGCCGGCCCGGGTCTACAGCGGAGCGGGGGAGGACGCGCCCGCGATCAGCAGGCGCGGGGTTCCCGAGCCGTCCGCGGGCACGCTCCACAGGTCGCTGCTGCCGACCTTCCCGTCGCTGGGCAGGGCGTAGGCGAGGGTGTGGTCGTCCAGCCAGGTGGCCTGGTCGTCGACGCTGTGGCGTTCGGCGAGCGCGGTCTCGCGCAGCGTCCTCAGATCGAGGACGTACTCGTGCCAGAGGTTGGTGCGCGACAGGATCCGCTTCTTGAAGGCGAGGCGCGTCCCGTCGGGGGACAGCGACGGGCACTCCACGTTCTGGACCAGCGTGGTGACCGCACGCCGGGACAGCGAACCCCGCACCAGGTAGGTGCGGTTGGCGGTGTTGAGGGTGGCGTAGAACGTGTCGTCGTCCGCGGCGAAGGTGACACCCCAGAAGTTGACGTCCGAGGCGCGGTACGGCTTGCCGTCCTTGACGATGGAGAAGGTCTCCAGACTGGGGGTCAGCCGCATGGTGCGGGTGTCCAGGATCGAGGTCCGGGTGGAGAAGAAGGCGGAGGAGTACGACTCGCCGGAGACGAAGACGGTCCAGGCGGCGAAGCGGCCGCTGGGGGAGACCCGGGCCCGGCTCGGGTTGCCCGCGAGCGGGAAGGTGCGCACCGTGCGCAGACCGGCGTCCAGGAGCAGGGCCCGGTTGCTCTGCTTGAGCACGCCGGGGACGGACTGGAGGCAGACGCCGGTGCCGGCGGCGGCGTAGAAGCGCGCGCACTTCAGGCTCGCGGCGGTGCGCCCGGACCCGGGGTCGCCGGCCGGGACGGACGCGACCGCCGTGCGGTGCGGGCCCGTGGCCGCGTTGACGAACATCAGGCGGCCCTGCTGATCGAGCGACACCTTGCCCGCGCTGACGCCGGGACCGCCCGACCGCGGCTGGTTCACGCGGTCCGCCCGTGCGGCCGCGTGCAGGACGATGCCCGTGCCCACGCCCGCGAGGACCAGTACCGCCGTGACGAGTACGAGCAGGCGGCGGCCCAGCGGTGTCATCCGGATCCTTGTCGTCGTCGAGATCATCGCTCACCGCCGGTGGGCCGCAGCACCATGCCCGCGACGGCGGCGCAGCACAGCAGACCGACCGCCGATCCGGCCAGCGCCGGGCCGTCCCCCCACACCGTCCAGGCGGCGCCGAAGGCCAGCGAGCAGCAGAACCGGGCCAGCGCCTGGCTGGTGCCGACGACGGCCAGACCGGTCGCGCGCAGCTGCTCGGGCACGACGTCGGCGAGGGCGGCCGGCAGCACGCCGTCGGTGGCCGCGTAGAACGAGCCGTGCAGGGCGAGCACGAGGAGGGGGAGGGCCGCTGTGGACGGGGTCCACAGCAACAGGGCGTAGGCGGTGAGCAGACCGGCGTGCCCGGCGAGGAACACGGTGCGCCGCCCGATCCGGTCCGCCAGCGCCCCGAGGGGCACGGCCAGCAGCAGGAACACCGCCGCGGTGCCCAGCGGCAGCAGCGTGAACCACTCGTCGCCGATGCCCGCGCGCCGTTGCAGGAGCAGGTAGACGAAGGCGTCGCTGACGGTGGTCAGACCGAGCAGCGCGGCACAGCCGGCGAGGGCCCGCAGCCGAGGCAGCCGCAGCAGCGCCAGCGCCTCGCGGACGCGGACCGGCGGCCTGCGCTCCTCTGCCCCCGGCGCGCCCCGGCGCCTGCCCGGTACGAACAGCACCAGCA
This sequence comes from Streptomyces sp. 1222.5, assembly GCF_900105245.1. Taxonomy (NCBI): domain Bacteria; kingdom Bacillati; phylum Actinomycetota; class Actinomycetes; order Kitasatosporales; family Streptomycetaceae; genus Streptomyces; species Streptomyces sp. 1222.5. Next base: position 665,030 of record NZ_FNSZ01000001.1, on the reverse strand, counting down.
CGAGAACGCCGAGCACGGCGACGCACGCGCTCACCCCGAACACGGCGTCGTAGCCGTCGGCGGCCGTGCGCAGGATGAGGAAGGCCGCCAGCGGTCCGAGCATCGCGCCGGTGGTGTCCATGGCCCGGTGCACGCCGAAGGCCCGGCCCTGGTTCGCGGACGGTGTCGACAGGGAGATCATCGCGTCCCGCGGGGCGGTGCGCAGACCCTTGCCGGTCCGTTCCAGGGCGAGGACGGTGCCGAGCGTGCCGACGCTGCTCGCGAGCAGGAGCAGCGGCTTGCACAGCGCGGACAGGCCGTAGCCGAGCCCGGCCACCAGCTTGTGGTTGCGCACCCGGTCGGCGAGGTGGCCGCCGGTGAGCTGGACGAGTGCGCTCACACCGTTGTAGACGCCGTCGAGGGTGCCGAATCCGAGGGGGCTGAAGCCGAGCCGGGTGACGAGGTAGAGCGGCAGGACGGCGGTGACCATCTCGGAGGAGATGTCGGTGATCAGGCTGACCGTGCCCAGCACGAGCACCACGGGGGCGACCTTGCGCGCCGGGCCGCGTCCTCGGGCAGTCCCGGTGTCCGCGTCGGGAGGGGTGGAGCGGTCGGTGAGGTACATGTTCAAGAACTCCGGTGCGGTGCGGTCAGTTCTGCCGGCTGCTCTCGTCCCGTAGCCAGGTGCCGAAGTCCTCGGCGCGGATGGCCTTTTCGGCCTTCCGTCGCGCGACGACCGCCGCCGCGACGAAGACGACGACGCCGGCGAAGAGCCTTGGCTCCCCGCGGAGCAGGTCCTTCAGGTCCGCCTTGCTCGTCCGTGCCGAGGCCTGCTCCGGTGGCTGGTGCCGCTCCACCTGGGCGGTGGACACCGCGGCCCGGACCCGTCGCCTGATCAAGTCCGGCCAGGTGCGCGGCGGGTGCACCACGACACCCGCCTCACGGACGACGAGCCGTTCCTCGGGGGTGAACGCCAGGGAGGCGGCCAGGTCGTCCGCCATCAGCGGCGGCAGCGCGGCGATCCGGGCGTGACCGGCCTTGGAGACCGCGATGACCCCCCGGCCGAACAACCCCTCGCGCACCGCCGGGAGCCGCTGCCACACCCGGTAGTAGGCGCGCACCCGCCAGGCGCAGCCGGCCAGCGGGACGCGGCGTTCGGGGGCGGTGGCGAGGACGCCCGAGGTGTCGTCCTGCAACGGTCCGGTCAGCGTCCGTACGTCGGAGCCCGTGAGCACGACGTCGGCGTCCACATAGACGCGCGGGAAGCCCCGCGCGTGATCGTCACCGGCCCGCAGCGCGGCGTGCTTGGAGGGGACGGGAATCTCGATCACCCGTACGCGCGGGCCCCGTTCGGCCGCGATCCGGGCGGTGTCGTCCGTGCAGCCGTTGCACACGACCACGATGTCGGTGTCGTCGTCGGAGGGATCGGTCAGCAGCGAATCGAGGAGCCGGCCGATGACGCGCCCCTCGTTGTGCGCCGGTATCACGATGCTCGTCACCTGGGCAGTATGGCGTCGTCATCAGGCGTGCGCCGAGTGTTTCGTCCAACTGTTCCCGCGACTGCGTCCAGTGGTCTAGATTGATGACCGCCGGACCGGTTTGGGAGGGGGAAGCGGCCTTGGCGGGACGTCAGGGCGCGGCCTTGTGAACCGGATCAGGATCGGCAATGCGCACCATGCGGGGGGCATGAGGCGGTTGGGGAACCGTCGAAGCTCCCTCGTTTTCCAGTGCCGCTGCGTGGAGGAGACGCAGCGGCGCTGATTCAGCCCTGACCAAGGACTGGCGACCGAATGTGCCCGTTCGGTTCGGTCAGGGATCGCCGCGTATGTGGTGGGGGGGGCATGACCATTGAGGTCACGCATGAGCAGCTGGTTGTGGAACGGAGCATCCCGGATGCTCGCCGAAGACGCTGGGAACGGAAGTACCGGCTAGTCCTGCTGGCCGCGGACGGCCTCGCCGCCGTCGGCGCGGCCTTAATGATCCACGCGGTGTACGGCCGCTGGGCGGTCGCCCTGGTGCTGCCGCCGATGTGGATCGTGACGATGCTGGCCCACCGCTCCTACGACCGCGGTGCCCTCGGCCTGGGGTCCGAGGAGTACGTGCGGGTGCTGCGCGGTGCGGTCGCGCTGCCGGCTCTGGCGGCTTGCGTGCACTGGCTGTTCACGCACGACTGGGGGCTTCTCCATGACATGATCATGGCCGCCGTGCCGGCCGCCGCCTTCGCCCTGCCGGTCCGCTACGCGCTCCGCCGCCGGCTCTACCGGCGCTGGGCGCGAGGCCGGGACCGCAGCACGACGCTTCTCGTCGGACCGTCGCACTCCGCCGTGGAACTGGTCGCCGCCCTGCGGCGCGCCGGTGGCGTGCACGAACTCCAGGTCGCCGGTGTGTGCTTGAGCGATCCGGAGAACGCCGCCGAGATCCGCGAGCTGGGCCTCCCCGTCGTCGGCGGCGTCGGCGACATCGACGACGCCGTCCGAGCCCTGGGCGTCAGTACCGTGGTGGTGCTGCCGGCCCCCGAGTTCGACGCCTCCGTACTGCGCCGGATGTCCTGGACGGCGGCGGTGCAGGACGTCGATTTCCTGCTCGCCCCCGTACTCGCCGACGTGTCCGCCCCCCGGCTGACCGTACAGCCCACCAACGGCGTGCCGTTGCTGCGCATCCAGGCACCCAACCTCTCTCCGATGTCCCGGCTGCCGAAGGAAATGCTGGACCGTTCGCTCGCGGCGGCGCTCCTGCTGTTCCTCGCCCTGCCCATGCTGCTGATCGCCCTGATCGTCCGCCTGGACAGCTCCGGGCCCGCCCTGTTCAGGCAGCAGCGGGTGGGCCGGTACGGCGACCACTTCACCATGCTCAAGTTCCGCACGATGCGGCCGGATTCGGAGGACCTCCGGACGGAACTGGAACACCTCAACCAGAACAGCGACGGGCTGCTGTTCAAGGTGAAGGAGGACCCGCGCATCACCCGCGTCGGATCCTTCCTGCGCCGCAGCTCGCTCGACGAACTGCCCCAGCTCATCAACGTGGTCAAGGGCCACATGTCCCTCGTCGGACCGCGCCCGCCGCTGCCCGACGAAGTGGAGGAGTACACGCCGGAGGTCAAGCGCCGGCTGCTGGTGAAACCCGGCCTCACCGGGCTCTGGCAGGTGAGCGGCCGCTCCGACCTGCCCTGGGACGAGGCGGTCCGGCTCGATCTCGGCTACGTCGACAACTGGTCGATGGGCCTCGACCTGGTGATTCTGATGCGCACCGGCTCGGCCGTGGTGCGGGGAACGGGGGCCTACTGATGAACCACAAGGAGAAGGACACGGTGAGCAGCACCACGCAGCCGTTGGGCGTCGCGGTCGTCGGGGCCGGCTACTGGGGCCCCAACCTCGTACGCAACTTCCAGGCCAGCGACCGGTTCCGGCTGCGCTGGCTGTGCGACCTGGACGTAGACCGGGCCCAGCGCGTCCTCGGCGGCTACTCGACCGTCCAGGCCACCGCGGACTACGCGGCCGTCCTCGCCGACCCCTCCGTGGACGCCGTCGCCGTGGCCACACCCGCCGGCACCCACCTCGACATCGCCCTGGCCGCCCTGCGCGCCGACAAGCACGTCCTCGTGGAGAAGCCGCTGGCCGCGACCTACGCCGACGGCCTGCGCCTGGTGACCGAGGCGGAGGAACGCGGACTCACCCTGATGTGCGACCACACCTACTGCTACACCCCCGCCGTGGGCCGCATCCGGGAACTGGTCCGCTCCGGGGAACTCGGCGAGATCCACTTCGTCGACTCGGTCCGGATCAACCTCGGGCTCGTCCAGAAGGACATCGACGTCATGTGGGACCTGGCCCCGCACGACCTCTCCATCCTGGACTTCATCCTCCCCGACACCGTCGAACCGGTCGCCGTCGCCGCCCACGGGGCCGACCCGATCGGCGCCGGGCAGGCCTGTGTCGCCTACCTGACACTCCAGCTCAACACCGGTGCCATCGCCCACGTGCACGTCAACTGGCTCTCCCCGACCAAGGTGCGGACCACCATGGTCGGCGGCGCCAAGCGCACCCTGCTCTGGGACGACCTCAACCCGCTCCAGCGCGTCTCGGTCTACGACCGCGGAGTGGATTTGGCCGCGCCCCAGGAGATCGGCGCGGACGAGCGCCGGGAGATGCTCGTCTCGTACCGCTCCGGTGACATGGTCGCCCCCGCCATCGGCGAGAAGGAAGCGCTGCGCAGCATGGTCGACGAGTTCGCCGACGCCATTCGGCACCGGCGTGCCCCGCTCACCGACGGCCGGGCCGGCCTGCGCGTGCTGGACATTCTCGAAGCCGCCTCCCGGAGCCTGGAGTTCCGCGGCGCGGTCGTCGGCCTCCGCGCCGGGCATTGACAGTTCCACCCACCGAGAGGGCAGTTCAGTTGAGCAGCGTACGAGGCAAGAAGATCCTGGTCACCGGAGGGGCGGGCACCATCGGCTCGAACCTCGTCGACCTCCTGGCCGAGGGCGGTGCCCGCGAGATCGTCGTACTCGACAACTTCGTGCGCGGACGGATGGGCAACCTCGACCGGGCCCTGGGCAGCGGTGTCGTGGAGGTCGTCGAGGGCGACATCCGCGACGCCGCCACCGTACGGAAGGTCACCGAGGGCGCCGACCTGGTGTTCCACCTCGCCGCCATCCGCATCACCCAGTGCGCCGAGGAACCCCGGCTCGCCAACGAGGTGATGGTCGACGGCACCTTCAACGTCCTCGAGGCGGCCGTCGAGGCCGGCGTCGGCAAGGTGATCGCCTCCTCCTCGGCCTCCGTCTACGGCATGGCCGAGGAGTTCCCCACGACCGAGCGCCACCACTCCTACAACAACGACACCTTCTACGGCGCGGCCAAGGCGTTCAACGAGGGCATGCTGCGCAGCTTCCACGCCATGTACGGCCTGGACTACGTGGCCCTGAGGTACTTCAACGTCTACGGCCCCCGCATGGACATCCACGGCCTCTACACCGAGGTCCTCATCCGCTGGATGGAGCGCATCGAGTCGGGCGAGCCGCCGCTGATCCTCGGGGACGGCAGCCAGACCATGGACTTCGTCGACGTCAGGGACATCGCCAGGGCCAATGTGCTGGCCGCCGAGTCGGACCTCACCGACGAGGTGTTCAACGTCGCCAGCGGCACCGAGACCTCGCTGAAGGAGCTCGCCCAGGGCCTGCTGGAGGCGATGGGCGCGTCCGGCCTGGCGCCGGAGCACGGACCCGCGCGCGCCGTGAACGGGGTCACCCGTCGGCTCGCCGACACCGGCCGGGCCGCCGAACGACTCGGTTTCACCGCACGGATCGACCTGCGCACGGGCCTGCGGGACCTGGTGGACTGGTGGCGTGCGGAGCGCGCCGCCGACGCCGCCGGGGAGGCCGCGCGATGAGCACGGACCGCATCCCGGTGATGATCCCCTGGCTGGGCGAGGAGGAGGCCGCGGCCGCCTCCGACGCCGTGCTGTCCGGCTGGGTGGCCCAAGGGCCCCGGGTCGCCGCCTTCGAGCGGGCGTTCGCGGAGCGGGTGGGCGCCGAGCACGGTATCGCGGTGAGCTCCTGCACCACCGCCCTGCACCTGTCGCTCGTCGCGCTGGGCCTGGCACCCGGCGACGAGGTCGTGGTCCCGTCGCTGTCGTTCATCGCCACGGCCAACGCCGTGCGATACGTCGGCGCCGAGCCCGTGTTCGCGGACGTGGACCCGGCCACCGGCAACCTGACCACGGCCACCGTGGACGCGGTCCGCACCCCCCGCACCAGGGCCGTCCTCGCCGTCCACCAGGGCGGGGTACCCGCCGACGTGGCCGCCCTGCGCGCCGCCTGCGCCGAGTGGGACGTGCCCCTGGTCGAGGACGCGGCCTGCGCCATCGGCTCCACCGTCGGCGGCAAGCCCGTCGGACACGGCGCGCTGCTCGCCGCCTGGTCCTTCCACCCCCGCAAGGTCGTCACGACCGGCGAGGGCGGCATGATCACCACGGACGACGCCGCGTGGGCCGCGCGCCTGCGCCGGCTGCGCGAGCACGGGATGAACGTCTCGGCCGCCGAGCGTCACGCGAGCGACCGGCCGGTCCTGGAGAGCTACCTCGAGGTCGGCTACAACTACCGCATGACGGACGTCCAGGCCGCGATCGGCCTGGTCCAGCTCGGCAAGCTCGACGCGATGATCCAGCGCCGCCGCCACCTCGCGGCCCGCTACGACGCGCTCCTCCAGGACGTCCCCGGCCTCGTCCCGGTCCGCGACCCCGCCCACGGCCAGAGCAACTTCCAGTCCTACTGGGTGCTCCCGGCCGAGGACTTCCCCGTCGGACGGGACGACCTGCTCGCCGCGCTCGCCGCGGCCGGCATCTCCGCCCGGCGCGGGATCATGGCCACGCACCTCGAACCGGCCTACGCGGACCACCCCCGCGCACCGCTGCCGGTCACCGAGCGGATCAGCCGCGATTCGCTGATCCTGCCCATGTACCACACGATGACCGAGGCCCAGCAGGACCGGGTGGTGGCGGTACTGCGCGAACAGGGCCGCCCATGAGCGAACTGCTGATCATCGGCGCGGGCGGCTTCGCCCGGGAGACCGCGCAGGCCGTACGGGACGCGGGCGACCTGAAGCTGCTCGGGCACCTCGACGACGACACCGCCCTGTACGGCACGGAGGTGGAGGGCGTGCCCGTACTGGGCGGCTGCGACCTGGTCCACGAGCGCTCCGCGGCACAGGTCGTGGTCTGCGTCGGCAACCCCCGGGACTACGCCTCCCGCGCCCGTCTGGTGCGCCGGCTCGGCCTGCCCGGGGACCGCTACGCCACCGTGATCCATCCGACGGCGGCGGTCTCCTCGACGTCGCGCGTCGGCCCCGGATCGGTGCTGCTCGCGCACTGTGCCCTGACCGCCGCCGTGCGGGTCGGCGCGCACGTCGCGGTGATGCCGCACGTCGTCCTCACCCACGACGACGTGGTCGAGGACTTCGCCACGCTCGCGTCCGGCGCCCGGCTGGGCGGGGGAGCGCGGCTGGAGCGGGGCGCCTACGTCGGCGCCGGGGCCCTGGTCCGGGAGGGCACGACGGTCGGCGCGTGGTCGCTGGTCGGGATGGGCGGCACGGTGCTCGGCGATGTGCCGCCCGGCGAGGTCTGGGCGGGGAACCCGGCGCGGCGGCTGCGTGCGGCGGCCGCCCCGGTGCTGGACGAGCTCGGGACACGGACAACGGGGGGACCGGCCACATGAACCAGATTCCGCTTGTGGACCTCAAGGCGGCCCACGAGGAAGTCGCCGACGAGGTACGGACCGGATTCGAACGGGTCCTGGCCGACACCGCGTTCGTCGGCGGCGAGGAGGTCCGCCGGTTCGAGCGCGAGTACGCCGAGTTCGGTGGCGTCACGCACTGCGTGGGCGTCGCCAACGGCACCGACGCCCTCGAACTCGCCCTGCGCGCCGTGGGGGTCGGGGCCGGCGACGAGGTCGTCGTGCCCGCCAACACCTTCATCGCCACCGCCGGCGCGGTGGCCAGGACCGGCGCGCGGCCGGTGCTCGCGGACTGCCTGCCCGACGGCTACCTGCTCGACCCGCAGGCCGCGCTGGACGCGGTCGGCGCGGCCACCCGGGCGGTGGTGCCCGTGCACCTGTACGGGCAGTGCGCCGAGGTGACCGGGCTGGCCGGCCGGCTGCCCGGCCGGGTGCGGGTCGTCGAGGACGCCGCGCAGAGCCAGGGCGCGACCCGCGACGGCCGGTCGCCGGGCAGCGGCGGGATCGCGGCCACCAGCTTCTACCCGGGCAAGAACCTGGGGGCCTACGGCGATGCGGGCGCGGTACTGACCGACGACGAGGAACTGGCCGGTCTGGTCCGCGCCATCGCCAACCACGGCGGAGTCGCCAAGTACCGCCACGACGTGCCCGGGTTCAACAGCCGGCTGGACGGGCTCCAGGCCGTCGTGCTCCGGGCCAAGCTGGCCCGGCTCGCCGACGGCAACGCCGCCCGGCGCGCCGCAGCGGCCCGTTACGACACGCTGCTCGCCGATCTGGCCGCGGCGGGACGGGTCGTGCTCCCGGCGACGGCCGCCGGCAACATCCACGTCTGGCACCTCTACGTCGTCCAGGTCACCGGTGCCGACCGCGACGACGTCGTGGGCAAGCTCAACGCGGAGGGCATCGGCGCGGGTGTGCACTATCCCGCCCCGGTCCACCTCACACCGGCGTACCGGCATCTAGGGCACACCCGGGGCGACTTCCCGAACGCCGAGAAGGCCGCGGATCGGATCCTGTCGCTCCCGCTCTACCCGCAGATCACCCCCGACCAGCAGCAGCGGGTCGTGGACGCGCTCGCCGACGCGCTTCGAGGCTGATCGGTACCTGGCCTCACGCACCACCCCGACCGCACGGGTCGGTCCTGCACAGCACCGCTGAGAGGTACACATGAAAAGATGGAGCAGACGGATCCGGGGCAGAAGCCTCGCCGTCGTGGCAGCGTTGATCTGGGCGGTGCTCCCGCAGGCCGTGCCCGCCCAGGCGGCGTCCGATCCGTGCGGTTCGGGCTCGAACCCGATCGTCTGCGAGAACTCCAAGCCGGGCAACCCCAAGTCCGACTGGTTCTCGCCCAACGCCTATGGCGACATCCAGGGCTTCTCCACCAAGGAGAGCGTGCAGGCCGGCGACACCGTCCAGTTCAAGGTCCAGTCGAAGACCTCGTACCACATCGAGATCTACCGCCTGGGCTGGTACGGCGGCGACGGCGCCCGTGAGATCTCGACCGCGGCACAGGCAGCCGTGACCTATCCCGCCAACTACACGACCAAGCCCGCCAACTGCACCACCAAGGCCGGCACCGGCCTGGTCGACTGCGGCAACTGGCCGGTGACCGCGAGCTGGACGGTGCCCAGCGACGCGGTGTCCGGCCTGTACATCGCGAACCTGACGCAGACCGACGGAGACGGCCTGATGCCGTACCCGTTCGTCGTCCGCAAGGACTCCAGCACCTCCGACGTCGTCGTGCAGACCAGCGACGAGACCTGGCAGGCCTACAACGACTACGGCGGCCAGGACCTGTACGGCGGCGCGGGCCCCGCGCCGGACGGGCGCGCCTACGAGGTCAGTTACAACCGGCCGCTGGACATCGGCGGCGACAACGGCATCTACGGCTCCGAGTTCATGATGCTGTCCTGGCTGGAGCGCAACGGTTACGACGTCAGCTACCTCTCCGGGGTGGACGTGTCCACCAACGGCGCGACCCTGCTGAAGAACCACAAGGTGTACGTGTCCTCCGGGCACGACGAGTACTGGACGCAGAGCCAGTACTCCAACGTGCTCGCGGCCCGCAAGTCGGGGGTCCGGGAGGCCTTCTTCAGCGGCAACGAGGTCTTCTGGAAGACGCGGCTAGCCCCGAGCATCGACGGCGCGAACACCGCGAACCGCACCATGGTCTGCTACAAGATGACCAAGATGGCGCAGGGCAACGGCATCGCCGACCCCAGCGGCACCTGGACGGGCACCTGGATGGACCCGACCAGCACCCAGTACGGGCAGACCTACCAGCCGCCGAACATCCTCACCGGCTCCATGTTCACGGTGAACGGCTACCGCAGCGACGCCATCACCGTCCCCGGTTCGTACGGCAAGAACCGGATCTGGCGCAACACCTCCGTCGCGAACCTCTCCGCCGGCCAGACCGCCACTTTCCCGACCGGCACCCTCGGCTACGAGTGGGACAGCGACCTCGACAACAGCACCCGTCCGGCCGGAGCCATCGACGTCTCGTCGACGACGGTCGACATCAACGACGGCAAGCTCCGCATGGACTGGGGCAACGTCTACGGCAACGGCACCGCGACGCACAATCTCGTCGAGTTCCGCGACCAGGACTCCGGGGCCCTGGTGTTCGGGTCGGGGACCGTGCAGTGGTCGTGGGGACTGACCAACGTGCCCACGTACAACCCCGACGACACGGTGGTCACCGAGGACAGCCGCATGCAGCAGGCGACCGTGAACGTCCTCGCCGACATGGGCGTCCAGCCGAAGAGCCTGCAGAGCAACCTCACCGCCGCCACGGCCACCACCGACGCCACCGGCCCGGCCGTCACCGTCACCGCCCCGGCCTCCGGGGTCACCGTCCCGGCGCTGAAGCCGGTCACCATCAAGGGCACGGCCGGCGACTCGGCCGGCGGTGTGGTGGCCCGCGTGGAGGTGTCCACCGACGGCGGATCCACCTGGAACGCCGCCACCGGACTGACCTCCTGGAGCTACAGCTGGACCCCGACCACCCCGGGCGCGACCTCCATCAAGGTCCGCGCGGTGGACGACAGCGTCAACATCGGCGCCGTCACCACCGTCCCGGTGACCGTCGGCCCGCAGGCCTGCCCCTGCACCGTCTGGCCGGCCTCCGCCGTGCCCGGCACCGTCAACGCGGGCGACGGCAGCTCCGTGGAGCTCGGCGTCAAGTTCCGCACCACCGCCGCCGGTTCGATCACCGGTGTCCGCTTCTACAAGTCGCCCGCCAACACCGGCTCCCACACCGGCAGCCTGTGGAGCGCCTCCGGCACCCGCCTGGCCACCGGCACCTTCACCAACGAGACGGCCTCCGGCTGGCAACAGCTCAACTTCTCCACCCCGGTGTCCGTCAAGGCCAACACCACCTACGTCGCCTCGTACTTCGCCCCCAACGGCGGCTACTCCTACGACGGCGGCTACTTCTCCGACAAGGACGCCGGCCTGGCCCCGCTCACGGCGCTGAAGTCCGGCACCGACGGCGGCAACGGGGTCTACCACTACGGTTCGACCAGCGGCTTCCCGTCCTCGGCGTCCTCCGGCAGCAACTACTGGGTCGACGTGGTGCTGGACACCTCGACGGCCAGCACCACCCCGCCCACCGTCACCTCGACCTCCCCGACGTCCGGCGCGACCGGCGTCTCGATCACCGCACCGGTGTCGGCCGTGTTCAGCTCGGCCATCGACGCCGACACCCTGACCTTCACCCTGAAGGACGCGAACGGCGACGCCGTTCCCGGCGCGAAGACACTGCCCGCCTCGAACAAGGCGACGTTCACCCCGTCGACCGAGCTGGCGCTGCACACCACGTACACCGCGTCCGTCCAGGCCTCCGACCTGTGGGGCAACGCCATGGCGGCCCCGGTGACATGGAGCTTCACCACCAGCTCCACACCGCCCGCGGTCACCTGCCCGTGCACGCTGTGGAACCCCTCCACGGTGCCGGCCACCACCGATGTCACCGGTGACACCAACTCCGTCGAGCTCGGCACCCGGTTCACCTCCTCGGCGGCCGGCTGGATCACCGGCGTCACCTTCTACAAGGGCACCGGCAACACCGGCACCCACACCGGCAGCCTGTGGTCCGACGACGGCACGCTCCTCGCCACCGGCACCTTCACCGGCGAGACCGCGTCCGGCTGGCAGCAGATGACGTTCACCACCCCGGTGGCCGTCACCGCGGACACCGCCTACGTCGTCTCCTACCACGCCCCGAACGGCCACTACGCCGTCGACGGCGGGTACTTCACGGCGGCCCACCAGTCCTACCCGCTGACCGGCACCGCCGACACGACCGCGCACCACAACGGTCTCTACCGGTACGGCGCCGGCCCGGCCTTCCCGAACAGCTCGTACGGATCGGCCAACTACTGGGTCGGCCCCGTCTTCACCGCGGACAACCCCAGTGGATCGCTGGCCAAGGCCACCTCCTCGGAGGTGACCACGTCCTCGCTGAAGCACACCGCGGACGCGTCCGACGCCCTGACCGTGACGCTCCCCGCCAGGACGAAGCTGTCGTCCGTCAAGGCGACCGTGACCGTCCTGTCGGGCACCAAGGCGGCCGCCGCCAGGAAGCTCCACGTCACGGCCGTCACCTCCTACGACCGGGCCACCCACAGGATGGCCGTCCACCTGTCCGCACCGCTGCCCGACGGCACACGGTTCAAGGTCACGCTCACGGCCCGGGACAAGCACCGCCACCCGGTGAAGACCCACAGCTGGACCCTGACCAGCAAGACCGTCCGCAAGAAGAAGAACTGACCGACCGCACCCACCGGTGGTGGTCTCCGCCCAGCTGGGCCGAGACCACCACCGGGGATTGGCTTGCCCACCGATGAGCACCGTCAGTGTCGTGATCCCGTGCTACAAGTACGGCCATTTCCTCGCCGACTGCGTCAGCAGCGTCCTGGACGAGCAGGACGGCGTCGACGTCCGGGTGCTCATCATCGACGACGCCTCGCCCGACGACTCCGCGGAGGCCGCGCTCAAACTCGCCGCCTCCGACCCCCGCATCGAGGTCCTCGTCCACGAGACCAACAAGGGCCACATCGCCACCTACAACGAGGGCCTGCTGGAATGGGCCGACGGTGACTACGTCGCCCTGCTGTCGGCCGACGACCGGCTGGTCCCGGGCTCACTGGTCCGGGCCGCAGCCCTCCTGGACGCCCACCCCGAGGCGGGGTTCGCCTACGGACGGCCGCTGCGCTTCCAGCACGGCGGCCCCCTGCCGCGGGCCCGCACCCGCTCCACCGGCTCGGTCGTCTACCCCGGGCAGTGGTGGCTGGAGCGCCGGTTCCGCGAGGGCACCGGCTGCATCACCTCGCCCGAGGTCGTGGTCCGCACCAGCCTGCAGCGCACGGTCGGCGGCTACGACCCGGCCCTGCCCCACGCCGGCGACATCGAGATGTGGATGCGGCTCGCCGCCCACGCCGACGTCGGCTACGTACGCGGCGCCGACCAGGCGTTCTACCGCGTCCACGGCAAGAACATGTCCACCACCGATTTCGGCGGCCAGCTCGACGACCTGCGTCAGCGCCTGGTGGCCTTCGACTCGGTACTCGCCAAGTGCGGCGACCGGCTGCCCCACGCCGACCGCCTGGCCGACCAGGTCCACACCCGGCTCGCCCGGTTCGCCCTGCGCCGCGCCTACCGGGCCTACGACCGGGGGCGTACCGAGGTCGTCCCGGTCGACGACTGCGTGGCGTTCGCCGCGGAGTGCCTGCCGGGCTACGCGGCGCTGCCGGAGTACCGGGCGCTGCGGCTCCGTCGGCGGATCGGCCCGAAGGCGATGCCCTACCTGCAGCCGCTGGTGTGGTCGGCCGTCGCCGAGCGCGGCCGGGAACGGCTGTGGTGGGAGTCGTGGAAGCGCCGCGGCATCTGATGGAGCACCGGCACCACTCAGTCGGCCACCGCCACCGCACCGGCGTGGCGGCCGGGGGACACCGTCCTGCGGCCCATCAGGTACCGGTCGAGCCACAACGCGCCGAGGACACCGGCCGCCGCGCCCAGCAGGGCCGTGCCCGCCAGACCCCGGCTCCGGTCACCCTGTACCTCGGCGGCGCTCGGCGCGACCAGCACGGCGGCGGTGATCCGCGCTCCGGCGGAGACGCCCTGCGCGGTCTGCAACCGCTCGACGTGCTCGGTGTAGACGTCGATGATCCGGCGGACCGCGGTCACGGCGGCGTCCGAGCCGGACGCCTGCGACTGCACCTGCAAGGAGGGGATCAGATAGCGGGGCGTCGCGCTGGTGCCGCTGTTGCGGGGGACGAGGTGATAGGTCCCCCGCACGCCCGCCGCCCGCAACTCCCGTGCCCCCGCGGGGGACTGCAACTGCTCGACGATCCCGTACGAGACCAGGGCCAGCGGCGGCTGCAGGTTGGTGAGCTGGTTGGGCTGGTTCCGGGTCGCCGGCGGCTTGAGGACGACCACCGCCGAGCCGGTGAACTGCGGGGCGGGGCGCACCACCCGGTACGCGCCGGCCGTCGTCAGCAACAGCGCAAGCACCACGACGTACCAGCGGCGCAGCAGCGCGTCGGCGACGTTCCCGGGCGACATAGGAGATCCTTCCGTCACCCCCGATACTGGCAGGACACACGGCTGGATGCCACCGAATGGGGGGATGGTTCGTGAGCCTTGGTGAGATATGGGCCATTCTGCGCAGACGTTGGTACTTCATGGTGCCCTTCACGCTGCTCAGCCTGCTCGGCGGCGGCTATCTGTACGTCACCGTGCCCGTCTCCTACCAGTCGCAGAGCTCCGTCGCCCTGCTGGACTCCTCGGCCGTCGCACGGCTGGCCCCCACCTTCGGCAACCCCATCTCGAACGCGGGCGGTTCGCTCATCGTCACGGCCGACGTGCTGATCCGCACCCTCGAATCGAGCGACGCCGCCAGGGAGTTGCGCGGCCGGGGCGTGACCGATCCGTACACGGCCGGCTTCGCCCCGGCCAGCGACAGCCCGCTGCTCGTGCTCAGCGTCACCGGCACCGACCGCGAGAAGGTGCTCGAGGAGACCAACACCCTGACCGCCTTCGCCGGTGAGCAGCTGAAGGCCCTGCAGTCCGCCGACAAGGTCCCGACCCCCTACCGTGTGCAGACGACGCCCGTCGTGCTGCCGCAGACCCCGGTGGCGAAGTCGAAGAGCCGCTACCAGGACATCGCCGCCGTCGTCATCCTGGGCGTGGTCAGCGCGTTCCTGCTGTCGATCCTGATGGAGGGCGTCTCGGTCGTGCGCCGCCGGCGGCGCGCAGGCCCGAGCGCCGCCGCGCCGAAGAAGGAGACCCGCGCCCCGAAGCGGCTGCGCGCGGGCGCGCTGAGCCGGCGCGTCGACGCCACCGCGATCCTCACCGTCTATCTGGTGCTGGCCTTCTTCGTCCCGTCGAACCTGGCCCTGCCCGCGCTGGGGGGCGTCGGCACCCCGGCCAACGTGTTCGCCCTGCTCGGACTGCTGTGGTACCTCGCGACCTGGCTCGGCGGCCGCATCCTCCCGGCGCCGGGGACCCGGCTCCCTCGGATCGCCATGTGCGTGCTGGGCACGGCCGTCCTCATGGCGTACATCGCCAACTCGATGCGCGAGAGCTCGCACCAGGAGGTCCTCGGGGCCGACCGCGGACTCATCGGATTCCTGGTGTGGGTGTCGCTGGTCGTCCTCACCTCGGCCGGGGTGCAGGAGCGCGGCCGGCTCGACGTCCTGATGCGCCGCCTGGTGGTGATGGGGACCGTCGTCGCCGCGATCGGCTACTACGACTTCTTCTCGGCCACCAACATCGCCGACTCGATCCACATCCCCGGACTGCAGACCAGCGTCGCTCAGGTCACCGCCATGGACCGCGGCTCCTTCACCCGCCCCCGGTCCACCACCGCCCAGCCGCTGGAGTTCGGCGGCATGCTCGCGATCCTGGTGCCGTTCGCCGTCCAGCAGGCGTTCGACCCGGTACGCCGCCACCTCCACGTTCTGCGCCGCTGGGGGCCGGTCGTCCTCATGGCCGGCGCGCTGCCGCTGACCGTGTCCAGGACCTCGATCATCGGCATGCTGCTGATCGCCCTGGTGATGGTGCCCCGCTGGAAGCCGCAACGCCGCTGGGCCGCGATCGGTCTGATGACGGCGTCGGTGGCCGGCTTCAAGGTGCTCATCCCCGGGCTGATCGGCACCATCACCGAACTGTTCGCGTCGTTCCTGTCCAACTCCGACAGCAGCACCCAGGCCCGCACCGTCAAGTACAGCGCGATCGTGCCCTACCTCGAGGAGCACCCCCTGTTCGGGCGGGGCTTCGGCACCTTCACACCGGACCTGTACTTCTTCACGGACAACCAGTACATGCTGACCCTCGCCGAGATGGGAGTGCTCGGGGCGATCGCCCTGCTCGTGCTGTTCATCACCGGCATCCACCAGGGCGGCTCCATCCGGCGCCTGGCCCGCACCGACTCCGACCGCGAACTGGGCCAGGCGTTCTTCGCCTCGTCCCTGGTCGCCCTCGTCATCAGCGCCACCTTCGACTCGCTCAGCTTCCCCATGTTCGCCGGCATGTTCTTCCTGGTCCTGGGGGCGGGGGGCAGCTATCTGAGCTTCGTCCGGCGCGAGGCGGCTGCCGCTGCCCCCGCCCCGGTGCCCGGCAAGACCCCCGACATCCCGTCGCCCCGACTCGTGGAGATCCGATGAGCCCCGTCGCAGTCGTCGTCGTCACCTGGAACAGCGCCGCGGTGCTCCCCGGGTTCCTCGCCGCCCTCCCGGACGGCATGGCCGGCCTCGACTGGCGGCTCGTCGTCGCCGACAACGACTCGGCCGACGACACCGTGAAGGTGCTGCGCACCCTCGCTCCCGACACCACGATCGTCCAGACCGGCCGCAACGCCGGATACGCGGCGGGCATCAACGCCGCGCTCGACGCCGCCGGTGAATGGGACGGCGGCTACGGAACCGTGCTGGTCTGCAACCCCGACATCCGGATGCGGCAGGGTTGCGCCAAGCGGCTCGTCGACCGGCTCGACGCCGAGGTGGGGATCGCCGTACCCCTCCTGTACGAGGAGGGCCGCGAGGCGCCGCTGTACTCGCTGCGCCGTGAGTCCACGCTGGCCCGGGCGCTCGGCGAGGCGGTCATCGGCAACCGGCGGGCCGGACGGTTCCCGCGGCTGAGCGAACTGGTCACCGACCCCGCCGCCTACGCCCGCCCGACCCGCCCGGACTGGGCGACCGGCGCGCTCATGGCCCTCTCGGCGGACTGCCTGGCCGCGTGCGGTCCCTGGGACGAGTCCTTCTTCCTGTACTCCGAGGAGACCGAGTACTGCCTCCGCGCCCGGGACCTGGGCTACCGCACACAGCTGGAGCCGACCGCGGAGGCCGTGCACCTGGGCGGCGAATCCCGGGTGTCGCCCCGGCTGTGGACCCTGCTCACGCTCAACCGCGTACGCCTGTACGGGCGTCGGCACGGCGCCCTCGCGACCGGATGCTTCCGGGCGGCCGTGTTCCTGCGCGAGGCGTCGCGTGCCGTTCTCGGCAGGGAGGCCAGCCGTGCGGCGGCGGCCGCCCTGCTCCGGCCGGGCGCGCTGCGGGCGCCCGCGGGACCGTGAGGCCCGGCCGGGCGCCGCTCAGCCGGACCAGGTCGTGTAGAAGCTCTCGGGGTTGACCAGGTACCGCACGGTGGCGTGCGGTACGTGGCGCACGCGGTGGCCGCGGCTGTACCGGAAGACGAGCTCCCAGTCCTCGCGCGGCAGCACCTCCGGCGTCCGCCGCAGCCGGCTGAACCGCAGCCCCGGGGTGCGGCGCGCGACGAACGCGTTGGTGTCGAGGAAGGACTCCCGGGCGGCCCGGCGGCGGTCGAACGGCACGGACAGCACGTCCCGTTCGGTACCGTCCGGCAGGACGCGGCGCAGCGCCGTGTAGACACCGTCCGGGCCGCCGGGGGCCTCCAGCACCGCCAGCGATCGCTCCAGGTGATCGGGTTCCCACAGGTTGTCGTCGTCCAGGAAGGCCACGTAGCGCGAGCGGGTGAGGCGGATGCCCACGTTCCGCACGACACCGGCCACACCGGTGTTCCGCGCCAGCGACACGGCGAACAGCCTTGGGTCGTCGGGAAGTTCGGTCAGTCCGGCGCCGTCGTCCACGACCACGACGACCTGGTCGCGCACCGTCTGGGCGAGTGCCGAGCGGACGGCGGCCCGCAGCTGGTCGGGGCGGCGGTGGGTGGCGATGACCGTGGCGACGAGGGCGGCCGGCGCCTCGGCGGTGCAGGCCGAGAGCCGGCGGGTCTCGGCGGTCTCCAGCCGGCGCAGCCGCAGCGCGGTAGGGGCGAGGAGGACCTTGTTGCGGAGCTCGAAGAGGACGAGCCAGCCGAAGGCGCGCTTCAGCAGTTCCCAGGGGGCACGGACGATCCGTCGCATGTTCCTCTTCCTCAGCCGGCCGGCGCGGGGGTGACCGGGGTGCCGTCGGTGAAGCGGTTGCCGCGCCAGACGTTGCCGGAGCCGTCGGCGTTCCAGGCGGTGACGGCTCCGTAGCCGCCGCCGTTGCGGTGGTACCGGGTGGAGAAGACGTTGTTCGTGACCGTGATCCCGGTCGCGCCCTTGCCGCCCCCGTAGAGGGTGTACGCGCCCCCGGCCAGCAGGTTGCCGTCGACGACGGTGTTGGACACGGGGCCGGTGTCGGAGAACAGCCCGATGCTCGCCGAGGCCCCTTGGCCGACGGCGACGGGATTGAGCAGGGTGTTGTGCCGGATGATCAGCTTGCCCTTGTTGCTGCCGCCGCTGATCACCGCGTCCGTGTGCTGCCACTCGCCGCCCGCGTTGCGGAACGGCACGAGGCCGTGGACGTAGTTGTCGTGGATGTGGCCCTGGCCCATGGACAGGGCGTTGCCGAACACGGAGATGTCGCACCAGCCGACCTCGACGGAGCTGGTGCTCATGTTGGAGACGGCGTAGTCCACCCCGCCGTTGTCGGGGCCCTTGCCGGGTACCGCGGTGATGGTGGTGTGGAGGACCTTCAGCCCGCGGTGGCCGGGGCGCAGGTTGATCCCCCACCAGTTGGCGGAGGTGATCCTGGTGTCGACGATCGTCACGTCGTTCGCGTAGATGTCGAGCGAGCCGGCGATGTCCCAGCCCTTGATGACGGTGCCGTCGGTCCTGATGGTCATGTCGCCCGTGTCGTGCGGTGTCAAGGGAACACGGGGGCCGGTGGTGTTGGCGTCGGGAAAGCCCGCTTCCCGTCCCGTGCCGCTCGGCGGGTGCGCCGGCCCGGCCCTGCCGGGGCCGGTGGTGGCTCCCTTGCCGTCCTCGGCGGAGCCGCCGCCACCGGAGCAGGCGGCGCACAGCGCGAGCAGCAGGACGGTGAGCAGGTGGCGGAGCCCCCTCATACGGTCTCCACCGCTCGGGAACCCAGCAGGAACCGGCGGCTGGGCAGGACGCACACCACGTAGCAGGCCAGGGCGGCCGTGCCGACCAGGACCAGGGCCGGGGCGCTGTCGCCGAGGAACCGGCGCGCGGCGAGCAGCACCAGAGCCATCACGGCTCCCCCGAGCAGCGGCCAGGCGCAGGCCCTGGCGATGTGGCCGAGCCCGATCCCGGCCCGGCGGAGAGCGTAGAGGAACGCGGGTACGACGAGTCCGGCGGCGACCAGCACATGGCCCTGCGAGACGCCGACCATGCCGTTGACGTGCGCGCCGACGACCAGTACGGGGACGAGGGCGACGAGCCAGAGCGCCTGGACCAGGATGAGGGAGCGGCGCTGTCCGGCGGCGACGAGACAGTCGTAGGCCAGTTCACAGCCGATGCGGACCAGGCCCAGGGCCATCAGCCAGGGCAGCGCCGCCGCGGCGGGCACCCAGGTACGGCCGTAGACGAGCTGGACGACCGGTGCGGCGAGGCCGCCGAGCAGCACGCACAGCGGCACGGTGCCGGTGACCAGGACGCCCAGGGCGCGGCCGAAGCCCTCGGCGAGGGCCGCCGGGGAGCCGGCCAGGCGGGAGAAGCCGGCGAAGGAGACACGGCGTGCGGCCTCGCTGATGATGCGCACGGGCCAGCCGGACATGTTGAACGCCAGGACGTAGAAACCGAGGGACACCTGGCCGAGGGACGAACCGACGATCATGGTGTCCACGTTGACGACGGCGAGGGCGAGAAGGCTCGCGCCGGCCAGCGGAAGTCCGAACCCCAGCAGCGCGCGGGCCTGTTGGGGATCCCAGCCGAACCGCACGGTGCCGGGGGCGGCCAGGGCGCAGCCGATGAGAGCGGCGACGTTGCCCGCGACCGCGCCGCACGCGAAGCTCATCGCGCCCCAGCCGGCGAAGGCCAGCACCAGGGTCACGGCGGTGCTGAGGACGAAGTTGAGCGCGTCGATGACCATCCGCTTGCCCTGGGCGAACTCCCTGGTGAGGAAGTTGGCCGGGACCTGGGCCACGCCGTCGATCACCAGGCACAGGCACATCACCCGCAGGACGCCCGAGGCCTCGGGGGAGTCGAGGAGGCCGGCGACGGTCGGTGCCGAGACGAAGATGGCCGCGTACAGCAGGGCGCTGGAGACGGCTCCCAGGGTGAGCACGGTCGGCGCGAAGCGGCGGGGGTCGCCGTCCCAGCGGACGATGGCCAGCCCGACGCCCAGCTCATTGGCGGACAGCAGGACCAGGAGGACGGTCTGGGCGATGCCGTAGACGCCCCACTCCGCCGGTCCGAGGGCGAACCGTGCCAGCAGGATGCCGGTGGCGAAGTTGCCCAGGCGCATGACCACGGTGTTGATCAGGCTCCAGCGGGCCGCGGAACGGACCTTTCTGCCGAGAGACGGGGAAGGCGACGGTGGCGGTGGCTCGGGCGGCGCGGGGGCGCCGCTCTCCTCAGAGGGGTCGCTGTCCGGTGTGCGAACGCTGTCCATGCGACGACTCCTCGTCCAGCGGCTCGGCGGCGGGCGCCGCGGCCATGACGGGACGCCCGGCCCTCGGCTCGGCGGCGGGCCTGTTCTCGGCGGACCGTGCCCAACTGGGCTGTGTCCGCAGGGCGATGGTCTGTTCGGTGACCGATTCCCCGGCCACCGGGTCGGGGGAGGCGACCGGCCCGGCGGTCTGGTCCCCGTCCGGGCCGACGGCCGCGTCCGGCTGTGCCGCGGCCGTGCGCGACCGCCGGCGTGCCTCGACGTAGAACGTGGCGACCAGGCTCAGGACCAGACCCAGGCCCCCGGCCATGATCAGGTACTCGAGCCGGGTCTTGGTCTGCGCCACCGGGTTCTGCGGGGGCACGATGGTCGTCATGCGGATCATGGCCTTGGGGGCCACCGACTGCTGCTTCTGGAACTGGTCCAGCCGTTCCTTGGCATAGGCGGTCAGAAGGCGGTCCGAGGTCAGCACGGCGGTCCTGTCCGTGCCGGTGACGGTCAGCCACATGAGCGGCCCCTGCGCGTTGTCGGCGAGCTTGGCCTCGAACGTGCCCTTCGCGCCACGGGACTTGAGCTCCCGCAGGGAGATGTCGGAGTTGAGGTTGCGGGCCAGGCTGTCGGCCATGCCGGTGAGCGAGGTCTGGGTGCTGAGGAAGGGGTTGCCGTCGTAGGCCACGGTGGCCTTCTGCGAGTTCAGCAGCACGACCGTGCTCTGCGACTGGTAGGTGACGGGAACCACCAGGGCCACGGCCACGGACAGGCACGCGGTCAGCAGCAGTCCGGGCAGCAGTACGTACCAGCGCCTGCGCATGACACGGAAGATCTCAGCGAGATCCATGGCGGTCCCCCCTAGCGACCCGACGTCCAACGAGCATAGGTTGCAAGCGGATCATATGGGGAACGTTCGATCGGTGGGCCTCGGCCGGGTGCCCACCGTCCCTCCCTCCAGCAGCACGTCGGCGATGCGGTCGCTCGCGCGGCCGTCCCACAGCTCGGGCCGGCGCGGAGCGGGTGGATCGTCCAGCACCCGGTTCACGGTGGCCACGATGCGCGCCGGGTCCCGGCCGGCCAGCACATTGGTGCCCTCCTCGACGGTGATGGGCCGCTCGGTGTTGTCCCGCAGGGTCACACACGGCACCCCCAGCGCCGTGGTCTCCTCCTGCACGCCGCCCGAGTCGGTCAGCACGAGGCGGGCGGAGTCCTGCAGGGCGATGAAGTCGAGGTATCCGGCGGGCGGTACGAGCCTGACGCCCCCGGGCACGCCGATCTCGGCCAGCCGTTCGGCCGCGCGCGGGTGCACGGGCAGCACGAGCGGGCAGCGGCCGGCGATCTCGCCGAGGGCCTTCAGCAGTCCGGCGAGGACCTCGGGGTCGTCCACGTTGGCCGGGCGGTGCAGGGTCACCAGGCCGTACTCGCCCCTGGCCAGGGCGTACCGGCCGAGCACGTCGGACGCCCGGGCCCGGTCGAGGTTGGCCAGCAGTGTGTCGATCATGACGTTGCCGACCAGGTGGATCTGGTCCTCCCGGTACCCCTCGGCGCGCAGGTTCTCGGTGGCGTCGGGGGAGGGGGCCAGCAGGTAGTCGCTGACCCGGTCGGTGGCGACGCGGTTGACCTCCTCGGGCATGCTCCAGTCGCGGCTGCGCAGGCCCGCCTCGACGTGCGCCAGCAGCGGTCCTGCCTTGGCCGTGACCAGGGCGCAGGCCAGCGTGGAGTTGATGTCGCCGACCACCACGACGATGTCCGGGGACACCTCGCCGAGCAGCGGCTCGAACGCGGTCATCACGCGTCCGGTCTGCTCGGCGTGGGTACCGGAGCCGACCCCGAGGAAGCGGTCGGGCGGCCGGATGCCGAGGTCGGCGAAGAACACGTCGTTCATCGCCGGGTCGTAGTGCTGGCCGGTGTGGACGAGGACCACCTCGGCGCCCCGGCTCTCCAGGGCGTCCATCACCGGTTTGATCTTCATGTAGTTGGGGCGGGCCCCGGCGACGCAGACGACACGCGGCATGGCTCAGAGCACCTCGATCGTGGGTCCGGGCGACAGCCGCCGGCGGCAGTCGAGGACGAAGGGGGCGTGTTCGGCGATGACGCCGTAGTCGAAGCTGTCGTGGTCGGTGAGCAGGACCACCACGTCGGCGGCCGCCAGCTCCTCGGCGGTCGGCTCGACCCGCACCAGACGGGTGTCCACCGGCAGGCTCTCGACGACGTGCGGGTCCGCCGCCTTGACCTGCGCCCCCATGTCGAGCAGCAGCTGGGAGATGCGCAGGGCGGGCGACTCCCGGGCGTCACCGGTGTTCTTCTTGTACGCCAGGCCCAGCAGCAGGATGTTCGAGCCGTTCACGGAGCGGCGTCTTTCGTTGAACAACTCGCCGATGCGCCGGGCCACATACTCCGGCATGTGGTTGTTGATGTCGTTGGCCAGCTCCACGAAGCGGAAGCTCTGGCCGAGTTCGCGCTGCACCCGCCAGGACAGGTACGACGGGTCGATGGGCAGGCAGTGGCCGCCGACACCCGGCCCGGGCGTGAACTTCATGAAGCCGAAGGGCTTGGTGGAGGCGGCGTCGATGGCCTGCCAGACGTCGATGTCCAGATGATGGGCGAACATCGCGATCTCGTTGACCAGCGCGATGTTCACATGGCGGAAGGTGTTCTCCAGCAGCTTGGCGAGCTCGGCCTCCTTGGGCGAGCCCACGGGCACGGTGGTGTCGACGAGTTGCGCGTAGAAGCCCTGAACCGCCTTCAGCGACCGCTCGTTGACGCCCGAGACGACCTTCGGCGTCTCCTGGAATCCCCAGACGGCGTTGCCGGGGTCGATCCGCTCCGGGCTGTATCCGAGATGGAAGTCGGTGCCCGCCGTGAGCCCCGAGCCGTCCTCCAGGATGGGGGCGAACAGCTCCTGCGTCGTACCGGGGTAGGTGGTCGACTCCAGGACCACGGTGGCCCCGGGGCGCAGGTAGCGGGCGAGGGTGGTCCCCGACTCCTTGATGTAGCGCAGGTCGGGGGTGCCCTCGTGCAGCGGTGTCGGCACGGTCACGACGGCCACGTCGAAACCGGCGCAGTCGCGGGCCGAGTCGCTCGCGCGGTAGACACCGGCGTCCAGTGCCGTGCGGATCCGCTCGGAGGAGACGTCCTCCACGAAGGACTCACCGGCGGCGAGGCTCTTGACCCGGCGGGAGTCGACGTCGTAGCCGACCACCTCGTGTCCGACCTCGGCGGCGCGGATCGCCAGCGGCAGGCCCACGTAACCCTGTCCAACCACGACTACGCGCATCAGCGACTCCTGTTCGCGGGAGCGGGCGACGGGGCGGGCCGGAAGTACTCGCGCGCCGTCATGAGAAGGAAGGCAGCATTGGTGGTGACGTAACGCCGGCCCAGGCGGCGCGGCTCCTGGAGCGCGCGGTAGAGCCACTCCATGCCCCACCGCTGCCAGACCTCGGGGGCCCGCTTGGTGACCCCGGCGAGGATGTCGAAGGAGCCGCCCACGCCGTGCACGACGCGGGCGCCGGTGCGCTCGCCGTGGGCCGCGGTGAAGATCTCCTTCTTCGGCGAGGTCATGCCGAGGAACAGCATCCGGGCGCCGCTGCGGGCGATGCCGTCCGCGATCGCCTCCTGCTCGGAGTCGTCGAAGTAGCCGTTCCGGCTGCCGGCCACCTTCAGGTCGGGGAAGCGGTCGGCCACCCGGAGCAGCATCCGCTGCAGCACCTCCTGCTTGGCGCCGAGGAAGTACACGGACATGCCCGCGGACTCCGCCTCGCCCAGCAGCCGCAGGAACAGGTCGATCCCGGCGACCCGCTCCGGCAGCGGGGCGCGCAGCACCCGGCCGGCCCAGACGACGGCCTGTCCGTCGGCGAGGACGAGATCGCAGCCCGCCACGGCCCGGGCGAGCCGCTGGTCCCGCCGCATGTTCACCAGCTTCGCGGCGTTGACCACGCCAATCTCGAGCTTCTTGCCGTCGCGTACGGCCTCGAGACACCGCTCCACGGTCTCGTCCAAGGTCAGCGGGTCGAGTTCGACTCCGAACAGGGACTGACGGACACTCATATCCCGCCCCCCTGCCAGGCGTGGAGCATCCAGCCGAACTCGTACGGCCGGCACTCGCGGTCCACGGAGACGGGGCGGTACACCCGGTCCAGGGTCTTCAGTCGCAGGCCCGGCGCGACCCGGGTGCCGAGGCCCCGGGCGGCGCGTACGGCCTTCTTCGGATCGCCCCGGTATACCTTGCGCCAGGTGACGCCGAGCTCGTCGAGGATCAACGGCTCGCGGTGCTCGGGGTGTTCGGCGAGCTCGGGCACCTCGGTCATCCAGCGCAGGCCCTTGCGGACCGCCGCGCCGAAGTCGCTGCCGCCGGCGTCGGTGAGATCGAAGAGCGCGGTCGGCGCCATCGCGTGCTGGTGGACGCTGTAGACCGGATAGCCCTCCACGACACCGCCGGTGCGCGCGTCGTAGTGCCACCACCACTGGCCGCCGTCGCCCTGCAGTGCGCAGATGCGCACGGCGCACGCCTCGGACGCGGCCAGTGCCTCCGGGTCGCCGCCGTCGCCGCTCGCGTGCAGGCGGGCCAGCGCCTGCAACGGGTACGTCTGGTCGGCGAAGCAGCTCACGTGCGCCCGGTACCAGGGCACCAGGCCGGGGCCGGTGGCGTGCGGGAAGAGCGGGCCGCCCCCGATCCGGGCGCGCAGCAGCCGGTCGCGGGCCGCGGTGAGCCGGTCCTCCACGTCGGCCGCTTCCCGGGCCGCCGCGAGGGCGGACAGCACCCAGGCCGCCTCGACCGTGTACTGCGGCCGGCCCGCCTCGTCCAGGACGTTCAGCCGGGCGAGGGCGTCGGACAGTTTGGGGTGCGCGGTGTCGGCGGCGGCCCAGGCGATGAGCGCCGCGTCACCGAGGTTGGTCACCGTGGGCAGCGACTCGACCAGCAGGCCCGCGAACTCCTGGGCGGTACGCCCGCCGAGCACCGCGCGCTGACGGTTCTCGGGCAGGAACCGGGCACCCAGCACGGTGATGGCCGCGTACCGGATGCTCGTTCCGCGCCGCTCCAGGGTCCAGGTGCTGTCGGGCGCCTCCCGTCCGGCCATGGTGAAGGCGAAGGCCTCGCCGCCGGGGAGCAGCATCGAGGGCAGCCCCGACTCGGCGAGCGTGAGCAGTCGTCGGGTGAGCGAGAGCAGTGGCGGATCCTCGCTGCCGAGCGCCGCCAGACGTGTGTTGGTCATCGTTCGGACACACCAACCCCCCTGTGGGTCCTGTGCTTGCACAGACTCATGAGCGCCGCGGCGCGAAGGCCGAGCGGCGAGAAGAAGAAAGACGTCAGGCGACGGAGCGGTGCCCGCTCCTCGCTTCAGGCACAGGTGTCCTCACCCGGTAACCCCCCCTGGGCACCACCGACTTGTGGCCTCACTGTGCCCGGTCTGCACAGTTCGAACACATGTTATGCCTGCCGATGTTCGAGGATCGGCGTTTTGGGCAAATCGGCGTCAGGCTCGCTCGACGAGCTCGCCGCCCTTCTCCTCGTACAGCGCTCCCGTCTCCGGGCACTCCCACCCGCCCGGCACGTCCTCCCGCTCGACCAGGCGCACCCCGGCCCGGCCCACCCAGCCGATACGGCGGGCCGGGACACCCGCCACGAGCGCGAAGTCCGGCACGTCCCGGGTGACCACGGCACCCGCCGCGACCAGCGCCCAGCGGCCGACGCGCACCGGTGCCACACACACCGAACGGGCGCCCAGCGACGCCCCCTCGCCGACCACGACCGCCACGGCCTCCCAGTCGTCCCCGCGCTTCAGCCGGCCCTGCGGGTCCACCGACCGCGGGAAGTAGTCGTTGGTGAGGACCGCCGCGGGCCCGACGAACGCCCCGTCACCGAGCACCGCCGGCTCGTAGACCAGCGCGTAGTTCTGGAGCTTCACGTTGTCGCCGATCCGCACCCCCGGCCCGACGTACGCTCCCCGGCCCACGATGCACCCGGTGCCCAGCCGGGCGTCCTCGCGTATCTGGGCCAGATCCCAGACCGTCGTCCCGTCACCGACAGTGGCCCTCTCGTCGACCTGGGCGGTCGGCTGGATTCTGTTGCTCACCTGGCTGAACCTCTCTTCTTCTCGAGCAGAGCGGGAAAGGCCGCCGCCAGCGCCTCCTGCCAGGGGCGGATCGGTTCCACACCGGCACGGCGCCAGCGGTCGTGCGCCAGGACGCTGTACGCGGGGCGGGGCGCGGGCCGGGCGAAGGCGGCGCTGGTGGTCGGCCGGACGCGTCCGGGGTCGCTGCCGAGGAGCCGGTAGATCTCCCGGGTCAGCCCGAACCAGGTCGTCTCCCCGCCGCTGGTGCCGTGGTACACACCGGCGGGCGCGGTGCCGGCCAGTGCGGCCCGGCCGAGCCGCACCAGCCGGTCGGCGAGGTCCACCGTCCACGTGGGCTGTCCGCGCTGGTCGTCGACCACGTCGACGGTGTCCCGGGCCGCCTCGAGCCCGATCATCGTGTCGACGAAGTTCCCGCCCCCCGCGCCGTACAGCCAGGCCGTGCGCACGACGTACCCGGTCTCCGGGAGCGCCGCCAGCACGGCCCGTTCCCCCGCCAGCTTGGTACGTCCGTAGGCGCTGCGCGGTGCCGTCGGCGCGTCCTCGGGGTACGGGCTGGTGCCGTCGCCCGCGAACACGTAGTCGGTCGACACCTGGATCAGTCCGGCGCCCGCCTTCTCGCAGGCCTCGGCGAGGTTGCGGGGCCCGTCACCGTTGACACGCAGGGCGTCCGCCTCGTGCGCCTCGGCGTCGTCCACGGCCGTCCACGCGGCGCAGTTGACCACGGTCCGGGGCCGGTGCGCGGCGACCGCGTCGTGCACGGCGTCGGGGTCGGTGATGTCGAGACCGCCGCTGCCCAGGCCGACGGCCTCCTCGCCGTCCCGGCCGAGCCGCGCCAGAACGTCCTGCCCGAGCATCCCCGTCGCGCCGGTGATCAGCCAAGTGGTGGTCATGGTTCCCTGTTCGTCGTCGGAAGGGGACCGGGGGCGGCGAGGGCCACCGCCCCCGGCCATGGCACTAGAGCGCGGCGCGCTCCTTCAGCGGCTCCCACCAGGCGCGGTTCTCGCGGTACCAGGTGACGGTCTCCGCGAGGCCCGTGGCGAAGTCCTTGCGGGGCTCGTAGCCCAGCTCCGTCCGCAGCTTGCCGCAGTCCACCGAGTAGCGGCGGTCGTGGCCCTTGCGGTCGGTGACGTACTCGACGCTGCTCCAGTCCGCGCCGCAGGCCTCCAGCAGGAGGGCGGTCAGCTCCTTGTTGGACAGCTCGGTGCCGCCGCCGACGTTGTAGACCTCGCCGGCGCGCCCCTTGGTACGCACCAGTTCGACGGCCTGTACGTGGTCGTCGATGTGGAGCCAGTCGCGGACGTTGCCGCCGTCGCCGTACAGCGGGACCTTCCGGCCGTCCAGCAGGTTGGTGATGAACAGCGGGATGACCTTCTCGGGGAAGTGGTGGTGCCCGTAGTTGTTGGAGCAGCGGGTCACCCGCACGTCGAGGCCGTGGGTGCGCTGGTAGGACAGGGCCAGCAGATCGCTGGACGCCTTGGAGGCGGAGTAGGGGGAGTTGGGGCTCAGCGGGTCCGTCTCCGGCCAGGAGCCGGACTCGATGGAGCCGTACACCTCGTCGGTGGAGATGTGCACGAAGGTCCGCGGCGCGTGGCGCAGCGCCGCGTCCAGCAGGGTCTGGGTGCCGAGCACGTTGGTCCGGACGAACTCGGCGGCCCCCAGGATCGAACGGTCCACGTGCGACTCGGCGGCGAAGTGCACCACCTGGTCGTGCGTGGCGAGGAGCCCGTCCACCAGTTCCGCGTCGCAGATGTCGCCCTTGACGAAGGTGAATCCCGGGTGGTCGCGCACCTCGTCGAGGTTGGCCGGATTTCCCGCGTACGTGAGCTTGTCCAGGACCGTGACCGTCACGTCACCGGGCCCGGCGGGGCCGAGGAGCGTACGGACGTAGTGCGAGCCGATGAAGCCGGCACCGCCGGTCACCAGAATGTTCGTCGTCATGAGGAGATCTGCACCTTGCTGTGGTCGCCGAGGACGAGTCGGTGGGCGGCCGGCTTGCGGGGCGCCGGGGTGACCTCGACGTTGCGGCCGATGAGGGAGGCCTCCACGCGGCGTACGCCGCTCACGGAGGAGTCGCGCAGCACGATCGAGTACTCGATCTCGCTGTCCTCGATCCTGCACTCCGCGGAGATCGAGGTGAAGGGGCCGACGTAGGAGTCGACGATGACGGTGTTCGCGCCGACGACCACCGGACCCACGATCCGGCTGCCGGTCACCTTCGCGCCGCGCTCGACGACCACCCGGCCGATGATCTCGCTGTCGTCGTCGATCGTGCCGTCGATCCGGCGCTCCACGGTCTCCAGCACCGAGCGGTTGACCTCGAGCATGTCGGTGACGTTCCCGGTGTCCTTCCAGTACCCGGAGATCGTCGTGGAGCGCACGTCACGGCCGGTGTCGATCAGCCACTGGATGGCGTGCGTGATCTCCAACTCGCCGCGCCAGGACGGCTCGATCGCGCGCACGGCCTCGTGGATGGCCGGCGTGAACAGGTAGACGCCGACCAGCGCCAGCTCGCTCTTGGGATGCCGGGGCTTCTCCTCCAGACCGACGACCCGGCCGGCCGCGTTCAGCTCGGCCACCCCGAACGCGGTCGGGTTGGGCACCTTCGTCAGCAGGATCTGCGCTTCCGGCCGCTCGGCGCGGAAGGCGGTCACCAGATCCGTGATGCCGCCGACGACGAAGTTGTCGCCGAGGTACATCACGAAGTCGTCGTCACCCAGGAACTCACGGGCGATCAGCACCGCGTGGGCCAGCCCGAGCGGGGCCTCCTGAGGGATGTAGGTGACGTCGAGGCCGAACGCCCCGCCGTCGCCGACCGCCTCCCGGATCTCCTCGGCCGTGTCGCCGACGATGATCCCGACCTCGGTGATGCCGGCCTCGGCGATCGCCTCCAGGCCGTAGAACAGCACCGGCTTGTTCGCGACCGGCACGAGTTGTTTCGCCGATGTATGGGTTATAGGGCGCAAACGGGTACCCGAGCCACCAGACAACAAAAGTGCCTTCATGGGCAGCACCCTACTTTCGCGGGACATGCCGACGGGAGGATTCCGCACACCGTCGGCATGCCCGCCCCCGTTCAGCCGTCGTCGCGTACGGCGGCCAGGCCGTTGAAGACGCCGACGTAGGCGGTGCCGTCCGGGCCGAGCGTGATCGGTGCCCAGTTGTTGTCGTAGCCGGCGCCCGTGCCGACGAGCTGCTTCCACCGGGTGCGTCCCGTGCGGAAGTCGACGGCGGTCAGATACCAGGCGTCGATGCCGAGGGGGTCGGGATCCTTGGTGTAGAGGTAGAGCAGCCCGTTGCCGGTGGACAGCTTCGGCACGACGGACGGCGACCGCTCGGCGCTCGCCCAGACCATGTCGCAGCCGCTGCCGTCGGGACGGACGTCGATCCGGGTGACTCCGCCGACGACGCTCCGCCCGAAAGTGAGCGAGGTGACGTTCTCGTAGCCGTGGTTGTTCTCGACCACCAGGCTGTCGCCCCAGCTGATCAGGGAGTTGTCCGTGGTGGACGCGCCGGAGCGGAACACGGGGATCTCGCACACCGGCCGTCGCCCGGCGGGGATGCCGGCACCGCGCCGGTAGACGAGGACGTGCATGCGGTCGTCGGCGTTGTCGGTGATCGCGACGTACCGGCCGCCCTCGCCGAAGATGTCCGGCGTGGTGCCCGAGCCCTGGTTCACCGAGCCGGGCTTGGTGCCGGTACCCCGGTCGTAGGTCTGCCGCCACACCACCGCGGGTGTCCCGTCCGCCGTGGCGGTGAACTCGTACAGGGCGTGGTCGGAGACGATCGAGACCCCGTCGGCGGCGACGGAGAAGGAGTTCTGGATCTCCTCCCCGTCCAGCCGGATCGAGCGGACGGCCTCGCTGCCCGGATCGACCGTGCCGACGCGACCCTGCCGGGTGACCCACCAGATCCGGCCCTGCCAGTCCGGCATGACGGAGGTGACCGGGTCACACGTCCCGGTGGGGTACAGGTTCGTCCAGGTCACGCAGTCGTGGGGCACCCGCGCGGTGAGGTCCCAGTCGTCGGTGACGGTGAACTCCCAGCCGCCCGGTCTCTGCCGGTGGGCGAGGCGGACGATGTGCTGTCGGGAGTCGGCGAGCACCAGCCGGTCCTGGTCGTCCAGGTACGAGTAGGCACCGCCGGAGGTGTCCTTGAAGATCCGTGAGAAGTCCAGCCGCGTGATCGCCTCCACCGTGGAGGGACGCTGCGGCAGCTTGTACTCGGCCAGCGTCGCGAGGGTCCGCGGGTCGAGCAGTTTCACCAGGAACCCGGTGAACGTCCCGCAGACGGTGACGATCCGGCCGGCCCGGTCGAAGGTCACGTTGGCGCACTCGCCGCCGAGCAGCGCCATCCGCTCGCTGTCGACCCGCGGGTGCTCGCCGAGCGGGCCGGACCAGCCGTAGGTGGCGCTGCCCCAGCCGTCCGCGTGCATCCCTGACCGGCCGTTCGGCGCGAGGTACGGGTGCTGCGGGGGCCGGGTGCCGGGCAGCGGCCGGGCGGCGGCCGGGGCGCCGGTGTAGGCGTCGACCAGGCGGTGGCCGGGTGCCTGGGATATCGGGTCGGCCTGCGCGGGCACGGGCCCGGCCACGGCCGTACCCGCGACCAGGGCCAGGGCGAGGCCCAGGGCACGGTGGAGTGTCCTGCGGAACATGGGGCTCCTCGGGATGCGGACGACGGGTGGTCGCGCCGCGGCGACCTTAGGAGAGCCCTGTCGAGGAGTCCACAGAAACGTGAGGATTGTTCATGATTCCGCAATGACCGGGTGCGCTCTAGCCGAGTTCGCGCTCCAGGACGCGGCGGGCCGCCTCGGCCTCCGCCGCCGGCGGGGAGAGTTCGTCCAGGGTGTCGAGCTCGTCGTCGGCCTCCAGCTCGCGTTCCCAGGCCGCCGCCAGCCGCTCCTGTTCCTCGCGCGGCTCGGCGGCGATCGCCTCCCGGTGGTCCGGGTCGAGTGCCGTCAGAAACCGTCCGACCGTGTCCGTCGGCATACCGTGCTCCTTGTCGCCTGGTGTCTGCCACTACCTGGCCCAGCATGACCACGCGGCCCCGCGCCCGCCTCCCGGCACCGCCCGGAGACACCCTTATGGCCCCGGGCGGGGACCGGCCGCTGTCGGCATCAGCCCGCCCGGACGGGGTAGTCCGAGTATGAACCGTTTGGTCGGGAAATGAGATGGATGGCCGTGATGGTGTCCCATGCGCTCGATCAAGGCGTACTCGTCGTCACGGTGCACGACGATCCCGGCAGCGACGGCCGTGCGGTCCTGCTCGCCCGGATCAGTGATCTCCTGGAGGGGCACGCACCGACCTCCCTCGTCCTCGTGCTCGACGGGCCCGCGGCGTCCGGCACGGCCGTCGGCGTGGTGCTGCGCGTGCACCGGCTGTGCAGCCGCCTCGGCCTGGTGATGTCCGTGGCCACCCACAGCGCTCCGGTGCGGCGCCTGCTCGAGGCCGACGCCGACATCGGGGGGATCCGCCTGGTCGTCCTCGCCCGCGCCGACACGGCGATACAGCTGACCGCGGCCGCGCTCACCGCGGCCGCATGACGGACCCGGGCCTCAGCGCACGTCGTAGAACAGATGCGTCGCCGTGGACGTCACGGTCGCCCCGCGCTGCACCAGCGTGCGTCGGGTACGGCCGGTGAACAGCGGCGTCCCGGCATCGAGGACGACGGGCGCGAGGTGCAGTGACAGCGCGTCGACCAAGCCGGCGTCGAACGCGGAGCCGCCGCCCATGAGGACGACGTCGAGGTAGTCGCCGGACGCCGAGGAGGCCGCCTCCGCGCGCTCGCACGCCGCGGCGACGGCGTCGGGCAGGCCGGTGGTGACGAACGTCCGGTCGAGGTCGGTGAGCCGCACCGACGCGGGCGGCGCGCTCGTCACGACGACGGACGCCGGCCTGCCGACCTCCCCGGCGCCGTAGCCGGTGGGTGGTGTCGTCCCAGCCCTCGGGGCCGTCGACCAGGTGCCGGTACCGGGCTGTGGCGCCCCGGTCACTACGTGGTCCCTATCGGCAGCTCGAGGTGGAGCTCGTAGCCGCCGTCGGAGGTGGGGCCGGACGTGATGGTCCCCCCGAGGAGTTCGGCCCGCTGGCGCAGCCCCACCAGACCGTGGTGGGCACCGGGCAGCGGGAGCGGCGCCTGGGTGGGGGCGGTGTTGGTGACGGTGACGCCGATGGTGCCGTTCAGGTGGTGGATGGCGACTATGGCTCTGGCGCCGGGGGCGTGCTTGCGGACGTTCGTCAGCGCTTCCTGCACGGTCCGGTAGACGGCGCGCTGGGTCGCGGGCGGCAGGTCCCCCGGCAGATCAGTCTTCAGTTCCGCCTCGATACCGCTGCCGTCCACCAGACGCTGGAGGTCGGCGAGGGACGGCTGAGGAGTGAGCTCCGTGGGACGGCTGCCGGACGCGCGGAGCACGCTGACCATGTGCCGCAGCTCGTCGAGGGTCTGCACACTGAGCCGCCGGATGGTCGACGCGGCCGACTTCGTCTCCGGGTCCCGGCTGCCCACCTGGAGTGCTCCGGCCTGTACGGCGATCAGGCTGACCTGGTGGGAGACCACGTCGTGCATCTCCCGCGCCAGCTGCGCCCGCTCCTTCGCCAGCACGCTCTGGGCGGTCAGCAGCCGCTCGTTCTCCCGGGCCTCGGTGATCTCGCTCAGCCGGAGCGACAGTTCACGGCGGGCCTGGACGAGCTGGCCCAGGAAGACC
This sequence comes from Streptomyces sp. 1222.5, assembly GCF_900105245.1. Taxonomy (NCBI): domain Bacteria; kingdom Bacillati; phylum Actinomycetota; class Actinomycetes; order Kitasatosporales; family Streptomycetaceae; genus Streptomyces; species Streptomyces sp. 1222.5. The sequence continues at coordinate 632,200 of NZ_FNSZ01000001.1, read as the reverse complement.
GGCGCGGCCGCCGAGGCGACGGAGTAGAGGATGTGGACGACGTTGCGGGTGCCACCGAGCTCGGTGGCCCGCAGGTTCGACCACGGCCAGGGGAGGAAGTCGATGACCGCGTACGTCAGGGCGCAGAGTCCCAGCAGCACCCGGTGGCGGTTGAGCGAGGACAGCGTGTACAGCGCCACCAGCGTGGCGAACACCGCGTCCGTGACCAGGGCCGTGGGCAGCGTGAGCAGGAACGTCGTCAGCGGCAGGTGCCGGCGCAGCACCAGGGCGAAGGACGCGAGCAGCGCGCAGCCCAGGGGTGCGCCCCGGTCGAAGCCGACGTTGGCCCACGTGTCGATCAGCGCGACCAGGACGAGGAAGGCGTCCAGCAGCGGAGGCGGTACTCCCCGGCGCTTCACCGGGTGTCCTCCTCCCGCGACGGTCCGAGCAGGCCCGCCCGCTCGGCGATCAAGGCCGCCTGCACACGACTGCCGACCTCCAGCTTGCTCAGCACGGCGCTGACATGGCCCTTGACCGTGCCGGCGCTCAGATGCATCCGTTCGCCGATGTCCGCATTGGCGAGGCCCTCCGCCATCAGGACGAGGACGGCACGCTCACGCTCGGTCAGCCGGGCCGTGAGACGGGCGGCGGGTTCACGGCCGCCCTGGTCGAGATAGCCGTCCACCACCGTGCGGGTGACCTTGGACGACAGCACCGTACCGCCCTCTGCCAGAGCCCGCACCAGATAGGGGAGCTGCTCCGGATCGGTGTCCTTCAGCAGGAAGCCGGCGGCGCCCGAGCGCAGCGCCGTCGCCACGTATTCGTCGGAGTCGAACGTGGTGAGCATCGCCACCACCGGGCAGTCCGGCATGCGGCGCAGCTCGGACAGGACCGTGAGTCCGTCCACGTCCGGCATGCGGATGTCCAGCAGGACGATGTCGGGGCGTGCCTCGCGCACCGTCCGGACGGCCTGGCCGCCGGGGACCGCCCCCACGACCTCGATGTCGTCCGCGGTGTTGAGGATGTGCGTGAAGCCCGTACGGACCAGGGCCTCGTCATCGACCACCAGTACCCGGATCACCTGCGCTCCGCTCCTTGCGTGCCCGCTGTTCGATGCCTACCACGCGGACGCCCGCACCGCGCGGCGCGGAGCCGGATCCCGTCCGATTGGCGGCCCGGCCCCCGCCGGTCGGCGGGGTTGGCTTCGGCCGGTCGGCGGGGCGCCTTCGGAAACACGTCGGGTGAGCGGTTCCGGGCGCCGGGCAAACCATGAGGACATGGGGCAGAACGCATGGCCTGCCGTGCCGACAGTGGTGTCGCGTGTGCTCGACGGGGGCCCGTCCCCCACCGCTCTCCGTCCGGCCGCGTCCTCGGCAGGGCGGCTGGTCGGCATCGACCTGGCCCGCGGCCTCGCGGTCTTCGGCATGTACTCCGCCCACGTCGGCCCCGACACCGCGGTGGGCGGTCCGGTGGGGTTCCTGGTGGAGTGCGCGCGGGGCCGTTCGTCCGCCCTCTTCGCGCTCCTCGCGGGATTCTCACTCGTGATCATCACCGGCCGGCCGCGGCCCCGGACCGGGCAGCCCGGTCGGCAGGCCGTCGCCCGGGTCGCGATCCGCGCGGCCGTCCTCGTGGTCATGGGCTACGTCCTGACCGCGCTGGACACCGACGTGGACGTGATCCTGAGCTTCTACGGGCTGCTCTTCCTGGCGGTCCTCCCGCTGTACCGGCTGCGGGCCGGGACGCTCGCGCTCATCGCCGCCGCCGGCGCGCTGGTCCTGCCGCAGATCCTGTACGTGATCCGGCAGTCGGCCGAAGCAGGTGACTGGGCGGACACCGTCATCGCGTGGGACCCGCTGGCCCGGCTCACCGACACGGGCGGTGTCGTGGAGCTGCTGTTCACGGGCACGTACCCCGTTCTCACCTGGATCCCCTTCCTCGTCGCGGGAATGGCGGTCGCCAGACTCGACCTCACCCGGTCCGGCATCCGGCCCAGGCTGGCCCTGGCCGGCGGGGCGCTCGCCGTGCTCGGCCACGGCGGCTCCTGGCTGGCGTTGCACACCGTGCCGGGCGCTCTTCCCGCCGTCGCCGCCGCGACGGACGGCGGTTCGCCGGCGTCGGCGTGGTGGTCGGACACCGTCGGCAGCCCCGACGACCACACCCCGCTCGCCTGGCTGCTCGTGGCCGCACCGCACAGCCAGACCACCTTTTCCGTCATCGGCAGCACGGGTATCGCCCTGGTGGTGCTGGCCGGGTGCCTGACCGTCGCGGAGCGCCTGCCCCGCGTCAACCACCTGACCAGGCCGATCGCTGCGGTCGGGATGACGGCGCTGACCGCGTACGTCCTGCACGTCGTCGCCCTCTGGCTCCTCCTCGACGTCTGGTACGTGCCCGCGATCGACGGCGACGGCATGAGCGCGCTGCCGGTGCTCCTCGGGTTCGTCGCCGCCGCCGCTCTCGTGGCGACCCTGTGGACCCACCGCTTCCGGCGCGGCCCCCTCGAACACGCGGTGTACACGGCCACCCGGCTCGCGCGCCACGTCCGCTGACCGGCGCACGGCGGGCTCCGCCGCGCCGTGCGCCGGTACCGTCAGCCGGCCAAGAGGCTCGCCCATTCCGTCAGACGCGCGAAGTCCTCCGAGGTCAGGCCGGTCCGCGGATCGACATGGCGGAGGAGCGCCGGACCTCTGTGATGGGCTCGGACCCAGGCCCGGTCCACGTCCGTGATCTCGTCGTCGACCCAGGCGAAGGGGCGGCCCCTCGCCCAGGCGACGACGTCCGGCGTCTTCCAGCACACTCCGCCCTCCGGCTGGGCACGGGGATCGGTCCAGGCGATGTACGGCAGCGAAGGAAGCCCCAGGAGAGGCGAGAGAGAGGTGTTGGCCTCCTCCTCCCACGTCGTGGCCCACACCAGATCGAAGGGCAGGGCGGTGAGCGCCGGGCCGTGAGCCGGGTTCAGCCATACCCGCAGGGGCTTCGCCGCCCTGTCGGGAAGGCCCCAGGCGGCCAGGCGCCGTCGCTCGGCCGCAGCCCAACGCGGAGTCATCAACCGGTGCGTGCCGTAACCCTCGGGCCGTCTGGACGGCTTCGCCGCATAGGGATTCAGCGGCCCGTCCACGTCCACCGACAGCACCGGCCGCACCGGCCCACCCCCCGAGTCTTCCTCCGACGCTACCGGCCGACAGACGAGGGCCCCCACGCATTTCCCAGCAGCCGCGTCACTGGCTGTGCGTCAGTGGCCGGCCGGTGAACGCGTCCAGGAGGGCGCGGCCGCCGACCGGGGACTTCAGCGTCAACCTCACCCGCTCGATGAGCAGGTTGCTGGGGCAGATGCCGTCCCGGGCCCCCGCCACGGACGCGGACAGCACGACGCTGTGCGCCGTCTCGAGGGTCTTCACGACGGGACCGTCGTCGCAGGAGCCGTGCGTGGCGCGGACGGTGACGGACCTGCCGTCCGGGGCCACGTCGACCACTGCGCCGAGTGGCGTCAGCTCGTCGGTCGGCTCCGGTCCGAGCGGCCTGATGGGGGCCTGGGGGAGCGGGGAAGGGCTGACGGCGGCGACCCTGAGCGGGGTGTCGTAGCCCTTCACGGTGAACAGCCACGCCGGGACGGTCGCGCGGCCCCGGCTGGTGACCACGGTCGTCTCGCCCGGCTTCGCCGCGGTCACGGTCAGGCGGGGGCCGGGACCGCCGTCGCGATCCAGGGTCGTGTACACCTCCTGGGCCGAAAGGATCGGCATGCCGAGGGTGTCACCGTTCCTCCACCTCACCTCGCCGTCCGGCCGGGGCGCGGAGGGCAGTGCTCCCCGCAGGTCGAAGTTGCCGGTTTCGTAGGCGCGCCGGTCGGCCGCACCACGGAGACCGCCGTCGGGCAACCGGATCGCGTCCGCCATCGGGTAGTAGCCCGTGCGCCACTTCGCGGCCGCCGGGGAGCCGTCCCAGGCGTCGGCCACCTGGCGGGCCCGGACCTCGGGCCGGGTCGCCGACCGGTCGGGGTGGTCATTCGGCGGACCGTCGTGGCGGTCGCCGCCGCATCCGGTGACCGCGGCGGTGGTGACGGCCGACAGGGCGACCGCGGTGAGCAGACGCACGGTGCGGGCGGCCGTGGTCGTGGTCGTGTGCATGAGTCCCCCAGGGTCCTACGGTGCGTCGTCGAGGCGAATCCGGAAGTGGTCGCCGGACCTGTGACGCACGAGCACCCCGCCGCGTTCGCCGGTCCCCGTATCGGGGACCGGCGGGCTCAGGGGCCGGTCAAGTGGTGCGTCCCGGGAGGGTGTTGATGTCGATGACGGCGCGCTGGAGATCGCCCTGCGGCCGGCCGCCCAGATCGTCGATCGTCACGATGTTCATGTTGCGGGCCAGTCCGGGTGCACGCCAGTCCGTCCGCAGCTTGGTGACCACCTGCGGGTTGAGCCCGTTCGCGAGATACATCAGGTAGTTGTCCCGGACGGAGGCCGGGAAGAACGGTGACAGCAACCGGATCAGGAACAGCTGGGGTATCTGCACATCGGGCTGGACGATGCTCGACAGCACGAAGAACCGGCCGGCGTCGGCGCCGGGATCACGGGCCAGCGCCGCCTGGTTCAGGGTCAGCGTCTGGTCGTAGATCTGCTGGGGCGGGCTTCCGTTGAAGAACGACTTGAGGATGTCCCACCAGGACGGGGCGCCCGTCGGGTAGCTGCCACGGTCGGAGACGCTGTCCCCGTGCCAGGCCCAGGGCTGGTCGACCGCACCCGACGAGTCGACGAGTACGACGTTCTTCCCGGCCTTCACGTAGTCGCCGTAGGTGGAGGTCGGGGACAGGTCGGTCCGGGTGGCGACCCGGGAGCCGAACAGGTCCCGCAACCGGGTCAGAGGCTCCTTCACGTCGGTGCCCGCCGGTGCGGCCACCGAAACGCTGAAGACGACGACCTCCGAGGGGTGTGCGTCGACCCAGCGCTTCACCGAGGCCGCCTCACCCGAGGCATCGTCGAAGAACACCCCTCCCATCGGGGCGCCGTGGAAGGTCCGCCACTGCCCGCCCTCGAAGCACAGCCGCAGATCGACATAGCGGGCGCCCTGGTCGAGCTGGTCGGTGAGGCTGCCGCTCTGGGAGCGCGAGATGCTGGCGGCCAGCCGCGGATCGACTTTGGCGACGTTGTAGGACCAACCGCTGGTGCACAGCGCCGGGTCGGCCGGAATGCTCCAGCTGCCCGAGTCGTGGCTGCCGGGCATGGCGATCCGGTTGAGCGGTTGCCCGTCGAGATAGCCGTGCATGTCGCCCATCCACCGCGACAGATCCACCGTCGCGGCGGGCGCCCGGCCGGACGGTGCCGTCGGCGCCGCGTGCGCCGGTGCGCCGCCGATCACCATCACCGCGACAGCGAGCAGCGAGGCGACCAGACCGGCGGCCGAACGTCGTAAACGGGTGTGGTCCGGGGTGTCGTTCGTGCTGCGTCTCATCGTCGTACGTCCTCCTTGGGGGAAGAGGCCGAGGTCGGGCACAGAGGGTAGAGCGCGGTGGACGCCATGCCCAGAGATGTCACCGACCAATTGGCTCGGTCCGCTCGCGGCCCGGGCACGGAAGCCACCGACCCGCGCCCCGGCGGGGCCCGCACGGCCCTCCCGGCATGCGAGGTCGCCGGCCCGCGGGGACACTGGCCCCGGGCGGAAGGAGTGATCATGCTTCCCGGTTCTTCACCAGGGTGTTCGCCGTGCTGGTCGGCCGGGAGGGGCGGTCACTGCACCTGAAGGCGGCGGGCGGCGCGGCGATCGTCCTCGTGCTGGTGATGCTCGCCGGTTCCTGGGCCGTGGTGATGCCGAAGAGGGCGCCCGCCACGCGAACCTGACGTCGTACCCGAAAGCCCAGTGGTGGGCGATCGAGACGGCGACCACCGTCGGCTACGGAGACTTCTTCCCGGTCACACCGTGGGGGAGGGTGGTCGGTGCGGTCGTCATGGTCGTCGGCATCACGACCTACGGCATGGTCACGGCCGCGCCGGCGACCTGGTTCGTCGGCCGGGAGGACCGCAGGCGGGGCAGTGCCCACCAGCTGCGTGAGGAGACGACCAGCGTCTGCGCAACGACATCTGCTGGTCGGTGTTCGACTGCTGAACACCCGCCGGTCGCCGGCACCGTCCGTACGAAGTGGCCGTGCCGCGTGGTCGCGACCGGCCGACCGCCGTGGCCGCACGCCCCGTCGGCCCCGATGTCAGTGGCGTGTGCCAGGCTGCGTGCATGCTCGAGATCGTGGTGAAGACGGAGAACCGGCAGCGGCACGAGCGTGTGTCCGCCGACGAACTGGCCGGGCTGGTGCGGCGCATCGGGGGCGAGGACGACCGGTTCCTGGTGCTCCAGCGGATACCCGACCTGCCCGACGTCTTCGCCCAGGTCTGGCACAAGACCGGCGGCGACTACACCCTGGAGCACCGCGACGGCGCCGCCGACCGGCACTTCCAGACGACGGCCGGCACACCGGAGGCCGTGACAGCCGCGCTGACCGGCTGGGCCCGACGGGAGGACGGCTGGGACGCCGGCTTCGCCTGGTCGCCGCTGGACATGGGCCCCGTCCGCGAGGTGCCGCCGCTCGACCTGGACGAGGGCGACCGCCGGGACCTGGAGAGCCGCCTTCGTGAGGTACTGGCCGGCGGCTACGCCTCCCGCGCCGAACTGGCCGAGCTGGCCGAGGAATACCTGGTCACCGGCGACCACCGGCCCGTGTCGCGCGAGCAGGCGACCGCCCTGGCCGACCGGCTCTGGCTGGAGCGCGTCGCGGAGCAGGCCACCTGGGAGGGCGAGACGGACCCCGAGCGGCTCACCCGCGCGTTCACCGCCCTCCAGGAGGCCGGTGTCACCGCCCGCGAGAACTTCACCTGCTGCCGCAACTGCGGTGACGCCGAGATCGGTGCCGAGGGCGGTCCGGACACCCGCGGCTTCGTCTACTTCCACTCCCAGTGCACCGACTCCGCCGCGTCCGGCCACGGCCTGATGCTCCTGTACGGCGGCTTCGACGGCTCGTCCGAGACCACCACGGCGATCGGGCACGAGGTGGTGGCCGCCCTCGAAGCGGCCGGACTCGACGCCGAGTGGGACCGCGACCCCGCCCGCGCCATCTCCGTCACCTCACTGAACTGGCGCCGCCGGCTTGTCGGCTAGGCGGATCGCGGGCCGGGCGCCGCGTTTCGGGCGCCCGGCCGGCTTTCGTCCCGGTTACCGGACTCGCCTACAGGTACGGACGGGTGATCAGCTCGATCGCGTGACCGGCGGGGTCCTTGAAGTACACCCCGCGTCCGCCGTGTTCGTCGTTGATCTCACCGGGGCGTCGCATCTGCGGATCGGCCCAGTGCTCGACACCGCGGTCGCACAGTCGCCGGTACGCCCGGTCGAACAGGTCGTCGTCGATCAGGAACGCGTAGTGCTGCATCTGGATCTCCACCGGCGGCTCGGCGAACTGAAGCAGCACCCCGTCATGGAGCTGGATGTTGATGAACGGACCCCAGGACGGCGCTTCCGGAAGTTCCAGCAGTTCGCGGAAGAACCGCGCCGACTCACCGCGATCCTTGGCGGCGATGATGGTGTGGTTGAACGTGACTGACATGCGGTTGACCTCGCTGTCGCTGCGCGCGGGAAAGGGACTCGTCGTGCGCGAGCGCGGGGAGGTCCGCGTGCCGAAGTGGGGTGCCGTTCGCGCACCCACCGTGCGATCAGCCCTCCACCGGGTAGCCGATCCGTGCGTGGCGTAGTGCCGGTCCGGTGTTCACGTCGAGCAACCCTAGTTGTTCTCCCTGACTGCGGCAACGGCGAAACACGGCTGCCCCGGCCGCGCCTCCACGGCCACCACCACGATCAAGGTGCGGGCACCGGTCGTCGGCGCCGCGCATGAAGGCGCAGCCGTGGGACAGGCTCCCAGGGCACCGGACCCGGCCGGACGTGGGGAGTTGAGGGTGCCTGACAGCGTCGTCTTCGAGAGCGCGGAACCGGTCGGAGCGAGACCGGTCATGCCCGTCGGCGCGGGACTGTGGCGAGCCGGCTGCTCGTTCCTCATCGGGGCGCTGCCGTCCGCGCAGCTCGTGACCAGGTGTGCGGTGGGTGTCGACCTGCGCACGGCACACCCGGAGTGCGTGTCGGCGACCGGGGCGTACCGGGCCGCGGGACTCGTGCCGTTTCTGACCGTGGCGGCGCTGGACATGGCCAAGGGATACGCGGCCACCAGGTTGGCCGGGCGGAGTCGGCACACGGTTGCCCTGCATGCGGCACTGGTGGTCGCCGGCCACAACTGGTCGCCCTTTCTGAGGGGTTCGGGTGGTCGGGGCATCATGCCGGCGACCGGAGCGCTGCTGAGCACCGACTGGAGGGGGGCCGCCCTGATCCTCGGCGGCCCCACTCTCGGCTATGCCTGCCGGGAGTCGGGACTCGGAGCCTTCGCTTCCCAACTCCTGTTGCTGTCGGACACCCTGCTCACCCGAAGGCGGCGTGCGGCGCTGCCGTCCGTCGCCGCGGTCCTCGCTCCCATCTGGGCGAAGCGGATCCTCGGCAACGAATTGGACATGCGTGCGGGGCTGCCTCTGACCCGCTACCTGGAACGACTGCTCTACGACCGGGACGGAAGCACCTCGAAGGGGTGAGACCCCCCGCCGGCCATCGAGGCGAGATGACGGACGAACTCCGACATGCGGCCGGTCGCGACGCCGTGAACGTGGGAGAGCGCCGCAGCGTCCCGCTCGATGCCCACCGCTCGGTCGTGGATCTCCCGGACGCTTCGTGAGGCGACGGAGTGGGCGGCCATGAGGTCCAGAATCCACCGTGGACCGTCTCCGCCGGGATCCCGCAGCCGGGCCACCACCTGTTCGGCCAGATCCTCACGGCCGTCCGCGCTCAGCCGTTCGCACAGCAAGCCGATCGGTCTGGTGAACTTGCCCTCGACGAGGTCGCTCGGCACGCGGCCCGATGCGTCCTCCCCGTCGCCGTCCCCGGCGGTCTGGAACATGTCGTTGTGGTCGTCGACCAGTTGGTAGAGGATTCCGACGCGGTAGCCGAGCCGTTCCATCGCCGCACGCGTGGCCTCGTCCTGGCCACCGGTCACGGCGGCACCCGCGGCGACACAGGCGAAAGGCGCACCGGTCTTGAGCCGGACCAGCTCCTCATAGGGCACCGAACGGAAGTCGTACCAGCCCTGGTGCCACCCGATGTCCATGCTCTGGCCGAGCGGCACGAGTGTCGCCATCACATCCAGCTGGTGCCGCACCCCGTCCTTCTCGATCAGCGTGAGATCGGAGCAGTGCAGGGGATGGTGCGCGAACGACCGTACGACACAGGCGAGGTTGATCGCGTTGCTGACGCTCTCGCTGACGTGCACGGCACGGTCGCGGTCCCTGAAGTCCGCGTTGTCCTGGACGTCGTCGAGCACCAGTGACGCGGCGTGGTACAACTCGACGGCCGCGGCCAGCGGCTGCGCCTTCTCCAGGTCGCCGCCGAGGAGTTCCGCGCAGAGCAGGGCGAACAGCGACCGGAGCCGTTTGCCCTTCCGGGCCACTTGGCGTTCCACCAGGGCGCGCATACGGTCGTGGTGACCCCACGGCCAGAGCGCGAAGCCGGCGCGCATGCGCTCGTCGATGGCGTGCAACTGGTCCGAGTAGTGCTCGCGCAGTGCGGTGCTCATGCGGCCGCCCTGTCCCTGGCCGGGCGCGGCCAGCCCCTTGCGAGGCGTGACCGGTAGGCCGCGTAGTGGACGAAGCCCAGGATGATGAGCGAGAACCAGCTCATGAACGGCTCCTTGAGCAGCACCATCGACAGGGCCGTCAGATTGATCGCCGCGACCGCACTTCTTGCGGCCGCTTTGCGGGCCACGGTGCGTCCGGTCCACAACTGGGGAAAGTAGGTCGCGGCGAAGATCCCGACGATGCCGGCCATCACGAGCCAGTGGAACGCCAGAACGGCACCGAGCGAGGTGGCGATGCCCATCCCGCCCCTGAACCCCATGTGCACCGGCCAGATGTGCCCGGAGACGACGGCGACGATCCCCAGGGTGACGACCGTGCTCGACAGGCCCAGGTGGATACCGCCGAGGACGACGACGTAGCCCTTGAGCATGTCGAGGAGCAGGATGACGAAGAACCAGGGCCGGCCGAGGACCTTGCCCACGTTCTGGGCGCCCGCGTTCCCGCTGCCGAGGTCGCGGATGTCCTGCCCGATGTGGGCCTTCGTGACGTAGTAACTGGTCGAGACGCAGCCGATGAGATAGCTCACGACGGCATAGCCCGTCACCAGCGCGATGTGATGCGTATGCACATGGTTCGTCAGGTTCATCAGGTATCCACCACACACCTCGTTCGAGCAGGGCATTACTTGAGCAGGGCAAGGGAGAACAGGCCCGGGAACCAGGCCAGGCGCAGAATGAGCAGCACCCGCGCCGTCGAGGCGTCCCGATCCGGTGAGGTCCACAGGATCCAGGCGCACAGGCATACCGGCGTGATCAGGAACGGGGCGGCACAGACGAGGAACAGGGAGGGTGCCGAACTGACCGGGGCGCCTACGGCGAGCACCGCCAAGCACAGGGCGGCGGCCACGGTGGCGTAGGCGCCGACACTCACTTCCGGCCGGAAGACCGTGGCCAGCGTGCGGAAGCCGGCCTCGCCGTCGGCAGCGCTGTCCTGCAACGTCTTGACGATCTCGTAGCCGAGCACGAACAGCAGGACCGTCCCGGCCGCCACACAGGGTCGGAGGGTGAGTCCGCCGGTGACCGAGGCACCGAACAGCAATGTGCCGCCACAGACCACACCGACGACGAGGTTGCCGACCAGCACGGTGTCCTTGAGCCGGTAGGAGTAGGCGAGGTCGAGCAGGAGCAGTGCACCGGCGAAAAGTGTCTGGGTCGGTCCCAGCGCGGCGGCGGTCGTCATGGTCAGCAGCGCCAGCGCCAGGACCACGGACCAGGCGGTACGGACCCCCAGCTGTCCGGAGGCTATGGGCCGCCAGGGCTTGCCGATCCGGTCGGCCGGCAGGTCGGCGATGTCGTTCACGGCGTTCGCGACGCCCATCACCCCGGCCATGGACACCATTGACAGGGTGTCACGGCCCCAGCCCGCCGCGGCCGGGTGGCCCGCGAGACTGCCGCCGCACGCCGCGGACAGCGCCGCCAACAGACACGTGATCGGACGGGTGATCCGGCAGGCTGCGGCGAGCCGATTCCCCGTCCCCATGTGGGAAGCGCTGTGCGCCATGGATGGTTTCCGTCTCCTCGTCCGCCGCGTTACCCCACGGCCCCACGCCGATGTACGCGGCCCGTCGTACCGTCCACGGTGATGACCTCGCCGTCACGGATGCTCCGAGTGACCGAGTGCAGGGCGACGACGGCAGGCACGCCGTACTCGCGGGCGATGACCGACATGTGTGCGGCCACACTTCCCACGTCGGCGGCGACCGCCGCGGCACGCATGATCTGCGGAGCGAGCGCCGGCACGAGGGAGCGGACGACGAGGATGTCACCGGCCGCCATCCGCGCTGTCTCCGGATGGTCGACGATCCTGGCCCGGCCGGTGGCCCTTCCGGGGCTGACCCCGATGCCGTGCAGTACGTCGCCGTCCGACGCGCTCGCCGTGGTCGGACGCCCGAGCAGGAGCGGGAGCAGGCAGGCCGCGGTGCCCAGCGCCAACGGCGGGCGCAAGGCGCGCTGACGGGCCCAGGCGGAAACCCGGTCCGCGACCGCCTCCCGCATGGAGGTGCCCGATCCCGTGGAGAGGGCGGTCCGCAATTCGGGCAGGGTCAGGAAGTGCACGTCTTCCGGGCGGTCGATGACGTCTTGGTCCACGAGCGCCGTACCGAGCCGGTGCAGCGCCCGCCGGAGAACCGGCCAGGGTTCGGTGAGCTTCCCGGTGTGCAGCCGTCGTCGGCGGGCACTGTCCCGTGCGAGGGTGAGCAGACGCTGGAAAGGGGCCGGATCGGTGTTGTGCTGCAGGAGCACCGACAGACACGCCTGCTCGAGCCGCAGGGCGCCGGTGGCGCGTGTCACGGGAGCGCCTGCCCGCGGATCGGGTGCTTCGGCCACTTCGCCGAGGGTCGGCCGGTACCAGTCCAGGGTGGAGACCGCGTGCGCGGGTGCCGGTTCGCTCCGTCCACGCTCCACCAGGAGTTCCTGGTACGGCGCCCCCAGCGAAGGGTGCAGCCGCCGCCGGTAGTAGCGGGCCAGCGCCTGTTCGGCACGCCAGGCGGCGCCGCCCACCAGGAGCATCGGCCACAGATAGTCTCCGACGACCGCCACGACGCGGTCCACGAACTCGGCCACTTGGAGTTCGGACATCGACTCGAACCCGGCGGTCACCGAGCTCAGCAGCTCTCGGTACCGGCGTGTGTGGTGGTCGAGTGCGGCCGTCTCCTTGGCCGTGACGAACCTGTCGGGGACCGACGGCCGGTGTCGGCCGGCGAGCATGGCGCAGGCGAAACGGGGGTTGACGAGCATCCCTTCGAGCAGTGCGACGGAGCGGCGTTCACCGAGCGGTGAGTGGTAGTACCAGCCGTTGACGATCCGGTACGACGGTGTGGACACCAGCACTCCGCTGCGCTGCCACTGGGCGCGCCGGAACCGCAGGTCGACTGCCGGCAGGAACCAGGTGGCGAACAGTGGGGTCACCGGTTCCGGCAGCCACTCACCGAGGCGGATGTCGCGCCGCCACTCGCCGCGCGCCGGCACCGGCCAGGCGGGCTCGACCGCGTCGGCGTGGGTCACCGGCCGGGCTTGCAGCAGGGTGATGTCGCCGTCGCGCAGGGCCCACTCGATCTCGGCGCGACAGGACAGGGCCGCGGAAACCCGCCGAGTCAACTCCGCCACGGCAACTGCCTGTTCGGAGGTGATGACCGCGCAGGTGCTCCGCAGGCGGTCGGCGTGGGTGCCCGTGACCGTCCACTCGTCGGCAGGCGACTCTCCCTGCATCAGTCGGTCCGCACGGCCCCGTACCGCGGAGACTGACACCGCGCCTGGGCCGCCGCCCTCGGATCCGGTGGCAAAGGCGGCGCCGGCCGCTTCGGGTTCGAGCATGCGCTGCACCAGGACTGCCATGGGCGGAGCGTCGACGGCTCCCGCGTACCGGGCGCGTGCGGGGTTCTCCGCGGACGCCCAGCACTCCAGGACAGCGGTCCGCAGCGCGTCGGGTCCGGTCACGTCGAGCACGCTGGTGTGCAGGCCGGCGCAGGAGGCCTCGACCGTGTCCTCGGCGGTGCCGGAGGACCGTACGGCGAGCGGCTCCGTGGGATGGAGGTCCGTGATCTCCACAAGGGCGTGCTCCAGGGGGGCCAAGTGGCCGGCCCGGCCGTTCGGAGCGGTGGCGGTGTCCTCTTGGTGTCGCCGGTGGATCCAGGTGGGGATGACGACGCCGTCGGCGCACGGGAACCCCTCTCTCAGCAGCCGGGCGAGAGTGGCCGCCTTGTACCCGGTGACCTGCGGATCCGTCGCCCGGCCGTCGGTGAGTGCCAGGGTGGTGGGCGGGTCCGACGGTTTGCGCATGGGGCTTCCTTGTCTGTTGCCTGTGTTCCGCGCCCGGGACCTATGCACGGGCGGCTGTCGGCCCGTCGGTTCTCGCGCGGTGACCGGCACGGCCCGGCTCCATCATCAGATCCGCGGCGATGCGCAGGGAGTGGGAGCGGATGACCGCATAGTGCCTCTCGTAGAGGCGGGTGAACTCGGAGAATGCGTCGGGGCAGCGACGGCTCCACTGTTTCTCGCTCATCCGGACGCCCGATTCCCGTGCCCGTGCGAGGCGCCGGCTTTCGATCGGGTGCCGGTCGACGAGACTCAGGAGTATGTTCGCCCCGCCTGTCATGTGGTCGTGCCGCCAGTCCCTGAGGTCGTCGGCGAAACGGCAGGCGAGGCCAAGTGCGTGGAAGTCGTCCAGAGCACCTTGCGGTGCGATACGTCCTTGGAACAGGCCTATCAGTTCGGCGAGTTGTCTCATGACGACGCCGCAGTCGACCTCCGCGTCCTCCAGGAGCTCGTCCACCGACGGTGTGGTGCTTCGGCTCTCGATCGAGGTGGCGTAGCGCCGGTAGTCCTTGTCGACGGTCCGGCGCAGCGCCCGGCGGATCCTGTCGCGCCGGGCCGGGTCACAGGTGGCGTCGAGATGGGCACGCATGTTGACGATGGCCTGCTCGATGTCCGAGGTCCGGGCGAGTTCGTCGAAGTGCACGGATTCAAGGCCGACGCGGCGCTCGAATTCGTCATCGAGCAGGAAGGCGATCCTGTTGACCAGGATGAGCAGTTGCGCCGTTCCCCGCCGTGTTCGCCGACCGGTCGCTTCGGTGAAACCGGCCAGCAGCAGGCCGACGAAGAGGTCGTAGGCGGCGATTTCCAGCGCCCGGCCGCCCATTGCGGCGGGCAGTCCCTTGCGATATGGGTGAAGGAGCAAATGCCGGCCGTATCCGGGGAGCAGCCGCAACGCCGTGCGGGTGCGACCGGCCGTGCGCGGAAGGACCGTCATGAGACGCACCGGCGCCGGTCCGGCTCTGCGGCGAGCGTGGTGCCGACGACTCTTCGCGTTGCCGGGAACAGGGCGCGGTGGCACGTCGTCATGTGCCGGGGATGGGCGGCCCGGAGCTGGGCCAGACAGGCGTGGGCATGGCGGTCGGCTCCGGAGTGCCGCGTCACGAATCGCTCGCACATGTCGGTAACCGTTTTCCGCTCGCCGAGTTGGGCTCCGAAGAGTGCCAGGGAATGGCGTAAGTAGCGCCAGTACCGGTCACAGTCGTCCGTGTCGGGGCGGTACTTCAGGGCGGCCGCGGTGCGCGGGTACGAGAGGGCGATGACACCGGCGAAGACGTCGAGGTATTCGCCTTTCATGCCCGGGAGCCCTCTGTGGACGGCACCGAGTTCACCGATGCGCCGACGCACCGCGGGATCGGCTATGCCCGGGCCCCGCGTGTGCGCGTCCCCGATGCCGAGCAGGCTCGTCAGGAACTGCCTCTCCCGTCCACCGTCGGCGATCTTGCGCAGCATCAGCGCGCTTTCGCGGCCGTCGGCCGATCCCACGCGGGTGAGCAGCGGGAGAGTCACGTAGGTGGTGAAGATGAACATGCCCGCTCCACCCAGAATGCCGGGGGCCGTCCAAACGGTGCGGACGGCGCGCAGATCGTGGGCGTAATCCGGTGAATCTACATACTGAAGAACCCTTTCGGGCATGCTCGAAGTCCCCCCGATCCCGTCGCAGGCCAAGCAGGCTCCCGCCAGGGTCGGCTTCGGTCAAGGGGTCGGTACGATCGTAATTTTGTTCTATGTCTGCTTCTCCCGTATCGGTCCCGCTCCGCACCCGGGGCCGCTCGGCCCGCTGACCTGGGCAGGGTGAACGCTTTCGCCTCCCTCGGTCCTCCGGAGGACCGTCTCCTGCCGGCAGCACTGCCCGGCCACCCGTGGCCCGGGGCGTGTGCACTGCGGCAGCGGCCGGCCCGACAGAAGCATCAGGATCGAGGTGGCCGATCTCCTCGCCGCGGTTCCGGCGGCGGTCACGGCAACGATCGCCGACCTTCCGACCTGAGTGACCGTCCCCGGCGGCCCCGGCACGCCCTTGCACAACCGGTGACGCGCCTGCCCCCTCCGGCATGCGTGATGCCGTCCGGGCGAAGGGCTCGGCGCGACTCCCACGGCATTCCGGCCGAATCGGCCCATAATCACCTCGTGCGGTGGAGCGGCGGAAGCGAGGGGCTGCGTGATTTCGGCGGGGGAGCGCTACCGGAAGCGCCGTATCGACGTCGGCGGACTCGAGATGGCGTACGTCGACGAGGGCGAAGGCGATCCGATCGTGTTCCTGCACGGCAACCCGACGTCGTCGTACGTCTGGCGGAACGTGCTGCCGTACCTGGTGGACAAGGGCCGCTGCATCGCCCCCGACCTGATCGGGATGGGGGACTCCGTGAAGCTCCCCGACAGCGGACCGGGCTCGTACCGCTTCGTGGAGCATCGCCGTTTCCTCGACGCGCTCCTCCAGGCGCTGGGTGTGCGGGAGCGGGTGATCCTGGTGGTGCAGGACTGGGGTTCGGCCCTGGGCTTCGACTGGGCGTACCGTCACCCCTCCGCCGTCCGGGCCATCGCCTACATGGAGGCGTTCGTGGCCCCGATCGACTCCTGGAGCGACTGGCCGGAGTCCGCGGTGCCCGTCTTCCGGGCGATCCGTTCCGCCGAGGGCGAGGGCATGGTCCTCGACCGGAACTTCTTCGTCGAGGAGGTTCTGCCCACGGAGGTGCTGCGAGGTCTGTCGGAGGCGGAGATGGCCGTGTACCGCCGCCCTTACGCGGAGCCCGGGGAATCGCGCAGGCCGACGCTGACGTGGCCCCGCGAGGTGCCCGTCGCGGGCGAGCCGCGCGAGGTGCACGACGCGATCATGCGCTATGCCGCATGGCTGGCGAAGTCGACGGTGCCCAAGTTGTTCATCGAGGCCGTTCCGGGGGCCATGTTCGCCTCGCACCGGGCCGTCGCCCGGGCCTGGCCGAACCAGACACACCTGACCGTCCGAGGCGGCCACATGGTGCAGGAGGACGCCCCCGACGAGATCGGCGCGGCTCTCGCGGCCTGGTTGAGTGGTCTATCCGACGCGGAGTGACGGGGTCACGGTAGTCGCGTAGCCCGGGCCAGATCGCGCTCAGGCGCGGCGGGTACCGGCGCAGGCCCTCTTGCGCTCAGGACGCGCCGCGAAAGACGTACGCCGTCGTGGGGGCGGCAACCGGCCCCGGGCCCAGGCGGGCCGTCATCTCTTCGATGACGGTGGTCCGGGCCGCGGCTGTGAGGATCAGGGGACGGCCGTCACGTCCCACCAGGTCATGCAGAGGCTGTCGGTCGCCTGACAGGCCCGGCCGCTGTGCTGGTCGGACCAGGAGAGGTAGCACCGGGCACCGGTGGCCAGTACCGCTCCCGCGGCAGCCGCGCCCAGTACGCGCGGCAGGACGGGGTATCGGTGCGGACGGGAGGCGGTCATTGACCCAGCCTTCCCGAACGCGGGCCGGGGAGCCTGAGTATCCGTACTCACCTCCATCGGTGGTTCAAGAGGCCAAGGTACGGATCTGCACCGCTCCGCCACAGGGAAGCGGTTCGGGTTGGATCCCCTGCTCGGGGATCACTCAAGTGAGAGCAAGCTTCAACGCCGATACGGCACGCCCAGAACTGGTGGCGGGGATCTGCCATCGAAAGGCGTCACCGTTGCCGTCGACGTACAGGAGGGTGCCGCCCCTCTCCGCGTTGGTGATGTCGAAGGCGACAGTGTTTCTGCGGAAGGTGCCACTGGTGACGGTCGGGCCGCCGTCGGCGAAACCCGTGGGTGCGATCCTCGCCGCGCTCTTGCTGTTCCCTGCGCTGACGGTGCGCCCGTTGGCTGCCTTCCAGCGGAAGCCACCGGTCTTTGTCGTGGCCGTCACCGGTCTCTTGGAGCGGTTCTCGGCGCTGAAGGTGACGATGGCGTACAGGTCGCGCTCGGGGGTGCCGCTGCTCGTCCTGCGGAGGTAGAGCACGGTGTCGGGGGTGATACGCAGGGTCCCACCGCCCCCGGCACCGGCAGTGTCGGCGCTCTGGTTCAGCTTGAGCGCCGCACGCGCACTCGGCTTCGGGCTGCTGTTGTTGTTGTCGCCGCCGGTGCAGGCGGTGAGAGGCGCGAGACAGCAGACGGTGATGAGGGCGGTGGATATGGTGGCGGAGCGGTGCATGATTCCCTTCAACGGCACCGTCATCGAGACCGGCGCTGACTCTGTGTCGCCTCGCGTGCTTCGGTGAGGGCTCGCTGCCTGAGGTTGCCGCCGAACAACTGAATCGTGGTGGCGGCAAGGACGTCATCCCTGCCGATGGTCCGCCCGTCCTCCCTGCGGGCGGCCGGGGCCCGGAAGGAATCCTTGAGGGACGGAGGTGGGGCCGGTTCACCCGACATCACCAGGGTGACCGTACCAACACGTCTGACCCCGCCCTCTCGGACGACCCTGGCCGCGTCCCGGGCGAGGTCCGTCAGGAACACGCTCGCGATTCCGTCCAGGTCGCGGACCAGCGCTGGGACGGCCGTCGTCCCCTGGCTCCGCAGCAGCTTCCTGACCCCGGCCTCGAACCTGTGGGCACCGACCACAGCACTCGGTTTGCGCGACCTGCTGCGTTTACGAGAAGGCACGATGACACCCTCGGCGTCGTACAGGACACCGGTCAGGCCTTGGAACGTCGGGCTGTGGTCGTACCACTCGACCCCCACCTCGAGCTCGACGTTCCGCTCGATCGCCGAGAGAAGGTCCCCGGGAATCAGCTTCTTCCGGGCCTGTTCCGCCGCCGCACTCCTCGCGCCGTCGATGATCTCCTTCAGCACGGTCCGCGTCACCGACGCGGCGGCCCACGCGGCTGATCGAGAGAGGTGCATCGGGGTCACGTCCCTGAACACCGCTTTGACGAGAGAAGGCTTGAACGGCGAGACATCCATGACCGAGGCGGTCTCGGGACCGCTGCTCTCAGGGCGTGCGGGCTGTGCGGCCATCGGAAGAAACGCTCCCTGCTGTCGGAGTTGTCAGAGTCCTACACTTCACCACGCAGACCCTCTCTGCCCCATCCTCCGTCGAAGCGGCACCCGGTCAAGGGCCTGACGGGCACGTTCTCCGTCGACTGGGCGGCGATCGAGGGGAAGCCGGGGGTTCCGCTGCCAGAGGACTCCAAGGAGCTCTACGAGGTGTTCGGCGGCGGCGGCTTCAGGGGTTCCGTCTACTTTGTGGGACACGACGAGGGCTTTGGGACGTTCGACTTCCTGAGACACCGGCGACCCCTCCGTCGGGCAGCCGCTCTGACCGGGCCGGTCAACCCCCGTTCGTGGCAACGAGATTGCCGTCGTTTCGCATCGCAATCCGTGAGCCAGTGGGGTCCGGGCGGGGCGGGGGTGTCCGCCGGAGCGGTCCCCGCCCGGTTCGCGGCACGTCAGTACACCAGTACCTCCGTCCTCTGCCGTCAGTCGTCGTCGCGGTCGTCGGAGTCGCCGTGCCGGTGGTGGTCGTCGGCCTCCGAGGCCGTGACCTTGCCGGACCGGGCCCCGACGGTGACCTCGTGGTCGCGACCCTTTGCGTCCGTCACGTCGACGTGCCAGACGGGCGTGCCGTGTTCGCCTTCGAGTTCCGCCGCGGTCGCGGTGCCCTTGATCCTGGCGAGCGCCGCGTCCACGGCCCTGGTCACGTCGGTCCCCGCGGACTTGGCGAGGGCGGCGTCATCGTCGGAGTCGTCGTCCTTCGCCGTGGCGGTGGCGGTGACCATGCCGTCGGTGGCGTCGACGGTGAACTCGCGCTCGGTGCCCCTGGCGTCGACGACCTCGGCCTTCCAGACCGGCTTGCTCAGGCTGTCGTCGAGTTCGATCTCGGTGACCGTGCCCGCCGTGGACCGGGTGGCATCCGCCACGGCCTGCTTCAGATCGACCTTGCCGGCCTTGACGATCGTGCGGTCACTGCCGTGGTCGCCGTGGTCGTCGCGGTCGGTCCCGGCCGAGCCGGCCGCGGCCGTCTCCAACCCCCTGTGATCGCCGTCCTCGGCGAAGGCGACGGCGGTCGCGGCCCCCGCGCCGCCGAGCACCACCGTGGCCGCGAGCACGGTGGCGACGGTGCGCCGACGACCGGCCGGCGTGTGCGAACGAGCCCTCATGAGGAAGTCTCCCTTCTCGGACGAGCCTCCGGACGAGGCTCTGGACGAGTGCGGGACGGTGTGTGCCGTCCCGACGCCGACCACCATCGACGAGCGATCCTGAAGCCACGCTGGAGGTTCCTGGAGATCCCTTCAGCAAGGGTCTGCGGCGCTGGAGGCATGCGCCTGCTGATCGTCGAGGACGAGAGACGTCTCGCCACCGCCCTGGCCCGTGGACTCGGTGCCGAGGGCTTCGCCGTGGACGTCACCCATGACGGCGTCACAGGTCTGCATCTCGCGCGGGAGCAGGACTACGACCTGATCGTCCTCGACATCATGCTGCCCGGCCTCAACGGCTACCGCGTGTGCGCACAGTTGCGGGCCGCGGGCCACGACACCCCGATCCTCATGCTCACCGCCAAGGACGGTGAGTACGACGAGGCGGAGGGCCTCGACACCGGCGCGGACGACTACCTCACCAAGCCGTTCTCGTACGTGGTGCTGCTCGCCCGTATCCGCGCGCTGCTGCGCCGCCGCACCCGGGCCGGCGTCCAGGTGCTGCGCATCGGGGACCTGACGGTCGACCCCGCCGCGAGGCGCGCGGAGCGCGCCGGGGCGGACATCGCCCTGACGGCCAAGGAGTTCGCGGTGCTGGAACACCTCGCCGTGCACGCCGGGCAGGTGGTGTCGAAGAGCGACATCCTCGATCACGTATGGGACTTCGCCTACGACGGCGACCCCAACATCGTCGAGGTCTACGTCAGCGCCCTGCGCCGAAAGATCGACGTGCCCTTCGGACGGCGGTCGATCACGACCCTGCGCGGAGCGGGCTACCGGCTGGAAGCCGACGGGGGCCGTCATGCCTAGACCGTTCGCCTCCGTGCGCGCCCGCGCCGCGCTGGCCGCCACCGCGGTCGTCTCGATCGCTCTCGTCGCCGCGGGCATCCTCGTCGTCGCCGTCCTGCGGCACAACCTCACCGAGCGGGCCGGCCTGGAGGCCGAGGTCACCGCCCGCACCGTGGCGGGTGCCCAGGCCGCGCTGAACGGCGACTTCGGCACCCTCGACCTGCCCGACGACGAGGACGACCTCGTGCAGGTCGCCGACGCGTCGGGCAAGGTAGTGGCCGCCGGTGACGAACTGCGCGGCCGCGGCGTGATCAGCGACTACGCGCCCGCACCCGCACCCGAGGGCACGGCGTCGGGCGGCAGGCACGAGGACGACGACGACAACGACGACCACGGGCACGACAGCACCCCGGCGCGCGGCAAGGTCGGCACCGAGGTCGGACGCAGGACGCTCACCGTGCGGGTGGGCGACGAGTCCCACGAGTACCGGTTCGCGGCCGTCCAGGGAACGACGTACGACGGCCGTACCTACACCGTGTACGCGGGGGCCTCGCTGGCGGACGAACAGGCCACGTCGGACCAGGTCGTCCGCGCGATGCTGACAGGTCTGCCGTGTCTCCTCGTCGTCGTCGCGGGGGTCACCTGGCTGGTCACGCGGCGAGCGCTCGGGCCGGTGGAGGGCATCCGGGCGGAGATGGCGGAGATCACCGGCAGCGGCGACCTGGCCCGCCGGGTGCCCGAGCCCGGCTCGCGCGACGAGATCGCCCGGCTGGCACGCACCACCAACCAGACCCTGGCGGCGCTGGAGCAGTCGGTGGAGCGCCAGCACCGTTTCGTCGCCGACGCCTCCCACGAACTGCGCAGCCCCATCGCCTCCCTGCGCACCCAACTGGAGGTGGCGGAACAGCACTCCGAGCTGCTCGACGTGCCCGACCTGCTGCAGGACGTCGTGCGCCTCCAGCACCTGGCCGCCGATTTGCTGCTGCTCGCCCGCCTCGACGCCGGCGAGCGGCCGTTGGACACCCTGGTCGACCTGGATGCCCTGGTGCGGGAAGAGGTGGCACGGCGGGCGCGGATCGACCGCATCACCCCCGCCGTCACCGCCGCCGACACCGCACTGGAGGTGAAGGGCAGCAGGAACCAGCTCTCCCGGGTGCTGGGGAACCTGCTGGACAACGCCCAGCGGCATGCGTCCACCGGCATCACCGTGACCGTGGACGCCGTGGGCGACGCCGTCGTGCTGACCGTGGCCGACGACGGAGACGGCGTCGCCCCGGCCGACCGCACGCGTGTCTTCGAACGGTTCGTCCGCCTCGACGAGGGCCGTAGCCGCGACGAGGGCGGAGCCGCCCTGGGCCTGGCCATCGCCCGCGACGTCGTCAGCCGCCACGACGGGACCCTGACCCTGACCGACGCCCCCGCCGGAGGGGCCGCCTTCCGGATCAGCCTGCCCCGCGCTCGCTGACCTTCGGCATGCCGAACCCCGTCCTCCGCCGATGCAGTTGTCCCGTGGACCACGCCCGCACCGGTGCCGCCGGACTGGCCGGCACCGAGGCGCCCCGGACCTGGTCCTGCTCGGCCTCGGCCTGCCCGTCGTCCGCCACCTCGTCCAGGCCTCCGGCGGCGACATCACCCCCTGAGCCCGGCCCCCGGCCCCGGCCTTGACGCCGCCATACGCCTGCGCCCGGTGGCCGAGGACCCGTCACGTGAGGCGAGCGGCCGGCCCCGATCGAGGCCGGCCAGGGCGGCGGCGCCTTGACGGCCACCCGGGGGGATCACGTAAGCGCGGCGGACCTTCGAGGCGTCAGTTCATCAGCAGCAGACGGGTGTTCGGCACCAGCTTCCGGTTCACGCTGGTGCTCTGCACGAAGATCGTGAAGTCGTCGTTGTGGTCCGGCTTGACGCGCACCTCCACGTCCGGCAGGCCGAGCAGGGCTCGGGCCTCCGGGCCCGTGTACACCCGGTCCGTCTTCTTCTCCAGCACCGCTATCTGCTTCCGCGCCTGGATCTTCTCCGACTTGCTCAACTGGTAGAAGGCGCCACCCGTGCGGTAGGTGTGGCCGCTCTCCACGACCCATTCCCGGATCGCCGCGTCCCGGGCCACCGGGATCAGCTCGTACTGCGTCGGATCCACCGGAGTGAGGCCGGCCGCCTTGATGGTGTCCTTGTTGACCGCCTCGGCGCCCACGGAGAACACCGCGCGCGACCCCCGGATGCCCTTGGTGCGGCCCACCATGAACTTCTCGGTGGCCTCCCGGATGACCTGGCCGGCCTCCTCCAGACCCTGGGTGCTCGTGGCGTCCCAGATGGCGATGTTGTCCTTCGGGAAGCCGCAGCGCATGGCCTCGCGCTTGCCCATCTGGTCCGGCACGAGGACGGCCAGTGTCCAGTTGTCCTGCTGCGTCTCGATCATCTCGGCCACGGCCCGCACCAGTTCACGAGGATCCCTGGTGGGGGCGTCGGGACAGCGGTGACTCGCGTTCTCCTGACCGTCGGTGAGGACGAACGTCAGGAAGCTGTGGTCGCCGTACAGTTGGGCCGTCTGTGCCAGCTCCGCCTGCGACTTCAGCGCGGCCGCCAGCAGGGCCGTCATGCCGCCGACCCGGTACAGCTGCTTCAGCGACGGCATCCGCAGCACGTCCTTGTCGTAGATGACGCACTCCACCTTGTCGGCGAAGACGTACACCGTGACGCGGGTCTCCTGGTCCAGTTCCCTGGACCGGCGGGCGAGATAGGCGATCTGCTGGTCGGCGACCTCGATGACCTTGCTGCTCAGATGTCTCATGGACGAGCTTGCGTCCAGCACCAGGGCGACGTGGTTGATGTAGTTCTGGGTTCCTGACATGACAGCTCCCCCTCGTTCCGTCTTGATGCTCCTACTCTCCCATCCACCACTGACAATCGATCTTGACCGCCGACCGCGCGCGGAGACCGGCGGAGAGCGTCGAGGGGCAGGTCGGCCCGATTGCCTACAGCAGGAGAGGGAGGGTGGCCGCGTAGCTCTCGGCGGCCAGTCCCGACGGGCTCTCCCGCGGGTGCAGCAGGTCCGCGACCAGTCCGCCGACACAGCGGTGCCACAGGGCGGCCCGGCGCAGCATCGCGTGGTCGCCGTGCCGGATCAGGACGATGCCCGCGCGGGACTCCGAGAGCCGGGCCCGTCGGACGTAGCGCAGGGAGGCGTCCGGACTGGTCACGGTGTCGCGGTCGCCGTGCAGGACGACGGCGCGTTTGCCGCGCAGGTGCGCCGTGGGTTCCTCCGGTGGCAGCCAGGGGGCGAGGGCGACGACACCCCGTACCCGTGGATGGGAGGCCGCGCGCAAGGCCGCCCTGCCTCCCATGGAGTGGCCGATGAGGACCACCGGTACCGGACCCGCGAGCTGTTCGAGTTCGTCGAGCGCGCGGTAGGCGTCCTGGAGGGGATCCTCGTGGTTCCACCCCCGGTGTCGGTAGCGGACGTGTCCCAGCACCGCTTCCTGGAGCGAGACGGCCGACGCCGCGCTGCGAAGGACCGGACGCATCCTCAGCGCCGCCAGATGCCAGGGCCGTGACGTCTGGTAGCCGTCCGCCCGTCCTCCGTGAAGGGTGATGACCGCGGCTTCCGGCTGCTGCGGGCAGTGCCGGACCCATAGAGCCGGGTCGGCCGGTCGGCCGTCGTGACCTCGCGCCATCGATTCGATGCCTTCCTCCCTGGCGACGGACGGGTTGTCGTGCGGCTGATGCTCCAGCCGTATCGGGTGCTGAGCAAGTACTCCCCGCCGACGCGGCGTTGGGCCGCCCGGCCGTCCGCGGACGAGGGAACATCCGCGAGCCGGAACAGGTGAAGCCCTTCATCCGTTGCGGAACGCACGGCGGATTGGCGCGAGATCTTCTTTCACCTGATCGGGGCGATCACCAATCCGGTGGGCGGGCAGAACCGGATTCCCGGCGTGAGGGACGAAGAGAAGGATCAGCGAACACGGCCGGTTCCGCCGCGTCCTGCGCTGGGCGCGCTGGGCGCGCTGAGCGGAGTGCTCGCCGGCTGCGCCGCCCTGGCCGTGGCAGAACTGGCCGCGGCGGCGGTGCGGCCGCAGGCCGGTCCGGTCGTCGCGGTCGGAGGCGCGGCCATCGACGCGACGCCCGCCCCGGTCAAGGACTGGGCGATCCGCCACTTCGGCACCGACGACAAGCTCGTCCTGCAGCTCGGCATCCTCGCCGTACTGACCGTGCTGGCCCTGGGGTTGGGTGTGCTGGCGACACGGTTCAGGCGGGCCGGGGCCGCCGGGGTCCTGCTCTTCGGGGCCGTCGGGGCGGCGGCCGCCCTCAGCCGCCCCGACTCCCAGGGCATCACCGACGCCCTGCCGTCCGTCGTGGGGGCGCTCCTCGGAGCGCTGCTGCTGTACGTCCTGGTCCACCGCCTGACCACGGTGAGGGAGTCATCCTCACCGGAGTCCGGGACCGCGGCCGGGGAAGGGGGAGCTGAGAGGACCGCCGCCGAGGACTGGGACCGCCGCGGGTTCGTGGTGGCTGCCGCCTCCGCCGCGACGGCCTCGGCCGCCGTGGGTGCCGTCGGACGGTCGCTGAACGGCTCGCGCGGCCAGAACGCCGTCGCCTCGCGCCGGCGGGTCGTACTGCCGCGCCCAGGGTCACCGGCGCAGCCGGTACCGAAGCGGGCGGGGCCGCGGGTCCCCGGGATCAGTCCCTTCGTCACCCCGAACGAGGACTTCTACCGGGTGGACACCGCGCTGGTGGTGCCCAAGGTGGACGCCACCGGCTGGCGGCTGCGCGTACACGGCAAGGGGGTGCGCCGTCCGGCCGTCCACACCTTCGACGACTTGCTGCGCAGGGAGCTGATCGAGCGGGACATCACCCTCACGTGCGTGTCGAACGAGGTCGGCGGGCCCTATGTCGGCAACGCCCGCTGGACCGGCGTACGACTGGCCGATCTGCTCGCCGAGTGCGGGGTGCGGCCCCCCTCCCGCGGTGGACCGGCGGACCAGCTGGTCGCCCGCTCGGTGGACGGCATGACGATCGGCAGTCCGGTCGAGGACGTCATGGACGGCCGCGACGCGATGCTCGCCCTCGGCATGAACGGCGAACCCCTGCCCTTCGAACACGGCTTCCCCGTCCGGATGGTCGTCCCCGGCCTGTACGGCTACGTGTCGGCCTGCAAGTGGATCGAGGACATCGAACTCACCACCTTCGCCTCCTACGACCCCTACTGGGTCAAGCGCGGGTGGGCGCGCAAGGCTCCCGTCAAGACCCAGTCGCGCATCGACACCCCCAGGCCGTTCGCCCGGCCCGAGGCCGGCACGGTGATGGTCGCCGGCGTCGCCTGGGCCCAGCACAGGGGCGTCGACAAGGTCGAGGTCCGCGTCGACGACGGCCCCTGGCAGGAGACCCACCTGGCAGCCGAGGACACCCGGGACACCTGGCGCCAGTGGTCCCTCGCCTGGCAGGCCACCCAAGGCAGCCACACCCTCACGGTGCGCGCCACCGACCGCACGGGAGCCGTGCAGACGGACAGACGCACCCGCACCGTTCCCGACGGCGCCAGCGGATGGCACTCGGTGGTCGTGACCGTCGAATGATGCGGCCGGCCTCGTCACCTGGGCCTCATGCCCTCCAGAGCCACTTTCCCCACACCCCCTGACGCAGCCGCACAGTGCTGCGCGATTCAACAGGAGAACATGATGAACACGCGTATCCGCCGTACCACCGGCCTTCTCGCCGCGGCCGCCGTACTGCCCCTGGCCCTCACCGCCTGCTCCGGCGGCGATTCGGACAAGTCCGACTCCGCCGGCAAGGCGTCGGCCTCGGCCACGAAGGGCGGTGCCGACATGAACGGTTCGAGCAGCGGCGCGAGCAGCATGGACCAGCCGTTCGGTGCGGCTTGTTCCGCCGTGCCGAAGAACGGCGCCGGTTCCTTCGACGGCATGGCCAAGGACCCGGTGGCCACCGCCGCCTCCAACAACCCGGCGCTCTCCACCCTCGTGACCGCGGTGAAGAAGGCCGGCCTGGTCGACACCCTCAACAACGCCCAGAACATCACGGTGTTCGCGCCGACCAACGACGCCTTCAAGAAGATCCCCAAGGCGACCCTGGACAAGGCCCTGGCCGACAAGGCCCAGCTGACGAAGATCCTCACCTACCACGTCGTCGGCCGGAAGCTCGCGCCGAAGGACCTGGAGAACGGCTCCTTCGACACGCTGGAGAAGTCCAAGGTGACGACCTCCGGATCGGGCGAGTCCTACACGGTCGACGACACCGCCAAGGTCGTCTGCGGCAACGTCAGGACCGCCAACGCCAACGTCTACATCGTCGACACCGTCCTGATGCCCAAGATGTGACGCCCCCCAGCGCCCGCCGGCCCCGCACCGGGGCCGCGGCCACGGTGAGGACCCGCGGTACGAGGCGATGCCGGCCCGCACGCGGGGCGACCGGAACCCGTACGCCCTGCGGATGATCTACCTGCTCCAGGGGGCCCTGGTCCAGGTGGTGTCCCTGCCGGTGCAGGCGGCCCAGTACCCGTCCCGGCCGCTGTCCGCCCTGGCCTGGGCGGGCACGGCCGGCTGGGCCGTCGGGCTGTTCTTCGAGGCCGTCGGCGACGCCCAGCCGGCCCGTTTCAAGGCGGATCCGGCCAACCGTGGCCGCGTCATGGACCGGGGGCTGTGGCCCTTCACCCGGCACCCGACTACTGCGGGGACTTCTGTGTCTGGTGGGGGCTGTTCCTCGTCGCCTGCGACGGCGGATGGCAGGCGACGGCCGTGTCCGTCGCCCCGCCCCTGGTGATGAGCGTGCTGCTGATCGACGGAAGCGGGAAACGGTTGCTGGAACGGCACATGGCCGGACTTCCCGGTTGGGACGCGTACGCGGCACGCACCGGCTCCTTCTTTCCCCGGCCGCCGCGCCGGCCCCGTTGACCGGGCCGGGTCCCCGGCCGGTCCGGTCCGCCGCCCGTGCCGGAAGGCGATCAGCATGCCGGAAGGGGAGACTGGGACGAGGGCCGGGAGGTGTCCGGCCCTTTCCCGCACGCCGCTGCCGGATTCACGCCCTGCGTCGAGTGACGGTGTCCGCCGGGCCGGCAGGACGTTCGACATTCCATTCCCTCACAGGAGGGCCGACCATGGACATCAAGGGTTCCGCCGCTCTCGTCACGGGAGCCAACCGCGGCATCGGCCTGGCCTTCGCCCGGGCGCTGCTCGCGCACGGTGCCGCCAAGGTCTACGCCGGTGTCCGGGATCCGGAGAGCATGCGTGAACCCGGAGTCACCCCGCTGCGGCTGGACGTCACCGACGAGGAGCAGGTGGCCGCGGCGGCGCGCACCGCGGACGACGTCACCATCGTCATCAACAACGCCGGCGTCGCGGGTGGTCCGGCCCTCCTCGAAGGGTCGTTCGACGGCGCACGGCGCGAGATGGAGGTCAACTACTTCGGCACCTGGGCCGTGTCCCGGGCGTTCGCGCCCGTGCTGGCCGCCAACGGCGGCGGGGCTCTCGTCACCATGCTGTCCGTGGCGTCCTGGGTGGCCAACCGGCGGCTCCCGAGCTACGCGGCCTCCAAGTCCGCCCAGTGGTCGCTGACGAACGCCTTCCGGCTGGCGCTGCGCGAACAGGGCACGCTGGTCGTCGGCGTGCACGCGGGCTACGTGGACACCGACCTCGCGGCGGACATCGACTCCCCGAAGATCCTCCCGGCCGACGTGGCCGAGATGACGATGGCCGCCCTGCTCGACGACGCACCCGAGGTGCTCGCCGACGACGTCACCCGGCGTGTGCGCGCCGCGCTCTCGGGAGACCTGGAGACGCTGTACGCCGGACGCTGACCGCGCCCCGCGACGGTGGTCCTCCGTGGTGGCCGCGCGTACGCGAGCCTGCCGGGCGATGCCCGCTTACATTGGACACGTGGGTGCTACTGATGTCGGAGAGCAGCCGAGCGGTGACCTGGTCGACTACGCTGCGCTGTTCGCCGCCACACCCAGCCCCTACCTGGTCGTCGACCCCGGTCTGGTGATCGTCGGGGTGAACGCCGCCTACTGCCGGGTCACCGGCCGCACCCGTCAGGAACTGATCGGGCAGTACATCTTCGAGGCGTTCCCCGACAACCCGGCCGACCCGGAGGCCGACGGCAGGCGGAACCTGTCGGCCTCCCTGCAACGGGTGCTCACCACGGGGAGGGCCGACACCATGGCCGTCCAGCGGTACGACATCCCCGTCACCAGGCAGCCGGGCTCCTTCGAGGAACGCTGGTGGTCGCCGGTCAACACCCCCGTGCTCGGACCGGACGGCAAGGTCGCGTGGATCATCCATCGGGTCGAGGACGTGACCGGCTACGTCCGCAGCCGCCGTGAGCGGCGGCGGCCGGAACCCGTCGACCGGCCGGGCCCCCCGCCCGCGGGCCTGGAGGCGGAGCTGTACGCCCGCGCCAAGGAACTGGAACGGTTGAACGAGGAACTGCGGCGGGCGCACGCGCGCGAGCGGCAGGTGGCGATGACGTTGCAGGAGGCCATGCTCCACTCGCCCGACCTGGCGCGGCACTCCAACATGGCGGTGCGCTACCTGCCGGCGATCGGCTCGCTGAACGTGTGCGGCGACTGGTACGACGCCGTCGACCTGACCGACGGGCGCTTCTTCGTGGCCGTCGGCGACGTGGTCGGCCACGGACTGGAGGCCGCCACTGTCATGGGCATGTTGCGCAGCGCGTTGTCGGCGGCCAGTCGTGCCGTGGCGGGCCCGGCCCAGGCGCTCGAGGTGCTGGGCCTGTACGCCCGCTCCGTCGACGGCGCACTGGCGGCGACCGCCGTCACCGCGCTGGTCGACACCCGCTCCCGGCTGGTCATCTACTCCAGCGCGGGTCATCCGCCGCCCGTCCTCATGCGCCCCGACGGCACCTGCCAACTCCTGGACCAGGCCACCGACCCGCCCCTCGGCGCCAGACCCACACATGTGCCGCGCCCCCAGGCGGGCTCCGCCTACCACCCGGGGGACACCCTGGTCCTCTACACCGACGGCCTGATCGAGCGCCGTGACGAAGACATCGACAAGGGACTGCAGCGTCTGACCGACACCCTGCGCGACTGCCTCGGGCAGACCCCGGACGACCTGGCCGACGCACTGCTGGAGCGCCTGGGGGTCAGCCATGGCGCACGCGACGACATCGCACTGATCGTGGTCGGTCTCTGACCGCCCCGTCGTGCAGCCGTCCTCGGCACCGGATCAGAAGGCGGGCGGGGTGCCGTCCCGGGGGCAGGGGAAGGTGTCGGGCGCGGACCCCCAGCGCGCCGGGTGCTGCCGGTTGGGCAGTATCCCGCAGCTGAGCAGGGTGGCCGTCGCGCCGTCCGGCTGGCCGATCTCGCGGATGAACACCGCTTTGTCCGGCGGGTACTTGTGCTTGCCGTCCAGTCGCAGCACACCCGAGGCGCCGGGGTACTGGGACACTCCGTGGGCGGTGAGCCACAGGTAGATGTCGTTGGGCTGCACGTCGTGGGACGCCGGGAGCAGGTTCTCGACGACCTTGGTGACGATGCCCACCGTGTCGAAACCGCCGGCGGCGTCGGCGTCGGCGCTGCGGCCGCCGAAGACGGCCGCGAAATCCCGGGTGAACTGCGCGTAGGGGTCGCGAGGGTCCTGCGTGGGGGCGTTCGCCGTCTCGTACAGGAGCGTCATGTACGGGTACGCGCGCGCCGTCTCGGCCGGATGGAGCTGGAAGTCGATGGGGGCGCTCTCGGCGATCAGCGGGATGGTGCTGCCCTCCGGTGGCTGGCAGTGTCCGCCCGCGCTCTGCATGGCGTTGAGCAGGCTGGGCAGGACCCCGGAACGGCCCAGGTACACGATGATGCCGTGGGTGGCGGAGACCTTGTTGCACACGTCCGTCGCGATGTTGTCCGGTGTGGTCGCCCCGGGTTTCTCGCTGAAGCCGACCAGGTCGACGCCGCCGTGCTTGCCGTAGGAGTCGAGGAACAGGTTCTTCAGGTCCGTGCTGAAGTATGCGTCGGTCGGGTCGTACACGACCACGGCGTGCGGTGTGCCGCTGCTGAGGCCGTGCACGGTGGGGGAGTGTTCGATGAAGTCGGCGAGGACCGGCGCGACCCGCGCGTTGGGTGCGGAGATCTGGAAGTAGCGCTGCGGCGAGTCGGGCCCGACCATGTTGCTGCCGGTCACTGCGTTGGCGATGACCGGGATGCCGGCCTGGTCGAGTTCCCGGGCCGCTTCGAGCGACTCCGGCCGGCTCTGCGTGAGCCCGATGACGGCGGCGATGTGGTCCTTCCGCCGACGTTCGACGATCATCCGGGTGACGTCGGGATCCTTCGGTGACCGCGCGTTCCTGGCACCGTACTTGAAGTACTGGCCGGTGTTGGCGATCAGCAGCCGGATCGGCATCTTGTTCTGGCGGACCCCGGCGTTGAGCCGGTGCTGCTGCGCGATCGCACCGCGCAGGATCTGCAGTCCCACCGGCGGATCGTCGTAGACGCCGTTCTGGAGGCTGAGAGGAGCGAGGAAGACCAGAGTGCGGTAACGCCCGCCCGGGACGAGGGCGTTCTCCTCGGCGACCTGGCGTTCGAGGTCGCGCAGTTCCTTCCCGCGGCTTCCCGGCACGGCGAGGCTGCACTGCCTGCCGTCCGTGACGCCCACCCGCTCGCCCGTCCCGACCGTGACGCACGAGGGCGCCGCCGGCGGCTTGGGTGGGGGCGTCGGCCAGAGGTAGTGCGGGGCCAGGAGGACGCCGGCGCTCGCCAGGGCCAGCGCGGGAAGCACGGCCGGACGCATCCAGTCCAGGGGGCTGTCCCTGCGGACCATGACACCGGGGTGGGTCTCGATCCTCTCCTTCGCCTTGCCCTCGGTGTCGTCCTCGGCCGGCAGGGTGACGAGACGTACGGGCTCGGCACTGCCTTCCTTGAGGTAGGTGAAGACCTTGTCGGGGATGCCGTTCGGCCGGCTCAGGTCGGCGTCGAGCGGGGCGGCGTACGCCGGGGGCGGACCCGCGCAGGCGGCCAGGACCAGGAGGGGTCTGGACGGCTGGTCGCCGGCGAGTTCCTCGAAGGCGCCGAGGAACGCCCGGCCGGCGCCGTCCACGTCGTCGATCTCCGGGACGAGGACGACGAAGGACCACCGGCGCCGGGCCCACAGATGGCTCAGCCAGGTCCTGCTCCGGGTGGCCTTCCGCAGGTCGGTGAGCAGCGCGCGCAGCAGGATCCGCCGCACCCGCGGATCGTCGCGGTCCAGCTCGCCGTCGCGGCAGAAGGTCAGTGCCGCGTCCAGGAAGCAGGACGCGTTGCTCTCGTCCGCGACCC
Source organism: Streptomyces sp. 1222.5 (assembly GCF_900105245.1). Taxonomy (NCBI): domain Bacteria; kingdom Bacillati; phylum Actinomycetota; class Actinomycetes; order Kitasatosporales; family Streptomycetaceae; genus Streptomyces; species Streptomyces sp. 1222.5. The sequence goes on along the minus strand of NZ_FNSZ01000001.1, from coordinate 600,539 downwards.
AGCGCAGACCCCGGTGGCGCAGGTGGAAGCGGTAGCAGAGCTTGGGAAAGCCGACGATCAGCGCGGCGACGAGCCCTTGCAGCCAGCCGGTCAGGAGGTGCTGCCCCAACAGCTCCGCGACGCGCGCGCCGGTCCGCAGCGACCTCCGCCTCGTCAGCAGCGCGGTGTACAGGTCGTCGACGATCGGCTGCTGTTGGGCCTGGAGATCCCCCGTGCCCCGCTCCGCCTCCAGCACGGCCCGGCAGGTGTGGAAGGAGGGCAGCCGCAGCCGTCCCGACGGCATCGTGAGCTGGAACCGCAGGGCCACGCGGTCGATCGCCGCGAGGAAGCCGCCGGTGAGCTCCTGGTCGTCGACGACGGCATGCGGCACCTGGAAGTGGGAGGTGCCGCGGACCGGTGAGAGCCGGTGCGCGTACTCCCGGATCATGAACGCGGGTGACCTGGCGTCGCCGCCCTCCTGACGGCTGAGGACGAGGGCCGGCACTCGCTCCGCTCCGGACCGGGTGGCGGCGAAGGCGTCCAGCTGGCGTATGAGTCGGTCGGCCCACCTGGGGTAGCGCGGCGACGCGTCCATGGGCGTGGGGGAGTTGGGCACGCGGATCCTCCCGAGGCGGTGTGAGGAGGTCAACATGCCATGAGTGATGTCCGCCGAATCGGGCTAAAGCAATCACTGAAACCTAATGAGTGATTCGGATCGTTTCCGCGGCGGCGGATGACGCGACTCTGCCCCAGTCGCCCTCCGTCCCCGGCCGGCGGCGTCGGTCAGACGGTTCGGACGGCGTGCAGCCGTACGACCATCAGGGCCACGTCGTCACTGCCGTCCGGCGGCAGGTGCTCCAGCAGGTGGGTGCAGGCTTCTTCCGGCCCGGTGGGAGCCGCGCTCACGGTCTCGGCGAGATGGCTCAGGGAGAGCTGGAGATCTGTGTGGCGCCGTTGTGTTGTCCTCCAGCTCCGCGTACAGGGCCACGACGCCGCTGTTCGTCGCCTGGAGCTCGCTCGTCAGCTCCGAGTACAGGGCCAGGACCCGGCCCGGGCCGGAGCACGCTTGGAGAGGACGAGTTCATGGCGGCCGTTGTCCGCGACGGGCTCCAGACGGGTGGCGTCGAGCAGCCGGGCGGCCGTGGCCAGCAGGGCGTCCGACGGACGGCGTTCCTCTCTCCAGCGGAACCGCACGGCGACCGCGACGGTGCCGGACTCCTCCAGGCACAGCTCCGCGGTGAGGTCCTGCGTACCGAGGAGGTGCTCGCCGGCCTCGCTCACGACGGTGGTCAGCCGCACCAGGGGAGTGCCCGCCACCCCCGTGGCACGGCAGACCGCCTGTGTGCAACGGCGCAGGGTGACCACGTCCCTCGCCTCCCCCAGGGCGATGGTGATCAGCTCGTGCAGAGACCTTCCGGCGATCACGGCTGCCTGTGCACCGCCACGACGATTCCGGCGTCGTCCCGGCGGACCGCGGCCTGGTTGAGGATCTGCGCGGCGATGAGCGAGGGGTTCTGTGCGAACAGGCCGGGGAAGTCCGCCGGCTTCCAGCGGTCGCTGAGGCCGTCGGAGTGCATGATCAGGGCGGCGCCGGGCGGGAACGCGGCCTCGAAGGAACGCGGACGCGGCAGCTGCGCCCCGACGATCCCCGGCATGGACAGCAGCCCGGTGCGGGTGTCCGCGGACGCGACCAGTGCCGAGATGTTGCCGGCCCCGCACAGCTGCACACGCTGCCCGGCCGGGTCGAGCAGAGCGATCGCCACCGCGGCACCGCGGGTGCCGCGCAGACTGCTGTGCACGTCCTGCAGCACGGTCTCCGGACGGCTGTGCCGGCTGTCCCGGAAGGCTTCCTCGGCCCGGTCGGCGACGCGGGCTGCCAGGGGCCCGTGCCCGAGCCCGTCGCACATCATCAGCAGCAGCGCCTCGGCGCCGTCGCTCTCGACCGCGCGCACGGCCCACGTGTCACCGCAGACCTGCTCGCCACTGATCGGCCGGGTCAGCCCGTCGGTCTCCGCGGGACCGGGCGGCGGCACCTGCCCGTCCGCCCAGAAGCGCGCCTGGACGACGGTGCCCCGGCCGCGCAGGGAGTGGATGCCGGAGACGTCGGCGAGCCGTTCGATGGCGCCCATGCCGATGCCGAGGCTCCCGGACGCGGAGGTGCCGTCGCGCAGCGCCCGCTGGACGTCGTCGATCCCGGGACCGCTGTCCAGGGACAGACACTCCACGCCCACGCGGTCGCGAACGCGTACGAGGCGCAGCGCCAGGGAGCCGTCGTCGGCGTACTTGAGGAGATTGGTCGCCATCTCCGTCACGCACAGTTCGAAGCGTGCAACCCGCTCCTCGGACAGGCAGATGCCGCGGGCCAGCAGCCCCGCCTGACGGCGGGCCGCCGCGGCCAGCGCGATGTCCGACCTCAGCCAGCAGACTTCGCCGGCCGCGCCGACAAAAGTGCCGTTCACCTGCCCCACTTCACAATGCGCACAGTGGTACCCCCGGGACCCGATTCGATGTCGAACTCGTCGACGAGCCGCTTGGCGCCACTGAGCCCGAGCCCCATGCCGTTGCCCGAGGTCCACCCGTCGGTGAGCGCAAGCTCCAGATCCGCTATACCCGGCCCTTGGTCCTCAAACTCCACGAAGATGCCGCAGCGGCCGGCGTCGTCGACGGCAGCCGCCCGTACGACGCCCCCACCGCCGTAGACCAGCATGTTGCGTCCGAGTTCACTCGCGGCCGTGACCAGTTTCGTCTGATGGATCAGCGACAGACCGTTGCTGTGCGCGAGGGAACGCACCATCTGGCGGGCGGAGACGACGTCGCTGCTGGTGGCAACCGAGACGGTCTCGATCGAGGCGCTCGCGGTGCCGTAGTTCTTCATGCGCGGCTCGCGCTGAGACGACGCAGGAGTTTCAGCCCGCGCTCCAGATTGAGGGCCGTCCGGACACCCTGGAGGGAGAGGCCGAGTTCGACGAGCGTCATGGCGACGGCGGGCCGCATGCCGACGACGATGGTCTCCGCGCCGAGAACGCGCGAGATCGCCGCATTGGTGGCCAGCATCCGGCCGACGAAGGAGTCGACGATCTCCAGTGCGGAGATGTCGATGACGACGCCCTTGGCGTCGTCGGCGACGATACGGTTCGACAGGTCTTCCTGGAGGTCCATCACCATCTGGTCCTCGAGGTCCGTCTGGATGGAGACCAGCAGGATCTCGCCGATCTTGAGTACGGGGACGCGGTCGGTCACAGCAGACCCCGCACATCGTCCTCGGCGTCCTGGGCGATTTCCTTCAGCGCCCGGCGCAGCGCGTCGGACAGCGAGGCGTTGGTGGGGATGTCACCGAACTCGATCCCCAGCGCCACGATCGTCTGGGCGATCTGCGGGCGTATGCCGGAGATGATGCACTGCGCGCCCATCATGCGGGCGGCCACCACCGTCTTCAGCAGGTGCTGGGCGACCTGGGTGTCCACGGTCGGGACGCCGGTGATGTCGATGATGGCGTGGGTGGAGTCGCTGTCGACCAGGTTCTGCAGCAGTTTCTCCATCACCACCTGGGTACGGGCCGAGTCGAGCGTGCCAACGAGGGGAACGCCGACCACGCCCTTCCACAGCTGGACGACCGGGGTGGACAGCTCCAGCAGCTGCTCGGCCTGCGAGGAGATGATCTCCTCCCGGGTGCGTACGTACGCCTCCGTCGTCAGCAGACCCAGGTCGTCGAGGAGCCGCGCGAACTGCAGATACGTACGCATGCCGTTCTCGTCCCCGGCGAGAGTCGGCTCCAGCACCTCCTTGAGGGCGAAGACGCATCGGGCGGTCTCCGTGGGCGTGAAACCCTGCCGGGCGCGGTTGCGGGAAAGCTCGATCAACAGGCTGCGCACCTCCCGGAAGTGCTCGCCCCTGCCGTCCAGTCCGCCCGTGGTGAGGGCGGCGACGACGGCGTCGTACAACTCGCCCAGTTCACGCTCCAGTTCGACCGTGCTCAGGCGGCCCTGCACGTCCATGCCGACCACCCGGGCCCACTGCGTGAGGAAGGCGTCGCGCTCGGCGGTCAGCCTCTCGGTCAGATGCCGGGAGTTGCTGTCGATCGTCACGTCATCCCCACCAAACGTTAGCTGTATATGCCAAAGAGACCTTACGGCACACGTGATGAGGGGTGGCGACCGCCCGCGGCGGGGCGGGTCAGATGACGCTGCGGATCGCCGCCTCGAACCCTGCCACGTGTCCCGAGGCGAGGTCCGCGGCCTTCTCCGCGTCACCGTCGATGACGGCGCGCAGCAGAGGCCCGTGCTCGTGCACATGGCCCGCCAGGCCCGGCAGCCGGTCGAGGAAGAGGCACCAGATGCGTGTGGCCAGGTTGTCGTACCTGATCAGGGTGTCCTCGAGGTAGGGATTCCGAGTCGCGGCGTAGAGCGCGCGGTGCACGGTCATGTCGAGCCGGATGAGGTCGGCCCCGCGGTCGGACGCGTCCGCCAGCTCTGCGAGCAGTCCTTCGAGGTCCTGACGGTCGCGCTCGCCGGCGCGCTGTGCGGCCATGCTCGCCGCGAGGGGCTCCAGCTGTTTGCGGACCTCCGAGATGTGGCCGAGGTCGGCGATCTGCACCTCCGTGGCGAAGGTTCCGCGCCGGGGGTAGGAGACGATCAGCCGCTCGTGCTCCAGCCGCTTGAGCGCCTCGCGGACCGGGGTGCGTCCGAAGCCGAGCTCGGCGGCGATCCGCTCGTCGTTGATCGGTTCCCCGGGATGGATCCGGAGGGTCACCAGGCGGTCGGAGATGGAGCGGTAGGCCCGGTCGGCCAGCGTTCCCCCACCGGGGCCGACAACGGTCGACGAAGTCACCCCGGAACCTCCCTTGACGCTGTCCTACGGCGCTCCTACTGTAGCGCAACAACGGATTAATATATCAGTTGGCTTTCAGTCGCTCACCAGGGGGTTTTCCATGAACGCCCAAGCCACCGGTCAGCGAGCGGCCCGCTCCGCCGTGCTCGGCACCCGGCTGGACGACTTCGATCCCGAGATCGCCGCGGCCATCGACGCGAAGCCGGCCCGGCAGCGTGGCACCCCGGAGACGATCGCCGGCGAGAACTTCGTGCCCCTCGCGGTCATGCGGGCCCAGGGCTCGGTGCCGACCAACAAGTACGCCGAGGGCTACCCCGGACGCCGCTGCTACGGCGGCTGCGAGCACGTCGACGTGCTCGAGCGGCTCGCCGTCGACCGCGTCAAGCAGCTGTTCGGAGCCGAGGCCGCCGACGTGCAGGCGTACTCCGGCGCACAGGCCGACGCGGCCGCCATGGCCGCCCTGCTGCAGCCCGGCGACACCGTCCTGGGGCTGGACCTGGCGCACGGCGGCCACCTCACCCACGGCATGCGGATCAATCTCTCCGGACGCCTGTACAAGGCGGCGGCCTACCGGGTCGGCGAACACGACCACCGCATCGACATGGAGCAGGTCCGCAAGCTCGCCCAGGAACACCGGCCGAAGCTGATCGTGGCCGGCTGGTCGGCGTACCACCGCCGGCTCGACTTCGCCGAGTTCCGCCGGATCGCCGACGAGGTCGGCGCCTGCTTCATGGTCGACATGGCCCACTTAGCGGGCCTGGTCGCCGCCGGTCTGCACCCCTCTCCGGTGTCCCACGTGCATGTGGTGACCACCACCACCCACAAGACGCTCGGCGGCCCCCTCGAACACGTCATCGCCGCGAAGGCGGTGGCCTTCACGACGGCCGCCCAGCCGGAGTCCGCCGACGTCAGCGCCGCACGCTCCAAGGGGCGTCGATCCTGGCCGAGCGGCTGCCGGCCGACGACACCCGGGCAGCCGGGGTGAGTGTCCTGACCGGCGGCACGGACGTGCACCTGGTCCTGGTGGACCTGCGCCGTGCGGAACTCGACGGCCGGCAGGCCGAGACCGGCTGCACCGGGTCGGCATCACCGCCAACCGCAACGCCGTCCCCCTCGACCCGCGCCCGCCGACGGTCGGCTCCGGCGTCCGCATCGGCACCCCGGCCCTGGCCGCCCGCGGCTTCGGGGCCGAGGAGTTCACGGGGGTCGCCGGCATCATCGCCACGGCCCTCCTGCCCGGCTTCGACGACCGGACCGCCGACGCGCTGCGCCACCGCGTCCGGGTCCTGACCGACCGCTTCCCGCTCTACCCCGCCGATCCCCAGCTCGCGGCCCAGGAGGCTGCCCAGTGATGAACCCGCGTGACAACCGACCGGCCACGCCCGGAGACGTCCTGCCCGACCACCCGGACTTCCTGTGGCGCAACCCCGACCCCGAACCGTCCTACGACGTCGTCATCGTCGGCGGCGGCGGACACGGCCTGGCCACCGCCTACTACCTCGCCAAGAACCACGGCATCACCAACGTCGCCGTCCTGGAGAAGGGCTGGCTCGCGGGCGGCAACATGGCCCGCAACACCACCATCATCCGCTCCAACTACCTCTGGGACGAGAGCTCCGGCATCTACGAGCACTCACTGAAGCTGTGGGAGACCCTCGAGGAGGACCTCGGCTGTCCCATCCTCTTCAGCCAGCGCGGCGTGCTCAACCTCGCCCACAGTCTCCAGGACATCCGGGACAGCAAGCGCCGCGTCCACGCCAACCAGCTCAACGGCATCGACGCCGAGTGGCTGGAGCCGGACGAGGTCGCCGAGGTCTGCCCCATCGTCAACGTCTCGCCCGACGTGCGCTACCCGGTGCTCGGCGCGACGTACCAGCCGCGCGCGGGTATCGCCAAACACGACTACGTGGCCTGGGGCTTCGCCCGCAGGGCCGACGAGTACGGCATCGACCTGATCCAGGACTGCGAGGTCACCGGGCTCGACATCCAGGGCGGCCGCGTCCGAGGCGTGCGGACCACCCGCGGTCCCATCGCCGCGGGGAAGGTCGCGCTCGCGGGCGCGGGCCACTCGTCCGTGCTGGCGTCCATGGCCGGGTTGCGGCTGCCGCTCCAGAGCCACCCGCTCCAGGCCCTGGTCTCGGAGCTCCTCGAACCGGTGCACCCGACCGTGGTCATGTCGAACGCCGTCCATGTGTACGTCTCCCAGGCCCACAAGGGCGAGCTCGTCATGGGCGCCGGCATCGACAGCTACAACGGCTACGGACAGCGCGGTGCGTTCCACATCCTGGAGCGCCAGACGGCCGCCGCGCTCGAACTCTTCCCGGTCTTCGCACGCGCCCACATGCTGCGCACCTGGGCGGGCATCGTCGACGTCACCCCGGACGCCTCACCCATCGTCGGCCTGACCCCCGTCGACGACCTCTACCTCAACTGCGGCTGGGGGACCGGCGGCTTCAAGGCCACACCGGGCGTCGGCTGGTGCTACGCCCACACCATCGCCACCGGCGAACCGCACCCCTACAACGCGCCCTTCACCCTCTCCCGCTTCACCACCGGCGCCCTGGTCGACGAGCACGGCGCGGCCGCCGTCGCCCACTAGCCGAGGAGTACCGACATGCAGCTCATCACCTGCCCCTGGTGCGGTGACCGCGAGGAGATCGAGTTCCACTACGGCGGTCAGGCGCACGTCCCCTACCCCGACGACCCCTACGCCCTCGACGACGAGCAGTGGGCCCAGTACGTGTTCTTCCGCGACAACCCCAGGGGCCCCTTCGCCGAACGGTGGGTGCACTCGGCCGGCTGCCGGCGCTGGTTCAACGCCCTGCGCGACACCGTCACCCACGAGTTCCTCGCCGTCCACACCATCGGCGCCGAGCGCCCTTCCATCCCGAGCACCGCACCCGCCGCACCGCAGGCGACGGGCCAGGAGGCCAGCCGATGAACACCCCTTTCCGTGCCCCCGGCCACGGCCACGTCGACCGGGACACCACGCTCTCCTTCTCCTTCGACGGCACCGCCTACACCGGTCACCCCGGCGACACCCTCGCTTCGGCCCTGCTGGCCAACGGAGTGCACCACGTCGCGAGCGGCATCAAGTACGGACGGCCGCGGGGCGTCCTCGCCGCCGGAGCCGAAGAGCCCAACGCGCTCGTGCAGATCGAAGCCCCCTTCCCCGAACCCATGCTCACGGCCACCACCGTCGAGCTGTACGAGGGACTCGTGGCCCGGGGCCTGTCCGGCCGGGGCCGGCTCAGCAGCCGGCCGGACTCGGCCCGCTACGACACCATGCACGCCTACTGCGACCTCCTGGTCGTCGGCGCGGGTCCGGCCGGCCTGGCCGCGACACTGGTCGCCGCCCGTGCCGGTGCCCGCGTGATCCTCGTCGACGAACTCCCGCGGTCCGGCGGGTCGCTGCTCGGCAGCCGGGACCTCCTCGACGGCGCGCCGGCGACCGCGTGGGCCGACGACGTCACCGCCGAACTCGAAGGCCACGCCGACGTGAGGGTCCTGCACCGCACCACCGCCTTCGGCCACTACGACGACGGACTCGTCCTGGCCCTGGAGAAGCGCACGGACCACCTCGGTGCCGCGGCACCGGCCCACATCTCGAGGCAGCGGGTCTGGCGCATCCGAGCCCGGCAGGTCGTGTACGCCACCGGCGCCTACGAGCGTCCGGTCGCCTTCGACGACAACGACCGCCCCGGCATCATGCTGGCCGGCTCGGCCCGCACCTACCTCAACCGCTTCGGGGTGCTCCCCGGGCGGCGGGCCGTCGTGTTCACCACCAACGACAGCGCCTACCCGGCAGCGCTCGAACTGGCCGACGCCGGCGTCCGTGTCGCCGCCGTCATCGACGCGCGTGAGGAGGTACCGGCGCACTGGCAGACGGCGTGCGCCGAACGCGGTGTCGAGGTACGCGCGGGCCACGTGGTCACCGGCACCAGCGGCACCGAACGTGTCTCCCGCGCCCACGTGGCCGCCTTCGGCCGGGGCCGCCTCGGCGACCGGCACGGCATCGACTGCGACCTGCTGCTGGTGTCCGGCGGCTGGAACCCCGCCGTGGCCCTGTTCAGCCAGGCCCGCGGCACCCTGCGCTACGACGCCGGAACCGGGGCCTTCGTCCCCGGCCACGGCCCGGACACGGTCCGCACCGCGGGATCGGCCCGCGGCACGTTCACCCTGGCCGGCTGTCTCGCCGACGGAGCGGAGGCGGCCTCGCGAGCCCTGTCGGCCCTCGGCCTGACCGGACAGCCGGTCACCCTGCCGACCGGCGCCCCGCAGCCCGAGGGAGCGCCCACCCGGGTGCTGTGGCGGGTCCCCAGCCCCCAGGAGACACCGGACGGCTCCCACCAGTTCGTCGACCTGCAGCGTGACGCCCTTGTCAGCGACGTCCTGCGGGCGGTCGGCGCGGGCCTGCGCTCGGTGGAGCACGTCAAGCGCTACACCACGATCGGCACCGCCCACGACCAGGGCCGCACCTCCGGCGTCATGACCTCGGGCATCGTCGCCGAGGCCCTCGGGGTGGACGTCGCCGACCTCGGCACCACCAGCCACCGCCCCCCCGCCGTACCGGTGGCCTTCGCCGCCCTCGCGGGCCGCAACCGCGGTGAACTGTTCGACCCGGTACGGGTGACCGCCCTGCACCCCTGGCACGTCGAACACGGCGCTCCCTTCGAGGACGTCGGCCAGTGGAAGCGCCCCCGGTACTACCCCCGGGCGGGCGAGGGCATGGAGGACGCCGTGCTCCGCGAGTGCCGGGCCGCCCGTACCGGCGTCGCGATGATGGACGGCTCCACGCTCGGCAAGATCGATGTGCGGGGCCCGGACGCCGGGGTCCTGCTGGACCGGCTGTACACGAACCTGATGAGCACCCTCGAGGTGGGCCGGATCCGCTACGGCGTGATGTGCGGCGTCGACGGCATGGTCATCGACGACGGCACCGTGATCCGGGTCGCCGAGCAGGAGTTCCTGCTGACCACGACCACCGGCAACGCGGCCAAGATCCTCGAATGGATGGAGGAGTGGCTGCAGACGGAGTGGCCGGGCCTGCGGGTGCACCTCACCTCGGTCACCGAGCACTGGGTGACGATCCCTCTGGTCGGCCCCCGCTCCCGCGACGTACTCGCCCTGCTGGCCCCGGGCCTCGACGTCGGCAACGACGCCTTTCCGTTCATGTCCTGGCAGGACACCACGGTCGCCGACGTGCCGGCCCGCGTGTGCCGCATCAGTTTCTCCGGTGAACTCGCCTACGAGATCAACGTCCCCGCCTGGTACGGCATCACGGTGTGGAAGGCCCTGTACGAGGCCGGCCGTCCCTTCGGCATCACCCCGTACGGCACCGAGACGATGCACGTGCTGCGCGCCGAGAAGGCCTACCCGATCATCGGGCAGGACACCGACGGCACCGTCACCCCGCAGGACCTGGGCATGTCGTGGGTGGTGTCCAAGAAGAAGGCGGACTTCGTCGGCAAGCGGTCCTTCACCCGCACGGAGAACCGGCGTGACGACCGCAAGCAGCTGGTCGGCCTGCTGCCGGCCGACGCGGGAGTCCTGCTGCCCGAAGGGGCCCAGATCATCGCCACCAGCGGTGTTCCGGCGCCCCCGGTGCCCATGCTGGGCCACGTCACCTCCAGCTACCGCAGCGACGCCCTCCAGCGGACGTTCGCCCTGGCCCTGGTGCGCGCGGGAACCCGGCGTATCGGCGAAACCCTGTACGTCCCGCTGGACGGCCGTACCGTCCCGGTGACCGTGACCGAACCCGTGCTCTTCGACAAGGAGGGAGCTCGCCGTGACGGTTGAGACACCCACTCGCTTCAGCCCCCTGGCCGAGTGGCAGGACCGCCTCGCGGGGCTGCCCTCCGGACTGCGGGTGCGGGAACTGCCCTTCCTGACCCAGCTCAGCCTGCGCGCGCAGCCCGGAAGCGCCGCGGCGAAGGCCGTCGAAGCCTGTCTGGGCATCACCCTGCCGGACCCCGTGCGCGCCGAGCTGTCGGGCGACGTCAAGGCGCTGTGGATGGGCCCGGACGAATGGCTGCTGGTGGCGCCCGACGGCCGGCGGCAGGAGCTGCTCGCCCGGCTGCGGGACGCCATCGGTGACGACGGCTCCGCCTCCGTCACCGACGTCTCCGCGCAGCGCACCACGCTGGCCCTGTCCGGGCACCTCCTGCGCGAGGTGCTGGCCCAGGGCTGTGCCATCGATCTGGATCCGCGGGTCACGCCCGTCGGCTCCTGCCCGACCACCCTGCTGGCGCAGGCCCCGGTCACCCTCGTGGTGCGGGACGAGGCGGCCTCCGCCGTCTGGCTGCTGGTCCGCGCCTCCTTCGCGTGCTACCTGGCCACCTGGCTGCTCGACGCCTGCACGGAGTACCGGGGAGGCACCGGATGAGCGTCAGCGTCTTCGACCTGTTCAAGGTCGGCATCGGGCTCTGCAGCACCTGCCGCGCAAGGGCGGTCCGGCGTTGCGCGGGACGGTGATCGGACCTCTGATCAGCGTCTCGGACGGCACCTCCCCGGCCCGGTGACACCACCCCCAGGTCATACCTTCGACAGAGGGGACACAGTCATGCCGGGCCCGCAGGCCCTCTTGCATGGCCTACTCCCTTGGTCGCCGCGGCGACGCCCCGGCGTCCTTCACCCGGACCGCCGCCCGTGGCGTCCCCCGGGCGGGGTCCTCTCCTTCGTGCTCTTCTCCATGCTCACCGACCCGTCAGGGCGGGAGCGGCTGATCTTCTCCGGGCTGGTCGCGGCATGCGTGCTCGCCGTCGCCCTGACCCGCGACCTGCTCACCGGCGACCGGGCCGACCCGGCCCCGGCCGTAGCGGCACCCGGCACACCGGCGGGTTCCGGGTCACCCACCACGCTCCCGTGTCGTCCTGGCACACCTGTGCTCAGCAGGACGACGCGGGAGTCGCCGCGCCCGCCGTGTGCACTCCGGTGCGGCTGGGGCGGGCCTGCGTCCGCTAGAGTGTCTACGTCATTGTAGACGGTAAGGTGGCTGCCGATGGACGGCTGAGGGCGCGCCGGTACGCCGCCCACCGCTCTCCCCGCCCGCACACCCGACCCGCCGGAGGATCATGCGCCCCAAGATCCTGGTCGTCGAGGACGATCACGCTCTGCGCGACGTGCTGCGCCGCGGCCTGTCCGAGGAGGACTTCGCCCCGGTGCCGGCCGCCGACGGCGCGACCGCCCTGCGGTTGGCCACGGCCGACCTGGCCGCCGCCGTCCTGGACATCGGCCTGCCCGACGCGGACGGAAGAGATGTGTGCCAGGCCATGCGGGCCAACGGCTTCACCGCCCCCGTGATCTTTCTGACCGCCCGGCACCAGCTCACCGACCGCCTGTCGGGATTCTCCGCCGGGGGCGACGACTACCTGCCCAAGCCCTTCCACCTCGCCGAACTCGCCGCGAGACTGCGAGCCGTCCTCAAACGGACCCCGGCGACGGCGGCGGCCACAACCGGCGACCTGGTCCTGGACGCCGTGGACCACAGTATGAGCGTGCGCGGTGAGCGCAGCGCCCTGTCACCGACCGAGTTCCGGCTGCTGGCCACGCTCGTCGCCGCGGACGGAACGCTCGTACGCCGCCGCGACCTGGTGCGGGCCGGCTGGCCCGAGGGCGCACAGGTCAGCGACAACACCCTGGACCAGTACCTGAGCAGGCTGCGCCGCAAGCTCCGGGAGACCGGCAGCGGCCTCGGCATCGACACGGCGCGCGGGATCGGACACCGCCTGTCGTGAACCATGCCCCGCGTACCCTGCGCCGCCTCGCCCCGCGCACCCTGCGCGGCCGCCTCTCCCTGGTGGCACTGACCACCGCCGCCCTGCTGATGACAATCCTGACCGTGGTGTTCAACGCGGTGACGGACCGGCACCTGCAGCACCAGGCGGACGACGAACTGCGCAGCCGGGCCGCGGCGGTGGCGACGACCGTCGACACCACCGGACCCGGTGTGCGCGTCCTGGAAAGCGTCAACGACCGCCTCCTCGACGCCAACGTGTGGATCTACGCCGGGACCCGGCTGCTGGAGAAACCGCCGTCGGTCACGGCCGGCAGCCCACCGACCCGGGCCGCCGACCGGCTGGCCGCGCAGCGGAGGCATGCCTGCGCGACCGTCGACGCACACGATCACCGGCCCGTCCGGCTGTGCGCACAGCCCCTCCACGGGGGCCGCGCCACCGCCACCGTCGTCACCGCGCTGGACCTGACCCCGTACCGGAGTTCGGCCGACGCCCTGCTGCTGGGGTCGCTCGTCCTGGACGCCGTGATGCTCGGCTTCACGTACGTCCTCACCCGCCTGTCCGTCGGCCGGGCCCTGCGCCCGGTGCGGACGATGACCGACCAGGCCACGCAGTGGAGCGCCGTGGGCTCGGCCGAGCGCTTCGGCAACGAGCAGCACCCGGCCGAACTCGCCCGGCTGGGTACCTCCTTGGACGCGTTGCTCGACCGCATACGCACCGTCCTGCGCCACGAACAGCAGCTGACGGGAGAGCTGTCCCACGAACTGCGCACACCGCTCACCCGGATCATCATGGAACTCGACTGGTCCCGGGCCCACCCCCGCACGGACGCCGAGATCCACTCGACCCACGAGGTGATCGCCGAGGCCGCCCGGTCCATGCGCACGATCTGCGACACCCTGCTGACCGACGCCCGCGAGAACGCCGCCGGCCCGGCGACGGCCCCCGGAACCACCGGCGTCCTGCCCGTTCTGGACCGGCTGCTCCGCGGCCTCGATGTGCCCGACGGGGTGAAGACCGTGGTGGAGACGGACCCCACCGTGCGCGAGGCCGGGGCCCGGGCGCTGGAGGCCGGGGTCGCCCCCGCTCTCCTCGAACGCATCCTCAGCCCCCTGCTCGCCAACGCCGTCCGCTACGCCCACTGCCAGGTCACCGTGTCCGCACGGCGCGTCCCCGGAGCCGTACGGATCGACGTCACCGACGACGGCCCGGGGGTGCCGGAGGCGTTCGTCGACGAACTGTTCCAGCCCGGCCGGCGCGCCGACTCCGACGACGGGCACGACGGCGCGGGCCTCGGCCTGTCGCTCGCGCGACGCCTGGCCCGCGCCGTCGGAGGCGAGGTGTCCTACGACCCCGGGCACCGGCCCGGGGCCAGGTTCACGGTCGGTCTGCCCGCCGGGTGACCGGGGCCCGCTCCGCCCCGGCCGGCCGGCCGGCGGCCCGGTGCTCCCGCACCTGCGCGTGGGCCATCAGGCCGAACAGGACGGCGAGCAGGACGGCGGACGAGCCCGCCGTACCGAGATCCAAGCCGCCCTTGGCCACCGGCTTGGTGAGGAAGTCGCCCGCGGTGGCGCCCAGCGGGCGGGTGAGGACGAAGGCGATCCAGAACAGCAGCACGTTCGAGACGGCGGGCACTCGCATCAGCGCCAGGAGCACGGCGAGTGCGCCGGTCACCAGCAGCGCGCCCCCGGCGTAGCCCAATCCGGAGCTGTCGGACAGGAAGTCGCCCATGGAGGTGCCGAGGGTGTTCGACACGAGGATCGCCGACCAGAACAGGGCCTCACCCCTGAAGGTGACGATGTCGCGGATCTGGAACGTCATCCCGCTCAGCTTCCAGGCGAGGAAGATCGCCAGCAGGACGGAGATCAGGATCGCCGCACCGGCGGGGTAACCCAGCCCCAGACCCTGCGGGCCCCAGCCCAGCCTGGTCGCGCCGTTCGAGAGGTACGCGGCGCTGGCGTCGCGGTTCATGAAGTCGGACATCGTGGTGCCGGCCATGCTGGTCGACAGGATCACGGTCCAGTAGAAGAACGGGTGGTAGCGGGACGAGCGCAGCTGGACGACCAGCGTCACCACGAACACCAGGAACAGCGCGATCGTGGTGAGGAAGTAGCCCAGCTTCAGGGTCTGCGCGAAGAGGTCGCCCGCCGTCTCGCCCAGAGTCGTCGCGGCGATCTTCATGACCCAGAACGCCAGCGTCACCTCGGGCAGCTTCTTCATCACCGACTTGGTCGTACTCGACGTGCTCGCCACATCGAGGTCGGTGAGGACCTCCGGTGTCTCCAAGTCACTTTCTCCTTGCCGGTCGAACGACAGGGCGCCCGCCCCGCAATGCGGGACGAGCGCCCTGTCGGATGAGCGACCGCCGGTGGCGGCCGAGATCCCCGACCGTGGCACAGGAAGCCTGAACGCATCCTGAACACGTGCCGTGCGGCCGGTCAGACCGAGTGCCGCGCGCCAGGCTCCGGCGCGACGACGTCCTTCCGTGTCACTCCGAGGTACACGACCAGACCGAGGACGACCGCGAGGAACAGCACACTGGTGACCACCGTGCCCACGCCCAGGCCGCCGTCTCCGGCCGGCTGGGAGAGGTAGTCGCCGACCGACGCGCCGAGGGGCCCGGACGACACCAAGGTCATGGGGAAGCTGATCGGCACGCCGCGCCAGGCCCTGCACCCGTCGATCACCCAGGAACAGACCCCGGGAGGTCTCCGCGTCTTCGGATACGCGGTGCTCAACAGCGGCGGCGCCTGGAACCTGACCTTCCACGACGCGGCCGGGGCCGTACGCGGCAAGACGTGCGCCCTGAGCACGAGCACGGCGGACAAGTCGTTCGTCTGCCACTGAGGTCTGCGCGGCCACCCGCGCCGAAGGTGGCGCGGCCCGGCGCCCGCGTCTAATCTAGGTAGACCTACCTACCTAGTCTGGATTGTGATGGGCGAGACGGAAGCAGATGTGAGGACGGGCGGCCGCCGCCGGCCGGCCCGGCAGCGGTTGCTGGAGGCGGCGGCCCGCCGCTTCTACGCCGACGGTGTGGCGGCGACCGGCATCGACACGATCACCGCCGAGGCCGGCGTGGCGAAGATGAGTCTCTACAACAACTTCGCTTCCAAGGCCGAGCTGGTCAGGGCCTATCTCGACGCCCGGCACGCGGAGTGGCTCGGTCTGTACCGGGCCCGGCTGGAGCACGCCGACGGGCCGCGCGAGGGCGTACTGGCGGTGTTCGACGCGTACGCGGACCACGCCGCGTTCACCTACGAGCGCGGCTTCCGCGGCTGCGGACTGCTCAACGCCGCCGCCGAGCTGCCGGCCGGGGACGAGGGCCGAGCCGTGGTCCGCGCCCACAAGGAGGAGGTCGAGCGGCTGATCGCCGGGCATCTCGCGGAGCTGCTGCCCGGGCGCGCCGACGAGGCCCGCACGACCGCCGAGCATCTGGCCTTCCTGCTGGAGGGCGCGATGGCCCGCGCCGGTCTGGAGGGTGACGACGAGCGGCTACGGCGCGCCCGCTCCCTCGCGGCCGCTCTGCTGGACCGGCTGTGAAGGGCGTGGACGGCGGCCGGTCCGCGACGACCGGCGCCCTGTGCGTGCTGGCGGCCTCCGTGCTGTGGGGTACGACGGGCACGGCCGCCACCTTCGCCCCCGCCGTGGGCCCGCTCGCGATCGGCGCCGTGGCCATGGGTCTGGGCGGGCTCCTCCAGGCCCTCGCGGCCGCGGGCCCGGTCGCCCGGAGCGCGCAGCGACTGCGCGCCCGGCGCGGGACCGTACTCCTCGGCGCCGTCTCGGTGGGGCTCTACCCCCTGGCGTTCTACAGCTCCATGCACCGGGCCGGCGTCGCGGTGGGCACCGTGGTGTCGATCGGCACCGCGCCACTGGCATCGGCGGTGATCGAACGGGTCGTGGACCGTCGCCGGCTCACCCGCCGCTGGATGGTCGCGGCCTCGCTCGGCCTGCTCGGCACGGTCCTGTTGTGCGTCGTGGAAGCCACGCGTTCCTCCGGCGGCACGCAACGGTCGTCCCTGGGCGGCACGCTGCTCGGCGTCGCACTGGGGCTCGTCGCGGCCGGGACGTACGCCCTGTACTCCTGGGCCGCCCACCGGCTGATCACCCGAGGGATCCCCTCCCGTGCGGCGATGGGCGCCGTCTTCGGGCTCGGCGGAGTGCTCCTCGTCCCCGTCCTGCTGGTGACGGGCGGCCCGCTCGTCGGCTCCTGGACCAACGCGGCCGTCGGCACCTACATGGCGCTCGTCCCGATGTTCGCCGGCTACGTCCTGTTCGGCTGGGGTCTCGCACATGTGCCGGCGAGCACGGCCACCACCCTGTCCCTGCTCGAACCGGCCGTGGCGGCCGTCCTGGCCGTCCTCGTCGTCGGCGAGCGCCTCCCCGCGGCCGGCTGGGCCGGTGTCGCGCTCGTCGTCATGTGCCTCGCCGTCCTGACCCTCCCGGCAGGTGCCGGCCGCGGCCCGGGCCGACGCGGCCCCCGGCGCACGGCAGGAGAGCCCCTTTCCGGCGCAGCGGTACGGGACGACCGGGGACACCCGGCGGACGTGGCCGGCGCCCGGCCGGGGTCCGGCGAACGGTGAACAGCCCCTGGTCGTACAACCGTTCGCGCGCGGCGTGAGTCTCCTGCGGTGACCATCCTTTGTACACCAGGGGGTTCCTCCTTGTTCCGCTCGCGTTCGCACGTCCGTTGGGCCCTGCCGCTGACCCTCGGCCTGACCTCCCTCGCCCTCACCGTCCCGGTCGCGTCCGCCGCTCCGCCGAAGGGCACGCCCGTCCGTGACGACTTCGACGGCGACGGCTACGCCGACCTGGCCGTCGGTGCCCCGAGCGGCACGGTCGGCGGCCAGGCCAAGGCCGGATTCGTCACCGTCATGTACGGCGGCCCGCACGGCCTGTCCACCACCCGCCGTACGAACCTCAGCCGGGCCACCACCGGCATCCCCGGCAGTGCCGTCAAGGGACAGGCCTTCGGGAGCCAGCTGTCCAAGGGCGACCTGGACGGTGACGGCTACGCGGACCTCGTCGTCGGCAGCAGTTCGACGCGGGACGGCGCGGTCGTGGTCTGGGGCGGCCCGCACGGCCTGTCCGGCGGCCGGTCCATCCCGGCCACCTCCACGCAGACCGCCGACTTCGACGGCGACGGGCGCCTCGATCTCGCCGTGTTCCGGGCGGGCTTCGCCCCGGGCGACGACCCGATCGGCACCACCGGGACGATCTGGAAGGGCCCGCTCAAGCGCACCGGTGTCCCGGCCGCGAAGACCCCGCTCGACCCCGGCCACCTGAAGTACATCGACGTCCGGGACGGCGACACCGGCGACATCAACGGCGACCACCGCGCCGACCTGGTCGTGACCGAGTACTGCGGCGACGGCAGCTACTGCAGCACGCTCTACCTGAGCGGTCCCACCGGGCTCAAGCGCGTCACCGACCAGCACCCGGAGGGCGACGGCGCGGTGGCGACCGGCGACGTGAACGGCGACGGGTACGACGACCTCCTGACCGGTTCGGAGAACGACAACTCGGTCTCGGTGATGTACGGCAGGGCCGGGGGCCTCGGCGGGGAGGGGACCTGGGCGACGTACTCGCAGGACACGCCCGGGGTCCCCGGCAGCCGGGAGGAGGACGACCGGTTCGGCGCGTCGATCGCCGTCGGGGACATCACCGGTGACGGCATCGACGACGTGGCGGTCGGCGTGCCCGGCGAGAACGACATGGGCGTGGTCAACGTCCTGCGCGGCAGCCGTGCCGGTCTGACCGGTGCCGGCGCCCAGTCGATCGGGCAGAACACCCAGGGCGTCCCCGGCACCGCCGAGAAGTACGACGCCTTCGGCGCCACCGTCCGGCTGCTCGACACCGACGGCAACGGCCGTGCCGACCTGGCCGCCGACGCGCCGTGGGAGGACAACGGCAACGGCGCGGTCTGGGTGCTGCGCGGCGGCCCGTCCGGCGTGGTCACCGACAGCGTCCTCAGCTTCGGCGGGAAGGCCGTCGGCGCGCCGTACAGCAAGGCGGCGTTCGGCGCCGAGCTGAAGTAGAAGCGGAGGTGTGCGGCGCTGCCGGCAAGCCGGCGCGCCGCGCACCGTTCACGCCGATGTGCGCAAAGCAACCTGCGCGAGCCACCGATGCGTGACGCCGTTCTGTGTGCGACCCACCCATCCGCTCCAGGTCCGACTCCGGATGAGGATTGTCATGCTCATTCCAAGATCGGCTCTGGTCGCGAGAGCCTTACGCGGGGCTGCCGCCTCCGGCCGCCGGCTGGTGAAGGCCGCGACGGTCGCGGTGGCGGCCCTGACCCTCGCCCTCGGCGTGCTGATCGGATTCCCCGCCGCATCGCAGGCGGCGGGCTCCCGGCCCTGCGACGGTTCGCGCTGCACCGACGCACCGGTCCCCGCCGTCCGGGCACCCGTGCGGTGCCCGGAGCGCCCATGCCGGCGGGTCACGGCCTCACCCCGCCGCGCCGCTCACGCGGGACTTCGCGGATGGGTCGCCGTGGTGGCGCGGGGCGGCCAGACATGGGGGGAGAGGATGCCGAGCGCGTAGGCACGGGCGACGAGGGCGGGGCGGGTCGGTGCGTCCAGCCGGTGCCGCAACCGTCCCAGGTGATAGTCGATGGTCTGCCGCGACAGGTGCAGGGCCTTGGAGATGTCCACGTTGTTGTGGCCGGCGGCCAGCAGGGCGAGAATACGCACCTGAGTCGCCGTCAGTGGGGGCTGCGCCTCGTCGCTCAGGCCCAGTTGGGTGATGACGGCCCATATGTGAGGGCGGCGTTCCGGGGCGTGGCGACTGGCGCTCAGGCAGACCCAGGCCCGGCGCCGGCGCTGGTCGCCGTCGACGATGACCGCGCTGGTACGCACGCTTCTGCGGCGGCCGCCGACGAGGTCGCCCCAGACGCGGTGCAACGCGGTCCGCTCGGGCGTCGGCGCCAGATGGCGGTCGGCGGGGTGTCCGACGAGGTCACGCAGGCGTACCCGGAGCACCTCGGCGACGGCGGCGCTGGCCTCCCCGACCACTCCGTCCGCCGACAGACGCAGACACGGGAGACCGCTGTGGTCCCGCAGCGCGCGGAGGTCCTCCTCGGCCCGGCGCCGTTCGTCCAACGCGTGGACGTAGTCGGTGATGTCGACGTAGATGCCCGCCACACAGGGGGAGCCCCAGTGCACGGGGAAGCGGTAGCCGGCCGCGTGGCCCGGGGAACCGTCCGAGCGCTGGTAGACCAGCGTGTGCCGCACGGGGTGGCCACGGGTGAGCACCTCCTCGTCGAGGGCGAGGAACCGGGCCGCGTCGTCGGGCTCGTCGAAGTCGGACAGGTGGCGCCCGATCAACGTGTCCCGTGTGGTCCCGTACATGTGGGCGTACGCGTGGTTGGCCCAGACGTAGCGGCCGTGGGGATCGCGGACGAACACCGCGGCCGGGCTCAGATCGGCGAACGGCAGGGTCTGGTACGCGCCGTCGTCCGGCAACCGCGACGGACCGGCGCGCTCGGCGCACAAGGCGGCGAGGAAGCGGCGGGCGGTGCGCTCGTCGGCGAACGCACCACCCCCGCTCCCGACCGGACCCGCGCCGCGGGCGATCTCCCGCCAGGACACGGGGAAGGACGCCAGCAGCGTGTGGAAATCGGCCTCGTCCATCGACAACTCCTCCGCCGTACCGACTCGCTCACTGTGCGTCACATACCACGCGTGTCCTTTCAGGTGGGTGCCGGACCGGCCAGTTCCGGCCAGCCGATGTCGCGGCTGCGCGGCCGTGACCCGCACCTGGGGCGGATCACGGGCGGGGTGCCGCTCCCTCGTCGACCGGCAGGGGCACCGGCTGCTCCGGTGGCAGGGGTGCCGCCCGGGTGCCGGAGCGGGCGGAGGAACCGGCGGAGAAGGCGGCTCCCTTCGCCCGCCGGGCGGCCTTCTCCGGGCTCATCCGGTGCAGAGCGATGTGGATCGCCGGTATGAGCACACAGGTGACCGCCGCGCTCTGCCACAGCAGCGCGTCCAGCCGCCCCGCCGCCAGGTACGCCCCGGCGGCGACCGCGGCGATCGCACACACACCACGGTCGACGATGCTCTCCACCGACAACAGCGTGGCACGCGGTGCGTCGAGCGGAATGGCGTCGTTGACCAGCTTGCGCTGCACCGGATACACGAACCCGGTGATCGCGGCGAACGCGCACAGAAGAGCGATCACGGCCCACGGGCCGCCCAGGGCCGTACCGGCGAGTGTCGCGGCGAGCGCCACGCTCAGCACCGACACCCACGCCATCGGCGACAGCCTGCGGCCCAGCCACTGCGGACGGCCCGAGGCCACGGCCTCGGCGACCGTCATCGCCGCCAGCACACTGCCGTGCGTGCTCTCCCCGACCCCGTGCTCCAGCAGCACCGGCTGGAACAGGTTGACCTGACAGATCCGGGACAGCGTGAACACCGCCACTCCCTGCACCATGAGCAGAGCCAGCCACGGCGAAGCCCGCAGGGCACGCAGCGCGGCTCCCGAGTCGCGCAGCAGGGAGCCACGCCGGCCCCGCCGGGCGTCCGCCCCGGCGTCCGCGCCGCCCGGAGCCAGCCGCGGCAGGGCGAGCGCGCAGCCGAGCGAACCGGCCGCGCTCGCCGCGCTGAGCACGTACGGGGCCTGCGGTGCCAGCGCCATCAGCGGCCCCACCAGAGGCCAGCAGCCGACCTTGGCGGCGAGTCCGAGCGCACGGGCCGTACCCTCCGCCCGGAGGTAGTGCGACTCCGCCCGCTCGGCACGCAGCCCCTCGTAGAGGTAGGCGCTCGCCGCGCCCGACGTCAGCGAACGGCCGGCGGCGATGGCCAGGAAGTGCACGAGGAAGCCCGGGTACGACGCCGACACCACGGGCACCAGGTTGGCCGCCGTCATGACCACGGCGCCCGCGCGCAGACAGTTGCGGGCGCCGATACGGTCGGCGACCACTCCCGTCGGTATCTCGAACAGGCAGAACGCGATGTAGTAGATGCTCTGGATGCCGAAGATCTGGCCGTCGGACAGACCGGCGTCCCGCTGGTAGGCGTAGAAGACGGGCATCCACCACAGCAGGTTGAACAGCAGCTGGAAGCCGTTGTTGAGGCGGATGATGTGCCGGGCGGCCGGGGGCGCGACCGCCGCGGTCTTCCGGAAGGGCAGGGCGGACATACGGTGCCTCACCGGGCGTAGGGGCGGATCTGGACCAGCCGGAACGCGCCCTCGGCGGTCATCAGCCATTCGATGTCCAGTGCGTCGTCGGGATCCTCCGCGCTGAAGTGCGACTGCAACAGACGTCCCGTCAGGGCGAGTCGGGCGAGTGCCGCCCGAGTCGGCCCGGGGAGGTCCGCGCCCGACGAGCCGACGTCGACGGTACGACCGCCGCCCTCCACGGTGTTGTACAGGTACTGGTGCGGCAGGACCGTACCGTCCACCACCCGCTCGGGGGAGTCGGGCGCGCAGTTGAGGTACACGTTGCGGAAGTCCTCGCGGCGCGTGGGATTGCACGTCACCAGCACACCGCCGAGGCCGGCGGGCACGTACTCCTGGACGATCACGCCCATGTAGGTGTCGTCCAGGGAGATGCCGACCTGGTGCCGCAGGCGCACGCTGCGCGGCGAGAGCAGGGAGGCCCACACCTGCCGGACGGCGTCCATGAGCTGGTCCTCGCCCTGCACCGTGGTGACGGAGTCGTAGATGCCGGCGGCGGAGAAGCCGGGCAGGTCCTCCGCGTTGGAGGAAGAGCGCACCACCAGCCGGCGGCCGTCCGCCAGAGCGGCCGGCACCGCGCCCGTGATCATCCGGGCGACCTCCTCCGGCATGGGTGTGCCGTGGATCAGACGCTGCAGGCCAAGGCAGAGCGAGTCGATGACGTCGAACGCCTCCAGTTCGAGGGCCATCTTCAGTTTGCCGATGCCCTGTTGGAGCGCGGGGGAGGAGGTGAGGAAGAGGTGGTGCAGCCGGAAGGGCAGAGCCACGCCCTCCGGCGCCCGGACCGTGTCCGCCACGCGCTCGGCCGCGGCGGCGCGCAGCCGCTCCATCGACGGGTCCGTCTCACCGAGACGGGCGGCGAGGTGGGTGAGCAGATGCGGGCGCGGCGGGCGCGGCCGTGCGTAGAACGCGGTCAGATCGGCGGTGCGGCTGTCCAGGACGTGGTGCAGCTCCCCGAGGTTGGCCGCTTTGGTCCCATAGCTGTCGCGGTCGGTCCGCCGCAGCCGGTGCAGTGCCAGGACGGGCGCCTCCTCCAGCAGCGGCGCCCCGATGCGGATGCGCTGCTGATGCCAGACGGGCCGGTCCAGAGCCGGTGCGCCGGGCAGCCGTTCCAGCGTGATCGCGTCCTCGCGGACGCGGTAGCGCACCCAGGCGCCGTCGAGACCGTCCCGCTCCACGAGCGCGTCGAGGTCACGGACGATCGCGTTGGGAATGGCCCAGCCCGAGGCGAGGACGTTGGTGTGCGAAAGCGGTGTGATGGGGGCCGTGTTGACGAATCCGGCGACCCGCGGCACGTCGTCCGGCAGGCACGGCATGGCGACGATGTCCGACCAGCCGAGTTCGGCGGCCGCGGCCGCGTACTCCGCCGTGCTGCGGAAGTACCGCAGCCGGCCCTCCGCCTCCCCGGGGTTGAGGCAGGTCCGGGTCCGGTTGCCGAACAGCTCGTGGCTGAGGATGCGCGGCACCCGGGCCTCACCGATCGAGGCCAGCTCCTGTTCCTGCCCGTGATTGGCGGGCTTCAGGAGCAGCGGCAGCCGCCCGTCGACCCGCCCGCGCACATAGGTGTAGAACTCCTCCAGCAGCGCACCGCTCATCGTGTCGGCCTCGGTCGTCTCCAGCACGAGGAAGGGCCGCTCGGAGCCGTCGGGGTCGTCGTCGGTGTGCAGGGACAGCACCCCGAGCAGGAAACGGCGCTCCGGGTCCATGTACACGGAGGCGTTGAACGCGTCCAGATCCGCGTCGAGTTCGTCGAGCGTCATGCCGAGGATCCGGGTGGCGATGTAGTTGACGTGAAAGGGGTGCACCCGCGTGTCGAGGAGATGCCAGGTGTCCTCGGACCGGTCCAGCACCACCTTCAGGTACGGATGACCGGCCAGCACCCCGGACAGCGTCCGGAACAGCGGCAGCGACAGGTTGGCGCCGACGACGGTACGGTCGCCCGCCGCCTCGGGCAGGCCTGCCTGGTCCACGGCGAGCGTCATGCCCGTGCCTCCCCACCGATGCCCGCGGGCAGGATGTGCGGCAGCGCCTCCACCAGGGCCGCGAAGTCGCGTACGACGCTCTGCGGCCGGTCGGCCGACAGCAGGCACAGGCCCGCCATGGTGTTGGCGCCCGCGGCGGGGTCGTAGACCGGCACGGGGGTGCCGTCCGGCAGGGAGCTCTCCGCGACCACGGACAGCGTGCTGCCCGGGCCGAGAGGCGCGGACCGCACGACGGCGGACGCGTCCCAGACGTGCCGCTGCGGCCACGCCTTGCCGTCGCCGTCCACCGCGAGCACGACCAGGGACCCGGCCGCGCCGTCGGCGTCGTCGGGTGTCAGGACGCGTGCGGGCCAGTCCGGCGACCTGCCCAGCAACTGGTCGGTGAACAGGCCGACCAGGTCGAGTCCGAACACCTCCTCGATCTGTGGCACGGTCATCGCACCACCGAACCGGGCGGCCGTCTCGATGACCCACATACGGCCCTCCGTGCCCAGCTTGATCTCGGTGTGGGTGCCGCAGTTCTCGAGTCCGAGCGCCGCCACGGCCCGTCGGGCCAGCTCCACGATCCTGTCCTGCGCCTCGCTGCCGAGAGCGGCCGGAGTGATCCCCGCGCGCTCGGTGAAGGGGGCGATCGTCGGCATCCGGCCGCTGAGGCACACCGGCTGGAAGACGCCGTCGACCACGACGCCCTCCACACTGACGTAGTCACCCCAGCCGGGGCCGTCGAACCACTCCTGCGCGCAGCCGCTGACGATCTCCTCGACGATGAAGTCCTCGCCGGCGCCGGTGACATGCAGTTCCGCGAAGCCGAGCCGGGCGGACTCCGTCATCACCGCACCCGAACGCGCCCAGGCGCCGTGCAGGTCCTCGGGCGAGTCGATGATCTGGTGCGCGGTGGAGCCGGCGCTCCAAGCCGCCTTCAGGAGCAGCGGGTACGTCAACTCCCGCCCCGCCGCGTCGAGTTCGGAAACGGTCCGCACCCCGCGGAACCGGGGCTGCGGGATGCCGTGCCGCTCCCAGGCGGCACGCATCAGCCGCTTGTCCCGGGCCAGCGTCGCCGCAGGTCCGGGACCCTTCAGCCCGAGCCGCCGTGCCGCCTCGGCGACAGCGACCACCGCGTACTCGGAGAACGTGATGACGGCCTCGGCGCCGACCTCCCGGGCACGGTCGGTGATGAGTTCGACGAGGTCGACGCCGTCGGCGTCCCGGACGGTGACGGCCGTGGCGCACAGCCGGGCGGCTTCCGCCGTGACGGTGGCGGGCAGTTCGCTGAGTGCCAGCAGGTGCACCGCGGACCTGGCGGCCACCCGCGACAGGGCATGTCCCACCGGGGGGCCGCCCTTGGCATGCACGTACAGCACCTTGCTCACGAATACCCAACTCCTCTGCTGGTCGGTCCCTGCGCGAAAGGCGGCCTGCGCTGTACGGCGGCCTTCGAGCGCGCCTGACACGTGGTGTCTTCCTGCGGTCTCCTTCAAGCGAAGCAGCCCGCCTGCCCGCCACAGGGCCCGAGATGCGCCGACGATTCAGGCAAATGCCCGACTCGGGAACACCGATTCCGGCGCGTACGGCCACGGCGATGCGCTAGGCCGTGTCCGCGCCGAACCTCCGTGCGCATGCCCACGGCCTGACCGGGAATGACACGGTGAATGTCCGCGTCCTCCCGGTAGGCGGCGTCGTTTCCAGTTCATCACCGTTGCTCTGCTCGGCCTCAGCCGGGCGGGCCGAGCCCTCCGCAGCCGACACACCCGGAGCAGCCGATGACGAACAGCTTGCGAGACGCCCGTGTCTGTCTGGTCCTCGCCACCTCCAGCGCCGCCACCGGTGTCTACTTCGCGGTCCACGCCTCCTGGTGGTGCGTGCCCGGTTTCTACTGCGCCGTCTTCCTCGGCTGGTGCGAACGGCGCCTGCGCGCCGACCACCGCCGCCGGCTGTGGCAGGAGGAATGGGAGAGGCGGCGCCGCGTACCGGGTGAGCGGCCCGGACCGCTGATCCCGTGCTGCAGGCTCGCCCTGCACAGCGAGGGCGCGGCACACGACCGGTGGTGCGTGGACGGACCCCGCCGCGCCCCCGGCGGAGGTTAGGGTCGGTGACGTACCACCATCAGCGGCAGGAGACACGATGCCGGCAGGGCACCCCCCGGAGGACGCCGCTCGGGCCCGGCGCGGCGGGCCGGCCCCGGCCGTGAGAGGCGGCGAGGACGACGCCCTCGACGGGGAGGCGCCGGGCCGGGTGCCGCCCCGTTCGGCCAGCGCCCTGTGGTGGGGGTCGGCCGGTCTGGTGCTCGCGGTGCTCGGCACCTCGGTGCTTGTCGCCGGCGCGGACGACGGCCCGCGGCCGGCCGTGGCCGTGGCCCTGGTCCTCGCGCAGGTCCTTGCCCTCAGGTGGCAGGTGCGCGCCCCGATCGCCGTACTCGCGGCCGACGCGGTGACAGGTCTCGCGGTGTGGGCGCTGCTGCCCGCCGTCACCCTGACCGGAGCGCTGCTCGCGGCGCAGATCACGTTGTGCGTGCTGTCGGCGACCAGACCGCGGTGGATGTCGGCGCGGGCGCTCGCGGCGATGTGTCTGCCGGCGCCGCTGGCGTTCGCGGCGGGCGGCCCCACGGGGCTCACGGTCTATCTGCTGACGGTGGTCCTGGCATGGACCGCAGGGCAGTGGCGCGGCGCGCAACGGGCCCGCACGAGGGCGGAGACGCGCCGGGCCGTGGTGGAGGAACGCGCACGGATCGCGCGCGAGGTGCACGACGTCGTCGCCCACACCCTCTCGGTGATGGTCATTCAGGCGGGCGCCGCCGACCACGTGTTCACCGAACGGCCCGAACAGGCCCGGCAGGCGCTGCGGGCCATCGAGACGAGTGCCCGCTCGGCGCTGGGCGAACTCCGCCTGCTTCTACGAGCGTTCCGGCCCGACGAGGGGGAGGAGGCCGGGGAGCCGAGGCAGCCGGTACCCTCGCTCGCGCGTCTGGACGAGCTGGCCGACACCGTACGGGCCACCGGGATGACCGTGCGCCTGCACCGCGAGGGCGCCACCGAGGGGCTGCCGGCCGCGGTGGACCTGGCGGCGTACCGGATCGTCCAAGAGGCCCTGACCAACACTCTGCGCCACGCGGCCGGCGCCGACGAGGTGAGTGTGCGCGTGACGGCTGAGGAGGAGTGCGTGACGGTGAGAGTGGTCGACAACGGGCGTACCCCGTCCGGTGGTTCGGGTACGGCCGGATCGGGACGCGGTCTCGTGGGGATGAACGAGCGCGCCCGGCTCGTGGGCGGCAGCCTGCGCGCCCGTCCGCTGCCCGGAGGCGGTTTCGAGGTGGCGGCACGGCTGCCGGTGGAGCGTGCGTCATGACGCTGCGCGTGGTGGTGGCCGACGACCAGACCCTGGTCCGCACCGGATTCCGCATGATCATCGACGCCCGGGACGACCTGAAGGTGGTCGGTGAGGCGTCCGACGGCCGGGAGGCGGTGCGGCTGACGCGGGAGCTGGAGCCCGACGTGGTGCTGATGGACGTACGCATGCCCGTCCTGGACGGCATCGAGGCCACTCGGCGGATCGCGGAGTGCGGCAGCCGGGCCCGAGTGCTCGTGCTGACCACCTGGGACGTGGACGCGCACGTGGTCGCCGCCCTGCGCGCCGGGGCGAGCGGGTTCCTGCTCAAGGACATCCGTCCCGCCGAACTCGTCGACGCGATCCGGCTCACGGCGCGCGGCGACGCGCTCCTTGCGCCGACCGTGCTGAGTCGCGTCCTCGACCGGTTCCTGCGCACCACGCCCGACCTCGAGCCGCCGCCCTCCCTGCGGGACCTCTCCGGCCGCGAGCGCGAGGTGCTCACCCTGATCGGGCAGGCCCTGTCGAACGCGGAGATCGCCGAGCGGCTGCGCCTGTCGGAGGCCACCGTCAAGAACCACGTCACCGCGATGCTGCGCAAACTGGGTCTGCGCGACCGCGTCCAGGCCGTGGTCGCCGCCTATGACCACGGCCTCGTCCAGCCGCGGCGCCCCTGACAGCCGTCTCCTCCTCCAGGAGGAGACCGGGCCGCGATCCTCCTGTGCTCCCAGTGCCGGTCCCTTCCCGCGGCCGATCCGTGGCCGGGGCGCCCGGCCGTAGCGTCGAGACGTGACCGACGACCTGACCCGCCACATGTATCTGCTCGCCCACGACGACGCGGCCCACGGCCCGTACGACCGCTCCCGGACGGAGCTGCTGGTCCGTGCCGCCGCCCTGGTCGACCTCGCGATGCGCGGCCGGCTCGGGGAGGACGGCGGCACCGTCACCGTGTCCGGCACCCGGCCGACCGGCGACCCCGTCCTGGACGGCGTGCTGTGCGACGCCGCGGGCGGTCACGGCTGGAAGCAGCTCGTGCGCCGCCACCGCAAGCGGACCCTGACGGAGGTGGAGGACCGGCTTGCCGCGGAGGGACTCCTCACCGTGCGGGAACCCCGCACCCCGTTCGGCACCCGGCGGCTGACCCTGACGGACCACGCCGCGCCCGCCGCACCGCACACCCGCGTGTCCGCCGCGCTGCACGGGGACGGCCCCGCACAGGACATCCCCCTGGCCGACGCCGCGCTGCTCGCGCTGGCCGCCGCCGGCGGAGTCCGCTCGGTCGTGTCACGCCAGGACCAGAAGACCTTCCGGGCCCGCATCGACGCCTGCACGGCACGGCTCGCAGCCCTCGCGCCCGGACTGGAGAAGGCCGTACGCGCCCTGCCGACGACCATGATCGCCGCGCAGGGCGGCATGGGCGGCAGCTGACCCGCTGGGGGAGACGATGACCACGCACCGCGTCCTGACCACCCTGTGCTGCGCCCTGGCCGCCGTACTCGCGACGGCCTGGTCCGCGGCGCCATCGCCGGAGCCCGGCCGTCCCGCCGCAGCGACGACCCGCACCCCTGCCGGCTCGGCGCCGGGTGCCACCACGACTCTGCGTACCCACGACGGCCTGGTGCGCGGTGCCCGCCACGACGGCTACCGCACCTTCGAGGGCATCCCCTACGCGGCGCCCCCGAGCGGCGGGCTGCGCTGGGCGCCGCCCCACCGGGCGGCCCCCTGGTCCGGGGTGCGGGACGCGACCCGGCCCGCGAGCGCCTGCCCGCAACCCGCCGGCGAGGTGCCCGGCGGCAGCACCGACGAGGACTGCCTCCACCTGAACGTCACCACGCCCGACGGTGCGGGACCCGCACGCTCCCGGCCGGTGATCGTGTGGCTGCACGGCGGCGGCTTCACCACCGGAGCGGGCAGTTCGTACGACGCCCACCGCATGGCCACCCGGGGCGGCGTCGTGGTCGTCACCGTGAACTACCGCCTCGGAGCCCTCGGTTTCCTCGCACACCGCGGGCTGCCCGGCTCCGGCACCTTCGGCCTGGCCGATCAGCAGGCGGCGCTGCGCTGGGTCCGGGCCGAGATCGGAGCCTTCGGCGGGGACCCGCACGACGTGACACTGGCCGGCGAGTCGGCGGGCGGTTACAGCGTCTGCGCCCAGCTCGCGTCACCGGCCGCCGCGGGCCTCTTCGACCGGGCGATCATCGAGAGCGGCCCGTGCACGGGGCGCCCCGACCGGCCGTTCGCCCCCTCCTCCGTCGCGCTTTCCAGGGCCCGTGCCACGGGCGCGGACCTGGCGGCGACGGCCGGCTGCGGATCCGCCCCCGAGGTGATGGCCTGTCTGCGACGCGTGGACGTCACCCGGCTCCTCGCCGTCCAGGACACCGACCAGCAGCCCGCGTACGGCACGCCCCTGCTGCCCGGCGAGCCCGCGGCGGCGATCGCCGCCGGCCACTTCCACCGTGTCCCCGTGCTCATCGGCAACAACCACGACGAGGGCAACGGCTGGGCCGCGGGTATCGTCCAGGCCGGGAATCCCGTCACTCCCGGCACCTGGCCCGACGTCGCGGCCGCCTTCTTCCCCGCCCCGGGCCGGGCGAAGGCGATCGTCCGAGAGTACCCGGTGCACCGCAACGACGGCGGCCAGGTGTTCGGCGCGGTCATCGGTGACGCGGACTTCGCCTGCCCCACGGCACGCACCGGCGACCTGCTCGCCGCCCATGTGCCCGTCTGGCGCTACGAGTTCGCCGACGAACATGCCCCGCCGCTCACCCCCGGCACACCGCCGTTCCCACTCGGCGCACCGCATGCGAGCGAGCTGCCCTATCTGTTCGACCTGGGCGGACGCCCCCGCGAGCTGACCGCGCCACAGCAGCGGCTGGCCGACACCATGATCGACTACTGGACCCGCTTCGCCCGCACCGCCGACCCGAACGGCCCGTCCGCACCGCCCTGGTCCGAACAAACGGTGCAGTCACTGGCACCGGACCACATCGCGCCCACGGGCACGGCACGGCTCCGCCACCACTGCGCGTTCTGGAACGCGCTCGGTTGACCCAGGAGGCGACCGCCGTGGGGGTCCGCCGGTCCGGCCGGTGGGCCCCCACGGGTGTGTTCGCTCTCGTCGAGAGAGGGCCGGCACCGGACGCGTCACCGGTATGCCCCGAGGCCGCCCATCCATGAGGCCTGACGCTCGAGGAACGGCTCCAGTGCGCCGAGGAGTTCGGTGGGCGCGTCCATGGCGATGAACGGGCCTGCGGCCACGTCGTGGGCCTGCTCGTCCCCGAGGCCCTCACCGGGCGCCTGGGGATGGGCGGGGAGCAGTACCACGCCGTCGCCCTGGCGATGGGCGGCACAGCGGGCGTCGCCGCCTCCACCGGTCTCGGCCTGCTGCTGTACCGCCGTCTGCGCGTGCCCGCCGTACGCCGCGGGACCAGCCGCAGCGACCGGGTGATGCACCCCCTGCCGGCCCTCGTCCTGCTCGCCGGGCTCACCGCCACCGTCTCCTCGGCGGCCGACCCCTACGACCACCGGCTCGGTGTCGCCGTCTGGTTCCGCAGCCTGTTCACCCTCGAACCCGACGTCACGGCCATGCCGCACAGACCGCTCGTGTACCAGGTGCACGCGCTGCTCGCCCTGGCCCTGTTCGCGCTGTGGCCGTTCAGCCGGGTCGTCCACGCGTTCGCGCCACCCCTCGGCTGCCTGGCGCGGCCCTACGTGGTCTACCGCTCCCGCGGCGGTGCCACCGGCCGCCCGCGCCGGGGACAACCGTCGATCCGTTGACCGTCGGCTCAGGGCGCGGTGAACAGGGTGGGGAAGCGGGGGGCCAGCCATGGCCGGGTGCCCCACGCGAGGACCTGCCCCTGCGCGATGGCACGCCAGGGATTCAGCCGGCCCAGCGCGATCAGCAGGAAGGCGACGGGATCCAGCAGGATGGTGGAGTCCGCGCGCCGCGGCGGCGGCCCCGGTGTCACCCGCACGGCGCCGTCGGCCAGGGCCACGCCGAACATGCCGCCCCCGCGCAGCCGGATGCGGTAGTGGGCGTCGAGCCCGGCCGTGGCCGTCGGGTTCGCGACCCGCGGCATGACCGACAGCATGAACGGCATGCACAGGCCCACCCGGGCCCGGTCGATCATGTGCGGCCGCTTCATGGCGAGAGCGAGGTCGTACCCGTGGCCGAGCATGTGCGTGAGCAGGTAGGACGCGAGAACGGAGCGGTCCATCGGGCCCAGCGGCGTGGTGGGTGCCGGGCCGTCGGCCTCGAAACCCGACACGGCGTCCAGGAACGCCTCGGCCTGCTCCATGATCATCCTCGCGAGAGGCTCCGCCCCGCGCTCGTCGAAGACGGCGAGCGACTTCGCGTTCGCCTCGGCGAGACTCTGCGGGGTCCCGTCGCCGTAGGGGCGCTCCCGTCCGGCCGCCAGGTCGGCCATCAGCTCGTTGGCCATGGCGAGATGGGCGGCGGCTTCGCCGATGGTCCACTTCGACCCCGGCACGGCGAGCGCCGTGTCGCTCGCGCCGCGCACCAGCGTGGCGATCTCCTCGGCGGTGCCCCGGATCGCCTGTCCCAGCCCCTCGGGCAAGGACCACGAGCCGTCCTGCCGTACCGTCGTGTGCACGTTGATCGCTCCGCTCCCACCGCCCGGCACGCCCACCGTGCCTGCGGCGCTGGTACCCAACCAGACCGCAGAGGCGCGCGGCAAGCCCCGCGCGCCCCTCGGCTCCGGCTCCGCGCCCGGAAAAGCAGTCGATGGCGCCGCGGCGCCCTGGCACAGTGGCGCACCATGGATGACTTCGAGCTTCTGACGGCGGCCGACGTGGAGCTCATGCAGGACCTGGCCCAGCGGGTCACCGCCATCCGTCCCGACCTGGTGAACAGCGACGCGTCGCTGGGGGAACTGGCGTGGATCTGGGGCAAGGGCCACGCGCGCGAGGGCGGGAGCTGGGTCCGCCGCCTGTGGTTCTCCGGTGACGTCCTGGTCGCCTGGGGGTGGGTGGTCCTGCCCCACCGGGTGACGCGGAGCGACGGAACGGTGAAGAACGTCACCGGCGCGGGTCTGAGCTACCAGGTCCATCCCGACCACGGTGAACTGGTGGACGAGGTGATCGACTGGTACGACGCCGTGGCGGCCGGCGTGGAACGCACCGTGGTGCCGAGCGCCGCCGACGAGTACGCCATGGGGCGCTGGGCGGCGCACGGCTACGGGACCGATCCGGCCGCACTCGGCGACACCGGCTCCTGGACGCAGCTCAACCAGCGGGACCTCGACGACGTGGAACGTCCGGTACTGCCCGACGGCTTCCGGTTCCGCACCGCCGACGAGGCCGGGCCGCGGGCCGCGGTCCAGGCGCACGTGGACGCCTGGACACCGTCGACGTACACGGCCGAGGGCTACGAGGGGGTACGGCGGACCCCGCCGTACCGAGGCGACCTGCACGTACTGGTGGAGGCGCCGGACCGGACGATGGCCGCATCGACGATCATGTGGCTCGACGCGGCCAACAGGACCGCCCAGTTCGAGCCGGTCGGAACGCACCCGGACCACCGGCGGCGCGGGCTCGGCAGGGCGATGCTGCTGCACGGGATGCGGCTGGCCCGTGAGGCCGGCGCCGACCACATGACGGTCGCCTGCCTGGGCGCACCGGGGCACCCCAGGGCACGCGGACTGTACTACGGCGTCGGGTTCCGGGAGTTCGCTCGGGACGCGCCGCTCATCAAGTCCGGGGGCGAGACCGGCTGAGCCGCCGGCCGGGAAGGACGGCGGTCCCGCTCTCCGGGAGGAGAACAGGACCGCGGGAGCGGCGGACGGCCCGCCCGTCACATCAGGACGTCACAGCGCCGAGGTCGTTCCCTTCCCGGACGCGCTGCCCGCGAGCCACTCGTCCCAGCTCAGGTTGAAGGCCGCATAGCCGTTGTCGGCCGGGGCCTTGGCGCGCGACGAGCCGGTGATGGTGACGGGGTCGCCCTGCTTGACCTGGCCGTAGAACCACTTGGCGTCCGACATGGACAGGTGGACGCAGCCGTGCGAGCCGCGGGCGCTGCCGCTGCCCGGGTTGGGGTCGCCGGTCGAGTAGTGCACGTAGGTGCCGGACTGGGTCAGGTGGACGTCCCAGGGCAGCGTGAGGTCGTAGTAGTTGGAGCTGCCCTTGTCACAGCTGATGCCGACGCTGCAGGAGGTCATGTGGACCTTCTCCTGCTTGTCGATGACGGCCATCGTGCCGTTCCACGTCGGGTACTGCGGGCTGCCCGCGTTGATCGACAGGGTGCGCACCGTCTTGTCGTTGCGGGTCACCTTCATGGTGTGGCCCGTCACGGAGACGTCCGCGCGCACATCGTCGCCGATCTTGAAGGTGTGCGTGTAGCCGTGCACGCCGTAGCGTCCGTTGCCGTTGCCGACGCCCGTCATGTCGGCGTCGATCTTCACCTTGGTGCCGGAGGGCCAGTACGTCTGCGGCCGCCAGTCGGCCCGCTTGTCGCCGAACCAGTGCCAGGCGCCCGTGACCGGCTGCGAGGTGCTGACCTTCAAGTGCTTCTCGACGTTCGCCCGCGCCTTCGCCGCCACCGGGTTCGTGAAGACCACCGAGATCGGCATGGCCACGCCCACCGTGGTTCCGCTCTGCGGAGTGATCGTCTCCAGCAGCATCGGCGGCCCCTTGGGCTTCTTCGGCGAGGGCGAGGCACTCGCACCCGGCTTGCCCGACGCCTTGGCGTCGTCCCCGCCCGCCTTGTCACCACCGCCCCCGCCGCAGGCACTCGCGCCCACCAGCACCGCAGCCGTGACGAGTGCGATCCCTATGCCGCCCTTGCGCCGTCCCACGACCTGCCCCCGCTCTCTAGCCCTTCGGCCCTCATGGGCCCGACTCCCTGTCAGACAGACAGGGGACCGGACCCAGTTGCGTGCGTTGCGTAAAACGTGTCCCAAGAATGACGGGTGCCCGCACAGGAGCACTCACACTCCGGGGTCGGCCCGGATCGGTTCGGGCCGCCGTCCGCGCGCCGCCTCCAGCTGCGCGGCGAAGGCGAGTCCGAGGAAGAGGGCGACGGAGGTCAGGTAGGCCCACAGCAGCAAGGACATGAAGGCACTCAGGGGGCCGTAGATCGTGTCGAAGGAACCGCTGACGTTCAGGTAGAGGGTCAGCAGCCAGGTCAGTGTCATCCACAGGATCAGGTAGACGGCCGCGCCGAACGCCAGCCAGGTGTAGCCGGGCTGCCTGCGGCGCGGGGAGCGGCGGAAGACGGTGCTCGCGGAGATGAGGGCCAGCAGCAGCCCGAAGGGCCAGCGCAGGACGTCCCAGGCCGTCCGGGCGCTGTCGTCGAGGTGGTAGACCGCCACCGCCGCCGCGGCGAGGTCGTCACCGGCGACCAGGACGACGAACCCGAGGCCGAGCGGGAGCCCCGCGCCGAGGGCCATCAGCAGGCCGCGCAGGTACTTGGCACGGAAAGGACGGTCGCGTTCGTTGCCGTAGATCCGGTTGGCGCCCCGCTCGATCTGGCACATCGCGGTGGTGACGTTGACCAGGGAGAAGGCGGCACAGAGCCAGAGGGCCACCGCGGCGCCGTCACCGGCCGTGCGCCGGCCGCGGGTGAGGGCGTCGTCGACGACGCCGGCGCTGGGCCCCCGGGCGATCCGGTGGATCGTCAGTTCGGCCAGCCTGCCCAGCGTCTCGGTGTGCAGGGTGGCCGACAGGCCGACGAAGGCGATCGTCAGGGGGATGACGGCCAGGACCGTCTGCAGGGCGAGGGCCCGGGAGTGGCTGAAGCCGTCGGCGTACCGGAATCGGGTGAAGGCGTCACGCAGCAGGGACCAGCCGCCATAGCGGCGCAGGGCGGCCCACGCCTCGTCGCCGGACAGTTCCTCGCCGCTCATGTCCCGGGTCTCGGGAACCTTCGTGGCGGTACCCATTCACTTCTCCCGCGTCGGCTGCGGAGGGCCGGCGGTTCTCCGGGTCGCGGCGGTCGGCATGGTTCCCCCTGTGGTCGAGCGGGCGTACGGCGGTCGCCGGCGGCGTCCGTCCCCCGGCTCACGCCGTATGCCCGCTCGACCGAAGAGCAGGCGTCCCCGGCCGCGCGTGCCGTCGGCGCGAGACGCCTGTGCCGGAACACGGCCGTCCCTGAACGGCGTTGAGGCGGCCGGACCCGTCGCGGGCGGGAATGGGGGCCGCCGGCCCCGCGTTCACCGATCATGACCCACGCGCGAGCGGTGACGGCCGCCCAGCACACCGCCTTCACCGAGACCCGGCACCTCGACGCCGAACCCCGGGCGGTGTACGGGGCGTTCGCCGATCCCGAGGTCCTGCGGCGCTGGTTCAAACTCCCCGGTCACGGCGCGACGTACACACTGGACTTCCGCATCGGCGGCGGCGATCGGGCCCGCGGCACCTTCCGCCACCTCGACGGCACCGAGGAACGCGTCGAGTACCGCTCCCGCTACCTCGACATCGTGCCGGACAGGCGCATCGTCCAGGGCTACGAGTCACTCGTCGACGACGTCCTGCGCTGGACCTCGCTGGTGACGGTCGAACTGACCCCCGAGGGCCGGGGCACCTCGCTGACCTGGACCGAGCAGGCGGCCTTCCTCGTACCCACCGGTGACGGCGCCGCCGACCTCGCCCATCTGCGGGGTGCCGTCCGCCTCCGCCTGAACGGCCTCCCGGCGGCCATCGAGGCCTCCGCGTAGCCGGCACGCGGATACGCCGGCCGCCTGGCCCCACCGCTGTCCGGTCGCGGCCCCGCCGCAGCGCCCGCGTGCTCGTGCGCGTTCGCCGCTTCCTGGTGTTTCGTAGTGAGGGAGGCGTGTGTGCTCGTGTCGGACCGGCGACGACGGGAGGTGGACGGTGACGGCAAGGAGCGGCGAGGGTGGGAGCGGCGAGGGAGGCCGGGCGATGCTCGCCGATCTGTTGCGCGCCAGCCACTGCATGCCGGCCGAGATGCTGCCCGCCAAGGCCTCCGAATGCGCGCGCGCCGCCGGCTTCCACCAGGTGGTCATCTACGTGGCGGACCTGCAGCGCAACAGCCTTCGCCTGCTGGCCGGGGACGAGGCGACCGGCGGGCAGCACGAGGCGGAACTCCACGTGGAGGGGACCGTACCGGGACGCGCGTATCAGTACAGCGACGTCCTGCCCGCCGCGTCGGCGGGTGGGGACGTCTTCGAGTGGTGGGTACCGCTGCTGGACGGGACGGAACGCATCGGGCTGATCCGGGTGAGCGCGGGCCGCAACGACGCCGCGACCCGCACGGACATGGAGGCGCTGGCCGCGCTCATCGCGTTGATCATCGTGAGCAAGCGGCCGACGAGCGACGAGCTGGCCAAGCGGGTGCGGGCGCAGCCGATGAGCCTCGCGGCGGAGATGCAGTGGAATCTCCTGCCTCCCCGTACCTACGCGGACGCGCGAGTGGCCATCTCCGCCTCGCTGGAACCGGCCTACAAGATCAGCGGCGACGTCTTCGAGTACGCCGTCGACGGCCCCCTGGTGCACCTGGCGATCTTCGACGCGATGGGCCACGACACCGCCGCGGGCCTGTCCGGAGCGCTCGCGCTGGGCGCCTACCGCAATGCCCGCCGCCAGGGCGCCGACCTCGTCGGCAGGTCCGATGCCGTCGAAGCGGCCCTGCTGGAGCAGTACGACCACCAGCGGTACGTCACCGGCATCCTGGCCACCCTCGACACCGGCACCGGCGTCCTGCAGTGGGTCAACCGAGGCCACCACCCGCCGATCGTCATCCGGGACAACCGCTGGACCACCCGCCTGGCCTGCACGCCCGGTCATCCCATGGGCACCGACCTCGGGCTGCCCACCACCGCCTGCCAGGAGCACCTCCAGCCGGGCGACCGCGTCGTCCTGTACACCGACGGCATCACCGAGGCCCGCCGGCCGGGTGGCCGGGAGTTCGGCATCGAGCGCTTCACCGACTTCCTCATCCGCCACCACGCCGACGGCCTGCCCGTGCCCGAGACCCTGCGCCGCCTCATCCATGCCGTGCTCGAGTACCACGAAGGGCGTCTCCAGGACGACGCCACCGTGCTGCTGTGCGAGTGGATCGGCCCGCACACGGAGCCGGCCACCGTGGCAGCCGAGTGGACGGGTCTGGTGCCGGGAGGACTCGGCGGCGGCGCGGGCCCGCGCCCCTGAAGGCCCCCCCTCGGGCGCGCTCGCGGGCGGCCCCCGGGCGCATACTTCTGGTACGGGAGCCGGCGGCGCGACGGGAGGCCGACCGTGACCACATCGCGGATCGACTATCGGGCGCTGTTCACCGTGACGCCCAGCCCCTACCTGGTGCTCCGCCCCGACCTGGTGATCGCCGAGGTCAACGAGGCGTACCTGCGGGCCACCGGCCGCACCCGGGACGAGCTGATCGGCCGCTACCTCTTCGACGTCCACCCCGACAATCCCGCCGACCCGCATGCCGACGGCGTGCGCAATCTGAGCGCATCCCTGCAACGGGTCCTGTCCTCGCGGAGGCCGGACACCATGGCGGTGCAGAAGTACGACGTCCCGGTGACCGGCAGTCCGGGCGTCTTCCAGGTGAAGTGGTGGTCGCCGATCAACACGCCCGTTCTGGGGCCCGACGGAGAGGTCGCGTGGATCATCCACCGGGTCGAGGACATGACCGAGTTCCTGATGAGCCGGGACCTGCGGGCGGGGCCCGACGACCCGTGCGGCGAGCGGGCCGCGATGGAGGCCGAGCTGTACACGCGGGCACAGGAACTCCAGCGCCTGAACGACGAACTCCGCGACGCCCACGGCCGGGAGCGGCAGACCGCCCTCAGGCTCCAGGAGTCCATGCTGCACACCCCGGACCTGGCCGAGCACCGCAACATCGCCGTGCGCTACCTGCCGGCCGCGCGCTCACTCAACGTCTGCGGCGACTGGTACGACGTCGTGGACCTGCCGGAGGGCCGGTACACCGTCGCGGTCGGCGACGTCGTGGGCCACGGCCTCGACGCCGCCGCGGTCATGGGCATGCTTCGCAGCACGCTGTCCGCCGCCATCCGAGCCACCGACGAACCCGGCAGAGCGATGGACGTCCTGAGCCGCTACGCCCAGACCTGCGAGGGCGCTCTGGCCACGACCGCGGTCAAGGCTGTGGTCGACACGCGTGCCGAGCGCGTCATCTACACCAGCGCCGGGCATCTGCCGCCCGTGCTGACCCAGGCGAACGGCACCACGGTCCTGCTCGACCAAGCCACCGATCCGCCGCTCGGCGTGCCCTTGGACGAGGACAAGCGCCCCCAGGTCACGGTGCCGTACAACCGGGGCGACACGCTCGTCCTGTACACCGACGGACTCGTCGAACGCCGCGACGAGGACATCGACGTGGGGCTGCGCCGCCTCACCGACGTCATCGGCCGCCACGCGCGGATGAGCCCGGACGAACTGGCCGACACCCTCCTGACCCGGCTCGGCGTGGCCGACGGCGGACGCGACGACGTCGCCCTGATCGTCGTCCGCCTGTAGCCGAACGGCCCCGGGGGCGACGGGCGCCCGACCGCCCGAGAGCGTCGGCGGAGCGAAGTGGCGGGCGGCCGGAACGGCACGGAAGACTGGCGGCGCTCACCGTGTTCCGTGTCCTCCAGGACGCGCCGGCCGGTCCGGGGACGACGGGCCCGGACCAGCGGCGAACTCATTCCGTTTCCCTCGACACCGTGTTCCGCCACTGGTGATTCACCCGGTCGACATCTCGGTGCGGCAGGCTTCAGACGGGTTCAGGTTGGGGCTCCGGTTGTACGACCGGGGCGACCTGGGGTTCCCACGTTCTGGTGGTCCGAATGTAGCCCTGGATCACCGAGGCCGTCGCCAGCACGAGAAGGGGGCCGAACGCCCACGGGTGCTTCGCCATCTCCACCGGCAGATAGCGGTACGAGATCAGCAGCACGCCGAAAACCGTTGTTCCGTAGGCGACGAACTGCATTCCCGCGCGATCCCAGCCGCGTGCGGCCGAACGCAGAGCCGCCTCGATGGTGAGCGTGAACACCACGCCGGCGATGATGTCGGCACCGTAGTGGTAGCCGAAACCCAGAGTCGCGCCGAGGGTGGCGACGAGCCAGAACGCGCCTCCGATGCGCAGAGCGCGTGGGGCCTTGCGGGAATGAATGAAGATCGCGGTGGCCCACGCGGTGTGCAGGCTGGGCATGCAATTCCGTGGGGTGAGATCGTCGTAGAGCATCGGGTGCGGCGCGCCGACCGGTGGCGTGTTCGGCCAGAGGTCGCCCACCGCCCAGTGCAGACCGCCGGTGCCGGTGGCGCCGGGGCCGTAGGCGAAGACGGGGCCGACCACGGGGAAGAGCATGTAGATGCCGGGCCCCAGGAGGCCGATCACCAGGAAGGTGCGCACGAGGTGGTGGCTCGGGAAGCGGCCCTCCTTCGCCACGTCGCGCAGCTGGTACAGCGCGACGACGACCGCGGCGACCGCGAGCTGGATGTAGACGTAGTCGAGGAGATGGGTGCCGACCGGACCGGTGGCCCTGACCACTCTCCCGACCACCCACGACGGGTTGCCCAGCGCGTGGTCGGCCGTCGCGACGTACTGGTCCAGCACCGTCGGGCGGGTCTTCGACGTGATGAGCAGCCAGGTGTCACCCGTCTTGCGGCCGGCCACCAGCAGCAGCGCCAGGCCGACGCCTTTCAGCAGCAGCGCGCGCTCCCGGCCTGTGCGTCGTGCGACCGCGATGACCGCATAGCCCAGCACCACCCACAACGCTCCGTTGCCGAACATCATCTTGGCGTCGACAGCCCACCGCACCAGAAAGAAGACGATGTCGATGCCGACGGCCACACCGGCCGCGATGAACCGTTGCCGCCAGGGGAGCACGACCATCATCAACGCCATGCTGGCGTACAGCAGCGGCCCGGATTTGGGCGCGAGTACGACTTCTTTCGCCTGGTTCGTCATGGGCCCGGGCAGGCCGTAGTGGCGTGCGGCGATCTCCAGCGCGACAAGGAAGCCGACGGTGACGGCCCCGGCCACGGTCCACAGGATCGCCCGCGGCCGGCGCCATGCGGCGAATGCGGATCTCCAGTCTATTCGCGCGAATACCCGCGGTGTTGTTGGTGTCAATTTTCCGGCCGATTTTAGTCGATATTGTCCATGAAGGTTGCCGATCGAGCTGGATGGTGCGTTTTTCCGGTGTAAGGGCCGGTGTCCAGGTCGATCGCCATAAGTCGAACATGTTATCGGGGGATGTCGCGCGGGTTTTACGGGGGATCGATCGCGGAGAAGACGGCCGGCGCCGAGCCCCGCCGTCTCGCTGTCCGCCACGTCCGCACCGGGCTGGCCCGCCACGACCCCTCCCCGCACGGCCGAGAACAATTGCGTGCGAGCTTACCCAGCGGGACCCGCGCGCGGTTCGGCGTTTCGTGAGCCCTGCGGTCCCGGCCGATGTCTAGGCTCGGCGCGTGGGGCAGCCTGAGCAGCATGCCGAGGGCGCTGGACCGTTCGTCACCAAAGTCACCTGGCCGCTGCCCGGCGGCGGGGAGGCGGTGTGGGAGTCACGGACCGCACGACGGCGCGGAGCACTCGCCGTCCGCCCGCCCGGCGGGACGGAGAGCCGGTGCACCCGTGCGGACGTCGCCGCTCTCGGCCGGCTGCGCAGACTCAACGTCATCGCGGCGGTCGCGTTCGTCATCGGCGGGGGCCTCTTCGCGGCCGGTGCCGGCTTCGCCCTGTACGGGTCGGGCGACGCCACCGAGTTGGCGTCGATCTACTTCGCGGGCGGCCTGTTCTTCAACACCGGCGGCTATGTCTCGCTGCTCCAGGTGATCAACGCACCCCGCCACGACACCACCGGGGCAGGCCGACTCGCCACCCGCCGCTGGCGGTGGTGGAGCTACGAGCCGATGCGGGTGGACTGGCTGGGCGCGTTCGTCCTCTTCCTGGGCACGCTCGTCTTCGCGGTCAACCTGCTGGACTCCTTCCTCCAGGGCTTGAGCGTCCAGCAGGTCAACCGGCTGATCTGGGTGCCCGACGTGATCGGCTGCGTACTGTTCCTCGTCTCGGGGCACCTGGGCTTCGTCGAGCTCTGCCACGGCCGGCCCTGCGTCCACCCGCACAGCCTGGGCTGGTGGATCGTCGCCGTGAACCAGCTCGGCTCCGTCCTCTTCATGGTCTCCGCACTCGCCGCGTACACCCGCCCGGCGACCGGCAGCCTGGTCAACGCCGACATCGCCAACTGGGGCACCCTCACGGGCGCCCTCTGCTTCTCGCTCGCCGGCGTGCTTCAGCTCTACGAGCACCCGTAGCCGGTCGAGGCGGCGTACGAGCGGAGGCAGGAGGGCGACCGGGCGGCTCCCCGGGGCGGGGACTACAGGACGATGATCACGACGGCGCCCCGGTCGAAGCGGTGATCGAAGCGGTGATCAAATCGGTGATCGAAACGGTTGCCGAAGCGGTGATCGAAACGGTTGTCGAAGCGGTTGTCGAAGCGGTCGCCGTGGTGGTCGAAGCACCAGCGGTTCCAGTCGCCTCCGCCGCCGCACCAGTCGGTGCCGACGTTCGTGTGCACGGCGGGGGTCGCTGCCGCGGCCGTCCCCGCCGCGCCGATCGTGGCGCCGCCGACCAGCACGATGCCGACCGCGGACGCCACGGCGAGACGCGTCGAGCGTGTTGCTCGCATGGGTATACGCCTTCTTCCATCGTCGCGCACGACCTCGGCGGCACGTGACGGGCCGACCCGAGGTCACCTCATCACGTGATACGTGGGCGGCGCGCATTTGGATTGGCGATGCGGCTCTCGTCCCCCCCCGCGACAGGTCAGTGATGCTCGTGGTGGTTCCGGATGGCGGTGGTGGCCAGGAACCCGGTGGCCGCGGCGCTGAGGAGGGCGCCCAGGGCGAGGAAGAAGGTCGTGCGCTGCATGGCGGGGCCTTTCTGGCGGCGTATCGGGTGCCTTGCACAACGGTCGCGGTTGCCGTTTCGACTCGTCCGAGCGGCAACTGCAACCCGCATGGACGCGAGTCCCCCGCAAGGTCAGCCGTTCGGACGAGGCGGCCCGAGCGCCCACGGAGGCGTACTGGTGGGCAGAACGGCAGCGCCGCCGCTCGCAGGGAGAACAGGCGTTTCACCGGCGCCGGCTCTGGACAAGAAAAGGACACGCGCGCCGTACGGTTGCGCCCCCTGATTGCGACATATGCCATGCACAAGCAAGAACATGCAGAGCATTCGTTCACCGCCGTCCCCGAGTCCATAGCGGCCGCCCGGGCTTTCACCGAGCAAACGCTGGAAGCCTGGCAGGTGACCGGTCGCGTGGACGACGTGCGGCTGTGTGTCTCCGAACTGGCCTCCAACGCCGTCAACCACGGGACCCGCGCCGAGGACGGCGGCCATGTCTTCCACGTCCGTATCGACGCCGACGACAGCCTCATCCGGGTCGAGGTCGAGGACGACGACCCGCTGAGCACGCCTCGTGTCCGGCAGCCGGCGGAAGGTGACACCGGCGGGCGCGGCATGCTCATCGTGGAGTCGCTTTCCGCGGCGTGGGGGTACGAGAGCCACGACGCGGACGGCAAGGCCGTCTGGACCGAGTTCTTCACCAGCCGTACATGAGGGCGGGCCGGGGGAACCCGGAAGTCACCGGTTCGCGGGGAAGCCGACCTGGTCGAGGTAGAGGGGCATCTCGTCGTCCGCGTCGGGCCCGGTGGGCCGGGGCCGGGCCGATCCGGGCCGGTTTCCCGCTGAAGAGGCGGTCGATGGAGCCGTTCAGCTCGCCCTGGAGGGACATGGACGAGAACACGAACGGCAGTCCGTTCGAGGCGAGCGGGTCCGGTCCGCTCATCACCTGGAAGTGCAGATGCGGGGCGTCGCTGTTGCCCGAGTTCCCGAGCTGCCCGATCTGCGTGCCCGCCGCCACCTTCTGACCGGCCCGCACCCTGCCGGCTGTCGAGCCCGGTTCGAGATGGGCGTACAGCACATATTCGCCGCCCGGCAGCTTCTCCACGACGTGGTTGCCCGCGTAGTCGCTCAGCGGGAGGTTCGCCGGGCTCTGGCCCGGTGTGGAGTCCGGCAGACCGTCGACGACCGAGACGATCTCACCGTCGGCCGCCGCCGTGACGGGGACGCCGTAGTAGGGATAGCTGCTCACCTTGTCCACCGCGCCGGTGCGCAACCGGTTGTCGGCGCCCAGGCGCACGAAGTCGATCGCGAAG
Organism: Streptomyces sp. 1222.5; assembly: GCF_900105245.1. Lineage (NCBI taxonomy): Bacteria > Bacillati > Actinomycetota > Actinomycetes > Kitasatosporales > Streptomycetaceae > Streptomyces > Streptomyces sp. 1222.5. The sequence goes on along the minus strand of NZ_FNSZ01000001.1, from coordinate 557,383 downwards.
CGCTCGGCGAAGCAGGTGGACCCGTTCAGCGGGGAACCCGCGGCCCGGTGCGAAGTGACCTGGTCGCAGCATCCGTTGCCGTCGAGCCAGCCCGCGCCGCCGAGCGGCGGACGCAGGACGACCGGATGCCGGTCGGGGACCGTCAGGTTCGCCACCGACTCCGTCACATGCCCGGGGATGAGGCCGACGGCCTTCGGATACGTCACCGACACCTGGTGGCCGAGCCGCAGCGGGAACAAGGTGCCGGCGGGTACGACGGCATCGATCCAGACCCGTCCCTGACGCCCCGGCGACAACTGGTCGGTGGGCTTGGTGCCGGGGCCGAACCGGAGGGCCGGAAGTGCGCCTCGAGGGAGTCGCCGGTCAGCTTCAGCAGGGTGCGGTGGCCGTCGCGATCCTGCACGGTCACCCCGGTCAGCGTGGCCGGCAGGGTGCTCTCGTTGACCACCGTGAGCTCGTACGCCAGGTGTGTCCTGCCGTCCGTGCCCCGGACGGGGACGGGGACGGTCGTGGTGGACGCCGTGACCGGTGTGATCGCGTCCTGCCCGGCACTCGACGCGGGGGAGGGCGTGCCGGCCGGCGGCGCGGCCGCGGCGGCGGGTGTGAGACCGAGCCCCGCGCCGAGCAGCGACGCGGCCGCCACAGCGGCACCAACGCGAGCTGTCCTCTGCGTTCTGCGCATGACCGATTCCCGGGGAAGAGCCCATCTGCGATGGGAGAACCGATTTCCCCTGCGAAAGCGGGAAAAGAGCCTATCCGGCGAGAGGGGCCTCCGCATGCCGTGAAGGGCCTGAAGGACCGGCCCGGTGCGTGGAAGCCCGATTCCCGTCAGGCTGCGATGCCCGCCGCGGGGAGCACCCCGTCGTGTGCCGTACCCGGGAGGCGTCGGGCGTGGCGACCGGCGTGGCCGGTATCCGTCCTCGACGGGTCCTACGGGCCGCTTCCTGCTCCAGAGCCGTGGTCAGGCTGTCCAGCTCGACGCCGAACCACGCGAGGTGGCCGAGCCGGCGACGGGCGTCGTCGTAACGTCCACGCACCCGGTCCCCGCTGACGTACGCGTGATCCGCGACCGCGCTCAGCAATCTCTCGGGCACCGCCGTGACGGTGCCGGGGCAGACCAGTTCCTCGACGTACCGGGTGTCCGCGGACCGGGCCGGGACGGAGGACAGCCAGAGCAGGCGCGGCGGCAGCGCTCCGGCCGCCGTCAGCCGCCGCAGGCGGGGGCTGTCCAGCAGCCGTTCCTGGCGTTCCTGAGCGAGGCGGGCCAGTGCCGGCCCCGCCGCGCCCAGCAGCGCGGCCGCCTCGGCTCCGCCCGCCAGCTCCAGGCACCGGTCGACGGCGACGTCCACCGCGCCGGGGGAGAAGGACACCACGAAGGCCACGTCACTCAGCCGTTGCCTCCGGTCCCGGGCCCGCTCCAGGCCGGTGCACGCGGCCGACAGCACCTGCTCGTGCCGAAGCGGGTTGAACACCCCGGTCGCCTGGACGGGGATGCCCAGCTCCAGACAGGCCGAGATCGCCGGCAGGGTCGCGTCCGTGACCGGGATCCGGATCATGAGGTTGGGCCGTCCGACCCGTGTGCGCAGCGCTACGGCCGCGTTCACCACGTCGGTCGCACGGTTCGTGGTCCGGGGGGAGAGCGCGACGCTCACGTACCCGTCCCGGCCGCCGCTGTCCCGGTGGACCGGTGCCAGCAGATCGCACGAGAGGCGGAGATCCGCAGCCCCCATGTCGCGCAGCACGGCGGGAGCGGGGAACCACGAAGGCGTCCTGTCGGCTGCCCCGCCGACTAGCCCCCGCGTACCGACGCGGCTCGCGTACAGGCAGCGCAACAGGGCGGTGGGAGCCGGATCGGTGATCAGTCCGGACACCCGTCCCCGCCGTACGTGCACGTCGATCGAGCTCGCGTCCAGGCGGGCCCGGCCGGAGTCGTCCAGCCAGACGGAGACGCCCTCCCGGGCCAGGCGTGCGAAGACATCGGGCATGTCGTCCTCCTGTGTGAGTGGGAATGCCTCGACGCTAGGCCCGCCGCACGGGCCGCCGAATGGACCGGCGGAGGGACCCGGCTCCTGACACAGGTGTCGGCCGATCGGGGGAACGCCGCCGTCGGCCGACCGGCGGACCCGGCCGTTCCGCCGCTCGGAGGACGGCCCCCTGCCCGCGGAAACAGCCGGACGGGCCACGAGCGGCGTCCGGTGCCGCGCCTAGCGTGAAGACGCCTTCCGGATCCACTGCCGATCCCCCGACGGAGGCGCGTCAGCAGCCCGTTGAACAGGAGATCCCGTGCTCGTACAGGAGCGCACACACATGCCCCGTGCCCGGCGCGCGGTCGGCGAGGTGGCGTACGGGGCGACCGTAGGGATCCTCGTGCCCCTCCTCGCCCTGGTCGTCTCGGCCGTCCTGGTCCTCTGGGCTCCCTCGCACACCCGGTTCGGACCCGTGTTCGCGGCCGTACCCGCACTGGCGGCGGCCACCTGCACCGTGACCGGCATAGCCTGTGTCGGGCTGCTCACCAGCCTGACCTCCTTGCTCGTCGCATGGCTCCACGGCTGGCTCCTCGACGCCCCGTCCCTGGGCACGATCATCTGCATCGCCGCCGTGTCCCTGGCGGCCATGTGGGCGGGAGCCGTCCGGCTGCGCCGGGAACAGGAACTGGCCGACGTCCGGCTGATCGCCGAGACGGCCCAGCGGGTGGTCCTCCGGCCGGTGCCCGAACGCCTCGGACCGGTCCGCCTGAACGGCCTGTACCTCGCCGCACACCACCGGGCGCGCATCGGCGGGGACGCCTACGAATGCCTGGAGACGGCCTTCGGCGTGCGGGTGCTCATCGCCGACATCCGCGGCAAGGGCCTGCCCGCCGTCGACGCCGCCGCCGCACTGCTGACCTGCTTCCGGGAGGCCGCGCACACCGAGAGGTCGCTGGACCGCCTGGCCAAGCGCCTGGAGGACAGCACGCAACGCTACGCGCGTTCGGCCGGCGCCTTCTCCGAGTGTTTCGCCACCGCCGTCATCGTCGAGATCCCCACCGAGGAAGTCGTGCGCATCGTGCACTTCGGCCATCCCCGGCCGCTCCTGCTGCGCAGCGGCTGCTCGGTGCCCCTCACCCCGTCCGTGAGCGGACTGCCGCTGGGGTTCGGCGACCTGGCCCAGGCCGGGCACCACCTGGTGACCAGGCCCTTCCGGCTGGGCGACCGCATCCTGCTGTACACCGACGGAGTGACCGAATGCCGTGCCGACGACGGCACCTTCTACCCCCTGCTACGGCGGCTGCAGCGCTGGACCGGGCTCACGGGCGCGGTCCTGCTCGACACCCTGCGCGACGACCTCCTCCGGCACGGAGGAGGCCGCCGACAGGACGATGCGGCCCTGATCCTGGTCGAGCGGGTCGACGCCGCGATCCCCGCCCCGTCGGCGCGCCCCGCCGGCTGACCCCGGCGGACGGCCCGGACACCCGGCGTACGACACCTGCGCCCCGGCACGGAGTTGCCCCTTGCGGGAACCGTGCTCGGGATATGGTGCCCGCGTGACGGTTTCCGATCATTTCTCCCCTTCATGAAGCCCGACAGCGCTTCACGGGTGAGCCGATGGGACCGGATCCGCGACCAGTTGCGCGCCGAAGGACCAGCCGCCTGCCGGATCCTCGTCACCGTGGTCGCCGCCTGGACGGCGGCCAAGTGGGTCGGGGCCGACCAGCCACCCGTCTACGCGGCGATCGTCCCCCTCGTCGCCCTGCGCGGCGACCCGATGAGCGCCCTGCAGATCTCCTATGAGCGTGTCCTGGCCGTCGTCGCGGGCGTGGCGATCGGCATCGCGACGCTGAACGTCCTGCGGCCGTCGACCGCGTCACTCGTGGTCGTCGTGGCCCTCGGCCTCGCCGTCGGCATCTTCTTCCCCAAGGGCGCCGGCCTGAACGTCCAGGTTCCCGCCTCCTCCCTGCTGGTCCTCGCCAACCCCGCTCCCGACGCCTACGCCCTGTCCCGGTTCTGGGAAACGGCCATGGGCGCGCTGGTGACGACAGCGCTCGCCCCACTGCTCTGGCCCCCGCATCCGCGGCGCGTCCTGAAGGCCCTGGCGGACGACGCCCGCAACCGGCTCGCCCAGGGGGTCACGGTCGCCCCCGCCGTCCTCACCGGCGGGCCGGCCGTCGCACGGGACAACCTCGCCGTCGTCAACGGTCACATCGCCGCCGTCAAGGCGGACGCCACCCGCGCGGGTGAGGCCCAGCGCGCGATGCGTTTCAATCCGCTGCGGCGCGGACACCGGGGCGCCGTGGCCGGCCTCGTCCGAGCCATCGAGACGGCGGAGCGGATCGCCGCGGATCTCGGCACCCTCGCCCGTGAGGCGGCCGCCTTCTCCTACCGCCCGGATCTGGTCGCGGACGTGCGACGGGCCCAGCGGCAGCTGCGTCCCGTCGCGGACGCCACGGCCCGGGCCATCGACGCCCTGCTCTCCGAGCAGGAGTTCCGGCCCTTCGTCACCGAGGCCCGCGCGGCACTGGCGGCCTACGCCCACTCCGACAGCCGACCCGCGGCGGTGGCCCTGCGCCGCCCTTTCCAGCAGATCCTCGACGACCTGGACCCGACGACACCGCTCGGGGCGCCATCGGGCAACGCTGGGGGCTGAGCACGCCGCAGTGACCGGCGAACGGCCGCCACCGGCCGCACTGTTGAGCGACCCACTGGGCCTCTGGCCCGCGTCAGTACGAGGCACCGTGGTCGCCGGCAAGGGCCGGGTCGGACGATCGGGCCCCTGCCCTTCCCCCGCCCGGTGGGCCGATCGGTTGATGAGCCGGGAGGGTCTGATCAGGGACCTTGAAGGCGGAACACTGCTCCGCCAAGCGTGCGTGCGCGCACGACACTCCACGGGAACTCATCATGATCAAAACCCTTCCGGCCGTTTCGGCGCTCGCCGCCGCGGCCGTCATCAGCACCGCCACGACCTCTCTCGCCGCCCCGGCGAAGAAGCGGCCGCAGAACCCCACCATCGTCCTGGTGCACGGCGCCTTCGCCGACGGATCCAGTTGGAACCTGGTGACGGAGAGGCTTCAGACCCTCGGCTACCGCGTCGTCGTCCCGGCCAACCCGCTGCGCGGCCTGGCGGAGGACTCCGCCTACCTCGGCAGCATCCTCGAATCCATCGAGGAACCGGTCGTCCTCGTGGGCCACTCCTACGGCGGCGAGGTGATCACGAACGCCGCCGCGTCGAGCCCTCAGGTCAAGGCGCTCGTGTACGCGGCCGCGATCGTCCCCGAGAAGGGCGAGAGCGCCGATGACATCCTCGGCGCGTTCCCCGGCAGCCTGCTCCCCGGCGCGCTCGACCAGGCCTCCTACCCGCTGCCCGGCGGCGGGCGGGGAACGGACCTGTATGTGAGGCCGGAGCTGTTCCGACAGGTGTTCGCCGCGGACGTCCCGGAACGGGAGGCGGCGGTGCTCGCCGCGACCCAACGGCCCATCGATGCCTCCGCCCTGGGGGCCCGGAGCGAGAACGCCGCATGGCACGCCCTCCCGTCCTGGTGCCTGGTCGCGAACGACGACCGCGTCATCCCGCCGGCCGCGGAACGCCACATGGCCGAGCGGGCGAACGCCCATGTCACCGAGGTGGACTCCTCCCACGCGGTCGCCGTCGCCCGTCCCGCGGCGGTCACCGGTGTGATCGAGGCGGCCGCCCGGTCGGTGACGGACCACTGAGCGACCCGCCGGCGCCGAGCTTGTCAGCGGGGCGTCCGCTGGGGGTGGATCAGGAGCAGCGCGATGTCGTCGCTGCGGGGCTCGGTGAGCCGGGCCTTGTCGATGAGGGTGTCGGCGAGGGCGTCCATGGTCCGCTCCCGGGCCTGCGCCAGCCGGTCGGCGAGGGCGTCGATCGCGTCCTCGATGTCCGTGCCCGGAGCCTCCACGAGTCCGTCGGTGTACAGGGCGAGCACGGACCCGGGCGGGAACGGCACGTCGGTGGTCGGGTAGTCGGCGGCCGGATCGATGCCGAGGAGGACTCCGGGCGGTAGATGGAGGATCTCCGTCCGGCCGTCCGGGTGGCGCAGGATCGGCGGTGGATGGCCGGCCGTGGCCAGACAGGCGGATTGCCGGTCGAGGTCGAGATAGGCGTAGAGGCAACTGGTGAACAGACCGGCGTCCAAGTCGTTGAGCAGGCGGTTCGTCCGGGCGAGCACCTCACCGGGAGACGCGCCGGCGGTGGCGTGGACGGCCGTACGGACCTGCCCCATGAGGGTGGCGGCCTGCACGTTGTGGCCCTGGACGTCACCGATGGCCGCCGCGGCCGTCGACTCGTCGAGGCGGATGAGGTCGTAGAAGTCGCCGCCGATCTCCATGCCGCGGCTCGCGGGGAGATAGCGGGCCGCCACGTCCAGGCCGGGAACGCCGGGCAGGGTGCGGGGCAGGAGACCGGCCTGGAGGTTGTGGGCGAGCTGCTGCTTGGCGTCGTACAGACGGGCGCGGTCCAGTGCCTGGGCGATCAGTCCGGCCATCGAGGAAAGGAACGAGCGCTCCTCCGGCGGAAAGGTGCGGGGCCGGTCGTAGGCGAGGACCAACGAGCCGACGGGACGCCCGGAGGTGATCAGAGGGAGGAACGCCCAGGCGGCCATGCCGTCCTGGAGGACCGGGGGCGGGTAGGCCCGCTTCAGATCGGTGAAGGTGCCGAAGAACCTGGCGGCACCCGTTGTCAGGACGTGCACGGAGGGCGTGTCCGAGGTCAGCGGGGCGGCGTCGAAGCGGTGCAGGATCTCGGCGGAGTAGCCGCGGAACCCGATGATCCGCAGCCGGGCCTCCTCCGTGGCCATGAGTGCGAGGGCCTGGGCGCCGAAGGCCGGAAGGACCTGATCGGCGACCTTCTCGACGACGTCCCGCACGCCGACGGCCTCGGTGAGGGTCGCGGCCAGATGCATCAGGTGGTAGAGCGCCGTGGCGCGGCCCGGTCCGGCGGCGGGCGCGGGGTGCAGCAGGTGCGGGGGAACGACGGTGCCGCCCGACTGCGTGGGGACGACGCGCACGCTGATGCCGGACGCGTCCGGGTAGAGGTGGAAGGACAGCCACTGGTCCGGGGGTCGCCGGGCGGTGAAGGACGTCGGCTGACGGCTGAGCGTCGCCGCCCGGTAGCGGTCCTCGGCCACGGGGTTGTCCAGCCACGGCAGCGCCTCCCAGGGCCGCCTGCCCAGAAGGTCGGGGATGTCGGCGTCGAGGAGCTCGGCGGCGGCGGTGGTGAGGAAGGTGATCCTGCCGTCCTGGTCGAGCGCGCAGCAGCCGCTGGGGAGGCGCTCGGCGAAGTCGACCGCGGCCTGTGCCTCGGCCGGCGCGGTGGCACGGGGCCGCAGCGTGGGCAGCACCCGCGGTTCCGGACCGGCCAGCACCGGGTGTCCGCCGGCGGCGGCCTCCCGCAGAAGGAGCCCCAGGTGGTGGCAGGCACCGGAGATGGCGTCCCGCTCCTGTGCGCTCAGCGCGGACGCGTGGGTGGCGGCCCAGTGCAGCACCACTCCACCCCATGCCCGGTCGCCGGTGACGATCGGTGCGGCGGCCATGGCGAAGGGGTGGGGGAGGACGAGCGCCAGTTGCGGATAGCGGCGCGCCAGCTCCTCCTGACCGCCGATCCACACCAGCCGCCGTTCGCGCACCGCGTCGCTCACCGGAGTCGCGGCGGCGAGCGCCACCCGGGACCAGGGCGAGGCGATCCGCATCGGGACACCGCTCAGCATGGCGAGTTGCAGCACCTGCCGGTCCGGCGGCATCAGATAGACGGCGCTCGCGTAGGCGCCGGTGTCCCGCGCGAGCCGGCCGAGGACGGCGCCCACCGTCCCGGGATCGGAGCCGGCGGCGGAAGGGCCGGTGAGCGCGTCGGACACGCTTCACCTCCGGGCGCCGGCACCGGTCGCCGCCCAGCGCGTCACCTGCCCGGCCGGCTCGGGCACCCGCGCCGGCGTGGAACAGCGGCAGCCCCGTGCCGCTCCACCCACGGCGAGCAGTCGAGCATCACCCATATACGGACCATATGCCGTTCCCCGGTGTGACGGCACCGGGGCGAACACCCTCGGGCGGCGCGCACGCCGACAACCCGACGCGGGCAGGGGCGGAACCCCCCGAGAGGATCCGCCCCGCCGCGGTACCCGGACCTCCTGCACCGGCGGGTCAGCCCGTGCTCGGGGGCGTGTGGCACTTGGCGCCGTAGACCATGGCCAGGTGGGCCTGGATGATCGGACGGGCCATCTCGGCGTACGCCTTGACCTGGCTGTTCCGTGTGCTCGCGATCTCCTGGTCGATGGTGGCCAGTGCCTCCTTGTGCCCCGGGTACATCATTTTCAGCCAGGCCGTGTCGTAGGCGGGTGTGTGCGCCTTGTCCGCCACGGGGGCGAACATTCGCTGGTCGGCCTTGGTCGGACCGCTGGGCAGCGGCACGCCCAAGGATTTCGCGACCGGCTTGAGTTTCACCTCGAGCTGCGTGTGGTTGTCGTACAGGACATGGCCCGCCTGCCTGACGCACTCGCTGGTCGCGTTCTTCTGCGCGTTGCTCCCCGCCGCGATCTCGCTCACGTTCACGTTCGCCATGAACGCGACGAAAGCCTTGTCGCTCTGGGCGTGCGACGGGGCCATGCCGTCCGCGGACGCGATGCCCGCCGACACACCCACCACGGACACGGCCACGAGCGCTATGGACACCGACCGGTTGTACTGCTTCATCTCGACAGTCCTTTCAACAGGCGCGGGCACGGGTTCGTGCCCTGGCGTCCAGATTTGAGGACCGTCGCCACAAGCGCCGTCGTCCACTTGGGGGGTTCGCCGGCGGAACCGTCCCGTCCGTGCGGGGGACATGGTTGCGCCGGGGAGGCGGACGACCGCTCGCTAGGTGTTGTAGATGTCGACCCAGATGGTCTTGCCCCGCCCGCTGGGGGTGTTGCCCCACTGCGTGGAGAGGGTGTCGACGATGTTGAGCCCCCGCCCGTGTTCGGCGTGCTGATTCTGTTCCAGGGTCTGGGTGATGGGCGTCGGGATGGGCGGCGTGGGATTGGTGTCGCGTACTTCGAGCCGCAGATGGTCGGGGTATTCGCGGAGGCGGAGATCGACGTCGCTGTCCGCGTGGATGAGGGCGTTGGTGACGATCTCGCTGGTGATGAGCTGGAAGTTGTCGATGAGGTCGTCGAGGCCCCACTGGTGGAGGTTGTCGGTGATGAACTCGCGGGCCGCCTTGACCGCGGTGAGGTCGTGGCGGTGGAACGTGGTGCGCGTGATGCGCCGGTTGGGGCCGGGGTCCGGTCCTTCGTAGTGGGCGAGGAGGAGCGCGACGTCGTCGTGGTGCGTGCCGTGCGTGGTGGCCTGGTCGATCAGATGGTCGGCGAGGGTGTCGAGGGAGGGAGCGTCCTGGGCGGGGGTGGCCGACACGGCCGCGTGGGGAGGCGGCGAGGTGGTGGTGTCGAGGGTGTGGGTCCACAGCACGGTGTCATGGGTGTACGTGTGGGTGAGGCCGTCGGTGTAGAGGATGAGCAGGGTGTCGGGGCTGAGCGGGGTCTCATCGGCGGTGTAGGTGGTCTCGGGGTCGATCCCCAGAGGCATACCCGGAGGAAGATCCGGGGCGGCGATGTGGCCGTTCGGGGTGCGGATGAGCGGCGGCGGATGACCGGCGAGGGCGGTCTCGGCGACGCCGGTCGAGGGGTCCACGGTGGTGAGGCAGCAGGTGGCCATGAGATCGGTGTCGAGGGCGTTGAGGAGACGGTTGGCGCGCGTCATGACGGCGTCCGGGGGGTGGCCCTCGGTGGTGTAGGCGCGGACGGCGCTCCTGAGTTGCCCCATCACCACGCAGCTCTCGATGCTGTGCCCCTCGACGTCGCCGATGACCAGGGCGAGGCGGCCGGCGGGCAGCGGGATCATGTCGTACCAGTCGCCGCCGAGTCCGGCGGTGGAGGGAGCGGGCAGGTAGCGCGCGGTGGTGGTGATGCCGGGGACCTCGACGAGATCGCGGGGAAGGAGCTTCTTCTGCAGGTTCTCGGCCAGGGAGCGGGCGTTCTCGTCGAGACTCGCGCGTTCGATCGCGGGACCGAGGAGGTCCATCATCATCATGGCGACGGCGCGTTCCTGCGAGCTGAAGGTGCGGGGCCGGCCGAAGCCGAGAGTGCACACCCCGGTGAGCCGGTCCTTGAGGATGAGCGGCAGGATGCAGGTCGCTTCGAGCTCGTCGTCCACGGCGTGCGGGTACGCCTGCGTGAGGGTGGCGTGGTCCTCGAAGAACAGTGGGGTGTGGGTCAGGAGGGCGTCGGCGTCGGGGCGATGGGGGCCGGCGGCCTGGCCGTGCAGCAGCCTGAGGGCGACGGTGGGATACCCGCTGTGCCCGGTGATCCAGAGTCTGCCGTCCTTGAGCGTGCTCACGACGAACGCGGAGGCGCCGAACGGGGCCATGACCCGGTCGCGCGCGACCTGCATGATCTCGTCGACGCTCGCGGCCTCGTTGAGCTCGGCGGCGAGCTGGTGCACCTGGTACATGAAGCTGACCTCGGTGGAGCCCGGGACGTGGGGCAGCCCCCAGCCCGAGTTGTCGGCCTGCGCCGCATGGGACTTCGACTGATAGAGCGGGATCAGCGCGGGCTTGGTGCCGGGATGCATGTCGACGCCCTGGCCGAGGAGGGTGTGCAGGGTACGGCCGAGGTCTTCGGCCCGGTCGGTCAGCCAGGCGATCTCGTGGGCGTGCAGGAAGCGGGTACGGGGCGGCACCCAGGCGAAGGTGAGGACGCCGAGACGGCTGCTCTCGGCGTCCAGGGGGAGGGAGATCACCGAATAGGGGAAGGGGATGCGGCTGGCGAGCTTCAGGTCGGGGTAGTACGGCGCGGCGAACCCGGCCATGGTCATCTGCCCGGTGCGGAACGCCGCGGCGGTGGCGTAGGGAGCGTTGAGGTCCACGCGTTCCGGCATGGTGTAGATCGCGGGCTGGGCCCCGGCGACGATCGCGGTCCGCAGGGTCTGTTTGTCCTTGTCGAGCAGGTAGGCCAGGCCCGTGTTCGCGCCCAGGTGCTCGACGACGTCCCGCAAGGTGGTCGCGAGGGCGGAGTCCCGGTGCAGAGTGGTGTGGGGGTCCGTGGGTTCGTTCATGGCCATGTCCCGCGTCGGACGCCCGTCCGGAGGGCGCGTGAGGCTGAAGCTGGGTGTGGTGAGCTGTTCTCCATGCTCCCCCCGGCATGCGGCGGGCGCATCCGCCTGGCGCTCGGGAGGCCGCACGCCCGCGTCCGCGAGCTCCTGTCGCGGAGTGGGCCGTGGCCGGGCGAACGCGGAACGGAGACGCGGGCGGGCCGGTCACCAGCGGGTCCTGCGGGTCCAGCGGGCTCTGGGCGGGACCGGCCAGGAAGGGTCCGCCCCGGAGTTCCACGGCCAGATCCTCGGGAAGGCCGGCGCGCGCGGACGCTTATTTTCCCGGGCAGGGCGTCCGAGGCCGACGCCGGGCCGGGGTTGCCCGGCGCCACCGGGCAGCGGCCGGGGGAGTGGGGGATGATCGGAAGACATCTGCGCGCCGCGCCGCGCCGGGGCTTCGGGCCGGCCGGAACATACGGCGGCTCCGGCAGGGCGAGCCTCCGGTCGGAGCGGCGCCGAGGCGCGCGAGCAGGCCGGGGGCCGGTTGCCGGATCGGCAGGTGCACGGACGGCGGCTGATCGACCTGGGCTGCGGCGGCACGGACTGCCGGCCGGGGGACACAACAGGCTCGACGCCCGCGCGCCAGGTTGCCTGGCGGCTCGGCGGCGACGGGCCGCGGGAGGCGGAAGGGGCAGGCATGTCGGACGCCACACCGCAGGCGGGAGGCCACTCCGAGCAGCAGCAGAGCCCGCCCGCCACCGGTGCCACGGAGCCGGGCGCCGCCGCGGGGTCCGACGGCGCCATGGGGCGACGCCCGGTCGAGCAGTCGGGTCCTGCCGCGACCGGGACCGATGGTGCCGCGGGGCGTGGCGCTGCAACCGGGCCGAGCCCGGTCGCCCGGCCGGCCGGTGGTGCCGCGGGCCCCGGTGCCATAGGGCCGGGTGCGGCCGGAGAGGTGCTGCCGACGGACCGGTCCGTACGGCTGGGCATCCTGCTGGCGCTGGTCGGCGGGGGACTGGACGCCTACACCTTCATCAGCCGTGGCGGGGTGTTCGCCAACGCGCAGACCGGCAACGTGGTCCTGATGGGCGTGGCGGCCGCGCAGCGGCACTGGTGGGAGGCGCTGGGCCACCTCCCGGCGGTCGTCGCCTTCCTCGCCGGTGTCCTGGTCGCCGAAACGCTGCGGCGGCCGAGGGTGGCGGCGTTCCTGCGCCGGCCGGCCTGCGTGGCGATGGTGCTGGAGTGCGTGGTGCTGGCGGTGGTCGGACTCATCCCCGCGAGCGCGCCGGACGCCCTGGTCACGGTCCTGATCGCGTTCATGGCGTCGGTCCAGATGTCCACCTTCCGCACCCTGGTCGACACGGTCTACAACAGCACGATGACGACCGGGAACCTCCGCTCGGCCATGCAGAACGCCTACGAAGCGGTGGTCGGCCGGAGCGCGGACGCCCGGCGCCGGGCACGCCACTTCGCGGCCGTCGTGCTGGCCTTCCTCGCGGGGGCGTTCGGCGGGGGCTGGCTGACGTTCCAATGGGGTGTGCACGCGGTGTGGGCGGCCTGCGTGGTGCTGGCGGCCGGCCTGGCCCTGTTCGTGCACGACGAACGCATGGCACGCAGACTCCCCGAGGCCGGCAGCCCGGGCGGCTGAGGCACGGCCGAGCCGACGTGCGGGAAGTCCGTTCGGGCAAGGGCGTCGCACCCGGCTTGAAAAACTTCCGGCGGCGATGTCGAGATCGCGTGACCCGCTCCGTCTCCGGGGTGAAGGCGGCCACAATGGGCCGCACGAGATTCGAGGAGAAGGTCACCATGGCGAAGTATCTGCTGCTGAAGCACTACCGGGGCGCGCCGGCCCCTGCCAACTGCGTGCCCGTGGACCAGTGGACGCAGGACGAGATCACGGCGCACGTGCAGTACATGCGCGACTTCGCGGCGCGGCTGGAGAAGACCGGGGAGTTCGTCGACGGCCAGGCGCTGGCCCCGGAGGGGACGTGGGTCCGGTACGACGGTGAGGGGCGCCCGCCGGTCACCGACGGCCCGTTCGCGGAGACCAAGGACCTGATCGCCGGCTGGATGGTCATCGACGTCGACACCTACGAGCGGGCGGTCGAGCTGGCGGGCGAACTGTCGGCCGCGCCGGGCGCGGGCGGCGAGCCGATCCACGAGTGGCTGGAGCTGCGCCCGTTCCTCGCCGAGCCGCCGACCGTCACGGAGTGACCCGGCCGTGGACGAGGTGCTGCTGCGAAGTCTGACGCCCGGCGTGCTCGCCGTCATGGTGGCGCGGGGCGCGGACTTCGCCGCGGCCGAGGACGCCGTACAGGACGCGCTGCTGGAAGCGGTGCGCGTGTGGCCGGCCGATCCGCCGCGGGATGCGAAGGGCTGGCTGGTGACCGTGGCCTGGCGCCGGTACCTCGACGCGGTGCGGGCGGATGCCGCCCGCCGCCGGCGGGAGGACCGTGTCGACCAGGAGCCGCCACCGGCGCCCTCGCCCGCGGTGGACGACACGCTCCAGCTGTACTTCCTGTGCGCACACCCCTCGCTCACGCCGTCGTCGGCGGTGGCACTGACGCTCCGCGCGGTGGGCGGGCTGACCACCCGGCAGATCGCCCGGGCGTACCTGGTGCCCGAGGCGACCATGGCCCAGCGCATCAGCCGGGCCAAGCGCACCGTCTCGGGCGTGCGGCTGGACCGGCCGGGCGACGTCGCCACCGTGTTGCGCGTGCTGTACCTGATCTTCAACGAGGGGTACGGCGGTGATGTCGACCTCGCCGCGGAGGCGATCCGGCTCACCCGGCAGCTCGCGGCCGGGATCGACCACCCGGAGGTGGCGGGGCTGCTCGCGCTGATGCTGCTGCATCATGCCCGGCGGCCCGCCCGGACCGGGCCGGACGGCAGCCTGGTGCCGCTCGCCGAGCAGGACCGCGGCCGCTGGGACACGAAGGCGATCGCCGAGGGCATCACCCTCTTGCAGGCGGCTCTGTCGAGGGACCGGCTGGGCGAGTTCCAGGCCCAGGCGGCCGTCGCCGCCCTGCACGCGGACGCGCAGCGTGCGGAGGACACGGACTGGGTGCAGATCGTCGAGTGGTACGACGAGTTGGTACGCCTCACCGACAGCCCCGTCGTCCGGCTCAACCGCGCCGTCGCCGTCGGCGAGGCGGACGGCCCGCGTGCCGGGCTCGCCGCGCTGGCGGAACTGGACGCGTCGCTGCCCCGCCATTCGGCCGTGTCGGCGTACCTGCACGAGCGCGACGGGGATGTGGTGACGGCCGCCCGCCTGTACGCCGAGGCGGCGCACAAGGCTCCCAACCTGGCGGAACGCGACCACCTGACGCGACAGGCCGCCCGGCTCAACGCCCGCGCCCGCGGCTGAGGGCTCCGGCCGACACCGGCCCGGATGCCGACGCGGCGCGGTACCGCGGTCGCTCCCCGGTGCGCAGCCGCGTTCGGTGCCCTACTCCTCGGACCGGTGGGGCCGTACGCGGACGTCGCCGGTGTCGGCGGACTTGCAGTGCTCCAGCAGCGCGGCCGTCGGCCCGTCGACGAGGTGGTAGCGCACGATCCGGCCGTCCTTGCGGCCTTCGACCACTCCCGCGGCCCGCAGCAGGCGCAGTGCCTGGGAGACGGTGGTGTCGCGCATTCCGGTGGCCACGGCCAGGTCGGAGACGGCGATGGGACCGGCCTCGTGGACGGCGAGCAGCAGGGACAGCCGCCCGGGATCGGAGAGCAGGGAGAAGCGGTCGGCCCAGGTGCGCACCCGCTCGGGCTCGCCGACGGCGGCGATGGCGTCACAGACCCGGTGGCCGTCGATGGTGCGCCGCCCGGCACGGTCCGCGGGGACGAGATGCATGCCGCCATCATCGCAGCCCCGGACGATCGGCTCCATACCTGCGCAGTTGTGCAATCTTGCAGCCGACGACCTCGGCCTTCTAGGGTGGGCGGGCCGTGGTGTTCGGGAAGACCGGTGACAGCCCTCAGGGGCTCAGTCCGGAGCGGCCCTCGCCACTGTGATCGGGGAGTTCCCGCCCCACGTATGCCACTGGCCGCACGGCCGGGAAGGCAGGGGCGGGCGCGTCGACCCGTCAGCCAGGAGACCGGCCACGGCATCACGAAGCTGATCCACGAGGTGCTGGAGCGTGACCGCATGACCGTGTCCCAAGGCGTGCCCGAAACCGACGCCGAACCGTCCTTCCGCTGGCGTCGCGAGGACACCGTCCGCACCGCGGGACTCCTGGCCGTGATCGTGGCACTGCACGTGGTCGCCTTCGGGATCCTCTTCCTGCTGGTGATACCGCATCACTACGAGGTCGGCACCAAGGCGTTCGGGGTCGGGCTGGGCGTCACCGCCTACACGCTCGGCATGCGGCACGCCTTCGACGCCGACCACATCGCCGCGATCGACAACACCACCCGCAAGCTGATGGCAGACGGCAAGCGGCCCGTCTCCGTGGGCTTCTGGTTCGCCCTCGGGCACTCCAGCGTCGTGGTCGCCATGGCCGCCCTGGTCGCCGGCGGTGCGAAGCTCGCCGGCACCTTGATGAACGACGGCTCCCGTACCCACCAGGTCCTGGGCACCGTGGGCACCACGGTCTCGGGGTCCTTCCTGTACCTCATCGCCGCGCTCAACCTCGTGGCCCTGTTCGGCATCCTGCGGGTCTTCCGGGCCATGCGCGCCGGCCAGTACGACGAGGCCGAGCTGGAGGCGCACCTCGACTCGCGCGGGTTCATGAACCGCATCCTGGGACGGCTCACCAGGTCCATCCGCCGCCCGGGCCAGATGTTCCCCCTCGGCTTCCTCTTCGGGATCGGCTTCGACACCACGACCGAGGTCCTGCTCCTCGCGCTGGCCGGCAACGGCGCCGCCGCCGGGCTGCCCTGGTACGCGGTGCTGTGCCTGCCCCTGCTGTTCGCCGCCGGCATGAGCCTGTTCGACACCCTCGACGGCACGTTCATGAACTTCGCCTACCAGTGGGCGTTCTCGAACCCCGTCCGCAAGGTGTTCTACAACCTCACGATCACCGGCCTGTCCATCGCCGTCGCGTTCTTCGTCGGCACCATCGAACTGGTCGGCGTCCTGCACGACAAGCTCGGCCTGAGCGACGGCGTCACCGGCTGGATCGCGGGGCTCGACCTGGACAGCGTCGGCTACGTCATCGTCGGTCTGTTCGTGGTCGTCTGGGCGGTCGCCATCGCCTACTGGCGCCTGGCCAGGATCGAGGAACGCTGGAACACCCGCTCCGCCGACACCGGCTGACGTCGAGCTCCGCACGGGTCCGCCATGTGGCCTACGCCATCGTCCCGTGCGGGAACTCCGCCACCGATCCGTCCGACTGCTGGAGCGGTACGGCTGCGATCTCTTGCGCCGTACGACGGTTCGAGCGACCAGAAAGGTCGAGCATGGCCGAGTCCCGACACCCCTTCCGCAGAGCGGCCGCGGTTCCCCGCACCTTGCTGCCCCCGCCCAGGCTCTGTGGCTTCCTGTTGCTGCTGGTGCTGGTCTTCTCGGCGGCGTACGCCGTGGGATCGGCCGCCGGGCCGGTGGCGCCGGGCATGCACGGCTCCGGAGGCGGCGGAGGCAGCGGAGGCGGCACGGGTGACATGCCCGGCATGCACGGCGGCGGTGAGTGATGGGGGCCGAACCCCTGGCGCCGCTGGTGGTCACGGATCTGACGGTCGGCGGTATGACGTGTGCCGCGTGCGTCCGCCGGGTGGAGAAGAATCTGGCCGGGCTCGACGGGGTCACGGCCACCGTCAACCTCGCCACCGGACGCGCCCGGGTCAGCCATCCCGCGGACATCCCCGCGGAGGACCTCGTCACGGCCGTCCAGCGGGCGGGGTACGAGGCCGCGCTGCCCGAGCCCGCCGCACCGGACAGGCGCGACGGGACCGACGGTGGCGAGAAGGATGCCGAGTCCGCCGCGCTCCAGGAGCGCGAGCGGCTCGTGGTCACCGCGCTGCTGGCCGTTCCCGTGCTGGTCCTGTCGATGGTGCCGTCCCTGCAGTTCCGGAACTGGCAGTGGCTGTGCTTCGTGCTGGCGGCCCCGGTGGCGGTGTGGAGCGCCTGGCCGATCCACGTACGGGCGGTGCGCGGACTGCGTCACTCCGCGGCCACCATGGACACCCTCGTGTCGCTGGGCGTGGTGGCGTCCTTCTCCTGGTCGGCGTACGCGCTGTTCCTCGGGGGAGCGGGCGACCCGGGGATGCGGATGCCGTTCAGTCTGCTGCCGTCCGCATTGGACGGCCCCGCGCACGTGTATCTGGAAGCCGCGGTCGGCGTACCGCTGTTCGTGCTCGCCGGACGGTTCCTGGAGGCGCGGGCCGGGCGAGGTACCGGAGCCGCCCTGCGGTCGCTCGCGGAGCTGGCCGCCAAGGAGGTGTCCGTGCACGATGGGCACGGCGAGCGTTCCGTGCCCATCGAACAGCTGCGGGTGGGGCAGGTCTTCGCCGTGCGCCCCGGTGAGCGGGTCGCCACCGACGGCCGTGTGGTGGAGGGCAGTTCCGCCCTGGATCTTTCCCTGGTCACCGGCGAGAGCGAGCCGGTCGAGGTGGGGCCCGGATCCGCCCTCGTCGGAGGAGCGGTCAACGCCGGTGGTCTGCTCCTGGTGCGAGCCACCGCCGTCGGGAGCGACACCCGACTGGCCCGGATCACCCGGCTGGTGACCGACGCCCAGGCGGGCAAGGCGCGGGCGCAGCGCCTGGCCGACGCCGTGGCCGGGGTGTTCGTACCCGTCGTGCTGACCGTAGCCGTCACCGTGCTCGGGTTCTGGCTCGGCGCCGGAGCCGACCCCCAGGCGGCGATCACCGCGTGCGTGGCCGTACTCGTCGTGGCCTGCCCCTGCGCGCTCGGCCTGGCCACGCCCACCGCCCTCATGGCCGCGACCGGCCGCGGCGCCCAACTGGGCGTACTGGTCGGCGGTCCGCGGACCCTGGAGGCACTGCGGCACGTCGACACCGTGGTCCTTGACAAGACCGGCACGCTGACCAGCGGCCACATGACCGTCGCCAGGATCACCGCGGCTCCGGGCGGTCTAGGCCAGGAGAAGGTCCTCCGCCTGGCCGGTGCCGTGGAACAGGGTTCGGAACACCCGCTCGGGCGAGCCGTCACCAGTTGCGCGCGACGCGCACTGGCCGGGCAACCGCTCCCCGCCGTCCGCGACTTCACGGCCACACCGGGACGGGGAGTACGCGGCCGCGTCGACGGCCGAACAGTGGAAGTCCTCTCCCCGGAGGGCGAGTTGCCGACCGTGCTGGGGGCCGCGCTCACGGCCGCGGAGAACGCCGCGCACACACCCGTCCTCGTACGCGTCGACGGACGCGCCGAGGCGCTGATCGCGGTCGGCGACGTCGTCCGGCCCGGCAGCTACCGAGCCGTGGACCGACTGCGCCGACTCGGGATCCGGCCGGTTCTCGCCACCGGTGACGGTGAGGCACCCGCCAGAGCCGTGGCCGGCGCACTCGGCATCGACGAGGTGCACGCCCGCTGCACGCCCGAGGACAAGGCAGCCCTCGTCCGGCGGTTGCAGGACGGTGGCGGGCGGGTCGCGGTCGTCGGGGACGGCGTGAACGACGCCGCCGCACTCGCCGGCGCCGATCTGGGCATCGCCATGGGCAGCGGTACGGACGTGGCCATCGGCGCGGCCGACCTGACACTCGTACGCGAGGACATCGAAGCCCTGGTGGACGCCGTGCTGCTCGCCCGGCGCACGCTCGGTACGATCCGGACCAACCTGGTGTGGGCCTTCGGCTACAACGTCGTGACCGTGCCGCTCGCCGTGGCCGGGCTGCTCAACCCCATGGTGGCGGCGGCGGCGATGTCGGCCAGCTCCGTACTGGTGGTGGGCAACAGCCTGCGCCTGCGGGCGTGGCGGCCCACACCCGCCCCGGCACGCGCGCGGCGGCGCAAGCGGGCGGTGCCCCGGTGAACGGACTCCTTGCCGGCGCCGTCGCCCGGCTCACCGATCGCAGGCGGCTGACCGACGCCCTCCTCGCCACTCTTGTGCCCGTCGCCGCGGCCGGCCTGGCGCTGGCCGGCCTGACCACCTGGGTCGGCGCGGGCCACGCGGGAAGCCCCGCCCGCATACACGTCACCGAAGGACGGGTGCTGCTCCCGACCGGCGGCTCGCCCGAGACGGCGGCGTTCTTCCGCATCACCAACGAGGGCGGCTCGACCGACCGTCTGCTGGGGGTCACCTCGCCCGGCGTCCCCGGTGGGGTGACACTCGCCCGGCACCGCATGGGCGGAGGGGCGACGGCCTACCGATCCTCGATCGCATCGGTCGAGATACCGGCCGGGCGGACGGTCGCGATGTCGCCGCACGGAATGGACCTGACGGTGCCGGTCCCGGCCGGCGCGTGGCGGGCGGGTGACCGGGTGCCGTTCACACTGACGTTCCGCCGCGGCGGCCGCGTACGGATGTCCGCCGTGGTGGTCCGCGCGGGGACGGCCGCTTTCCGGCCCTGACCGTGTCGACGAGGCGCATGCCGTGAACGCCGTGCTCGAACGGCATTGGTCGATTCGGAGGCCGTCGCCCGACTTCCCCGTGCCATCTGCCAGTACGTCGGCCGGGCGGGCACGGAGAAGACTCGCTGCCATGACCACGGCCCGGCCCGTCTTCACCTCGGGCAGGCCGGCGTGGCCACGTACATGACCGAGCGCAGGAGGGGGCGGCACGTGAGCGGCAGGGCGGTCCTCGACGTGGCGTGCGGCACCGGCTTGTACAGCAGGGAGTTCAAGCGGCGCGGTGCCACGGACGGCCTCGGCGTGGACATCTCCGTCGAAATGGTCGCCGCCGCCCGGGACATCGAGCGGCGTGACCCGCCGGGAGTGCGCTACGAGGTCGGCGACGTGACCGAACTCCGGCCTATCGAACGGCGTTTCGACGTCACCATGGGCGTCCAGTGTCTCAACTGTGCCGAGGGCGTCGCAGCGATGGAGCGGATGTGCCGCAACATCCACCGGAGCCTGGTGCCGGGCGGGGAATTCTTCGTGCTGGCGCAGAAGCCCGACTACCGGTTCGACTGTCCGTCCCTGGAGAGGTACGGGTTCCGCTGCGAACCGACCGGCGAGGAGACAGAGACCGGTCCGCGGGTGCGGGTCACCGCCCTCGTCGAACCCGAGCCGATCAGCATCGTCACCACGGCCCCGCGCCGCGAGGTCTACGAGGACTGTCTGCGGGCGGCCGGCTTCCGCGCGGTGGAGTGGGTCCCGCTCCAGGTGTCCGAGGCCGGCGTCCGTGAGTTCGGCGCGGACTTCTGGACGGACCTCCACACCAGGCCGCCGCTGGAGATGCTGCGCTGCCGCGCCTGAGCACGGTCACCTGCCGGAGTCGTCCGCGATGTCCGTGGAGTTCCCGCCCTGACGGTTCGGTGTGTGTCACTCTTCTCTGGCTGAGTCCGGGGCGCGCGTTCGTACGTACCCCCTGACGACGACCGGACCACTGGTGGGAAGATGGGCGCGTCATGACTGTCGGAGGGTGGTGCCGCACGCTGCGGGCCGGTGTGTTCGCCGCCGCCTGCGTGCTGCTCGCTGCCCTCGGTCACGTGATGATGTCCGGTGTCCCGGTGCCGTGGTGGGCCATGGTGGCGGGGGCCGCCGGGACGGGTGCCGCCGGCTGGTGCCTCGCCGGGCGTGAGCGCGGACAGGCGCTGATCGTCACGGTCGTGGTCGGTGCGCAGGTGGTCCTGCACGAGGGCTTCTCGCTGGCGCAGGCGTTCGTGTCCGGCCGGTCCGAGAGTTCGTCCGCCGTGGCACAGGGCGTGGACGCCACGGGCACGGGGGCCGCTCCCGCTGGCTCCCTGCACATGAACCCCACGGACATGGGCTCCCCGCACGTGGGTTCGAGGCACATGGGGCCCATGCACATGGGGTCCATGCACATGGACGCGATGCACATGCCCGGCCTGGGAGACATCGGGTCGGGCTCCATGACGCCCATGGACCCCGGTGCGCACATGGCACACAGCATGGGCGGCAACGGCACGTTCGGCATGTTCGCCGCCCACCTGCTCGCCGCGATTCTCTGCGGCCTGTGGCTGGCGCACGGCGAGCGCGCGGTGTTCCGCCTGCTGAGGACCGCCGCGACGCGCCTGGTGACCCCTCTGCGGATGCTGCTCGCCCTGCCCGTGCCGCCGAGCCGGCCGCCGGTGCGCAGGCGCCGCGACTCCGGGCACCGCCCCCTGGCGCGACTCCTGCTCTGCCACGCCATCATCTCCCGCGGGCCGCCGGTGGGCCTCGCTGTCGCCTGAGACAGCCGGATCCACCGGGGCTCCACCTTCCTTCCCTTCCAGCGGGCGTTCTGAGGCCTCGTCGGAAGAGCTCAGCGGTGGTGTCGTGAGCGGTTCCCGAGGACCTGAGTGGTCCTGAGGCCATGAGTGGCCCCTGAGGACCTGATGGGTTCCCGAGAACCCCCGATCACCGCTGCCCGCGCACAAGTGCGCACGAGCCCCGGGCGCCGCCGTACCACCCCTACGGCGGCACCCCACTCACCGGAGAACCCGCGGTCCCACCATGACCGGGCTCCGGAGGACCTGCGAAGGACACCTCGTGATCACTTCTGCCCTGCCCGCTTCGCGAACGCACAAGGCCTCGGCGGACGCCGCCGCGACCGCCTGGGCGCTGGCCGCCCGGAGCGGTGACCCGCAAGCGGCCGAACGTTTCGTGCGGGCCCTGCACTCCGACGTGCTGCGCTTCGTCACCCATCTGGGCGCCGACCCGCAGAACGTCGACGACCTCACCCAGGACACGTTCGTGCGGGCACTCGACAGCCTGCACCGCTTCGAGGGCCGGGCCTCCGCCCGTACCTGGCTGCTGTCCATCGCCCGCCGCGCGGTCGTCGACAGTTTCCGCCGTGCCGCCGTACGTCCCCGGACGGCCCACACCCACGACTGGCAGGCGGCCGCCGAGTGGGCGCAGCCCAGGGGTCTGCCCGGCTTCGACGACGGCATCGCCCTCCTCGACCTGCTGGACGCCCTCCCCGACGAACGCCGCGAGGCGTTCGTACTGACTCAGGTGGTCGGCCTGTCCTACGAGGAGGCGGCCCGGTTCGGAGGCTGCCCGGTCGGGACGGTGCGCTCGCGCGTGGCCCGCGCGCGGATGACCCTCACGGCGCTGCTCGCCGAAGCCGACGGACCCGCCGGCAGCGCGGCCGCCGGCAAACCCACCCCTCCCGGGACCGCCCCGGCCGGTCGGGCGGCCTGACGGCGACCGGACCGGCGCCGCCCGCGGACGACACGCGAGGCGGCGCCGGCAGCCGGCGGCGTGGGCCCGTGACCCCGGCAGCGACGCCTCGCCCCAGCCCCTCACGAGTGAACGGAGGCGCCAAGTCCCCTGGTGACGCGCCACCTTGCCCAGAAGTCGTGGGAACTCGTCCGGTCAATCGCCCGACTACTGATGCGACGGCACGGCACAGCGACGGTCGCACGAGCGGCCAGGAGGACCTCATGACACCCGAGTTGGACGACGCGTTCGCGGCGATCAGAAGCGACCACGGTGCGACATCCCTCAGCCGGGTGGAGCGGATGCTGGAACCCGGAGGGGGTGAGGCCCGGCACCCGCGCCGGCGGGGAGCCAGATGGATCCTGCCGGGACTGTCTCCCACCCCGTGGCACGATCCCCGTGCTCACCCGGAACTGGTCTCCGTCGTCGAGGCACTGGAAGGCGCACATCCCGCCATCAAGGACGAGCTGACCTCGGCCTGGGAGATGCGCCGGGAGGCGTTCTCCGACTACGAGCACCATCTGACCAGGCAGGATGACTGGCAGGCCCTCCACCTGTACCGCGGTGGAGCCATGGTCGAGCCGTCGGCCGCGCTCGTGCCCACCGCGTACAAGGTGCTCGAGGAGTTCGCCGTCGACGAGGGGAAGATCTGCCCCCTCCTGGAGAGCCACTTCTCCATCCTGCTGCCCGGGGCGTCCATAGCCCCGCACTGCGACCTGTGGAACTTCAGCATCAACCTGCACCTCGCCGTGGACATCCCCGAGGGGTGCAGCATCACCGTCGCCGGTGAGACCCGTACCTGGCAGGAGGGCCGGTGCCTGCTCTTCGACTACTCCTTCGAGCACGAGGCGCGCAATGACGGCGACCGTCCACGCACCTGTCTCCTCGTGGACCTGTGGCATCCCGAGACGACCCTGGCCGAACGGCAGGCGCTGGTGGTGCTCATCACGGAGATCAGGCGGCTGATGGGAGCGAACGAGTAGGTGGAGCGGACCATGTCGGCACGACTGCCGCTCCTCGTTCTGGCGCTGGCCCAATTGGTCGTCGCCCTCGACTTCAACATCGTGTACGTCGCCCTGCCCGCCATAGGCACGGACCTCGGCTTCGCGGAACACGATCTGCAGTGGGTGGTCAGCGCCTACGTCGTGACGACGGGGGGCTTCCTGCTGCTGGGTGGCAGGGCCGCGGACCTGCTGGGCAGGCGCCGGACGTTCGTCGTCGCGGCCTCGGTCTACGCGGTGTCCTCGCTGGTGGGAGGGTTCTCCGTGGCTCCGGGAGTACTGATCGCCGTGCGGGCGGTCCAGGGGATCGGGGGAGCCCTGCTCTTCCCGGCCACCCTGTCCCTGATCAACACGATCTACGCCGAAGGACCGGACCGGAACCGGGCGTTGGCGGTGTGGGGTGCCGCGGGCGCCGGCGGTCTCTGCTTCGGTTCCCTTCTCGGAGGCGTCCTGGTGGAGGAGTTCGGCTGGCCGTCGGTGTTCTTCGTCAGCGTTCCCCTGGCGGCGGCCGTCGCGTGGGCGGGCTGGGTGCTCTTCCCCACGGACGTCCCACCGGTCGCGGCGCGGAGCTTCGACCTGGCGGGCGCGCTGACCGGTACCGCGGGCATCACCCTGCTGGTGTTCCTGCTGGTGCGGGCGCCCGAGGCCGGCTGGGTCAACCCGTCCGTCCTGGTGAGCGCGGTGCTGTCGGTGGCTCTGCTCACCCTCTTCACCGTCGTCGAGACGCGCTCACGCGATCCGCTGGTGCCGGGCCGCCTGTTCGGGCACCGCGGGCTTGTGGCGCCGATCGCCGTGACCGCCGTCTACAGCGCCACGTTCAGCTCACTGCCGTACTTCCTGACCCTGTACTTCCAGGAGGTGCGTGGGTACGGCGCGTTGGCGACCGGCCTGGCCTTCCTGGTTCCTGCTGTCGTGGTCGCGGTGGGCACACAGGCCGGGGAGCGGGCCGTCGCGGCCGTCGGTGTGCACCGCACGCTGGCCGGCGGCATGGCACTCGGTGCGACGGGGGCCGCCGTCCTCGGCCTCGCACTCACCCCGCACGGCTCCTACCCCTTGCTCCTCCCGGGCATCGTGCTCGTCGGTCTGGGTCAGGGCGCCGCCTGGACCTGCATATGGATCGCCGCAGGTGCCGGTGTCGCCCCCGACGAGCAGGGCGTGGCGTCAGGAATCACCTCCACCGGTCTTCAGATCGGCGGCGCCGTGGGTCTCGCGGTGCTGGTGGCGCTGGCCGGCGCCATCGGACGGCATCCGGCCGGCGGTCCCTCGGCGGCCGGCCTGCGAACCGCCGTGTTCGCGATAGCGGCGGGGATCGCCTGCGGTGTGCCCCTGGCCCACGCCGTGCGCAGAACCCCCGCCGCTTCCTAGACAGCGCCGCCCCCCGGACTTCCCGGCACCCGTTCTCAGAACACCCCCACGAAGGAATCGACTCATGAAGATCACCGAACATCCCGGCTCCGCCCTCGGCGCCACGATCGAGGGCTTCGACCACACCACCGCATCGGAGGCGGACGTCCAGAGGCTCAAGCGGACCGTCTACACGAAGAAGATCGCCGTCCTGAAGGCGCAGGACCTCACCCCCCGACAGTTCCTCGACCTCGGCAGCCGTCTCGGACGCCCGGAGACCTACTACGAGCCGATGTACCACCACCCCGAACTCCCGGAGATCTTCGTGTCCTCCAACGT
This sequence comes from Streptomyces sp. 1222.5, assembly GCF_900105245.1. Taxonomy (NCBI): domain Bacteria; kingdom Bacillati; phylum Actinomycetota; class Actinomycetes; order Kitasatosporales; family Streptomycetaceae; genus Streptomyces; species Streptomyces sp. 1222.5. The sequence goes on along the minus strand of NZ_FNSZ01000001.1, from coordinate 532,439 downwards.
CCCGGAGAACGGCAGACAGATAGGCGTACCGAGGACCGGCAACTTCTGGCACGCCGACTACCAGTTCATGCCCGATCCCTTCGGCATCACCCTCATCCACCCCCAGGTCGTCCCGCTGCGCGACCGCGGCACCTACTTCATCGACATGGGCCGGGCCCACGCGAAACTGCCCGAGGATCTCCGGAAGCGGATCGCCGGCACCTACTGCCGGCACTCCGTCCGCAAGTACTTCAAGATCCGCCCGCAGGACGTCTACCGCCCGCTCTCCGAAGTCGTCGAGGAGGTCGAGCGCAAGACTCCGGCCGTGCGCCAACCCACCACGTTCACGCACCCCTTCACCGGCGAGACCGTCCTCTACATCAGTGAGGGCTTCACCGTCGGCATGGAGGACGCGGACGGCAGGCCACTCGACGACGACCTCCTGCACCGCCTCTTCGAGGCCACCGGCCAACTCGACGACACCTTCGAGCACGGCGACATCCACCTGCAGAGCTTCGAGCAGGGCGATCTGCTCGTCTGGGACAACCGCAGCCTCGTCCACCGCGCCCGGCACACGGCCACCCCGGAACCGACCGTCTCCTACCGCGTCACCGTCCACGACGACCACAAACTGCACGACGGGATACGAGTGCCATGACCACCACCTCCGCCCAGCGCCCGTACGCCACCGACACCGACCTCCTGGAGCGTGTCCTGGCGCCGTACAAGGCGCACTGCAAGTACCTGACGTCCGCGGTCGTCACGACGGGGCCCGAACACCATGCAGCGCGCTGCGAGTTCGCGATCCCCGAGTCCTGCTACATCGACGACACCGGGCACCTGAACTCGGTCGAGGTCAACATCGCCTACAACCAGATGATGTACTACCTCGTCGCGAAGTCCGTCCGGGAAGGACTCCTGGCCGGGTTCGAGGACTGGACCCTGGACGACTTCTGGCGGCATCAGCTCCCGGACGTCCTCATCGCCCGCTTCTCGGGCAGCTTCCGGCGCCCGATCAACCCCCGCTCCTTCTCGGGCGAGGTGGAGTTCCTGTCCGTCACCCGGCGCGAGCCCGACGGCCGCAAGCCGTTCCTCCACGCCAAGACCTCCTACCGCTACTGGGACGCCGACGGCGGACGCTGCGACGGCGAGGCGACCCTCGCCTTCGTCAACCTCCCCTGACCCGGCCACCGAAGGGACCGCCCATGGAAACCCTCGTCGAGACCGTCCGCTTCCACGCCGTACACCGGCCCGACACCCCGGCCGTGCTCTGCGAAGGCCGCAGCCTGTCCTACGGCGCCCTGCACCACGAGAGCAACCGCATCGCCCACGCCATCCGGGCAGCCGGACTCGCCGAGGGCGACCGCGTGGCGTACCTCGGCAAGGAGTCCGAGCACTACTACGAGATCCTCTACGGCTGCGCCAAGAGCGGCACCGTGCTGGTCCCCATCAACTGGCGGCTCACCGCACCCGAGGTGAGCCACATCCTCCAGGATTCCGGAACCAGACTCCTGTTCCTGGAGCCGGAGTTCGCGCCGATCGTGGCACGCATGCCGACCGCGCCGCCCGAGACGGTCGTACCGTTGGAAACCATCACCGCGTGGAGCGCACAACACCCTTGCACGGAAACGGAGTTCGCGGCCGAAGCCGGGACCCCGGTCGCCCAGCTCTACACCAGCGGCACCACCGGACTCCCCAAAGGCGTCGTCCTCGCCCACCGCAGCTTCTTCGCCGTCCGTGACGCCCTGGTGCGCGAAGGCCTCGACTGGATCGACTGGCGGGACGGTGACATCGCGCTCGTCGGCATCCCCGGCTTCCACATCGGGGGCCTGTGGTGGGCCACGCAGAACCTCAACGCGGGTACGACCATCGTGGCGATGCGCGCCTTCGCCGCCCGCCACGCCGTCAACCTGATCCGCGAACTCGGCGTCACCACCGCCTGCGTGGTGCCGGCGATGCTCCGTCTGCTGCTCACCGAACCGGGCGTGACCGCGGAGGACTTCACCACGCTCCGCAAGACCGTCTACGGCGGCTCACCGATCTCCGAGAACCTGCTGGAGGAGAGCCTCACCGTCCTGGACTGCGAGTTCGCCCAGATCTACGGCCTCACCGAGACCGGCAACACCGCCCTGTGCCTGCCACCGGCCGACCATGTGCCCGGCGGACCGCGCATGCAGGCCGCGGGCCGCCCCTATCCGGGCGTCCGCGCCAAGGTGATCGACGACAAGGGCCGAGCGCTGCCACCGGGCGAGATCGGAGAGGCCTGCCTGCACACCCCGGCCCGCATGGTCGAGTACTGGGGCCTGCCCGACAGGACCGCCCAGACCCTGGTCGACGGCTGGATCCACACCGGCGACGCCGGGTACCTCGACGAGGACGGCTACCTGTTCATCCAAGACCGGATCAAGGACGCCGTCCTCGTCGCCGGCGAGAACGTCTACCCCGCCGAGATCGAGAACGTGCTGGAGCACCACCCGGGCGTGGCCGAGGCCGTGATCGTCGGAGCCCCCGACGAGCGCTGGGGCGAACGCGTCCACGCCTTCGTCGTCCCCGCTCCCGGCGAGCGGCCGAGCCCACGGGACCTGCACACGTTCCTCGTGCCGCGGCTGGCCGCCTTCAAGCTGCCCTCGCGCTACGAGTTCATCGACCGCGTACCGCGCAACCCCAGCGGCAAGATCCTCCGCCGGGAGCTGCGCGACCGCTTCTGGGGCGACTCCGCCCGCAAGGTCAACTGACGCCGCCGACACCGCCGTAGAGAGAGACCATGTCTCAACCCCTCACCCTCGACAGCTTCCGCGCCGACCTCGCCGAGTTCCTGTACCTGACCCCCGACGAAGTCGACCTGGACGAGAACCCGCTGGACGCGGGCCTCGACTCCCTGCGCATCGTCACCCTGCTCGAACGGTGGCAGTCCGCCGGTGCCGAGGTCAGCTTCGTGGACCTCGCCGAGCGCACCTCCTTCGCCCAGTGGTGGCGGCTGCTGGCCGAACGCCCGGGAGGGGGGAACCATGCCGACACCTAGACACGCACGCCGCCATCCCCTCCTGGCCGCGCAGGAAGGCATCTGGACCGGCCAGCAGCTCGACCCGGACAGTCCCGCCTACAACACGGCCGAATACGTGTGCATAGAGGGGCCCGTCGACGCGGCCGTCTTCGAACTCACCCTCCACCACGTCGTCTCCGAGACCGAAGCCCTCAACGTCACCTACGAGGCGGACGGGGCAGGGCGGCCCTGGCAGCTCGAAACCCCGGTCACCGACTGGCAGTCGCACATCGTCGACCTCACCGGCGAACCGGACCCGCGCGGTGCCGCGGTCGCGTGGATGACCGTGGACCTGGCCCGGCCCGTGGACCTGGCCAGGGGACCCGTATTCGGCCACGCCCTGCTGAAGACCGGAGACGAGCAGTACCTCTGGTACCACCGGGTGCACCACATCGCCCTCGACGGCTTCGGCCTCTCCCTGGTCGCCCGCCGTGTGGCCCAGGTCTACACCGCCCTCATGGCCGGCGAGCCGATCCCGGACAGCGGCTTCGGTACACTGGACTCCGTCCGCGCCGAGGAACAGGCGTACCGGGAGAGCGACCGGCACGCCGGGGACCGCGCCCACTGGAACACGCGGTACGCCGACCGCCCTTCGGTGGCCTCACCGGCCGGCCGGTCCGCGCTGCCCGCCCACACCTTCCACCGCCGCGTCACCGATCTCGAACCGGACCAGGTGGACGCGCTGCGCACAGTCGCCCGAGAGCTGTCGGTGACCTGGTCCGAGGTGCTGCTCGCGGTGACGGCGGCCCATCTCCACCGCGTCACCGGTGCGGCGGAGGCCATCCTGAGCCTGCCCGTCATGGGCCGCCTCGGCTCGGTGTCGCTGCGTGTACCGGCGATGGTGCGCAACATCCTGCCGCTGCGGGTGTCCGTCACCGCTGACGACAGCCTGCGTGACCTGGCGGCCCGCGTCTCCGGCGAACTCCGCGCCGGACTGCCGCACCAGCGCTACCGCTACGAACAGCTGCGCCGCGACCTGAAGTTGGTGGGCGGGCAGCGGCGCCTGTCCGGGCCCGGTGTCAACATCATGCCGTTCGCGTACGATCTCCGGTTCGCCGGACGCCGCAGCACCGTCCACAACGTCTCCGCCGGTCCCGTCGACGACCTGGCGGTCAACGTGTACGACCGCTCGGACGGGACCGGACTGCGGATCGCGACCGACGCCAACCCCGACCTGTACGACGAGACCGAAGTCGCCGCCTTCCACACGGAATTGCTCGCACTGCTGGCCGAGGCGGTGGCCGCTCCCGACCGGCCCCTGAGCCCGCCGTCCGCACGGGTTCTCGACGGCGGTCCACTGCCCGCCCCCGCCCGCCCGGTGCTGAGCCTGATCGCCGACCACGCCACCCACCGGGGCGCGGTGGCGGCCGTGGAGCACGCCGGGGACAGCATCACGTACGCACGGCTGTACGCCGACGCACGCGATCTGGCCCTCCGCCTGACGGCGCGGGGTGCCGGCCCGGACACCCTGGTGGCCGTGGCGCTGCCGCGGGGGATCGGTGCCGTCACCGCGGTCCTCGGCGTGCTGTGCGCGGGCGCGGCCTACTGTCCTCTCGACCCGGCCGCTCCGCCCGACCGGACGACACAGCTGCTGAGCGAGACCGAGCCCGTCCTGGTCCTGACGACGACCACCTGGGCGGACACCTTCACAGGCACACCCGTACTCGCGCTCGACCAGCCGGACTCGCCGCCCGGCCCCGCACCGAGACCTCCCTCGCCCCAGGACCCCGCCTACCTCATCCACACCTCCGGCTCCACCGGCCGCCCCAAGGGCGTCGAGATCAGCCACGGCGCCCTGGCGAACTTCGTGACCGGGGCGACCCACCGCTACGGGCTGAGCAGCGACGACCGCGTCCTGCAGTTCGCGCCGCTCCACTTCGACGCCAGCGTGGAGGAGATCCTCCTGACGCTCTGCGCCGGAGCCACCCTCGTCGTCCGTACCGACGACATGACGGAGTCGGTCCCGCGGTTCCTGGACGCGTGCGAGCGCCTGCGGATCAGCGTGCTGGACCTGCCCACCGCCTACTGGCACGAACTCGCCCACGCCCTCTCGACGGGTACGGCCGCCCTGCCCGCGGGCGTGCGGACCGTCGTCATCGGCGGTGAGGCCGCGCTGCCGGAACGGGTGGAGCGCTGGCGCAAGGCCGTCGGCACCTCGGTCCGGCTGTTCAACACCTACGGCCCGACCGAGGCCACCGTGGTCGCCACCGTCGCCGACCTGCACGCCCCCGGGCTCGCCCCGGACGCCGTACCCATCGGGCTGCCACTGCCCGGCACCAGGGCCGCCGTCGTCCGCGGGGAGTTGTACCTCCTGGGTGACAACCTGGCCCTCGGCTACCGGGGGACCGAAGTCCGCGACACCGCTCGGTTCGTGCCTCTCGCGGCGCTTCCGGGAGCGCCCCGCGCCTACCGTACGGGCGACCTGGTGGACATCGGTGACGACGGGCAACTGCGGTTCCTCGGCCGAGCGGACGAGGAATTCAAGATCAGCGGTCATCGTGTCCACCCGGCCGAGGTGGAGAGCGCGCTGCTGACCCATCCCCGGATCCGTGAGGCGGCCGTCGTCGGCCGGACGATGCCGGACGGCGCCCGCGGGCTCGCCGCCCATCTGGTCACGGACCCCCCGACCCCGTCCGCCTCCGAGGTGAGGGCTCACCTCCGGGCGAGGCTGCCGGCGGCGATGATCCCCTCGGCCGTCGCCTTCCACACCCGTCTGCCCCGCACCGGATCCGGCAAGATCGACCGACCCGCACTGAGCACCGCGCCCGAGCCCCGCGTCCCGACCGTCGGCAGTCGCCTGGAACGGACCGTCATCGGTGTCTGGCAAGGGATCCTGTGTGTCGACGACATCGCCCCCGACGACGACGTGTTCGACCTGGGCGCCCAGTCCTTGCAGGCCATCCAGGCCGCCAACCGGCTCGGCACGGTACTCGCCCGTGACGTACGGGTCGCCTGGCTCTTCCAGCACCCGACGGCGGCGGCACTCGCCCGCTTCCTCGACGACCGCTCACCCGCCGCCACCGGCCTCCCCGCGGCGCTGCACACCGACACCGTCCTCGACCCGGACATCCGCCCCGGGACATGCAGGCGCACGGACACTCCGACGCGCATCCTGCTGACCGGAGCCACCGGCTTCGTCGGCGCGCACCTGCTCGCGGAACTCCTGGCCGCCACGGACGCAGAGATCGTCTGCACCGTCCGGGCGCCCACCGGCGACGCGGCCGCGGACCGCGTGCACAAAGCCCTGCGGGAACACCACCTCGGGCTTCCGGAATCCGCGCGGCAGCGCATCACCGCCGTCCCCGCCGACCTGGCCCGCCCGGACCTCGGCCTCGCACCCGATCTCCTCGGCGAACTGGCCGGGACCTGCGGCGCGGTCTTCCACAACGCCGCCACGGTCAGCATCCTGCGCGAGTACGGCACCCTGCGCGCGGTCAACACCGAGTCCACCCGGCACCTGCTGCGCCTGGCGGCCCAACGGACCATTCCCCTCCACTACGTGTCCACGCTGTCCGTGGCCCCGCCGGCGAACCTCGACTCCGAGGTGCGAGAGGAGTTCCTGCCACCGCACGCGGGCCTGCGTCACGGCTACCAGCAGTCGAAGTGGGCCTCCGAACGCCTGCTCGAACTGGCGGCCGAGCGTGGTCTGCCGGTCACCGTGCACCGTCTGGGACGCGTGGTCGGACCCGCCGGCTCCGGGTACGTCAACGCCGACGACTTCCTGTGGAGCGTGCTGCGCGCCGGTCTCCCGGCGGGAATCCTCCCGGAGTTGTCCGAGGACGAGACCTGGACACCGGTCGACCACATCGCCAAGTCCGTGGTGCATTTGGCCCGCACGGCCGCCGGGCCCGTCTTCAACCACGCGGCGGTTCCGAGGGTCCGGCTGAGCGACCTCTACGACTGGGTGGAGGAGTACGGGTACGCCGTACGACGCCTGCCGCTCACCCGATGGCGCGACCAACTGCCCGCGTCGTCCGGGCCCGCCGCCACCCTGCTCGCCTTCTTCGACGCCCACGACACCACCGGGAGCGGTACACCCGACCTGCGCCTCGGACACGTCCGCGCCGACAACGTCCGCCAGGGCCTGCGCGGCAGCGGCATCACCTGTCCGCCCATCGACCGCGACCTGGTCTTCCGGTACCTCGACCACTGCGTGACCACCGGCAAGCTGCCCGCACCGGCCGGACACGATCCCCGTCCGGCCTCCCGGAAGCAGTAGTCGGACCGCGTCGGGAACTCGAGACCACCGCGCCACGACTACTGCAACAGAACATCACCGAGCTTGTGAGCGAGGAGCCACCATGTCCATCAAACGGCCGGTCGCCGCGGTGCTGACCGCGGCCCTGTGCCTGGTCACGACGGCATGCGCCGACTCCTCGACCGAGGGGACGACGAACGGCGACCAGACCGAGGCCGCGTCGAGGACCGGGCACCCGGTGACCCTCGAGAACTGCGGCCGGTCCGAGACCTTCAAGAAGGCACCGAGTCGGGTCGTCGTGATGAACGGCGCCTCCGTGGCGGAGGTTTCGACCCTGCTCGCCCTCGGCCTCGGGGACCGAATCGTTGCCAACGAGCAGAACTACGGCATGAGCGAGGTACCGGGCCGGGCCAAGGCCGTCAAGGCGCTGCCGACCGGACACATCGAACTCAACGACGCCTACGACATTCCCCGCGAGGCCATGCTCGGCCTGCGCCCCGACCTGGTGCTGTCCACGACGTCGTACGGTTTCGACGAGAAGAACGGCTTCGCCACCCGTGACCAGCTGCGGCAGGTCGGGGCCAACACCTATGTCTCACCCCAGGGTTGCGAGCAGGACACCTCGAAGATGACCGTCGCCGACAGCTACACGCTGTTGCGCGACATGGGGAAGGTCTTCAACGTCCCCCGGCGGGCCGAGAAGCTGATCGCCGCCTCCCGGAAACACATCGACGAGGTGGCAGCCAAGGTCAAGGGCAAGAAGAGGCCCAAGGTCATGGTGCTCTTCTCCAACATGTCCATGGGCGGCAACGACTTCAGCTCCGTCGTCGCCCACGGCATCTACAACGACATCCTCACCAGGGCCGGCGGCGCCAACGCCTTCGAGTCGGCCTCCAGGACCGCCTTCGCCGACCTGAGCAAGGAGAAGGTGGCCGCCACCGACGTCGACGCACTCGTCGTCATCGGCTACCACGACCCCGACCCGGCGGCCTACGCCAGGAAACTGCTGAAGGAGTTCCCCCAGTGGCCGGCCGCCAGGAAGAACACGTTCGTGGTCCTGTCCGACTCCATGTACCTCGGCCCGAGCAACGACCTGGCCGTACAGAAGATCGCGCGGATGCTGCACCCGGACGCCTTCTGAACCGACACGACAGGCTCGGGGCCGTTCTGGCCTTCACCCTCCTGCCCGGCGCACTGATCGCCACCATGATCGTGGCGATCAGCATCGGAGCGGTCACCGTTCCGCTCGATGACGTCTGGGGCATCGTCTGGCACCACATCACCGGGCATGGCACGGCCGCCGACCTCGCCACCGACCAGATCGTGTGGAACTTCCGCACCCCCAGGGTGGTCCTCGCCGCACTGGTCGGCGCGGGCCTGGCCGTCTCCGGTGCAGTGTTGCAGACCGTGGTGTCCAACCCGCTCGCCGACCCCGTCGTCCTCGGCTTCTCCTACGGCGCCACGCTCGGCGCCGTGCTGGTCATCACCCTGGGCGGGGGCGTGGCACTCGCCGGGCTCGGGGTGTCGGCGGCTGCCTTCCTCGGCGCGGTGGCGGCGGGCGCACTCGTCTTCGCGCTCGGGAGACGCCGGGGCCGGATGGCACCCACCAGACTGGTCCTGGCCGGTGTCGCCGTCGGCTACGTCTTCCTCTCGGCGACGTCCTACGTACAGCTCCAGGCGACACCGACCGAACTGCGCACGGTCATGTTCTGGATGCTGGGCAGCGTGGCCGGCGCCCAATGGGGCCGGCTCCCGACCGTCGCCGTGGTCGTCCTGACCGGCACCGCCCTCCTGACACTGTTCGGACGGCGCCTGAACGTCCTGCTGGCGGGCGACGAGTCCGCCACCGCGCTGGGCGTCGACGTCAACCGACTGCGCGCGATACTCCTGGTGCTCAGCGCACTCCTGACCGGCACGGTCATCGCCGTGGCCGGCAGCATCGGCTTCGTCGGCCTGATGATCCCCCACCTCGTCCGCCTCACCCTGGGCGCCGACCACCGCCGCCTCCTGCCCCTCACCGCCCAGCTGGGCGCCCTCTACCTCGTCCTCGTCGACCTGCTCTCCCGCACCCTCGACCGCCCCAACGAACTGCCGCTGGGCATCCTCACCGCCCTGCTCGGCGCCCCCTTCTTCCTGTGGCTGCTGCGCCGCGACAAGGGCCTGGACTGACCCATGAAACTGACCGTCGACCAGCTCCGCATCACCCTGGACCACCGGCCGATCCTGCACGCCGTGAGCCTGGAGGCACGCAAAGGCGACATCGTCGGCCTGGTCGGCCCCAACGGCAGCGGAAAATCCACACTGCTGCGCGCCGTCTACCGTTCGCTCCGCCCGGCGGACGGCGTGGTCGCTGTCGGCGGCGACGACGTGTGGGCCCTGTCCGCACGAGCCGCGGCCCGCCGCACCGCCGCCGTCCTCCAGGACGCCACGGGCACCACCTCCGGGCTGACCGTCACCGGGATCGTCGCGCTCGGCCGCGCCCCGCACCACGGTCTGCTGGGACGCGACGGCGCCGAGGACCACCGGGCCGTGGAGGACGCGATCGACCGGTGCGGCGTGCGGCCCTACGCCGACCGTGACTACGCCTCCCTGTCCGGAGGGGAGCGGCAGCGCGTCCTGCTCGCGAGGGCACTGGCGCAGCAGCCCCGGCTGCTCGTGCTCGACGAGCTGACCAATCATCTCGACATCCGCGCCCGCTTCGAACTGCTGGACCTGATCCGCACCACCGGCGTCACCACGCTGGCGGTCCTGCACGACCTGGACCTGGCCGCCCGGCTCTGCGACCACGTGGTCGTCCTGCACGAGGGAACGGTGGTCGTCGCGGGACCGGTCCTCGAAGTGCTCACCCCCGAGATCCTCGCCGACGTGTTCGGCGTACGGGCGTCCGCGGAACGGCACGCCGACGGTGTCGTCCGCATCACCTACGGTGCGCAGCCTCTCGCCGCCGGCAAGGACCGGCGGCTATCCGAGGGGGAGGATGGCTTCGACCGTGGTGCCGCCGGAGGGGTTGGCGTGGAGGGTGAACGTGCCTCCCATTCCTTCGATGCGGGCACGATGTGAGGCGATACCGATATGCCCGGAAGAAAGACTTCTGGTCATGGCGTCGGGGGGAATCCCGATGCCGTCGTCGCGGATCGACAGCCGTACGCTCGCCGAGTCGTTCTTCTGCAGGGTGACGGTGACATTTTTCGCCTGCGCGTGTTTCACGACGTTTTCCAGCAGTTCTCTGGCCAGCCAGTAGAGCGGCCGGTCGGCGCTCCCCGCGGTGGTGATGGCCGCGTGGACCTCGGCGTGGAATCTGCCGCGCTCGGACGCCTGCTGGGTCAGATGTTCCAGGGCGGGTACGAGGCCGCCCGAGACGAGCACCTCGGGGTGCAGCGTCCGTACCGAGGAGCGGAGCTGCCTGCTCGCGGCCGTGAGGGCCTCGTCGGCGCGCTGCAGGGAATCGGTGACATCCTCCGGGCTGCACGCCGCCTCGTCGATGAAGTGCCGGGCAGCGAGGACGTTCTGCAGGGCACCGTCGTGGAGCACTTCCGCGATCTTCCGCTGTTCACGTTCCTCCGCCGCCATGATGCGGTCCAGCAGCCGTAGGCGATGTTCCGCGAGTTCCCTGATCGACCGCACCCGGTGCTGCTGGACGTCGGAGAGCAGAACGCAGCCGGCGCAGACCACGAGAATGAACAAGGTGTGGACGAAGATGAAATGCCAGTACGGCTGTTGCATGTGTCCCAGGCTGGTGCCGATGGCATAGCTCGCCGCAGCCAGTACTCCGGAGGCTGCGGTGAGAATCGGCTCCATCTGAAAGGAGGCGAGAACGGGAATGAACAGGAAAATGTCGGCCGAGAGCGGGGAGCTCCAGTTCGGGTCGGAGAAATTCCCGGAAACCGCCATCAACGCCGTGAGCAGTGTCAGGTCGGCCAGCGGGTACACCCAGTTCGGAAACGGCTGGTGCGGTCCGAACGCGGCCCACAGCGTCGCCACGGTCCACAGTACGTAGACGGCGGCCACCACCACCGACAGCGGTAGCCGCTCCGACGGCGGGAACACCGCCAGATCCACCGCGAACGCGATCACCACGGCGATCCGCAGCAGCGCCTGCCACCGGAACGACCTGCGCAGATGCAGCGCGGGAACCTCGGCCTCCCCTCCGTGACCGGGCGGTCGGCCCTCGCGGGCGGTCGGCAACGCGTTCGGAGATGTCATCTCATCCTCTAACCGGCTCCTCGCCATGTGTCTCCAGAAGACCTCACGGAAATGGTCCTCACCACTCACGATGCTCCGCAACCGGTCGGCCGAGGGGGCGAAGCGCGGGTCAACCGATCGCTCCACCGGCTGGGGGACGTACAGCGGTGGCCGAAAGAGCTGAAATTAAATCAAGCAAGTTCACCACGAACTGCAATCCACACAGATCACAGAATTCAGAAATCCGAGGAATCCCCCATGATGAACGCCCGACGTCACCTGGCCCGTATCGCCGGTATCTCCTGCCTCGCCGCTCTGGCCGCGGGATCGGTCGGTGTGGCCAGCGCCGAGGCCGCGCCGATGATGAAGCACCACACGGCGTCCCACGCCAGCGACCATCACCACCGGCACAGCTCCTCCCACAACAGCTCCAAGAGCTCCATGAACAGCTCGTCGAAGAACAGCGGCTCCAACAGCTCGTCGAAGAGCAACTCCTCGAAGAGCATGCCGAAGGGCGGCAACACCCAGGGCGGCACCCAGGGCTCCGGCAACGGCAACACCCAGGGCGGCACCCAGGGCTCCGGCAACGGCAACACCCAGGGCGGGACCCAGGGTGGTGGCAGCGGCAACACCCAGGGCGGTACGCAGGGTGGTGGCAGCGGCAACACCCAGGGCGGTACGCAGGGTGGCGGGAGCGGCAACACTCAGGGCGGGACGCAGGGTGGCGGGAGCGGGAACACCCAGGGCGGTACGCAGGGTGGTGGCAGCGGCAACACCCAGGGTGGGACCCAGGGTGGTGGCAGCGGCAACACCCAGGGCGGTACGCAGGGCTGACGGTTGAGACAAGCCGGCACCTCGCACAAGGTCAACTTGTGCGAGGTGCCGGTTCATCCGTGCCCGCCGCCCCCCGCGACCGGGCGCCGCCGTCAGCGGTGTCCGCACCGGCGTTCTCGTCCGCCAGAACCCGCTCCACCTGGTCCCGGATCAACCGTTCGGCCCACATGTCGCCGAAGGGCTCGAACGGGGCCCGCAGCACTCGCAGGATCGGGACCACAGCGACCATCAGCGATCCGCCCGCCACGATCGTGAGCATGGCCAGCGCCAACCGCTCCGCCTTCGGATGGTCCGAGGCCAGCCATGCGAGGCTCGCCACGATCACCACGCCCTGCGCCAGCATCAACACGGACCAGACGCACGCCACCACCACGGTCCACCAGGATTTGAGCGCTCCGACCCCGAGGGCGGGACCGTCCGATTCCAAGAAGGTTCGCGCGGCCGCCCGCCGGCCCTCGGGCGGGAGTGCGCGCCACTCCTCGGAGAGACGGCGGTAGCTCGTGAATCCGGTCCTGGCCGAGTTCTGGAGGGACTTGCGGTACGCGCTGACCTCCACAGTGGCGGCGATCAAGATGGCCGAGGCCACGGATGCGGCCGTCGTCGCGAAGTCCTCTGTCATCTGCATCCGGGGAGCTTGCCCGGCAACCACACCGCGGCACCGGACAATTACCCAACGGTTACGTGTGGGCAGGAGCGGCTCAGGGATGTCCCCGCCAGCGGAGGACCTCGAGGGCGGCGCCGACCTCGACCGAGTGCTCGGCGAGGGGGCGCGGCAGCAGGCGTTCCGCGCGGGCGAGGCGCCGTAGCAGCGTGTTGCGGTGGGTGAACAGCCGTACGGCGGCCTGCGTGGCGTTGCACTGCTCGGCGATGAAGACGCGCAGCGATTCGACGACCTCGGGCGGTGCGGTCTCCAGGTCGCCCAGGGTGCGCTTGACGAATCGGTCGGCGCGCTCGGGGTCGGCGGTGAGCAGCGCGACGAGTTCGACCTCGTGGTGGGAGGCCAGCCGGGAGGGCGACGTCAGCCGGGTGAGCATCTGCTGGGTGGTGAGCGCGTCGAGGTGGCTGCGGCGGAAGCCGTCGATGCCCGGCACCGTGGAGCCCAGGGCGATCCGCACCCCCGGCAGCCTGTCGAGTGCGGCGCGCAGCCGGTCGGTGTCGGGGCCGCCGTGAACCCACACCCACCGGGTGGCGGCGCTGGCGAGGATGTTCAGCGGGCGTGCCTGGCCGGCCGCCTCGGCGAGGGAGTCGGCGGCACGGTCGAGGTGGCGCAGGTCGGCGTCGGGGGCGTCGGTCCAGACGATCGCGGCGGTGTGCGTGGGATCGAGGCCGTAGCCCAGCCGGCTCTCTGCGCGGCGGCGCGTGATCGGGGCGCCCTCCAGCAGCAGGGCGACCGTCTCCCGGCGCTCCGCGTGCGTGCCGCGGGTCAGCTCGTCCCGTTCGGCGCGCATACGGACGGAGATCGCGCTCACCGTGTCGTCGACGAATGCGGCGATGGACCGCAGGGACACGTCGAGCAGCTCGCGCAGTTCCTCGGAATCGGTGGTGAGCGAGCAGGCGACCTGCGTCCACAGCCGTACGGCGACGCTCTCGCCGGCGCGGTAGGCGTCGAGGGCCGACTCGTCCAGGCCGCGCCGGATGAGGTCCCGGGCGACGGCCAGGGGTGCCTCGGTGTCGTTCGCCGGGACCGGTTCACCGGGCGCGCGGACGTTGGCGGCGGCCCAGAACAGCAGGTTGGAGCGGTTGGTCCGGCGGGTGCCCGCGGCGAGCACCGGGTCCGCGGCGATCTGCTGCCTCGCCTGGCCGGTCAGCGTGGCGGCATCGAGCTCGGCGAGCCACTCGGCCGGCGGATTGAGCGCGATCTCGGCACCCTGGCGGATGAGCTCCCGGACCCGGGGCGACGGCGTCTTCCACGACATGGCGCCCATCGTAGAGGTGCAGATCGCCACCTCGAACGGGCAGGAGCGGTGCGACATGCCCTTTGCGGTCCCGCGGGCCGCCGCACACCATGGACGCGTCGACCGACAACGCCTGGAGCCGCCAGCCATGTCAACCGCCCCCCAGTCACCCGCCCCGGAGCACCTCGACGTCCTCGTCGTCGGGGCCGGGATCTCGGGCATCGGTGCCGCCCGCTATCTGAAGACCGAGCTGCCGTCGAAGCGCTTCGCGATCCTGGAGGCCCGCGAGGCCTCCGGCGGGACCTGGGACCTGTTCCGCTACCCGGGTATCCGGTCCGACTCGGACCTGCACACCTTCGGCTACGAGTTCAAGCCCTGGCGGGACGAGCAGTCCATCGCCGACGCCCCCCGCATCCTGTCGTACCTGCGGGAGACGGCGACCGAGAACGGCCTGGACCCGCACATCCGCTACCACCACAAGGTGCTCGCGGTGTCCTGGTCCACCGACGAGGGGCGGTGGACCGCCGACGTGGAGCGCACCGACACCGGGGAACGGATCACGCTGACCGCCGGATGGATCTTCTGCGCCGGCGGCTACTACCGCTACGACGAGGGGTTCACCCCGTCCTTCCCCGGCCGCGACCGGTTCACCGGGCCGATCGTGCATCCGCAGGCCTGGCCCGAGGACCTGCACTACGCCGGCAAGCGGGTCGTGGTGATCGGCAGCGGTGCCACCGCAGTCACGCTGGTACCGGCGATGGCGGGCACCGCAGCGCACGTGACGATGCTCCAGCGGACCCCGACGTACATCCTGCCGGTGCCGCGGAAGGACCTGATCGGCAACGCGCTGAAGAAGTACCTCGGCCCGGAGCGCGGCTACGCGCTCACCCGGCGCAAGAACATCGCCCAGCAGCGCTTCATCTGGAGCTGGTGCCAGCGGCATCCGAAGGCGGCGCGACGGCTGATCCGCTGGATCAACGTCAGGCAGCTGCCCGAGGGCTTCGCCGTGGACGAGCACTTCAACCCGCCGTACAACCCGTGGGACCAGCGGTTGTGCGCCGTCCCCGACGGCGACCTGTTCCGGGCGATCCGCGACGGCGACGCCTCGGTGGTCACCGACCGCATCGCCTCCTTCACCGAGAAGGGCGTCCTGCTGGAGTCGGGCCGGGAACTGGAAGCGGACGTCATCGTCACCGCCACCGGGCTGAACGTGCAGGCCTTCGGCGGCGTCCACGTCACCGTCGACGGCCGGCAGGTGCGGCTCGCGGACACCCTCGCCTACAAGGGCATGATGCTCTCCGGCGTGCCGAACCTCGCGTACGCCATCGGCTACACCAACTCCTCCTGGACGCTGAAGATCGGCCTCCTCTGCGAACATTTCTGCCGGCTGGTGGCGCACATGGACCGGCACGCGTACGACATCTGCCGGCCCGAACCGGCCGACCCGGACATGCCGACCCGGCCGTTCCTCGACTTCGGCGCCGGCTACATCCGGCGCGCCGTCGACTCCCTGCCCCGACAGGGCGACCGGATGCCGTGGCTGACCTCGATGGACTACCGGGAGGACGTCAAACTGCTGCGAGGCAGCGGTGTGTCCGATCCCGAGCTGCACTTCTCCCGTGCCGCAGCCCCCGCGGAGGTGACCGCGTGACGGGCGTCGCGCGCGTGGCGTCCACCGAGGCGGACGACACCGGGGACCGCTTCGTCGACCTGCCGGCCGGGCCGCGGCTCTGCTTCCGCGTCGAAGGTCCGGCCGACGGCGTCCCCCTGCTGCTGATCGCCGGGCTCGGGCTCGACCTCACCTCGTGGCCGGACCGGATGGTCGACGGGTTCACCGGCCGCGGCTTCCGGGTGGTCCGGTTCGACAACCGGGACGCCGGCCGGTCGAGCCGCATCGACGCCCCGCCGCCGGGCCGGCTGCGGCAGCTCCTCGCCCGGCCCCGGCCGGACGCCTACGACCTCGCCGACATGGCCGCCGACGCCGTCGGCCTGCTCGACTTCCTCGGCATCGAGCGGGTCCACCTGGTCGGCATGTCGATGGGCGGCATGATCGCGCAGACCCTCACGGCCCGGCATCCCGAGCGGGTCGCCACGCTCACCTCGATCTTCTCCACCACGGGGAGCCGGCAGGTCGGGCAGCCGGCCTGGTCGACCCTCGTCCGGCTGGCCAAGGCCCCGGCCCGCACCGTCGAGGAGTCCGTGGAGCGGCACCTGGCGATGCTCGCCCACATCGGCGGGACGTCGTACCGGCCCGACGAGACCCTCGAACGAGCCTGGGCGGCCACCGTCTGGGACCGGTGCGGCGGCAACCGCGCCGGCGCACCGGTGGCGCGTCAGATCGACGCCATCCGGGCCTCCGGCGACCGCACCGCCGAACTGCGCCGTATCACCGCGCCCACGCTCGTGGTGCACGGAGACGCCGACCGCATGGTGCACCCCAGCGGGGGCCGTGCCACCGCCGCCGCGATCCCCGGCGCCCGGCACGTGGAGATCCCGGGCATGGGCCACCATCTCGCCCCCGGCCTCCTCGACCGCCTGGTCGAGCTCACCAGCGATCTCGCCGGCGCCGCCACCGCCCCCGTCACGCCCGCCCCACCGACAGGAGATCCCGTATGAGCAGCGTCCGCGGCAGGGTCGCCGCCGTCACCGGAGCCGGGTCCGGCATCGGCCGGAACCTGTCCTTCGAACTGGCCAAGCGGGGAGCCCGGTTGGCCGTCAGCGACGTCGACGATCGCGGCCTGGAGGAAACCGCGGACCGGGCGAAGGCCCTCGGGGCGGAGGTGCACACCGCCCACCTCGACGTCAGCGACCGCGCGGCGGTCGAGGCCTACGCCGCCACCGTCGCCGAGCACTTCGGCGTGGTCCACCAGATCTACAACAACGCCGGCATCGCCGGTGGCGGCCAGTCGGTCCTCGACGCGGAGTGGGAACTCTACGACCGGACGCTGGCGGTCAACCTGTTCGGCGTCATCCACGGCACGAAGGCGTTCCTGCCGCACCTGATCGCCTCCGGCGACGGCCACGTGGTCAACATCTCCAGCCTCAACGGATACCTGGCACAGCCCACCCTGTCCGCCTACTGCGCGAGCAAGTTCGGCGTCCGCGGCTTCACCGAGGCGCTGCGCACCGAGATGCTCGCCGGCCGTCACCCGGTCCGGGTGAGCGTGGTCCACCCGGGCGGTGTGAAGACCAACATCGCGACCGCCGCGCTGGAACAGGCCCGAGCACGCGGCCTCGCCCCGACACGCCAGCAGCTCGACCGCGCCCGCGTCTACAACGAGAAGCTGCTGAAGATGCCCGCCGAACAGGCGGCCCGCATCATCGTCGACGGCGTCGAGGCCGGCCGTCCCCGTATCCGAGTCGGCACCGACGCCAAGATCGTGGACCGGCTCGTACGACTCGCTCCCGGCCGGTATCCCCAACTGGCCGTCGCGCTGGAGCGGCGGAAGTTCGGCCGCGGCTGACCGTCGACGTCCCGTCGCGCCGACCGGCCGGCCGGCGGAGGAGGTGGCGCGGGGCCGCCTTGCCGGCCTCGGCCGCCCTTCCGCCCGCCGCGACGTATCGGACCGGACGGGGACGGGTACCGGGGGCGGGGGAGCACATCGCCCGCAACCGGAGGAACGAGATGCTTTCGGCTGAATCACGCACGGTCCTCGGCCGGCGACGGGGCCCGCGATGACCGGAGCGGCCCCGTCCGAGGGGCCACGGAGCCACGCCGGACTGATCACCTTCGGCCACAGCACAGCGGACCGGACCACGCTGGTCGAACTCCTCCGAGGAGCCGGTGTCACCGCCGTCGTGGACGTCAGAACCGCGCCCGGCAGCCGCCGCAACCCCGACCTGTCACGGCAGCGGCTGGCCGAGTGGATGCCGGAGGAGCACCTCGACTACCGGTGGGAGCAGCGGCTGGGCGGATGGCGCAAGCCGTCGCCGGACTCGCCGGACACCGTCTGGCGCAACGACTCCTTCCGCGGCTACGCGGCGCACACCCGCAGCCCGGGGTTCGTCGCCGCCATGGACGAGCTGATGCGGCAGGCGGGTGAGGCACGCACCGCGGTGATGTGCAGCGAGGCGGTGTGGTGGCGATGCCACCGCCGCCTGATCGCGGACTTCGCCGTACTGGCCCTGGGCGAGCCCGTCCGCCACCTCATGCACGACGGACGCCTCACCGCGCACACCCCGACGCCCGGCGTGCGCCTGCGCGACGACGGCCTCCTCGTCTACGACGACGCTCCGTCGGTGGGCGCGGCCACCCTCTTCTGACGTGCACGTCGGTGAGACCGGCCGGCCGTACCGAGGCACTACGGGTGCCGGGCGCAGACACCGAACGGTACGGCGCAGCTCCGCAGGGTACCCAGGACAGGCCACGCGGCGGATTCCGTGCGGCGAACCAGGAGGCCGGCATGGACGCTTCGATGGACCGGATCGCGCGGCCTTGGGGACTGCGAACCCCCTACAGCCGCCGCGAGCCGTGGCCGCCACGCGTGGACACGTTCCTGGAGGCCGGTGTCGAGCCCGAAGCGGTACAGCACTGGGTGCAGGCCGCGTCGATTCTCCACTCGGACGGCGACGCCATGGACATCGCCGTGAAGGACGGGCGCATGGTCGGTGTGCGCGGACGGATGGACGACCGGGTCAACCGGGGCCGGCCGGGGCCCAAGGACCTCTTCGGATGGCAGGCGAACCCCGACTGGGACCCGGCCTCCGAACAACCGCTGTTCAAGACCGCCGCGGCGGCACTCCGCCTGGTCGAACCCGGTCGGGGCACACCGGCCCCGGCCCCTACGACGACCGCGTCCGCGCCGGTGCACGCCGACGCCGTACCGGCCACTGCCGGAGGACCGTCCGCCGTCGTCGCACAGACCGCGCAGCCGGCCCGGGACAACCGTACGGAGGACGCCCCATGAACGGCATCACCCTCAGCCTGCGCGTGCTGCACCGCGGGGAGAAGCACCTGGCCAGGGAACTCCAACTGGTGGCCGACCGCCACCGCACCGACCATGAGGTGCACCATGTCGCGACCGACCTCGCCCGATGGTCCGAGGAACACGCGCTGCGACTGGCCCAGGCCGCTCACGACCAGGGCCTCGACCTCGACGACTCCTCGGGGACGAGCTCCGGCGTCCTCGCCGAGCTCAGGCGGAAGGCGGCCGAAGCGGTCGGACACCGTCCGGAGCCGGGCCTGCTCCTCCTGCGCGACCTGCGCGCACTGCATCTCGACGCCACGGAGAACTCCCTGCACCGGGAGATGCTCGCCCAGGTCGCACAGGCCACCAGGAACGACGCGCCGCTGACCCTGGCCTCGGAGTGCCATCCGCAGACGCTGCGGCAGATCCGCTGGACCAACACCATGATCAGGAACCTGTCGCCGCAGATCCTGGCGAGCCTCTGAGACCGTGCCGGGCACCTGGGTACGGCAGCCGGATCCCGGCGCCCCTCACGTCCGGTGGTCGGAAGCCGTCACGATCCCGTACGTGACCAGTCCGTACACCACATGCGGTATCACGTCCGACACCCAGTCCTTCGCCGACCAGGTCCTCGGATCGCTCACGCCCAGCCGGGCCATCGGCAGGTCGGTCGCGGCCATGGCGAGGCCACCGGTCACGACACCACCCAGCCACCAGGGCATCCGTAGGCCGGCCTGACGCATCAGCGAGACGGCCACGCCCATCCCGCAGCCGACGGCGATACCGGACAGCGCACCGAGGCCCGAGAGGCGGTTGTCCCGGGTCTCGCCCGCTCCGGCAACCGGATGCCCCGTGTCCTGGGCGATCTTCTCCGCCACCTCGGCCGGGGCCCGGCTCGACGGCCTGCCTCGCACCGCCATGTCGGCATAGGTCACGGCGTTCAGTACGGTCGTGCCGGCGGCGCCTGCCGCACCTCCGCGCACCACGCTATCGATCATGCCGGGCTGATTTCCCACAGCACTCACTCCCGAATCGGGGCCATGCGGACGCAGGGGC
The DNA here is from genome assembly GCF_900105245.1 of Streptomyces sp. 1222.5. Taxonomy (NCBI): domain Bacteria; kingdom Bacillati; phylum Actinomycetota; class Actinomycetes; order Kitasatosporales; family Streptomycetaceae; genus Streptomyces; species Streptomyces sp. 1222.5. Next base: position 512,345 of record NZ_FNSZ01000001.1, on the reverse strand, counting down.
GTCACGGCACCCCTCCATCCGATTTTCCCGCGAACGGAGGCGGACGGCGCGGCGACGTTGGCCGCCACAGGAGCGCGAGGCGACGCGCCGGCCCTGCGAAGGGCTCACGCGCTTCGCCTCGCGGTGTCTTGGCTCAGGCGTCGTCCAGGCCGAACGCGACTCGCAGTCCATTGGCGATGATGCGGCCGCCGTTGAGGGCGGCGCCCTGGTCGGCGCCGTAGTAAGTCCATTGCGTCAGGTAGCCGTTGCTGGTTTTTATGACGACCGTGATGGTGTCGACGCCGTCACCGTCGCGCTGCAGGTTGAACCACGCGTCGGGAACGTTCGCGTTGCTCCTGCTGCGGTCGAAGCCAGCGCCGTACGGGTCGAGGTTGACGACCGTGCATCCCTGGACCTTCTGGACATACCCTTGCGGTCCGATGGCGCACGGCTCATCGCCCGCCAGCCGCTTGCGGAGCCGGCCGGCCATGTAGCCGTCCGGGTCCTTGTACACGCTGATCACCTCCCCGGTGAGTGGATTGTTCTTGAGCTTGCCGTCCCACTCGCCCTTGGTGATGTAGCAGTTGCGGCGATCCGCGGGCGAGGAGCTGGTCGGGTCGCCCACGTACGGGCCGCCGCCGTGCACGGCGATGTAGGCGTCGTGCACGGTGATGTCGCTGTAGGTCCGCATGGTCATGAACGCACACGGGTCGGGTGTTCCGGCGTCGATGGCCTGCCGCTCTTTCGCGAGGTCCTTCCCGTCGTCGGCCCTCTTCGCCGTAGCCGCATCCTCATCGGGCGGCAGCCGGGCGCTGTTGACGACGTGCCAGTCACCGTCATGCCCGGCGCCCGAGGGGGAGGGCGGAGCGCTCTGGGACGAGCGGGTGACCGCCGGGCCCTTTGCGGCGGAGGTGTCGGCGTTCTTCGTACCGCCGCACCCCGACGCGCTCAACGACAGACAGGCGGCGCCGGCCATGGACAGGGTGGTGATGTGCCACTTACGCACGAAGGCCTTCCTCGAGCAGACGACTCTGGCGTCACGGGCCAGGTGACGGGCGGGCTCCGGCCGAGAGCCCACCCGGGTGCAGAATGACAGACGGTGTCACCCTCTGTGAGGAGTTTGCGACAATCCGCGTCGACCAGAGGAACCGGTCACGGCGAGCAGCCCGAGCGCGGCGAGCACCCCCGTGCCCACCTGGCACGCCAGCAGCCCCACCGCGGCCACCCGGTCCACCTGCCATGCCGTCTTCAGGGAGCGCAGGACCAGCGAGGGCAGCCGACGCGCCATCGTGCCGGCCGTCATCTGCGCACCGGCCTGTAGCCGGGACGTGTCCCGGTACTGGAACTCCTCGGCCTGAGGGCCGGGCGAGTCGTCCCGCGTTTCAGCGTGCGGGGCAGCTTGCGCCGTGCATCGAACCTTGCCGCACAAGGGGCCGGCTCCGAGCCGGCGGTGGCCGAATCGCCGAGCCCGCCGCGTCGGCTGACCGATCGGGGAACACAGCGCTGCCCCGCCGCGGGGAGGGCGGCGGGGCAGTGGGTCGGAGAGCTTCACCTGGGGTGTCTGTCGGGCGCGCTCACTTGACGACCACGTCGGGCGGGGGCGGCGGAGCGGGGGCGTCGGGTGCGGACCCGCCGGTGTCGGGCTGGGGAGCGGGCTTCTCGGGCGGCGGGGTGCTGCCGGTGCCGTCCGGGGTGCTGGAGCCGCCGCCGCTGTCCGGGGGCGGGGTCTTCCCGTCGGGGCACGGCGGGCCGTTCTTGCCGTTGGTGCCCGTGCCGTTGCTGCCGTTGGTCCCCTTGCCGCCGCAGGAGCCCCTGCCCCGGCCGCCGGTGCCGCCGGTGCCGGTGCCGCCCGGGGCGGTGCAGACGGTGGCGTCGCCACCGGTGCCGTTGCCGCCGTTGCCGCCGTTGCCGTTCCCGGCGCGGCAGGTGTCGTGGTCGCCGTGGTCCTTGTGGTGCCGGTCGCCGTGCTCGTCGTGCTTCTTGTGGTGATCGCCCTTGTGGTGGTCGCCGTGGTCCTTCTTGCCGCTGCCGTGGTCGTCGTGCTTGGCCGAGGCCGCCATCGAGTGCGGTGCGGTGGCGGCGATCGCGCCGCCTGCCGGGATCAGAACCATGCCGAGGGGGAGCAGGATCGAGGCGGCGGCCATGGCCAGGCCGTGCTTCCGGACGTTGCGGGTCATGAGGAGTGCCGTTTCCTTGGAGATCGGGGATGCCGGGGCTCGGGATCGAGGATCAGGGGGTGGGTGGCGCGGCCGGTGGTCGCGCCACCCACCCCCGTCGTTCACTGGCCGCCGTCAGCGGCCTGGGCCTCAGGCAGTGGCATCGCCACCGTTTCCGCCGGTCGCGTCGCCACCGCCGTTGCTCGTGGCATTGCCGCCGTTTCCGCCGGTCGCGTCGCCACCGCCATTGGTCGTGGCGTCGCCGCCATTGCCGCCCGTCGCATCGCCGCCGGCATTGGTGGTCGCATCGCCGCCGTTTCCGCCGGTCGCATTTCCGCCGCCATTGGTCGTGGCGTCGCCACCGTTTCCGCCGGTCGCGTCCCCGCCACCGTTGGTGGTGGCGTTGCCGCCGTTTCCGCCGGTCGCATTTCCGCCACCGTTGGTCGTGGCATTACCCCCGTCACCACCCGTCGCATTGCCCTTGTTCTTCTCGTGCTCCTTCTTGTGCTGGCTCTTCTTGTGATGATCCTTCTGATCGTGGTTCTTATGGTGGGCGGCCACCGTCGTCACGACCGAGTCGGGCATCGTGCCCGCCGACGCGGCGGTGGCCGGAAGGATGATTCCGCCGGCGACGACCACGGCCGAGGCGACGAGGGTCGAGATACGGAAGCCGCGCTTGGTTCGGATTTCCGGGGTGGTGTGGCTGGTGCGCTGCATGGTCATCTCCTACTTGTTATCGGGACCTTTTCGGTTTCCGGTCTTTCCGGTGCGGCCCGTGCTTCAAGTAGGCCCGAATGCGAGAACAGGGTCACGTTCCGAGGACTCGGGACTTGACGAAGAGAGGGCCGGCCGTGACCATGCCGGTCCCCGGAGGCCCGGACCGGCCCGCCGGGGCGGCTCGGCATGACGCGGCGGGCCGTCCGGGCCGGCTGGTCGGGCCGCCGCTCTGGAGGGGGTAGAGTGGTCCTACCGACGCGGGGTGGAGCAGCTCGGTAGCTCGCTGGGCTCATAACCCAGAGGTCGCAGGTTCAAATCCTGTCCCCGCTACCAATCGAAGGGCTCGGCCGATCAGGCCGGGCCCTTCGCGCATTCCAGGGCAACGCCGGGCTTCGGCCGCCATGAGCCGACAGCCGCCCCCGTCCGAGCACGGCCGGGCGCGGGCATCGGAGTGATCAGCACACCGGACGGTGGCGTGGTTCCCGCACCCCGTCGCAGCGCTTCCTAAGGTCGGCGAGAGGACGTTCGGCAGGGCGCCGGCTGTCGATGACAGATGGGTGAATCGTGGAGCACACCACCGCGACGTCACGAACGGACACGGCTTTGCCCGGAGCCGACCGCACGCGCAGATGGACCGGGCGGCTGGCGGGCGCCGCGAGCCTCCTCATGGTCTGTGCGCTGTCGATCCCCTCCGCCGGCGCCGTGCAAGGCGACGCGCGCACGTCTGCCGAGGCAGCACTGTTCGTGTCCGACTACGGCGACAACCGAGTGGTCACGCTGCCGGCCGCGGAAGACGAACAGGCGACCGTTCCGCTCGACGGCGTGGTACGTCCGACCGGTCTGGCATGGGATGCGGAGTGCGACCTCTACGTCTCCGACACGGGCGACAACCGGGTCGTGAAGCTGGCCGCGGACGGCACGCAGTCCACGGTGCCCGCGGGCGACCTCTCGCGCCCCCTGGGCCTCGCAGTCGACAGGGGCGGGAACCTGTTCATCGCCGACAGCTTCGACAACCGCGTCGTGAGGGTGACGCCCGACGGGCGGCGCAGCACCCTCCCGACGACCGGCCTGCTGCACCCCTGGGGTCTCGCGCTCGCCGGCGACGGCAGCCTGTACGTCTCGGACTTCATCAACAACCGGGTGGTCAAGGTAGCGGTGGACGGAAGCGGTCAGACCACCGTGCCCACGGTGGGCCTCTCCCAGCCGACCGGGCTGGCCCTGAACGCCGGCGGCGACCTCTACATCTCCGACAGCGGGAACGACCGCGTGGTGAAGGTGGCGCGGCGCGGCGGATCTCAGACCACGGTGCCGATCACCGGTCTGCGAGGTCCGCTGGGCCTCGCCGTCGACGGTCACAAGAACCTCTACGTGGCCGATGCTTCCCACCATCGCGTCGTGAGAGTCCAGGAGAGCGGCGAACGGCAAACCACCGTTCCCCTCACCGGCCTCAACACCCCCACCGGCATCGTGTTGCCTTCACCGCGCAGGTGACCCCGGCGCGTCGACGGGCGCACGCGCCCAGCCGGGCGGTATGGCCGACCGTCGGCCGCACCGCTAGGGTCACCCCGTGGATCAGGATGAACGGCAGCTTCACGCCTCGTCGTTCGTGCGGTGGCGGACGCGTACGCCGCGCACCGACCGGACTATGCGCAGGCCGCGGTGCGCTGGGCACTCGAACCCGCGCCCGGCCCCCGCGTACTCGACCTGGGCGCCGGAACCGGCAAGCTGACCGCCACGCTGGTCGCCCTGGGTGCCGGAGTCATCGCGGTCGAGCCCGACGCGGGGATGCGGACCGAACTTCGCCGCTGGCTGCCCGGTGTCCGCGCCCTGTCGGGGGGTGCCGAGGCGATCCCGCTGCCGGACGCCTCGGTGGATGCGGTACCGGCCGGCAACGCGATGCACTGGTTCGACATGGCCGCCGCGGGACCGGAGATCGCCCGGGTCCTCGCACCCGACGGCATCCTGGCCGGCCTGTGGAACCTCATGGACGACCAGGTCGAGTGGGTGGCCGCTCTCGCACGGGTCAGCGGGGACGCGGCTGTCGGCCCCCGTGACAGGCCCGCCGGTTGGCGCGCCGAGACGGCCGACATGCACCTTCCCGGGCGCGGCGCGGCCGCCCGATTCGGATGGCCGAAGCAGGCCGAGTTCCCGCACGGTCAGCGCCGCACAGCCGATTCCCTCGTCGCCACCTTGGCGACTCGCGCGGGGACGCTGGTCCTGCCGGAACCGGAGCGGGACGCCACGCTGGCCCGGATCCGCGCTTTCCTCGCGACCCGGCCGGAGACCGCCCGCGGCGAGTTCACTTTCCCGATGCGAACCGGCGTACTGCGCGTACGGCGACTGTGACCATCCGAGTTCTCGGCGCCTTCCGAGAACCGGCTGACCGGCGCAGCCACACGGGGGCCCCGGGCGTGCCCGGCCGACGAAGTCCCGCGCGGCGTCGCCCCTCGTGTTCACCTCGCCCCGGGGAGGACCCGCTCGGCGTCCTAGGGCTCCAGGCCGTCGAGCAGCATGGTGAGGCCACCCAGGAACTCCTGGTCGGCGCCGACGTCACGGGCGTCCCGGGCGGTCCGGGTCATGAGCGGGAAGTCGGTGGGGGAGAGTCGGGCGATGGCTGTCGTTCCGGGGCCGGACAGGGGCCCGAGGTGCTCCAGCTGGATGGCTCCGATGACGTAGCTGAGGAGACCGCGCAGTGCGACGACTCGCCGCTCCCCATCGAGTCCGGCCGCGGTGAGGACGGCCAGCACCGTCTCCGACCAGCGCAGTACCCCGAGGGAGTGATGCCGGTGGGCCACGGTGAGGGGGACCACCTCCGGGTGGGCGCCCACGGTGTCGCGCAGGCGCCGTGCCATGACCGAGACCTGCTCGCGCCATGACGCTGCTGGATCCGGCGTCCCGGTGTCCACATCGTGCAGAACCCGCTCGACGACGAGCCTTTCGAGTTCCCCGCGGTCCTCCACGTACCGGTAGAGGCCCATGGTGCTCATGCCGAGTTCCTGGGCGACGGCACGCATGGACAACGCGGCCAGCCCGTCGCGGTCGATGACGGCGAGGGCGGCGGAAGCGAGCTGGTCCGGGGTGAGCGAACGAGGGCGTGGCATGGCGGTTGACAGCGTACGGCATACGCCTAACACTCGTAAGTGTATGCCGTACGCCTACAGGGGGAACCATGCGTCGTACCCGCAGCCCGGTGGAGCCCGGATCCACCGTCGACCCACGCCATCTGTCCACCGTCGCCGGGGAGCGGATCGCCCTTCCCGACCCTGACCGACTGGTCCACCTGCAGTTCCGTCGCTTCGCCGGATGCCCGGTCTGCAATCTGCACCTGCGGACCGTGGTGCGGCGGCACGAGGAGACAGAGGCCGCCGGTGTGCGCGAAGTCGTGCTGTTCCACTCGCCGGCCGAGGAACTGGCGCCGCATGTGGAGGATCTGCCGTTCGCCGTCGTGGCCGACCCGGACCGGCGGCTGTACGTCGAGTTCGGCGTGGAAAGCTCACCCCGCGCCCTGCTCGACCCGCGTGTCTGGGGACCGATCGTATGGGCCGTCCTCAGTGGCATCTGGAACGTCGTCCGTGGCCGGGAGCGTCTGCCCGTCACTCGCCCCCACGGCGGCCGGCTCGGCCTGCCCGGCGACTTCCTCGTCGCGCGCGACGGCCGCGTGCTCGCCGCCAAGTACGGCGAGCACGCCTACGACCAGTGGTCGGTCGACGAGTTGCTGAAGCTGGCGGCCGGTGCGCCGATGGGCGACCGGGAGCCGACCTAGGGCCGCATCGAGCAACGCCATCCGCAGAGGAGCGGGTCGGTGATGAGCTGAAGGCGGGCCCGGACGGTGCTGTTGTCCGCGCAGGGCATGTCGGTGGCGAAGAACGCCGAGGACGGCGGGCGAACCGTCAGGTGCCGAGGCGGCTCGCCCGCGTCAGGGTTGGGGACGGCGCTGCGCCGTCCCCAACCCTGACGTCAGCCCTCGTGCGGTAGCGACATGTACAGACGGGTGCCTCCGGGCCGGAAACCGACGCGCTCGTAGACGCGCCGCGATCCGTCGCCCGAGTACTCCAGCCAGACGGAACGGGCTCCCCGCGCGAACATGGCCTCGGTCAGCGCGGCGGTGACCGAGGCGGCGATGCCCCGGCCGCGGTGGGCGGGACGGGTGCCCACCCCCGCCAGTTCCGAGGTGCCGACGGTGGGTGCGGAGCAGGTGGCCGCACCGGCGCAGCCGCCATCGGGTGCCCGGACGAACCGGACCGCCCCGCCGTTCTCCTGGGTGCGGCGCAGCCGATCCGCGCCCTCCGGGGAAGCGGCGAACTCGCCGGAGAACGCCTCGGCCAGGGCGCCGTCGATCGCCGCGTACTCCTGGTCGGTGGTCGGGGTCTCGACGTCGTGAACACCCGACGGCCGAGTCAGCGTGGTCGGTGTGCAGGTCAGGTACTGGTGCACTGCTTCGGTGGTGAAGCCATACCGCTGGAGGGCGGCCTCCACGACGGGTGCGGAGTCCGGGGCGAACTCCAGCCGGGGCTTGAGACCGCGTTCGTGGAACGCCCCGATCAGCGCGGCGATGTCCCGGTCGGTGGGACTCGCGCCCGGCAGCGGGGTGGCGTAGTTGATGTACGGGCTGGTGGTGCCGGGGTCGAATCCCACGACGAATCCGCGGACTTCAGTCACCACGGGGCGGCGGCGGAGATTGGCAACGGCAAAGCTCTGGACATCGATGTCCATGGTGATGATGACCTCACGTGAAAAGGCATGACATTGACCGGGGTGCACGAGGCACCGCATTGTGTGGCCGCCGTGAGGAGACGTCAGTCGCACCGGTCGCCGGCGCTGCTACAGAGGCAGGCGGGTCAGTGCTGACGGCGGCCGCTGGGGGACGCCGTGATCATGGCCTCAGTCCTTGAACAGTCCGTGAGACGGGTGAGCCGGATGACTCGGCTCGTAGAGTCCCACACCCCTTCGAAGATCGACAAGAGGTTTTCCCCTGTTGGGCAGGAGGCGCCCACCGCCGCGTGGCCTATCGCCGGCTGATCGCGTCCGCGTCCCCAGCGGGGTTTCCCTCCCACCGTGCGTCGGGTGGGATTTCCTCGCCTTTCATGAGGAAGGAGTGAGCAGCGAGCTGCGCCTGGTCGCCGACCGTCGTGCCGTAGTGGACGAGGGCACCCACGCCGATGGTGACACCCGCGCCGAGCGCGACGCGGTCGGACTTGAAGGCACCGTCCTCCTGCGAGTGGCACTGGATGATGCAGCCGGCGTTGAGCGTGCTGCCGTATCCGATGCTGGTGAGGCCGCGTTCGGAGATCATGCAGCCGTCGTCGAAGACGTGACGGCCGATTCTGGCGCCCCGCCATCGCCAGATCATGGTCTTGAACGGGGTGCCGTTGAACAGGTGCACGTAGTCGTGCGCCGTCAGCTTCCAGTAGCGCTCGTGGCTCCAGAAGTCCGGATCGTAGATCGAGCAGTACAGCGACCTCAGCGGCTTCAGCGCCGTGACGGCTCTTTCGATCAGAGTGAAGTAGACGACGGTGAACACGAGGGTGAGCAGGCCCGCCAGCGCGTACGCCGGTACACCGATGGCGTGGTAGAGCTCTATGGCGGTCATGGTGATGAGCACGAGTACGAAGAAGTGGAACCAGCGCGACAGCAAGTGCAGGCTCGCGGTGGTCGTGTTGTGCCTGTTCTTGGCGGCGAGCCGGCGGCGCCGCTCTTCCCCGTGGGAGATCCGCTCGAATCGCGTATCGCGCAGCACCGTACGCGGGATCTCGAAGCTGGGTGAGCCAAGCAGGCCCACGCCTTCGCGTAGCTCGCCGTCGATCGGGACCATGACCTTTGTCGCGAGCAGGCAGTTGTCACCGGTCCGGCCGTCGGACGGGTAGGCGATGTGGTTGCCGAGAAAATTGTTCGGCCCGATCGAGGCGCGGGACAAGCGGAAGGACGAGCTGGAGAAGTCGGCGTTGACGATCGAGAGGCCGTCGGCGATCATCGTGCCTCGGCCCACGGTGCTGAGATATGGGGTGTCGTGCCGGACGACCGAGCCGAAGTTCGACCCGGTCTGCTCGACGCGGCACAGGTCGTAACCGAGGCACCGCAGGTAGTGCACGATCGCGGAGCTGTCACCGAACAGCGTGGTGAAGAACCTGACGTTGGTCAGACGAGTGATCGCCCGCTGGACGCCGTGGTGGAAGCCGTACAGCGGGTAGGTCCTGCCCGGTCGGATCGCCAGGCTGAGCAGTCGCGGCATCGTGCTCAGCGCCACCAGACCCGCGGCGATGCCTCCGAAGAAGACCACGACAGAGGCGACCAGGGCCTCGAGATAGAACGCGGGGTTGTCCAGGGCCTGCAGGCCGGGCGTGAATGCCGAGTTGAGTCGGGGCAGCGCCATGAACACGAGGCTTACACCGGCGACGGTCAGGGGCAGGTACACCAGGAGGAAGGCGAGCAGCTGCGACAGGCTGTAGGAAACCCTGCGAAGAGCTCCGCACGTGGCGGGTTCGACGGTGCGAAAGTCGGTCGTCGTCGGCTGCGCCGGCGTCCCGTGCCACGACTCTCCGGCCGGGATCGCCTGTCCAGGGTGCAGGGAGGAGGCATGCCCCAGCTGGGAGTGGTCGCCCATCGACGTGTCGATGTCGAGGACAGCCTGCACACCAATGGTCACATCGGCCCCGAGGGCGACGGGTCCCGTCTCGATGCACCCGTCGTGCGCCCGGTAGCAGGACAGCAGAACGTCCTTGCGGACGACTGTGCCGTCGCCGATGGACAACATGTCGGTGCAGACGGGGATCTGGTGGGCCAGGATGGTGACCCCCTTTCCGATGTGTGCGCCAAGGGCTCTGAGGTACAGCACGTACAGCGGTGAGCCGGTGAACAGACGTACCGGGCTGGTGCGGATGAGGGTCTTGACGCACCAGAAGCGCAGGTACGCGAAGCTCCACAAGGGAATCCGGCCGGGACGGTAGCGGCCGATGAGTATCCACTTGGCCAGGATGGGCAATGCGCACGCGCCGACGAAGAGCGCCGTGCTGAACAGGACCGCCCGCGCATACACGCCCGCCGCCCCCGAGCCCTCCACGGTCCACTGGTAGCCGAACACGGCGACAGTGGCGGCGACGGAGGAGTAGACGAGGAAGGCCAAGAGCTGGGCCATTCCGCACAGCGCGTACCGCCACGGGGCGAACCGGGGCGCGGCCGGCACGCCGGATCGGTGGTCACTCTCTGCCGAGGCGGGCATGGCGGTCTGTGAGGTGGCAGGCGACTCCGGCCGGCCGGCGGCCGGATGCTCCGTGAAGGCGGCGGCCAGGCTCCGGATCGTAGGGTGCCCATAGACGTCCTTCATCGACACCGTGGGCAGATCCTCACGCTTCCGCACACGCGCACAGAACTGCGTCATCACCAGCGAATCAGCACCCAGCTCCGTGAAGAAGTCACCTTCGACCGGCACCCGCTCAGTGCGCAGGACACCGGCCAGGACCTCGGCCATCTTCATCTCAGTGGAGACTGTCGCACCGCTCGTATCGGCGGCGGTGACGTCGGAGCACATGTGACTTCGCCTCCGTTCAGGCCAGGCACCCGTCTGACAACCGCCGAAACTTCCTGCCGCCGACCCTTGCCAAGTACATGGAGAAAGGCCCACTCCAAAGCTCTGCACGGAGATGCCAGGCGGAGCGGGTGAGCTACTCACGGCAGGAAGGGGCGCCCGAGGTCGGAAACCCGGACAGCGGGCCCACAGCGGGCCCCCGGATAGGCGGCTTCCCACGCTTCCAGGCTGCGACAAAATGTCGCTGCAAACATCGGCCATATGTCCGAACCATCTCTGCCGTCCGGCCGGACATCACCAGCCACATGGCCGATCTCCTGGCGCGCCTCCAAGGCTCCCGCGGCATCGCCACCAGAAACGACAGCACCGCCACCTCCTGCGAAGCGGCGGTCGGTCTCGCGTCGTTCCTGCTCTGGGCGAGATCTCCGGGGCTCGACCTCTGTATGCCATCAGGCAACCATGCCAGTTGCACAAGCGATGGAACGTCGGGACGGACGGGCGACTGTGCGCCGCGCCGCGGCCCCTCCGGCTCGCGTCGGCAGGGGCGGACGCCTGACGCGGGGGGCCAGCCAACACCAGCTTCGATGAGGGAAGTCGAGGCCCACGACTCCCGCCCGGCGAGGTCTCTCGAAACCTTCCGATCCCCTCTACGCGCTCGAGACTCCACCGGCCGAACATCGATGCCGAGTGTTTGCCACAGGCAACCCCCACGAGGGAGCACTCGCTGCCGACGGAGGCAATCGGCGATCAGGGGTTGACAGGAAACGCCATCCGACACAGCCTTTGGCAACGTTGTCATCCGTTTCGGCGCGGGGCGTGCGGAGCCGGTTCGGCCCGCGTATTTTGATGGGACGTCACACACATGACAGATCAGTCGAGTCCGTCGCGGCACCTGTCGCGACGGACCGTCGTCACCTCGGGTAGCACCCTGCTGGCCGGATTCGGCCTGGGCTCCGTGCTCCCCGTGCCGCATGCTGCTGCCGTCCCCACCGGCGCACCCGTCGAACGCTCCACCTCCGGCGAACTGGCCCTCTACCGACCGGTCTCGGTCTCTTCGACCGCCTACGCCGCCACGCTCGGTTCCTTCGTGGTCGACCGTCTCTCCGTTCAGGGAGTCAGAGGCAGCGGATGGCGCGCCGAGGGCGGTGACCCCCAGTGGATAGCCGTGGACCTCCAGGCCGTCTGCGAGGTCACCCATGTCCGCCTGACCTTCGAGGCGGCCGCCTCCACCCCGGTCTACACGCCGCCCACCAGCGGCAATGTGCACAGCGGCACGACCGGCAAAGAGGTCCAGTCCAGCTACTCGACGGCCTTCGTGGTGGAGACGTCCACCGACGGCGAGTCCTGGACGGCGGCGTACCGCACCACGGCGGGCACCGGGGGCGTCGTGAACATCCAGCTTCCGCGCCCGGTCAGGGCGCGCCGGGTGCGCATGACCTCCCAGAAGCGCTCCAGCCCGCTGCCCCTCGGCCTCAACGGCTTCGAGGTGTACGGCACCGCCGAGGATCACCGTCCTTCGGCCACCGGCTGGACCGATTGGGGTTCCCACCCGGGCAAGGCACCCGGGCTCACCGTCGCCGACGACGGGAGCGTGCCCGTGGAGTCGGGCTGGCGGCTCACCATGGACGACTGGGCGGACGCGGACGGCGCCGCCCTGTCCAGGACGTCCGTGGACACCGGCGGCTGGCTGCCCGCGACCGTTCCCGGCACGGTGCTCGGCTCGCTCGTGGACCAGGGCAAACTGCCCGACCCGGTGGCGGGCCTGAACAACCTGCGCATTCCGGAGGCTCTGTCACGCCACTCCTGGTGGTACAAAAGGGACTTCACGCTCCCGCGCGGACTGCGCACCGGCGCCGGACGGCATGTGTGGCTGGAGTTCGACGGCGTCAACCACAAGGCCGAGGTATGGCTCAACGGCAAGCAGGTCGGCGACCTGACGTACCCGTTCGCCCGTGCCGCCTTCGACATCACCCGGCAGCTCGACGGGGCCGGCGAGAACGGGCTCGCCGTACGGATCACCCCGATGCCGGTGCCCGGCAGCCCTGGGGACAAGGGTCCCGAGGGCGACGCGTGGGTCGATGCCGGCGCCCAGCAGATGAACCTCAACTCCCCGACGTACCTCGCGTCGTCGGGCTGGGACTGGATGCCCGCCGTACGCGACCGTGCGGCCGGCATCTGGAACCACGTGCGGCTGCGCTCGACCGGGCACGTCGTCATCGGCGATCCACGGGTGGACACCGTCCTGCCCGACCTGCCGGACGTGTCGGTCGCCGAGGTCACCGTCGTCGTACCGGTGCGCAACGCCGACTCCGTCGATCACCGGGCGACGGTCACGGCGGCCTTCGGAAGCGCGCGGGTGTCGAAGAGCGTGACCGTGAAGGCCGGCGAGAGCGCCGACGTCGTCTTCGCCCCCGACGCCTTCGCGCAGTTGAAGCTGCGCGACCCCGAACTGTGGTGGCCCAACGGACTGGGCGAGGCCCGTCTGCACGATCTCACGCTGACGGCGGCGGTCGGCGGACAGGAGAGCGACCGGCGCACCACCCGCTTCGGCATCCGTCAGTTCGGCTACGAGTACGAGGTGCCGCTCCCGTTCACCGCGTCCCGCGACGCCTACACGCAGACCGTGACCTTTGAGCGGCAGCAGGCCCGGCATCTCCGCGTCAAGTGCCTGACCCGGGCGACCTCCTGGGGCAGTTCCCTGTGGACGCTCTCCGTCGGGGACAGCGCGAGACCCGGCGTCGACCTCGCCCTGCACGCCGCCGCCGAGGCCTCCACCACCGATCAGGACGGCAACGGCGCGGCCAACGCCACCGACGGCGACGCCGGCACCCGCTGGTCCTCCGCCTACGAGGACGACCAGTGGATACGCGTCGACCTGGGCTCCGTCCAGTCGTTCGACCGGGTCGACCTCACCTGGGAGCAGGCGTACGCGAAGACCTTCGTCGTGCAGGTCTCGGCGAACGGCTCGGACTGGACCGACGTGAAGTCCGTGGACAACGGCGCGGTGCCGCTTCCGTTCAGCAACGGCAACGCCAGCCTCCAGGTCGAGGACTTCGACCGGCGCACCGCACGCTACGTCCGCCTCGACTGCGGTCTCCGGAACACCAGTTGGGGCAACTCGCTGTGGACCTTCAGCGTCGTCGACCGTGCCGTCCCGGGCACCGACCTCTCCCTGCGCCAGAAGGCGACCGCCTCCACCGAGGAGTCCGACAACCCCGCGTCCAACGCCACGGACGGCAACCCGAACACCCGTTGGTCCTCCGCCTACGAGGACCACCAGTGGATCCAGGTCGACCTCGGATCCCGGCGTGGGTTCGACCGCGTCGCCGTCGTCTGGGAGACCGCGTACCCGAAGACGTACGTCATCCAGGTGTCCGACGACGGCGAGAACTGGACCGACGTCAAGTCCGTCTCCAACACCCCCGATCCGCTGAAGATCAGCGTCAACGGTGTACGCGTGCTCGCCCGCGGCGGCAACTGGGGCTGGGACGAGCTGCTGCGCCGTATGCCGGCGGAACGCATGGACGCGGCCGTGCGCATGCACCGCGACATGAACTTCACCATGATCCGCAACTGGGTCGGCAGCAGCGACCGGGAGGAGTTCTTCGCCGCCTGCGACCGGCACGGCATCCTGGTGTGGAACGACTTCCCCAACGCCTGGGGCATGGACCCGCCGGACCACGAGGCGTTCGTCGCACTCGCCCGCGACACCGTGCTGCGCTTCCGCAGCCACCCGTGCGTGGTCCTCTGGTGCGGCGCCAACGAGGGCAACCCCCCTGCCGCCATCGACAAGGGCATGCGCGCGGCCGTGGCAGAGCAGGCGCCCGGCCTGCTCTACCAGAACAATTCGGCGGGCGGCATCGTCACGGGCGGCGGCCCGTACGGCTGGGTGGAGCCGGAGAAGTACTTCGACCCCATGACGTACGGCAGCAAGGACTTCGGCTTCCACACCGAGATCGGCATGCCCGTCGTCTCCACCGCGGCGAGCGTGCGCACCATGACGGGTGACGAGCCGGAGTGGCCCATCAAGGGCGCCTGGTACCTCCACGACTGGAGCGATCGCGGCAACCAGGCACCCCATGTCTACAAGGCGGCCATCGAAGCGCGCCTCGGTGAAGCGGGAGACCTGGACGACTTCGCCCGCAAGGCGCAGTTCGTCAACTACGAGAACACCCGCGCCATGTTCGAGGCGTGGAACGCCAACCTGTGGGACAACGCGTCCGGCCTCATGCTGTGGATGTCCCATCCGGCCTGGCACAGCACGGTCTGGCAGACGTACGACTACGATTTCGACGTCAACGGGACCTACTACGGCGCCCGTTCTGCCTGCGAGCCGTTGCACGTGCAGGCCGACCCGGTGAAGTGGCAGGTCATCGCGGTCAACCACACCTCGACCGACCTGCGTGGAGCGACTGTCTCGGCCCGGGTGTTCGACCTGGGCGGCCGGCAGCTCGGCCCGGCCAGGACGGCCCACGTCAACGTCAGCCGGGCGGGCACGGAGAAGGCGTTCACCGCGGAGTGGAGCAAGGACCTCCCGGACCTGCACCTGCTGCGACTCACCCTGACGGACGCCCGGGGCGAGGAGGTGTCACGGAACACGTACTGGCGGTACCGCGACGCCTCCTCCCTGCGCGACCTGAACAAGGCCGAGCAGGTGAGACTGACCGGTGCGATCACCAAGGTGTCGCGCTCCGGGGACCGTCACGGACTGACGGCGACCGTCGCCAACCGCGGTTCGGCGGTGGCCGCCATGGTCCGGCTGTCCCTGCTGGAGGACGCCCACGGCAGTCGGGTGCTGCCGACGCTGTACAGCGACAACTACCTGTGGTTGCTGCCCGGGGAGTCGCGCACGGTCCGGCTGTCCTGGCCGTCGGACGCCTGTTCGTCCCGCCGTCCGGTGCTGACGGCGGAGGCGTACAACAGCGCGCCGACGACGCTGCGCGGTTGACGACCCCGTGCCCCGGCCCCGGCGGGCGACGCCGGGGCACGGTTCCCACGACCAGGACGGACGTTTCCGTCAGAGC
The DNA here is from genome assembly GCF_900105245.1 of Streptomyces sp. 1222.5. Classification (NCBI taxonomy): domain Bacteria; kingdom Bacillati; phylum Actinomycetota; class Actinomycetes; order Kitasatosporales; family Streptomycetaceae; genus Streptomyces; species Streptomyces sp. 1222.5. The sequence goes on along the minus strand of NZ_FNSZ01000001.1, from coordinate 496,947 downwards.
AGGGTCCGCTCCACGGGGATCCACAGCTCCGCGTCCGCCCGGGTGGCGTCCGGCGACAGCCTCGTCCGCAGGATCTCCGGTCCCGGCCGGCTCTGGTACGGATTGGACGGGAACCACTGCGTGAACACGTCCCGCCAGAGGTATTGGAGCGCCTCGGGAAACGGCCCGGAGTTCCCGAACACGGCCCACGATCCGGCCGGCACCGTGAGCGCGTCCATGTCCTGCGGCGCGGCGGCCCGGGTCACCACCCCGTGGTAATAGTCGAGTTCGGTCCCCTCCGCCCGACTGGGGTCCAGGTTGTCGGTCACCGCCACGATCCCCTGCGGCTCCTGATCGGACAGGCTCTGGATACGCTGCAGCGTCTCCTGCCCGAGGCCGCGGACGAACTCGGCGATGGCAGGGTTCACCCCCAGGTGCACGAGGGGGACGCGCGCCTTCCTGCCCACCACACGGAACTCGTCCTTCTGCACGATCCGGTATCGCATGCTGCTGCTCCCTTCGACGGTGAGACGGAAGGAAAGCCGCGGCTGGGACTGGAGAGGCGCGCCGGACCGTCTGGCCTCGCCGGGACCGACGCCGTGCACGGCGCGGAACGCACGCGCGAACGCCTCGCCGGACGTGTAGCCGTACCGCAGCCCGATCTCCAACAGCGTCCGGTCACCGGCCAGCACCTCGGCACCGGCGACCGTGAGCCGCCTGCGCCGGACGTACTCCGACAGCGGCATCCCCGCCAGCGCGGAGAACAGCCGCCGCAGGTGGTACTCCGACGTGAGCGCGATGCGTGCGAGGTCGGCGCCCTCGATCCGCCGGTCGAGCCGGCACTCGATGTGTTCCATGGCCTGGTTCAGTCGCTCCAGCACCCCGGCCTCCTTCCCTTTCGATCACTCACATTAGGAAGGACGCACCCGGGCGGACCCGACATCCTGTGCCCCGTTCGGTCGGGTACGGCCGGCGACGAGTGGCCGCGCACATCACGTCCGCCGGGCCGCACGACACGCGCCCGGGCGTGAGCTCGGTCTGCCGGCCGACGAAGGTGCGCTGCTGGTCGGCCGCCCCTTCGTTGCGCAGCGCGACCGGGAACAGTTCGAAGAGCAGCCGGGTGTTGGACGCAGGCACGCAACCGTGCCACCGGGCCCGCCGCCGCGATGTCCTCCTCGCGGCTGACGATGTACGTCGCGGCGCTGCGCTCGAACACGGCGGAGAACAGTTCCTGGATGTCGGCGCAGTAGTAGAGCACCGAGGCGGGGGTGACACCCGCGGCCCTGGCGACGTCGCGCAGCTCGGTGGCTGTGGCTCCGAGGTCCACCACGGTCCTGGCGGTCGCGTCGATGAGCTGGGCGCGATCACCAAGGGCTTCCGCCGTCCCGCCCCCGAGCTGCGACTCCAGTCCGGCGAAGAAGGCGGCGCCGCCGCACCGGAAGCCTCCGGCCCGCTGCTGCCGACGGCATGAACAACGCCCGAGCCCCCCACCGCGGAGAGCGGTCGGGGGCTCGGGCCTCGCACGCCCTCGGTGCCACCTGGAGGTCGTCAGGCGCGGTTCGGTGCCGCTGCCGGCTCCGGGACACGCCCCGCCGCCCGGCGGGGGAGCAGGAGCGGGGTGGCCAGCAGGAACACGCCGGCCAGCCCGATGGCCGTACGCGGGCCGAGCAGACTGCCCAGCACACCCCAGAGGGCCGTCAGGAGGGCGGTCGCAGCCTTCGTCGACACCGCCCAGGCGGTCAGGGTGCGGGTGACCCGGTCGGTCGCGGTGCGTCCCAGGCGGAAGGTGGTGCAGACGGGGTTGAAGACCCCGCAGCAGAAGATGAGCCCGAACTCGACGCCCATCACCAGCACCAGCCCTCCGGTGCCCGGTCCCAGGAAGGCCAGGCCCACGGGCCAGAGCGCGCGCAGCGCCCCGGTCACGACCAGGACCTGGTGCTGTCCGAACCGGGTGACGAGCGGTCGGGCCAGCCGTGAACCGACCAGCCCGCCGATCGAGGGTGCCGCGAAGGCGAGGCCGTACTGCCACGGCGAGAACCCGAGTCGGCCGAGCATGAGGACGGCCAGCAGCGGCTGGGTGGCCATCACCAGGCCGTTGAACAGGGCGGTGTTGAAGAACAGCGGCCGCAGCGCCACGTCGGTGAGGAGGTACCGCCAGCCGTCGAGCAGTTCCCCGGCTCGCAAGCGCGCGGTCCTCCGGCCCTCGGGCCGCGGCTCGTGCCCGCCCATCGCCCCGCCCATCGCACGGAGACCCAGAGCGGACAGCAGGTAGCTGACCGCGTCGGCCACCACCGTCGCCAGCGGACCGAGGAGTCCGATCGCCACACCTCCCAGTGGCGGTCCGATGATCGTGGTCGTCCAGGACGTGGACTCGAACCGGGCGTTCGCGACGAGGAGATCCTCGGCCGGCAGCAGCGCCTTCAGGTACGCGCCGGAGGCCGCGCGGAAGGTGATGTCCGCCGCGGCGACGACGATCGAGACCAGCATGAGCTGAACGAAGGTGAGCGCGCCGAGCGCGAACGCGGCCGGAATCGTCAGCAGCGCCGCGAACCGCACCAGGTCCGTCGCGATCAGCACCTGCCGCTTGCGACGGAACTCCACCCACGGCCCGAGCGGCACCGCCACGGCCGCGCCGACCGCCGCCCCCACGGAGGAGAGCGCGGCGACCTCCGCCGGCCCGCACCGCAGCACATGGACGGCGATCAGCGGGACCGCGCCGAAGGCGAGCCATGTGCCGAGCGCGCTGGTCCCGTAGGCAGCCCAGAGCCACCCGAAGGGCCTCCCCAGTCGATGTCCGCGAAGCCGTTCCAGCCGGTGCCCGCTCCTCACGCCTGCCCCCCACACCGCTCAGCTGCACAACCGAATCGCGACCGGAATCATCAAAGCGAGCGCTCTACCAGGGGTCAAACAACTCCAGAGGCGCCACCCACAACCCATGGTTGTGGCCGTAGGGTGCAGTCATGGACCTCGACACCGTCCGGACCTTCGTCGTCGCCGCCGCCGCGGGGCGTTTCCAGGAGGCCGCCGCCCAGCTGGCAGTCACCCAGCAGGCGGTGTCCAAGCGCATCGCCGCGCTGGAGCGCACTCTCGGCGTACGACTGTTCACCCGCACGCCGCGCGGTGCCGAGCTCACCATCGACGGGCAGGCCTTCCTGCCCCACGCGCGCGAGCTGCTGCGTGTCGCCGAGCGCGCGGTCGCGTCCGTGCACACCAGTCGCCGTCCGCTGCGCGTCGACGTGATCGCCTCACGCGGCGCGGCGTCCGGCCTGATGCGCGGCTTCCACGAGGCACACCCCGAGATCGACCTCGACGTGCTGATGCTCCTCGACATCGAGACTGCCGTCGCCGCCATCCGGTCCGGCACGATCGACGCGTCCTTCCGCGCGGTCGCCATGCCCGGCCGGCCCTTTCCGGACGACATCGAGTCCGCCCGGGTGCTCGACGAGCCTCTCCAGCTCCTCACCGGCCCCGCCCACGCGCTGGCGGGCGCCCGTTCGGTGACCGTCGCTCAGCTCGCCGGGCACCGGATCTGGATGCCCGGCATCGTCCCCGGTTCCGAATGGGCCGCGTTCTACGACGACCTCGTCGCCGAGTTCGGCCTCACGATCGAGGCGACCGGCCCCAACTTCGGCTCCGACGCACTCCTCGACACCATCGCCGACACCCCTGCGCTGGCCACCTTCATGGGGGAGCACACACGTCACGTCTGGCCCGCCGCCCACGGCCTGCGCCGGATCCCGGTGACCGACCCGCAGCCCGTCTACCCGCACTCGCTCGTCTGGCACCGCGACAACCCCCACCCGGCACTGGCCACCCTCCGGACCTACCTGGCAGCCACGGCCACCGGCCACGACACCGCCGGAACCTGGACGCCGGGCTGGGTGCTTCGGGACTGACCGTCCGTCCGGCCGCTCCTACCAGATCAGGCACCAGTAGCCGCCGTAACTCCCGATGCCGATACGGCCGCCCTGGGGGACGAGGCTCGGATCCGGCCGGCCCACGGAGGCCATCGAACACGCGGGGTCACCGACGGTCCCGGCCGCCGCCATCCGTTGCGCGGCGGCGATCGCGGCGGCCGAGGTGTACCACGTCGTCGTCGGACCGGACCCGGTGGCGGTCGGGGCGGGGGTGGGAGTGCGGGTGGCAGCGGGTGCCTGCGGCCGGGTCGGCGGATGAGTCGATGGCCGTGGAGCCGTGGTCGTCGTGGGGCGCGAGGGCGTTACCGCGGGAGTGGTCGCCGGCGCCGGAGTGGTCACCGGTGGCCGGACCGGTCTCGGTGTCGCCTGCGTCGACCGGTGGGTCGGTGGTTGGGCGGGGGCGGAGACGGTGGGCGCGGGGCGGTGTGCCGGCGGGGTGCTCGGCGCCTGGGACGTCCGGGGCGGCCTGCTCGGTGCCGTCCTCGTCGGACGGGGCGCCGGGGTGGTCGGTGTCGCCGACGGCGTGCTGCTCGACGTCTCCGGCGCGGGGGTCCGGGACGGGTGCGGGGTCGACGTCGGCAGGGAGATGTCCTTCGAGGGCGACGGACTGGGATGGGGTGTACCACCGTCCGTGTTCGCCAGCCACACACCCACGCCCCCCAGCACGAGCACAGCCGCGCCGGCCGCGATCCACGGGGCCTTGCGAGGCGGGCGCCGGTGACGGCTCATACCCTCCACTGTCAGCCTGCCCGCCGACGACTTCAACCGGAGCCGTCCTCCGCCCGCGCGCGTGCACGATAAAGGGCGCAGCGGAGATCCGCACGCGGAGCAGCCGCGGCGTGCCGACGGCCGCGCCGGACGATTTCGGCCGTGCCGCGGGGGTGGAGGGCGAGCGGCCGAAGTCGGAACCTGCGCTTCCAGGCGTTTCCGATCGCCCTGGCGGAGACTGAAGGCGCGCATCCACGCACTGTCCAGATGCTCGTGTGGAAGCGGCACTTATGAACCGTTCGTGCGCAACTGCTCGTCCTGTTGGCCCTGTTCCCTAGGATGCACCCATGCACACGAACACGAGAGTGGCGCTCGGCGTCACGGGGGCTCTCGTCGCAATCGCGGCTGTGACGAGCGGCTGCAGCCAGGACACGGGCACCGGCACCGCGGGCAAGGGCGTCTCTCCGCCCAGGTCGACGCACGGGCTGGGTGACATCATCGTGGGCGGGCAGGCCGTCACCGGTTCCAAGCCCAGTCACCTCGCCAGGGTCCCGTACCAGCGCACCTATACGAACGGCCCTCTCTACGCGCCGGTCACCGGCTATCGATCGATGGTGTACGGCAACACCGGCCTCGAAGCCGTGTACGACCACACGCTGGGCGCCGGAGCGTCCGGGGCCGCACCGGGCAACGTCACGACGACCATCGAACCCGCCCTCCAGAAGGCCGCGTTCGACGCGCTGGGCGACCAGCAGGGCGCCGCGGTGGCGCTCGACGCGGACTCCGGGGAGCTCCTGGCCGTCGTGAGTACGCCGTCCTACGACCCGGCGCGATTCAGCGGCCGGGGAGCGAAGGACGCTCAGGCGTGGAAGGCGGCCACCACCGACAGCCGTTCCCCAATGCTCAACCGGGCCTTGAAAAAGCCCGATGCCCCAGGGGCCACCTTCAGCGTCGTCGTCGCGGCCGCGGCTCTGGAGCACAAGCTCTACACGACGGTCGACGAGTCCACCGTCAGCCCGCTCACCTTCGTTCTGCCCCTCTCCACGACCCGGGTCACCGGCACGTCGCCACAGTGCGAGAACGCCTCGATCCGAACGGCGCTCCGCCGTTCCTGTGCCAACGTCTTCGTCAAGATGGCCGCCGACATGGGCCTGACGCGACTCGGCGCGATGGCAGGGAATTTCGGTTTCAACGACGACACGCTCAAGGTGCCCCTGTCCGTCGCCGAGAGCAGCTACCCCACCGTCGGCACGTCGTCCGCCGGCGTGGCCCTGACGGGGATCGGTGCCGGAGAGGTGCGGGCGACTCCGCTCGCGATGGCGCGAGTGGTGGCCGCGGTCGCCAACGGCGGACGGCTGGTTCCCCCACAGCTGGTGAAACGGGTGACGGATGCGGACGGTTCCACCCACCGGCCGCCCGAGGCCGAGGACGGCCGTTCCGCGAAGCGGGCGATCTCCCGGGGCACGGCTGACGCCTTGCGGGAGGTCATCGGGCGGCACGGACAGACGGGTTGGACCGTCGGCGGCCGGGGTGAGTCCGCCACCTCATGGTTCATCGGCTGCACGGACGCGCCCGGCGGACGCCGCACCGCCGTCGCCGTCCGCATCGAAGGGCTGTCCCCGCCGTCGGGTGGAGACGACGGCGGGCACGCCGCGGCCGAGGTGGCGCGGAAGATCCTCGCGAACGCTTCCTGACGCCTGCCGCGGGCGGCGCGTTCCTCCGGGCGAGTCCGACGACGCTCGGCGGGGGCGGTCAGCGGGCGCTGCCGAGGTCGCGGTCCGAGTGGGAGCCCTGGAGCATCAGGGTGGTCTCCTCGATGCGGCTGAACCGGCCGTCGGCCGCGAGATCGGCGAACACGTACACCTCCATGCCGACGAAGGAGCCGTCCTTCTTGGTGATGTGGGCGGTGTGCCGGTCGGCGTACTTGCTTCCGTCGTACAGCTCCTCGTGCACCTCGACGTGCCCGTCGGCGACGAGGGTGCGCAGGTGAGCGATGTGTTCCAGGAACTCGTTGCGATCCGCCCACCGGCCGTCGGTGCGCTGGCGGTACTCCGGGGTGAAGTGGCGATCGGCCGCCTCCTGCAGAGTGAGTGCGCGGTTGAACAGCAGATCGTTCAGAGCTGCCTCGATACCGGTGGGGGCCATGGGACTTCCTCTCCTTGATGATCCGGGCTTGCGTGCCCGGCGAGTGCTCGTCCGGCGCGGACGTCCGGTGCACGCGCCCGGCCTCCTTCGTCCAGGGCGGCGCGTCGGAGGTTCGGCGTCAGCGGCCGGGGGTGATCGGCTGACGGTCGATGCACGCGGAGTCCGAGCCCTTGCTCGTGGCATGCCGGCCCTTGATCTCCACACGTGCGCCGGGCCGCACGGCGTCGTACACCCGCTTCCCGTCCGCCGGAGCGAGGGCGATGGCGCCCAGGATGTGGTCCTTGCCGAGGTAGGGGAGATCGGACTTTGTGGTGCTCGGGCGGAAGTCGACACGCTGCCCGTCCAGGAGGTTGTGTCCCTTCACCCAGCTCCAGGCGCCGGTGGCAGCGGACGAGGTCCGCACGCGCAGCCAGTCCTCGACGGCCTTGCGGTCGGCGGCGGGAACCGGCTGGGGGAAGGTGACGGATATCGGCATGCCCACACCGACCGTCTGGCCGTCGGACAGGTGCACCGTCGCCCGCGCCAGTACCGCGGGTTCCGGCGTGGACGGAGCGGGGCGTGCATGGGCCGTCCTGCCATTGGCCTGGGCGGGGGCAGTCGCGGAGTCCCGCGTGAGCGGTGCGTCGTCGGCCACACGAACGCCGGTCCCCGCGTCCGTCGAGCAGTCGACGGCCGAGAGCAGAGCGACGCAGGCGGTGACAGCGGCGCAGGCCGTGACAGCGGTGCCGGGACGGCCGGCGGTCCGACCGGCCGAACGGTCCAGATGCATGGGTGTTCCCCCGTGTGAGGTGCAGTGTTGCCTCGTATACGCACGGGCCGGGGGCCGGGTTGCATCGGATCGGAACTTTTTCGAGAACGAGGAGATTCGGGCGGTGCCGCGCGCGTTGTCCCGGAAGCCGGGACTGCGCGGGCGCCGCCAGGGCAGACCGGAGTGCACGGACACTACGGCGCCGACCCGAGCGGTGACGCCGACCGAAGTCCGAACCGCGCGTGCGACACGGGACGGCGCCGAGGTCCGGTCGAGGCACGGTCCGCCGACGACGCGGGCCCCACGCGGCGACGGACCCGGTCGGCGCTCGACTCGAACCGTCCCAGGTGTGCGCTCGTTCGGCGGCGTCAGCGCGAGCGCGTCGGCGCCGAGCCCCGTTCAGCCGATGAGAGCCCCGGCTCCGCTCACTCGGACGCGAGGGTCGTCCGCGCGAAGCGTCACCGTGAGCTCGCCCGGGCGGCCCATGTCCTCGCCCTGGCGCAGGGTGAGGACGGACTGCTCGGGAACCAGGCCGAGTTCGCGGGCGTACGCACCGAACGCGGCGGCAGCGGCGCCGGTCGCCGGATCCTCGACGACGCCGCCGACCGGGAAGGGATCACGGGCGTGGAAGACGGTGTCCGACTCCCGCCACACCAACTGGACCGTGGTCAGGTCGAGGCGATGCATGAGTGTTTCGAGACGCGTGAAGTCGTAGGCGAGGTCGGCCAGGCGGGCGCGAGTGGCTGCGGCGAGGACCAGATGGCGGTTGCCGGCGAAGGCGATTCGGGGTGGGAAGGCCGGGTCGAGTTCGGTCCGGGGCCAGTCGAGGGCTGCCAGCGCCTCGGTGACGTCGGCGTCGGAGACCTCCTCGATGTGCGGCGCGACGCTGGTGAGCGTGGCCCGCAGCGTGCCGCCCTCCGCGACCACCTCGACCGGCACCGTACCCGCGCGCGTCGCGAACACCAGCTCCCCGGGGCCGGTCCGCTCGGCGAGCGCGATGGCGGTCGCGATGGTGGCATGCCCGCAGAACGGCACCTCGGCCTTGGGGCTGAAGTAGCGGATGCCGTAGGCCCGCTCCGTGCGCCCCTCGACGCCTTCCGGCAGGACGGTCAGGAACGCCGACTCGGAGTAGCCGAGGTCGGCGGCGATGGCCAGCATGTCATCATCGTCCAGGCCGGCGGCGTCCAGAACGACCCCGGCGGGATTACCCCCCTCCGGGTCGCTGGAGAAGGCCGTGTATCGCAGAACTTCGGGCAGCGGCGACGTCATGATCACCGCAACGCGGGGTGTGACCTCGATATTCCCGGCCCGCCGACGAGATCGGGCGAGGGGGCGCGACGGCCTCTGCCTGGGCGTCCGGCGGAGCCGCCGGTCAGCCCGCCGTCCCTCACATGCGCTGCGTCGCCCGCGATGGCCACCTGTCTCAAAGTCGTCCGGGACGGATCGCCGGGACCTAGGCTCGGTCGTGCTTCGTGATCCCGGAGGAGGGCGTTGAACAGCAGTGACGGACAAGCGAGTTGTCATCGTGACGGGTGGGGGTTCGGGTATCGGGGAGGCGACCGCCCGGCTGCTGAGCCAGGGCGGCCACCACGTGGTCGCGTGCGGCCGGCGCAGCGAGCCCCTGCGACGCCTCGAAGCCGAGACCGGGGTCCTGGCCCATCCGTCGGACGTGGGGGACCCCGCGGCGGCCGATGGTCTCGTCCGGGCGGCCCTGGCCGCCCACGGGCGACTCGACGGGCTGGTGCTCAACGCGGGCATCGGGCGCGGCGGAGCCGTGGGGGACCTGTCCTTGGAGGACTGGGACGAGGTGATGCGGACCAACGTCACCGGCCCGCTGATGCTCCTGCGTGCGGCGCTCCCGCACCTGGTGGCGGCGAGCGGGGCCGTGGTCGCCGTCGCTTCGGTGTCCGCGCTGCGCAACGGCACGAGCAACGCCCCCTACGCCACCTCCAAGGCGGCCCTGCTCCAGCTCTGCCGCTCCGTCGCCGTCGACTACGGGCGTCAGGGCGTGCGGGCCAACATCGTGTGCCCCGGTTGGGTGCGCACCGAGATGGCCGACCGGCGCATGACGCGTTTCGCGGAGGAAGCGGGCCTCGAGGGCGGTGTGGATGCCGCCTACGACGCGGCGACCGCGTTCCTGCCCATGGGCCGGCCGGGCGAACCGGGTGAAGTCGCCGAGGTGATCGACTGGTTGCTGTCCCCGGCGGCGTCGTACGTCAACGGCTCGGTCCTCACCGTCGACGGCGGCGCGACGGCCCTCGATCCCGGGACCCTCGGGTTCGACCACCGGATCACCCCACGCGGCTAGGGCCTGTCGTTCGGAGCGGGCCGGCCTGGTTCACGGCGTCTTGACGGCCGACCCGAGCGGGGGAGGACGGTCACGGCGGGGGAGTGCGTCCGCCCCCCACGGGGAGGAGAGCCCGGTCAGCCGGGGCGCCGCCCGTACCGCCCCGTTCCGGCCGTCAGGCCCGTAACCCCGCCCGTGCCAGGGCGACCTCGGAGAGGTCGGCGATCGCCTGCGGATCTCCGCGGCGCCAGGCGTCGGCCAGACCACCCGGCGGGACGGGGACCCGGGCGAGATCCCGCAGCGGTCCGGTGAGGGCCCGCAGGGCCAGCAGGTCGGCACCCCCGGGTGCGTCGAGGAGTCGCTCGGTGGTGGCGCTGCGCCGGATCCAGTGCAGGCGCGGCGGGAGCCAGAGCACCAGGACGAAGGCGACGGGAAAGACGATCAACGCGAGGGCGGTCAGGTCGGCGACCTGGCCCACGACGTCCTGCAGTGACCGGCCGGCGTCGGAGAGACCGTCGCCGGCGCCGGCCGCGGCCTGGAGAGGCTTCTTCAGGGCGCCCCCGATCAGCGGTACTCCGGAGGCGCTGTCGGCGGCGTTGTTGAGGCCCGTGGCGAGGTCGTCACCCGCGCTCTGTGCCTTCCGGCCGGGCTCGGCCAGCGACATGATCACGTCGCGGACGGTCAGCGCGAACCAGACCGAGGCCGCGATCAGAGCCACGGCGATCAGGTCCGCGAGCACCTGACGGATCCGGCGGGGCGGGGTCTGGGCGTAGAGACGCATCGGTGTCCTCCTGCTCCAGTGCTGGCATCGACATTGGCCGGCTTCGGCCAGGTGGGGCCTGGGGGCGTGGTGCGGGGGCCGTCGGGCGACGGGACGTGGGAGTGACTCTCCCACTGTGCCTCATCGGTACCTGCCATCGACACGGTGCCGCTGAAGCCCGGCCGGGCCCGGCTGTCTCCGACCGGCCGGCCGTCCACCGACCGGCTCCCGTCGGACGATCGGCCGTCGCACCCGGGTGCGTCCGATCCATCGAACAACGCAGGAGCCCCCAACAACCGCCGCTGTAGGCCACCTTGACGCCCCAATACCGCTCACGAAGAATGACCCGCGGCCCTGACAACGTTGTCGAAAGGCGCATGATGAAACAACGCATCAGCTGTCACCGGCCGCGCTCCCTGAGCGCGTTGGCGGTCGCCGCTCTACTGGGCGCGGGACTGTGCACCGGAGTGCCGGGCACCGGACTCGTCACACCGGCAGCGCACGCCGCGGTCGACGGGACGCGCGGCGCGGACCGGCTGACCGATCTGGTCAACCCCTTCATCGGCACGGAGAACGAGGGAAACACCTATCCCGGCGCGGCCGTACCGTTCGGCATGGTCCAGTTCTCCCCCGACACCGGGCACAACACCGGCTACGACTATTCACAGGACCACATACGCGGCTTCTCCATGGTCCACCTGTCCGGGGTCGGCTGCGGGCTGGGCGGCGACCTCCCGGTGCTGCCCACGACGGGCGACATCACCAGCACGGACGACGCCACCTACGCCGCGGGATTCAGCCACGACGACGAGACGGCCTCGCCCGGCTACTACGGCGTCGGCCTCGACAGCGGTGTCAGGGCAGAGCTGACCGCGACCAAGCGCACGGCCGTGCAGCGCTACACGTTCCCGGCCACCGACAAGGCCAACGTGCTCATCAACGCCGGCCAGTCGCTGCACAAGACGCTCCACACCGAGGTGGAGATCCTCGACAACCGGACCGTGCGGACGGCCGTCACGGGCAGCGGCTTCTGCCAGGACACCAAGCCGTACACGGTCTACACGATCACGCGGTTCGACCGGCCGTTCACCGCGTCCGGAACCTGGAAGGGCGCCGACGTCACCGACGGCTCGAAGAAGTCACAGGCGGACGGTGAACGCAACGGCGCCTTCGTACGCTTCGACACCTCCGAGGACCGTACCGTCGAGGCGACCACCGCGCTGTCGTACGTCGACGCGCGAGGGGCGGATCTCAACCTCCGTGCCGAGGGCGGCCGTTCCTTCGACAAGGCCCACCGGGCCGCGGTGGACGCCTGGGAGGACCGGCTCGACGACGTACGAGCCCAGGGCGGCAGCACGACCCTGCGGCGGACGTTCTACTCCTCGCTGTACCGCTCGTTCCTCGCACCGAACATCGGCAGCGATGCCGACGGCCGCTACACCGGCTGGGACCAGAAGGTGCACCGCGCGGAGGACTTCACCTACTACCAGAACTGGTCGCTGTGGGACACCTACCGGACCCAGACCCAGCTGCTGTCCCTGTTGGCGCCTCGTGAAGCACGTGACATGGCGCTGTCCGTGATCCGTATCGACAAGGACAGCGGCTGGCTGCCCAAGTGGGGGTACGGCACGGTCGAGACCAACATCATGACCGGTGACCCCGTCACCCCCTTCCTCACCAACGCCTACCAGCAGGGGCTGCTGAAAGGGCACGAGGAGGACGCCTACCGGGCGCTGAAGCGGAACGCCGACGGCGTCCCGCCCGCCGACTCCGCTCCCGTCGGCCGTGAGGCCAACAAGGAGTACATCGCCGACGGCTTCGCTCCCTACATCAAGGGCCGGCCGCACGCCAAGCCCGGCGACTCCGACTACGACCACGGCGCCTCGGCCACCCTGGAGTACGCCCTGTCCGACGCCATGCTCGGGCAGATGGCCAAGGACCTGGGACACCGCGCGGACGCACAGCGGTACACCGAGCGGGCACGCAACTACCGGAAGATCTACGACCGGTCGACCGGGTTCTTCCGCGCGCGCGACGCCTCGGGCGCCTTCACCGGACCGGCGGACCCGGCCCGCAGCGAGGGTTTCCACGAGGGGACGTCGTGGCAGTACCAGTGGCTGGTGCCCCAGGATCTGCCCGGCATGATCGACCTGATCGGCGGCAAGGACGCCGCCAACCAGCGGCTCGACTCCTTCTTCGCCTACGACGAGCTGGTCGCCGACCCCGCGAAGACCGCCCGCGAGGTGTGGGTCAACGGGCCGTACGACTACTACAACGCGGACAAGTACAACCCGCAGAACGAACCGGACCTGATCGCTCCCTACACCTACCTCTCGACCGGGCAGCCCTGGAAGACGACCGACGTGGTCCACGCGGCACTGACCCTGTTCACGGACGCGCCGACCGGTATGACCGGTAACGACGACCTGGGCACCATGTCGGCCTGGAACGTCCTCTCGTCCATCGGCCTCTTCCCGGTGCAGCCCGGCACCGACACCTGGGGCCTGTCCACGCCCGTCTTCGAACGCGTCGAGATCACGCTCGACCGCCGCTACTACCCGCAGGGCCGGCTGACCGTGCGCGCGCCGGGCACCTCGGACACCCAGCGCTACATCCAGTCCGCGCGGACGGACGGCACCGCCTACGGCAAGACGTACCTGACCACCGAGAACCTCCGCCGGCTGCGCGAACTGTCCTTCCAGGTCGGCTCGACGCCCTCCTCCTGGGGCACCGGCAGGGAAGCGGCACCTCCCGCCCTGAAGTGACGCCGGTCCACGCCTCGCCGGCCCCTCGGCCACCGAGGGGCCGGCGAGGGGGGCCTCACGAATCTGGGTCGGTCACGAGAGGATCTCCACGTACCCGTCGGTGCCGTGCACGCGGATCCGCTGCCCGTCCCGGATCAGCCGGGTGGCCTGCTCCACCCCCACGATGGCCGGCAAGCCGTACTCCCGGGCGATCACCGCGCCATGGGTCATCAGACCGCCCACCTCCGTCACCAGGCCCGCGATGCCGACGAACAGCGGGGACCAACTGGGGTCCGTGAAGGCCGTGACCAGGATGTCGCCCGCTTCGAGATCGGCGTCCGCCATGTCGAGGACGACGCGGGCCCTTCCCTCGACTGTCCCTGCGGAGACGGGGAGCCCGATCAGGGCGCCGGCCGGCACGTCGTCGCGCCGGTACGCCCCGGTGACGGCCTCGCCGTCCGAGGTGAGCACCCGGGGCGGTGTGAGCGCCTGGTACGACCGGAACGCGTCCTTGCGCCGCTGGATCAGCCGCAGGTCCACCCGGTTCGAGCGCACGGCGTCGTGGAACTCCTGGAACGTGAGGTGGAAAACGTCCTCCCGCTCGGGGATCACACCGGCCCGTACGAGGCGTTCGGCCTCCGCCAGCAGGGCCTGCTTGTAGACGAGGTAGCGGCTGACGATGCCGTACTTCGGGTACTCCCGGTACCCGATGAAGGTGCGGACCCGGTCGATCATCCGCTTGGTCTCGTCGGCCTTCCGGTCCCCGTCCGGCAGGGTCCGCAGGCGTGCCAGCACGTCCTGTTCCTTCTGCCGTGCCTTCCGGCGCCCGAGCTCGAAGCGCCGCTCGGCCGCACCGGGTTCGAAGTTCCTGACGTTGTCCAGGATCACGGGCACGAGCGTGCCGGGCCGCTCGCGCCAGCGCGGCCTCGTGATGTCGATCTCGCCGACGCAGCGCATGCCGTACCGGTCGAGGTAGGCCTCGATGGCGTCACGTGCTTCGGTCCCGCCCGCGAGCTTCGCCAGCTCGTCCAGGAACCCCTCGTCCTCGACGCCCTGGAGGAACTCCACCACCTCGGGGTGCGGACGGATCACGTCCGCCACGTCGAGCAGCGCCAGGCCCATCTCCGAGGTGACGTTGTCGGGGGCGGACAGCGTGAGCGTGTCGGCCGCGTTCTTCTCGCCCAGCCACTCTCGCAGCCGGTCGTTGAGCCACCAGGTGGCCTCCATGCCCGCCATGATCGCCTGGATGCTCAGCGGATCACCGAGGACTCGCTTGTGCTCCTCGAAGGCCTCCAGCAGGAAGTCGAACAGTGCCGGTCCGGTCTTCGTCCGGATGTCGCGTTCCAGGGCAGCGAGGGACGCCTCGCTGCGCTCGATCAGCTCGGTGACGACGGCCGGATCGGTCGCGATCGGGGCGGACCCGCCGCCCGCAGGCGGCCCGCCGGGGCTCGCGTCCGGGAGCGACGGGACGAAATCGGCGCGATCGAGGACGGTCTCGAGTGCGTCCCTGACCAGCGGATCGCCCCTGCCCATGACGTCCAGGAGGCCGGCGCGGCTCGCGGGGGAGGCCAGGCGCCGGGTGACGTCCACGAACAGCCGCCCGCCGGCCTCGTGCATCGGCACCATGGCCGTCAGCTGCCACATGGAGAGCCCGAGAGGCTTCATGGCGTCGGTCATCATCTGCTGGTGGCCGACGGAGACGTAGACGTGGTTCTCCTGGTCGCCGATGTCGGGAACGGGGAACAGCGTGGTGATCGGCCGGCTCTGCACGATCTGGAAGCCGTCGTCGGCCAGGCACCATTCGATGTCCTGCGGGCGGCCGAAATGCGCTTCGATCCGCCGCCCGAGCCCCACGAGCCGCACGACCTGCGCATCCGTCAGCACCGGCTGCTCCTGCCGCGGCGGGTCGACCGCCACCTCCCGCGTTCCGCCGGCCGGCAGGGCGTGCACGGCACGCTGTTTGACGGCGATCGTCCTGGCGACGACTTCGCCGTGCCGCACCGTGAAGACGTCCGGGTTCACCAGGCCGGAGACCAGGGCCTCGCCGAGGCCGAAGCCGGCGTCCACGGTGGCGACCGTCCGGTTCCCCGTGACGGGGTCGGCGGTGAACAGGATGCCTGCCGCGTGCGGGAAGACCATCCGCTGGACGACCACGGCCATCTGGACCGTACGGTGGTCGATGCCGTTGCGTTGACGGTAGGTCACGGCCCGCTCGGTGAACAGCGAGGCCCAGCACCGGCTGATGTGCCGGAGGATCGCCGTCGGCCCCACCACGTTCAGGTACGTGTCCTGCTGGCCGGCGAAGGAGGCCGTCGGCAGGTCCTCCGCCGTCGCGCTGGACCGGACGGCACAGGCGGTCTCCGCACCGAGCCGGGCGAGCGCGCGGGTGACCGCCGTCGCGAGATCGTCCGGGACGGCGATCCCCTCGACGGTCCGGCGAATCTCCGCACTGAGTGTGCGGATCGTCTCCCGGTCGTCCGGGTTCGAGCGCGACAGCCGAGCGAGCTGATCATCGATCGACGGAGCCTCCGCCATCATCCGCCGGAAGGCGTCCGTCGTCACGCAGAAGCCGTCCGGTACGCGGATCCCCTCGATCCGCGTCAGCCCGCCCAGGTGCGCGCCCTTGCCACCCACGAGCGGGACCTGATTCTCGTCGGCCTCTTGAAGATCCAACACGTACCGCTCGATCACTGCGCTCCCTTTTCTGCAGGTTGTGGCATCGGCCGACGATTCTGCGCCGTGACCCGGGTCTTGCCGCAAGCCCCCCGACGCGCTATAACTTGAGTACGGCAAGGAGAGGTCTCTCCTTGCCTTTGCTTTTTCCGCCCGGCGGACAGCGGTTGATCCGGCGGTACACGCCTCAGGCCGGCCCCAGGTCGGTGCGGAAGAGGTGGTGGTCCGAGTACGGGCTCGGGTGCACACCGTGCGCGAGTGGGGCGATGCCGCGCAGGAACACGTAGTCGAACTTGCTGTGCCAGTCGGTGGTCGTCTCACAGGCGTCGGCGGGCGAGGGCCGGCAATGGGGATCCGCATCCGAGGCCAGCGCCCACATCCGCCGGAGTTCGGCGGCGGACGGCACGGAGTTGAAGTCGCCGAGCACGATCACGCGGTCGTACCGGGCGACTTGTGGGGCGAGCACGTCCACCTGGTCCGCCCGGACCGCCTCCTGACGTCGTTGGGCGAGGTGGGTGTTGAAGACGCGGACGGGCCGGCCGTCCACGAGGGCGGTGACCGCCATGTACCCACGGTCCTCGGATCCGCCGTCGGGATATTCGACGCTGACGCGCGCGGTCATGGGTGCCGCCGAGAGGATGGCCTGGCCGTAGGCTCCCGGTCGCCACGGCAGACCCCCGCAGCGGTTCCAGTTCCGCAGCACGGTCCCGTACTCGACTTGGTAGTCCAACCCGTACAGGTTCTTCAGAAGCTTCCGGATCTCCTCGACGTCACGCACGCACGCTTCCTGCAGGCCGATGACCTGGGGCGCGTACGTGGCGATCTCCGCTGCCCGGCCGAGGTTGTACCCGCTCCGATTGCAGGGATTGCAGATGTACCACGTCATGACGCGATTCGGTACGACGGCCTTGGCGGCGTCGATCGGCAGTGGCCTGGCGAGGAGGGCGCTGTTCGGCGCGCTGGAGCCGATGAGCACCATGCAGACCGCGGTCAGGGCGCCCGCGAACAGCCGAGTGCTTCTTCCGAGCACCATCTCCTCCTCAGCGTGGACGCACACCGTCTGTGCCCATCCAACACGCACAGGGTCGTCCTGCGCGACGCCGACCGCTGCCGGCGCCGGTGGGTACTCGGCCCGAGGCGGCCCGGCTCAGTAGCCCTGGCTGATCACCTTCTCCCGCATCAGCGATTCCAGCTCCGCGTCCGACAGCGGGTGCAACGTGTGCAGCAGGCGGCGCAGGCCGGGTTCGTCGAGGGACTGGCTGCTGACCTCGACCTCCGCGTCGTGGTGGCGGCGAATGAGGGTGACGGCGAGGGCGCCGCCGGGGAGACGGCGGATCACGCGCATCACACCGTGCGCGTTCACCGTGCAGGTCGTGCCCTTGTCGGCGGGCTCCGGGCATCGGGGTGCCCGCGTGAGCGGTGAGCGCACCACCAGGCCCACGTACCCCGACTCGTATCCCTCCCGCACAGGGCGGTAGTCCACGATGAAGGAGGCGGGCCCGACCACGGCTCGGGACACCCGCATGCCGGGCGGCGCCGCGCCCAGGTACAGCAGTCCACGATGCTCCCGGTAGCGGGCGATCTCCGCCGTGTGATGGCGCTGCCGCGCCTGCGCCGGGCCGACGAAGCCCCCGTAGACCAGGCCGGCCGCCAGCGCGGCCACCGCTCCCAGCCGGACCCACGGGTTCGGCACGAAGAACGCCGCGGCGACGGCGTACGGCACCCCCGTCAACGCGATCCGTGTGCCGGCGCTCCCCAGGTCGACGTCCCCGCTGTAGGCGGCCAGCCCGGCCAGGACACCCGGCGTGCCGAGGGCGAAGACCGCCACCGCCCACCCGACCCGTCGGCCTGCCGAGCCGCACAAGGGGACCACGGTCCTCGCCGGTAGGCCCGCCATGGCCAGGAGGACCACCGTGATCGGCACACCCAGCACGAGGACGGGCACCGCTGCCCCGGCGCCACCGCCCCAGCCCGCCACCACCAACGCGTAGCCGAGCGCCGGCATCGCGGCCGCCGTCGTCGCCCAGACCAGGAAGAGATGCAGGGCCGTCAACGCCCCTCTGCCGCTTGTCATGCAGGTGAGCCTGCCAGCCGCCGTCCCGGCGCACATGAGTTCTCGTACTCAGTAGGTCCACGCCCGACGTCGGCTCCCACGCGGCCTGGAGACCCGTCGCAGGGTGCCGTACCGGCCGCCGTGAGACGGGTCAGGAGCCGGCGCTTGGTCTCCCCGAATGCCCCTCACCTTTGATCAGTCGAACGGGTACGTGGAACTGCTACGCCTGCACGTCGCCCCGGGTGGAGGAGACGACCGGGTCGCGGTGGGCGAAGTCCCCCGGCGGGATGCCCGGATGATGCCCCGGCAGCGGGTCGGGAGGGTTCGCGGCCGGGCCCAGGGTGAGCCGGGAGACGATGCGGTAGCGGTCACCCCGGTAGAGCGAATGGACGTACTCGACGGGCCGTCCGTCCGCGTCCGAGGTGAGCCGTTCGAACAACAGGGCGGGCGACAGCTCCGGCACGCCGAGGAGTTCTGCCTCTGCGCGCGTGACGACGGTCGGTTCGATCGCCTGGACGGCTTCGCGGACGTGCACGGCGTGGTGTTCACGCAGATGCTCGTAGAGATCCCCACTCTCCAACTCCTGGGAGCTGAGGCCCGGGACGAGGTCGGCCCGGATGTGCAGGTGCTCGATGGCCATGGGTGCGCCGTCGACGAGGCGCAGCCGGGCAACGTAGACGATGTCGGCGGCCGGTGAAAGACGCAGCTTGCGGCCGACGCGAGCCCCGGCCGCCATGGTGGTGAATTCGAGCAGCCGGCTGGACCAGGCGCCCGCGGCCTGGGTCACGGCCAACGCGTGTCCCGGGGAGACGAGTTCCTGGGTGATCTTCTCCGGCGCGACGAACATGCCGCGCCCGTGTTCGCGGACGAGAAGGCCCGCGGTGACGAGTTCGTCGACCGCCGTGCGCAACGTGGGCCGGGAGACGCCGAGGTGCGCGCAGAGCGTGCGCTCGGAGGGGATGGGATCGCCGGGGCGCCGCGCCTCGATGAGTTCGAGGATGTGCTCGCGCACGCGTTCACGTTTCAGCACCGCCCCCGGCGCGCCCCTCTTCTCGTCGGCGTCCACCTTCCGCCCCCTCAACGCCGGCTGACCAGTTACCTGTCCAGTTGACCACGCACCGACGCTGATCCACAACTAAAGTGTGCCGCCTGGGAGTTGACGGCGCGTTTGGTCTATGCCACTTTCTCCTCTACGAGAGGTCACCTGACCAGTTCGACTGGTCAGGTTCCGACGGCCGGACACGTAGGCCGTACGAACTCCCCGTCCGTGCACCCGCCGATCGCGCCCGGCACGGCCGCTACACCCGTACGTCCCCGACTCGCACATCCCGACGCCCCCACCGTTTCGGAAGTGAACAGCCATGAGGAGGACGCACATGCCCCGGCCCAGCCTCGGCAGAACCAGGAAGAACGCGCTGACCTTCGCCACAGCCGCCGTGCTCGGCTGCGCCGGCCTCGCCGCGCAGCCGGCGACCGCGAACGCGGCCCAGGGCGAGCTGACCGTCCAGTACCACACCGGGTCCACCGGCAGCGACCAGGCCGAACCCTGGCTGAAGGTGAAGAACGGCGGCGCCGCCGGTGTCGCGCTCAGCGGCCTCAAGGTGCGCTACTACTTCAAGTCCGACGCACCGAGCACCACTTACCGCTTCGCCTGCTCGTGGGCCGTCAAGGGCTGCGCCAACGTGACCGGCACGTTCGGCACCCTGGCCCGTCCCACGGCGAACGCCGACCGCTATCTGGAGATCGGGTTCACCGCCGGCGCCGGTTCACTCGCCCCCGGCACCGACACCGGCGACCTGCAACTGCGCTTCTACCGCTCGGACTGGCAACCGCTGAACCAGGCCGACGACTACTCCTTCGGTCCGGCGCAGACCGCGTACGGGAACTGGAGCAAGGTCACCGCCCAGGTCGACGGGGCCGTGGTCTGGGGGAGTGCTCCCGAGGGGAACGACCCGACAGATCCCACCGATCCGACCGATCCACCTGCCGGAGGGGCCGCCCTCTTCGACGACTTCGACTACACCGCGTACAACGACCCGAAGATCTCGGCCCACGGCTGGAACGTGCGCTCCAACTCCGGCGGCCCCGGCGTGCCGGGCGCCACCTGGGCGCCCGAGAACGTGACGTTCTCCTCCTCCGGCGGCAACTCGGTGATGAACCTGGAGACCTCGACCTCCGGCACCGGCGAGAGCACCCGGCAGACGGAAGTCCTCACCAAGGCCACGAAGTTCAAGAACGGCACGTACGCGGCACGGATCAAGTTCGGCGACGCGCCCAGGAGCGGCCCGGACGGCGACCACCTGGTGCAGACGTTCTTCACCATCAACGACCTCAAGGCACCGATGGCGGACGACTACGCGGAGTACGACTTCGAGTACCTGCCCAACGGCGGCTGGGGCGAGCCGTCGAACATCCTGTACACGACGTCCTGGGAGACCTACAACCCCGACCCGTGGCAGGCCGTGAACCAGCACACCGAGGGCCGGCAGAGCTACGACGGCTGGCACGACGTCGTCCTCACCATCGACAACAGCACGATCCGCTACTACATCGACGGCCGGCTCTTCGGCACGCACGACGCCGCCTACCTGCCGGAGCGGCCCATGTCGATCAACTTCAACCAGTGGCTCATCGACCTGACGGGCCAGAGCAGCACCAGCCCGCGGAAGTACGACGAGCAGGTCGACTACGTCCTGCACGTCAAGGACCAGGTGCTCACCCCGGCGGCGGTGGCGGCGAAGGTGGCCGCCTACCGCTCGGCCGGCACCACGTTCGAGGACACCGTGCCTTCGTCCTGACCGGCAGCCCGTCCTTCCGCAGGGTCCCTGCACCTCGCGTGCCGGGACCCTGCGGCGATCACGCCGGGAGAAGGGCGCGTGGAGGACGGGCGCAGTCACGACGCCCGGCGCCCGCCGGTTCGGGTGGGACGGGCGTCAGCCGGCGGTGAGCAGTTGCCGTACGACATAGCCGGCGGAGTCCACGCCGGACCTGCCGCCTTCGACGAGGGCTGCCACCGAGATGCGGGAGTTGTAGGCGGTCAGCCAGCCGTTGGTGTGGTCGCCCTCCTCGGCGGTGCCCGTCTTGGCTCCGACGCCCGCCAGGCCGCCCAGCCGCGGAGCCGCCGTACCGGAGGCGGCGACGCCGCGCATCATCGACTGCAGAGCCCCGGCCGTTCGCGCGGAGATGGGCTGCGGCGCGGTGTCCTGGTGCTGCCCCGGAAGGATGACCGGCTGTTCGAAGCCGACGTTGCGCACGGTCGCCGCCACGGACGCCATGAACAGAGGAGTGGCCGTGACCTTGCCCTGGCCGATGAACTGCGCGGCCTGGTCACTGCCCTGTACGTCCGGCGGGATGCTCGGGTCGGTGGTGGCCACTCCGCCGCCGATCGACCAGCTGCCCATGCCGAAGACGTTCACGGCCTCGTCGTGCAGGGCGGAGGCGTCCCCGCCGTGCACCAGATGGTGGAAGCCGTCCTTGATGAAGGAGGTGTTGCACGACACCGTGAACGCCTGGGCGAGGGAAGAGGACGGGTTGGCCTTCACACCTGGATCGTTGTGGAACACCTGGCTGTTGGCCATCAGCGAATCGGTGCACGGCGCCGGGCTGTTCGCCGTCAGGCCGGCCTGGTCGAACAACGCCGCCGTGGTGATGATCTTCATCGTGGAGCCCGGTGACTTGATGCCGTTGATGGCGATGTTCCCGTCCGCACCGGTGTGCGCGATCGCCAGGATGTGGCCGTTGTTCCAGTCGAGCGCCACCGTCCCGGCGGGCTTGTCCTGCAAGTGGGAGTCCTTCACCGCCTTCTCGGCGGCCGCTTGGAGTCGGGCGTCGATGGTCGTCTTGATGACGGGCGGCCGTCCCTTGGAGAAGACCTTCACTCGCTCCACGAGTGCGCCGCCGCCGTCGACCACGGCGACGCCGGTCCCGGTGCTGCCTCCGGTGGCCCGGGCGTTCTGGCGGATCGTCGTGGTGATCTCCCGCAGGGAGGGGAATGCGGACAGGTTCGTCTTCCCGTCGCGTGCCACCACCTTCACCGCGCTCGCGTCGGCGGGGAGCTCACCCGCGGTCAACGACTGGTCCTCCGCCAGGCCCGGGTACAGCACCGAGTTGTTCCAGTGGACGGCGAGCACGCCCTCCGCGCTCTTCAGTACGGCCACCGCACTCGGGTACGTCCACGTGCCACCCGCGACGCGTGCGGTGACCTCGAAGTCGACCTTGGTGGCGCCCTGGGTGACCGCAGAAGGCCCGGCGGCGTGCACGCGAGCGAAGGACAGCTTCTTCAGCCGCAGGCCGTCCGCGTAGTCCCGCAGGGCCTGTCCGGCGGTGTTCGGCACGTCGGTGTCGCTCGCCGCGCCGTCGAGGTGCTGATGCGACCAGCTGTCCAGGAACGCGCGGGTCAGCTCGACCGCTTCGGCGTCGGACGGTGGCGTGCTCGACAGCGCCGCCGCGTCGAAGGTGCCCCCGGCAGCCGGTGTGCCGTCGCCCGGGGAGCTCAGGCTGTGCACGATGTTGTACGTACCGATTCCCCCGAGGACGAGCAGGGCGGTGCACGTACCGGCGAGGCCGATCTTCACAGCTCTGTTCATGCAGGGGATCGTATGTATGTTCCATGCACTGGTGTGGCCGACATCGGGAGATCGTTACCGGACGTCAACCTGTATCAGATGCCTTGACTGTCGCTCGCCGTACGGGAACCACGTTTTCGTGCAGCCGGTGAGGACCTCGCGGCGTTGATCGCGGCGTTCCAGGCGGTGGTGGCCCGCCGGACCGTTCCGGAATGGCGAGCGGTGATGGACGCGGCCCAGCGACTCGATCATGTCGGTGCCGGCCCGGTGGGCTACTGGGGAATCTCGTCGGGATGCGACCTCGGCGTGCCGTTCAAGCCCGCCGAACCCCGCGTCCGCGCTGCCGTGCTGGGTCCCGGCGGAGTGCTGGCGAAGGGCGAGGACGCCGTCCGGATCACCGTGCCCGTCGAGTTCCTTGTGCAGTGGGACGACGAACGCGTGCCGCGGGAGCAGGGCCTGGCCCTGTTCGACGCGCTCGCCAAGGTGGACAAGACGCTGCACGCCCACCCGGGCAGGCACGGAGACGTCCCGGCGCACGAACTGGACAGCACCGTGCGGTTCTTCTCCCGCCGCCTCGCCTGACGCCTTCTCCGACCGTCGATGCAGGACCTCCGACCGTACGGCCGTTCGCCCGCGCGCCGGCACCATCACTGTTTTCGGCCAGTACTCGCTGGTAGGGGCGGTGCGGTCGGTGGTTCGGGGCATGATCGCAGTCATGGCCCCTGAGAGTGACGCCGACGGCCTGGTGGTATGGGAGGTCCAGCGGTATGAGCCGTTCAGCCGTGTGTGGATCTGCAAGGGCTACGGCCGTACGACCACCGATGTCGACCCGGGCGAGCTGGGCCGTGCCGCCCTGGCCGGCCACCTCGCCAGGGTTCCGGCCCGCGGTGGGGAAACGTTCCGGGCCGTCGTCCGCACCGGTGCGGGCGGCAGCCTGACCATCTCGCCGGACGACCTCCGCACGCACGGCTCGACGGTGAACCCCGCGGTCTGTCAGATGCTGCCCGGCTACCTCCGCGACGCCCTCGCCTGGCCCTCCGAGGTCCGCGGGGACGGGGGAGCGCCGTGGCCGGCCATCGCGTACGGCTGCGACAGGCCACTCCGTCGCCCCTTGCCACGTCCCACCGGCCGGCCCCGGGGCCGGCCGGCTCTCCCCGCACGGGGCGTCGGGCGTCAGCCCGCGTGACAGGCCAGGACCGGTGTACCCGCACCGCCCGGGGCCGCTCCGAGGCCGAACGAGGTGGACGCGCCAGGCGCGACGGCGCCGTTGTGACCGGCATCGGTGACCGTCACCGTCCGGCCGCTCTGGGTGTAGGAGGCGTTCCACATCCCGGTGACGGTCTGGCCGCCCGGCCAACTCCAGGTGACCTGCCATGACTTCGTCGTAGCGCGGCCGGTGTTCGTGACCGTGACGTCGGCGTTGAAGCCGCTGCCCCAGTCGCTGCTCACCTTGTAGGCGGCCGAGCACCCAGCGTCCCCGCCCCCGCCGGTGCCGGCCGTGGTCGCGGAGAGCGTGGCGGAGGCCGCCGAGGTGTTGCCTGCCGAGTCCCGCGCCCGGACCGTGTAGTCGTACGTGGTGCCCGCCGTCAGCCCGCTGTCGGTGAACGAGGTACCGGTGACCGAACCGACCTTGCCCGTGCCCCGGTAGACGTCGTACCCCGCCACGCCGGTGTCGTCGGAGGACGCCGACCACGTGAGCGAGAGCGAGGACGCCGTGGTGCCGGTCACCTTGAGCCCCGTCGGAACCGAGGGTGCCGTGGTGTCGCCGCCGGAGCCGCCTCCGCCGAACCCGGGTGCCTTGACGGACGCGAGGTAGCCGTCCTTCGCCGTGTCCACCGTCTGCCAGTCGTCCTTGAGGACGCCGCCGGTGTCACCGGAGTTCGGATTCCACGACCAGAACGTCCAGTTGAAGCTGTCCGCGCCGTACGTACCGGTGGGCCGTAGGTAGTCCACCAGCGCGGCCAGCCACTTCTGGTCGACAGTGGACCGGAGGGTGGTGCCGAACTCGCCGAGGAGCACCGGGGCGGTGTTCTGCTTGAAGAGGTAGCCCCAGTACCTGTCCCAGATCCCGGGCATGTTCGCCGGGAACGACGCGTCGCCGAACCAGGGCTGCTGAGCCACGCTGGTGGCGTAGTCGTGCGCCGAGTACACCAGGCGGCCCTGCACGTTCAGGCGCACCGGGGCCGAACCGGCGCCGGCGAGATTGCCGCCCCACCAGTAACTCTGGCCGCCGACCGTCTGCACGCCCTCCACGAAGACCAGCAGGTCCGGGTTGACGGACAGTACCGCGTTGCCGGCGCGTTCAGCGGCGAGCCGCCAGTCGGTGGCCGCGTCACCGCATCCCCAACACGCCGGATCGTGCGGTTCGTTGTGCAGGTCGATGCCGATGACGGCGGTGTCGCCCAGGTAGCGTGCGGCCAGCGCCTTGAGGTCGCCGATCCAGGTGGTCTCGGGTACGGCCGAGGTGTACCAGAGCGCCGACTGCCCCGAGGAGTCGGGCCGATGGCGGTCGAGGATCACCTTCATGCCGACCGAGCCCGCGTAGCCGACGATCTTGTCCATGACCTGGAGCGACGTCAGCCCTTCCAGATCGGCGTTGATGCCGCCCGCGTACGAAATGCCGTTGGGGGTGGTGTTCTTGAAGATGTCGTCGCTGTAGGGCAGCCGGATCGTGTTGTAGCCCAGCGACTTCATCTGGTCCGTCATCGACCTGTAGTCACGCGACCAGAGTCCGTGCGGCGCGTAGTTGGCGGTCTCGAAGCCGAACCAGTTGACCCCGGCGATACGCACCGGCTCGTTCTGCGCATCGAGGATCCGGCGCCCGCTGGTGTGCCAGTAGCCGGCACCCGGAGCGGTGGCCGCCGCTGGTCGATGCGGCTCGGAGGGCGCCGCGGCCTGCGCCGTGGCCGGTAGGGACAGCAGGGGTACCAGCGCGGCGGCGGTCGCGCAGAGAAGGGCGGCGAGGGTGCGGCCGAGGCGGTGAGCGGGAGGATGACGCATCGTGGGGGTCCTCTCGGCGGGGCGTTGGTGGTGTGGGAGCGCTCCCATGGCCAGACGTGGGGTACTGCCTACCGGGTTCGGGTGCTGGGGGGCGTCCGGCCGACGGCTCCCGCGGGCCGTCCGGGGTGTCCCGCCCCGGGCCGGCCCGGCTCGTCGGAGCCGAACTGCGCCCATGGAAGCCACTAAGCGTGCACACGTCAATACCTGCGGTCGTAATCGCTGTACCCCGCGTGAGAATCCGAAGCGAAAGACCTTTCGTGGCAAGGGTGTTGACACGAGTGGCCGGACGGCTGCACCGTGGGAGCGCTCCCAATGCCGGTGTCCTGTCCTCCGCGTGTTCCAGCGGCCGGGCACTGCCCCCCGAGTGCTCCGCCACGGTCGTCGTACCCCGGCACCGGATCGCGCTCCGCCGGCCGGCCATTCAGTCGGTCGGTTCCACGCCTGCTCGCTCGACGGAAGGCCGGACTGGACTGCCGGTGCGCCCCCGGCCGGGCGGCGGGGCACACGTCGGCCTGCTTCTCCCCGGTCAGCCCGCAGTCCCCGTGATCGGCAGGGCGCCCCGTGCCACGGTGTCGCAGACCGGGCTCCGGTCGGACCGAGGTACGCCGCGCACCTTCCTGATCGCACCAGTCGCACCACGCGCGCACCCCGTACAAGCAGCCTTAACCGCCCGTGCCCGCCCGGTGAGCACGCCCGTGCGCCCGCGAAGCCGACCGTCCGTGCTCGGACCGCGCCTACCCCACAGCCTGTCACCAGACCGCCGTCAATTCAGGAGTCGCTTCATGTCCCTCCTCAGGCCCATCACACGCTTCCGCGAGCCGGACGGCCCGCCACCGCACCCCGGACGTCGCCGCGAGCGAGCGGCCATGGCGTCCGTCGCGTCCGTCGTACTGGCGGCGGGACTGTGCGTGGCAGCCCTGCCGGGCACCGCGTCGGCCGCCGCCAGACTCGACAACCCCTACGTGGGCGCCAAGCCCTATGTGAACCCCGACTGGTCGGCCAGGGCGGCCGCGGAACCCGGCGGATCAGCCGTCGCCGACCAGCCCACCTTCGTCTGGCTCGACCGCATCGCCGCGATCAACGGCACCTCCGAGGCGCGCGGTCTGAAGGCGCACCTGGACGCGGCCAAGGCACAGGGCGCCAACCTGGTCCAACTGGTGATCTACGACCTGCCCGGCCGCGACTGCGCGGCACTCGCCTCCAACGGCGAGCTGGGCCCCGACGACCTGGGGCGCTACGAGACCGAGTACATCGACCCCATCGCCACGGTCCTCGCCGACCCGGCGTACGCGAGCCTGCGCATCGTCAACCTCGTCGAACCCGACTCGCTGCCCAATCTGGTCACCAACGCCGGCGGCACGGCCGGGTCCACCCCCGAGTGCGCCACCATGAAATCCAACGGCAACTACGAGAAGGGCGTGGGCTACGCCCTGCACAAGCTCGGCGCGCTGCCGAACACGTACAACTACATAGACGCGGGCCACCACGGCTGGCTCGGCTGGGACAGCAACCTGGTGCCCTCCGCGCAGGAGTTCAAGAAGGCCGCGACGACCAGCGGCGCCACCGTCGGGGACGTGACCGGTTTCATCGTGAACACCGCAAACTACTCGGCCACCAAGGAACCCAACGTCAAGATCACCGACACGGTGAACGGGCAGACAGTCCGCCAGTCGAAGTGGATCGACTGGAACCAGTACGTGGACGAGACGACGTACGCCCAGGGCCTGCGCACCGCGCTGGTCGCCCAGGGCTTCGACAGCGGCATCGGCATGCTGATCGACACCTCCCGCAACGGCTGGGGCGGCTCCGCGAGGCCGACCGGTCCCGGTCCGGCGACCAGCGTGGACGCCTACGTCGACGGCGGCCGTGTCGACCGTCGCATCCACGCGGGCAACTGGTGCAACCAGCGCGGCGCGGGACTCGGCGAACGTCCGGCCACCGCACCCGAACCCGGCATCGACGCCTACGTCTGGGCCAAGCCGCCGGGCGAGTCGGACGGCGCGAGCAAGGCCATAGACAACGACGAGGGCAAGAGCTTCGACCGGATGTGCGACCCGACGTACACCGGCAACGCGCGCAACGGCAACAACCCCACCGGAGCGCTGGCCGACGCGCCGCTGGCCGGTCACTGGTTCTCCGCCCAGTTCCGCCAGTTGCTCGCCAACGCCTACCCGCCCGTGGGCGGTTCGGGCGGCGGCGGAACCGGCGGTGACACGAAGGCGCCGACGGCACCCACCGGACTGACCGTCTCCGCGACGGCAGCCGACAGCGTCTCCCTCACCTGGACCGCCGCCACCGACGACACCGGAGTGGCCGGCTACGACGTCTACCGCGACGGCGTGAAGGCCGGGACAGCCACCGGCACGTCCTACACCGATCAGGGTCTGTCGCCCGCCACCACCTACGGGTACACGGTCAAGGCGCGCGACGCGGCAGGAAACGTCTCCGTGGCCTCGGCGGCCGTCTCTGCGACGACGAAGACGTCCGGCGGCGGGGGCGGCGGCACCAGCGGCCTGAAGGCGCAGTACAAGAACAACGACTCCGCCACCGGCGACAACCAGATCAAGCCCGGTCTCCAGCTCGTCAACACGGGAACCGGCGCCGTCGACCTGTCCAGGGTGACCGTCCGCTACTGGTTCACCGGGGAGTCGTCGTCCGCCGGCTTCCAGACGTGGTGCGACTACGCCCAGGTCGGATGCTCCACCGTGAAGACGTCCGTCACGACCCTGCCGGCCGCCCGCACCGGCGCCGACCACAGCCTCGACGTCACCTTCGCCTCGGGCTCCCTCGCCGCGGGCGCGAACACCGGCGACATCCAGCTCCGGCTGACGAAAGCGGACTGGTCCGACTTCAACGAGACCGACGACTACAGTCGGGGCACCGGGACGTCGTACGCGGACGCTGCGAAGGTGACCGTGTACGTGGGCGGCACGTTGGTGTGGGGCACGGAACCGTAGGCGGCAGACGCGCGCACCGCACTGCAGGGCGTAGCACCGCTCCCGAGCGGCTCTACGCCCTGCAACACGCTGTCTGTCAGCCCGATTGCCGTTGCCGCTTCGCGCCTCATCGGCTCTCCGCGACGGCTACGCGACCCGACCGCAAGGACGCCCGCGCGCGTGCCGGGCTGCCGAGGGTGTGTGCGAGGTCGAGGAGATGGTCGTCCGCCACGACGCGCAGGCCGTACTCCGCGAGCAGTGCGGCCATCTGCTGTGGTCTCCACAGCGAGCGCCACGGCTCGCCCGCCGTGATCGAACTGCCGAGCACCCGCGTCAGGAGGCGTCCTACGGCCGCCTTCGCCGACGGCGCCTGGTAGTTGAGGACGAGTGCGCTGCCCGGGGCAGTCCGGGCGGCGAGAGCGGCCACGGTGGCGCGCACCTCGTCGCGCCTGAGGTACGGCACGACGCCCTCCCACAGCCATGTCGTCGGCGCGGACGGATCGTGCCCGGCGGCCGCCAACGCCGTCCCGAGATCATCGATGGCGAAGTCGACCGGCGTGAACCGTACGGATCGGGCGAGAGCCGGCAACTCGGCGCCGTGCCGATCGCCCTCGTCCGACTCCCGCGGTACGGCGGCGGCCTCCGTGAGACGGACGCGCTTGTCCTGCTGGGAGGCGGGATGGTCGACCTCCCACACATCCGTCCGCGCGAGCTCGGCCAGCCGCCACGCCCGCGAGTCGAGACCGGCTCCGAGGATCACGAGCTGGCCGGTCGCGCGAGCACCGAGCGTCTCGTCGATTGCGACAGTCCGGGGTACGACCACCTCGGCGCACGCTCGCACACTCTCGTACATCGTGCGTTCCCGCCAGCCGTGTGGGGGAGTGCCCGCACGAACCTGGTCCACGACGGCACGTTCCGCGCCGCGGAGCAGCCGTGCCGCCACCGGATCCGTGAACCGGCCGTCAGCAGTTCCCCCGTCCGCGGCCGCCCGGCCCTGGCAGACAAGCACAGCCGTCCGACTCGCCGCACGCCCACGCTCGCTCATGGAGCCGTATTCAACACCACCGCACCCCGCCCTGGCGCCGAGGCGACGTTCGGAGCGGCCCTGCATGCGTCGACTGGGGTGTGCCGGCCGGACCGGACCATGAGCAGGGTGCTCGGGTCGGCATAAGTTGGCATGCTGGCGTCATGTCGATCAACTACCCCGATCCCTACGGTCCTCCGGTTGTCCCGCAGGACCCGGACCCGGTCGCTCCGTTGCCCTTCCACCGGCTGGCGCTCCTGAAGGGACGGCGCGGGCGGTGGTGGCGCCCGCTGGCCGGGACGGTCGTGGTGGGCGTCGGCACGGCCTTGCTCATGATGGTGCTCGTCGTCGCATCCGAGGTCGGCGGGGTGATCCTCGACCGCCCGACCGACGCCGACGACATGCGCACCTGGGGCTCGATCGGCGACATGGCTGTCGAGTTGCTGTCCATCGCCATCGCGATCCCGGCGGTCCTTCTGGCGGCGCGCTGGGTGCAGGGCCGTCCGGCCGGGACCGTCTCGTCGGTGACAGGACGGCTGCGCCGACGCTGGCTGGGACTGTGCCTCTGCCTGGCGCTGCCGGTCGTCGTGGTGTCGTTGGGGATCACGTTCCTGCTGCCGGGGACGGGGGACAGCGGTGGGGAGGCCGAGTGGGTCGGTTGGCGCTCGTTCCTCCTCGCCCTCGTGATGCTCTGCTGCTTCGTACCGTTGCAGGCGGCTGCCGAGGAGTACGTGTTCCGGGGCTGGTTGGTGCAGGCGGTCGGGTCCTGGCTGCGGTCACCGTGGATCGCCGTGCTGCCCCAGGCCGTGCTGTTCGCCGCGGCTCACGGGTGGGGCACGGCATGGGGCTTCGCCGATCTGGTCGTCTTCGGCGGCGTGATGGGGCTGCTGGCGGTACGCACCGGCGGGCTCGAAGCCTCCATCGCGTTGCACACCCTCAACAACTTGGTGGGGATGGGCATCGCGGCGGGTATCAAGGGTGCACTCGACTCGGACGAGACGGCCGCCGACATGGGCTGGGTGGAAGCGGCCGTCGACATACCGACGATCCTGATCTATGCCGCGGCGGTCCTGTGGTTCGCACGGCGCCGCGGCATCGCCACGGTGAGTACCGTCGTCCCTCAGGCACCCGCCGTCCACGTGACCTCGTCGCACCCGTGGCCGATCTACTACTCGCCGCTCGGCGCGCAGCACGGACAACAGAGCGGTCCCGTCGGTTACCGGGCCCCGTCGGACGGACAGGGAGCGGCCGGCGCGGCTCCCCGGGTGGCCCCACCCCTCGGCTGGGCTTCGCCCGCGGGCCAGGTACAGCCCGCCGACGCACGGGTCTCACCGCCCCACCTGCCCAGCGCACAGCCCGCCCCGACCGATCAGGCACGGACTCCGAACGGCCCTGAGGCTCCTCCAGCGACACGGCCGCCGCACGCACCCTCATGAGGACTGGGCCTTCTGAAGTCTTTCGAGGCGCCAGGGACACCGCTGCGGAGTCCCGGTCAGCAGGCCGGCCAACCCGCTGACACCGGCGTCCCCCCGGCGGGGAGCCGCGTCCCCCTAGGCGAAAGCCTCAGTGGCTCGTCCGGTCACGTCGGCGGCCTCCCGCACACCTGCGGCGAGCACCGCGCACGTGAAGGCGATCGCAAGGGCCTTCCACTCCCAGGAGGCGAGCAGGATCACCGGTACGACGAAGAGCGAATGGAGCGCGGATACAGCGAACGCCCCGCGCGCCGAACCACCGCCGACCAACGGCCGGCTCACGGTCGCCCAGTGGCGCCACCACAGCCCCGCGGCCAGCGCCGCGATGCCGGCCATCACAGTGGCGCCCAGCCGGGCCACGTCGGCATCGGTCACACGGTCGGGGTCCAGTGCGGCCGAGCCGGTCGTGTGCACGCTCAGCGCGACCGCGGTCCATCCGAGTGCCGCGGCGCTCAGCAGGGAGGCCAGGACAGCCGTCCGCCGCCGCTGGGTCCAACTAGGTTGATGGTGCACGGAGTTCGGGTTCATGACTCATCCTAGCCACCGCTCCCCGCCGACCTGTCCGCCGAGTGGCACCAGAGGCGTCCGCCCGGCAACGTGACCCGACCCCGCCTAGACGACGTCGAATTCGTTGCCTTCCGGGTCCTGGAGCAGGACGGCGTACTGTCCCATGTCCGGATCGTCCGTGATCCGGAGCACGTCGGCGCCGGCCTTCACCAGCCTTTCCACCGTGGCGGTGACCCGCTGCGTGCGGACCGCCAACGGGACGTCCCGCCCGCCGCCGACCTTCAGGTCGAGGTGTATGCGGTTCTTGCCGGCCTTGGGCTCCGGGACCTGCTGGAACCACACGCGCGGCCCCCGACCGGCGGGGTCGACGATCGACTCCGGGACGTCGCCCGCACCTTCGGGCAACTCCTCCTCGGGCACCCCCGTGGCCGCCCAGTACTCCCGCCACGTGGCATGACCGCGCGGGGGAGGTTCGGGGATGTATCCCAGAGCCTCGCTCCAGAACGCCACCAGCCGCTGAGGGTCGGCACAGTCGATCGTCAGTTGCAGCGTCATCTCCATGGGAAGAGCCTGACAGACGACTCTGACAGTCGTGCCGGACCGGCTTCGCCGGCCGCAGGGGAACGCCTTCGCGACGGGACGGTACGTTCGTGCCGAGGTCTATCGGCAGTCACCGATCCGGACCTGCTTCACCTCGCGGTCAATGGCCCAGGCGTCGGCGACCGGCCCGAGATGGCCGAGCTTGTCGGGATTGATCACGGAGCGAATGGTCTGGATCTGCCCGTCGAACACGTCGAGGGCCAGGATGTGGAGCACCTTGCCGTCCCGGTCGCGGAAGATCGCGCCGGGCTGCCCGTTGATCTCCTGTGGCTCGAACGTCACGCCGACGCGGGCCAACAGGGGGAAGACGGAGAGGAGCAGCCGGGCCACGTTCTCGGTACCGCTGACGGCCCTGGCGAGCTGCGGTGCCTTGCCGCCGCCGTCCCCGACCAACTGGACATCCGCGGCCAGCAGATCCCGCAGTCCGCCCACGTCACCACCTTTCAGCGCGTCGAAGAACCGCGTCGCCAGCTCCTGCCGCTCCTGACCATCCGCTTCGAACCGTGGCCGCCCGGCCTGCATGTGCCGTCGGGCCCGTACCAACAGCTGCCGGCACGCCGCCTCCGACCGCCCCACCGCCGCGGCGACCTCGTCGAACCCGAAGTCGAACACCTCTCGCAGGACGAACACCGCCCGCTCCAGCGGGCTGAGCCGCTCCAGTAGCAGCACCGCCGCCATCGACACCGAGTCGGCCAGCTCCGCCGAGCGCGCCGGATCCTGATACGGATCGTTGAGCAGCGGCTCGGGGAACCAAGGGCCGACGTACGCCTCCCGCCTCACCCGCGCCGAGCGCAGGACGTCGATCGAGATCCGCGTCACCGTGGACGACAGAAACGCCTTGGCCGACGCGACCTGGGTCGCCGAACCGTCGAAGCGCAGCCACGTCTCCTGCACCGCGTCCTCGGCCTCACCCACGCTGCCCAGAATGCGGTAGGCGATCGAGAACAGCAGCGGCCGCAACTCCTCGAACTCATCGACCTTGTTCACGACGAAACCCCTCCCCGTGCACCTTCTCACCCGGGCGCACTCACCGGCGCGGACATCTTCCCCTCAGTGGAACTGTCCGGGCTCGTAGTGGCCGGCCGGCTGCTGGGTGATGATGTTCAGCCGGTTCACCGCATTCATGAAGGAGATCAGGACCACCAGGGCCGTGAGCTGTTCCTCGTCGTAGTGCTTGGCGGCGTACGCCCACACCTCGTCGCTGACGCCCCTGGCCGCATCCGCGACCCGGGTCCCTTCCTCCGCCAGCTCCAGCGCGGCACGCTCGGCGTCGGTGAACACCGTGGCCTCCCGCCACGCCGCGACCAGATGCAGCCGTACCGAGGTCTCGCCGGCGGCGGCGGCCTCCTTGGTGTGCATGTCGATGCAGGCGGCGCAGCCGTTGATCTGGCTGACGCGCAGTGCCACCAGCTCCTGCGTCGCGGCCGGCAGCGGCGACTCCTTGAGAGCCTTGCCCGCCGACATGAAATGCTTCAGGACCTTGCCGGTGGTCGGGCCGGCGAAGTAGTTCAGTCGCGCGTCCATGGTGTGCTCCCTCTGCGGTCGTCAGTGGCTACACCACTTGAGACGAGGTGACTCGACGCCCTGTGACACGAACGAACGTGACCCGCGTCTCCCCGCCGTCGGCGGGTCCAGAACTCGTCCACGTCCACAGGTTTGACGATTGCTCGCCAAGATGGCTTCAGCTTCGCGTCGGGGTGAGCCTGGCGAGTCCTTCGATGCCTGCGAGTCGGTCGTGGAGGGCAGGGTCTGGACTCGGAGCGGCGATCAGAAGGAGCACGGGCAGGTCGGGGTGCTGCTCGTCGTAGAGGTCGCCGTCGTCGCCGGGTACGGCGTTGGGCTGGATCTGGATGCGAGTCGCGTCGCTGAGCGTGGCGAGGAGGTAGACGCCGAGGTAGTCGCTGTCCCGTTCGACGAAGGCTGCGCCGAGGCGATCGGTCACCAGGTCGGCAAGCTGCCGGGCGGTGTGGACGCGCGTGCCACAGGTGTCGAAGGCGGTCATGGTCCGGGGTGCTCCTCGGGCGGCGAGGGGCCAGTCGTGTTCTGCCAATGGCCTGCGCTGGAAGGGGGCGCCGGCGTGGACGAGCGGGAGGCGGGGGGCTTCGGTGACCGTGTGTACGTCAGGCACCCTCACGCGTTCTGAGAGGATGCCACCATGGCAGATTCCCCGACGCACATCAACGCCCTCATCGTCGACGCCACCGACCCTGAGCGGCTTGCCGCGTTCTGGGCCGAGCTGCTCGGCAGGCCGGTCGTGGGCCGGACCGGGCCGTACGTGTGGCTGCGGCGGGAGAACGGTCTCGGCCTGGGCTTCCAGCAGACCGCCGAGCCCAAGTCGGGCAAGAACCGCATGCACTTCGACATCACCTCACCCGACCCGGCGAGCGAGCAGCAGCGGGTCGAGGCGCTCGGTGGGCGCCGACTGGAGCAGTACGCGGACGGGGGATTCCTGGTCATGGCAGACCCCGAGGGCAACGAGTTCTGCATCATCCCCGAGGGCCCCTTCGAACTCGACGACGACGGGCGCACCACCTACCTGGAGGGCCGCTGACCGTTCAGCCCTGGGTGCGGACGGCAGCCTGAACCTGCGCATCCCGCTTCCAGTCCTGGGCGAGGAGTCCGAGCACCACTTCGTCGACGAACTCGCCCAACACCCAGGCCGAGGAACGCAGCACACCCTCGCGGACGAAGCCGTTGCGCTCGGCGGAGCGCAGCACCGCGGTGTTGTCCGACAGCGTCTCGATCTGCAGCCGCTGCAGGCCGCGCACGACGAAGGCGTAGTGGCACAGCACCGCGACCACGTCGGTGCCGTAGCCCTTGCCACGGGAGGACGGCAGCAGCCCCAGCCCGATGTGCGCGGATCGGTTGTGGGGGTCGATGCCCCAGAGCACCGTGGTGCCGATCAGACTGCCGCCCTCGAGCTCCACCACGTAGAACTCGGCGCGCCGCTGCTCCTCGTCCTCCACCACGAGCCGCGGATCCTTGTAGCCGGGTGTGACCGGCCGCCACGGTCCGCTCCCGGCCCGGGAGGAGTTGACCACGTCGTCGTAGAGCTCGGCCCGCAGGACCGGGATGTCGTCCTCGTGGCGAGCCCTGGGCCCGACCTTGCTGCCTCTCAACGCGCGGAGACGACAGCCCCCTCAGAGTGATCTCTGAGGGGGCTGTCGCGGGCCCGGGGTCATCGGTGGAGGGCAGCGCGGCTGCCCTCCCCGTTATGCGCGGCCCGGCGAGACGATCAGTACTGCTCGGTCTCCATGAAACCCGTGCCCCCGTTGTCGTCCGCGTCGAAGGCGGCGGCGGTCGGGTCGAATCCGGGCGGGCTGTCCTTCAGGGCCAGGCCCATGCCGGCCAGCTTCGCCTTGACCTCGTCGATGGACTTCGCACCGAAGTTGCGGATGTCCAGGAGGTCCGCCTCCGAGCGCGCGAGCAGCTCGCCCACCGAGTGGACGCCCTCACGCTTGAGGCAGTTGTAGGAACGGACCGTGAGCTCGAGCTCCTCGATCGGCAGCGCCAGGTCGGCGGCCAGGGCGGCGTCCGTGGGGGACGGGCCCATGTCGATGCCCTCGGCGTCGATGTTCAGCTCGCGGGCGAGACCGAACAGCTCGACCAGGGTCTTGCCCGCCGACGCCATGGCGTCACGCGGACGCATGGCCTGCTTCGTCTCGACGTCGACGATCAGCTTGTCGAAGTCGGTCCGCTGCTCGACACGCGTGGCCTCGACCTTGTACGTGACCTTCAGGACCGGCGAGTAGATGGAGTCGACCGGGACGCGGCCGATCTCCTGGCCCACCTGCTTGTTCTGCACGGCGGAGACGTAGCCGCGACCGCGCTCGACGGTCAGCTCCATCTCCAGCTTGCCCTTGCCGTTGAGCGTGGCGAGGGCGAGGTCGGGGTTGTGGACCTCGACACCGGCCGGGGGCGCGATGTCGGCGGCGGTGACCAGACCCGGGCCCTGCTTGCGCAGGTACATCACGACCGGCTCGTCGTGCTCCGAGGAGACGACCAACTGCTTGATGTTGAGGATCAGGTCGGTGACATCCTCCTTGACGCCCGGCACGGTGGTGAACTCATGCAGGACACCGTCGACGCGGATGCTGGTGACAGCAGCGCCGGGGATCGACGAGAGGAGGGTGCGACGGAGAGAGTTGCCGAGGGTGTAGCCGAAGCCCGGCTCCAGCGGTTCGATCACGAACCGGGAGCGGAACTCGTCGACGACCTCTTCGGTCAGGGACGGACGCTGAGCAATCAGCACGAGGTATTGCCTCCAACTTTTCGGCGCCCGCTATGTGACGCCCGTAGACACCAGAAGGGTACGGGCGGTTCGGCCTTCTACGAAGTCGAACCGCCCGTCGGCCGGCCGACCGGCAGGCTCAGCTCGTGCTGGAACGGGGTCCAACGGTCAGCGAGGGTAGCCACCAGTGCACTTCGTAGGCGCATACTAGAGGCGATGACAAAGCCTGCTGCACCTAAGCGCCATTTGCCCACGAGCCCCTTCAAGGCTCCCATCACGCCGCCTCCGAAGCACTTCGCCGTGGGCGACCAGGTCACGCACGACGCGTACGGCCTCGGTCGGGTGATCGGCATCGAGGACGGAGTCGCGGTACTCGTGGATTTCGGTTCCGAGCAGATGCGGATCCTGAGCCCCTACAGCAAGATGACCAAGCTGTAGGGACCGCGAAGATGACCAAGCCGTAGGGCCGCGGTCCCAGGCCGCGGCGCCCCGGCGGCCTTCAGAGCTGTGCCCACGAAGGCGACACAGTTCGCCATCGCGGTGGACGCCCTGCGGGACGCGGTGGGGCCTGCGGCAGCGGATTTGTGGCGCGCCCAGGTGACACGCGTCAGCCCAGGGGCTCGCAGGCGTGTGGAAGGGCGACGCGCCCGAAGCCCCGGAAGCCGTCGTCGCCGGTTCGGCTGAGGCGGGAACGGCAGGGGCGAACGGGCGCGCGAAGGACTCCGTCGGTCAGCGGGCGGCCGGGAAGATCTTCAGCCAGGTGCCCCCGTCCTGTTCCGTGGCGTCCGTGTAGCCGCGGCCGTCCGATTGCGCGGTCGCGCCCGGGTAGGCCACCTCGATGCGGACCTTCGGGAAGTCCTCGATGAACGCCTCGATCGCCGTCCGGCCGTCCTTGCCGGGCCCCCGTTCGCAGTCGAGCCGTACGGTGCCCTGGCCGATGCCGCGGATCCACTGCCGGAACGCCTGCGGGCGCATCAGCCGCTCGGGCACCATCTGGGTGCTGAGGTCCCGTGCGATCCCGTCCATGACAGCGCCCACCTCGTCGAGCGGCGCCGCGGTGGAACTCGGTGCCGGGTACAGGTACGAGGAGTGGGGCTGCTGGTCGACGCCCCGCACGGTGCCGGTGAATCGCCGGCCGCCGGGCCCGGTGACCTTGACGTCGAAGGTGCCGGTGGCCGCGGCCACCGGACTGCCGGGGTAGGTGTTGGCCCACAGCTGGTCCGTGCGCTGCGTGGCGTCGCCGATGCCGTACTGCCCGTACAGGCCGTCGCCCGCCGGGATCAGGGCCGCCGACCCGCCGCCGCGCAGCGCGTTGCGGTAGCGGATCTGGAGGGTCAGGGCCGGGAAATCCCTGCGGAAGTCCTTGATCACCGACCGGCAGGAGTGACACGGGCCCATGTCGGAGTACAGGTCCACCGTGCCTTTGCGGACCGCGCCGATTCGCGCGGTGTACTGAGCGGTGCTCTGGCATCCCAGGTGGCGATAGATCTCGTCGGCGAGGAGGTTCACCACCTGCCGTTCCGCGTCCTTGCTGTGCTGAACGCCCTTGAGGGCTCCGGTCCAGTCCTTCGGCTCGGGCAGGTCCTGGTAGTAGTTGTCCCCGCGCAGGGCCTGGTGCGAGACGCTCTGGACCTCTCCCTCGAGGTCCGCGTACCCGATGAAGGCGATCGAGTACCGCAGGATCGCCTTGTTGGTGAATGCCGCGGTGGTCATGTGCTGCTTCCCCCCCACTTCGTCACGGTGTACTGCACGCGACCGCCCCCACGGTCGCTTCCCCTCGCCGGTCACCCGTCCACCGATCCAGGGGCGGAGGGGAGAACGCACGCTCGGCACGCGGAACGGGACGGTCGATCGGCCCCTGGTGGCTTCCCGGCGGTGACGCGCATCAATCCTGACGGTGGCCGCGGCGGGAGTACGCTCGTCGCGCCGCGCCGGGGATCAGCGCCCCATGGCGCCGGCAGCGCGGGGGGCTAGGGAAGGCGCCGGTCGTACCGGGCGACGAGGTCGTCCGGGCTCTTGTCCGCTGCTGCGGGCAGCGAGGTTCCTTCCCCGTGGGGGACGTCCGCTGACGGCTGCCCCAGCGCCTTCGCGAGGGCGTCGGCGAGTACGTCCGCTCCATGGGCGGTGAGATGGACTCCGTCGAGGAAGCAGGGGGCGTCCTCGTCCGCGTAGACGGTGGACAGGTCGAGGAAGGTCGCGGTCGGGAAGCGTGAGGACAACGCGGTCAGGCCCTGCCGGTAGACCTGGTAGACGGAGGCGATCGAATCGGCGTAGGCGTCGAACAGTTCGGCGCGGCCGGGCTGCCCGTCCCTTCCGGTGAAGGCGAAGTCGTAGTGCGAGGTGACCCAATTTCGGGTGAACTCCGTGCCCAGCGCCGGCTGGAGCAGGGAGTGCGGCTGCAGGGCGCAGACGAAGTGGCTGCCCTGCTGCTCGCAGACGGTGGCCATCAGCGCCTGGTTGTCCAGCCACTGAGAACTGCGCAGCCGTGCTCCCGAGCGGGGGAAGACGGCGGAGTCCAGGTGCGGCAGGCTGCGCACCACCGAGGGTTTGCGGGCGAACGGGACGTGGGTGTCGTCGATCTCGTGCGGGGCGTGGATCCGCAGATAGTGGTGGTAGTCGGAGAACGTCCAGTTCAGCACCTGTGCACCCGGTCCGTTGACCAGGTCCATGGCGAACAGGGTGTTGAAGTCGTTCCAGCCGGAGAGGGTCACCACGCTGTCGGGCCGGGCGTGGCGCAGCCGGTAGAGCAGCATCGCGGACTCGCCGCGCGACCATCCTCCCGGCACGGCGAAGCTGAGCACCTCGGGCCCGTCGTCGGCGCCGCCGAGACGCCAGTAGAGGCGTGCGGGGACGGTGGCGGCGTTGTCCGGCAGGCCGAGCCCGTACAGCGCGCTGCCGCCCAGCATGATCACCCGGCGCCGGGCGGACGGTTCCAGATCGGCGGGCTCCGCCATCCCGGGCACGCGCAGGAACCCCAGCGGACTGACCTCCAGGCCGCCGCGCGCGTCGACACCGGCGAAGTCGCCGCCCCGGGGGAGGTGACGTCCGGCCACGGGATCGAACAGCTCCGCCGGCGGGGCGTCCTCCCGGCGACCGCGCCCCGTCCTACGCCCGCGCCGCGGTACGCGCTCGCGCCACCGCTCGCGTCCCGGTTCACGGTCGCGGAACAGGGCGGCCAGCAGAGCCGTACGCCCGTACCGGGTGACGTCCCCGCGCCCGTGCATGACCAGCAGTTCGCGCACCGGGACCGAGAGCGCGACCCGGACCGCCGCCCTGCGGTCGACCGTACCGCCGTCGTTGCGGAACGCCAGCAGAGCGGTCACTCCCGCGGCACGTACCGCGCGCCTGCTCTCCGGAGAGAGCCGGCCGGCGCCGATCTCCGCCTGGGGGAGGGGGAGCACCGGCAGCCCGAACCGTTCGAAGGCCGCATCCGCCGGCTCCCGGTCGCCGGCCACGGTGTCCGGCAGGATGAGCAGGGCGGGGTGTCGCCCGTCGCGTTCGAGCCGGTCCAGCGCCACCTCGATCCCGCGGGGCCAGCCGGTGCACAGCAGCGCGGTGGTCATGAGTTGTCCTTCTCCTCCTGCGACGGACGCCAGCCGGCGATGCCGGCCGTGTGGTCCCGGTGAACGGGGCGTCCGGTTCGGTCGGGTCAGTCGAGCGGCAGGCTGTCGTGGGCGAGTTCGGCCGACTGGTCGGCCTGACGGAACAGGTGGTCGCCGATGACCAGCAGATCCATGCCCGTGCGCAGGAAGCACCGGTACGCGTCGTCGGCGGTGGCGACCACCGGCTCACCACGGACGTTGAAACTGGTGTTGACCAGGGCGGCACAGCCGGTGCGGGTGCGGAAGGCGTCGATGAGCCGCCAGAAGCGGGGGTTGTCCGCGGCCTCGACGGTGTGGTGCCGTGCGGTGCCGTCGACATGTGTGGCCGCCGGGATGGGCGAGCCGTCGTCGCCCGGCCGGACCCGGGTGGTCAGCAGCATGTACCGGGAGGGCACGGGGGGCTCCAGGTACGCGTCCGCCGCCTCGGCGAGGAGCGAGGGCGCGAACGGACGGAAGTCCTCACGGGCCTTGATCTTCGAGTTCAGCCAGGACTTGGCGGCGGCGTTGCGCGGATCGGCGAGGATGCTGCGGTTGCCCAGTGCCCGGGGACCGAACTCCATCCGCCCCTGGACCCAGCCGACCACCTTCCCGTCGGCCAGCTCCCCGGCCACCTCCTCGGCCAGCTTGCCGAAGTCGTCGTACGACGTGCAGCGCGCGCCGTACCGGTGCACCAGGTCGACGACCGCGCCGTCGGGTATGTCCGGGCCGAGGTGGGCCGCCCTCATCCCGTCCGGGACCGGAGCGGTGGGACGGGGGCCGCGCAGGGCCAGATGGTGGGCGGCGAGGGCGGCGCCCACCGCGCCGCCGGCGTCTCCGGCGGCCGGCTGGATCCACACCCGGTCGAACCCGGCCTCGTGCAGCACCCGGGAATTGGCCACGCAGTTGAGTGCGACCCCTCCGGCCAGGCACAGTGCGTCGGCGCCGGTGCGCTCGCGTGCGTGGCGCGCGAGACGCACCATCACCTCCTCGGTGACCTGCTGCACGGCGAGAGCGAGGTCGGCGTACCGCTCGGCACCGCCGGTCTCGGGCCTGCGCCGCTCCATCCCGAACAGCCGTTCCCAGCGCTGTACGTCGATGATGGTGCCGCCGCGGTGGAAGGTGAAGTACCGCATGTCGAGGACGAACGAGCCGTCCTCGCGCACGTCGACGAGCCGCTCGAGGATCAGTTCGCGCAACGCGCGGGTCTGCGGGGAGCCGGGGTCGCCGTAGGCCGCCAGGCCCATCAGCTTGTACTCGCCGCTGTCCACCTTGAATCCGCAGAAATGGGTCACCGCCGAGTACAACAGGCCCAGGGAGTGCGGGAAGACCTGTTCGTCCAGGGCGGTGATGCGCGCTCCCTCGCCGAGGAAGATGCCGGTGGTCGCCCACTCGCCCACCCCGTCGACGGTCAGGACGGCGGCACGCTCGAACGGGGAGGGGTAGTACGCGCTCGCCGCGTGCGAGAGGTGGTGCCTCGACCACAGGATCGGCAGGTCCGCGGAGAGTCCCGCGGCCCGCAGCCCCGCACGGATGCGCCGCTCCGTGCCGTCGGGCCGCGCGATGCCGCCGCGCAGCGCGAGCCGGAAGGCCTCGGCCCCTCCCGGAGCGGCGCCGAGCAGACTCCGCCGGACACGGTGGCGCTTGAGCCAGGGCGACTCGTAGTAGGCGACCGCGTCCACTCCGCCGGGTGCCTGGCTGAGCAGATAGGCCAGGGCCTGCTGCGGGAAGGCGGGGTCGTGCTTGCGCCGGGTGAAGCGCTCCTCCTGCGCGGCGGCGACGATCTCGCCGTCGACGACCAGCGCCGCGGCGCTGTCGTGGTAGAAGGCCGAGATGCCCACGATGGCGGTCACGGCTGCACCGGTCCCTTCGGCCTGTCGTGGTAGTGGCACGAACGTTCGGTGGGTGAGATCCCCGCCCGTCCGGGCCGGAAGTCGTCCGGTCCGAACGCCCGGTCGAGTCGCCGCAGGGCCGAGCCGGGGCCCGCACGGAAGGACCGCAGAGCGAGGGGGGCGCGTGCACCGACGATGCGCCCGAGCAGGGCCAGCGGGGTGAGCACGGCGTAGTACACGGCGGAGGTCAGGGCGTACGACACGGCGGAGACGGCCCCGTCGGCGCGGCTCACCACAGCGGGTAGCTGTCGCCGCTGCGGTTGCGCGCCCGCCGGAAGCGGATCAGATCCGACTCGGTCTGCTCCCGCGCGGATGCGCGCGCTCCGGGGGCGATCCGTCTGGCCGCCGCGGACAGCGCGCGGAAGCAGAGGTCCGACGCTGCGCGGACGCTCCTGCCCAGCTTGCCGGTCATCGTGTGGCACTCCTTGCGACTCGTCGGGAACCGTCCGACCCGGCCGTGAGCGTGGCCAGCAGGCCGAACTCGGTCACCTGGGCGGCGAGGGCCTCCGCGTCGGCGGCGGTGGGCGCCGCGAGCGGCAGTCCGTCGCGGTCGTAGAGGGCGGCCAGCGTCGCCCGTACGGCGAATCCCGGATCGTCGTGGCAGGCGAGCCGGGCGAGGAAGGCCCCGATGTCGTCGAAGGCGATCACCCAGCGGCGCGGCACGGCCACCCGTACCCCGGGGCCCTCCGTCTCCCGGAGCGGCGACCAGCGGGTGGGCCTGCTGGTGCCCACCTCGACGGCGTCCGCGGCCCAGACGTCGAGGGCCGCCTCGATACGCTCCTGGCTCCAGCCGCGCCACGGGCCGGGCTTGGGGGTGAACACGGCGTGGGGTCCGCGTCCGGCGAGCACGAGCAGCTGGGAGGCGGCCTGGTCGGGGGTGTCGGGGCTGTGCGCGAGGTTGCCGTACAGGACGTCGGCGAGTTCCCGGCGCAGCGCGGTCTTGACCTCCACCACCCGTGCGCAGGCATCGCTGCCGTTCACGGTGATGTACGCGGCGGGCCTGCCGATCAGATAGCGCCGGATGATGCCGGCGGTGAGCGGACGCAGGTCCGGGTCGACCTGCGGGTAGATCCCCGCCACCTGGCTCTCCGTCAGCCGGATGGGCGCGCGCCCCGTCACGGTGAGGCCGGTACGGCGGAGGGCGTCGACGGCGTGGTCGGCGAGTCCCCTTTCCAGCGCGTCGGGCTTGAGGAGGAGGAACGAGTCCTCGGTCGGTGGGGTCATCGGGTGCAGTTGCCTTTCTCCTGGTCGAGCGCCGTCAGCTCGGTCAGGGCCGCGCGGTAGAGCGCGGCGTGCCGTTCGCTGCCCGCGGTGCCGGCGGCTCCGGGGGCGGCGAGGAAGAACCACAGGCCCAGCAGGAGCCGGACCCGGACCAGGTGCCGCAGTTCCCGGGCGTGGTCCGAGTCGCCGCCGAGCCGCCTGGCGTGGGGTCGTTCGTGCGATGAGGCGGACCGCCCTGCGGAGTAGAGGGCGGAGGCGCCGACGAGGGCGCAGGCCTCGCCGAGCCGTGGAGGGCCGGGGCAGAGCGAGTCCAGGTCGATCCGCAGCAACTGCCCCGTGTCGGTGCGCAGGGTGTTGTCGCGGTGGAGGTCGAAGTCCGCGACCCGGGAACGGTCGTAGAACAACGCGCGTAGTCCGCGGTCGCCGGTGAGGGTGCGCAGTTCGCGCACTGCCTCGTTGTCCGGTCCGCGCAGCGCGATGTCGATGCGGTCGCCGAGCGATCGGACTCCGGTGAGCGCCTCCGCCTCCACCGCTGCCCCGAGCCGCGTGTTGAACCGCTCGTAGAAGCCGAGGAGTTCCCATTCCTCGTCGGAGCCGAGGTGGTGTCCGAGGGTGGCACCGGGCACGAACCGGCGCACCGTGACGGCCGAGCCGTCACCGCGGGTCGCCGCAGCCAGGAGCGGGGGAGTGCCGGTCGCGGTGCTCACGGCGTGCTGGACGGTTGCGTACCGGTCCAGCCTTCCGTCGGCGCCGAGGCCCGGGACCAGCTTGACCACGAACCGCGGGGCCGGGCCGGCGTCGCCGTCGGGGCCCGGGGAGACACGATGGGCCGCGGGCCGCCAGAGCTGGTTGAGCCGCTCCGGCCGGAGAGCCGTCCAGGGATCGGTGAGCAGATGGGTGTCTCCGTGGCCGATCGCCACGGGGGTGGTGCGGGGCCGCCGCTGCGCGGTGTTCACCAGGCAGCGCAGGAACGCGGCGTGGCTCACCACGAGTTGGGTGCCGCCGTACAGTTCCGCTCCGCCGGGTCCCGTAGCGGCCGTGAGGAAGGCGATCGCCCTGGCCTGGAGCCGGTCGCCCGATTCGGCTCCCGGGATGGCGTCCAGGTCGCCGCGTGCCTTCCACACCCGGTGGTGTTCGGGGAGGGTGCGCGCGGCCTCGGCATGGGTGAGTCCCTCCAGGACCCCCGCGCCCGCTTCCGCGAGCAGCCGGGTGCTGGTCACGGGCAGACCCAGTCGGCGGCCGGCGGCGGCCGCGGTCGATCGGGCACGCACGGCGTCGCTGCTCCAGATGGTGCGGATGCCGGCGTCGTCGGGGAGCCCGGCCGCCCACTGCTCGGCCTCGGCGGCTCCGGCCGCGGTCAGTGGCGGCGAGGCGATGTCGCCCTGGATCCTGGCCTGCGCGTTCCACACCGACTCGGCGTGTCGGCGAACGGTCAACCGCACCGGGGTGTGTGCTGCCACGACCGTCCCCCTCAGCCGGCCGCGGCCGTGACGGCGCCGGCACCGTACGCGGCCCAGGCGGCCCGCCCCGCGTCCTGGCCCATGCGCAGGAAGGTCGAGCGGGCGGCGCGGGCGGCGGGGTCGGACAGGATGCGGCCCACCTGGGCGTCGAGTTCGCTGAACGGGGTGTCGAACACGCCCTGTTCGCGCAGGTGGGCGTGGAGGGAGGTGACGGCGCCCGCGTAGATGAGCATGTCCCGCAGCTCGCGCTCGTTGTAGCTGCTGGCGGAGACCACGCGCAGCTTGTCGTCGGCCTTGATCCAGATCTCGTCGTCGGTGCGGTCGAGCAGCTCGAACAGCTTGGTCTCCGGGATGGCCGTCAGGTGGTAGGAGTGCACCG
The DNA here is from genome assembly GCF_900105245.1 of Streptomyces sp. 1222.5. NCBI lineage: Bacteria > Bacillati > Actinomycetota > Actinomycetes > Kitasatosporales > Streptomycetaceae > Streptomyces > Streptomyces sp. 1222.5. The sequence continues at coordinate 452,068 of NZ_FNSZ01000001.1, read as the reverse complement.
ACCACGGCCGCAGCTCCTCCACGGTGAACCGCAGCGACTCGCGCAGGCCGGCCATGTCGTCCCCGGGCAGTCCGACGATCAGCTCGGCCCGCCAGGGGATGCCCCGGGCGGTCAGGTGCGGGACGTACTTCATGATCTTTCCGAAGTGGTTGCCGCGCACGTGCTTGGGCACGCTGGGGTTGGTCGTCTGGAGCCCCATCAGCAGCTCTTCGATGTTGGACTCGACCAGGACCTCGACGAACTCGTCGTCGAGGAACTCGGGGCGCATGTAAGCGTTGATGGCGATGTCCGGGGCGAGGTCCCGGAACATGCGCAGGATCTCCTTGCCCCGGGCGGCCTTGCCGCCGAGGATCGGGTCGATCAGGAAGATGCGGCGGATCCCCCGGGCCCGCATGTTGCTGATCTCGGTGCGCACGAAGTCGGTGTCGAAGGTGGCGAAGAACGGCAGTGTGTTGTGACCGCAGAAGCTGCAGTCGTAGATGCAGCCCCGCGCGGTCTCGTACCAGGTGAAGTCGGTCTCCACCGGGTCACCGGCCAGGAGTTGCTCGAACTCCGGGCCGAACAGCTCGATACCGTGCGGGAGTCGTCGGTCGCGCCGGTCGGGGACCGCGTGGCGGTAGGCGTCCCGGCGCTCCCGGCGCGCCGAGTACAGCGGTTGGGCCAGCCCGTTCGCCAGGCGGAGCCCGTCGAACCCGGGGTCCTCGGCACGCTGTTCGCAGAGCCAGGTGAGTGGCTCCTCCCCCTGCCCCATGGCGAACACCGTTCCCTCGGGCCAGTCGGCGTAGGGCATGGCCCTGGTCTCCGGCCCGCCGCAGACCACCAGCGGGGCCTGTGGGGCGTTCGACAGCTCCACGGTCAGCTGCCGGGTCCGCTCCAGGGTCCAGATGTAGGCGGGAACGCCCACCACGTCGAACCCCTCGGCGAGCAGCGAGGCCCCGGCCGCCTCGGCCGACCAGCCCTGCTCGTCGAACGCCCGCAGCCGGATCTCCCACTCAGGGTGCTGACGGCTCAGGTAGGCGCCGAGTCGCATGGAGCTGAGCGCATGCGTGATGGGGAACTCGGCGAAGCGCTGCGAGTCGTAGAAACTGACGAGCGCGACTCTCATGGGGGCTCCTCGAAGAGCAGGGGAGTTCACAACGAGTGGCGTACGGCTATCTCGCGGAAGTGCCGCAACGCCGTGGGGTCCGCCGGCGGTTCGGGCAGCTTCTTCTCGGGATGCCGGGCGAGGTAGTCCCGGGTGCACAGCGGGTCCTTGACCGCGCTGAAGTCGCCGGTGGTGCGCTCCGGGTCGAAGCGGCCGATCTGGACGATGCGGCGCGTGGTGCTGCCCGAGCGGCAGGAGCTGTAGATGTCGCAGCCGGAGCAGCCCTCGGGCTTCTCCAGGGCCTTCCAGAAGTCGGTGAGCTGCGTCGACCCGTTCCAGAAGTCCCGCAGGCCGCTGAACTGGTCGTCGATGTTGCCGAGTTTGCGCGGGTGCATCAGGCACGGCGTGACGCTGCCGTCGGGGTTGAGCGCGATCAGCTCCTGACCGCCGATGCAGCCGGACAGGCCCGGTATCCCGATGTCGCCGCAGCCGGCCATCGGGTTGCTGACGTTGGTGATGGAGATCTGCGAGCCGTAGGCCTTCTGCAGCGTGCCGATGTACTCGATGGCGGCGTAGTACTCGTCCACCTGCTGGGAGTAGAAGCCCTGTTCGTGGTGGAGGCAGCGCTCCGGGTTGGCGAACTTCACCACGTCCGCGCCGGCGTCGATGGCGAGCTCGACCAGCGCCTCCAGTTCGGAGTAGGGGGTGGACGGCGTGTACGTCGGCTTGACGCACACCCGCATGTCGGAACCGGTCTCGCGCTTGCGCCGCACGGTGTGCCGCAGTGCGGCGACGACCTTGTCGAAGAGACCGGGGCCGCGCACCGCCCCGAACGTCTCCTCCGACGCGCCGTCGATGCTGAAGCTGACGGACTTCAGCCCGTTCCGCAGGATGATGTCCAGCGTGTCGTCGTCGATGAGGAGACCGTTGGTCGCCATCGACGTGTAGAGCCCCTGCTCGCTCGCGCTGTCCAAATAGTTGGCCAGGGCGCGCTTGTTGATGGTCGGCTCGCCGCCCGCCAGATGGACGCGCATGACGCCCCACTGCGCGAGTTCGGCCATGAGTTCACGCACGCGCTGTTCACGCATCGTGGTGGGGCCCAGGAACTCGGCGGCGTAGCAGAAGGAATCCTGGCCGCATTTGTGGCGGGCCAGATTACACAGCCACGTGTAGTCGAAGTAGATTTCCAGTGGCCCGCTGAGCCGGTCCTGGTAGGGGGACCGGATCTCCCGGACCCGGCCGTCCAGGCCCAGTTCGCGCAGGTCGTCCGCGAGGCCGGCGGGCAGTGACCCGTCGTCCCATTCCTGGTCGGCGCGCTTGCGCTCGACGGCCCGCGTGACGAGAGAGTTCTCGCTGTCCTCCTTCGGCAGGAAGAACGCGTGGCGGCGATTGCTCCACAGCAGGGGTCCGCAGAATTCGTGACGTACGACGACGTCCACGGGCTCCAGTGGCTCGACGGTGGTCACGGCGGACCGCCGGACTACGGGATCCGCGAGAGGTGTATGAGCGTTCACTTTGCTCCAAAGTGGCGTCGGGAAGGCCATCATGACAGAGCATCAAGCCAGCCATCAAGGGTTTGTGACAGGCGAGTCACATTACTTGTCACAAAGTGTCGCCGAAGGCTAGCGTCGACTTATGAACACCGACCTCACGGCAGGCCCGGTCCTGCGCGCCCCGCTCGACTCCCCGGCCGCCTGGCGCGGGGACCGCATGGCCACCCGGCCCGGCGACTGGCAGGTCCGCCTCACCGACCAGGACCTGGACGAACTCATTGCACTGGCCGCCCGGCTGGCCGGCGGATCCCGCCCGCTGCACCACATCCCCGCCGACGAACTGCGGCTGCCCCGGCTCGCGGTGAAGGCCGTGGGCTGGCGGCATCACCTGGAGGACGGTCCCGGGGTGCTGCTCGTGCGCGGCATGCCGGTGGCCGGCCAGTCACCGGAGCGTCTGGAACTCATGTACTGGGCGCTGTCGTGCGCCATCGGGTTCCCGACACCGCAGGACAAACGGGAGTTGTACCTGGCCCACGTCCGCGAGGACGGCCCCGCGCGCCCCGACCGGTTCGCCTACCAGACCAACGTGGAACTCCCCTTCCACACCGACTGGTGCGACATCGTGTCCCTGCTGTGCGTCGGCCGGTCCCGCACGGGAGGCGCCTCGCGCGTGGCGAGCTCGGTCACCGTGTACAACGAACTGCTGCGCCGCAGGCCGGACCTGGTCGACGGCCTCTACGAACCGTTCTGGATGAACAACAAGGACGAGGCCGACGGCGACCGCGTCCCGTACTACGCGGCCTCGCACATCTCCTGGCTGGACGGCAAGCTCTCCTTCCGCCGCCGGCCGTCCTGGCGCCGCAGGGCCGCCGCCAACGGGCAGCCCGCATACCTCCAGCCGGCCGGCGGCCAGGCACCCCCCGAGCCGAGCCGGCAGCAGCTGGACGCGCTGGAGATGATGGACACCATCGCCGGCGAGCCCGGCGTCGCCCTGTCCATGGACCTCGTGCCGGGCGACGTCCAGTACGTCAACAACCACACGGTCCTGCACGCCCGCGACGGCTTCCAGAACGGCACCGGACCGGACGAGCAGCGCCATCTGATGCGGATGTGGCTCACCGTCCCGGACGGCCGCCGGCTGGCCGACGCCTACGCCCGGGGCATCGCCCGGCAGCACACCATGCCGCAGCCCCCTCCCGCCGTCCCGCGCGCCCATGCCTGACCCGCACCTGTCCGAGGTCGACTGGCACGACGCGGCACAGACCGCCCGAGCCCTCGAGGACGCGCTGCGCCGGTTCGCCCGGCCGGACCGGCTGGCCGCACTGCTGCGGTCCGCGCGGACCGACCCACGGCTGCTCGGCCTCTCGGAGGTCAGGCCCTGGGGCAACCGCATGGTGCTCCACGAGGACCCGTCCTCGGGTGCCCGGCTGCGCCTGCAGCACTGGGCGGGGGGTGACCTGGACCCGCACGGGCGACCGCACAACCACCGCTGGGCCTTCGCCTCCACGATCCTGCACGGCAGCTACGTCCACCGGCTCTACGGCGACGTGGCCGACGTGGAACGACGGCTGGCCGCGGACGGCGGCCCGGCGCGGCACCTGCTGGAGCGCACCGAGTCCGTGGGCAGCTCCTACGCCCTGTCCCCGCAGGCCGTACACTCCGCGACCGCGGCGGCCGGAACCGTGTCGCTGCTGCTGAGGGGGCCGTCCGTGGGGGAGTACGCGGTGCGTCTGAACCGCGATCTCACGGCGTTCGCGGAACGCAAGTCGGGCGTCGCCTCCGAAGCGCGGAAGGAGCGTCCCGAGCGGCCGTTCGGAACCGCTGACGCGGACTCCCTGGGTGCCCTGCTCAGCTCCCTTGGACTGCTGGACTGACCTCCGCGAGAGCGCTCCTCGCCGCGTCGTACAGCGCGGGATCGACCACGGCCCCGGTCACCAGCAGGAAATCGGCGACCGGGGTCAGCAGCAGGCTGCCGCCGTCGAACGGATGCAGTCTGGCGGCCTCCGCCCGGCGATGCGGCCGCGGCACGGATTCGAGGGCGGTGAGCCGCATGCCGTGGCGCAGCGCGCCCGCCCCCGGGGCGGTCGCCGTCCCGCGCTCCCTGTGCCAGTCCTCGCGTCGCCGCAGCTCACGCGCGGACGCCTCGCCCAGCGCGGCGAGCAGCGCGTGGAATCCGGACGGCATCCGCCCCTGTTCCGGGACCGACTCCGCGCCCGGGGCACTGTACGGGACGGCGCCGGCGTACAGCTCCAGGAGTTCCGCGAGCTCGGGAGCGAGATGGTACGCGTCGGCGGCGCGCGCGAGCAGCGGCAGATCGAGAGGGCGCCCCGGGGCCAGCGCCATCATGACGTCGACCACGTCCTTGCCGTTGAAGGGCCGTTGGAAGCGCTCCTCGGCGACGGCCAGGAGCCCCGCGGCGAGCGGATCCTCCGGCAGCACGCGCCGCCGCGGCACCGCACCCTCGTCGCCGGTGAGCGCACAGGTCAGGATCTCCACGCGGGTCTCGTAGTCCAGCAGCGGGTCCGCGCCCGGCCAGGACAGGGCCACCGCGAGCTGCCGGGCCTCGCCGTCCAGCACCGCCAGGTCCATCTCCCGGGGCCCGTACTCGGCCACCAAGGTCCCGACGACCCGCCACAGGGTGGCCGTGTCCGGTACGACCAGGTCGAGGTCGTTCATCGGCCGGGGCAGGTCGTCCGGGTACCACGCCGCGAGGGACAGCCCCTTGAGGGGACGGGCGCCCAGTGCGGCACAACGACCCTGGACACGGGCGTAGAACGCGGTGCGCGCGGCCCGGCGCCGCAACTCGTCCGCCGATCCGCTGCCGACGACGCCCTCCCGGGCGGCCGCCGTCATCACCAGGGCCCGGTACGCCTGCGAGACCCGGCCCGCCGCCGTCACCACCTCGTAGGGCGTGGCGTCCTCGTGGAGGTCGAGGAGGCGGCGGAAGAGGGCCAGATCCGGCACCGGGAGGGGGGCGCGGTGGGGCTCGTGGCGAGACGCCTGGGCGTCGTCGTGCGCGGTCACGTCACTTCCTCGCGGTGGCGGTCGGGGTTTGGGGCAAGCCAGTAGACGTGTTCGGTACGCCAGCCACGCCCTTGCAGCGAGGCGACGATGCGGGCGCCGTGCTCCGTGGAGCCCGCGGAGCCGCCGTGGACCACATTGCCCAGCAGGGGAACGCCGGCGCGGGCGGCCCGGGCGAGCGAGGCCTCGACCAGACGCGCGGTCACGGCGCGGACGTCGAAGGGCTCGGCGACCAGGGTGTCGAAGAGTTCGAGATAGTCGGTGCCGGTCACCTCGTCGGTGAACGGCAGCAGCGTCGCGTGCCCGGCGGGCTCGCCCCCGGCGACGGCGACGAGGCTTGAGCGCCCGGGTGCGGCCATGACCGCGTCCGCCTGCACCTCCGCGTCCCCTCGAAGCGCTGGCGCGCCCTGCTGGGCCGCCCCCGCCTCGAAGGCATCGGCGAGCCAGGCCCGGATCTGCCCTTGGTGCTCGGGGCCCGCCGCACGGACCACGACACCGGAAGCGGTATCACCGCCTGAGGCGTCAGCGTCGGCGTCGGCGGGCGGATCGTGCCGCAGGTAGGTCAGATGAGGGGTCCAGGGCGTGCCGAGCCGGACGCCGGGTCCGGTACGCAGGAGCACTCCGCCGGTGTGCGGATGGACGGCCGCGGCATACCGGCGCAGCGCCTCGGCCGCCTCGGTCGTCACCGGAGCCGGGTGGGCGTACTCGACGAGGCAGTAGTGGCGCCCGTTCAACGGGTCCTGGGTCGCGCCGAGCACGCAGTGCCCCGTACCGGTGTCCACGAGCAGGCCGGCGTCCCGGCAGGCCGCCAGATAGGCGGGGTCGGCGTCCTGGGGGCCAGCGTCCGCGGGGATCATGCCGGCTCCGGTCGTACGACCGTGAGCTGATGCTCCGTCACGGTGGCGGCGGCGTATCGTACTTGCTCCGCCGTTACGCTCTCCAGATCGCGGATCCCCATCTCCAGGGACCACGGGCGGGTGCCCAGGCCGGTCTCCTGGCTCAGGGCCATCGCGTGGTCCCAGGGCCGCTCGGCGGTGGTTACCAGATCGGTCACCGCCTGGCGCCGGGCCACGGCGAGGTCCTCCGGATCGGGACCGTCCGCGGCGACCTCCAGCAGCACCTCGCGGACGACCTCCTGCGCGCGCCGGAGACTGCGGTTCTCGACCCCGGCCATGATGCGCCAGGCTCCGGTCTCCGTGTAGCCGCGCGACCAGGTGAAGAAGGCGTAGACCAGCCCTTCCTGGCCCCGCAGCCTGCGGTAGAGCGGCGAGGCGGGGGAGGGGCCGAGCAACTGGGCCAGGACGGTGAAGGCGTGGCGCCGGGGATCGTGCACGGACGGGGAACGGCTTCCGGTCGCGAACCAGGAGAATCCGTCCGGATCGGCACTCGTGGCCCGTGGTGTCCACGGCCCCGCCGCGAGAGCGGGCAGCGGCTCCGCCACCGGCTCGGCGGCCGCCCACGGGCGGGGCGCTGGGACCTCCGCCCAGGGGGTGCCGGCGAGCTGCTCGGCGACCTCGGCGGGCGCGGTTCCTCCTGTGCAGACCAGGGTCATGCGCCTGCGCAGAAAGACGCCACGGTGCACGCCCAGCACGTCCGCCAACTCCGTCGCGCGCATGGCGTCGTCGGTTCCGCCGACCGGACGGCCCAGCGGGTGCCCGGAGAAACAGGCGGCGAGAAAGGCGTCCTGCACCGTGTCGCTGGGATCGGCCGCCGCGGCGGCCAACTCCTGCAGCACTGCCTGGCGCTCGGTCTCCAGCACGGCATCGTCGAGCTGAGGATCCAGCACAGCCCGGGTGAGGAGGCGGGCCACCTCTGGGACATGGTCGCCCAGCACCTGCGCCTGGAAGAACATGCGATCGAGACCGGTGGTGGCGTTCGCCCGTCCGCCGAGCCGCTCGACACGCTCGCTGAGCGAACGGCCGCCGTCGACGGGCGCCGACATCAGTAGATGCTCCAGCAGATGGGCGACTCCACCCAGGGCGGGCGGATCGTCACGGGAACCGAAGTCGACGGCCAGGCAGAGCGTCGTGGTCCTCCAACGCCCGTCGCCCTCCCCGATCACCGTAATCGGCAGGTCACCGATCATCGTGCTCATACACCCTCGCTCAGCGGATAGCGGTACGGTCCGCCGGGCGCACGGAGGTCCAGGCCGGTGGACGGACGGACGCTGCCGGGAAGCACAGCGGCTTCCCGGCAGCGGGGCCTTACTTGACGGGCTTCACCTTGATCTTGTCCAGGCGGGGACGAAGAAGGCTGACGTGGTTGCGCTCCATGGTGCACCTCCTCTCACGGGGTCGGGGCCGGGGGACGATGGCCTGCCGGGCGGAAGCCTCCGGCCGGCCGCCGGCGCCGCACCATGGCGCGGTACCGGTGGTTCGGGGACCCATGTGCCGGCCAGTGGCTCATGGGCCGGGCTCACGGGGTTCATGAGCGGCTACGGCCGTGTGCTCGACGGCCGCGTGCCGGGTGGTCGTGTATCGGGGGGTCGTGCGCCGGGTGGTCGTGCGGTCGACGACCGCGTGCTCGGGTACGCGTCGGAGGCCGCCTGGCCGGTGGTCCTGTGGTCATGTGCCGAACTCGATGGCTCCGGTGTGCCGCCCGCGCTGTGCCACCCGGCCGAAGGCGAGTACGGCGACGGTCAGCCAGCCGGCGCCGATGACCGCGCCGAGCGAAGCCTGTTGCAGTACCCGTACGGCCGGAGCACCGTCGAGAAGGGCGCGCAGCGCGGCGAGTTCGTGGGTCAGCGGCAGCGCCTGGGCCATGGCCTGGACCGGCCCGGGCCAGTAGCCGGTGGGGACCTGGACCCCGCAGACCGCCATCATGCCGAGGTAGGCCGTGTTGGAGACGACGTTGCGCAGGGCGGGCCGATCGGTGACCAGGGCAGCCAGCGTGAGCCCGAAGCAATAGGTCCCGAGCGCCGTCAGCACGACCAGCACCAGGGCGACCGGCACGGTGCCCGGTGTCCAGCGCAGCCCGAACACCGGGCCCAGGGCGAACAGTGCGGCCGCCGAGGTGGCCGTACCGCTCACGACCCACTGCAAGCTGCGCACGACGAAGGTCCAGGCGAGCTGGGAGGGTGCCGCGACCAGCAGGGGCAGGGTGCCGAGCGAGCGTTCCCAGGCACTGGAGGCGACGACCATGGTGGCCTCGATGGCGCACGCCATCAGGGCGTTGCCGGTGACCAGGAACCGTTCGTCGCCGCCGGCGCCGGTCAGCCGCCCGACGAGGGTGAAGAACACCACCTGGCTGAGCATGCGGACCAGCCAGCCGAACAACCAGGTCCGCCAGGTGTAGACCGCCTTCAACTCGGCCAGGGCGATCGCGCTGCCGTGCCGCAGTATGGTGAGCGCTTTGTGGCGCGGGTGGGGTGTCACGCGTGCCCCAGGGTGCCGAGGACGCGCACGCGGTCGAGCACACGGCGCAGCAGGAGCGTGGCGGCGCCCAGGCCGGCCGCCGCGAGCAGGACCAGTGCCAGCAACTGCGCGGGCAGTTGCCGGGGTGCGTCCGGCCGGAAGGCGGACCGCAGCAGATCGGCCGACCAGGACAGGTAGATCAGGCGGCTGACCGGATGCAGCCAGTGGGGGAGCGCACTGATGGGCAGGACGATGCCGGACAGCAGGTAGACGGGGAAACTGAGGGAGTTCTGGTAGGGCCGGCCGCGCCGGGTGAGCACCAGCACCGCCGCGATCATCGTCGCGGTGCATCCCGTGGCGAGACACGACGCGAGGATGCCGGCGAGCAGGGCGAGCGGGTGGTGCAGCGTCAAGTGGACGCCGAAGCACAGGCCGACCGCCCAGGCCTCGACGAAGGCGATCAGACCGGCCGCGGTCACGGCGCAGATGCGCCCGCCGACGACCAGGGCCAGCGGAGCCGGGGCCGCCACCGTGGGTTCGAGGGTGCCGCTGTAGCGGTCCCGGTCGATCAGGTCTCCGGCGGTGAACAGTCCCAGCGACCAGAGCGCCATCAGCATGGGCGCGATGACCGCGTTGGCCGCGATGCCGGGCCGGGTGGGGTCGTCGGTCATGGCCAGGAGGATCAGGGTGTACAACGGCACGGTCGCCAGCGTGTGCAGTTCGCCGGGCGATCGGCGCAGCAGGGCGGCTTGCAGGCGCAGGCCGGCCAGGAAGGTCCTCATCCGACGACCTCCATGCCGCGCTCGCCGATGAGGGTCAGATAGACCTCTTCCAGTCCCGGGCGCGAGGTCGCCAGTTCGGTGACGCCGGCGTCGACGAGAAGCCGCAGTACGGGTACGAGCGCCTGACGGTCGCTCACCTCGATCCGGGTGGTCCCGCGCGGGCCGGCGCCGACCGTGACCACGCCTGGATGGATCCGGATCCGTCCGACGAGCTCGTCCGGGACACCGGTCGCCTCGACGCGCTCGTGCCGCGACAGGAGCGAGCCGAGTTCACGGGGGGTGGCCGTACGCAGGATGCGTCCGCCGTCGATGAGGGTGGCCCGGTCGCAGACGGCCTCGGCCTCCGCCATGTCGTGGGTGGTGAGCAGGACGGACCGCCCTTCCTCGCGCAACTCGCCGATCAGGGCACGGAAGTCGCGGGCCGCTACGGGGTCCATTCCTGTGGTGGGCTCGTCGAGCAGCAGCACACGCGGGCCGTGCATCAGCCCGCGGGCGAGGTGCAGGCGCTGCTTCATGCCGCGCGAGAAGGTCTCCACGCGCTCGTCGGCGTGCTTCGTGAGGCCGAACCGCTCCAGGAGCGTGGCGGTCCGCTGCCGGATCTCGCGGCCGGGTACGCCGTACAAGGCACCCCAGTAGTGCAGGTTGCGCCGCGCGGAGAGCCTGCCGTACAGTCCCCGGTCGCCGCCGAAGACGCATCCGATCAGCGGGCGTACCGCGGCGAGTTCGCTCACGACGTCGTGTCCGAGGATGCGCGCGCTGCCGGCGCCGGGCACCAGGACGGTGGCGAGGATCTTGCAGAGGGTCGTCTTGCCCGCTCCATTGGGGCCGAGCAGCGCGTGCACCTCGCCCTCGCCGACCGACAGGTCGATGCCGTTCAGGGCGATGCGCGCGGTTCCTCCGCCGCGTGACGGCGGGTAGCTTCGGTGCAGTCCCGCGACCTCGACGGCGTTCATCGCGTGGCCTCCACGAGGCCGGGGCGGGCGGCGGGCAGTGCGTCGAGCAGGCGCATCAGCCCCGACTCGTCGACACACGAGGCGCGGTACTCGCACATGAGGTCGATCTTCTCCGGTGAGCCGTCGTACCCGAGGGGAGGTGGTGCGTCGGTGATCCGCGCCAGCACGGGCAAGCGCGAGGCGCGGGCGAGCCGTTGGGCGGCTGCGTCCGCGGCGGGGTGGTCGCTCACCCGGTTGAGTACGAAGCCGAGCAGGAGCGCGCGCAGGGCCGGGGTCAGCCGGTCCGTGAGCCGGGAGACGTCAGCGGGATCCGCCTGCCGGGCGCTTGCCACGACGATCACCGGAAGTCCCGCCAGCTCGGGCAGGATCCGGTTGGCCAGATCGGCGGCCGGGGGCAGGTCTCCTGCCCCGGCGGCACCCTCCACGAGGAGCCACGGCACCTCGCCGGCGAGGCGTCGGTAGCCCTCCTCGACGGCGTCCTGGCAACGCCGGCGCAGCCGGTCCGGCAGCGAACCGAGATCGAGGCGGTCGGCCCCGGTGACCGGAACCCGTCCGAGGCGCCGACCGCGTACGTACAGATCCCCCACGGGGGTGCGCGCGTCCGGAAGGTTCACCAGGACAGGGTTGTGCCACCAGCGGGGAACCGTCCCGGCGGCCGTGCAGCTCTGCACCACGCCCCGTCGCCAGGGCGGCAGCGACCGCCCGGCGTATTCGTCAGGGGTGACGACGGCGACCGCCTTGAACGGAGCGCAGTCGACGCCCCGGCGGGAGAGGCTGCGGAGAATGCCGATCGAGACGGCGGTCTTGCCGACTCCCGCGGACATTCCGAGGACCGTGACACCCTGACCACGGAAAGGTGAGGATGCTGCTTTTTTCAAGACGAGCACCATCCCTCCGCGATTCGACATCTCCTGCGCTGTCACAACCATGGTCACATAGGCGTGACTAGCTAGTCAATATTGTCAGTCACAAATCCGGGTCGAGATCTGATGGAGGTGCGCCCGGCCAGGCGGGCAAGGGGAGGGGCAAAGAAGAAGCCCGTGGACCACGGATGGTCCACGGGCGGAGGGTGTGCGGGAGTGTCAGCCCTCGGCGGCGGCGGGAGTCGGTTCGGCGGCCGGAACGGTGCTGGAGCGGTATCCGAGGCAACGCAGGCTCTCCCGGTAGGACGCGAGGCTGCCCCGCTCGTCCCCCGACGCCTGCTGGGTCTCGGCCAGCTCGGCCCAGGCGAAGCCGGCCTGGCGGGTGGCCTCGGACGCTTCGAGAGAGAGGGCGGCCCGCTCGCAGGCCGCACGGGCCCGCTCGGCGTGGCCCTGCCGCAGCTCGGCCCTGGCCAGTACCAGAAGTGCCCGGGCGCTCTGCAGTCGGTGCCCGGTGCCCAGCAGGTTCAGCGCGGACCGAGCCCGGTCCGCGGCGGCGGCGCTGTCGTCCAGCGCCAGGTCGGCACGGGCCATCGCCGTCTGGCAGTAGGCCTGGTCGACGGTGCTGCCGTGGCGGTCGAGTTCCTGCTCCGCGAGCGTGAGCTGCTGCTTGGCGGCGGCTGCGTCCGGGGTTTCCGCGTCCAGCAGCACCACCGCGTAGGCGTTGCGCAACCGGGCCATGGCCCGCTGGTCCTCGCCCTCCGCATAGAGGGCGAGGGCCTTGCGGACGAACGTCAGGGCGTCCGCCGCCCGGCCGTTGCGGTGGGCGACGAGGCTGGCGTTCCAGTACGCCGCGCCACGGGCCCGGCTGTCGGTGAGCTGTTCCGCTTCCTCGATGGCGCGCGCGGCGAGGTATCCGGCGCGGTTCAGATCGCCGCGCTCGCTGTACAGCCCCACCAGTGTCGACATGAGTTCGATCGCGGTGACGGACGGAGGGATCTCCAGCCGCTGGAGGTCGGCCAGCTTCGACTCGGCCAGCTCCACGGCGTGCGCGAGGTCGCCGAGCTCCCGGTAGCAGCGGCACAGGGCGATGACCACGGTCAGATCGGCGACCGCGCTCGCCGGCTGTCCCTGGTGATCGGTGCCGGCCTCGCGCAGCCGCTCGTACTCGACCAGTGCCTCCTCGAGGCGGCCGAGCGCTTCGAGTGAGCGGGCGACGCCGAAGCCCACGGCGGACCGGACCTCGGCCGGTCCGCCGTCGCCCGCCTTCTCGCGGGCGGCGAGGAAGGTGGTCAAAGCCGCCTCGGGCTCGCCGTTCGCCAGGGACATCTCCGCGTAGGAGATCTCCACCTCGAGGTTGCCGGGGGGCTCCGACGCGAGACACTCGAGCAGATACCCGGGGTCGCATTCCAGGCGCGCGGCGATGCGGCGCAGCACCTCTTCGGAAGGGGTGCGCTTGCCGCTTTCCAGGAGCGAGATGTAACTGTGCGAGAGATCGCTGCCTGCGAGGTCGGTCTGCGACATGCGCCTCAAGCGGCGCTGGCGACGGATCCGTGACCCCAATTCCGCCATGTCGTGCACGCTGATCAACCCTCCGGATATGTTACCGGAAAGTAAACCAGAGAGTTCAACAACCAGTCAAGTCACTCAGCAGCAGGGCGGGAAATCCGTATCCAGCGGCGGGTTGGACCGGGCCGGCGCCGACGCGGAGTGCTGGCTCCGGGCATCGGCTCCGGGCCGCGTCCCACTGGTGAGTACCAGCAGGGACACCACGGCCAGGAGGGCGGCCACGACCGTGACGGCGGACGTGCGGCGCCGTGAGATTCCGGACGTGCGGATGACGGGGGAGGTGGCCATGCGGGGAGTCTCCTTGTGCTCGTGCGCTTCGAGGTGCCCCGGGAAACCGGTTCCGGCGGACCGGAGCACCCTTGCCTGATACGACCTTGAGGCATCCCGGTCTACGCTCACTCTTCGCACGCTATGCACCCGTACGAGCGGCAACGGATGCTCGTAGAGGCACTGTTGATCACCTGCCGACAGGATCCGCTCCATGGACCTCGTGACGGCCCGTCGGCTCCTGGCGGCATACGCGATGCTCGACGGCCCCGACCGCCACGGTGCGCCGCACAAGGGCTTCTTCGTGCCTGGAGGGAAGCAGGGTGGTGCGGCAGCCCGTGCGGCGGGGGAGACGGATCAAGGTGCCGGAGAGTGCGCTTTCCACGCGGTCACCGGCCTCCTGTTCCGCCTCACCGCTCTGACGGCTGCCCACGGACCGGACGCACCGGCGAGGCTGCTGGACGCACTCGCCCTCTCTTTCCGTGCCTCCCACGACGTGGACGCCGTACGCACAGTCCAGGCGTTCCTGGAGACCGGGCGGCGACCCGGCGAAGCCGCGCACACGGGTGAGGTCCTGCGCGCACTGCGCTCTGACGCGTACGGCTCACAGGCCACCCCGAGTCACGGGGGCGACGATCCGTGCCGTGCCGCCCCCCGGTGCCGGTGCCTGCCTCCCACGGCGGACCCGCAGCCCGGCCAGTCCCCGTTTCCGTCTTCCCTCGGGGCGCTCGCCTCGGCTATTTCCACCATCCGCTCCCACCTGATGCGCGACCCCCTGTTACCCGGGCCCGTGATCACGGGCCCTTCCCTCGGCCAGCAGGTGGAACGCGAGACCGTTCTGATCAGCCCGGCCGATCACGCCTACGCCCTGGTCGTGGCAGGCGAGGGACTGCGGTCCGGCCGCGGGATTCCCGCGCTGCTCGACGACCTGCGGTGGCACCTCACCCCCTCGGACGCGGCGTGGGCGTTGTGGGCCCACGTCCACCAGGAGCAGCCGGCCGAGGCACTCGACTTCCTCCTGGTGACCCACGACGGCGCTCCGCGGAGAACGCGGTGGGCCTACCGGCCCCGGCCTCGGTCTCAGCCGGATCGCGATCCGGTACGGCTCTGCCGTGACCGGCTCCCCTCGGTGGCCCCCGTCCCCGCACACGGGGAGGTCCTGGTGGCCGGAGCGGGCGAACCAGTGACCATCCGGGCGCCCGCCCCCGGAATCGTCGAGGTGGTCGCCGAACGCGCAGCCGGGGCACCGGTGCGCGCCCTGGTGTACGCCGCGGCAACCCCGGCCACAGGCTCGAACCGGTCGGCGCAGTGTGCCGCGGCACTCGTCGCCGCCCGCATCGCCGGCGCCCACCGGGAGTGCGCCGTTGTCAGCGTCGCGCCCGGTCGAGTACGGCTGGACAGGGGCCTGGGTCCGGAGCAGGAGACCGCTACCGCCGTAGGCGGCGCAGTCCTGAGCCGACTCCTCGAAGGAGCCTCGCAGACACCCTTGTTGACGGCCCGGATGGACGATGACGGTCCGGTCGTCCGGCTGTCACCCAGGAACTACCGGGCCTATCTGCGGCTCCGGCTGCCCAAGTCGCCGCTCGTTCTCGTCCCCGCGTCCAGCCCCGTCGTCCGGGCGATCGCCACCGTCCTCTACGAGCGTTTGCTCGCGCTGGGCTTGGGACACCGGGTGCAGCGGCACGGCGGCGGTCTCTTCATCGATCTGGGCGATGGCTGTCACCGCGAACTGATCGCCGACGCAGGGGAGGTGACAAGCACCGGCGGTCTGTTGCTGGAGGCGGCCCTCCTCGCCTACCGCACCGATCCCGCCGGCTTCGACGCCTATTTCCAGGACCGCTTCGGGCTGCCCGATGATCCCCACAGGGCGATGACCGACATTCTCGACGAAGCGCTGGAGCACGAGGCGAGGGTCAGCCGACTGGCTTTCCTGGAGCGGAAGTTCGCCCCCGTCACCGGTCTGGGGTCCGCCGACTCCGGTGTCTTGGCGCTCGTGACGGACGTACTCGGAAAGGCCGGCCCCGGAGCGATCCACATCAACGTCCTGGACGACTACTACGCGGATCAGCAGCAGCGGGTGCGCGCGCTGATCCTCCTGCTGCGCCTTCCCTTCCGTCTGATGTCGTTGCACTACTCGACGGTGACGGCCGAGGTGTTCCTGCGAGGCTGAGGGACCGGTCCGGCGCCGCCGTGAGTGATGGCCGGACTTGATGGCCGGGACCGAGGGGCCGGCGTCCGTACGCCGACGCCCGACCGTGGATCGCGGCGTAGATCCGATGTAGATCGGAGCCTGCCACGGTGATCCCGCCTTCGCACGGCAAGTCAGCACGGAAGAGCACGAGGAGATGTGGAATGCGCAGTTCCCATGAGGCCGGCCGTCGACCGGACGGGCGCGCCGCACGAAAGCCGGCACCCGCCAGGATCGCCGTCGGACTGTTCGCGGCCGCGCTTCTGTGCGCGGCGGCGTCCGTCGTGGTGGCCCGCGGCGTGACGGAACACCGGCACGGCGACGGGCCGGGCGGGGTCCACGTCTTCGCGGGTGGCCCGGAGGACTGGAACAACACCGTCTCGCAGCCCCCGCCCAAAAGCTGATCGGTCTACGACGCCGATCCCGCCCGCCGTCACACGGGCAGTTCCTCCCGCAGCGCTGTCGCGTGCAGTGCGTCCGGCAACTCCAGCCGGGTGAACACGGCGGCGGCCTCACCCAGTCGGGCCGCCGCCTCCGCGGTCCGGCCAAGGTCGGCGAGCGCCCGGCCGAGCGCGACCAGCGCGTGCCCGTGGTCGCGCTCGGAACGGCCGTCCGCGCAGCGGGCCACCGCCTGCCCGGCGGCGGCCACCGCTTCCGCCGGTCGGCCCATGGCGCGGAGGGTGTCGGCCAATCGGTAGTGGGCCTGTGCCTCCCGGCTGTGCAGCTCCATCGCCCGGCACACGCTCAGGCACTCGGTGTAGCGCGCCACCGCCTCGTCGTACCGGCCGAGTTCGTGCATGCACAGTCCCAGGACGGACAGCGCGTAGGCCACGCCCTGATGGTCCGCGGCGGCTCTCAGCTCGGCCAGTGCGCTCTCGCACGCCCGCCGGGCCTCCTCGACGCGCCCGCAACGCAGCCTGGCGAGGGCCGCGTTCACCGTCGTCACCAGAGCGCCGGACCGCTGGCCGAGTTCGCGGGCGAGCCGGACCGCCTCGTCGAGGCGGTCCACGGCGTCTTCGTGGTCGTGCTGGAGGAGCGCGACCAGTCCGAGGTCGTTGAGGATCTGACAGAGGATGGGCGCGTCGCCGTTCTCCCGGCAGTGGGTCTCGGCCACCCGCAGATGCTGCCTGGCCACGACCAACCCGGCGCCCTGCACCGCGATGTTGCCGCACAGGAAGCGGGCGCGGCCCACGGTGCGGTGATCAGCGAGTTCTTCGGCCGCCTCGGCCACCGCCATGGCGGCCCGGACCAGTTGCTCCCGCTGCACGTAGGGCCCGAAGGCCGTCAGGGCGATCAGCAGATCCACTGCGACGCGCAAGAGGGGCGCACTGGTTGCGGCTTGTGGCCCAGCGCTCGGGGCGGCAACCTCCGCCACCCGTGACTCGCGGGCGGCGACCAGGACGACGGAGAAGGCGGCCTCGGATTCGGCGGCGGCCCAGGCCCGGGCCGTCCGCACATCGGCGAACCGCACTCCGGCCGAGCGAGTCGGGCTCAGCGTGGTGGCGACCGCGTCACCGGGCACCACCCGCTGGAAGGCCCCTGCCGCGGTGCCCAGCAGGAAGTCGAGCAGCCGGTCCAGCGCGGACAGGCGTTCCTCCCGCGTCGCCTGCTGCTGCCCGTACACACGGAGCAGGTCGTGGAGCCGGTACCGGCCCGGGCCGGAGGTGTCCAGCAACGAGAGGTCGACCAGAGCTTCGAGCTGCTCCTCGGCGTCCTCCTCGTCCAGGCCGAGTACGGCGGACGCCGCCGGGGTTCCGATCTCCGCGTCGCACACCGCCGCGACCAGTCGGAACGTCCTGGCCTGCGCCTCACTCAGCTGGCGGTACCCCATCTCGAACACCGACGCCACGGTGAGGTCACCGGCACGCAACTCGGCCATCCGGCGGCGCTCGTCGGCCAGCCGTACCGCCAGCGACCGTGCGCCCCAGGCGGGCCGCGACGCCAGCCGGGAGGCGGCGATCCGCACGGCCAGCGGGAGCAGACCGCAGCTGTGCACCAACTCCCGTGCGGCTTCCTGGTCCTCGGCGACCCTGGCGGGGCCGACGATGCGCTCCAGGAGGGACACCGCCTCGTCCGCCTCGAAGGCAGCCAGGTCCACACGGGCCGAGGTGGGCAGCCCCCACAGTCTCGACCTGCTGGTGATGAGCACTGCGCAGCTGGCCGCTCCGGGGAGCAGCGGCGAGATCTGGGTGGCGTCGCGCACGTCGTCCAGCAGGATCAGCACGCGCCGCCCGTTCAGCAGCGAGCGCAGAAGTCCGGCGCGGTCGTCGAGGCTCTCCGGTACGAACTGTGCCGCCACTCCCAGCGTGGTGATGAAACTGGTGAGCACCACGCCGGCGTCGGTGGGGTCGTGCCGGTTGCCACGCATGTCGGCGTAGAGCTGGCCGTCGGGGAACCGGGCGCTGACACCGTGCGCCGCCCGCACCGCCAGGGCGGACTTTCCCACCCCGCCCATGCCGGTGATCACGACGACCGGCGGTGCGTCGCCGTGGTCCGTGGCCAGCGCCCGCGTGAGCTGGTCGAGCGCGGGCGAGCGGCCGGTGAAGTCCACGGTGCCGGCCGGCAACTGTGCGGGAACGGGAGGCGAGCCGACGAAGATCCCGCCGGCTGCGGCGGAAGGCGTGGCCGCGGCGGCGGGCGCCGGGGATCCCGGGGCATCGCCGCCGACGCTGCCTGGTAGGCCCGTCATGGATAACGCGGCAGCCTGATCCACGGAGCCGGGCGAAACCGCAGCCCCGTGGCGGGCCGAGGTTCCTTCGCCGCCGTCGGGCATGCGCGGAGAGGAGCGCCGGCCAGTCTCAGCAATGGAGTCCACCGAGGCGCGGTCCGGGGCCTCTGGTCCGGCGGCAGGGGTGGAGGAGGCGTCATCGGCGAGTAGTCGCTGGTAGAGGGCGCGCAGCTCCCGACTCGGCTCGACGCCCAGCGCGTCGGCCAGTTGGGTGCGCAGCCGGTGGTACGCGGCCAGGGCGTCGGCCTGTCTCCCGGCATGCTGCAAGGCCCGTATGTACAGCGCGTGGAAGCTCTCGCGCAGCGGATGGGCGCTCACCAGGGCGCCCAACTCGGGTACCGCCAGCAGGGGCGAACCCTGTCCTATCAGCAGGTCGAAGTGCTGTTCCAGCAGCGTCAGCCGCACCTCTTCCAGCCGTCCCCGCTGTTGCTCCGCGTGCGGGCCGGGCACACCGGCCAGTGCCTCCCCGTGCCAGAGCGCGAGCGCCTGCCCGATCCGGGCGGCCGCCTCGGCAGGCCGCCCGGCCGCGCGGTGCCCGGCCGCCTGCCCGGCGAGCTGTTCGGCCCGTACCGCGTCGACATCGCCGGGATCCAGGACCAACCGGTAGCCGTCACCCACGGAGACGAGGATCTGTGGCTGGGTGGGGGACTCGTCGAGGCTCCGCCGCAGGCGCCAGGCGTACGTCCGCATCATCGCCGCCGCCGAATACGGCGGCTCCTCGCCCCACACCCCGTCGATGAGCTCCGACATGGACGCGGCCCGCCCGGAGCGCAGCAGCAGCACCGCCAGCATCGCCTGCTGCTGCGGCGAGCCGATGTGGAGAGTCCGGTCCGCGCGGGTGGCGCGAAGCTGACCGAGAACGGCGAACCGGATGCAGTGTGTCCTGCCGGCCTCCGTGCGGTGGCCCGTGCCGTGGCGCCCTGCGGGCGGCGTACGCGCGTCACGACGACGAGGTTCGTCCAAGATTTCTTCCACTCCCACGGCAGACCCTTTCAACCCCAGGCCTCGCACCTGAGCGACGCCACAAGGCCGAGCGCCCGGCCTCAGAGTGACGCCTACGGTATGAACGATTGCCTCAGGACGTCCAAGGTTCCCGATTGCCGCGAGTCAAGGGCGATGTGGGGTGAGATGTTCGGCTGCGGGAAACCGGTGGTCTGCTTGCGGGCAGGTCAGTACGGTGCTCGGCCGCTCCGGCGGTCCTGCGGCTTTGACTTGGACAGATGGACCTTGAACACGGACCCGAAGTACTGTTCGCGAACGTGTGCCGGAGTGCGGGTGCATCGGGCCGTTCACCGGCGGCCGCGGTGGTGGGAGCGCCGGCAGCGGCCGCTCGACGGTCTTCCGAAGGGTTGCGATGCGTTGGTCCACTGCTCTGGCCAAGGCGGGGATCACTGATCCGCACGTGCGGCGGGCCTACGAGACCCGACGCCGGGGCGTGCGAAAGTTTGCCCTGCACGAGTACGTGGCGGTCCGGTTGCTGCTCCCCGCTCGGCTTCAGCCGCCCGTCATCGCCGCTGTGGCGTACATGCACAGGACAGATGAGCTGATCGACGCCGGCGAGGTGAGCGCCCGCCGGACGGCTCTGCGCTCCTGGGCCGAGCAGACCGGACGTGCCCTGGAGGCCGACGATCCGCCCGCGGATCACACCCTGTCGGCTCTGTGGGACGCCGTCCGTCGGCACCCCCACATGGCCGCACGTGTGCGCGCCTTTCTGGCGGGTGCACCGGTCGAGGCCGCCTGGACGGGCTTCGACACCGAGGCAGACTTCCAGGACTACGTGGACCGCTACGCCCTCCCCGCCCTGATGCTGACAGCCTCGCTGCTCGCGCCCCGCCCGGACGCCGGAGCGGACGACCCCTTCGCTGCCGGATGCCGAGCGCTGATCGAGGGATGGCAGCGCTGCGACTTCCTCGCCGATCTGGCCGAGGACGTGACCCACGGCCGGATCGGAATCCCACAGGACGAACTCATCCGGCATGGCGTCCAGTTCGAGGACCTGCGGAGCAAATCGCAGGCGTGCGTACCCGCTCTGGAACATCTGGTCCGCTCACAGACCGACCGAGCCGAAAAGGCTCTTGCCGCTTGCCGAGATCTTCCGTCACTCGTCGTGGCCGAGTACCGACCGTTCATCGACGCCCTCGTCGGTGTCCAGGCACTTCGGTTGGCCGCGGTGAGGCGCAAAGGCGGTGACCTCCTGTACCGGGAGACAGGACCGGCACCGATGGCTTCCGTTGCCGTCCTGACCCGACAGTTCCGCCGTGCGTGGGCCCTTCGGCGTCGCCGTTCCCACGACATCTCAAGCGGTACGTCGATCCGGTGACCGACTCCGTGCCGCCGGGGGGCGCTGTTCTCGACCCGGACGAAAAGGACGCTCGGTGGGCGCACGCCTGGCGGCCGGAACAGGTCGCTGAGCGGCTGGCCGGGGTCAATGCCCCGTGGTGCGTCGCGGCGGGCTGGGCGCTGGATCTGTTCCGCGGAGAGCAGTCGCGGCCGCACGGTGATCTGGAAATCGCCGTGCCCGCGGGGGGCTTCACAGAGATTCGGGACCGTTTCCCGACGTACGTCTTCGACGCGGTGGGCTCGGGGCGGATCTGGACGGGCGCAGGAGCGGAGGCGCTCGCCGTCACCCACCAGACCTGGCTGCGGGACCCGGAAAGCGGTCGGTTCTTCTTCGACGTCTTCCGGGAGCCGCACGAGGGCGGGACATGGATCTGCCGGCGGGACGAGAGCCTGAGACTGCCGTACGACAGGCTCATCGAGCGAACCGCGGACGGCATCCCCTATCTGGTGCCCGAGCTCGTCCTGCTGTTCAAAGCGAAAGCGGCTCGTCCCAAGGACCATGCGGACTTCCATGGCGTCTTCCCCCTACTCGGCCAAGCGCGGCAAGACCGACTCGACACCTGGCTGAAGCGCGTACATCCCGGACACGCCTGGCTGGAGAAGCTGGCGAGGGGGTGAGGGAGACCCTGGCTGGACGCCGTGGACGAGAGCGTGCCTGACATGGCACACAACATCGTGGATCCGGCGACGATGACGCGGGAGCCGGCTGTTCAGATTCGCGCACGGACTCGGATGCCGGGCGCCCGGCACGCCACCGGCTCAGGCCAGGGCGCAGACGCAGAACTCGTGGCCCTCCGGGTCGGTCAGGCACGTCCACGCGACGTCGCCCTGGCCGATGTCGAGATCGGTGGCGCCGAGAGTCCGCAGCCGGTCCACCTCCGCCGCCTTGTCGTCACCGGGGTACGGCAGCAGGTCCAGATGGACACGGTCCGGCACGGTCTTCACGTCGGGTGTGCGGAGGAACTCGAGATACGGGCCGTTCCCCTTGGCGGAGCGCAGCCGCGCGAGATCGTCGGTCACCTCGTGCAGGGTCCAGTCCAGCGCCTCGCCCCAGAACCTGGCCATGGCGCGCGGATCCTCGCAGTCGACCACCACCGCGGCGATCGGCCCGGTGCCCTGGTAGACGTCCCAAGGCTCGAGCACGCAGAACTCGTTGCCCTCGGGGTCGGCGAGGACCGTCCACGGGACGTGGCCCTGACCCACGTGGACAGGCGTCGCACCGAGCGCCCGGACGCGTGCGACCAACTCCGCGTAGTGGGCCGCAGAGGTGGTGGCGAGATCGAGGTGCACACGGTTCTTCGTCGCCGTCTTGGGTTCCGGTACGGGAACGACGTCGATGCAGACCGCGACCGGGTCCGGCCAGACCGGACCGCCGGCGGGCCCGACGTAGGTCGTCACGCCGGGGCTGTACGCGCTCCAGCCGAGCGCCTCCGCCCAGAACCGGCCGACCGCCGAGCTGTCAAGAGCCTTGATGTTCACCTGAACAGGTCGTAGTGCCATGCCGGCGATCCTATGTACCCGCTCCGTACGACATCCGCAGCCACCGCGTCGCCGAACCTCCGGAGCAGCGCCTGCTCACGGTGACCGATGCCCGTCACGCTGTCGAACGGGACGTGGTCGGAACTCCATGAGGTCTGCCGACTGGTGCGGAAGACATACCGGCTGTCGCCGACCTGGCCACCGTTCTGACGCCGGAGCAGGTCCGCAGCGCACCGGGCGTGCGACGCCCAACAGCCGCTCAGCCTCCCTCACGGCCTGGTCGGTCAAAGTCGGCTGTACGCCATAGCCACCACTGGTGTCCCAACTGCTCCTACGGAGGCGCGGCCTGGTGAGACCTGGCTGCCGCCGGGATGTCAGTGGCATGGGCTTGACTTACGGCCATGGAGACCAGTGCAGTCGTCGACGCGGTCCGGTGCCGAATCGAGGGGCATCCCCCGGATCGGGACCAAACCGTCATCATGGAGAACCCCCAGGGTACGGACCTGCACGCACTTGTGGCGGCAGTCGGTTCATGGGCGGGACAACATCGGAACCTGGCAGCGGGCGGGTTCGTCGATCCGACGCTGACCGAACGCACCGGCCTGCCGCTGGTCGAGCCCTTCGACGCGCGGGAACTGTTGGAGATGCGGGGTTGGGGCTACCGGAACCGCTGGATCGGGTGTGGCCTGGTCGCCTCGCCGCACGGCCCTCGTACGGTCGTCGTGATCGCTCACCGCGAGGACCCCGCGTCGGCAGGCTTTCCGGAGGGCGCATCCTGGGCCGAGAAGCTGTGCATCGTCACAGGCTGGGAACCGGCACCCGGACCGCGCGTCGACTGGCCCACCATTGAGGCCGACCTCGGCACACGGCTGCCCACCGACTACAAGGAGATCGTCGACCTGTTCGGCGTGGGCAGCTTCGACGAGTACTTCGAACTTGCCGTGCCCGGCGGCTCTGGCGTCGACCGCAACCCGTGGAAGGGGTACGGCCCCGACCTGGCATCCGGCGGACTCCTGCCTTGGGGCTGGTCGGAATTCGAACCGGGACTCATGTGGTCGACGGGCGCGACCGACCCTGACGAGTGGACCGTTGTCACGCGGTCGGAATGCGGCGAAGAGCGGTATTTCGACTGCGGAGCGGGTGAGTTCATCCTGCGCATGCTCACAGACGTGCAGTGGGGGTATCCCATGAGCCACGCCTCCGGGCACTTCTTCGTGAGCTATGGGCAGCCGGACTTCTGAGGCATGATCAGTGGGCCTCCGAGGCATCGGCCCGCGTCGCCAGTTCTGCCGCGATGCCGTCCCGGTTCGGCCCGTGCAGCCACAGATTCTCGGCAGCCTTCCTTCCGCATGATCGCCCCGGCTCGTCCGGCCGCTGCGACAACACCATCCGACAGGCCAGGATCCGGGGCTCAGACCGGCAAGTAGCCGTCCACTACGTGCGGACCGAGCAGAACACCTTCGTAGCAGTCGGTCCGCGCAGCCTCACATCCGGGATCTCAGCACGTCGACCTCACAGCCCGGCGTGAACGGGTCGAAGCCGTGCTCGATCAGCCAGCGGACCGCCAGCAGGCTTCGCAATGACCACCACGCGTGGATCACGTCGAGGTCGATGCCGGAGCCGTAGCCTGCGATGACGTCGGCCAGGTGCTCCTCGTGTCCGAGCGTGAAGGTGGCGAGGTCGTACAGGGCATCACCCTGGCCCGCCTCGGACCAGTCGATGATGCCGGTGACCTCGTCGCCGTCGACGAAGACGTGCGCGATCTGCAGGTCGCCGTGCGTGAACGCCGGAGCCCAGGGCCGGAGCGCGGCCTCGGCGACCTGGCGGTTGCGGGTGACCAGGTCCGCCGGCAGCACGCCGTTCGCCACGAGCAATTCGCACTCTTCGTCGAGTTCCGCGGCCAGGGCGGCGATGCTCCGGCCGGCGCGGCCGGGCCGGGGTGGCAGGGGCGCTTCGTGCAGTGTCCGGATGGCGGCGCCCGCCGCGGCCCACGCCGCCGGCGACCCGGTCGACGGCCCGCCGAGGCGCCCGAGCGTCGTTCCCGGAATTGCGGCCATCGCGAGCACGGGCGGCTTGCGCCACAGGACCATCGGGGTCGGGACCGGCGCGAGGGCCATCACCTCGACCTCGACGTCGATGCGCGCCTGATCGGCGTCCACCTTCAGGAACACGTCGCCGACCCGCAGGGTCGCGCGCTCGGAATGGGCGACGACGACTTCGACCTCATCCATGGGCGCCAGTATCCCGGGGATGACCGTCGGCGTCGCCAGGTTTGTCGCCTGCGATCACGTGGCTGACCGCACCTCGCTACTCCCGCAGCCTCGTGCACGGCACCGACCACTGACCAGGTGAAGTCCACTATTTTTGTCGGGAGTTCCAAGCGGACCGCCCGTCCGCGACCGAATCGCCGTACGGGAGAGACCACCGCATGAGTACGTCGTCATCGCCACCCGAAGCAGTGCAGGCAGAGCAGACTGAAGGGTCCGTTCGGATCGGCGCACTCGTTCCGCTGACCCGGCCCGGCTGGGTCGAGGCAGGCCGACACCTGCTCGCCGGGCTGGAGCTCGCCGTGCGCGACGTCAACGACGCCGGAGGGATCGGTGGAAGACCACTTGAACTGGTGGTACGAGACACCGCGGCGGACCCTGGGAAAGCCGCGGCAGCCGTGGAGGAACTGGCTCGGCTGGGTGTGGTCGCCTTGGCGGGGGAGTACCACAGCGTCGTCGCTCGTGCCGTCGCCGACCGGGCGGATGCCCTTGGTCTGCCGTTCCTGTGTTCCTCAGCGGTCCTGGACGCGCTCACCGAACAGCCGACGCAATGGGTCGCGCGTCTTGCTCCGCCGCAGTCCGACGGCTGGCGGGTCTATGCGGATTTCCTCCTCGGTGCGGGCCACAGCCACATCGCCGTGGCGACCCAGCCGAGTGTCTACTGGGCGTCTGGAGTCGGCGCCCTGCGGGACCACCTCACTCCACGCGGCGGCACCGTCATCGAACTCGACACGCGCGCGCTCGCCCCTGCCGCGGTGTGCGACGCACTCGTCGACCACCGTGCGACCGCACTCCTCCTTCTGGTCGGCCACCCGGAACCGGCAGTGTCCATGGTCAGGTCCCTCCGCCGCGACCGGCGCCTCGACGAGATCCTGATCGGTGCACCGGCCGGCCAACCGGAGTTCGCCGCATGGGCGGACCTGCTGGGTGTCGACGGCGCCGGAGTCCCGTTCCTGCGCTACCTGCCCGAACGTCCGGGCCCACTCGGTGCACGAGTCGAGGCAGCCTTGCGTGCCCAACTCGCCGAAGCACCTTCTTTCGTTGCCTTCGAGGGCTACGACACGATCACTGTCCTCGCCGAAGCGCTGCGTTCGCACGGCGCCGACAGGGCGCGCGTTGCCGCATCCTGGCCACACGTCGCGGTTGACGGCACCCGCGGGCGGATTCGGTTCTCCCGAAAGAACGGCGTCCGCGTGTGGCAGTGGCTCGGGGCGCCCATTCAGGTCGTGGACCGAGATCCGGCAGCGCCCGATCGCTTTCGGGTCCGGTACGCCGTATGAGAAGAGCGACGCCAGGCGGAGCCGGGTGGCCGGATGCCGGCCCCGGCTCCGACACGGTGCATCGGCCGCACATATGTGTCCGTTGGTACGTGGGCCCTTTCCGGCATCGCCTTCGCCATCCTGGGGAGTCACCCACGGGGCCCGGAGGGAGGAGCACGGGAGGCTCGTGTGAGGATCGACGGGTGAACGATCTACGTTTCCGCCCCGCTGCCGGCGCAGATCTCTCCACCCTCGTCCGCCTACGTGACGAGGCTGCCCGTTGGATGAACTCCCGGGGCACCACCGGGCAGTGGCAGCCCGGCGAACTGGGTGAGGACCACTTCCGCCGGATCATGGAAGACGGGGAAGTGTGGATCGCGGAACTGCAGGGTCGTCAGGTCGGGGCCTGGGAACTGTGGTGGGAGGACCCGGACGCCTGGGGTCCGCAGCCTCCGACGGCCGGGTATGTGCATCGCCTGATGGTGGACCGTACCGCCGCTCCGCCAGGAACAGGACTGCGCCTGCTGCGAGCCGCTGAGCGACGTGTGGCGGAAGCGGGACGCACCCTGGCCCGCCTCGACTGTCTGGCCGGCAACGCTCGTCTTACCGCGTACTACCTCGAGGCCGGCTACCGGGTCGTAGGGCACAAGGAGGGCAAGCCCCAGCCGGGTGGCACGACCAAGTCCTACACGCTCCTCGAGAAGCCCCTTCGGTGAGGCGGCCGAGCGGGACGCGCTCTCCCGCCGGAGAAGTTCAATAGGCATTTGTCCCAATTTGTCCAGCAGGGCCGTCGGCCTGCTCAGGTCACACAGCGGCGCGGCGCCTGTGCCGTCGGGGTGCCCGGCCTGGGCGGGCCCGCCGGAGTGGCCGAGGGTGCGCCGGCCTGCGGCCTCACCCCCTGAAGGGCTGCCCTCTTCGCACCGGCCTTCCGCGCCCTTTTGCCCTTGGCGGGACCCCGTCGAGGTAGCCGAGTCCGGCTGACGGCAAGTCAGGCAGGCGTGGCGTGGCGTGGCCCGCCCCGAGGTGCAACCCCTTCATTCGGCGATGTGTGCCGTGTCACGCGCCCAAAAGGTGGCCAAGTTGTGTGCATCACAGCGCAAATGTCCCTTTAGCGTCCATGCTCGAACCGGCCACTGACTCCCGAAGTGGAGCTAACCGCCACCCCCTTGGGCGTGAGCTATCAAAGTGGCGCATCACACAGCAATCGTGTCGTTCCCCCCTGCTTCCCCCAGAAAGGGCCTCACCATGGCTGCTTACGTCTGCGCTCCTGCCGTGATCCACGGCGAGCACGCCGTGAAGACCAGCGAAATCGTGGCGGAGGTGCGCGATCGGCACCCGGATGCCGCCTGGGCGCCGCGGATCGACGGCATCGCGGCCGGCACGGGCATCGAAAGCCGCGGATGGATGCTGCCGCTGGAGACAGCCGTCGCGCCGGGCAGTGGCGGCAGCCTGGGGGCCGTCGGCGCCGGACCGGCCCAAGAGGCGTTGGCGCGCGAAGGGTTCACCCAGCAGGACGTGGACCGCGTGATGGCCGCGCTCGGAGCGATACCCGCGCCGCAGACGGTCCAGGAGCGGACCGCGCCGGCCTGGGAGGCCGTGCAGAACTACGGTGAGCGTGCGGCGCGCGGGGCCCTCCAGATCGCCGGGATCGACGCCGCCGACGTCGACTGCCTGATCACCAGCAACTCGACCACCCCGGCGCTGCCGGGTCTGGACATCGCCCTGGCCAACAAGCTCCGGCTCCGCGACGACGCGATGCTGGTGCCGGCCACGCAGTGGGCCTGCATCGCGGGAACCCGGTCCCTGGCGCTGGCCGCGGATCTCGTGGCCGCAGACCCCGACCGAGTGGTCCTGGTCGTGATCGCGGAGGCGCTGAGCACGACCTATCAGCCCGCGGACGACACCCTCGAGTCCCTGATCGTCCGGCTGCTGTTCGCGGACACCGCGGTCGCCGCCGTGGTCACGGGCCGCCCGAGGCGCGAATCGGTGCTGCGGCTGGACGCCGCCTGGAACCACACCCTGCCCGGCACCCAGGACCTGCACCGCCTGGAGACGCGGTCCGACGGCACCCACTTCGTGATGGACCGGCGGGGCCCGCGCGCCGTACAGGAGACGGTCACCGCGATGTGGGAGTGGCTGCGCGTCCGCTATGAGGACAGCCCCGACTCCTGGCACCCCGACGTGCTGCTCGCGCACCCCGGCGGGACCCGGGTGCTGGAGTACATGGAGCAGACGATGCCCGAGACCTGGCCGTCGGGGCTGCTGGACTACAGCCGCGACAGCTACACCAGCGGAAATCGCGGCGGCGCCGCCGTGTTCGACATCATGCGTCGGGCGTACGACGCCGGACAGAAGCCGGGCAGCCGTGCCGTCCTCTACGCGGCGGCACCCGGCCTCACCGCCACCGCCTTGGAGGGGGAGTGGCTGTAGTACGCACCTACGCGGCCCGTACCGGCGCACGGGCCGCCCGGATCACCGGTCACGCCACCCGTACCGCTGTGAGCGCCGTCCCTCGGACCGGGCCACGCTCACGCCGCCACTAGCTCACCCCATGCGCCGCCCGTACCTCGCGCTGCCCGTACGCCGGCCTCGCGTCGGTCCGGAAGCGCGTCACCTCGCGACTTCCGCCCAGACCACCTTGCCGGAGTCCGTCCACCGCACCCCCCACCGCTTGCTGAGCCTGTGCACGATGTGCAGGCCACGACCGCCGTCGTCGAGGAGGTCGCGCCGGCTCAGACGCGGCCTGCCGTTGCCCGTGTCGCCCACCTCGCACAGCAGGCCGTGACCGGACCTGATCAGCCGTACCGTGATGGGACCCGTCGCGAAGCGCACCGCGTTCGTGACCAGCTCGCCGACCAGCAGTGACACGTTGTTCAGGGTGTCCTCCCTGGTGTGCCACTGCCGCAGCAGCGCCAAGACCTGCGCCCGGGCGCGAGCGGGCGCGTCGTAACGGGCGGGCAGTCGCCAGGTGGCGGTGTCCTCCTTGCGGTAGCCGATCATGCGCGCCAGCAGCAGGGTCACGTCGTCGCGCTGCCGCACGGGCGCGAGCACCGCGACGACGCGCCGTGCGGCCTGTTGCAGGGCGTCCCACGGGTGCACCGCGGACACCGCGTCCGCCAGTCTGCCGATGCCCTCGTCGATCGACAGGGCCGGATCCTCCACCAGGCCGTCGGTGTAGAGGGCGAGCAGCGAACCCGGAGGCGCGTCGAACGTATGCACGTCAAACGGCTCCCGTAGGGCGAACTCCGCGCCGAGCCCGGGATGGGGACGGACCGCGAGCGGGCCCGCGCGCCCGTCCGGCGACACCAGGATCGGGGGAAGGTGGCCTGCACTGGACAACGCCACGCGGTGGCTGACCGGGTCGTAGAGGGCGATGCAGCAGGTCGACCCGAGGGCGCTGTAGCCGGCCGCCAGCCCGGACTCCGCGTCGTCCAGCAGGGACACGGTCTCGTCCAGGTGCTCCAGCACCTCGTCGGGCGCCAGACCCGCGGACAGCAGCGCGCGGGCCTCCATGCTCAGCTGCCCCATGGTCGCCGCGGCCCCCAGACCGTGCCCGACGACGTCGCCGACCACCAGCGCGGTACGGCCGTCGGGCAGCGGAAAGCTGTTCACCCAGTCACCGCCGACGCCCGCGCTGTCCGGGGTGGCGGGCTGGTAGACGCTCGCGATCTCGACGCTGTCGCCGCCGGTCCTGGGCAGCAGTCGGCGCTGCAACGCCAGCACCTGCGTGTGCTCGCGCTGGTGCTGACGGGCCAGGTCGACGTGATGGGCGGTCCTGGCCACCAGTTCCTGCAACTCGAACAGCTCGCTGTCCCGGAAGGGGCGGTCCGCCCGCCGCCAGACCTCCGCCACGCCCAGCACGACGGGCGGCACGCTGTCCAGGACCAGAGGTATGCACGCCACCCCCGCCGACCGGTCACCCGGCACCAGGGCACGCATCACGAGTGGACTGCCGAGCACCCGCTCGACCGACTCCCGGTCGGGTATGACGATGGCCTGCGGGGCGTCGTCACGCTGCACCGCCTGGGACAGCAGGCGACTCGCGTCACTGGGGAGATCGTCACCCGGAGTCACATAGCCCTCGGGCCACACCCGGTCCGGCACCAGGGCCGCCCGCCGCAGCCGGATGCGCCCGTGCGCCCGTTCGCTGACCCCCTCGCCCGTCCACACGGCGAAGTCGAGGTCGATGGCGGCCACGTCCCCCCAGGCCAGCAGGGACTCCGCCAGCGACTGAGCGGTCTCGCCGATGTCCAGAGAGGTGCCGATCGCGGTCTCGGCGGCGTACAGATGCAGCCTCCTGGCCATGGCGATCACGGAGACGGTCAGGCCTTCCTGGGGCGCCGCGGCAGGCAGGATGCTCAGCGAGACCACCAGTTCCGACCCGTCATCGCGCCGTAGCCGCTGGATCCGGGCCACATGCGCCTCACCGGTCTCCAGGACCTGCCGCAACCGCCGGGTCACCGTCGGTACGTCCCTGGGGGGCAGCAGGTCGACGAGGGGGCTCCCGGGCACGGCGTTCAGACCCGCGAACACCGGGGCGTCGAGATTGCAGCGGGTGATCCTCAGATCCCCGTCGACGTTGATCGCGCCGAGGATCTGGTCCTGTCGGCCTGCCGCCCCGTTGTCGGGCACGCGCCGGCCGGTGGCGCGCTCGCCCTGCGCCTCGACAGGACCACCCGCCGCTGTCGCTCCACCGCGCGGGATGTAGCGCCCGAGGGCGCTGCTGACCAGCTCGAACGGCGAAGAAGACGAGGGGGAGGGTGTGGAGTCCATGCGGCTCTCTCGGCAATCCCCGGTGCAGCACCGGGGCCGTACTCGGACCCGTGCGACGGGGCCCCGAGATCCCTGACCGCACACCTCATTGAATAACACCGGGAGTCGCTTCGCCCACATCGGCGGATCACCCCGCGATCGCGGACAGTGAGGGCGCCGTGGGGGCTGGGGTCCCCTCGGTGATCGCTGGTCACGGCACGGAGGGCGAGGGCGCACCCCGCTCCCCGAGTGGGCAGCCGTTCACCACTCCCGAAGTGGGCAGCCGTTCACCGTCCGTACCACCGCCTCGTTCTCACCACTCACTACTCGGCGACGCGGATGATCGTGCGGCCGTCGACGCGCCGGTCCGGCGCGAAGGCGGCGGCTGCCTCGGCCAGGGGGCGGATGGAGCCGACGCGCACCTCGAGTCGTCCGTCCCGAAGTCGCTGCGCGAGGTCGGCGAGACGCGCGCGGTCGGGTTCCACGACGAAGAAGACGGACCGCCCGTCCTCGGGGCGCACGGTCGGCGGGTGGGCGATGGTGACGAGCGTGCCGCCGGCGCGCACGAGCGGGGCCGAGCGTTCGAGGACCGTGCCGCCGATCACGTCGAACACCACGTCGACCTGATCGGCTGCGGCCCATTGGTCGGTGTCCAGGGCGAGGAACGTATCGGCGCCCAGACCGAGGACGGTGTCCCGGTCGGTGGACCGGCCCGTCCCGATGACACGGGCTCCCGCCTGGCGGGCCAGCTGGACGGCGATCGAGCCGACGCCGCCGGCGGCACCGTGGACCAGCACGGTCTGCCCGGCGGCGAGGCGGGCGTGGTCGAACAGACCCTGCCAGGCGGTCAGTCCCGAGATCGGCAGCGCCGCTGCCACCGTGTGGTCGATGTCGGCGGGGAGCGGAGCGAGATTGCGGGCTTCGACGGCGACGTACTCGGCGAGCGAGCCGTCACGAGTCCAGTCCGTCAGCCCGAAGACGCGCTGGCCGACGCTGGGCCCGGTGGTCCCGTAGCCGAGTTCCGCCACCACTCCCGAGACCTCGTGCCCCGGCACCGAGGGCGTGCGGTCACGGCCGGCCCGATCGGTCCAGGTTCCGGGCCAGTCGAGCTCACCCCGGGTGAAACCCGCCGCGTGCACCCGCACGATGACGTCGTTCTCGGCGGCGTGCGGGTGCGGCATGTCCTCCAGGACCGGCCCATTGACCCCGGCTTCGCGGTCTCGGACGGTGATGGCTCGCACGACGGCTCCTCTCGTGGAAGCGGTGGGAGATGCCGCGATCGTCCACGGCAGGGAATCCTCTGTCCGGGCCTTGATGCCCTTCGCGGGTGATCGACGTGCTCCTGCCGCCACCACCTCGCCCGTACGGCCGAACCGGGCGGTAAGCCTGGTGAGCGCACCGGGACGCCGTCGGCCGGTGGTGCGGACGACCGTCACTGGGGCCAGGGCGCATGGATGACGCGCTCCACCATGGACGTGCGGTGGAAACCGGGAACGAAGTGTTCCAGGACGTCCGCGTTGACCGTGCCGTACGTGGTATCCGGGCGGTTCCTGAGTCCCTCGACGAAAGCCTGCAGGAACTCGCCCTTGAAGTCTCCGCGTGGATGGGCGGCGACGATCTCGTCCACCTGGTCGCCTTCCAGGCGGTCCAGGCCCCAGCCGACCGCGTCGGTCAGCACACCGAAGTTCGTCGCGGCGATCTCGGGGCCCATCCGGCCGGGAATCCCCGGCGTCGTGTGCAGCGCGATCGCCGTCCAGACCACGTCGGAGGCGCTCTCGGGGAAACCCCGGTCCAGCAGGAACTTGCGCGCGTGGTCGGCGCCGTCGAGCTCGAACCGCTGCTCCGCGTCGGAGAACGGGGTCAGCAGACCCGCGTCGTGGAACATCGCCGAAATGTACAGCAGCTCGGGGTCGGGCCGGAGGCCCAGCCTGCGAGCGTGCAGGGAGGCGAAGAGGAAGACACGCCGGGAATGGTGGAAGAGCAGAGGAGCGGTCGTTTCCCGGAGAAGGCTCGTGGCCTCCACGACAGCCGAGGTCTCGGGGATCTCCACCCCCGCGATGAAGTCGATCATCTGTCCGTGCTCTCCCTGCGATCTACGGGCCACTGGACTGTGCGTCCGTGGTCCACACTGCCGACCGGGCAGGCTTCGGCACCGCACCCGTCCGGCCGGGAACCACTCGATTACGGCCACCTCAGGATGGGACGGCGAGTCCAGACCCGCATCGCACGGCGCGCCTCGTGCACTCTCGAAGACGAGCGGTGCCGCCCTGGCCACTCACACCGAGACGTCCTGGGAGAGAACCTTGACCCCCTACACACACCACCGGGTCGCGATCCTCGTCTACGACGGGGTGAAACTCCTGGACGTCGCAGGTCCCGCCGATGTGTTCGCGGAGGCGAATCGACTGGGTGCCGACTATCGGGTCGCCCTCCTGTCGCCGACCGGTGCCGACGTCAGGTCGTCGGTCGGCATCAGGATCGGCGTCGACGGCGGCCCGGCCTTCGAGCCCGCCCCGGCTACGTTCGTGGTGCCGGGCGGGGACGTCTACCCGAGGACCCCCGTCCCGCGTGATCTGATCGAGGCGGCGAGGGATCTGGCGGTCCGCTCCCACCGCGTCGCCTCCGTCTGCACCGGAGCCTTCGTCCTGGGGGCCGTCGGCCTGCTCGACGGAAAGCGCGCCACCACCCACTGGAAGGTCGCAGGCGAGCTCGCCGCCCGCTGTCCGAAGACCCATGTCGAGCCCGACGCCATCTACGTGCGCGACGGCACCACCTACACGTCGGCGGGCGTCGCCGCGGGCATCGACCTGGCGCTGGCCCTCGTGGAGGAGGACCACGGGCCCGAGCTGAGCCGGGACGTCGCCCGCGCCCTGGTGGTCTACCTGCAACGCCCCGGAGGCCAGTCGCAGTTCTCCGCTCCGTTGCAGGGACCACCGCCACGGTCACCCGTCCTGCGCAAGGTCGCGGACCTGGTCCTCGCGGATCCTTCGGGAGACCATTCACTCGGCGAACTCGCCAAGCACCTCCATGTCAGCCCCCGGCATCTCACACGACTGTTCCGTGAGGAGCTGTCCACCTCTCCGACCCGCTACGTCGCCTCGATCCGGCTCGACCTCGCCAAGGCCTTCCTCGATCAAGGACACACCGCGACACAGGCAGCCGCCCTGGCCGGTTTCCCGAGCTACGAGAGCCTGCGGCGGGTCTTCGTACGGGAGTTGTCCGTGAGCCCCGCCGCGTATCAGCGCCGCTTCGCCACCGCTCGCGGCCCGCGGCCGGGGCGGTGACGGCCGAGCGCCTGGCAAGAGGCCCGGCGGCGAGTGCCGGGCCGGTGAGGAGCCGGCCGGGTAGCAGCGTTCCCTCCGAAGACCGCAGACCGTGCGGCCTGTGGTGGCCGCTGCCTTCCCGGTGACTAGGCGTTCTGGCGGACTGGCGGCGCCGTTGTGCGCAGCGCGCCGAGCGCCAGTGACCACCCCAGCAGCTCGTCTGCCATCCGGTGCACCTCCGCCCTGTGCGGCTTCCGCGGCCGGAACTCCGCGAAGACCTCGCACAGCGACAGAGCCACTTGGGGCCCGATGTCCGCCATGACCGCGACGCGGGCGGAGCGGTGTTGTACTCCGGTGTGGCGAAGATGTACGCGTCGTACGGGCCGAGCCGCTCTGCCCATCGCCGGGTGTGCGGCTGTCCGCCGGCGCACTGGCCGCGGGGACGACCTCGTCGAGCAGCGGCAGCCCGTGGTCGGACAGGCCCACAAGCTCGAAGTCCGCTACTCCGCCTGCGTGTTGTGTCGCAAGCCGCCGCACTCATTCGGCCACTCGATCGCCCTCGCGGCCCGGACGTGTGCTGCCGATGACGATGCCGATCCTCGTCATGCCTGTCCCTCTCCTCCTCTGCTCGTCCGCTCCTGGCCCTGGCTCATGTGGCGCGAGCCGGCATGCACGCCGGTGCGCCGCCGACCGTTCGGCTCAGTCGGCGCCCTCGGCCGGCTGCTGTGCTTCGCGGAGGACGGCCCAGGCATCCGCCACCGGGCCCACGTGGCCGAGCTTGTCGGGGTTGCTCACCGTGCGGATCGTCTGGATACGACCGTCGACGACGTCGAGCGTCCAAGTGTTGATGACCTTGCCGTCCCGGTCGCGGAAGATCGCGCCGGGCTGCCCGTTCACCCGGTGCGGCTCCACCGCACCGCCGATCCGCACCAACAGCGGGAGAAGCAGGGCGAGTACCCGGGACACGGGGTCGACGCCGCAGAAGCCCTGGGCCCATTGCGGGGCCTTGCCGCCGCTGTCCGCCACCATCTGCACATCCGCGGCGAGCCATTCCCGCAGCGCCTCCACATCCCCTTCCGCGAGGGCCCCGAAGAACCGTGTCGCGAGCTCCTCGCGCTCGCGGCGGTCGACCTCGAACCGCGGCCGCCCGGCGGTCATGTGACGGCGCGCCCGCACCACGAGCTGACGGCACGCGGACTCCGATCGGCCCACCGCCGAGGCGATCTCCGGGAAGCCGAACTCGAACACCTCCCGCAGCACGAACGCCGCGCGCTCCAGTGGGGTGAGCCGTTCCAGCAGGAGCAGGGCCGCCATCGACACCGAGTCGGCCAGCTGGGCCGAGCGCTCGGGATCCTCGTATGGATCGGTCAGCAACGGTTCGGGGAACCACGGCCCGACGTATTCCTCGCGCCGGACGCGCGCGGAACGCAGCGTGTTGATCGAGATTCGGGTGACCACGGTGGACAGGTACGCCTTGGCCGAGACGGGGGCGGCCGACAACGCCTCGTAGCGCAACCAGGTTTCCTGCACGGCGTCCTCCGCCTCGCTCACGCTGCCCAGGAGCCGGTAACCGATCGAGAACAACAGCGGCCGCAGCTCCTGGAACTCCTCGACCCGGGTCACGCCAGTTCCTCCTCGAAGCCCTGACGCCACGAGGGGTAGCGCGGTTGCCAGCCCAGTTCGCGCTTCGCCTTGGCGTTGGAGAACCCGCGTCCTTCGGTCATCATCACCACCGCCTGATCGCCGGCCAGCAACCGGGCGAGCCACACCGGGACACGTATCGGCCGCCTCGCCCCCGCGCAGGCCGCCAGGTGAGGCAGCCACTCGCGGGCCGGAGCCGGATCGTCGTCGACGACGTTGAACACACCCCTCGCCCTCTGCTCCACGGCCAGGACCGTGGCGCTCGCCGCGTCGTCGAGATGCACCCACGAGCTGTAGCCGGCGCCGCTCCCCACCAGCGGATATTGCCGTTTGCGGACCAGTTCGACCTGGTCGTCGATGGCGCCGGGCCCGTAGAAGGCGCCGTAACGCAGGACTGCGCCGCCGGCCTTGAGTACGACGTCCTCGACGTGACACAGCGCCTTCAACCCCACGTGCGCCGCCGTCCCTTCGAGCAGGTCCAGCGGGTCCTGTTCGGTCTTCACCCAGCCGCCCTCGCGGATGCCGTTCCAGGAGGCGTAGCCTTGTGCGACGACGTGGGACACACCCGCCGCCTCGGCCGCCGCCAGCAGGTGATCCGTCCCCTCGGTGCGCAGCCGGTTGGTGGTGGCGAACCACCGGTCCGGATGCTTGATGTCGGGCTTGCCGGCATGCGCCATGGAGATCGCGGTCATCTGGTGCACGATCACGTCCGGCCGGGCCTTCGCCACGGCCTCACCGACCGATGCCGCGTCCAACCCGTCCATCACCACGCCGTCCGCGCCCAGTTGCGCGAGCTGTGCCACCTTCGCCGAACTCGTGGTCGTGGCCGTCACCTGGTGTCCGGACGCTCGTAGTCGCGGCACCAGACGCCGCCCCAGTACGCCACTCCCACCTGCCACGAACACCCGCATGACCATCACCCTCCCGTTGGAAGCCTCTGCCCTCACCACCTGAGACAAGACAGCCCGGCGATCTGTGACATGGCGGATGAGGAGCGGTCGCCTCCTGGCCGATTCGCGCCCGCCACCCGGGCACCGAAGTGGGGCGCCCCGGGACGAAGGCCGAGTGGGTGATCGGTCGTTGGGAGTAGGTCCTGCGCCCCAGGCGCTCTGTGCGCCTGCTTGGCTAGGGTCGCTCCTCATGGAGACCACGGGAATCGGTCGTCGCCGGACGGCGGAGCGAGTACGCGACGTTCAGGAGCGGCTCGCCACCGAGCGGGATGTATGGGTGTCGACGGCTCACCCTGAGCACGGGCCCCACCAGGTGCCGCTGTGGTTCTCGTGGGACGGCCGAGCAGTGTGGATGTGCACCGGCGCCACCTCCGTGACCGCGCGGAACGTACGCGAAGAGCCGCGCGTCCGCCTGTCGCTACCGGACACCTTCGACGTGGTGCTCCTCCAGGGTGAGGCCGAATGCTTCCCGGACCAGGAGGTGCCGGGCGACGCGGCGGAGGCGTTCGCCGACAAGTTCGGATGGGATCCCCGCGGGGAAGAGGGTCCCTTCCTGTACGTACGCGTGGTCCCGAGGACCGTGCGCGCCTGGCGCGGCGAGCCGGAACTGCGCGGGAGAGTCGTGATGCGCGACGGGATCTGGCTGCAATAGCGACGGTCCCTCACCTCGGCGAGGGCTTCGTCTTGGCCGCCCACACCGCTATTGGCTGCGCGCCAGGCGGGTCATGGACGCCATGGCCTCCCGGTACCTCGACCACGGGATCCGGCGTGGTGCCGCGGGCGGGGGATTCGAGCATCGGTAGCGTCGATCGTGTGCTGTCGCTGCGTGGTCTGAACGGGTCCAGGTTGATGCTCATCGCCTTGGTCGGCGTGGCCGCGCTGCTGGCGATCGGCGTCGCGGTGGTGGGACCGGTACTGAACGCGCACCACGAGCAGGCCGCGGGACGCATCGAGACGCGTTGGCGCCCGGCCATCGCTGAACTCGGCTCCGTCCGGGGCCTTGGGCGACCTGCGGGCCGCGGCACTGGTAGGAGCAGCGGGCGAGGAACTACGCGGGGACGCCCGGGTGGCGCTGAGAGAGCATCTGGAGGCGTTGGGGCGGCTGGCCGCCGGTGCGGACACCGAGGTACGCGCCGGGGCCGTGGACTTCGACCGCAGTATCACCCGGTGGTTGGATGCCGCCAATGCTCGGTGGCGCTCGACGTGACCACGGAGGAGTTCGTACGGGTCTCGGTCACAGTAGGCGACACGCCCGCGAAGGTGTGTGACGACGCGAAGAAGGCGGCCGGCGTAGTGGCGGGTCGGCTGTCCGCCTGACGCCGGACGGGCTCGGTTCGGTCCGGCACGATCGGCGGGCTGACCCGTCGTCACGAAGGACCTGCCGTCCGTTCGCCGGCCCGGCGCTCAGCGGCATGCAGCAGGGGAGTGGCGTAATCCACCAGCCTGTGCATGACCGGGACCGGTATGCCAGGGTTCTTGACGGCCATCTCTGCGCTACGCAGTGCGAGCAGGAGCGGTACCAGCGCGTGCGGAGGCAGGGCAGGGTTCGTCCAGGCGCGCAGTCGTACCCCTTCCTCCGGATCACCGGCCAGGGCGATCGCCATTTCGGCTGCGAGCCGGTGGTCCTCAGCCGCGGCTCTGCGGACGGTCTCATGGGGGTCGCCGGCGGCCCGTTCGACATCTGCGGCGGTGGAGGCGGGATCGTGGTGCGCGAGTGCCCGCAGTCGCGGGTTGGGGTCCGTGGCGAAGCGCAGCAGGCCCGCGCGGGGGAAGTTGGGATGGTTCAGGGGCCGGCCCGGGAACGAGAAGCTTCCGTTCCACCAGCCGGCCACGGCGAGGAGCATCTCGGGTGGCGCGTCGTCGCAGGACTCGGCGAGGAAGAGTTGCACTACGTCGTCCTCGTCCCGGGCGAGCAGATCGACCACGTCCGCGGGCAGACGGGGTGCTCTGGCGACGCTGCGGCGGACCAGCAACTTGGGAGAGGCGGCGAGCAGTCGCATGGCGTCGGGGTTTTCGTGGAGCGCGCCGATCCACCACAGTGCCGTCGTCAGCCTGTCCGGGGCGATGTCGGGAACCTCGGCGGCCATCGCGGCGATTTCGGCCGGTGTGGTGGGCGGCGCGGCGTAGGGTTCCGGGGCAGGCTCGACGCCTCGGCGTATCCGTCGGGCCACGGCGCTCTCCGCGGCGAGCCCCGTCAACCGTTCGCGCAAGGCAGGTTCGGGCGAGGCGCCGGAGAGTCGTTCCGCTTGGGCGGGGGAGAGCCGACGACCGCATATGGTCGCGACGTCGGTACGGACGTCCTCCCTGCGGTGGGTGATCGCAACATCCATGACCCCGTCGGGCAGGTCGTGACGGTACAGCATGCTGGTCTCGCCGATGTCCAACAGCCTGACGAGCAGCTCGGTGGGCGCGGCGCGGTTGTAGCCGAGCCCGGACAGCCACAGAAGGGGGACGCGCCAATCGTGGTCGGTCCCCGACGTGAGGCGCGTCCAGTCCGAACTGCCCGTCGCGGGCTGTGTCTTCGTCACCGGCTCCATGGTAGAGCTCTCGACGGCAGCTCGTCCGCGTATGTGATTCCTCGCGCCCTAGGCATATCGTCGCTCTGACGATATGTGGTCGATGTCGATGCCACCGCCTCGGTCGAGTCGGTGACTTCTCGGAACCCTTTGAGAGGTCGTCCACGACCCCCGCCCAGAGCGGCACCGGGACGGGAACCGCCACGCTCCGGCTCGTCCTCGTGACCCGGACTGGCTCCACTACTTCCGCATGACCCACGACCTGCTGCTCGCGCCGTACCACGCGGCCTGGTCCGCCCGGCGGTCCGGCATCGGCGACCACGTCCCGCCCGCGTGGCCCGCCGGCCTGGAGAACATCACCGATCTCGACGCACCGACCGCCCTCGACGCCTGGAGCAACATCCATCGCGCGTTCCCGTCGGCCCTGGTCAGTAGGAGTGCCCTGAACGCCGCACATGATGACCCCACCCGTGGCAGCATGCTCCACGCCCCGGACGGCAGCCGTCTTGTCCCGCTCCACCCGATCACCCTCGACGAGTCGGACCTTCGCGCCCTGACGCGCGTCCGGCGAGCCGTCCGGGTCGGCGCCAAGGTGAACCCCTCGCTGCGGGTGACCCACCGCGCCGACGGTGCGGCGGACATCGAAAGCGTGCCGAGTCCGGGTGCGTACCGCGGCACGGTGGAGCGGACCATGGCGGTCCT
The DNA here is from genome assembly GCF_900105245.1 of Streptomyces sp. 1222.5. Lineage (NCBI taxonomy): Bacteria > Bacillati > Actinomycetota > Actinomycetes > Kitasatosporales > Streptomycetaceae > Streptomyces > Streptomyces sp. 1222.5. The sequence continues at coordinate 412,601 of NZ_FNSZ01000001.1, read as the reverse complement.
GACGCTCACACCCGACGAAGACGTCGACATCCTGGCCGGCGCTCTGGCGCCCGAGCGGTTCGGGGACCGGCTCGCGGGGCGGTCATGACCGGTGAATTCGCTGGCGACTGGGCCCTGTTCAGAAGCCGGTACCGAGCCCCTGCTGATTATCCGAAATATCCGAGTATGTTCCAGATGGCTACATGTGGCCGCATTGTGGTTGCTGAAAGAGATCGCGATCGAAAACCGGCTTAGTATGATCAGCGGATTTCGTTGTCCGTCATGTCCGCCAGGGCCGCGAACCGGGCGAGGCAGTCGTCCGCTGCGAAGAAGGAACCGATCACGTCATGCCGTCGCGACTGAAGACCGCAGGTGAGCGGCTCCTTCCCGCCTCCGTTCGCGAGCGTCGGGAGCGCGAGCGCGAGGAGGTGCGTCGCCGAGCGGAAGCGGAAGCGGCTGACCAGAAGCGACGTGCAGCCGAGCGTGAACGCGCTGACAAGATGGCGGACCGCCGCAGGAAGCTGCTCGCGGGCGACGCCGAGCTGGTGGAATTCTCCGCGGGAGGCCGTACCTACTTCGGTCGCCGGGTGAAGTCGCTCACAGCGGCCGGGGCATCGGCCCGGAATCTGGCCCTGGTCGCCGACGCCCTGGACCATGCGGGCGTCCAGTACTTCCTGGTGCCCGGCCGCTCACCGCTGCGACACGTCGTCGGGGTGCGCCTCAGGGACCGCAAGGCACTGCTGGACGCGTTGCGAAAGCTGTACGCGTCGACGGCCCTGTACGCCATGAAGCCCGGCAAGGACCCCTGGCCGGCCGACACGGCCCTGTACGCGGACGGCGCCCTGCCCACGGCTCTCAAGCGAGGCGACGCCATCCGCTTCGGCGAGATCCTGCTCGGCCCCGCGGACCAGGTGCTCGCCGACCTCTCCCAGGGCTGTGACGTGGAGTTCTGGCGCGAGGGAGACGAACTCCTCGCAGCTGAGGACAGCGGCGACGAGCGGGCTGCCGAACGGATCGAGGGCCTGCGCACCCAGACCCCGCGTCCCGTGCTCGCCGGAGCCCTGGTCGCACCGCGTTCCAACGCCGTCTCGGATGTCCTGCCCGCCGACGCCCTCGTGCCGGCCACCCGTGACGTAGCCGACCGGACCTACCCCACATGGGCCGACTTCCTCCTGCCCACCATCGACGCCGTCGACTTCCCCATAGACGTCGTCTACACCTGGGTCGACGGGAACGACCCCGTCCACGCCGCCAGGCGCCAGGCCCACCTCGGCGACGGCGCCGCCCCCCGCATCCACGCCCGTGAGACCGGCGCTTCGCGCTACACCAGCCACGACGAACTGAAGTACTCCCTGCGCTCCCTGCAGATGTACGCCCCGTTCGTCCGCACCGTCTACCTCGTGACCGACGGCCAGACCCCTGACTGGCTCGACACCAGCGCCGCCGGGATCCAGGTCATCGACCACAAGGACGTCTTCAGCGACCCCACCGCACTACCGGTGTTCAACTCCCACGCCATCGAGACCCAACTCCACCACATCGACGGCCTGTCCGAGCACTACCTCTACTTCAACGACGACGTCTTCGTCGGCCGCCCCGTCACCGCCGGGCACTTCTTCCACGGCAACGGCATCGCCAAGCTCCCCTTCTCGCCCTTCCAGTTGGGTCTGGGCGCCCCACACCCGGACGAGCCCGCGCCCAATGCCGCGGGCAAGAACGTCCGCCGCCTCCTGCTGGGCGAGCACGCGCGGTTCACCGTGAACAAGTTCATGCACACCCCGCACCCGCAGATCCGGTCCGTGATGCGCGACATCGAGGAGCGGTTCGCCGAGGACGTGGCCCGCACCAGTCGCTCCCGCCTCCGGGACACCACCGACATCGCCATGGGCGCGTCCCTGCACCACCACCACGCGTATCTCACCGGCCGAGCCGTGCCGGGATCGTTCAAGCTGCGCTACATCGACGTCGCCCGGCCCGACGCCGCCGACCGCATGGCAGATCTGCTGGCGACCCGCCGCTTCGACTTCTTCTGCCTCAACGACGTGAACACCCCGGCCGAGCAGCGTGATCACCTCGCCGGCCAACTCCAGGCCTTCCTGGAGTCCTACTTCCCGTTCCCCAGCCGCTACGAGCGGACGGGCTCCGCGGGTTCCGTCGCCTGACACCTGACACCTGACACCTGGCACCTGGGACCCTGGAGCCGCGTTGCTGCGGACGCGACCGCCTTGGCTTCAGGGGATGCCGGGGCCCTCCGGGGGCGGTGTCCGGGTACCTGGAATTCGTACGACTGCTTCGGTTCCCCGAGAGGCAGCGGCCCGCAGTGTCACGGTGCCACCTGCTCCCTCGACCGCTTTCGCCACGATGGCCAGGCCCAAGCCGCTTCCCGGCATGCTGCGAGACGTCGGGGACCGCCAGAACCGGTCGAAGACGTGCGGTAGTTCGTCGGCGGGGATCCCTGGCCCTCGATCGCGTACGACGAGTTGTCCGTTGCTGAGGTGCAGACTGACGACCGCACCGGGCGGTGAGAACTTCACCGCGTTGTCCAGCAGGTTCACGACGGCCCGTTCCAGCGCGGCTGCTTCGGCCATCACGTACCACTCGCCGAGGTCGCTGATGAACTGGATGTCACTCCCGCGGTGTTTCACTCTTTCCATGGCACGACGAGCCACCTCATGCATCGGCACGACACCGGCAGTGGTCGCATCGTGAACCGCGTCGGAACGGGAAAGCTCTTGAAGGTCGGCGATGAGGACGGCGAGCTCCCCGGTCTGTGACTCCACGGAGGTGAGCAGATCGTCCATCACCTTCTCGGGGAGCTTTCGGCCGGACCGGTAGCTCCTGGCCAGCAGCTGGACGTTCGCGCGGAGCGATGTCAGCGGCGTACGCAACTCGTGGCCGGCGTCGGCGATCAGCTGCTGTTGACTGTCTCGCGAGACCGCCAGCGCTTCTGTCATCTCGTTGAAGCTCTTGGAGAGCCGGGCGATCTCGTCGCCACCGCCAGCCGGGATGCGGATGGCCAAGTCCTGTGTCCGGGCGATGTGTTCTGCCGCCCGGGTCAGTTCTTCCACCGGTTTCAGGCCGCCTCGGCTGATGGCGATGCCCGCTGTCGCCGCCCCGATGATGCCGACTCCCGAGAACCCCAGCAACCAGAGAGCAAGACTGCCCAATGGCTTGTCGACGACGCTGAACGACTGGGCGATCGATACGGCGTAGCCCCCGGAGAACCTTGGCGGCGTGTTCGGGCGCGTGGTCGAGACGCGCATTCTCCGGCCGTCGGCTGACACGGTGTCGTGGACCGTCGATCTGAGGATGCCCCGGGCCACGGCGAGGTCGGACTCGCCGACCTCCAGCTTCTTGTGGCCTGGGGCGACGCAGACCGTGCCGTCAGACGTGATGACTTGCACCACATAGGGCGTGGGTGTCTCGGTGCGCTGATCCTGACCCGGCAGCTCAGCACCACAGAGGCTCAGCAGTTCCTGGACGTATCCCGGCGACGCCTGCACGTTCTGCAGGTTGGAGTCCAGCTGATCGGTCAACTGCTGCTTGGTCACCAGCCACGACGCGATCGCGACGGCACTGACGGCGATGGTCACCGCCAAGGCGGCGGACAGACCAAGCCTCAACCGCAGGCTCAGGCGCCTGAACGCGTTCCTCATGACTGTTATCCCCCGGACATTCCTTCAACAGCCGTTCAAGTGGTGTGTTGGACCGCGACTCTGACGAATCGTCGATTCTGGGCCTGACAGGCGGCCGACACCACACCCGGAGTGTGTGGCCTCATGATGAGAATCAGCTGAACGACCACTGGTCCGGGTGCCTCGCATCGGGCCGGGCCGGCCGCGCCTCCGCCCCGACCGGGTGCGGGCCGACAAGGCGTACGCCTCCCGCAAGAACCACGCCTACCTGCGCCGACACGGGATCCGCTGCACCATCGCAGACAAGGCCGACCAGGCGCGCAACCGGCGGAAGCTCGGCTCCCGCGGCGGCCGGCCGCCGCGATTCGACCCGGCCGACTACCGCGAGCGTCACACGGTCGAGTGCCGGATCAACCGCCTCAAGAGACAGTGCGCTGTCGCCACGCGATACGACAAGCTCGCCGTCCGCTACGAGGCGACCGTCCTCGTCGCGACCATCGAGTGGCTGTGACGCGCGGTCTCACGCAGCGGGATCCACGTTCCACGCCGCGGGCAGATCGCTCCCGCAGAAGACGCAGACGAAGTCGTCCTCACGCACGATGTTGCCTCGGCACCAGCCCGAGACCCCGGTCTCTGCTTCCTCCACCCACGGGCTGCGACAGCCCCTGGGCCTGAACCCCGCCCATGCATGTCCTGGGCCGTGTCGCCCGACTACGCCGAAGCCTCGGCCCCTGCGCTGGGGGCGAACCCGCTCCCCTGCTCGGCGAACACCTTGATCGCGGCGCCCAGGAACTCCACCATCCGGGGGTGGTAGGAATCGTGGAACGCCCTCATGGCCTCGTCCTCGGCGTAGAAGAGCGACATGCCGACGTAAGCCTCCCTGGAGGGGGTGTAGAACCGGCTGACGATGTCGAAGTGCCTGCGGACGAGCTCCTGGATCTGCTGGTCCCCCGGCAGGGAGCCGCCGTCCAGGAAAGCCGTGATCTCCCGGTACAGGACGTCCCAGTCCTGGTGGACCCGCTCCCTGTCCACATGTTCCCAGTCGTTGGTCCCAGCAAGACTCTTCGCCTGCTCCTCGGCCAACGACCGGCGACACTCGTCCTCGTAACTGTTCCCCACGGCCCCGGTTCCCATCGTTTCGTCAGCTCTCCGGTGGATCCCCGAGAGGCCGCCGACATGTCGACATCGACCGGCCGCCGATGATCAACTGCCGGTCCAGGCCGAACGGTGACACACAGCCACCGGGTCGGCAAACCATTTCTTGGACCCTCCGGCGCTCCGTCTCCGTCAGCCGGCGGCTGAAAGGCGTGGCTCGAACGGCGAGCCGCCGGAGCGGGGCGTCCAGCCGCTCGACCGCGCGGCCCGGATTTCCCGCGGTGACCTCGCGTGGCAGGACGAGCTCGGCCGGCACCGGGTCCGGTTCCTTGACGGCCGGTCGACCGGTCTCCACGACGAGTGCCGTCCCGGGGCGGGCCGCGTCCTCCACCACGTATCCCAGGGTGCCGAGGTCCGTACTCGACGGGCACGTCCCGCCACGGAACACCGGTCCGGACCCGGGACCGCATGCCGTCGATCAACTGCCGCCGAGGCCAGATGGGTGGCCGCCCGACCCTCGTGCCCTTCGGCAACAACGGCTCCGGCACCGCCCACTGTTCGTCCGTGAGATCTCCCCGACCCATGAACCGAGATCATTCACAGCTCAGGATCCGCTTTCGATACACGGCCTAGGCGGCGTCGTCGTTGCGCAGGGCTTGGACGAGCCAGGGGTACACCGGGGTCAGGCCGGGGACCACCTCCCAGCCGTTGACGATCCACACCAGCCGCCAGTACCGGTCGACCTGGGGGTCGTGAGCCTCCTCGAACTGCTGGGCCATCCAGTTCCGGAATGCCCTGTCGGGGGTGCGCGTGAACACCCTGGCGAAGCGGTGCACAAGATCGTCGATGATGGGTACGGCCCTGTCGCTGAGCGGGTCGATGCCCGCCTCCATGGCCTCGGCCACCTTCTGGCGGGTGAAGTCCGTCAGGTCCTCGCCGGCTTCGCTCTCGATGTGGAGCGGGCGCCCGGCGGCCTGGCGTACGGCCGTACGGCGCATCCGGGCCCGGAAGTCCTCGTCGCCGACCAGCTCGGCGAGTTCCACCCACGCGGCGACCTGCTCGTCGGACGGGTCGTCGGGCAGGTCGGGAGTGGCGGCGCGGATCATGGCCACCGCGGCCTGATCGGCATCCGCTGTGCCGAAGGTTCCGTCCAGGAACTCGTCGATCAAACGGCGGCGTTCGTCGGCGGACAACTGCGTGAGCCTGTGCATGAGCTTGATCTCCTCCGGATCGGAGCCCCGGCGGGCCACGACTCGCAGAACACTCCGACGCAGCTGGAGCACTCGGAGCTGGACATCTAGGGCGTCGGCGTGTGCCGCTGCGACGTCCGCCAGCGAGAGCTCGCGGTCCAGGACCTGTTGAATCGTGGCCAGGTCCATGCCCAGTTCGCGCAGTGTGCGGAGGAGTTCCAGGCGAAGCAGTGCGTCGAGGTCGTAGAGCCGATAACCGGCGGGGCTTCGGGTGGTCGGCGCCACCACCCCCGCGTCGGAGTAGAACCGGATGGTCCTCACGGACAAGCCGGTCCGCCGAGACAGCTCCCCGATCGAGCAGAGGGTCGTAACGTCCATGCCCTCACTCTGCCGTCTCCATCTACTGGAGACTCAAGCCCATTTGGCTGCGCGTCGGTCCTCACGCGAAGCGGTCCGTCAGGGGCGTAGCGGACTGAGGGGTGTGGTAGGTGGCGAAGGGCGTGAAGTGCGCCGGGGAGTGGTCGATGGGCAGGCCGGGGCGCCAGGCCGTGAGGATCTGCGCGCTGCACACGAAGAGGCCGTCGGGCAGCTGGTCCAGGGGATACCAGGCCCAGTCGCCTACGCTCTCGTCCGGTTGCGTGGCGGGTCGGCCCTCCCACGCGCCGACCACGGCGCCCACTGTGACGCGCACGATGCCTCCGGCGTGGTCGACGAGCGTGCCCAGAAGTTCGACGTCTTCGGGGCTGGCGATCAGGCCGGTCTCCTCGCGGAGTTCGCGGACAGCAGCCGCTTCGAAGGACTCCCCGGCCTCGACGGTACCGCCGGGCAGTTCGATGGTGCCGCGCCTGTGGCGACCGAGCAGCAGACCCTGCTCGCCGAGAAGGATCGTCCCGACACCGATGGCCGCGTGCGGCGTCGGAGGCAGCCCGGTGCGAGGGCGGCTGGAGAGACGTGCGGGCCGGACGGCGAGGCGGCGGGCCCGGATGAGCTGCTGCACGACCCGCTCGCTACGGTCGGGATGGCGCAGCAGGTCGATTGCCTCGACGCGGAAGCCGTACTCGGTGAGCAGGTCCTCCCACAAGTGGGGCGCCAGAACCCACATCTGGGTGGGCAGTGGCGGATCGTCCCTGAGCCGGATGAACTGCTCGCGTGGCACGACCTCGGTGGACGGGCCGCGGTCGTACAGGTCGGTGTGCAGGAGCGAGAGGATCAGCGGAGCCCCGGGGCGCAGGCCGTCACGGATCGCGGGCAGGGAGCGGTGCGGGTCGAGGAACGCCAGGGTGCCGATGGCGTATGCGGCATCGAAGGGCTCGGCCCCGGCGAGGTGGTCGACCAGGTCTGCCCGGACGAACTCCACGCCTGCGACGCCCGCGTGAGCGGAGACGGCGCGCTCGTACTGGGTGGGCGACAGCTCGATCCCGATGACGCGCGCACCGTGGGCCTGGGCGAGGTGCACGGCATGGTGGCCGGCGCCGGAGCCGATGTCCAGGACGCGACGGCCGGCGATGTCGCCGAGGATCTCGGCACCGGGCCCCACCCCTTCCCACGGTGCCCAGGACAGTCGATCGGGGATGGGCGGCAGGTAGGAGCGGGCGAGCTGGCGCTGCCCGTAGAGTGTCCAGGCTCGTGCGTTGATGTCCTCAGCGGGCACTGTGTCTCCTTCGCGGGTGACGCGAATGTGGTCGAGGCGTACGTGCTGCGTGAGCGGGACTGCCCCAGCCGACGAACAGTTCCTGAGCCCGGACCACCTTGCCACCTTCGCTGCCCGCCGCAACCCCACCCGTGCCGGGTCACGACGGGGTTGCTCCAGAGTTCGCCGTCGATGACGACGGCGAACTGGTTGTGCGAGAGCGAGGGCGAGGACGCGGCGATGGCAGTGAAACAGCTCTCCGGTTGTTCCCGGTCACGTAGGTGCGACCAACGTCGAGCGGTCTTGGCGAGCGCGCTCGACGGCCGAGTGCAACACCCCCTGTGCGGCTCGTATCGCACGTTCAAGCCGCATGTATGTACGTCCGGTTGCCGCATTGCGCCCGACTGCGCAACCTGGTGGGATGCGCTTCTCCGTCAACATCCCGAACTTCGGTGAATTCGCCGACCCCCGTAAGGTCGCGACCGTCGCGGCTGCCGCCGAACAGGCCGGCTGGGACGGTCTGTTCGTCTGGGACCACGTACTGCACCGACAGCACCAAGGGCGTCCCTTCGCAGACCCCTGGATGCTGTTGACCGCGGCGGCGCTGGCCACCTCCCGGATCCGACTGGGCACGCTGCTGACGCCGGTTCCCCGCTACCGTCCGCAGCAACTGGCCCGCCAGGTGGCCACCCTCGACCACCTGAGCGGCGGCCGGGTGATCTTCGCCGCCGGTCTGGGCGGCCCCATCGAGGACGAATACCGTAGCTTCGGTGACACCGCCGAGCCGCGTGTCCTCGCCGAGCGGCTGGACGAGGGGCTGGAACTGCTGCCCCGCCTCTGGTCCGGCGAACCGGTGAACCACCACGGCCGGCACTACGAGGTACGCGACGTGACGCTGCTGCCCGCCACCGTGCAACGGCCCGGACCGCCGGTGTGGATCGGCGGGTTCTGGCCGCGTCGTGCGCCCATGCGGCGGGCAGCGCGGTGGGACGGCGCGGTGCCGCTCTTCGAGACGGCGCGGCACGGTCACGTGCCGGACGTGTCGGACGTACGCGAGCTGGTCGCCTATGTGCGCAAGCACCGCACAGCCGAGGCCGAGCGCCCCTTCGAGTGCGTGCTCGGCGGTGCCACGCCCCCGGACGCGGCGAAGGCCAGGGACGTGATCGGTCCCCTGTACGACGCCGGTGCCACCTGGTGGGACGAGCGACAGATACAGACCGGCCCCGGGCTGGACCGCCTCCCTCCGGTGCTGCGCCGGATCGAAGCGGGACCGCCGGTGATCTGATCAAGGTCGGCGGGCCGATCGGTCAGTTTTCGAGAAGCACCGGTTGCCCCGCCGCCCGTAACGTCGACGGCATGAACTCCATCGACGCCGTCATCCTGGAAGTGGCCGACCTCGCGGCGGCCAACCGCTTCTACTCCGCCCTTCTGGGGCCCGACTCGCCGCACCTGCGCCTGCGGGCGTCCGGGACCCCTACGACAGGATTCCGCGGCTTCACCCTGTCGCTGGTGGTGTCCCAGCCCGGCAACGCCGACGCTCTCATCAAGGCGGCTCTGGACGCCGGTGCCACCTCCCTCAAGGCCGCCTCGAAGTCGCTGTGGGGCTACGGCGGCGTCGTCCAGGCCCCGGACGGCACGATCGTGAAGATCGCGACGTCGTCGAAGAAGGACACCGGCCCGGTCTCCCGGGACTTCGACGAGTTCGTGGTCCTGCTGGGCGTCGAGGACGTGAAGGCCACCAAGCAGTTCTACGCAGAGCGGGGACTGAGGGTGGGCAAGAGCTTCGGCGGCAAGTACGTCGAGTTCGCCACCGACGCCGGCCACGTCAAGCTCGGTCTGTACAAGCGCCGCGGTCTCGCCAAGGACGTGGGCGTCTCCGCCGAGGGCACCGGATCGCATCGACTCCTGCTCTCCGGCGTTGCCGGCCCCTGCAAGGATCTGGACGACTTTGTCTGGGAAGCCAGTGCCCATGCCCCGCTGACAGCCACCGCCTGAGTGGAACGACGACACGGGGACCTTCCCCCATGCCACAACGGTGTTCTCCGAAGGCATCCGCGAGCTGGGACCGGATGCGGCCCGCTGCCGACGTGTGGACACCCAACCTGACGAAGCACCACCAGCCCCGTACTTCGCAGGTCACCGATTCAGGTCTGTGATCTCCGTTGAGTCCGGGTGTGGGCTTGCCGGTGTGTGGCCAAGCGTTCGTTGCATCAGTACGGTGTCGATCCAGCGGTCATGCTTGTAGCCGACGGCAGCCAGCCGGCCCACGTCGGCGAAGCCGAAACGGCGGTGCAGTGTGACCGACGCGTCGGTGCCGGCGTCGGCGATGACGGCGATCATCTGTCGTACGTGCGTCCGGGCACAGGCGGTCAGTAGGGCTTCCAGCAGGGCGCCACCGAGACCTTGGCCCGTCCGGCGGGGGGCGAGGAAGATCGAGTTCTCGACGGTGTGCCGATAGGCGGGCTTGGGACGCCACGGGGCTGCGTAGGCATAGCCCACGACTTCGCCCGACAGTTCGGCGACCAGGAAGGGCAGGCCCTGTGCGGTGAGGTCGTCGAGCCGCTGGTGCCAGGCGGCCACCGGTGGAGGGGTCTCCTCGAAGGTGATCACGGTGTGGCGGACATAGTGCGTGAAGATCTCGGCCACGGCGCTCAGGTCGGCCGGGACCGCTGGGCGGATCACTGACTCCACGGCTGTCACAACGGAGAGTGTAGGTCGTGCGGTTGTCCGGGTAGAGCCCGGCCATGGTCTGGTCGGGGCCCAGGGCGCGTCTGACCTGCCGCTCGATCAGGCAGAAGACCAGCAGCGCGAGGCAGATCACCTGGATCAGGGCGGCGGCGCGGCGGTTGTGCTGGACGAAGAGTGGCGTGACGGCGAGCGGGCCTTTGAAGTCCGCGTAGCGGCGTTCGACCGCGCCCTGGCCCTTGTACCGAATCAGCACCTGGGCGGGGTCGGCCTGCTCGGCGATGAGCGGGGTGATCAGCGCGTACCAGCCGTCAGCCTTCGCTTCGGCGTCGAGCACGTCCTGGTCGAAGCCCCGCTCCAGGGCGGGGCGCCCGCCTCGTCCTCACGGACCTGCCGGCGCAGGCAGGCGGTCACGCGACGCTTGGCGGCGATCACTCCGGCGCGGGCGGCAACCTTCTCCGCCGTCTTGTAGTGGCGTCCGCCGGCGGCTCGGGCGAGCTTGTCCATGTCCTCGGCCGCCTTCGCGAGGCGTTTGGCGCGGGCGGCCCGCTGCCCGGCAGCGTTGCCGGTCGAGTGGACCAGGATCCGCCGCAGGGCGAACACCGGGCCGCGATTGCGAGGGCCGGCCAGGTGGTGGACGTCCTCCAGAACCCGACAGACCTCGCGCTCGCCAGGCTTCTTGCCCGCCTCCCGGTCGGGGACCCAGTCCACCACTCGGGCGGTTTCCAGGCCGAGGACAGCGTAGACCTCGTCCTTGATCTGGGCGGCCGCGACCGGGGCGATGAACGGCACCCCAGCTTCGAGCAGGGCCGCGATGTGCGGGTAGGACACCAGCTCGGCGTCGGCGACCATCAAGAACTCCTGCGGCCCGGCCAGTCTCCGCAAGTCCTTCATCGCACCGACGACCTGGGAAACCTCGGCGGTCCCGCCGTCGAAGACCCGCGCATGCACGGGGAAACTCGCCAGCGACAGGCAGAGCGCCCAGACGCTTCTCCACCACGGACGTCACCACGCACTGAAGGCGCTGACACTCAGACCGTGGCCGCGGGGGACCGGGAAGTCGTCCACACACCCGGTCCAACGCGCCACAACCCGCCCCGGACACCGCTCCGGGACCCGAACCATCCGAATCAACGACCCGCGAAGTACGGGACTAGCTCATCCGGCCGAGTACGTCCCGCACCCGCCGCACGTCCCGCAGCCGCCGTTCGTACGTCGCGCCGACGGCGAGCAGCAGCAGACCTGCGAGCGCGGGCGGCACCCAGCGGGGAAGGAAGCCGGCGATCTGCACCAGGTAGGGCGCCAGTTCGTGCAGTGCGTCCAGCACGAGCACCCCACCACCGAGCAGCAGCGGTGCGCGCAGCTGGTGTCGGGCGCCCACCAGGGTGACCAGCAGTGCCGCCGCGCCCAGCAGCCACGGTCGGGTGGCGTGCGCGTCGGTCCAGGCGGCAGCGAGGCTCGGCAGGAGCGTGGCGGCCAGCCCGGGGCCGTACGCCACCCACGACGACACCCGCGGATCCCGGTGCCGCCTCAGCGCGCCGATCAAGAGCGCCGGGAGGGACGCCGGCACCGTGTATGCCTCAGGTGCAGTGACACCCCAGGCGGCAAGACGCACCCAGGCGGCCAGCGCGAACAGCGCGGTGGCCGCGTAGGCGGCGGGACGGCGGTCGGCGCGCACGGCCGTACCCGCGGCGATCACCGCGGACAGGGACAGCGTCAGGGAGAGCATCGCCGGATCGCCGACCGCGAGCCCGATCGCCAGGAGCCCCGCGGCCGCTCCCGTCACCTCGGTGACCAAGGCCGTCCGCGCGTCGGTCGCCCGTGCGGCGGACAGCGCCGCCACGGCGGGGACCACGAGCACGAGCAGCGCGGTGTGCTCCGGTGCCCAGCCCGCCGCGGTACCCACCGCGCAGGCCAGAGCGGTGCCGTACCCGAGCGCGGCCGGGACCGCGACGATGACCAGGCGCTGCCCGAGGGACGCCGCCCCGAAGAGCACTGTCAGGGCGGTGAGCACCCCTACGGTCGCGGACCGCGTCGGCAGCGAGAGGAACGCGAGGGAAACCGACGTGACGAGGGCGAGCACCAGCGCCGGGAGCGGGCCGCCGCTCTCCGTCACCCGAGACCACGGCCCCGCCGCGAGCAGCGCCGCCGTCGCCAGCAGCTCCACCACGAGCACCGCCGGGTACGGCGCGTCGAGCACCACCGGGACCGCCATGAGCGCGGACCACCCCAGCGCCAGCGCGCCCATCAGCGCCCTCGGGCGCCACGTCGTAGCGCGGACCGCGAGTGCGAGGACGGCCGCTACGGCGGCCAGGACCAGCGGCGCCGTCAGCAGCTGCGACAGCCACGGCGCGTCCGCCGACACGGCTTCCCGGGCACCACCCGGTGTTCCGGACCAGATCCGTGCCGTCCAGCCGGCCGGTCCCAGCAGCGTCAGCGTGGGCAGGGGCAGCGCCCACAGCACGGCCAGTCCCTGCACGGCGGCGGAGGCGAGGACGAGGCCGCGCCGCACCGGCTCCGGCAGCCGAACGGCCCGTATCGCAGCCAGCAGTGCTGTGCCCAGGACGAGATGAGCGGGGACCAGCCAGGCGACCGGCAGTACCGGGTGGACGATGCCGCCGAGCGCGGCGACGGCAAGCAGACCGACGGCGACGGACAGCCCGACGGCGTGCCCCGCGGCACGACCCCGCCATGCCGCCGCCAGCGCGGTACCGGCCGCGAAGAACAGCAGCACGGCCGCGAGGGCCCCGGCGCCCGGACCGTCCGCCGTCCACGACAGCCGGGCAGCACCCAGCACTCCCCAGGCCCCCATGCCGTACGCGCCGACCGTGGCCGTGATCCGCACCGGCCCGGCCGGAGCGCGCAGCGCCACGGCCGTGTCGCACGCGGCCGTCACGAGCAGCGCGCCGGTGATCCCGTACCGCCCTGCGTCGGCCGCCACCGCCCCCAGCAGGAGCGGCAGCTGCGCCGCGGTGAGGGCGGCCGGAAGCGGCAGCCGCAGCGTGCTCGTACGCGGCACGCGTCCGTACCCCGTCCACACGGCCGCCAGCACCGCCGACGCCCCGGTGGCGTACCCCGTGGCGTCCACGCCGGTGAGGGCGACCGCGTGCAGCGCGTAGGCGTCGAGCACCGTGAGTGCCAGCGCCAGCCCCGCGACCGCCTCGGCCGTCGAACGCAGACCGCGACCCAGCAGCGGCAGCGGGGCGGCCAGGGCGGCCACCGTGACCGCGCCCAGCACGAGCGAGCGTCCGGCGATCTCCAGATGGCCCCAGCTGACCAGCGTGAACGCGACCGCCGCGATGGTCAGCAGCAGGCCGCCCAGGAGCAGCAGCACATTCTGCACGCGCGGCGCGGTGGCCTCGGGGCCGTGCGGTGCGGGCAAGGCCGTGGGCGGCACCGGACTTGGTTGTGACAGCGAGGGCAGATGGGCGACCAGCCAGGCGCGGCGCGCCAGCAACTGGGCCCGACGAGCGTCCAGTTGCCACAGCTCGGTGTCGATGAGCCGCAGCTCCTCGGCCGGTGGCGGAACATGTGTCATGGTTCGGAGTGTGTCCCGCACCACGTCGTACCACATGAGCGCGCCTACTCAGAACGTACTCAGGTACGGGGCGAATGCCCGTGGAGTGGCGACATCGGGAGGGGCTGTCGCGAGCCGCAACAAGCGTACGGCATTGGGCGGTCGTACTCTCGAACCGTTGCCGAGGAGGCCTTCCGATGCGCAGAGTGACCTATTCGATGAGCGTCTCGCTCGACGGCTACATCGTGGGACCGGACGGCAGCGTCGAGTGGACGGTGCCCGACGAGGAGATCTTTCGCTCCTGGATCGACAGGGTACGAGACGTCGGCGTCCACCTCCTGGGACGACGGTTGTACGAGACGATGCTGTACTGGGAGACCGCCGATCAGGACCCGTCGCTCGACGACTCGAAGCTCGAATGGGCGGCGCTCTGGAAGCAGCTCCCCAAAGTGGTGTTCTCCACCAGGCTGTCGGAGGTCGAGGGCCATGCCCGGCTCGCTTCCGGCGGCTTGACGCAGGAGATCGAGCGGTTGCGCGCCGAGCCGGGGGAGGGCGACATCGCGATCGGCGGCGCCGCCCTCGCCGCCGAGGCGGCCGCGCTGGATCTGATCGACGAGTACCGGACGCTGGTCTACCCGGTGCTCCTCGGCGGTGGCATCCCGTTCTTCCCCCGGCACGAGCGCCGCGTGGATCTCGAACTCGTCGAGACCCGCACCTTCAGTTCGCGAGTCGTCTACCTCCGCCACCGAGTGACGCGCTGAGCCGAGTCCCGGAACGCCACCGCACACGATCCGCCCAGCAGGGGCAGGCAACTCCCCCAGGAGGAGCGGGCGCGGGTCAGGACCGGCGTCGTACCCGCAACGGCGCATAGACGAGCAGCGCCGCGAGGAACGCGACGGGGTAGGCGAGGTCGGCGCTGTGCAGGGCCTGGGCGACCGGACCCACGTACAGGCTGGTGCTCATGAACGGCACCGCCACGGCGAAACCGACGACGAACGCGGTGACGGCGGGCCACCACGGCTGCGGCGCGGCTTCCTCCTCCGCCAGGTCGACCGGGCGGTCGCCGCGCGCCCGTGCGCGGGCCACCCAGTCGACGATCACGATCGCGACGAACGCGGGGATCCAGTAGCCGACGAACAACAGCACGTTCTGGAAGCGGGCAGTGGTGTCAGCGGCGTGCATCCACAGCACGAGCGGGAAGCCGAGCGCCGCGGCGAGCGCGGCGGCGACCGGCCGCGGAAGCCGCACTCCGATCGTCTGCAGCGCCAGCGACCCGCTGTAGTCGTTCATGGCGTTGCTGCACAGGGCCGCGACGGCGACCGCGAGGAGTCCGAACGCGCCGAGCGCGCCGCCGCCGAGCAGATGGTCGACACCGCGGGCGGTCTGGTCGGTGAACTCAGCGGCGCCCCACAGACCGAGCGCCTGCACGGCGACGAAGGACACGCTGACACCGAGCAGGGTGCACCAGAACATGCTGGAACGCGACGCCGTGCGGGGCAGGTAGCGGCTGAAGTCACTGGCGTACGGGGCCCACGAGAGCGCGAGACTCAAGGCGATGGTGCAGGTCAGCACGAACGCTCCCGCCTGGTCGGCGCCGTGCACGGTCGCGGCCGTCGCGGGCTGGGTGCCGTGCACGAGCTTCACCGCCAACGCGACGAGCGAGGCGGCGAGCGCGAAGGTCATCACCGTCTGCAGGCGGTGGATCGCCTCGTACCCGATCACGCCGAGCGCCCCTTGGGCCATGAGCATCACCAGGACGCCCAGCCAGAACGGCCAGCCGAACAGCTGGGCCAGCGCGTCGCCCCCGAACAGGCCTATCAGGGCGTCCCAGGCGATGGAGGACAGCCACTGCAGGGTGCCCGGCAGAGCCACGGCCCGTCCGAAGGCCAGCCTCGCCAGCGGGAGTTGGCCCGCCCCGGTCCGGCTGCCCCAGGTTCCCAGGTAGGCCGTGGGCACCGCGCCGAGCACGGTGCCGAGCACCACGGCGAGCAGCGCGGTGGCGAAGTCCAGTCCGAGGGCCGCGCCGACCGTACCGGTGAAGACGCCGGTCATCGTCAGATTGGGGGCGAACCACACGGTGAACAGCCGGCGGGGGCTGCCGTAGCGAGCGTCCTCGGGCACCGGCGCGATGCCGCGCGCCTCCACTCGCAGATCTCCGGGGGCGGTCGGCATCCGGCCGTCGAAGACACCCCGCGACTCGGCGACGGCCGTCTCTTCATGGGCATACGGCAACGACATACGACATCCCTCCGCCAGTCCTAACTGGTTCAGGTTCAACGGGTGTGATCTCAGCCCCCGTGCAGGGGCACCCCGTGTCCAGGTATGCCGGCCAGAATAGCCCGGTCCGGTGACCGGTTCAGGTCGGGGGAGGGGAGGGCCGGCCGGAAGCGTGCGGCGCCCGTCGGCCGACTGCCCGATGCGTGCGCGTGCGTAGTCGGCCGTTGACACTCCGTAAGGGGGCTCGCCGCGTGAGATGCCTCGACGCGTCGGCGCCGTCGTGGGGTGGGCGCGGGCCGCGGAGGCCGGTCCCGCCGGAAGGCGGCGGCACACGCGTGCCGCCGCCTTCCTGGGAATGCCCGACTACCAGCGGCTCCCCTCAGGCCTGCACGAGTACGGTGCACCAGACCTCGTTGTGGTCGCCGATGCCGCAGTCGCCGATCTCCCCGCTGCGGATCTTCGTCCAGACCCCCTTGGCCCGCCAGTGCCAGGTGCCGACCCGCGAGAACCGCTCGTGGTAGCCGTGCGTGGCGAACGTGAAGGCGTCGACGTCCTTGCCGGTGCCGTTGCCGCCCCGCGTTCCGTTGCCGAACGACTCCTGCTTGCACTTCGCGTGCTTGAACTCGCTCCCGGTGCCGCCGCCCCAGTTCCACACGTCGCAGTAGTGCGGGCCCTCGCCGAGACTCATCGTGTAGTGCATCGTCTCGCCGGTCCGGTTCTTCACCGCGCCGCACAGGGGACCCACACAGCCGTCCGCGGAGGCGGTCGTCGCCCCCGCGACGACCGCTCCGGACGCCATGAAGGCGGTCGCGACGACGGCGACGGCCGTCCGGTTGGCTCGGGACATTATCTTGCGCATGACAATTCCATTCTCTTGTTGCGTCGGGTTGGTCACGTCTGACGCGACTGCCGGCGGGGCGGGCGGACACGCCGCTCCCGGGAAGGCTCCGGGAGCGGACGTCGGTGTTCCCCCTGCACGCGGTGCTTGCCGCGATCCGCCTGACGGCATGTGAGGTGAGGATCTACGGTGAACCTTGCGGAAACCTTGTGACGGCTGCCCGGCCGGCGGCCCCGGAGCGAACGACGGAGGACTGAGGGCATGCCGGCCCTGCCCGGCGGACGAACACCCCACCGCGTGAAGCCCGTTCCCTCCTCCCTCCCGCGTGAGGCGCGATGAACCTGCACCTGCTCGGACCCTTGGAACTGCGCGTCACGGGGCGCGCGGTCGACATCGGGGAGCCGCGTCGCCGAGCGGTCCTCGCGGCGCTGGCGGCCGACACCGGCCGACCGGTCCCCGCGAGCACGCTGGTGGACCGGGTCTGGGACACCGCCGCGCCCGACGGCGCCCGCTCGGCCCTCTACTCCCACATCAGCCGTCTGAGGCGGCTGTTCGACGGCGCGGCATCCACGGACGGCGTGGCGCCCACGGCAGGCGGTGACGGGGCAGCCGTACCCGGTACGCCGCTTCGCATCGCACGCACCTCCGGCGGATACGTCCTGGAGGCGGACCTACACGCCGTCGACTTGCTCCGTTACGGTATCTCCGGGCCGGGCACACCCAGGGCGGAGAGGAAGCCCGAGAGGGCCTGGGCGGCGGAGACCGGTTCGTCCGGGTCGTAGCCCCGGAGATCGACGTAGAGCTGTCCGTCGGGGAAGGAGTCACGCATCTGGTGGGCCCAGCGCACCGCCAGCGCGGTCTTGCCGATGCCCGCGACTCCGGAGACGACTGCTGCCCCAGGAAAGTCACGACGAGGCCGCTGAGCACCAACGCCAGGCCAGACGCCGACTTTCCAGGTGGTGGCGTCGCTGTTGGAGTCGCCGTGTTCCTGGCTCGGGTGAGGGTCGATGTAGAGGCGTGTCCTCGGTGGTGAGCTCCACGGGCACGCCGCGCTCCTGCCACAACTCCAGGAGGATCTCCGTCTCCGGAGTCGAGCAGGTCCAGGCGCCGCCGTTCGTCCCGCAGTTCCTCCACCAGGGGCGCCCGCACTGTTCCGCCAGGGCGGTGGCCGCCGCGCGGTCCGTATCGACGCGCGGTCCGATCAGGGAGCGCAGCAGCGCGAGTGCCTCATCCGGGGAGAGGACGTCTCCGCTCGCTCGTCGTGCGGGCGCGCGAGCCGCATCTGCCCGACCAACGCCGCATCCGACTCCTCGGAGAGGCGCTGCGACTGTGGCGCGGAGTGCCGTTGGCGGGGCTGCCGGGGGCGTGGGCGGAGCGCACGCGTACCGCCTGGACACAGGAGCGTCTGGAGACGGCGCTCGCCTGGGCCCACGCCCTGCTGGGACAGGGGAAGTCCGAGGAAGTGCCCGCCGTCCTGCGGCCCTTGCTGACGGAGCACCCGCTGAACGAGCCCCTCGCCGTGCTGCTGATCCGCGGACTGGCCACCAGCGGAAGAGCAGACGCCGCCAGGCAGTGGTCCAGCAGGCGGGTCAGGGCGGCGTCACGCTCCGCCGCCACGTCGTGCCGGCTCGTGAGCTCCGCGGCGTAGGCGCGCAGCAGGTCGTGCATGGCATGACGGCCGGGCCCGCTCCGATGCACCAGGTGCGCGCGGGACAGGGCGTCCAGGGACCGCCGGGCGCGCTCCGCGGTTCCGCCGGTCAGCGCGGCGGCGGCGTACACGTCCGCGTCGGGCCCTGGGTGCAGGCCCAGCAGCCTGAACAGTCGCGCCTCCTCGCCCTCATCTCTCCATGCTCACCGGCTGGGTCATACCGATGAGAGGCTGGGATCTTCCGCCTGGGCCAGTGGATCCAGGGGGTGTGAAAGGGCCAGTTCGGCCGCCACTCGCAGGGCCAGCGGAGCCACCACGCTCCACCGGCACTACGAACGCTCGGGGCACCTCACCGACGCGCTGACCGTTCACACACATGCCCTTCGGGCAGCCCGCGCGGTGGGAGACACCCGTGAGGTCGGCGACACCACGCATCTGACCGTGTTCGAGATGCTCGGTACCTGGTCACTCGGCGACGGTCAGTGGTGCGCAGACAGCGCTGCACGTTCACCAGGCGCCTGCCGAGGGGGTGCGGCCGCCCTTCCAGGTAGGGGGTGAGCGGGTGCATACCGGAGGTGGTGAACAGCACCGGGTCGCCGGGCGGCGGCAGCAGAGTCGAGCCGGTGATCCGGCGGTGGCCGCGCTCCTCGAAGTACTCGACGAATGTGCGGACGACGTGATCGGTGTTCATGGGGTGGCTCCTTCGCGTGTGCGGCGGGGAGGCACCGGAAACGGGCGGCACGATCATCGGAACCTGGGCGGGAACGCCATGGAACCACCGGCAAACCGTTTCCGGTCGCCGATGGGAAGTGGAATACGTCAGGCGGCGGCAACCGGCGAGCGGGTCGCTCGCGCGGTCGCTGTGGTGCTTCGGCCAGTGACGTTCATGCGCCAAAAGTAGCGTGCCCGGGCGGCACGGTCACACGATTTACCTCAGGTAGTCCGGGTAGGACGTCCCGCAGGCCACAGATTGGGGAGGTGGAACCCTCGATTGAAAACCCGTATAGCGGGGATTTCACTCGTCCGGCTCCCCAACTTTACCCACGCAGACCATGAGCAGGGTCGGGTGTGGAGGATTCATCAGAAATCCGGAATAGATGGTCATGCATGGTAAAGTGGGCCTTGTGGGACTTTGGCTCCTGAACAACCTGAACACCGCCGGCCTCGCACTCGTCATGGTGGGAGGCGTTGTTGTTCTGTCGCTCGCCGCTTGCCTGGTGGCGCGTCGAATTTTTCCTCAGCTGACCCATGGCGTGACCAACGACGTGTCGCGCACGGTCCTCGAGCTGTTTGGAGCCATCTACGGAATCGTCCTTGCTTTCGTCATCGTGACCTTGTGGACCGAGCTTGAGCAAGTGCAGACAGTGGTGACTTCCGAGGCCACAGATCTTGCTGTGATTTCCCGCAACGCGCATTCATTTCCGGATGAGGTGCAGAAAAAACTGGATGTGGCCATCGGGGGATACATCCACGCCGTCGTAGAGGACGCATGGCCGCTCATGCGTGAAGGGAGGAATAGTCTCAGCGCGACCTCGGGCAAACTCGAGGCTTTGTACGGAGTCTTCCAGGGCTACAATCCGAAAAGCGCTTCCGAGCAGACCTTTTACAACGAGTCGGTGGAGCGGCTGAACGATGTGACCGCACAGCGCAGAATCCGCATTCTGGCCGCGACGCAACGATTGCCCGCTCTTCTGCAGGTCCTCACCTACGGGGGAGCGGTGGTCGTGATGCTGGTCACCCTGCTTTACGGGGTGGAGAACCTCAAGGTGCAGCTGCTTTTCGTAGGCACGATCGCGTTGCTGGTCGGCTTGAGTCTTACCCTCGTCCTCGTTCTCGACTACCCCTTCGCCGGTGAAGTGAGTGTGAGTCCGAACCCGTTCATGGAAGGTCAGCTGAGGAAATACTGGGGGAGCTGACTTCCGGGGTTCAAACCCTGAACGAGGCAGCGACTGCGCACGGATTGCCACAGCTGACGTGACTTTGGTGCGCCGGCCGTCCTCGCCGAGTGGCCTCCGGGCGATCCCGGCACCGGCTCGAACTGGAAGCAGAGCCGGAGCGCATGGTGAAGGCCGGTGAGACGTTCAGGGAACCCGGCGGCGACGTGATCCATTACCAGGACGGCAACGCCCTGGCGGACGCGCCGACCAAGTTCGCCGTCACCATGTTGTGCGAACCGGGGCAGCCGATGCTCACGTTTGTCGACGAGGAGGAGCTGAAGCAGCGGGCACGCCGCCGCGCACCGCGGCCCACCGCGCAGTCATGTCCGGCAGACGCCTGCTGTATCACCGCCACCAACCGTTTCGCCCGGCCACGACCGGTTCCCGGTCCGCTTTCCGCGGCGGTTTCGCTGTGTCGGCGGTCGGCGGCGTGTTGGTCAGCCAGGTGAGGAACGCGAGGATGAACAGTCCTTCGACGATCAAGGAAAGCGGGCCGTACGGCGGCTCCCAGCCGGATTCGTAATAGCCGTCGGGCAGACCTACGGTGCGCGACAGCAGGAAGCCGATGATCATTCCGAAGCTGACGAGGGCTCCGGTCAGCCACGCGATCATGGGGCGTTTCAAGGTCACCAGTGCCGCCGCCACGGCGAGCATGACGACACTGCCGAGGGCGAAGAGAACGCCGACGTAGAAATTCTCCTCGAGGTGATCAGGGACGAGGAGGGCGTGCAGCACCACATTGCCGACGGCGCAGCACGCTCCCAGGCCCCTCAGAGTGACGTCGGTGGCGGAGATGGAGTTCATGGCGACTCCAGTCGTTCATGTGTACGGAGGGGCCCGCCGGCGAAACGGGTGACCGCGTGCGGAGGGCACGGGCGCGTCTCACCGATCGCAGGTAGCGCCCCTCGCCGGGCTGCCGCCCTCCGTGACGTCGCCGCGCGGTCGGGCGCGACATGGCCGGGCTGGGGGCGCGTACCGCTGTGGTCCTGTCGCTTCCGAGGCCGTGCGGGTAGCCGGCGAGCATGCTGGAGGTTTTGCCTCCTATGACTCCTACGGAAAGGACCTTCGTCGGGATTGTCATCGATGTCGCGGCGCACGTATTGACTCTCGTCACCTTGGAGCCATGTGATCGTTCAGCAGGGCATGAACAACATGAAGAAGCTTGCGACGCTGCTCGCAGCATGTGCCCTCTCGCTGCTCGCCACCACGCCGGCAAGCGCACAGGTCGACAGCCAGTGCGGCAAGTACATCTGTGTGATGACGGCGCACCACAACAGGTTCGTGCAGGACATCACCGTGCAGACCAGGGACGGACTCCCCGGAACGCTGCGGTCGTACTGGGGGAACTTCCACTCCTCGAAGGTTTCCGCCGCGAGTCACCGCTGGGCGGTCGGCTACGAGCAGGCGGGCGCCAAGCTCGTGTGCGGCGGCCTGGAGCGCGACGGCCGGGTGATCGAGGACGGGATCTGCGTCACCATCTGAGCCGCCGGATCGATGGCGCGCACGGCGGTGGAGGGAAAACCGGTGCATGCTCGCTCGGTGGGTAACTCATAGTGGACGCATCTTTTCTCGCGACCAAGAATGGACGGCCGTTGTTGTGACGACCGCGTACAGCGCATCCCCCACCGAGCGGGTCCCCGGGCGGGCCTGGACCGTCCGCCTCATCGGACACCGCGACCACTCCGCCACGGTCACGTGCAGCAAGGAGGGTTGCCGGATGCCGGCCCGCTCCCGCGACCTTGCGGCCTTGCGCGCCTTCGCGGCCGGGCATGCGGCCGCTCACGCCAAGGCGGCCACCGTCCGCCCCCATGCCTTCTGCTATTGCGGCGCCCAGCAGTGCTCCGCCCACCCCGAGACGGTCCAGTGCGCCGGCGCAGTGGTGCTGATCCTGCGCCACGATCCGACGGTGGGCCAGGTATGGAGCGTCGAAGAGGTCTGCGAGGCCTGCGCCCCGCGGATCCCGCACGTCACCGTCGTGGCCCGCGCCGCGCGTCCACGCCGAGCGGCCGAGCGGCCCGTCGCACAGGTCCCGGCTGCCGCCCGGGCGAGCGTTCCCGGCGGGTTCTCCTCGCCCGCAGCGGTCCCGGACGAAGGCGTACCCATGCCCACCCGACGCCCGCAGCGACGTCGACGCGCGGGCCGACCGCGTTGAGCCCCCGGGCCGTGCATGCGTGCCGGAGTGCGGAGGTGCGCGCCGGGACGGCGGAAGAGCGAGCGTCCGTACCGGAGGCGGCGTGGACGCCCTGAAGATCGAGGCCGTCGAGACCGAGAGGCTGAGCCTCGTACCGCTGGCCGTCGAGCACGCGGACGAGATGGCCGAAGTACTCTCCGACCCGGCTCTGCACGCCTTCACGGGCGGTACCCCTTACTCTGCGCAGGCATTGCGGTCACGGTACGCACGCCTGGTGGCGGGCTCTCCCCATGCCTCCCAGACGTGGTGGAACTGGGTGATCCGGCTTCGGGCGGAGAAGCGTCTGGTCGGGACGGTGCAAGCAACGATCACCGGGGGCGAGTTCGAACGTGCCGCCGAGGTCGCCTGGGTGGTCGGGACTCGGTGGCAGGGGCGTGGGATTGCCACCGAGGCGGCACGAGCACTGGTTGCCTGGCTGCGCGAACAGGAAGTCGGGGCGATCCGTGCCCATATCCATCCGGATCACCACGCCTCCGCTGCCGTCGCCGGTGCTGCTGGTCTGGCGCCCACCAGCCACCGGCATGAGGGCGAGATCAGGTGGGAACTCCCGGCGACCCGGCCATCCGCCGACAGGTTCTGACCGTTCAGGTGAAAGGTCGGATCACCTTGCAGCAGGAGCATCCGGACGCCGCCTGACGTAGCCGCAGCGCGAACAGCGCTGCTTCTTGGGTGCCCAAACAGACTTCACCCCGCTCGACCCCACCTGCGGGTGCGGAGGATGCCAACGCGCACGCCATGCGCGGATCCAAGCTCTCGGCCTGCCGCACTCAGCTCTAACGTCTTATGGCCGTTGCTTGACCTTGTCGACTATGGCGTAGCTTTCGAGAGTAAAGATGCGCTTGTACGCCCTTCTTTCTCCCACATGTGAGTCCTCGAAGCCGAGGAAGTCGTAGGTGTCGTCGGCGAAGATGAGGACGTCGCTCGTCGGCAACTGATGGAAGGGGTCCTTGTAGGCGATCGCGATGCCGGGGCGTCCGTCGGCGTCCGTGACTCCGGGGGTCGCGGTGACGCCGGGGATCATGCCGAGTGCTTCGAACGCCGCTGCTCGCAGCCCCGGCGGCATCACTGGCCGTCTGTGGAGGAGGTTGACAAGGCCGAATTCGATCATGGGCCAGTCGTGATCCCTGATGTCGGGGGTCGGGGTCGGCTTCCGGCCGATGAGCCGCTTCTGTACGAAGAGAATCAGCTTGAACGGTTCGGTGGGCAGTTTCTCCAGTTCCTGCCACTTGGCGGGGGGCCACATCGACTGGTTGGGCTTCAGTGGTTCGGCCCACCAGCCTTTCCCCACCTCCATCGTCCAACCGCGCTTGGTGCCGTCCACCGAGTGCCAGTTCTCATCGACGAGCGTTCGCGTCTTCCCTGTCTTGATCTCGGTCTCTGTGACGAGCTCTTTGGTGTAGATGAACTGATCGTCGCGCGGGGCGATTTGCTTCTCCTGGCGCCGCTGATGGGCAGCGGCAGCCTTGAGGACGGTGCTGGCGCTGACGGCCCGCATGCGAGGGGAGTCGGCGCCGGGCGCTGCCGCATGGCGGTCCTCGCGTGAGGTGGCGTCCACCACCGTCACCACACCACTGGTTATGGCGGCCACCACAACCGTGGCCAGGGCGGCGCGAATCACTGGCCGGCCAAGCAAACGGGGCCGGACCGTGCCCGCGGACGCAGAGGCGCCGACACCCCGATTCCTTCTGCCCAGGACACTTCCCGCCGTACGACGGGGGGCTGGACTGTTCGACGGTTCTTGCCTGATTTCTGCCAGCAGCCGCTCCCGGCCGATGGCCAGCCGTGCCGGGTCGGGGCGGGGAACTTCGGCGCGCATCTGCTGCAGCAGCGTCATGTCATCCATCCGCGAACTCCTCGTGTACCGCGGCGGGGTTCACCCCACCAAGAGTCTTCTGGACCTTCTTGCGCGCCCGGTGCAACCGCGAGCGCACTGTGCCGACGGGGATCGCCAGCGCCTGCGCCACTTCGTCGTAGGAAAAGGACTCCCACGCGATCAGGAGGAGGACGTCTCGATCTCCTTTGGAGAGGTGGCTGAGCGCGGCGGCCAGTTGGCGTGCGACCGCTGTGGCAGCCACCCGATCGTCCACATCGTCGTGATAGTCCGTCAGTAGCGGGTCGATCGCGGTCTTGGCCAGCGCGCGATACTGCCTCACTTCGAAACGCCGGTGCGCCGCGATCAGGTTGCTCGCGATGCCGTAGAGCCAAGGGCGGACTTGACCTTGGGCCGGATCGAAGCGCTGTCGGCGACGGAACGCTACGAGGAAGGTCTCTGCTACGACGTCGTCGGCCAGCCCAGCGCCCAAGCGGCGTGTGGCGTAGCGGTGGATGGCGGGTGCGTATCGGTCATACAGCTCGGCGAACTCTTGAGAGGCGCCCTGCGGCTCCTGGAGCAGAGCGGCATCCTCAGCGGGGTCTGGTCGACCCCCCGTTGGGGAGAGTGCTCTCACATGGGGCTCCTTCATGTCGTCTCCTGGGCAACTTATGCAGCCCGATCAATCACACTCCGCACGAGAAGAGCTTTGAGTTCACGCCGGATGCTCGATCCGGCTGTGATTCCACACGCCGGGGGTCAAGACAATAGAGGCAAAAAAGACAAGTCCTCCACCACTTCTCGCCTGAATGAGACAAAAGGAACTTTGCTGCGCGGTGAACATTGTGATCTTGGCGTGATCTTTGGCCGCATGGCAGAAGGCATGCCCGGCCAGACCTTCTGGCGCTCGTGAGCCGGATGAAGAAGGTGCCCCGCGAGGACACCGCAGTATGCTGCTGCCTCCAGATGCACCGGACCCGCAGGCGTAGCAGTTGAACCCTGCTTATCCTGTCTGCGGGGCCGTTGCACTACCACCTGCCGGACGCAACGGCCGGACAGCTCCGAGCAACCGGCCGCGAGGTCAGGGCCTGCCAGGCGGTGCAGAGCGAGTCGGGCGAGGGGTGTGTAGGCGAGCAGTGCGAGCTGCGGGCGGTGCATCGTCAGGCTGGGTGCTGCTGCGGCCCTGTGGCCTCACCTCGTGGTGCAGCCTGATGGTACGACGTACAGGCGTCACTCCACCTGGCCCAGCGCGGATCTGCACGGCTCCTCTTGGCGCGTGACTGCTGTCGCTCCGAACCTCCGCATACACTCGGCTTCTGCCGCATCATGGACGGGGGGAAAGGCCATGCAGGCTGAAGGACGAGGTAGGACTGCGTCTTGGGCGAAGGTGTTGGCAGGATTCGTCCTGCTGGTTCTAATCCCTCTGGTCGTCTGGTTTATGGTCTCCTTCTCGCGGGGCAACCACCTCCCTTGATAAGGGCGGTCGCGCAGGAGCTGGAGATCAGACCCTGAACCTGCTCCCGTCACCGCTGCAGTGCCAGATCACCCAGCCGCGTCAGCAGTCGCCAGTCTTGTACACCACGTACGAGACCTGGAATAGCCGGCCGATCGCAGTCCTCGCGCGCCGGCGTCCACCGCCGATCACCGCTGCGCGAACGGAGCATGCCCCACCTCTGCATGGCGGAGCGGGCACGTCGAGCTCGTAACCCGACCTTGTTCTTGAAGTGGCGCGGCCCGGGGACCAGCTTTAGCCGCGATACCCGCTGACACCGAGCGTTGTCAGCGGCATCAGGCACACTGCGGCGTATGAACTCGGTGACCGCGCACGACTACACCTGGATCCGCACCTCCCCGCTTTTCCGGCACGCAATGGAGAGTGGGTACACCCTGACACTGGTACGGGGGCGAAGCCCGCGCGATGTGCTGCGCGCGATAGAGGCGGAACCACGCGGCACAGGGGAGGGAACGGCCGGGCTGATCGAGGCGGACGACGCCCACCGCGCCGAGGTGGACTACAACTACTGGGACGAGTCCTACGTCGCGGGCGCCTTCCGCGCTCCGGGCGAGAAGGGCGACTGGACCATCGTCCTCGGCTTTGACGGTGGCCTGGGGCTCGCGGGCGCGTGCGTGCAGACGCTGTCGAAGGGTGGTCGGGTGGTGGTGCACTCGACCAACGGCGGCAAGCCCATCCACCTCTTCCACTGGTTCGAGGACGGCGAACTCCGTACGACGTTCGAGGTCCCTTCCTCGCGCGACGGCAGCACCCCCGATGAACTGGTCCCCCTGCTGCGGGAAGTCGGATTCCCCGTCACTCCTGAGGGGGAGCACGACGAGAGCGCCCCGGACGTCGACCCGAAGGCGGCGGTCCTCGCTCTGGCCGAAAGACTCACCGGCATCCGCGTCACCGAAGCCCTCCTCGAGAACGCCACGTACGAGCTGGGACTCGTCCCCGAGCAACCCGCTGAGGAGGGGACCGGCGTAATCATTGACATCACCGATGCCCACGGGGAGCGCCTGTACAGGGAATGGACCTACGAAGAGATCGTGACGGCGTCGGACCGCGCACAAGCGGAGGCAAACGCGCCGGTCGTGATCGTCTTTGATGAGCCGCCGGCCACGGATCGTGCGGAGCACGAGACAGGTGAGTAGGAAGCGAACGCGTGGAGGGTGTCCCCCGCACTCTCCGCCTTCCCGGAACTCGTAACAGCATTATGAGCGGGCCATCTTCAGGAGCGTGTGCCCGACGACGTAGCGGAGTCTGCCCAGCCCCTCTACGGCCAGGGAGTCCTTAAGGAGGATTTGGCGATGGTGGAGTTCGCGGCGCACGGTCCGGGAGTCGTACGCCTGCTGCCCAGCACGGCTTGGGGGGTCGGCGGCGACGTCCGGGGCATCCGGCCAGCGGCGGGATGCCGTCGACGAGGGCTAGGGTCTGCGTGATGTCGTTGACGTTTGCCGCGGTAAATGATGACGTACAGCGGGGCGCTCCGTCGCAGATCAGATGGTGCTTGCCGCTTTCCGCCGGCCGACCGGTGACGGGCCGGTCGCGGCTCCCTCCTTATCGCGCGAAAGTGGGGGGCCACCCACGCACGCGTCCAGTCGAGTTCACAGGCCCGCGTGCGGCTTCGCGAGCAGGACGCGGCGCAGTTGGTCGGGGCCCCCGGCCCGCTGCCAGCGGTCCAGGGCGGCGCCAGCGGGTCTGTCCGGAGCCGAACCCCCAACTCCAGCGGCAGGAGTTGCCAGGCCATGTCATCGACCAAGACGTACAGAATGTCCTGCAGGCACCGCCGGTCATCCACCGGCTTCGGCCCAGGCGACCGCTCGGGCCAGGGCGGCGGCAACGGCTCGATGAGCTGCCACAGGTCATCGTCCACGATCAACGGCCGAGCACTCACGAGCCCAGCAGTGGTCGGATCATCACATCGGGAACGTGCGGCCCGCGGACTCGCCGAGATCTTGTGACGAGTCGTGAACAGCTTCAGGTTCGTCCGCGGGACACAGGTTGCCGGCTGAGTCCACTGAGAGCGGTCGAGGTCCCGTCCAAAGCCGCCCTCTTCATGTGAGTGCGAGCTTCAGCGCGGACACGACGGGCCCCGTGCTGGCGTTGGGGATCCGCCACCGATAGGCGTCACCGTTGCCATCAACGTAAACGAGGATGCCGCCTTTTTCGGCGCTAGCGATGTCGAAGGCAATAGTGTTTCTGCGGAAGTTGCCGCTCGGTACGGTCGGGCCGCCGTCGGCGAAGCCATCGGGAGCGATCCTTGCCGCACTCTTGCTGTTTCCTGCACTCACACTGTGCCCCTTGGTCGCCTTCCATCGGAAGCCGCCGACTTTGGTCGTCGCTGTCACCGGTGTTTTGGATCGGTTTTCGGCGCTGAAAGTGACGACTGCGTACAGATCATGCTCCGGTGCACCGGCGTTCGTCCTGCTGATGTAGAGAACCGTGTCAGGAGTGATGCGCATGGTCCCGTTGCCGCCTACGCCGGCGGTATCCGCGCTCTGACCCAGTTCAAACGTGGCACGCGCACTGGGCTTGGGTTCGTCCCTGTCGTCTCCGTGGGTGCAGGCGGTGAGGAGTCCGACGCAGCAGACCGTGATGAGGGCGGCGGAAGTGGTTATGTTACGCATGATTCCTCTCAATAAAACCGCTGTAGGGCTGAGTTGTGACGATGAGGGCTTACGGGGTCGTCCCTCCAACTCGCAGGTGACTCTTTCATGTCATCTCCTCGGGCAACTCATGTGGCTCGGTCCATCCACTCCGCCCCGGAAGGCGCCGGGGAGATGCGTGCGGCAACTCCCGGTGGTCGGGTACGGGTCAGGCAGGCGTGATCCTTGAATCTTGGTCCAGGGAGAAGTGGTCCCGCTCCGCGATCGTGAATCTTGAGGTACTCCTTGGTCGCTCGCGAGCACTTTGAGGGCAACGTGAATCGAATCGCGTGCCTTACGGGAGGTCCGTCCGTGACCGTTACCTCGACGTCGAGGACCGTCGTGTCCCGGGTTCGACTTCCTCGTTTGGTGTAGTGGTCACTTCGTGCGCACTTGACCGTTCTTGAGTATTGCGTAATAACCCGTCTGCGGAAGTTGGAGTTTGAATACCAATCCGTACTGTCTGCGGATGGCCGAGACTGTAGCGGCCTTCGGGTCATGTACGACGCGTGACACCGGCGGATCGTTGACGAGGCCGGCGTAGGGCTCCTCCACCAGTTGGCGCGAGGGCCCGCCCGCGGTCGCGTCCCAGCTCAGTATCTGCCCGGAGGCGGTCAGGTCGGTCGACTCGGGGGCATGGGGACTCTTTCGTGTGGGACCGTGTGCTCGGTAGTAGTCGACCAGCCGCTTGCCCTCGCGGTCATGTGTGAATGGGATGCGGCTATCCGGCTCGCCTCGACCGGACCGGTCGTGGTCGCCCGCGGTGAGAATTCCGTCGAGCGTGTCACCCAGGTCCCGGGGATCGGCGCCGTAGTAGGCGGTGACGTCCATCGAGCAGACAATTTTGAAGTTGTCGGTCTCCTGCTGGAAGAACCAGCCGGGTCCCGACCCCGGCACGCAGGAATCCCGCACGACGATCAGCCCCAACGGCAGTGATGCGCGGTCGGCGTACGCCCGAGCTGTGCTCCGAAGCTCTCGTTCTGCTCGCCCCCGAGCCCGCACCGCCGGATCGTTCTGCCCGAGCGTACGCAGTTCCTTCTCGTTGACGGCTCGGTCCGGGGGCGTGGAACAGGCTGAGACGGCCAGCAGAGCCACAAGCACCAACGATGTCCAGACGCTTCTTGAGGCGACCCGGCGCCGCGCGATGTCCCACATACTTGTCTGCCTTTCATCAACAGCTGAAGGTCAGCCGTCCGCCACTGTTCAGCAGGAGGGTCGGGGCAGGCATGAGTACTCGTACTCAGACGGGTGCAAGCAGCATCGCCATGCAGGGGACGTCGCAGGAGGATTCATCCCCTCCTACGGCGGCGTCAGGCTGTGGCCGGCAGCCAGTCAAGGCCTTCCACTGTGATTTCCGCGTCGAACACGGCATCGCCTACCTGAAGAACTCCAACTTGTGGGCCCTGGCGGGCCCTGGCCCGGCACCTTGGCCCTCACGAGCATGAGTGACACCATCCAAGCCTTCGGCGGCCCGCTGTCCCACCAGCAGAGCGCGGACCTGGCACGGCAGACGTGCCCACGGGCCAGGCCGAAGTCTGCGACGTCTCGCCGCTTACTGTGCATGAGCTCGACAGTCGGGATTTCCCAGGCCCTCAGTTCTCGCTCTTGCCGTGAGTAACGGCGTCTACATGGCGTGATCGTTCGTCAAGCCCCGCGGCCACGAAACGGAGTGTGGGAGCCGGCGCTGATGGTTAGGTCCAGCGTTCAAGACAGCGTAGAGGGCATGCGTGTGGCGCAAGGCCACGTACCGGCAGAGGGCGTGTTGACTCCTTGCCGGTTGGGCTGGAGAACGCGGGTGTCAGTCGGCACTTCTATCGTGCAGACATGAAGAACTGGGTTCGAAGGCCGTTGCCACAGCAGGAGGAGATCAACGTCGTCTTTTTCAGAGGAGTGTCCACGGACGCGCTGACCCGAGGACTTCTAGCCGCGCGTCGCCTGCCGCTGGCCTACGGCAAAGGCGAGGACTGGAGCGTCATCATGCATCACATGCTCAGTTGGGAGAGCGGAGACCACGATCTCGTCCCGTACGGGCAGCTGTGCCGTCATGGTGGTGAGCTGGCCGTCTTCGCGACAGAACCTTGCGTGGCCAAGGCACATGCTCCCGCCTTCGAGTACTACCGGGACGGACAGTTGATCACTCACTTCAGCTTCGAGGATCCGTCCCGCCCAGGAGGGGAAGACCCGCATATGCTGGTGAAAGCTCTTACGGCCGCCAAGGTGATCGGACCTGAAGCAGCGATCGGTGACGATGACGACGAACGAATCGTGCAGGCGATCGCGGAGCTCTTCTCGCTGCCTGAACTCGACATGCCGTGACGGACGCAGGCCGGGGGCAGTTCGTGAGACGCGCCACCGCTACCGCCCCGCCCGGCGACGGGCGTCCGCTTCGGCTGGCGGGCGTCAGTGGTAGGTAAGGATCATGGCGGCGAGGAAAATCGCTGTTGACGCTGTGAGGGCCAGGACTCGGGAGCGCTTCCATGCAGCGAGGGCCAGGCAACCCGACCAAGCGGCGCCAGCGAGGGCGACGGCCGACCATCCCCTCCCCGCGCCGACGGCGAGGGGAATGGGAGCTAGCAGAACTGTCGGCGGGATGATGACGAGTCTTGGTCGTATGTCCAGGTGCTTGTAGGTAATGGTGAGCACGAGCAGGGTGACCGCAAGGATGAGGGGCAGGGCCGTCAGGTTCCACCAGGTGACGCAGAGGGTGTCGCTGTCCTGGCAAGTCTGAGCGCTGCGGCGGTCGGCCCAGGAGAGGTAGCTTCGGGCGCCGATGGCCAGAATCGCTCCCGTGGCGGCTGCGCCCAGCACGCGCGGCAGAGCAGAGTGGATCTGCACCGAAGAGGTAGTCATAGGGCCAGCCTTTCCGAGTACTGGCTCGCGGGCATGAGTACCTGTACTCACACCTCAGCTGGTTTGTCTGCCTGTCTGCGGGCAGCGGCAGACCTGCTATCTCTGTCCTTCACCGTTTCCACGTGTGTGGGGCGAAAAGACGGCTGTCGCGCCACGGACTGCCAGCCCAAGTGTCCGTCGCTGTTGGGCGCCTGACTGTCCGACGTGAAGTGTCGTCCAGTGATGCGTAGTTGCAGATCTTCGTGGTAGCTTCTGTGCGCCGTGCATTGCTGCGAACCAAGGAGGTGAGACCGATTAACACTGTGACAGGTCGGGTCTCCCTCTCTTGCATGGTCTAGGGAGTGCCCGCAGGAGGCATCCCGAAAGGCTTGAATCGCTATGCGTTTCACCGCTGAGACGTCGGCCGACGGCGTCCGCGAGCAGCTCTTCTTCCTCGGCGAGGTCCCCGGTGTGCTGTGGACACCGGAAGGTGCTGACAGTCCTCGTCCGCTCATCGTTGTGGGGCACGGCGGCGGCCGGCACAAGAAGGATCCTGACGTGGTGCACCTTGCGCGTCGATTCGTCCTCGAGTGCGGTTTCGCGGTCGTGGCAGTTGATGTGCCAGGGCATGGGGACCGGCCGGTGGTTGAGGAGTACAACCGGATCGCGGCCGACAACCAGGCACGTGTGGAAGCCGGCGAAGAGCTTGCGCCGCTGATCGCCGGATTCCAGGCGATGGTGGCCCGTCAGACCGTTCCCGAATGGCAAGCGGTCGTAGATGAGGTCCAGCGGCTCGATCATGTCGGCGCCGGCCCCGTGGGCTACTGGGGGATCTCGCTGGGCTGCGGACTCGGCGTGCCGTTCGTCGCGGCCGAACCCCGTGTCCATGCGGCGGTACTGGGTCTTGGAGGCGTCCTAGGGACGAGCGAAGACGCCGCCCGGGTCACCGTCCCGGTCGAATTCCTAGTGCAGTGGGACGACGAACGCGTCCCACGGGATCAGAGCCTGGCACTCTTCGACGCCCTGGCCTCCGCCGACAAAACACTCCACGCCAACCCGGGCAAGCACGGGGACGTTCCGGCCCTCGAGCATGACAGCACGGTGAGGTTCTTTTCCCGACACCTCGCCTGACGCTTTGAGCGTCGGTCAGTGAGGCGTCGACCGCGGCCCGTGCCGGTCGACGCCTCAGGACTTCGACGTCATTGTGCGCAGCGAGTGCCTCCGTCTCCTTCGCCGGCTACTGGGAAGACTCGCGAGCATGCGGTCCGAGCGCATCGCATCTCTACCCCGTCCGGCGGCGAACCGAGGCCACCCGCGACACAGGCTCGGCCAGTGCAGTCTCTGCGACTCCCTTGCGGCGTGTCCTACATGGTCAGGTTGAGCAGTCGTTTGTGGCAGCAGATGGCCGCGGCAAGGCCGAGAAAGGCCAGGTAGTTCCTCGGGTCCCGTTCGTAGCGGGGGCTGAGCCTGCGGTACCCGGACAGCCAGGAGATGGTGCGCTCGATCACCCAGCGCCGGCGGCCCAATCGCTCGCTGGACTCGATACCTTTGCGGGCGATGCGCACGCCGATGTGCTTGCCTCTCAGTCATCGTCGCAGGTGAGGGATGTCGTAGGCCTTGTCGGCGTGAATACGCACGGGCTTGGAGTCGGCTGCATGGGATTCGTGTCCCATGTGGAAGTGGGACAGCATCGGGTTCAGGGCGAGGCTGTCGTGGGTGTTGGCCGCGGAAAGCCCGACCCGTAAGGGCAGTCCGTCCGCGTCGGACAGGACGTGCATCCTGGAACCGGGCTTACCCCGGTCCGCCGGGCTCGGACCTGCGTGTTCGCCCCCTTTTTTCGCCCTCACGTGGGCAGAGTCGAGGACCGTACGGGAGAGGTCGACCAGGTCTCGCTCGTCCAGCAGCTGCAGCACCCTTCGATGCGGGCCTCCCCAGACACCAGCCCTGGACCAGATCAGGAACCGGCGATGCACGGTCGACTTCGACGCACCGAAACAAGGCGGCAGCGCCCGCCAGGCGCAGCCGCTGACCAGCACATAGATGATCGCGGCGAACACCGCCTCATCATCGATGTTCGCAACCCCACCGCCTTGCGGACGCACCCGCGACGGCGGCAGCAACGACCTTGCGATCTCGCACAGACCTGCCGGAACAATCCATCCCCACCATCCACTCCCCATGCCCCACTCAACAACTGCCATGTAGGACATGGTCTTAGAGTGGGGGTGGGTGCTTCGGCCAGCAGGCACCGCAGTGCTTCCGCTCGTGCGCGGACGCAGCCGCGTGCTGGCGTACGGGTGTTTTCCCGATTTGGAGGCCCGTCAGTGACCGAACAACCGCAGGCGCCCGCCCCGCTGGCTGTCGCAGAGACTGAGCTGCAACACGACGCGGGGCAGGAAGTCGATGAGCGCAATCGTCGGCTGGCTCACGCCGGCGTCGCCCGTGCCGAGAAGTTGCTCGTGAAGCACTTCAGACTGTCCTCGAAGCGGGAGGCGTTCGATCTGCTCCGTAGCTCGTCCCAGAAGTTCAACATCAAGCTGCACACCCTGGCCGACGTCGCCGTGCAGCTGCCTGCTCCGAAGCCGGACGCTGCCAAATGGGTGCCGAGCACTGAGGGCATCGCCGCACCGTCGGTGCCGGCCCTTCGAGCGGTCGGAGCCAAGTTCGACAATCCGGGCGCCGTTCTCACCGCTGCGCTGCGCAGGACGCTGAGCGTGACCGGCGCCCGCATGGGCAATGTGCAGCTGGTGGAGAACGGGATGCTGCGCATGGAGAAGCATGTCGGAGTGAACCGGCGCTTCAGCGACTACTTCGCCTTCGTAGGAGCATCGACGACCTCGTGTGCTCAGGCGGCGCTCGACCGCCGTCAGGTGACCGTCAAGGACGTCGCCGCCTCGGACAGCTTCGACGACGGTTCCCGGCAGGTGATTCTCCAGACGGGTAGCCGCGCCTGTCACAGTGTCCCTCTGTTCCGGCCGGACGGCACCGTGATCGGGATGATCTCCTCCCATCACGAGCAGCCCTTGCACGACCTGGCACCCGCCCAACTCACGGTGCTGCAGGAACTCGGCAGTCAGGTCGGCAGGTGGCTGCTGTGGTATCGCAACACCGCAGTCGTGACCGCCCTCAACCATCTCCACGCCAGGGCGACCAGCCGGGCCTGACGGGGCAGGCACCCGGACCGCCGGCGGCCTTCGACGGCCTTTCGGTGATCGTTTCCGGGCCCGAACTCGCGGCACCCCGCGTGGGCTTGGCCAGGTGTGTGGAAGAGTCAGGCGCCGTTGCCCACACCGGCCGTACGGGGTCGAGCCGTGGGGTCATGAGGAGCAGGAGGCGTTCCATGTCCGACAAGATCACGCTGCGTCCGGTGACAGCCGACGACCTCGACTTGTTCGAGCGTGAGTTCAACGGGCCCGAGGGGGTCGGCCCCTACCAGTGGTTCGGCTTCGGTTCACCGGCCGGCCTGCGGCGGGAGTTCGCCGATACCGGCCTGCTCAGGCCCGACGGCGGCGTGCTCTGCGTAGCGGAGGCGGGCCGGACCGTGGGGCGGGTGGAATGGTTCGCCAGCACCTGGGGGCGGCCGGCCACCTCCACCTGCTGGACCCTGGCGATCGGCCTGGTGCCCGCCGCGCACGGCCGCGGCATAGGCACGCAGGCTCAGCGGCTGCTGGCCGAGTACCTCTTCGACCACACCAGGGCAGAACGGCTCCAAGCCTGGACGGACCGTGCCAACCTCGCCGAGCAGCGTGCGCTGGAGAAGGCGGGTTTCGTCAGGGAGGGCGTGCTGCGCTCCGCGCAGTGGCGCGGCGGGCAGTGGCACGATCAAGTGATCTACTCCATGCTCCGTGCGGAGCGGTCCGGCGGTTCACCCGCATAGAGCTGTCGCAGCATCTGCTCGGCATGGGCCGCTCGGCTCGCGGTTGCTGACTGATGGCACGTGAGGCGCACGCTGATGGTCGGACTACCGGTCGAGGTGTCACCGGCGGCCGACGTAGGCATCGGTCGACGGCGATCAACTGGACGGTGCGCCCGGGGACCACATGCCGAGCCACTGCTCGGCGCCCCATGCCTCGAACCGCTCCACCTCCGTGAACCCCAGCGTCGCCGCGAGGCGCATCGAGCCGACGTTGGCGGTCTGGGTGGTGAGTACCACCGGCTCGCCGGGAAGGACGCCGTCGAACCAGCCGAGTGCTGCCGCGCAGGCCTCGGCGGCGTACCCGAATCCCCAAGCCTGGGGCAGGAACAGGTAACCGAGATCGGCCTTCCCCACGGCAGCCGGACGACGGTGCCCGGTCGCTCTCCTGAGCAGGATCTGGCCGATCATCGCCCCGTCGAGATCCACGACGAAACTCCCGGGCCACCGCTCGGGCACCTCAGGCGTCTCGCGCTCAAGCTCGTCACGCCGGCGGGGGCCGCCGAGGTAGGTGTTCACCTCTGGTGAAGAGAGCAGCTCGATGAACACCGCACGGTCCCCCGCCTCCGGCTCACGGAGGACGAGCCGCCCGGTCCTGATCGGCGCAGGCGGCCACGCCACGAGTCCCAGGTCGTCCATGCGCGCACGCTAGCAGGTGGTCGATCCTCCTCCCCGCACTCCATGCGAAGTCGCCCGTACGGCTATACGGCTACGGCTTCAGGCGTAGCGATCGAGAAGGGCCCTCGTATATCCCTCAAGCCGCCGGGTGAGCAGGGTCGGGGTCAGATCGGCACGGCCCACTTCGCGCCAAGGGGCGGCGACCTTCTCGGCGTCCGGAGCGAAGGCCAAGGCGTCCAACAGCCGCCAGTAGAGATGGTCGACGGGGTCGTCGGTCAGCGTTCCACCCGCCGCAAGGTAGCGGTCGGCGAACTGCATGCCCGCGGAAACCCCGTGGAGGAGAGCCAGGGCGGTCGAGCAGTGGGCCACGTCCAGGTCGGCCGGTCCCCACGAGGTCTCCACCCAGTCGACGACGCCGCTGACCCTCAAGCCGTCACCGTCCCCTGTGAAGAGGACGTTTCCGGGGTGGAAGTCCCGGTGCAGGAAGCAGGCCCGGTATTGCGGTGGCTCGCGGCGGATCACGTCCACGGCCCGCTGCCACAGCCTGGGCTGCGCTGTGTATGCAGGCGGCCTCACACGCTCAGGAGAGGTCCACGCCTGATAGTCACGGGGCCTGGTGTCGACGGTCACCGGCAGCCGGTGGATGCGCAGCAACTGTCGGGCAAGCAACTCCGCAAGCTGCTCCGCATCTTCATCGCCCAGGCGCAGAGTCCCCGGCAACCGGGACATCAGCAAGGAGGGGTGATCGCAGTACTCGGCTGCCGCGTCCACGGACACGAGTCTGGCCGCGGGGATGTCCGTACCGTCGAGCAGGCGCAGCACGGCTGCCTCGCGGGTCAGCAGGCCCTCGGCGTGGCGAACGAAGAAGGGCCTGATGAACGACCGGAGGACCAGCGAGCGTCGACCGCCAGGCCCGCGGACGTCCAATCTGCGCATCTCCGACGTCCAGCCGCCACGCAATCGTACGACTGCCTCGATGTGTTCGCCCTCGACGAGCTGCTTCTCCGCCCACGCGCGGGTCGCATCCCAGCGCTTTGCCGCAAGATCGGTTCCGATGTGCTCAGCGTCCTCGCCCGTGACCATGGAGGCAGGCTAGCGGCCCCTTGGCCCGCCGCAGGCAGCCGGCTGCGGTGCGCAAACCTTCGGCTGGCGGACAACCCTCATGGGCAGTTCGGGTACGGCGCACGCGACGAGACCGCCGTGGGCACAGCCGCGATTCCCCTGACGAACAGGTGTCCGCGATGGTGGCAGAACTCGCGTCTCAACCGTCGAAATGAAACCAGCGGTACCCGTGCGCGAGCAGTGGTGTCAAAGTGGCGCGATGGAGCGCGGCGAAGGTGACGACGGCCTCCTTCTCGTCGCTGCTGATCGCCGCGAGCAGTCCAGGTGCGGCGAAGAACCGCTCACCGGTGTAGGCCGGCAGGAACGGGCTCAGGGGAACCGGACGCAACACGCTCCGCAGCGGGGCGAGGCACGGGGTCGGCATGCAGTAGGTCCGTGCCTGGTAGGGGGCAATGTTCATGGCCTCATAGAGGGTGTACTGCAGGAGGAAGCGACTGAGCGGTTCCTCCTCAGGGCTCGTCTCCGGGTCATCCGTGGAGGGATCTTCGGTGAGCCATACACGGGGATCGTCTTCGCCCGACGTCTTGGTCTTCGGCGGGCAAGCGACGGACCAGTCCCGGATTCCTTCGGCATCTACGGCGAAGACCAGTCGGCCGCCGAGTGGGCCCGACGTCCGCTGAGGCTGTTGCAGCACCGGATTACGGAACCCGAGGACAGCGGGGCGACGGCGGGCCACGCTGTAAAAGGCTGTCAACGCCTCCGGCAGATCGTCCGGTTGCTCACCCTCGTTGGTTCTTTCGCCGATCGATCCTGCTGCCTCGGCGGGAAACCAGCCGAGCACGAAAGCCTCCAGGGCGCGGATCGGATCTGATTCCACGTGGCCGACCCAGTCCACCCCCGGTACCGGCCCGGGTTCCGGTACGGGCCGCACCGCGTCCAACACCTCGCGGGTCAGAGGCTTGTCCAGTTTCAGAAGAGCATAGGGGAGGTGGGCAGGTATCGACGACCCTCCCCGACACAGTGCGGTGCCCAGAGGAAGGCAGCCCCCGTCCAGGCGGACGAAGACATGAAGGGGCCAGGGAGCCCGGAATTCGAGCCGTGGGCGCAATGCCGGAACGGCATCCCCTCGCAGAAGCACCTTGGTAGCGTCCTGAACACCGCCGACCCCTGGATCGTCCCCGGACTCGACGATGACGACGGTCGCATCCACCCCCGCCCCGATCACGGCCGGACCCATCTCGTACCGGTGGAGCCCGACCCCGGCGACGGCCAGAGCCGCCGCCTCAGTGATCAAGGATGGGCGCTTCTGTGGCATCGAATCACCCTATCCCCAACTCGATTCGGAGCTGATTGCCCGTGGGTCGGTGCGACCCCTGGCCGACAAGGGGTGCGCCACGATGCCGATTCCCACTTCCCGCACAGGTTGCACTCCGGTGGAGCCACGCGCGAATCAGGCGGTCGCACACGGGCCGGGACCGCTGTGGCTTCTTGGCGACGCCTGCCGTCCCACGTCTGCGAAGAAGGCACTGTCTGCAGCTCCGTGATGCTGCCAGTCAGGGGCGTTCGACGACTTCGTCGTCGATTCCAGCGACCGACCGCTCGGTACCGGCCTGGCCGACATGGCCAACAACCTCTGCGGCATCATCAGAGGGGGGCATCGACCCTGCCGAACTGCCGCAGCTCAGCCCGGTGAACTGGACTGAGCAGGAAGCCTCCTACGCCGTGACCACACCAGCCATGGCAACATCATTCCACCGCTTCCGGCCCGTCTTGCTCGAACGCGATGCGGCAGCGTTCGACCTGGCCGGCCACCTGCTCCATGAACCAGCGCATGATCTCGTAGGGGATGACGTGTTCATCATGGCTGTGGATGTGGACAGTCGGTTCCAGGTCCGGATCTTCGTCAGGGACGAACGCCACCAAGAAGGCTGCTCCAGGCAGGTGCCTATCGGCGCTGGGATCCTCGGCCCACGCAGCTGGCGCAGCCACGGCCTCGCTCAGCTCCACAGCCCAGGCATCGTCGGGCAAGGCGTAGTGGAATTGGATGGCGTAATGACGCCCTGCATGTTCACGCAGCTCGGCCGGCATGACGGCAGGCTGCCACAGGCACGAAGTCCGCGTTGCGTGGCCCCACCAGCTTTTGCGGGACAGCTCTTAGGCTACTTCGGTGCACACCGTAGAACTGTTGGCCGACACCTCGACCGAGGAGCGGGTGCGCCACGTCTGGCAGCGGCTTGCCGACGCGGGTCTGCCCAGTCTGGCCGCTCACCCGCACCCGACGAACCGGCCGCACTTGACGCTCGCGACATCGCCCGAGCTG
The DNA here is from genome assembly GCF_900105245.1 of Streptomyces sp. 1222.5. Classification (NCBI taxonomy): domain Bacteria; kingdom Bacillati; phylum Actinomycetota; class Actinomycetes; order Kitasatosporales; family Streptomycetaceae; genus Streptomyces; species Streptomyces sp. 1222.5. The sequence goes on along the minus strand of NZ_FNSZ01000001.1, from coordinate 373,344 downwards.
CCATGGGTCGTACGACGTGAACTGTGCGCGGCTCTTACGGCGCTTCCCCTTCCGCTGAGCCTGCGGGGAGTCATCCGTTTCTCTGGGCGAGTGAAGGTCCTGGCCTGGCGCGTGGTGCCGGACGCAGCGCTGGCGGCCTTGCAGCGGCAGGTGTGGGAAGTGCTGGCCGGGTGCGGCTCGGGAGAAGGAAGCCCGCACGAGCCGGGCAACTGGGTCCCGCACATCAGCCTGGCGCGGGCCCGGTCCGGTGCGGTCTCCTGGCCGGATGAACTGCTCCCCGCCGAACTGTCACAGCAGTGGGACGGCACCTTCGACGCTGCCCGGAGCTATGACTCGACGGCGCGGACCGTCGAGCCCCTCACCTGACCGAGGCGTGGCGGCGACCGCATCGCAGGAGAGGACCAGAATCCGGGGCGGTATTTCCACCGGCCCGAACCACATGGAGAACGTCCCCACCTACTGGAACGACCGCATCAGCTCCCTCTGCATCGCGTGCGTCCGTGCGTGTGTGCCGGCCTGGATCCCAGACGGCAGCCACGGCCCGGTGAGCATGGGCAACGCCGTGGACGACGCCCGGCTCCGGGGCCGGCAAGAGCAGGTCGGCCGTCAGAAGACGCGGACTGGGAGCCTGGCCGCGGGAAGTGGTTGCCCGGCACACGGAACGTCCTCCAGGTATTGCACGTCTTCAGGTGCGTAGGCGCGCGCTGACCTCGCGCGCCGATTCGTATACGAGGGGAACCTGAAACTCCATGAAGAGCAAGCTGACCGCCGTGGCCCTTGCGGCCGTCGTCGTCGCCGGTACCGCCGCTGCCGCCGTGCCGGCCTCGGCCGCCCCCGCCAAGGCCGCGCCGACCCGCTGCCACACCGCAGACCTGAAGGCCGGCTTCGCGACAGGGGAGGACGCGAAGCCGGAGATGGACCAGACCAAGAAGCAGACCCAGGCGTTCATCTGGTTCACCAACCAGAGCAACCGCAGCTGCACCCTGTCCGGCTTCGCCGGTGTCGACATGATCGGTGCTCAGAAGACCGACAGCACCTGGTCGCTGGTGCGCTCCGCCAAGAAGCCCGAGAAGATGGTCCTGGGGCACGGGGACACGGTCGACTTCAGCATCAACCTGCTCCCGGTGGCCAGGTCCACGCCGCAGAAGGAGAAGTTCGTTCCGGCGAAGTTCCTGGTCACCCCGCCCAACGAGACGAAGCACTTCGCTCTGAAGTGGCCGTTCGGCGGCCAGATCCTCAAGCAGGACGGTGCCACCCACCCGGGCACCTACGTCAACCCGGTCGGCCTGTAACCAGCAGGCCGGGCCTGCGCTCCATCAGCGCCGCTGCCGGCCACCGCATACCCTCCGGGTGGTGCGGTGGCCACGTCCGACCCGCGGCGAGGCGGCTTGCGCCCCAGGCCGACCGGCCCAAGGCCCCTGACGCGGGCCTGCCACGTGCGGCCGGCTTCAGGAGCGGGTGGCGGTCGCGCAGTCCTCGCCCGTGGCCGTCGTGCCGATCGGCTTGCTGCGGTCGTACGGATCAACGGTGTGGCTCTCGTCGGTGGGCTCCTCGTCGCCAGTGCCGAAGGGCGGCACGAAGTACCCGGACGGGGCGGAGCAGCCGCCGTTGGTCATGTCGAGTTCGTACAGAACGAGGGACATCGTGCCCGGTTCAGTGATGATCTTGGCCGGGTCGTCCCAGCTCATCACTATCTTTCGCCGCACGATCGTGCGGACGACCTCCGCGTCCCGCCCGCTGTGGCCCGCCGGAGTGACCGGGTACACGAAGGTGACGTCGGCCGTCACCTCGAGCGCCCCGCGCTTCCCCTCCTGGTACGTGAGCCGACCGCGCGTCTTGACCACGTCGCCGACCAGTCGGGTCCGCTGAGGCTGGAAGCGGCTGAACAGCAGCAGCGGGTCGGTCTTGGGAGCGGGCGCCGCCGACGACAGGGCGGCACGGAGATACGCCTGGACGTCCTTCTGGTGCGGGTTCAACAACGCGATGGCCTTCGTGGGCCGATCACCGCGCAGCACGCGGGAGTCGAGCCCCGCAGCCGCCAGGAAGTCCCGGCTCTGCCGCAGCGCCCGATCGACCTGGGAGGCGTCCATCCAGCCGGTCGCCTTGGCCGGCGGCACCGTGATCCCTGCCGCGCCGTCGGCCCAGCGGGCGGCAGGCGAACCGCGGAAGGGCTCGGCGAGCGTCGGGCGCAGATCCGGCTCGGAGCCGGGCGCCTTGCGCGGCCTTTCCGACTCGCCGGCCAACGGCGTCCCGTCCCGCCCGCTGTCGCCGCCACCGAACCAGCCGACGACCTGCTGCGGGAAGAGCCCCACGACCAGGAGGACCACGGCCGCCACCAGCCCGGTCACGTACCAGCCTGTCCTGCGTCGAGGTCTGGCCGGTGAGTACGTACGCCGGCCCTCAGGCTGCCCGGGGCGCTCCCGCAGGCGCCGCTGCGCCTCACGGTCACGTGCCGACGGCTCCACGGGGGCCCCGGCTGCCCCCGTCGCCGATTCACGGAGGAACCGCTCCCACTCCTCGTCCGACACGGACGACCCGTCCTGTCCTTCGGCCCCGCTCACGCCGTACTCCCGTTCTCATTCGACCGCTCGACTTCCGAGGGCTCAATTCGTGCGACCGCCCGATCAGTTGACCGTCCACCGTTCGATCGAGAGCCGCCCGCATGATCGCATGAGCCGGCCGCCGACTTACCGGGGTGGTGGGTGAACTGTCAGGTCGTGACAAGGCCTGTCGGTCCCCTGGTCTAGGGTCGCCCGCATGGCTGAGCCCTCCTTCCTGGCCGCCGTGCGCGAGTCGTACGACACGGTCGCCGCACGCCGATTACGTCGAACGCGTCCCGCCTCCCGCCGAGTTGGACCCGCTGTCACGCGCGATGCCGGCGGGGTTCGCCGAGCTCGTGCGGACGCGGCCGGTCGCGGACCTGGGATGCGGCCCCGGCCGGGTGACGGCGCACCTGGCCGGGCCGGGGGTGTCCGCCTTCGGAGTCGATCTGTCACCGAAGATGATCGGACTTGCCCGGCACGCCTATCCGAACCTACGGTTCACGGAGGGCTCCATGACCGCGCTGGAGATGAGGGACGACGAGCTCGGCGGCATCCTGGCCTGGTACTCCACCCACCACACACCCCCACAGTGGCTGCCGGCGGTGTTCGCCGAGTTCCATCGCACGCTCGCACCTGGCGGCTACCTGCTCTGGGAAGACCATGTCGGCGATGAGCGGCTGCAGCCGACCCAGGGCTATGGCCGCCCGGTGTCCTACGAGTCGTACCTGCTGCCCTCGGACAGCATGGTCGGCCTGATGGAGCAGGCCGGACTCGTCGTCACCGCGAGGCTGGAGCAGGAGCCCGGCGGCCGGGTGAAGAGACCGCACGTCTGCCTGCTGGCCCGCAAGCCCGAAAGGGCCTGACGGGCTCGTGCCTTCGGCCCGTCGGCCCCGTCTCGTGCAACTGGTTGTTTCCGCCAGCCGAAGTCGGCCCGATCATCGCGTAACGGACCGTGTCATTGCCTGCCTCGGCACACGATCCGCTACGGCTTCTGCCCCGTGCCCCGCCGCGTCCGGCAACCGCCGTACCTGACCGCACAGTGGCCGAAGTCGGAGGCCGCGCTCGCCGTGGTCAACCGCCCTCTGACAGCGACCCTCGGTGGTCAGGACGCGGTGACTGTTCCCTTCCGAGCCCGTCTGGGGCGTCGCCCGCGAGGACGGCGCGGCGTCGTGACGCGGTGGTCGACGCCGGATATTCGTCGACCACCACGGAGTTGTGGAGGCGGGCGCTCTTGGTGGTGAGGCGGAGGAGGGCGCGGCTGGGCCCGGCGGGCAGGGCGGAGATCAGGCGGGCGCCCTGAACCAGCCCCCGTACGCCGAGATGTGAGGTGGGGATCAGGGTCTTGGCCGCGCTCAGCGCGACCTCGCGACTGTTGCGCACGTACCCTGCCATCGCGCGTTCGTACGCGGGAAAGGCACGCCCGTGGTCGCCGTCCGCCCGTGCCAGCTCCCCGGCGAGTACGTACGCGCCGACGACGGCCAGGCTGGTGCTGCCGCCGACGGCCGGACCGGGGCAGTAGCCCGCGTCGCCGACGAGGGTCACCCGCCCCGTGGACCAAGTGTCCATACGGAGCTGGGTGATGGAGTCGAAGTAGAAGGCAGGGGCATGGTCGAGTTCGTCCAGCCAGCGGTCCACCTGGACGTGCATGCCGGCGAACGCGTCGCGCAGCAACTCCTTCTGACGGGACACGTCGTGGCGGTGGTAGGCGAGTTCACGCTCGCTGCGGAACAGGAACAGCGCTCGCGCGTCGCCGAGGTGCCGCGCGCCGTACATGCCTGCGGTGCGGCCGATGCCGACGTGCATGAGGAGTTCGCCGTCGAGCGCGGCGACGTTCGGCAGCGTCAGCACTCCGAAGTAGGCACCGATGAAGTCGTGGCAGCTGGACTCTCTGTCGAAGGCGAGACGGCGCACGTTGGAGTGCAACCCGTCCGCGCCGATGACGAGGTCGACGTGGCGCGTCGCGGCGTGCGCGAATCGCACGTCGCCGTCGGGGGAGATCGAGGTGATCGTGTCGCCGAATATGTACTCGACGTCGTCGCGTGCGGCGTCGTAGTAGATCTCGCTGAGGTCGTCGCGCATGATCTCCACGTGTCGGTCGGAGGCGGCACCGAAGATCTTGGAGAGGTCCGCCCGGACGGGACGCCGTGAGCCCTCCCGATGGACGGTCATACGGTTCGTCGTGGTGGCCCGCTCCTCGATTTTCGGGAGTACTCCCATCTTCTGCGAGATGTCCATCGCGGGCCGGAACAGGTCGACCGCGTGGCCACCGGTCCTGCGCAGGGCGGGTGCGTGCTCGACGACCGTGACGGCGAAGCCTTGCCTGCTGAGCCAGTAGGCCACCACGGGGCCGGCGACACTGGCGCCGGAGACCAGTACGCGCAGGGCGCGGCTCCTCTTCATCGGTCCGCCGGTACGGCGTGTTTCGCGGCGAATGCCAGCAGCGGGGTGGCCGTTCGTGGTGGATCCTCGAGCATCGGCGAGTGCCCGAGACCGGGCAGCAACGCGACCTCGGCGCCCGCAACAGCGCGGTACTCGCCGGCGGATGAGGACCGCCATCTGCGGTCGTTTGCACCGAAGATCACCAACAGCGGTTTGCCCAGGACCGCCAGCCGGTCCGGCAGCGCGCGCTGCTCGAGGTAGGAGCGGGTGGCCTGCATCGTCGCGATGAACGTGTGGTGGGTCATGCTTCGGACGTCGTCCAGTAGCTCTTCCGGTACCTGATAGCCCGCTCGGCTGAAGCCGGTGCTCGCCAGCTCCCGGAGCTGTTCGTCGGTCGGCGGCCACTGCAAGAAGCCGGTCGCGGCGGAGTCCGGTGCGAGGTAGGCGGCCAAGCTGGGGCCGGTGTTGACGAGTGCGAGCGCGGTGACGAGCTCGGACCGCTGTTCGGCGAGGGCGGTGGCGACCGTGCCACCGCTGGAGTGAGCGACGACCACCGTGTGCTCGATGCCGAGGCGGTCCAGTACCGCGGCGGCGCGTCGCGCCTGGTCAGGGATCGTGTAGCTGCCGTCGGCCGGTTTGGCCGACCGGCCGTGCCCGAGCAGGTCGATACGGATGACGCGGTGGGATCCGCGCAACAGCGGAACCATCGGGCCCCACGAGCGCCCCGAGGACGCCGAACCGTGGAGGAGCAGGAGCGCGGGGGCGTCACGGGGACCGTCCTGGCACACATGGATGTCGCCGTCCTCCAGCGACAGGGTCAAGGCCGACCGTGGCGAGGCCTCGGCGACGCCGGCACCGTCGTTCGCGTACGAACCGTCAGAAACAGTCATGCGCCCACTGTCTCCGGCGGTGCGCGCAGCTGGATTGGACGAATGTTCCCCTCAGCCGGCACGCCTACGATGGGACCATGCGGACCTTCGTGCACGGTGCGGCTGTGTGGGGTGTCGAGAGCCCGCGACGGCCCAGCCGAGTGGACGGTGTCACCATGGCCGGATTCCACGTCCGTGACCTTCAAGCACTCCGGATCGTCCCGCACCCGGCCGTGACGTTGCTGTTGGATTTCGGCGCCGGCTCGCCCGTCATCGACGGTGCCGGCGGGCGGCAGCAGCTGGGAAGCGTGGTCGCCGGGCCGGGGCTCGGGTCCGCGGGCGCCGTCCGTGCGCGGGGAGAGAACGTCGAGTGTGTGCAGGTGCGGCTGTCCCCGGTGATCGCAGGCGCGATCCTGGGCACGTCGCCGGCCGAACTGGACGGTGTCGTCGTTTCGCTGGACGACCTGTGGGGCAGGGCTGCTTCCCGGATCCGCGAGCAACTCGGGGAGGTCTCCGCGTGGCAGGATCGCTTCGCTTTGACGGACTCGCTGCTCGCTCGCCGGCAGGAGGACGGCCCGCCGGTGGACCCGGAGGTGGCCTGGGCCTGGCACCGGATCGTCGCCGGCCGCGGCCTGGCCCGGGTCGACGACCTCGCGGCCGAGGTCGGCTGGAGTCGTAAGCGGTTGTGGTCCCGGTTCCGGTCGCAGCTCGGGCTGCCGCCCAAGCGCGCCGCTAAGCTGGTCCGCTTCGACCATGCCGCCCACCGCCTGGTCGCCGGTGAAGGCGTGGCCCGCGTCGCGGCCGACGCCGGCTACGCCGACCAGTCCCATCTGCACCGGGAGGTCGTGGAGTTCACCGGGGCGACCCCTGCGGTCGTGGCAAGGGAGCCGTTTCTCGCCGTTGACGACATCGCGTGGCCCGGCGTCCGAGCAGCCCCTGGGCGGTGACCAGGCGGAGCGATACGGGCTTGTCACAGCCGGTGGGGCACGGTCCAGCCAGTGGCCTCCCCCTGCTGTCTGCCGGGGTTCGATCAGGGTGCTTCCGCGACCCGGTTGAAGAGTCGGCCGGCGAGGTCGACACCGGTGATCGCGCCTTCGGCGTCGCGGGAGAAGTAGCCGCGCTGCCCTGCGAGGCCGCCCTCGGTGACGATGTACTCGTCGCCGTCGCCGGGGAGGAAGCCGATGTCCGCGGCCGGGTAGTCCGGGGGCATCTCCTCGTCCGACGCCTTACGGATCTCCGGCTTGATGCCGACCGCCAGGGTGAGCCGGGTACCGTCGGCGGCGATGTCGAGGTTCATGGCGTCGATCTCATAGCGGCCGGCGACCTGCCGGGCTCGCCCCTCGTCGTACGGAACCGGCTCCACCGCCTTCTCGATGACGCCGAGGTAGTGCTCGAGGGCCCATCGAACGACGGACTGGTTGAAGGGGTAGCCGTCCGGGCCGGCGTTGGCCAGGGAGACCACCGCGAAGTCGCGGTCGGGCACGATCAGCAGCTCGGCGAACTGGCCGTTTCCCGAGCCGCCGTGGCCGATCCCGGGCAGGCCGTCCAGATCGTGCAGGAACCAGCAGATGCCGAAGCCTTCGCCCAGTGTGCTGGCGCGCAGCCGTACCGTCTGCTCCCGCATGCGGTGCAGCTCCGCGGCCGGCAGCAGGCCTCCACCGTCGCCGAGTTGGAACCGTGCCCAGCGCAGAAGGTCGCTCGCCGAGGAGGCGAGGCCCCCGCCCGGGTTGTCGCCGCGCGCGCCCTCCTTGAATGCCGCCCAGGGCCGGGCGGGGCGCAATGCGCCGTCCTCCCCGCGGTTGTGGCCCACGGCGAACTTGCGGACCATCACCTCGGAGAGGCCGTACACGGTGTCCGCGAGGCCGACCGGTTCGAGGACGAGCGAGGCCATGGCCTGCTCGAAGGGCAGGCCCGTGACCTTCTCGATGATCCGGCCGGCCAGGTTGTAACCGGCCTGGCTGTAGGAGGCGCGGGCTCCGGGCGGTGCGATCAGCGGCAGTTGTGGGAGTTTTGCCACGAGCCCGGCAAGGGAGCGGTCGCCCTCGCCGTCGTCGATCAGGTTCCACTCCAGGCCCGCGGTGTGGTTGAGCAGGTTCAGAACGGTGATACGTGCCGCGGACTCCTCGGCGGCGAGCTTCAGTTCGGGCACGTACGTCCGTACCGGGGCGTCAAGGTCCACCTTTCCTTCGGCGACCAGGCGCATCAGCGCGGTCGCCGTGAAGGTTTTGGACACCGAAGCCAGCGGGAACAGCGTGTTCTCGTCGACCGGCAGTGGGGTGCGGACGCTGGTCACGCCGTGCGAGGCGAAGATCTCCTGACCGCCGTGGAGGACCCCGACGGCGACACCGGGGACACCGAGCGCATTGGCCTCGTAGGCATGACTTGAACAAAGTGCAAGGCTCCCTGAACTAAGTGCAAGTAAGATGAGTGCATGCCCCGCGAGACCCTGACCGCAGACCGGATCGTCCGTGCGGCCATTGAGCTGCTCGATGACGAGGGATTGGACGGCCTCAACATGCGGAGCCTGGCCAAACGGCTCGGCTCGGCCGCCACGGCCGTCTACTGGCACATCAAGACCAAGGACGATCTGGTCCGACTCGCCGGTGACGCGATCTGGGGCGAGGTCGAGCTGCCCGATCTCGGTGCCACCGGCTGGCGCGCTGCCGCCACCGCCCATGCAGGGGCCATGCATGCGATGCTCACCCGGCATCCCTGGCTCGTGCAGGCGTTCGGCAGCCACCTTCTGTACGGTCCCGGCCAGGCCCGCTACAACGACCTCGGTCTGGCCATCTACGAAGAGGCGGGCTTCGCCGCGGACGACGCGGACCGGGCGGCCGCCGCCGTGTTCACCTTCGTGCTCGGCAATGCGCTCGGGCCTGCCGCCCAGGTCTCGCTCAACCGCCGGCTGAGCAAGGACGGCGCGGACGCCGGGCAGTTGATGGCCGACGCCATGACACGCGCCACCGAGACCGCCAAGCGATTCCCGCGTCTGCGGGAACGCCTCGACACCGCAGCCGCCACGGAGTACGTCGCAGCGCCCGACCGGACCTTCGAGTTCGGCCTCCAGTCGCTCCTCGACGGCTTCGAGACCCGCCTCGCCGGGGAAGGTGCCGCTCGGCAAGGGTGATTGGCCGCTGACGGCGAGTGCGTAGTCGCCGATCGGGTCGCCCAGGAGGGTTCCCGCGGTGAGGTCACTGGCGACGTGGCCGGCCATGTAGAGGCGCTAGTAGAGGACTTCGGCCCGCATCCACTCGTAGTCCGTGGCGAGGGCGCTGAGGAAGGTGACGGCCGCGGCCGAGCGGGCGGCGTGGGGGCTGGTCCACGCCCTGACGAACCTCGCCTGACTCCTAGGCCCGCTGCCGCCGGCACGGCTCGCTCGGAGCCCGGGCAGGTCGTTCGGCAGCGGCCGGCGGAGGAACCGAACTGGGGCCGTCCCTCAGTGCGCCTCGGCCGCCGCGGTCGGCGTGGCCGAGGCGTCGCGCAGTCCCAGCCGCAGGTGCTCGAGGTGGTAGAGGGCCTGCTCCAGAAGTTCGGCCACGTGGTTGTCGTAGAGGGCGTAGATGATCGATCGGCCCCGGCGCTCGGTCGTGACCAGTCCCAGGTTGCGCAGCAGTCGCAGCTGGTGCGAGCAGGCGGACTGTTCCATGCCGACCGCGTCGGCCAGTTCGGTCGCCGCGCACGGTCCCTCCTGGAGGCGGGCCAGGATCCGCAGCCGGGAGGGTGTCGCCAAGGCCTGGAGAGTGGCGGCCACGTCGGCGGCGCCCAGTGTTTCCAGGCGCTGGCGCGCGGTGGCGGTGGTCTTGGCATCAGCTCCGTGGCCCATGGCCTTCATCCTACGGACGACCACCCATGAACGCATGAATGACTCTTCATTCAATCCTGTACGGTGGCTTACGTGGCACCGCGCAACCCGGAAGCCCGAAGTCTGCTCATGCCGTTCGAAGGACCGCATCTCCGTGACAACCCTCGCTCCGGCCCCCACCGGCAAGGCCGTCCCCATGCGGGAGGGCGATGCGCCCCGACGCCGTACCCGCGTCCTCGCCCTGCCCGAGGCACGGTGGGCGGCCGCCGCTCTCGTCCTCTTCCTGCTCGCCCTGCCGCTGCAGCTGACCGGCGCCCCGGCCTGGGCCTGGGGTCCGCTGTACGCGCTCACCTACGCGGCCGGCGGCTGGGAGCCCGGTCGGGCGGGGCTACAGGCGCTCAGGGAGAAGACCCTCGATGTGGACCTGCTGATGGTCGTGGCCGCGCTCGGGGCGGCGGCGATCGGGCAGGTGACGGACGGCGCACTGCTGATCGTCATCTTCGCCACGTCCGGCGCGCTGGAGGCGCTGGCCACCGCACGGACCGCCGACTCCGTGCGCGGGCTGCTGGACCTCGCGCCCGCCACGGCGACGCGCCTGGCGCACGACGGCACCGGGCATGTGGTCCCCGTCGCGGATCTCGCGGTCGGCGACACCGTCCTGGTGCGGCCCGGCGAACGTGTCGGCGTCGACGGCCGGGTCCTCGACGGGGCCAGTGACGTCGATCAGGCGACCATCACCGGCGAGCCCCTGCCGGTGGCCAAGGACAAGGGCGACGAGGTCTTCGCCGGCACCCTCAACGGCACCGGCGCGCTGCGCGTGCGTGTGGAGCGTGACGCGTCGGACTCGGTGATCGCCCGGATCGTGCGCATGGTCGAGGAGGCGTCGGAGACCAAGGCGCCGACACAGCTGTTCATCGAGAAGGTCGAGCAGCGCTATTCCCTCGGCATGGTGGCCGCCACCCTCGCCGTGTTCCTGGTGCCCCTCGCCTTCGGCGCGGACCTCGACGGCTCCCTTCTGCGGGCCATGACCTTCATGATCGTGGCCTCGCCGTGTGCCGTGGTGCTGGCCACCATGCCGCCGCTGCTGTCGGCGATCGCCAACGCCGGACGGCACGGGGTCCTGGTGAAGTCGGCCGTGGTGATGGAACGCCTGGGACAGGTCGACGCGGTGGCCCTGGACAAGACCGGCACCCTCACCGAAGGCACCCCGCGGGTCACCGAAGTCCGGTCGCCGGCCCGATCCCGCCTCACGGACGAGGAGTTGCTGAGCGTCGCGGCCGCTGCGGAGCACCCGAGCGAGCACCCACTGGCGCGGGCGATCGTGGAAGCGGCCCGGGAGCGGGGGCTGTCCCTGCCGCTCGCGGAGGACTTCGACTCGACCCCCGGCGTGGGCGTCACCGCGACCGTCGAGGGACAGGTCGTCGCGGTCGGCACACCCGCCCGGCTGCTGACCGGGGCCACGGACTCCTCGTCCGCCCGCGCCGCGGTCCTCGCCGCCGCACTGGAGGAAGAGGGCCGTACGGCCGTGCTGGTCACCGTGGACGGCCGGCCGGTGGGCCTGCTCGGCATCGCCGACCGGCTCCGCCCCGACGCGGCCCGGACCGTCGGGGCACTGGTCTCCCTGACCGGTACGGCGCCCGTGCTGCTCACCGGCGACAACCCCCGTGCCGCCGCCCGCCTCGCCGAGGAAGTCGGCATCGAGGACGTACGCGCCGGCCTGCTGCCGCAGCACAAGGTGAGCGCTGTCAGGGAACTGGAATCCGCCGGCCGCAAGGTGCTGGTCGTCGGCGACGGCGTCAACGACGCCCCGGCGCTGGCCGCAGCCCACACCGGTGTCGCCATGGGCAGGGCCGGCTCCGACCTGGCGCTGGAGACCGCGGACGCGGTCGTCGTCCGCGACGAACTCGCCACCGTTCCGGCCGTGATCTCGCTGTCGCGCCGGGCCCGCGCCCTGGTCGTGCAGAACCTCGTCATCGCCGGTCTGTTCATCACGGGCCTGGTGATCTGGGACCTGGCGAGCACTCTGCCGCTGCCACTCGGTGTCGCGGGCCACGAGGGCTCCACCGTCATCGTCGGCCTCAACGGCCTGCGACTGCTGCGCGAGGCTGCGTGGAAGCGGGCCGCCGCATGAGCCGCCGCACGAGCCGCGGCAAGGCGGACAAGGAGCAGGCCACGCCGAGGTGCACGGTCACGGTGTGCCGGGGCTGCTGCTGCGGCACCGCCAAGGTCCCGGCGTCGACCACGCGGCCCAGCTCGCCACACTCAGGGCCGAGCTGGGTCCGATCGCGCAGGTCCGCGCGGTCAATTGCCTCGACGCCTGCGAACAGGCCAACGTCATCGTCGTACAGCCCTCCCCGGCGGGCCGGGCCGCGGGCGGCAGACCGGCGTGGCTCGGACTGGTCAACGACACCGACGCCACAGCCGACATCACGGCGTGGGTCCGGGCGGGCGGCCCGGGCATCGCCGAACCCCCGGACATCCTGGACCTCTACGCGTTCTCACCCTCCCGCCGCGTACGGCGCGCCGTCGAGGACTGAACGTTGCGGACACCGGCGGGGAAGGGGTGTGGCATGCGGCACTTGAAGGGCCGTTGCGCCCCCGAGGAATGCAGCACCCATACGATGGGTCCATGATGTCCAGCGCGCGCACCAACTCCGAGGTGAGTCCTGCGCGCTGGATGTGGCTGGTCCTCGCCGTGGTGGCGGGGGTGCTGGGGATGCACTCCCTGTCGCCCGCCGGTATGCCGGCAACGGGACAGCACGCCCTGATGGCCGCACAGTCGACGGGCCACGGGCATCGGCCCGCACTCGCCCATACGGGCGGTGAAGACTGCCGGCACCTGTCGGACGCGGGCGACGGCGGTATGGCCATGGATCATGCGGGCGGAACGTGCGCAGCGGGCGGTACGGCCGCTGCCTACATTCCGCCGGCCTTGATGCCGTCACCCGCTGCCGTCCAGCCCGCAGCGACCGCCGGCGGCGTTCCCGCCGCCGGAGCGGTGGACGGACGCGCTCCGCCGGATCTTTCCGAGCTGCAGCTTCTGCGGATCTAGAGGCGCCCGCACAGCACTCGCCCGAGGCGGGTGGTGTGCCCCGGTGTGTCTGTATCCGTTTCTTCCCGCGCGTGGGCGCGGGCACTCAAGGAGCTGTACTTCCATGGCATTTCGCCGTTCTCTCATCCGCCGGACCGCCGTGCCGGCCGCTGCCGCCGTCGCTGCGGTGATCCTGGCCGCCTGCGGCAGCAGTGAGTCCTCCTCCTCCAAGCACGCGGGCCACGGCATGGGGGCGAGGTCCTCCGCCAGGGCGTCGGCCACCGCACCGGCTGCGCAGGGCAGCCACAACGGGCAGGACGAGTCGTTCGCGCTGGGGATGATCCCGCACCACCGGCAGGCCGTGGCCATGGCCGACCTGGCGCCGTCGCGCGCGAAGTCGCAGCGGGTGAAGGACCTCGCGGCCAAGATCAAGCAGGCGCAGGATCCGGAGATCAACACCATGTCGGGCTGGCTGAAGGCCTGGGGCGAGAAGGTCCCGCACGCCGGGACGTCCGGCATGGACCACTCGTCGATGCCCGGCATGGACCACTCGTCCATGCCCGGCATGATGTCGGGCGACGACATGGGCAAGCTGAAGGACCTGTCCGGTGACTCCTTCGACGAGGCGTTCGTGCAGATGATGGTCAGCCACCACCGGGGTGCCATCGAGATGGCGAAGACCGAGCAGGCCAAGGGCGCCTACGGGCCCGCGACGACGATGGCCAAGTCCATCGTCACCTCGCAGTCGGCCGAGATCGCCGAGATGAACAAGATCCTCGGCAAGCAGTAGGAACCGGCCGGTCCGCGGCTCGGGGCAGTCAGGAAAAGGCCGTCCCGAGCCGCGGTCCCAGGTCAGATCGGTCAGGTCGCAGCGAGGGCCTGACGTTCCTCGGCCGTCAGCGGGGGCTGGGACAGCTGCGGTTTGAGAGGGCCGCGGATGGCCGCGACCAGGGTGCCGGGGCGGGCGAGCGTGTGCGGGCCGGCCTGGAGCGTCATGACGTCGGTGACGCCGCGCGCCACGCGTCCGGAACCGGTCGCGGTGTAGATCAGCCGGTCCACGAATCGCGCGGCGACGCGCTCGCCCAGTGTGGGGCCGTTCTCGGTGGCTCCGGGATAGAAGACGTCGGATCCGGCGGCGAAGGTCCAGGCCGTGTTCACGTGAGCGGCCACGCCCTTCTGCGCACGCCGGGACACTCCCGGGTCGGCCCAGCCGTATCGGCGTACGGTGTCCCGGAGCGTGAGCGCGCTCAAGGCCGCTACGGACATGCCGTGCCCGTAGGCCGGGTTGTAGGCGGCCACCGCGTCACCGAGGACGACGAAGCCCTGCGGCATGGCGGTCTTCTCGTAGAGCCGTCGGCTGTTCACCGTGGTCCGGCTGATCCGGGTGTCGGTCAGCGGGGTGAGGTTCTCGATCAGCTCGCCGACGACGGGGTGCCGCAGCCGCCGCGCGAACGGCAGGAAGTCGTCGTTGTCGCCGGTGGGCTGCCCACCCTTGGTCCCGGAGAGGGTGACGAGCCAGCGGCCGTCCTCGACAGGCAGGATGACGCCGGACTGGCCGGGGCCCTCGCCGCGGTTGACGGCCTGGATGTTGATGATGGGCCACGCCATGTGGTGGGTCTTCTCGGGTGCCCGGTAGAGCCGGCTGGCGTAGACGAGCCCGGAGTCGACCACCCGGCAGGCCGGCGCCCGCACGCCCAGGACGCCCAACCACTGCGGGGTGCGAGAGGCCCGGCCGCTCGCGTCGATGACGAGGCCGGCGGAGAGGGTCTCCTCCTCGCCCCCTTCCCGGAGAATACGAACGCCGGTGACGGCGGAGGCATCGCCTTCCAGGCCCAGCACCTCCGTCCGCTGCAGAAGGGTGATGCGATCGCCGGCGTGCTTCCGCGTCAGGTCGCGGACAACCGCGTCCAGGAGGTCACGAGTGCAGCCGATCACGTAGTGGCTCTCGTCCCAGCGGCGGAACCAACCCTGTGGACTCAAGCCGACCATGCCGGTGGTCAGCGGTATGCGGCGTGCGCCGCGCCCGGCCAGAGCCTCGGCCGTTCCCGGCAGGAGCGTTTCGATGGCGTCCGCTCCGCCGGACCACAGCAGGTGCGCGTGGTGCGCCTGCGGCAGCCCCTTCCGTGGCTCCGGAGCGGCGGGGAGCGTGTCACGTTCGATGACGGTGACGTGCGCCTCACCGGCGAGAGCCTGCGCGGCGAGCATCCCGGTCAGGCCGCCGCCGATGACGATCGCCCTTTGATCGGCATCGGCGTGGACGGTGGTGGATATGGCGGCTCTCGCGCTCATGAGTTCACGCTCTCTTCTTGGTTGGGCACTGCCCGGTGTGTGGACCGCACACGCGGAGAGCGGCGAATGGCGCGCGAGATCGCGGCCAGGTCCCGCATGCTCTCCGCCGGTCGCTCCACCGGGTGTTCGGGCATGCTGCTGACGTGCAGTCGTGGGACGGCATCAAGGATGACGGCGGCGTCCGCCGCGGCCGCGGCCGCGGCGGGATCGTCGCCGGCGGCGAGGTGCCGCTCCCGGGTCGCCTCGCGCAGGGCGGCGTCCATGAAGGGGCTCACCTGCCGCAGGGCATCCCGGATGAAGGTCTGCCGGTGCGTCAGGCGCAGGTCCAGCGACTCGAACCGGCCGAGCGCCACGGGCGCCGATGCCGCGGGGACCATCCGCAGGACGCGGCCCAAGGGGCGCAGGGCCCAGTACAGGCGGCGGGCACTCCACCGGTGGGAGAAGCGCTCGGCGGCGTGCGGCAGGACGAATCCGATGCCGATGAGCAGTCCGCCGAGCGAGGCGATCAGCGGCGCCAGGTCGGTGCTCATCCAGTCGAGACCGGTCCGACCGGTCCACCGAGCCACCACCGGGATCACCTTGGCGACGTCGTAGGCCAGGTTCAGCGCGTAGCCGACGCCGAGGACGACCACTCCGACGTGCAGCCAGCCGGTGCCGCGCACGCGGCTCTCCCAGCTCCACAGCAGGGCGGAGGTGATCAGGACGGCCACGGTGTGCGCGAGCAGGTACAGAACGACCATCTCGCGCATGTACAGGGTGGTGGCGTAGTACGTGTCCAGGTCCTTGACTCGTTCGACGTGGTGGTCACCGAGCGCGAAGAGCACCCAGAGCGCGGTGACGACCGCCCCGTAGCTGCCGTAGACCCAGATGGTGGCGCGCCGGACCTTCACCTGGAGCCCGCCCCGCCACTTGATGATCAGCAGCAGACACGAGGCACAGAAGCCCGTGAGCAGGCTGTAGACCCACGGTGCCGAGAAGTTCGTGACCCCCGTGACCTGGTTGACCCTCTTGATGGTTGAGGGTACGACGAAGATGAAGACGCAGCAGGCCACCGTGAGCAGCCCGCCCACCTGGCGGACCAGAGGATTGCGCCAGGCCCTGACGAAGGCCGGCACCTTGTACAACAGCACAACCACGAGGAGGATCGCGACGCCGGTGTAGGGGTTGTAGACCAAGTCGCCCATGTTCACGCGGTCATCCCCGCACTCCGGGGTACCCCAAGGCGGCGTTGATACGTCGCGCCACCTCGTCGAGCTGCACACCGGCGGCGCCGGGGTCGAGCAGCCAGGTGCGCATCTGGCTGCCCATGAGCAGTCCGAACTTCTCCGCCGCGACCTCGTCCTCCTGAACCGAGTGGCTACGGGCGGCGACGCGACGGACGATTTCCGGCCAGTCGATCTCCGCGGTGAGAGCCACTCGTGCGGCCATCGCCCCGCTGCCGATGCCGTGTCCCGAGTGACCGGCATGCATGTGCCAGAGTTCGTGCCCGAGAACCACCAACTGGTGGTCTGGAGTCAGGTTCTCCTCGATGACCACGAGATCCTGGCCTTCGAGGTCCAGCCAGAGCCCGGTCGTGCCGTGGGCGATGTCCTTCGGGAACTCCCGGATGCTGAGCGTCGTGGGCCGGCCGCGTCGCTCACCCATGGCAGAGCACAGCGCCTCGAACAGGACCGTCGGCTCCGCGGGAACCTCGACTCGGCCGGCGACGGCGGAGATCAGCTCGGACGTCAGCTGCTTCTGCTCCTTGGCCAGCCGGGGAGCGCTCCTCACCTGTCAGCCCCCGGCTTCATGGTCGAGATCGCGTCCGCGGCGCGCGTGATGTCCGCCGCCGTGCTCGCCATCCAGCCGGCCATCTCGGTGAACTGATCCGGGGTCCACGCGGACGTCCTGGCGTTCCGGCGGACTGCTCCCACATCCCGGAGCTTCCTCCCAGGACGCGAGCGTCTGACGCAGACGGGGACTAGGCTCACTCACGAGTGAAGCTCCCAAGAGGAACGGCAGTTGACGAGGTTCGGTGATCCCGCAGCACCGAACCTAAAGGCAGCAGGAGACCGAAGGCCAGAGGGCGCGCACGATCGTTCTCCGGTCACCGGACGACGCCACGGGGGAGGGCTCAGCGCGTCAGCTCCGAGGCCAGTAGATCCATCAAGAGGCCGTCGTGCCAGGTGTCGTCCGGACCGCGCTCGTACTGCCGCATGATGCCGACCGGGCGGAACCCGACCTTCTCGTAGCAGCGGATCGCCGCGGTGTTGTCGGCCGCCGGATCGATGACCAGCCGGTGGTAGCCGCGATCGTGGATGAGGTGGCGGGCCAGTGTGCGTACGGCGTCGGTGCCCAGTCCGCCGCCGTGCACGGCGGGGTCGAGGAAGATGTCGATACCGGCGTGCCGGTAGTCGGGGTCTTCCTCGGAATACCACTGGATCATGCCGATGATTCGCTGCTGGTGGTGAACGGTCAGGCAGTGGCAGCCGTCGTCTTCGAGGCCGGCTGCGACGTCGGCTTCGAGATCGTCCGCACCCTTCCATCGGGCAAGTACCTCGGGAGTGGCCCGGATGGCCGCCAGGGCGGGAACGTCCTCGGTGACGCTCGGGCGGAGTACGATTAAGGCACCATGCAGCACGGTCATGACCGGGGACACTACGCGACAGAAGGTCTGCCTCGCGCGGCGGTTTCGCGGGCCGAAATGGCGTGCCGGAGGGTTCGCAGGGCGGCGGCACCGGCGGGTGAGGAGAAGCCTCGGGTGAGGAGCAGGGCGACCGGCCCCAGGTCGTAGCCGTTACCGGTGCGCGCCCTACTGGCCGTTGACCGGGCCGTCGTCGGCGATGTGCTGGTCGTGGGTGTGGAACTTGCTCCGTCCCTTGCTGCTGGTTTCGGTTGTCGTGGTCTTGGTGGTTGTGGTGCCGCGTCGCGACTTGGTGGTGGTGGTCGTCTCGGTGGTTTTGGTGGTCGTGGTGCCGCGGCGGTTCTTGGTGGTGGTCTCGGTCGTGGTGGTGGTGGTCTTGGTGGACTTGCCGTGGCCGTGTGGACCGTGGTGCGCGGGTGCTGTGTGTGCGGGCGGGGTGGCGGCGAAGGCGGTGGCGGGGATCATGACGCCGCCTGCTGCCAGGCCGGTCGTGGCCACCAGCAGGGCCAGTCGCCGCTTGCGGGAGGTGCTGGGGGTGGTGGCGGTGGGGGACATGAGGGGGACTCCTTCGTGGGGGAGCCGCTCTGTCCTGCGGCCCCGGTGCATCCAGTAGGCCCGCCGCGTGCCTGCCCCGTCATGGCACTGCCTTTCGGGACTGGACAGAGGCACGAGTCCCAGTCACGGCCGGACACCGCAAGGGCCTGGGATCCCCGGTGCAGGCGCGTCCCTACGCATCGTGTACTCGAACATTCGGCCCGCTACGACGGCACGGCGCCTCTCCGCCTGCGGTCGAGGCCCGTTCGGGCGCCTGACCTGGCCGCCCGGCGCGCGAGGAGGTGTGGGCGGTGCGAGCGTGGAGGCAAGGCGCGCAGCACCGGCCGTCGTGCCGGGCGTGGCCGGGCGGCCGGGACGGAGCAGGGGTATGGGGCGGGCGATATGGACCGGTGTGATCACGTTCGGGCTGGTCACGGTGCCGGTGGGGCTGTACACCGCGACCGAGGACCACACGGTGCACTTCCACCAGCTGCAGCGCGGCACCTCCGACCGGATCCGCAACCGACGGGTGAATGAGCGCACCGGTGACGAGGTCGGCACGGGCGACATCGTGAAGGGTTTCGAGGTCGGCGAGGGCGAGTACGTCGTGGTCGAGCCGGACGAGCTGGATGAGGTCGCGCCGGGGCGTTCGCAGAGCATCGAGATCTCCGACTTCGTCGACCTGGACGCCATCGAGCCGGTGTACCTCGATCGCACCTACTACATCGCGCCCCGTGGCAAGGAGTACACCAAGGTCTACGAACTGTTGCGCGCGGCCCTGCTGCGGACCGGCAAGGCCGGCATCGCGACTTTCGTGATGCGCAACAAGCAGTACCTGACCGCCCTGCGCGCGGAGGACAGGGTGCTCGTGTTGCAGACCCTGCACTGGGCGGACGAGGTCCGCGACCCGGGCAAGGAACTGCCCGGACTGCCCTCCGGAGAGGCGGGACAGGGCAAGCAGGTGGACATGGCGTTGCAGCTGGTCGACGCGCTGAGCACCGACTGGGATCCGAAGCGGTACCGCGACACCTACCAGGAGAAGGTGCGTGAGCTGGTCAAGGCCAAAGCAGAGGGCCAGGAGATCGCCACGGCCGATGCGCCGCCGGAGGCGACCAACGTCATCGACCTGATGAAGGTTCTCAAGGGCAGCCTCAAGGCCGCCCGCTCCGGCCGTGGCGGTGGAGAGGAGCCGACCGCCGAGCGGACGTCCGCGCCGGGCGGGACCGCTCGCAAGGGTGCGGCCGGCAGGGCGGCGAAGACTCCGACGCGGAAGGCGCCGCCGAAGAAGACCGGAGCAGCCTCGAACCGCTCCCGAAGCGCCGCGACCGGCGGGAAACGGGAGCTGCAGAAGCTGAGCAAGGCGGACCTGTATCAGCGGGCGACCGAGCTGGAGGTGCCGGGCCGATCGAAGATGAGCCGCGAGGACCTCATCGACGCCCTTGCCCGCGCCGGCCGGCGTCGTAAGAAGAGCGCCGCCTGACCAAGGCCGCCCCGCGAACCGGGGTGGCCGGCCATGCGGGCCCTCCCGCAGGCGCTGCTGCGGTACGGCGTGCATCCGGACCGCTAACTCGGACGGCTCTCCCGTCTCGTCGCTGTGGCGCCTGGACGCTGCCGGGGATTCTGTGGTCGCTCGTCGGATGGCGCGGCGCTGGGCGGCCGTTGTGGCGCCCCAGATGCCGTCGTCCTCGCCGTGGTCGAGTGCCCAGGTGCGGCACGCGATGATCACGGGGCAGCGGCGGCATATCGCGCGGGCCAGGGTAGCTTCGGCATGCGGAGCCGCGAGGTCCGAGAGAGGGAAGAAGATCTCGGGATCTTCTCCGACGCAAGCCGCTTGATCACGCCAGTCGGAGCCTGCCGGGTCTTCGCTCGGAGTGCAGGTCATGGAGAAACCCCTTCCGGGTGCCTGCGGGGAGGCGAACGGTGACCACGACGCGGGCAGCGTCGTAGTTCCGGCAGAGGTTTGGAGAATATTAAACGGTTATGCCCCGCTTGCGGTAGTGGTGTGCGCCGCCCCGACGCTCGGGACCGGTGCCCGGTGCCCGGTGCCCGGTGCCCGGTGCCCAGGGCCCGCGCGCGAACCACGGCGGACCTACGCGCGGCGGTCGGCCGGGCGCATCCATACCCGGGCTGCCGGGAACCCGGTTCGAGTGGACTGGGGAGGTGGCTGTGGCCGGTGATGCGGGCTCGGGCCTGGACGATGTGCTGCGGGCGGCGGAGGACGCAGCGCCGGTGGAGTCGGTGGACGTGGTCGCCCGGAACCTGGAGAAGCGGTTCTCGGCGGCGAAGGTGTCGTTTCTGTTCGTCGACATGCTCGGGCATGAAGCAGTACGGCTACCGAGAGCCGGCACAGCCGCCCAGGCGCGAGGCGAGACGGAGCGGATCGCGCCGGCGGGCAGCGTCTACGACCGGGCACTGCGGTCCCAGCGACTGCACCAGGAGGACGTCGAGGGCGGTTGCCGGCTGGTGGCGCCGGTGACGAACCGAGGTGACTGCATCGGCGTCCTGGACCTGATCGTGCCGTACACGGACGACGCGGTACATGAGGCGGTGGGCAGCGCGGCGCACGCGCTGGCCTACGTAGTGGTGACCGACCGCCGCTTCACGGATCTCTACCACTGGGGCCGGCGCACCACCCCGATGAGTCTGGCCGCGGAGATCCAGCACCAGCTGCTGCCGTCGGCGTCCTGCTGCGGGGCGGCCCACTTCACCCTGGCGGGTGCTCTGGCCCCGGCCGACGAGATCGGCGGCGACACCTACGACTGCGCCCTCGACCAGGACACCCTCCACCTGTCGATCACCGACGCGATGGGCCACGACACGGCCTACGCGCTGCTGGCCACGCTGACCGTCAACGCCCTGCGCGGAGCCCGCCGCGCAGGGCACAGCATCCTCGATCAGGCCTACACCGCACACCGGGCGCTCTCCAGCCACGCCCGCGGCATGGCCACCGGGCAGCTACTGCGCATCGAGCTGGACACCGGAGCCTGCGAGCTGGTCAACGCCGGCCATTCCCAGCCCCTGCGGATGCGCGAAGGCCGAGTGGAGGAACTACCCCTCAATGTCAACCTGCCATTCGGGGTGCCCGCCCTGGTCACCTACGAGGTGCAGCGGCTGCGTCCGGAACCGGGCGACCGCCTGGTGTTGCTCACCGACGGCATGCGGGAACGCGGCGCGCTGGCGGACGACGCCACCACCCTGGTGCTGGACTGGCACGGCAGCCGCTCCGGGCAACGCCACACCAGCGGCGGTTCCAACACCTGACCGTCGATTTCGACATGGCCTTTCGACGCCCACCTGAACTGAACAGGCGACAGTAACTGGCCCTTGCCAAGCTGGTATTCACGGACCGGCCACGAAGGAGGAACCTTCCCAGTCCTCTGGTCGATATTTCAGGCCTCGCCGAAACTGCCGATCATTCACCTGGTCTGACGAATCGCCGGTTAGTTGCTGGAGGGCTGGGCAGAGAGCCCTGTGAAAGGCGGTGATTTTGGTGGACGAGAGGATTCGCAGGTACTTCATCCGTGCCTCGCTGGCGGGCTTGCTGACCGGAGCCGTGCTCGGCTTCGCCTCGGGAGGTGCCTTCGGTGCCTTGGTGGGCGCGGGAATCGGCTTTGCCCTGGCTGCCGGTAGCGTCCTGTACTGGGGTGAGCATGGTGGTGCACGCCGCCGTCGGCCGGCAATCGAGGTACCGCCAGGTCGTTCGGACGGCCATCACCTCAGGACGGCGCGCGTCCCCCACCAGAGGGCGGGCAACTCGACCGGGTGGCCTCACCTGAATTACTGACCTCGCGAACGACTCGATCGGTTGCGCGTCGTCAGTTCAGAGATTCTGTCCTGCGAGTACGGCCAACAAGGCCCATGCGCAGAGGACGTAGGGCGGCATTCATGGGAACAACCGCGCTCACGTCCGACACAGAGGCCTCGTAGCGAGTGCTCAGGAACCAGAGTCTGCCCTCCCATCGACCGCGGGCCCTACATGTCGGGTCTGTCCGGCGGGCGCCGGGCCTCGCGGGTCGCTCGTGTGGGGTCCTGGACGGGAGCGTGTTCCTGGAGTGAACCGGGAGCGGCCCGTTCAGGGGCGGCGGGGCTGTGAGGGTCTTGCGGTGGGGGTGCCGGACTGTGGTCGTCGCGGGCGCCGGCTCCGGCCGGTGGGAGGCGCAGGGCCAGCAGGGCTGTGTCGTCGCCGTGAGGGGAGAGGCGCCGCAGGAGTTCATCGCAGAAGTCGTCGATGGTCCCGGCGTCCAGTCGCTTGGCCAGGAGGGAGGCGTGGTGGCGGAGTCTGGCCATGCCGGCGTCGATGGGCTGTTCCCTGCTCTCGACCAGGCCGTCGGTGTAGAAGAGCACGGTGGCCTCCGCCGGTAGGTCCTCACACGCGTCCGGCCAGGTCAGGCCCAGGTGCAAGGTGGTGCTCATGCCGATCAGCGGCCCGTGGCCGCCGCTGAGGAATCGTGTCGCTCCGTCGGGCGTGATCAGCAGCGGCGGAGGGTGACCGGCGTTGACCCAGCGCAGCCGCCAAGGCCCTCCTTCTGGGCCTTCGACCCGGGCGAAGATCAGCGTGGCCATGGGTGCGTCGCTGGTGTGGGTCACTGCCTCGTCCAGCCGCTGCATGATCATGCTGGGGGGCTCCACGTGGGTCCAGGCCAGAGCGCGCAGCATGTTCCGTACCTCGGCCATGTGGACCGCGGCCTGCAGATCGTGGCCCACCACGTCGCCGATCACCAGGGCCATGACGCCGTCGGAGAGCAGGAAGGCGTCGTACCAGTCGCCGCCGATCTCCAGGGCGCGCTGCGCCGGCAGGTAGCGGGCGGCCATGCGCAGGTGGTCGACCTGCGGCAGTGGGGCGAGTAGCTGGCGTTGCATGGTCTCCGCGACGTTGCGCTGCTCGTCGTAGAGCTGCTTGTTGTCCAGCACCAGCGCGAGACGGCGTCCGATGTCGGCGAGCAGCCGCATCTCGGCCTCGGCCGGCGGAGGGGATTCTTCGGCTCGCGCCACGGTCAGGACGCCGTAGTACCGCCGGCGGGACCGGATGGGTACGGCGGTGGCCCAATGGCCGCCGAGTCGTTCGAACAAGATCCGGTGGGTGGTCGCGAGCGGCACGTCCGCATCCAGCATGTCGGTCGCCTGCAACAGGACCGGACGGTCGCCGCGGATGATCTCCGGCTGATGCGTCGCCGGCAGCGGAAGCGGGCCGGTCAGTTGCCCGGCGAGGCGTGGATCGGCCGGGCTGCGCACGGCGACGCGCTGCAGGGCGCCGGATCGCGCGTCGACGAGGTCGATAGCGGCCCAGTGACCGAGTACCGGTACCAGCAAGGGAAGCAGCTCGCGCACGGCGACGGTGGCGTCCATGTGGGACATGAGGACCGACGAAACCTCCGAGAGGAGATTCAGCCGGTCGGTGAGCGCTTCCAGAGCGGCGGTATGGGCGGTCGCCCGGTCTTCGGCGTCCCGGTGCAAGCTGAAGTCACTGAAGACGATCACCAACCCGCTGGGCGCGCCACTGCGAAGGACCAGCGGCGTCGCCGACCAGATGATCGGCAGCAGGACCCCGTCCCCGCGCAGGAAGTACTCCTCGCTTCCTTCGACCGCATCCGTGCCGCCCGCGAGCGGAGCCCGCAGCAGGCACCGCTCGGGCGGAACCCGACCGCCGTCCGGGCTGCGGTGGAGCAGATCATGCGCGTCACGCCCCAGCATCTGCGCCGCCGGCCGGACCAGCAGACGCTCCGCCCATGGATTGACGTAGGTGATCAGCCCGGCCGCGTCGAGGGTGAAGACACCGGCACCCAGGTCACGCAGAACGGCGTCCCCGAAGCCAGGATTCAGCTCGCCGCACGAACCGGTCATGGGATACCACCCCTCGTCACCAGGTTCTCAGAAGGCGGCAGGGGGACGCACCCGACGCAGGAGCCATAGCCCACCTGCCGTCTTGTCCGAGCGGACCTCCCGTACGGCCATGATCTCCGCCCCGCCGGAGAACACGCAGACCATCGCCGTCAGCGGATACCGCTGCATCGAGGTCGTCGGGACGACAGGCGTGCGCCGCCCCGGCAGCCAGTGGGGCGGTGGCACGGCTGGACGCCCAGCTCCCTGCGGCATGTCGGCCACGGACGGAAATGGAGAGCAGCGACCGGGTACAGACCACCTTCCGCTACCCGGACCGCCCGGCGGCAGTACAGCCGATAGTGACCTGGAACTGCGGCGGGGAGGCACTGCTGACCCTGTCAGCCCTGGTAGTCGTCACGTCACTCCGTTTCCCGGTCCGCAGCGCGCTCGCTCTGACGGGCTCTGCCTTCGTCGCGTGCCTGTTGGTAGGCGTCGAAGACGGTCTCGGCGGCGCCGGAGAGGGCTCCCTTGGTCTTGCCACGGGCGCCTGACTCGGTCAGCGATTCCGTCAGGTCGGTGCGGCCCGCTGGTTTGCGGGGTCCGGATTCCAGGTCGAGGCGGTTGCATGCCTCGGCGAAGCGGAGGTAGGTGTCGATGCTGGCGACGACGATCCGTATGTCGATCGTGAGGATCTCGATGCCGATGACGGAGACGCGTATGAAAGCGTCGATGACGAGCCCGCGATCGAGGATGAGCTCCAGTACGTCGTACAGGCCGCTGGAGCCGCCCCCGCTGCCCTGCTGCCGTGCCACGGTCATCGTGACCAACCCCTCGTCATCTGATTCGGCCTGGCCCGTCCGCGGAACGTCGTGGGCAGCCTGGTGCCGATACCCGCGTCGCCTCGATGCAGGCTGCGAATGCCCCCACCTCCCATGACAAAACACATGGAGGAGGTTGGCGAGGCGGGGAGCGTGTCAGATGTCCGCTGCGATGGGGTGCACCGTGCCGTACCGAGCCGCGGGCTCGGGTCGGCGATCTGTGCCGCAGGTCAGAGCGGTCGCGTCTGTGCGCGTGTTGGCAAGCGTGGACGTCGAATGCTGTCGACGGAGAATGAGGGGGTAGAGCGTGGCGGCCGCCCCCACGTCGAAAAGGGAGCTGTCGGAGGCCGCACAGCCGAATGACCAGGTTTGCTGCTGGTGATCAGGAGGCTGTCGACACAAGCAGGTGACGGCCTTCGGAGGGTCGGCGGTTCCGGAGCACACGAGAAAGAGGGGCCGCCCCGGTTCTTCCCGGGACAGCCCCTCTCATGCGCCGAGGGCGGCTCAGTGCTTGAAGGCGTCCTTGGCCTTTTCCTTGGCTTCGCGGGCGTCACCCGTGTTCTTCTTGGCCTGGCCCTCGGCGGCCATGCGGTCGTTCCCGACGGCCTTTCCGACAGCCTGTTCGGCCTTTCCCTGAGCCTGCTCGGTCTTCGCCTTGGCCTTTTCGCCGGCACTCATGAGGCACGCCTCCTCGTAGGGTCTTCGCCATTGTTGCGGTGAAGACCTCGTGCCCCCGTCCATCCATCGCAAACGAGGGTTCTCGGCAAGTGATGGTGAGGTCGAACAGGCCCTTGGGTGGCTTTCCGGCCAGAGGTAAACGGATCAACAACTTCCGCATACATAGGCCTACTTGGTGCGTGTGCGCGTAGGGCCCGGGTAGTCGGGAGACCCAGTCCGGCTGAGAGGAGTGACGTTTCGTGGAATCGCGCAAGAGGGCCGAGGTCACTGGACTCGGCACGTTGCAGCCCGGCACCCGTCAGCGCGCTCAACTACGCTTCCGGTTCGCCGACATCGCATGGACCGCCCTCTGTTTCGTCCTGGCCGTGTGGGCGGTGGCGAGTTCGGTCGGCGCGGTACGGGGGATGACGGCTTGGGCGTACTGCGCAGTGGCCTGGATCCTTTTGGCCGTGGCGTGCGCCATGCTGCTCACGACCGTCCGGGCCAGGAAGCGGATCTAGGGAGGCCGGGCATGGAACGGATCAACGTGTTTCTGGCGAAGCACCTGTGGGCGCAGATCGCTCTGTCCGTCCTTGCTGCCAGTGTCCTGATCACGCTGCTGTACCCGGGGCGGTCGTTTCCCTCCGTGGTGGTGCGCACCGCGGTCATTTCCCTTGGCGGGATCTGCGTGGCGCTGGTCGCGCGCCGCAGGGAGAAGCGGGCCGCGGGCGGTACGACAGACGGCCTCGTGTCACTGGACCGGAAGCTGCGAACCGGTGAGGTGCCGTCGGATCCGCAAGAGCGGACCGCGATGCGCGACCTGGTCGGGCAGCGGCTGCACCGGAGCCGGCACCGCGTGGCGGCGCTGGCCTTCCTGGCGGTGCTCTTCAGTGCCATCACCGTGCTGACCGCGCTCACCGCCGGACCACGGCAGACCATCGGCATGGCCGTGCTCACTGTGGTCTTCATCGGATGGATGGTCTACAACAGCAACCTTCAGACCCGCCGGCTTCGCACGATGCGCGCGGCGCTGCAGAACGAGCCCCCGGGCGGCGCTACCGGGGATGAGTCCGAGGCGCGTCGTCCGTCGAGGTGACACCGCGCGGCGGACGTCACCGGCACCAGTCGTCGACCGTGCGGTCCGATGAGCGCTTACCGCCAACCGACATTGACACATCATCCATGGCGGTTACGTCGGCCGCGAGTCAGAGCTGCACATGTGGCTCGCCTGAGGGAAGGGAAGGGTATGGCCGGCGGAGAGTGGGTCGTGACGGCGGTGGGCGGCCGGGCACCGGATTTCGTCCCTGCGTGGGTGGAGGTGCTGATTGTCGTGCTGGGCTTCGTGTTGGCCGCGGTAGCGATTCGTCGGCGAAACAAACGCTGACAGTCAAGCGGCGACAGGAGCCCAGCGGGTCATCCAACACAGCGCGGAAAAGCGCCAGACGCCACGCCCATTCCGACAACCGCCGTTGCACGCATGAAACACCACACACATTCAGGCGTGCATATGACAGTACGTTTGTTGAGGAGACGTCAGGGAAGCGGGGCATCATGGAACACAGTGCGATAGTGCGTGTGGCCTCCGACGGCGGCAATTCCAGCCCCGCCTTCATCGTGTTCATGTCCCTGTTCCTGATCACGGGCCTCGTGCAGGTCATCCGTCCTCAGCTGTTGTGGCGGATGAATAGTCGAATGCAGCGGGGCTGGGTCAAGAATCCTGAGGGGACCGAACCCACGGGGAAGGGGTACGCCATGCAGCGGGTGACAGGGGTGGTCTTCCTGGCGTTCGCCACCTGGATGCTGGTGCACAACATTTGACGGTAAGTCAGACTGCTTGAGGCGGCGCCCGCCGTGTGTCCGGTACAGCCGGACAGTCAGGGCGCACGGCTGCCGGAAAGGAGGGCGCATATGACGCAACCTTCCGATCCTCGTGTCCCGCCGCGGTGGACGAGGCCGGGAAATCGGTGGGGCCCGCGACTCTTCTGGCCGATGCTATGTATCAGTATCGGCCTGCTGGTGTGGCGCCTGATGGACAAGGACAGCGTGAGCCGCATAGCGATAGCGGCCGTGCTGGTCCTGCTGTGGTCCTGGCTGCTGGCGGCCAACTGGTTCGCCCGGCGCAAACAGGAATGAGGCAGGGGCAATCTGTTCGTGGCCGAAGCCCCTCTTTCCTGGCCGTTTCCCGGCTCTCTGCGGCTCTACATGCTGCTTCCCTTCACGTGGAACCAATGCAGGTGCGGCGAAAGCGCGCTCCGCGAGCGGGTGTTGACCGCTGACCGTGCTCGCCATCCCGGGTGACGCGCAGGCGCCTGAGAAGGTCTGGCACTACTTGGGGTGCTTCGGAACCTGAGGCCATGGCCGTGCCGGTGTGGACCGTGGCTTCCCTGGCTGAGCCACCGCGCAACCAGGGTCGGCGACCGGCCATGGCGGGAGACCAGGAGGCATGGCAAAGGCCTGCCGGGACGAGCCTTCCCTCGCGGTGGATCTCCTGATGTAATAATCACCTGCGAGGTGCACCTGTTACCGGCATGAGGGAGAAGCCTTGCCTTTCGCAAGCACGGACGAGGCTGTACGGGCATGGGTTCACGGTTGGTCCGCCTCGCGCGGTGCAGCCGAACCTGTGCCGTCGCCCTGGGGCTTCACCGTCGACGTGGGCCTACCCGGACACGTCATGCGCCACGTCCTGTCCTCCGCGGTCGAGGCGACCCTCCAAGAGATCACCAAGCGCACCACCACGCCCGGTGTCTGGTTGAAGGCCTTCGTCCCACCCGAAACACTCGAACCCTGGCTGGCCCCGGGCTGGCAACTCGCCGGCGGATCCGGCTACCTGATGTCCGCGTCCCTACTCGTCGACCCCACCCAGGTCCCGGGCCCCCTCCCTGCCGGCTATCAGCTGACGACCTGGACACGTGCTGGCGTTACCCGCGCCCTGGTGCGGACGGCCGACGGCGCTTTCGCCTCGCGTGGACAGATCGCTGTCACCGGCCCCACCGCCGTCGTCGACCAGGTGGAGACAGACCCGGCCCACCAGCGCCGCGGCCTGGGGCGTGTGGTGATGCGCGGGCTCGCCGACGCTGCCGCAGAGCAGGGGGCTACAGCAGGCGTGCTGGGCGCGACGCCAGATGGGCGGGCCCTGTACGAAACGATGGGATGGCGCGTACTGGCCCCACTCACCAGCGTCCTGCGCGTCCCAGGGCCAACAGGCGCATGAGCGAAGTGCAAAAGCTTCAGTCACGGCCGGCGAGAGGGGCCGGTAAGGGAGTCGAGGCGGCCACCGACGCACCTAAGGCTTCTCCATCGATCGGCCTGGACACCGTGGAGCTGGGGATCGTCCCGCTGACCGCGTCCGTGAAAATTCCCCAGCCACTGGTTTCTGGCTGTACGACGACCGGCAGGTGATCGTCGAGAACTGGCATGCGGAACTGTGGGTCGATGACTCGGCCAGTGTCGACACCTGTCTACGTACATGGCGGACGCTGCGGGAGTCGGCGGTATACGGGGCGGACCCGCAGAACGTCATCCACCGAGCCCTGCGTGGCTTGACCGTGTGAGCCGACTTGACTGCCCTCTCGGTGTTGAACGGGATCTTCGTACCGGTGGGGCCCGCCCCGGGGTGGTGGCGTAGGCCGTCTCGGTGCGGGTGGTGGTAGCCGTGGGCCTCGTCCGCGGGCAGGGCGATGACAGCACGTCGGGTCGACCGGCTGCTGACGGCTGCACGGGCGATAGACGCAGGATCTGATCACTTTGCATCGACCCAGGCCGCGGACACCTCAGGTGTGGGCCAAATCGCAGGAGTGGATCGCCGATCCAGGGCAAGGAAGCCAAGGGTGATACGCACTCTCTTCGTCGCTCTCACTCTGGCCGCTGGCATAGCGGCGGCCGTGGCCGCGGTCGGGTTGTCGCCCTGGTGGTGGGCGGCCGCTGTCCCGCTCACGCTGCTGGGGCTGGTGGGTGGGGTCGACTTGCTGCAGCGCCAGCATTCGGTACTGCGCAACTATCCCGTGCTGGGGCATGCCCGGTTTCTTCTGGAGCGCATCCGCCCGGAACTGCAGCAGTACTTCATTGAGCGGAACTTCGATGGGCGCCCCTTCGACCGGGATGTCCGCACCCTCGTCTACGAGCGGGCCAAAGGTACCGACGCAGAGCAGCCGTACGGCACCGAACGGGACGTCTATCAGCCTGGCTACGAATTCCTCGTGCCGTCGATGGCTCCCTGCCCGGTGCCAGAGACGCCGCCGCGGGTGCGGGTCGGGGGGCCCGACTGCAAGCACCCCTACGACATGGCGCTGCTCAACGTGTCGGCGATGAGCTTCGGCTCGCTGTCGGCCAACGCCGTCCTTGCGCTCAACGGTGGGGCGGCTGCGGGGAATTTCGCGCAGGACACCGGTGAGGGCGGCCTGTCGGAGTACCACCTCAGGCCCGGTGGGGACCTGATCTGGGAGATAGGCACCGGGTACTTCGGATGCCGCACTGGCGACGGTGACTTCGATCCTGCCGAGTTCGCCGACAAGGCCGCGCACGATCACGTCAAGTGCGTCTCCCTGAAACTCTCTCAGGGTGCCAAGCCAGGCATTGGCGGCGTCCTGCCAGGTACGAAGGTCAACGCCGAGATCGCGAAGGTACGGGACGTGCCCGAGGGTCGGACGGTCATCTCGCCGCCGTACCACAGAACGTTCTCCACCCCCAGGGAACTGATCCGGTTCATCGCCAGGTTGCGGGAGCTGTCCGGCGGCAAGCCGACAGGATTCAAACTGTGCGTAGGATCCCGCCGGCAGTTCCTCGCCGTGTGCAAGGCGATGCTGGCGGAAGGCACGGCGCCCGACTTCATCGTCGTAGACGGAGGAGAGGGGGGCACCGGTGCCGCCCCCATGGAGTTCGCCGACCACGTGGGGGCACCGCTCACCGAGGGCCTGCTCACGGTGCACAACGCGCTTGTCGGTGCGGGCTTGCGCGACAGGATCAAAGTCGGGGCGAGTGGCAAGATCGCGACCGGTACTGATCTGGTCAAACGCTTGATACAGGGCGCTGACTACGGCAACGCGGCGCGGGCGATGATGTTCGCCGTCGGCTGCATCCAGGCTCAGCGGTGCCACACGAATACCTGCCCCACCGGTGTGACGACGCAGGATCCACGACGTGCCCGCGCTCTCGACGTCCGCGACAAGGCACCGCGTGTTCAGCGCTTCCAGGAAGCGACCGTATCCAGTGCGCTGCAGATCATGGCGTCCATGGGCGTCACCGATCCTGCCGAGTTGCGTCCGCACATGCTCCGCCGGCGAATAGCCCCCCACACCGAGCGCTCCTACGCAGATTTGCACGAGTGGCTCGAGCCGGGACGGCTTCTCGCCGAGCCTCCGCAGTCCTGGGCGGCCGACTGGAAGGCCGCTGACCCCGACCGTTTCACTGTTTGATCTGGAGGACTCACGTGGCTCGTACTGTTGCGCACGTCATCGTGGACGCACTGAGCGATCTTGGCGTACGCCAGGTCTTCGGCGTCGTGGGAGATGCGCTCAATCCTCTGACCGACGCCATCCGTACCACCGACGACGTGGAGTGGGTGGGATGCCGGCACGAGGAAGCTGCCGCATTCGCCGCGAGCGCCCAGTCGCAGCTCAGCGGCACTCTCGGTGTCTGCATGGGCACGGTCGGACCTGGTTCCGTCCACCTCCTCAACGGCCTGTACGACGCAGCCAAGAGCCATACCCCGGTCCTGGCGATCGCCGGCCAGGTGCCGCTTGCCGAACTCGGCAGCGACTACTTCCAGGAAGTCGACAACGATGCCCTCTTCAGTGACGTGGCCGTTTTCCGGGCCACCATCACCTCCCCGGAACAACTCCCGCAGATGCTGGAGACCGCGGTTCGCACTGCTCTGGGCCGCAAGGGCGTAGCTGTTCTGACCGTGCCGGGTGACCTCGGGGAACAGGAACTGAGCGGGGACCGTCCGGCCAGGTTCTCCTTGAATGCCCCACTCAGCCGACCGGACGAGTCGGCCGTGCGGCGAGCGGCCGAAACCCTCGACGATGCCGAGCGCATCACGCTGCTTGTGGGAAGGGGCGCCCGGGCCGCACGTGATGATGTGCTGACCCTGGCCGACCGCCTGGCCGCTCCCATGGTCCTCACCTTGAAGGCCAAGGAGGGCTTCGAGGGCGCAGCCAACCGGTTCCAGGTCGGCCAGACCGGTTTGATCGGCAACCCGGCTGCTGCAGCAGCCCTCGAAGACGCCGACACCCTCCTGCTCCTGGGCACCGACTTTCCTTACCGGGATTGGTATCCGCAGGGTAAGACCGTCATCCAAGTGGACAGCGAGGCAGCACACATCGGGCGGCGGGTACCTGTCGACATCGGCCTCGTCGGCGACACGGGCGCTACCGTTCGTGATCTCCTGCGCCACCTCTCCGCACCGGCACCGGGGGCTCGGGGTGCACGGGACCGGTCGCACCTGGAAAAGGCGCGTGAGCGCTTCGACCGGTGGCACGAAGGTCAGCTCCGGCTCGCGGATCCCGCGCACGACAAGGGCCTGATCGGCCGTATTCGCTCCTCACTCGACAACCGCACTCAGGACATTCGTCCGGAGGCGCTGGCGGCCACGGTGAATCGGCTTGCGGCGGATGATGCCGTGTTCACGTCCGACACGGGCATGGCGACCGTATGGCTTTCCCGTTTCGTCGAAATGCGACACGAACGCCGCCTCATCGGCTCCTACAACCTCGGGTCGATGGCCAACGCCATGCCACAAGCGCTAGGCGCCCAATGCCTGAATCGAGAGCAGCAGGTCGTGGCCTTCTGCGGGGACGGTGGTCTGAGCATGCTCTTGGGCGACCTGATGACACTCAAGACCCATCAACTTCCTGTGAAGCTGATCGTCTTCAACAACCGCCGTCTGGGCATGGTGAAACTCGAACAGGAGCAGGCCGGCCTTCCGGAGTTCGGCACAGTACTGGACAACCCGGACTTCGCAGCGGTCGCCACCGCGATGGGGATCACCGGCATCCGGGTGAGTGACCCGGCCGAACTGGAGAAGGCCGTACGTCGCGCTTTCGACAGCCCCGGGCCGGTGCTCCTCGACGTGCTCACCAACCCTGACGAGATCGCTGTGCCCGCCAAGCCGACGGTTGAGCAAGGATGGGGATTCGCGGTCGCCAAAGTGAAGGAGATCGTCCGCAGCCACGGTGACACCAGCAGTCACTGAGACTCTCGGGGCCATCGGGAAACGGGAATTGAGGGTCCACGGAGTAGCCGCCGCCTCCTTGGAGACGGCGGCTACTCTCGCGAGCCGTGGGTAGGGCATGGCCGGTCCAGCCCTGAGGCGACCTGCCGGCGGTGTCATGACGGAACTGGCCAGCTGGATTTCGTCAGCATCTGCCGCCGGACGAGCCGCCGCAGCCGGATGTGTCACCCCTCGTACGGCGGCACGGCGGCACGGCGGTCATCCACCGTGCCGCCCCGGGTCTTTCCGCTGCCGCATCCAGCGTCCCTCGCTCGGCCGGGGCGCACCGCATGGCAGGTTGCGCGGCGCGCCCCGGGCCGGCCAGCGCCCCTGCTCGTGCTGAGCGAAGCAAGCCGGCCAGCTGTTCCCAGGTGGGCGTCGGTGTGTCGTGGGGTGGGCTACAGAGCGCGTTCCAGGCGGTCTGCCGTCAGTTTGACGAACCGTGCAGGGTCCTTGGGCTGGCCGCCTTCGGCGAGGACCGCCAGGCCATGCAGGACTTCGGCGGTCTCGCCGAGCTCTGCGTGGTCTTTTCGCTCGTTGTACGCCTGGTTGAGGGCCTGCACCAGCTGGTGGTGGGGGTTGAGTTCCAGGATCCGCTTGGTGCGGGGTACTTCCTGCCCCATGGCGCGGTACATGTTCTCCAGAGCCGGGGTCAGATCGCCGTTGTCCGAGACCATGCACGCGGGGGAGACGGTCAGCCGCGAAGACAGGCGTACCTCCTTGATGTCCTCGCCCAGCTCCTGCGTCATCCATCCGAGGAGTGCTGCGTACTCCTCGTCCCGCTTCTTCTGCTCCTCGTCGGAGGTGTCGCCGCCCCGGGTGTCGAGGTCGATCTGGCCCTTGGCGACGGAGCGCAGCTTCTTGCCCTCGTACTCGCCGACCGCGTCGGCCCAGACCTCGTCGACCGGGTCGGTCAGCAGTAGGACCTCGATGCCGCGGTCCCTGAACGCCTCCATGTGCGGGGAGGCTTCGATGCTCTGCCGGGACTCCCCGGTCAGGTAGTAGATGGCGTCCTGCCCCTCCTTCATCCGTTCCACGTACTGCTTGAGGGTCGTCTGCTCGGTGTCGTGGTGCGTGCTGGCGAACGATGCGACGGCGAGGAGGGCGTCACGGTTTTCGGAATCGGTGACGAGCCCTTCCTTGAGGACCGTGCCGAACTCCCGCCAGAGAGTGGCGTAGTGGTCGGGGTCCTTGGCCATCATGTCCTTGACCGTGGAGAGGACCTTTTTCGTCAGGCGACGGCGCATCATTTCGATGTGGCGGTCCTGCTGGAGGATCTCCCGGGAGACGTTGAGCGACAGATCTGCCGCGTCGACGACCCCCTTGACGAAGCGCAGGTACGGCGGCAGCAGTGCTTCGCAGTCCTCCATGATGAGGACCCGCCTGACATAGAGCTGCAGGCCGCGCTTGTAGTCACGGGTGAACAGGTCGAAGGGGGCATGGGCCGGCAGGAACAGCAGGGCCTGGTACTCGAAGGTGCCCTCCGCCTGGAGCCGGATCGTCTCCAGCGGGTCACGCCAGTCGTGGCCGACGTGCTTGTACAGCTCGTGGTACTCCTCCTCGGACACCTCGTCGCGGGACCGCGCCCACAGCGCCTTCATGGAGTTCAACGTCTCGAGCGCCGGTGCCCTGTCGCCCTTGCCGTCGTCATCGCTTTCGGCGGCCGGAGTTTCGGGTGCCATGCGGATGGGCCAGGTGATGAAGTCCGAGTACCGCTTGATGATCTCCCGGACCTTGAACGCCGACGTGTAGTCGTGGAGTTGGTTGTCGGGGTCGGCCGGCTTGAGGTGCAAGGTGACCGAGGTGCCTTGCGGCGCGTCAGCGACCGTCTCCAGGGTGTAGGTGCCCTCACCGCGGGAGGTCCAGCGGGTGCCTTCCCCTTCCCCGGCGCGTCGTGTCAGCAGGGTCATCTCGTCGGCCACCATGAAGCCGGAGTAGAAGCCGACGCCGAACTGGCCGATGAGCCCTTCCTCTGCCTCTTCCTTGGCCTCGCGCAACTCTTGGAGGAACTGGGCGGTGCCGGAGTGGGCGATCGTGCCGATCAGCTGCCCGACCTCGTCGTAGGACATGCCGATGCCGTTGTCCCGCACCGTGAGGGTGCGGGCGTCCTGGTCGATGCCGATCTCGATGTGCAGGTCGGAAATGTCGGCGTCGAGCGTGTCGTGACGCAGCTTCTCCAGGCGCAGTTTGTCGAGTGCGTCGGAGGCGTTGGAGACAAGTTCGCGGAGGAAGACGTCCTTGTTCGAGTAGACGGAGTGGATCATCAGCTGGAGCAGCTGACGGGCCTCGACCTGGAACTCGAAGGTCTCGGTCGGCATGGTCGCGGATACCTCACAATTCAGTCATCGGAGCAACGTGATCAATTGCAGGAAGAGGGTCTGGGGCGCCGCTGAGCAGGCAGTTGAAGCGTGGTCGCGAGAAGCCGACGGTGCCAGTTCCGGGGTTGTGAACGCCTTACCCCGTGATGCCTGGCCGAGGTCGTTCCGCCAGGCATCCCATGGGGCGGGGCGCGGTCTGTCGCGGGGTGGGGCATCAGTCGGGATTGTTCGTGGTCGTGGTGGAGGTTGTGAGGGTGTCGAGTCGGGCGGCGAGGTCGGGGTGGGCTGCGAGGTGTGGCTGTGTGGCTTTGAGGGGTGCGAGGAGTGCGGTGGGGTCGTCCTGGCCGAGGGCCTCGTCGAGCTGGCGCAGGGGTTGGCGAGCTGCCGCCGGGAGGTCGGTGAGGGCGGTGATCTGGCCGGCGATGCGGCGCAGACCGGCGGCGTGGCGGCGGGCCCAGGCGGTGGTGCTGCGCTGGGCTGCGCGGTGGTCGCGGGTGGCCTGGACGCGTTGTTCGCCGGTGCTTCCGGCGGGGCCGGGCCGGCCGCGCAGGTAGCGGCGTTCGGCGGCCTGGCGGCTGGCGACGCCGAGGGGAGGGGCAAGGTCGGCCCAGCTTGCGCCTGCCTCGCGGGCGGTTTCGATCAGGCCGGTCTCCCAGCCGGCGAGTTGCTCACGGACGTGTCGCAGTAGGTGCAGCGAGGCGAGGGCTTGCTCCGGGCCCACGTCGGACGCGGACGCGGTCGCGGGGGTGGGTGTGGGTTGGTGCTGGGCGGCTTGCAGGGCGTTGTCTATGGCCTCCAGGGCTGCCGCGGCCGCGAGGAAGGACGCCGGGTTCGGGGCGCTGGCCCTCGCGGCGGGCGGCCTGTCGGGTTGGTCGGGTGACTTCATGGGCACCTCCTTCTGTGGTCGTCGCCTGGATGACGTCGAGGTTGTCATCCATTGGATGACATGTTACAACGGTTTCCGTGAGGCGCATTGGCAGCAACTGCCTGAACCTGCTGGAGGTGTTTTCCGATGTTGATGCGCACTGACCCCTTCCGTGAGCTGGACCGTCTGGCTCAGCAGCTGGTGGGCCCGGGGACGTGGTCGCGGCCGTCGGCGATGGCGATGGACGCCTACCGTGAGGGCGACGCGTACGTCGTGGTCTTCGACCTTCCCGGCGTCAGCGCCGAGGCGATCGACATCGACGTCGAACGCAATATGCTGACCGTGAGGGCCGAGCGCCGGCCGGTGGCGAAGTCCGACGACGTGCAGATGGAACTGTCCGAGCGGCCGCTGGGCGTCTTCTCCCGCCAGATCGTGCTGGCGGACACGCTCGACACCGAGCGGATCAAGGCCGACTACGACGCCGGCGTGCTGACCCTGCGTATCCCGATCGCCGAGCGGGCCAAGCCCCGCAAGATCGCTGTCGGCGGGGGATCGGACCGCAGGGAAATCTCCGGCTGAGCCATCGGCGACAGCAGGCCGAGCAGCAGCGCAGGACGGGCGCCTCGCTCTCTTCGCCCGTCCTCCGCTCCACGGGCTGAGGAAAGGTGGCGGTCGATGTGACCTTGCGAATGGAAGCGTTCCTCGACCGCGTGACCGAACGCGGCGAGTACACCAACCGACAGGAAGCCGACCGAGCGGCCCGCGTCGTGCTGGCCCTGCTGGGCGCACATCTGGTGGGCGAGGTGCGCGCCCAGCTGGCGGCTCGCCTGCCGGACGGTTTCGCCCTGATCCTCCTCAACCCGCTGCAGGCAACCGAACCCCTCTCCCCGGAGAGGTTCGTCAGGGCGACGGCGGCCTGGATCGAAGGGGCCACCGAGCAGACCGCCGCCTGGGACGTCAGCGCCGTGCTCAGCACGGTCGCCGACGCGGCCGGCGACGACCTCATGTCGAAGATCCTGCTCCAGCTCCCCGCGGGCTACGACCTCCTCTTCGGCCACCCCCAACCCGACTGATCACACTCACCGGATGCCCGCGGACCCGCACGGGAGTGCCGCCGCCCTCCCGTCCTACCGGGCCCCCGCGACCGAAACACGAAAGGCAGCCACTGCAGTGACGACCGACCTGCATGCACCGCTGCAGCACAACTCCACCAGCACCTACGAGCAGATGCTGGAGAAGGTCCGCTACGAAGGGGCCTACCCCACCCGGGAGAGAGCCGAAGAAGCCGTCCGCCTCGTCCTCGCGGGCCTCGGACGCCAGCTGACGGGCGACGAACGCGTCGAGCTCGCTGCCCGCCTTCCCCTGGAAGCCGCACGCATCCTCTCCGCACAGATCCCCACCCTCCAGCCCTTGACCGGCTGGGCCTTCGTCAAGGACCTCGCCACACAAGCCGGTGCTTCCCTCGCCACCACCCGCTGGGACACCGGATCCGTCCTCACAACTGTGGCTACCCTCGCCGGCCCCGACCTCCTCACCCGAATCCTGCAGCAGCTTCCCACCGGCTATGCTCTGCTCTTCGGCCAGGCCCAACTCACCCCAGCCCTGTAGCGGCCGCGGAATCCTGTACGCCTGGGACGTCGATCGGTTGCGGCGTGGGCTGCTACCGGCGTGAGCGACGGAGCGGGGAGCGGCAGTGGCCGGCGGGTGGGTCCCCTCTGTTCGCCGACGTATACCGTTGGAGGGGACGGGACGATGGCTGCTGAGATAAGGGATTTGCTGTGCTGGCGAGGTCCGGCCTCGGTGAACGTCTTCGTCATCGGCTCTGGCAACACCCCGTTGCCGGAGGAGGCCTTTCACCTCGCCGGGATGGTCCCTGACGCCTTCCTGTCTTTCCCTCTGTTGGGGCAACCAAAGGCCATCGAGCGACTCGGTCTAGTGTCATACGACCTTGACTTCTCTGACGTCTCGCTCGATCTGCGCGAGTACACGGGAGCAGTACTGCGGCGTGTCTGCGCAGACACGCGGGCAGTGGCCTGGGCAGCTTTCGAGGGCACGTTCCACTACGACGAACTCCTCACCAGCCGGGTGGCCCATCAGGTGTATGGCTACTGCACGACAGGCGCCGAACCGGTAGTTGAGTGGGACACTGCGGCCCTGCGAGGCGACAAGTGGCGTAACCGAATTGCCGAGGCCCGAGCGGCTTTGGACGCCTTGCTCTCCGCTTCGGAGGTAGGAACGAGGCAAGAAGGCGGCGACGACTGCTGATTGACTGCATGACATCCGAACCTCCATATGGAGGCCCAGACGTGTGCAGGCCACTGCCCTAAGGGCTGTCATATCCCCCTAGGCGTGGGTCTGACCGGCCGCGTCCCCTTCGCCTGCTCTCGGTGTGCTGCGTCGGCGAGAACCCAGGAGCATCGTGGAGGCTCTCCCGGGTGAAAGCCCGTCTCTTTTGTGCCGTGGCCGCAGCGGCCGGCTCTCGCTCAGGTTTCCAAGCTACGGATCGCCTCGTCCAGCCACGCCCTCTCCTCGGCTCCGGTGGCACGCGCGATGCGCAGCATGCCCTGCCGGAACACGTCCGGTGCTTCCTCGGCTCGAACCGGCTCGCCATCGCGGTAGAAGAAGCTTGACGGGGTGTCGAGGAAGGACTGACGGCGTCGGAGAACGGCGGCCTGCTCGGCGCGGTCCGGCAGGTGGCGCAAGAATGCCAGCAGTGTGAAGAAGCGTTGCCCGTCGGTGATTTCTGTGTCTTTGGGGTTCCTCAGGCGAGCCAGCAGTTCGGTCCGGCCTGTCTCCGTGAGGGACAGGATCCGGCGATGTGCGGCACCGCTGCCGGGTTCGGTGCGTTGCTCGAGGAGGGCTGCCTTCGCCAGCCGTGCGATGGCTGGATAGAGCGCGCCGTCGCTGACCGGACGGATGTGGCCGCTGAGGGCTTGGATGCGTGCCTTCAGCTCGTAGCCGTGCAGGGGCTCCTCGTAGAGGAAGCCGAGAATCGACAGCTCCAGCATGCACCGATCTCCTGGTTCGCTCGTCCGTGGGCTTGTTCCCTCCGCTCCGTCATGTTATCTCTTTTCGCTGTACCTCGATTCGAGGTACAGCGAAAAGAGGGGGACCTGCCATGGGTGCAACGGAACACCGTCGCAAGCTGATCTCGCTTGCCTATCCGGTCTACTTCGAGCTCCTCGCCGGGGTCACAGCCGGGATCATCAACATGCTCTGGGTCGCCCGACTCGGCGGGGACGCGGTCGCCGCGGTGGCGGTCGCCACCAACGTCGAGAACCTCCTGCTGGGCGTCATCCTCATCGCCGGCTCCGGCACGACCGTGCTGGTCGCGCGTGCCAGGGGTGCGCGAGATCCGGCGGCGATACGTTCGGCCGTACGCGGCGGCTGGGCGCTCTGGGCACTTGTCACACCCCCGATCGCCATCGGCGGATACCTGTTCCGCGAGCCGCTGGCTCGACTCGTGCTGGGCGGCCACGGCCCTTCTCTGTCCCTCGCCGGCGACTACCTCTCGATCGCGTTTCCCGGCGTCGCGGTGTTCTTCGCCACCAACGTCGTTGACGGCATCCTCAAGGGCACCGGCGACACTCGTACCCCGATGAAACTGTCAGTGGTGGCGAACGCGCTGGTACTCGGACTGGATCCCGTCCTTGTTCTCGGTCTGGGACTCGGAGTGCGCGGGGCTGCGATCTCCACCGTGCTGGGGCGGGCAGCCGCACTCACCTGTGGTCTCCTCGTTCTGCACCGCAACGGCACACTGCGGCAGGCCGCGAGCGAGACCTCACCCCAAGCCGGCAAGCTCATCACCGACGTGCGCAGAACCGCTGCGACCGGTCTGCCGATGTCTGCCGACTTCCTCATCAGGATGGCGGGGTCACTCGCGCTGGTCGCGGTCGTCGCCCACATCGGCGTGAGCGACGTCGCCGCCTACGGGATCGCGACCAAAGCGATGTACGTCGCGACCATGGCCTTCTATTCGGTACGCCAGGCTGCCGCCATCCATACCGCGCATCTGCTCGGTGCCGGGCGGGACGAGCGGCGCAGCATCGGACACCAGGCACTGGCCCTCGCCGGAGGGCTGGGACTCACGGCCGCCCTGGCACTGCTCGCCGCCGGACCGTGGATCATGCGGGTATTCGGTGCCGAGGGCCCGGTGGTCGAAGCCGGAGCGCTCTATCTGCGCGGCATTGGACCCTACCTCCTACTGCTGGCGTGCTTCATCGCCCTCGGCGGAGTCTTCGAGGGCAGCGGCAGTAGCCCGGCTCTCGCCCGCATCACGTCTGGCGGGGTGGCGCTGCAACTGGCGCTCGCCTACGGCATGTCGGGATCGGGTCTGGCAGGCATCTGCTGGGCCATGGCGCTGTCAATGGCGCTGCAGTGCATGGCCGTCCTCCGCTTGTACCGGCACACGCCACCGCGTGGAACCGCAGGGAGCGAGGCAAGCAGACCGAAATCCTCGGTCCCGGACAGCACCACGCCGACACCCGACCTACCCTGTGAACTCCGCTCCGATCTCGGGTTCTCAGGGGACGCTGGGACGCGATGCGTTCGCCCCGTCTGCCAGTGGCAGAACCCTGGCCCTATCAGGGCCGTCGATCACTACAGTCGCAGCGCATGAGGACGATGACAACGCGCCCGGTCCAATACCTGGCCGACGGCCTGACAATGATCGGACACCTCGCACTTCCGGCCGGTTTCGACCGTCGGCCCGCGGTTCTGGTCGGGCCCGAAGGGATGGGGCTCAGCGACGTCGAGCGCCGCCGGGCCGATGCGCTCGCCGAGCTGGGATACGTGGCACTGGCCTTCGATCTCCACGGCGGTCGCTACCTGGAAGACCCCGAGGAGATGCTCGCCCGTTGCATGCCGTTGCTCGCCGACCCCGACCGCATGCGAGGCATCGGCCACGCGGCGCTCGACGTGATCCGCGCCGAGCCGCGGACCGACCCCGACCAGATCGCCGCCGTCGGCTACGGCACTGGGGGCGCCATCGCGCTGGAACTCGGACGTGCCGGCGTCAACCTGCGCGCGATCGGGACGGTCAATGCCCTGACCACGGGCCGGCCGGGCGAGACGGCGCGCATCCGCTGCCCCGTGTGGGCCGGAGTGGGTTCGGAAGACCCGATCATGCCACGCGCGCAACGGGAGTCATTCGCCGCGGAGATGCAGGCCGCAGCCGTCGACTGGCGCCTCGTCGTCTATGGCGGCGCCTTGCACGCCTTCCACCACCCACCGGTCGACCACGCCGTGGTCCCCGGAGTCGGTTACCACCCACAGCACGCACAGCGAGCCTGGCGTGACGTCCTCGACCTGCTCGCCGAGTGCCTGCCGCGTAACAGAGGTTGTCGGGTGGGTACGGTGCGTGGTCCCATCTCGCCATGAGCAGAGCCGCAGACGTCATCGTGCTGGCCCCCTACAGTGACGACGTGATGGAACCGCTGACCCGCGAGGACCCCGGCCGGAGCTGGCGGGGGCGGTTCGAACCTGTGCAGGGCCAGGACGGCGGCTTCGGCTACGGCTGGGCGCTCGAGTTCGACAAAGCCCATGGACGTTCCGGGCTCCTCGCAGATCTGCAGGCGCTGCCCTGGCCGAATCCGCACGGGGTGCAGGTGCTGATCCGCGACCAGGACGACGACTGTTTCGGCCTGTGGATGTTCCACGACGGCAAGCTGGTGGAGGTGGCGTTGCCGCGCACGGAGCGTTTTCACGAGCCTGCACCGCCGACCGACGAGTTCGTGCCGAGCCCCGGGATTCTGCTGCGCACTGACGCTCACCAGCGACTGCCCAAGCAGACGCCGCCGGAGCTCCGGGACCCCCGCCCGGCGTGGTAGGGCTTGGACTCCGTCGAAGTTGCCGCGCCGGGCGGCGATGAGAGCCCGGATCCATCAGGTGGAAAACCCTTAGCCGGGTCCTGTCTCATGGCCGCGTCGCGTGCTCGGAGGTTGGGTCCCGGGGCGGGACTCGATGGTGCCAGATGCGCCGACGGCTGCCGCCGTTGGCCGCACTTCATCTCGGCCCTGCACCAATCTGACGGACATGGAGAGTCGCTGGAGTCTGCGTTCCGAAGACGCGAAGTCTGAAGACTCCGAACGGCGGTCGATCTCGATCTCGGTGTCCTTCAAAAGCCCTGCGGCTGCTCCGTCGTCCGTGCAGGCAGTGACCGGCTGGCTCCTCCGGCGGCCTTCCTGGCCCTGTCTGCGGCCACCGCCGTCACTGGGCCCTCGCCTTCGCCACCAATGACCCCGCGCGTTCCTGCCGTCAGGCGGGCCGCCGCCGCGGTGACCGGCTCTGCGCGCTCTCCGGGTACCTGTTGCCTGACAGCAGCAGTCTTCTATGGCCGCACGCCGCGCGGCGGTCACGGCCGGT
This sequence comes from Streptomyces sp. 1222.5, assembly GCF_900105245.1. NCBI lineage: Bacteria > Bacillati > Actinomycetota > Actinomycetes > Kitasatosporales > Streptomycetaceae > Streptomyces > Streptomyces sp. 1222.5. Next base: position 331,226 of record NZ_FNSZ01000001.1, on the reverse strand, counting down.
CCGAGTACAACCGTCGCCGCCCCGAGCCATCGACGCTTGAGAACACGGCCGCGGCACCGGCCCGCCGGCGCGCTGCAAAGGCCGTCTGGTTGACGGCCCTCCTATCCGTACAGGCTTTCCGTTCGGCTTCCCGACCTATGCCCGACAGATGGTCCTTGATTCCGCATCGGAGGCTCTCGTAGCTGCGGCCCCTTCCCCAGGTGGTGACCGTCCCGTGGACCGTGCCACCCGTGCAGGTGACCGTGAACGTCCCCGTCACGAGTCTGAGGCCCACGGCCTCGACGAACCGGCCCCTGACCGTGGCATCGGAGTCGTTGATCATTTTCGACGTCGTGAGTTCGGCCGGATCGTGGAGGGCGACGCGGGAATTGATCGGTTCCAGCATCTCCGAAGTCTTGTCCTCCAACGATGCCAGTGCGTCGGTAGAGCGCACCCCCGCTTCGACGGCTGTGGGCGAGATGCTGGCCGACAGCGTGCGGATCAACTTCGGCTTGGGGGGAGAAGCCGAGCCATGTGCCGGTATCTGGATCTCCTTGGCATCGGAGAGTCCGATCAGGGCTGTTCGGTGGACAACCGACTGCCAGGTGAAACCGTCCGCCTGGCACCTGGGCGTAGCCGGAAGCGAAGGCGATGGCTTCTGGGCGTCGCTGGTGCGGAGCGGCGACTGCTCCTGCGCGGCGCACGCAGTGAGCATGGTGACGGCACACGCTGCCAACAGGGCAGATCTCAACTCGGTTCCTTGCTTTCGGACGGCCTTGCCGGGGCTGCTGGCCGCTCAGCATGCCAGGGCGGTGATAGTTCCCGTCGATAAGGTCCGGCACTGTTCGGTTGGGCGGTGATGAGTGGGCCTGTCTACCATGACCGTCGTCGGTCTGTCGGCGTCGGCGCGGGCGGTGGATCTGACGCAGCCCATCGCAGACCTGGTGGACGTGAGCGTGTGGAACCGCGATCCGCTGCTTGGCTCCGCCCTATCTCCGCGGCCTAGGGCCTGTCCGACGAGTCGAGTGACTCACCTGGCGGTGGCTCGTTCCGGCTGATGTGGGCCGGGGTGATCTATCGGACGACGAGTGGGCTCGACTCGAACCGCATCTGCCCAAGAACCTTGGACGGGGCGGACGTTGGCAGTGTCACCGGCGCGTGATCAACGGGATTCTGTTCCGGCAGCGCACTGGCCTGCCGTGGCGTGATCTTCCGACCCGCTTCGGGAAGTGGAAGACGGTCTATGACCGGCATCGCAGGTGGTCCGCGGATGGCACGTGGGAGAGTCTCCTGCGGACGGTCCAGGCCGACGCCGATGTCGAGGGGCAGATCGACTGGAGTGTGGTGAGCGTGGATTCGACGGTCTGCCGCGCCCATCAGCAGGCGGCCGGGGCTCATCACCGCTTGCCCCGGGTGCTGGGGCGCTGGCGCCGTCCCGCCGAACATCGCCCCGATGAGGCGCTCGGCCGTTCACGGGGTGGCCTCACGACGAAGATTCACCTGGCGAGTGACGGCAGCTGCCGCCCATTGGCCGTGCTGGTCACCCCCGGTCAGTGGGGTGACGCGCCACAGTTGATCAAGGTTCTCGATCGCGTTCGTGTCCGGCGCCCCACTGGCGGTCACCCGCGGACGCGACCGGACCACGTGTGTGGCGATAAGGCGTACAGCTCCCGCGGAAACCGCCGCTATCTGCGGCGACGCCAGATCAAGCACACCATCCCCAAGCCGAAGAATCAGAAGGTCAACCGCCAACGGCGCGGTAGCCACGGCGGGCGGCCGACCGGCTTCGACAGCACAACCTACAAAAGGAGGAACGAAGTCGAGCGTTGCTTCAATGCGCTCAAGGGCTCCAGAGCAGTGGCGACCCGCTACGACAAGAGGGCCTACGTCTTCCACGGCACGGTCACTCTTGCCGCGATTCGGCTGTGGCTCCGCTACTGATATCAGCCACTGCAGCGGATGCCCCGGTAGTTGGCTCGGTCGTCGGCCGCGACGACGAGGGTGATCTGCCCAGACGAGCGGTCGATGAGCACGAACTCGTGGAAGTAGTCGTGCACACGTCCCCAGTCATGAATCGCCTCATCACCGAGCTCGCTGAGGTAGTAGATGCCATCGGCTGCAGCCAGGCGGTCGAACACCTCCCGCTGCAGATCTGCCTCCAGCTCGGTGGGCACGTCCCACAGCGGATCCACCCACTCCCGCAGGACCTGCACGGCCTTCTCCTGGCTGATGGGCCCGTAGAGGTCGGGAGTGATCAACCACAGCCAATACGGACCATGCCTGGGCCCGCCCGGCAGCACTCCACCACCTGCATAGTCGTCCCGGAACTGCTCATGCCCAATCAGTGCGGCAAGCAGCCCTCTATCGTCCAGGGCCCCCGCGGAGAAGCGGAGCCGCTTGATATCGACCCACCGAAACCCGTGCTCCTTCGGATCCGGGACGTAGTGTCGAAAATTGATGAAGGCGCTTCCCTCGTGAGCGAGCCCGTTGTCCATGGCGCCGGCCTAGAAGGCAGGCAAGGAATCCCCGCCGACCCACCGGATAGCCCCTAAGCCGTGGGGACGAGCATCGACGTGACATCGATCAGCACGTACTGTCGCGTTGGCGATCTTGTGGCGGGGTCCTGTCGCCTCGCTGACTGGCGAGCGCACCGCGGGGGACCGCGCGGGCAATGTGCTTCGTCAGCTGGCCAGGATCACGGAGGCGACCGTCCGCCATCCCGCGTCGGTACGGGCGGCCAGGTAGAGCACACGGACACGCTGGAACTCCCGCCCCTGGCTGTCCTGGCGCGCCCAGGTCACCTCGATTTGCGCGGCCCGCTCGTTGAGCACGCGCACCACCGGGCCGAGGGCCTTGCTGCCCCCGTAGTCGGCGTCGCGCAGTGCGCGCAGCTCGTGTGCGAGTCCCTGGGAGAGCGCCTCGGTGGAGGTGAGAGCGGTGTGGGCCGTGCCCGTGGTCATGCTGATCGGCACCGAGAAGTAGTCGAGGAGCGGCACGGGATCGGTGCTCCCCTTTGCTGCCAGTCCGATGAACGTCTCGACGTAGCTGTCGAACCATGCCTGTGCTTCGTTCGCGACGGCGGCCAGATCGGTGTGCGTCATGATTTCGTGACCCTTCTTGCAGAGATTTCAGGTGCGGGCTTCTTGGAGGGGAGTGCGCTATGCCGTCGTGTCACCGGTTCGCGAACGCGTTGGTGCCGGTCAGCTGGGCGGACAGGGTCCACAGGCGTGCGGCCTGTTCGGGGTCGACCGCGTAGGGCCGTACTCCGGGTGCGTCGTCCTGGGAGAGCGGGGCGATGTCGCAGTCGTTCAGGTAGACGCCGCCGGTGTGGGCCAGCTGCGGGGAGGCGGCCGCCCAGACCTGAGTAGCGGCACCCTGTTCGGGGGTCTTGAAACTGGGGGCCGTGTTGCCCTGGTCGTCGATCCAGCCGAAGGCGATCATCTCCTCGCGGGTCATGTGCCGCTGGAGCGGGGTCATGACGGCACCGGGGGCGACGGCGAAGGCCCGCACCTGGCGCTCGCGGCCGAGCGCGTCGAGGTGGACGGCGAACAGCGCGATCGCGGTTTTGGACTGCCCGTAGGCGACGGCCTTGTCATAGTCGTTTGCGAACATGACGTCGTCCCAGCGGATCGGCGAATAACGGTGTCCGGCAGAGCTGAGCGCGACCACGCGCGCGCCGCCGTCGGCTGCCAGGGCGGGCCACAGCCGGTTCGTGAGTGTGTAGTGGCCCAGGTGGTTGGTGGCGAACTGCGCCTCCCAGCCGGGTCCGAGGCGGGTCTCGGGCAGGGCCATCACGCCGGCGTTGTTGATGAGGATGTCGATGCTGCGGCCGCTTGCCAGGAACTCGTCCGCGAAGGTGTGCACGCTGGCCTGGTCGCCCAGGTCGAGACGGCGCACCTCGACCCCGTCCACTGCGGTGAAGGCTTCCGCGGCCGCTTCCGGACGGCGGACGGCTGCGACGACAGTCGCGCCGGCGCCCCGCAGGGCGCGTGTGGTCTCCAGCCCCAGTCCGGAACTACCGCCGGTCACGACTGCGAGCTTTCCGGTGAGGTCGAGGCCGGCCAGGACGTCGGCCGTGGTGCTGCGGGCCCCGAAGCCGGAACCGATGGGCTGCTGTGCTGTCATGATCGCCATTCCTTGCGCGTGAAGCGTCACGAGCAACGCCGTAACCGGGGAGTTCCCCGGTTAGTCATGACGGTAACCGGGGAACTCCCCGGTTGTCCAGATAGACTGATCCCCTGACGAAGGGAGCAGCCTTGACCACCAAGCCGAGCGTGTTGCGCGCCGATGCCCGCCGCAACCGCGAGCGCATCCTCGAAGCGGCCGTACGCGCCTTCTCCGAGAAAGGCCCGGACGTCGCGATCGACACCATCGCCAAAGCCGCGGGCGTCGGCTCGGCCACGCTTTACCGCCACTTCCCCACACGCGAGGCACTCATCGAGGCGGCCTACCGCAACGAGCTGGCCCGTGTCTGCGACAGCGCCACGAACCTCCTCGCCGACCATGCGCCGGACCGGGCGATCCGCCTGTGGATGGACGACTTCATCGACTACCTCACTGCCAAGCAGGGCATGGCGGACGCACTGCGGGCCGCGGCCGCATCCGGTGCGGACCCCTTCGCCGAAACCCTCGACAAGCTCGCCACCGCGCTGGGCACCCTGCTGCACGCCGGCGCCGACGCCGGTCTCCTGCGCCCGGGCATCGACCCCTTCGATGTCGGCTTCAACCTGGCCGGCATCGGGCTGATCACCAGCGCTCCGGACCAGCGCGAACGGGCCGGACGCCTCCTCGACCTGCTCCTCGACGGCCTCCGGTACGGAGCGGACGGATCGGCGTCCAGCTCGTGACCCGGCTTTGGCCGCAATCCTCGCCGGCTTTGTGACGTCAGCGGACCAGCAGCCCCGACCGCGTTGCGGAGCGCGAGCCACTGACACGGGTCAGGAAATGCGAAACAGGCACTGAATCGGTTTCGGACCCATCGGACAGGCCCTAGTGCCCGAGGCGTCCATGGCTCAGCTCGTCAGCCGCGGCAAGCAGATTGTCAAAACGTCCGCCACACCTTCTCGACAGGTTCCTCCTCCTCGTAGAGGTGTGAGGGAACAGGCGGCCCGTCCTTTGCCGACGCGTCGGCCGCCGCGTGCCCGCGTCCCTGAGCCGCGCGAAGCTCAGGGACGTGGCAGCGCCCGCGGCGCTTACCTCCGGCCAGGTGGAGCATTCGCGAAGGTCTGCGAGGTGCTTCGGTGGATGCGGGATGCGTTGCAAGGGAAGTCCTGCGGGCTCAGCGAGGTCCACTGATGACGACTCCCACTATTCCCGAGGACTACTGCGCCCGCTTCCGTGGTGAGAGCCACTGGTGCCGGTGCACGAGTTGAGTCAAGCTGCGGCACATGGATTGGATGTCGCTTCTCTCGACACTGACCGGTGCCGTCATCGGTATCACAGCCACGTTGATCGCCGATCGCAACCGGTGGCGCCGGGAGGAGGGCAGGCACGCGCTGGAAGTACGGCGCGAGGTGTACACGGAGTTCGTGTCCGCTCTCAAAGCGGCAGGAGAGGAGATGCGGGCCGTTGCCCTGGGCGATCACAGGTCCGAGTCGGCGCGTGACGCGGCTGTGAGGGAGGCCGTCCGTGGCACCGGACTCTATACAGCCAGCGAGCGCCTCTGGCTCGTGGGCCCGCCGCAGGTTGTAGCGGCGAGTAATGAGGCGTTTCATCGCCTGCGCGCGATACGCGACGCTTACGCCAGGGGGACGGCAGTCGGCTCCGCCGAGGAAGCGTCGCTGATAGGAACGCGTCGCACGGCCATGGCTCAGATGCGTCGTCTCATGCGTGAAGACCTAGGCTTCGGGGCCCTTGGCATTGAGTGATCGTCAGCAAGTCGGAGAGGCAGGGTTGCCTAGGCAGCTCCGCCAACGAGATCGTGTCAACACGGCAGTCAGTAGTGAGGGGACAGGTGGCCCTGGCTCTGCGGACTGTTCAAATGCGTGTCGAGGGCCGGTCGGTGAGAGGCCCTGCAAAGGGCAGAAGCGGGTCAATCGTGCTGCCCAGCGCCTTCGACTTGCCTGGCTGCGCGTGTCGGCCTCGTCGGAGATGGCGGACGCCCAAAAGGACATGACTGCTGTCGTCGAGTGTCGGCGTCCATACGGTCGCCAGTCCCATCCACCCGAAAAGCCGAGGTCGTAGCTGATGGGCAGGCGCCCCCACTTCTCCCGGTCGAGGAAGACCAGGGGCGCCTGGGTGAGGTTGGCCCAGTGAAGGTTGCCGTGGCCTGTCGGGACGCGACTTGCAGCCGCGTCGCCCGGTTAGTCCTTGATACGGCGTGATCGGATCGGAGCAGCGGCCGCTGCACGGTGCGTGTGTCCTTTCGTGCCGAAAGTTGCCCCTGCGTGGCTGTCCTGGACCGTCCCTTCCGGCCTGAGTGGTACGCCTCCATCGGCCAGCACGCTGCGGACCGTCCTTGGGCAATGGGGGATCGCGTGCAGTGTCTTGAGGAGGCGGTGAGGGTGAAGGTTCCGTGCCGGCGGGAGTGAAAGCGCTGATACCACTCCTGCCGGTCCCGGGACGTATCGCTGGGGCGGGCAGCCGGTCACCCGGGCCCACCCTTGCGCCGGATCAGCGGCCGAGCAACTGCTTCAGCTTCTTGCCCTTCGCGGACTCGCTCAGGGTGTCCCACAGCTTGGACGAACCGGTGTACGTGTACACGCCCGGAGCGCCCTGGGAGGCGCAGCCGTCGCCGTACGAAACGATTCCCGTCTGGTAGACCCCGCGGCGGCCCGGCAGCTTGCGGAACATCGGGCCGCCGCTGTCGCCCTGGCAGGAGTCCTTGCCCTCGACGCCGGCGCAGACGTTGACCTTCTTGTCGTAGTCCGGGTAGGACGCCTTGCACTCGATGTGCGACACGATCGGGACGTCCACCGCGCGTATCCGGTCGGGGTAGTGCGGCACTTCGGTGTCGGTGTTGCCCCAGCCGATAACGGTCGCCTTGGCGCCCGGGCGGATGAGAGCATCTGTGCCAGCGGTCGGCAAGTTGACCGGCGCGGTACCGGTCACGGGCTTGTCCAACATCAGGAACGCGATGTCGTACGCCTCCTGCCCCCGGGCGTAGCGGGGGTGGACGACTACGTCGGTGACGTTGCGCAGGTGGCCCTGGTTCTTCTTGGACAGCACGGTGCGGCCGACGACCGTCTCGAGCTGCTTGGGCGGTGCGTCGATGACGCAGTGCGCAGCTGTCATGACGATGTCCGGTGCCAGCAGGCTGCCACCGCAGAACTGCCGGTCCTGCGGGTTGCCCCGGCCCTTGGTCAGCAACGCCGCCATGAACGGGTAGGAGCCGACAGGCTTCTCGGTGCCGCCGATGATGGGACGGTTCGGGCGGGCGGGGTGTGCTCCTGTCGCCGCGTCGGCTGCCGCGGTGAACGTGCCGAGGAGTCCGACGACCGTGCCGGCTGCGACAGCGGCGGAGGCGATCCGCCGTGACGTGGTTCTGTAGGCGGTGGAAAGACGCATGGGGGGTGTCTCCAATCTCCGAAGTGCCACCACGCCGGAGGCCCCGAGTGCCCCGCCGGACCGGCGACGCGTGGGCTCCATCCGTCGGCGGTGGCATACCGCCCTGTCAGATACGATCTTCTCCTGCGCGGTTCCCGCGCATGTAGGTGACCGGACGGTGGCCCCGGATTCGTAGCGCAGTTCGGCGATGGCCTCGTCGAGAGCCGGGCCCAGGGCGGCGATGGTGCCCGGGCCGCGCTCGCGAGGAAATCCCGCCGGCAGATCAGCGTGAAGACCTGGGACAGCCAGCCGATCGCGCCGATGGAAGCGCCGAAGTGCTGCGCGGCGTCCTGCGTCACGGGCGCGTGGTTCACGAAGCGCGCCTGGTCGCGGCCGCCAACGGTCCGTACGCGAGGAAGACCAACCACCTGCCCTTCGCGTGCTGTTCGACGTGCAGCGCAGCCACCGTCCCGGCTACGCGCGCGTTCTCGTTCGCGCTTGTGGGTGGCGCCTGACGACCAAGCGACTCGCCGCGCCTCCGGGCGCTGCGTCGGATCATGACTGTGGCGACTGCACCTACACCTACCGCGGCAGCTCCGCGCGCTCGTCGCCGAGCGGTCGTCAGCCCCGGCATGCATTGTCCTTTTCGACGACGGTGGTGCTCCACTGTCGCGATCCGGATCGTCTCCGGGTACGACACACTGCACCCGGGTTTGCGCTGCCCGGTGCACTCGGCACTACCCGGGTAGCACGCCGCAAGCTGCGTTCGCGGGCGCGCTGTTCACGCAGGCTGAGAGCTGCTTCCACACACGCGCTACTCGTTGCGTGTGGTCGACGTGCTGCTGGCGATGGGTCCCGGTGCACCCTCGACGGCGGGCGCCGTGCGCGGCGCGATCGTCCTCGACCACCCGGGCAACCACCGCAAGACGGCGTGGGCCGCGTGGCGCATCGCGGGGGATGACGACGGCACCGCTTTGCGGCTCCCAAGGGGGGTACGACGAGCAGGCGCCGCCCTGCGGACCGGTCCTTCCTGTCCGACTTCGGCCCCGCCACTGCGGCGCACGCCGGACGGGTGCGCGAAATCACGGAGAACGCCGAGTACGGGAGGGTGGCGGCGGCGGTCACCCTGTGGGCGATCACCGGCGATCCGGGGCCACCCTGGCGGTGCTGGAGCAGGTCGTCGTGCGCTTCACCGGGGACGACGACCACTACGGCGACTTGGGCGAGGTCCTTCGCGGATTCCCGCGCATCGGCACGGTCACGCCAGCCGCACGGCGGGCACTGCGCCTCGTCGCGGCCCGCGACGAACACCTCCGTTCGTTCGTCCTGCCGAGCCGCGCCTTGACGGTTTTTCACCGGTGCCCGTCCACAAGGGCTGTCAGGTCGGCGAAGGCGGAGCGGACTGCTTCGGGTTTCTCGATCCACGGGAAGTGGCCTCCGCCTTCGATCGTGCGCCGCAGCACGCGGGGATGGTCGAAAGCGGCGTCCTCCGACCAGAGACTCTGGTCGACCACGTGATCCTCGGCGCCGCTCACGATCAGCGTTGCGGGCTCGCCGCTCCGAGGTTTCCACCGGGCCTGGTAGATGTCGTCGAAGTGAGCGTCCGCCCAGGCAACCGCGTCCTGGCAGTGGGGCAGATCGTCGAGCACGGCAGGGCCTGCGGCGAGTCCGTCAGGCGTGAAGTTCCACTCCGCGGCGGCAAGAGTCAACCGACGCGAGGATTCGTCACTCGGGTCCCGCGCGTAGGCTGCGGCCACCTCGTCCAGGCCGTGGATCGGACGCGCTTCGGCCCACTTGCCGAACGCCTGCCGCCATCCCGCGTGCGGGGCGCTGCTGACCAGGCACAGTCCGGCGACCTTGCCTTCCAGCTCGGCAACGGACGCAGATCGACCAGCAACACCGTATTCGGCACGTCGGCTGCACGTGTCAGTCCCCGTACGGACTCCGGACTCCGACCCGAGGTCCGGACGGCCCGGAACGAACAACCAGTTCCACCGCTCCTCACCCCGGGAAACACAGCGCAGCCCGACGCCCGACCGCGTCCAGCGATCCCGACCCTCCGACGCCACGTCGCACCACCTCACACTGCCCGTGAGCCTGCCGGCCTCTCATGCGAGCGGTCGACGTCGATCTCGCCGGCAGGCTCTTCGAACGAGTTGTGCAAGCTCCCTGGTCCGGAGAAGTCGTGGCGGCCCTGATTGAGCCCCCCTCTGACACTACGTCTCCTTCTGCTCGCGGTGGCCTTCGAGCACGCATGTGCCGTGACCTCGCGGGCGGTGCTGTCAGACGGTGGGGTGCTGTGCTGCCGCGTCGGCGTTCTCGGTGGCGGCCAGGGAGGCGAGCAGGCGTAGTCCCTCCTCGGAGGGCGAGCCGGGTTCGGCGGTGTAGATGGTCATGGTGAGCCCGGGTTCGGCGGCCAGGTCGAGGGATTCGTAGGCGAGGGTGAGGTCGCCGACGGCGGGGTGACGGAAACGTTTGGTACCGGTGCCGTGGCGGCGGACGTTGTGCGCGCCCCAGCGGGTGCGGAAATCCCTGCTGCGGGTGGAGAGCTCCCCGATCAGGTCGTGCAGGTCTTTGTCGTGGGGGTCCCGGCCGGCTTCGCGGCGCAGCATGGCCACGGCCATGTCGCCGAAGAGTTCCCAGTCGGGGTAGAAGTGGCGGGAGGCCGGGTCGAGGAAGTTGAAGCGGGCCAGGTTGGCCTGGTTCTCGCCATGGGCGAACAGATCGGTGTAGAAGGCCCGGGCGAGCGGGTTGGCGGCGAGAACGTCCGTGCGGCCGTTGCACACGACTGCGGGCCCCGCGGTGATGGCGTCGAGAGTCCATTGCAGGCTGCGGTGCGGTGTCCACTGGCGGCTGGTGGACCGGCGCCGGGGCCGGGTGAGGGTGTCGGAGCCGTCGGCGGCCTGGGCCAGATGCAGCAGATGGGCGCGCTCGGCGTCGTCCAGCTGCAACGCGCGGGCGACGGCCTCGAGGACGGCGGGGGAGGCACCGGCCAGGTTGCCCCGTTCGAGTATCGCGTAGTACTCGACGCTCATGTCGGCCAGTGCGGCGACCTCGCTCCTGCGCAGTCCGGGCACACGCCGTCGCGATCCGGCCGGCAGGTCGACCTGCTCCGGGGTGATCTTCGCTCGCCGCGAGGTGAGGAACTCGCGGACCTCCTCACGGTTGTCCATGTCTTCGACCGTACGGCCTGATCGCTGCGGGAGGGATGTACTGCCGGTACACCTCTCACTGGTATCTCGCTACCCGTCGGCGCGAGCGGTTACCTGGAGAAGGGGCACTCCCCGAGCGGCGCCGCCGCCCGGGTGGGTACCCGGGCCGGGCAGTGCGCGAAGGACGACGGCGTCCCTCTCAGGTCCCCGACCCGTGCCACCCACTACGGCGGCGGCCGGGCCGGCCCCGCCCCCTTCCGACGAACGTAAGGATTTCCCCATGCGCGGAGCAGTGATCCACGCCCCCGGCGATGTGCGCTTCGAGACCCTGGACGACCCGAAGATCCTCGAGCCGACGGATGCCGTCATTCGCACGGCCGTCACGTGCGTGTGCGGCTCCGACCTGTGGCCCTGGCGCGGCCTGGACGCTACCGATGCGGCGCATCCCATGGGACACGAGTACGTCGGGTTCGTGGAGGAGGTCGGAGCCGAGGTGACCGCGGTCAGGCCGGGCCAGTTCGTGGTCGGCTCGTTCGCGACGTCGGACAACACCTGCGCGAACTGTCGTAACGGCTTCCAGTCGAACTGTGTGAACCGCGAGTTCATGAGCACCTGCCAGGCCGAGTACGTCCGCATCCCCAACGCCCAGGGCACCCTGGTCGCCACCGGTGAGGTGCCCGGCGAGGAATACTGGCCGGGCCTGCTGGCCGTCTCCGACGTGATGGGCACCGGCTGGTACGCCGCCGACGCCGCCGAGGTCAGGCCCGGATCCACCGCCGTGGTCGTGGGCGACGGAGCGGTCGGCCTGTGCGCGGTGATCGCCGCGAAGGAGATGGGCGCGGAGCGGATCATCGCGATGAGCAGCCACGAGTCCCGCCGGCGGCTCGCCCTCGAATTCGGTGCCACCGACATCGTCACCGAGCGCGGCGACGAGGGTGTCGCCCGGATCAAGGACCTCACCGACGGCATCGGAGCCGACTCCGTCCTGGAGTGCGTCGGCACCGCCCGGGCCATGCAGCAGGCCCTGCACTCCGCACGGCCCGGCGGCAACGTCGGCTTCGTCGGCGTACCGCACGAGGTCGCCATCGACGGCCAGGAGCTGTTCTTCTCCCACGTCGGCCTGCGCGGCGGCCCCGCCCCCGTACGCCGGTACCTGCCCGACCTCGTCGACCGCGTCCTGTCGGGCCGGATCGACCCGGGGAAGGTCTTCGACCTCACCCTGCCGCTGGAGCAGGTCGCCGAGGGCTACAAGGCGATGGACGAGCGCCGCGCCATCAAGGCCCTGCTCACGCCCTGACCCCCTTGGGCCGCGGTTTCTCCGGCAACGCGCCGCCCACACGATCCCACGACCGACCAGCCCGGCCACGCAGGCCGGCCGCAGAGAAAGGCATGACCTTGCAGATCACCCGCAGCGCCATCGACACCGTCAAGGGTCCCGCCGACCGGTTCACCGGCGACGTCTACATCGACGCCGTCGCTGCCGCACCCTCTCCGTCCCGGGTCAGCGCCAACCTGGTGCACTTCATGCCCGGCGCGCGCACCCACTGGCACCGCCACCCGCTGAGCCAGACCGTCTTCGTCACCGAAGGGATCGGCCTGTGCCAGCGCCGGGGCGGACCGATCGAGGTCATCCGGCCCGGCGACCGCGTCCTGTTCGAGGCGGACGAGGAGCACTGGCACGGCGCCGCACCCAACCGGCTGATGGTGCATCTTGCCCTCAACGAAGCGGACGCCGATCACGACGTCGTGCACTGGCTGACGCCCGTCACCGACGAGGAGTACGCCGCCGCCCCGGCCACCAGCTGAACTCGGCGCCGGGCCCGGTGAGGCGCCGACGCGTCAAGAGTGGGGTGCGTCCGTTGCCGGGCTGGTCGGGCTCAGGGCGAGGAATTTCGACGGCACGCCGGCCGGCAGGGAGGGGCCAGGCGTGCGACGGCCGGCGCCCCGTCCTAGGCTGCGGCCATGACTGAGAACAAGGCCCCGACACCCCGCGACGCTTTCGAGCTGCTGCTGGCCGGCAACCAGCGCTTCGTCAACAGCGCCCCTGAGCACCCCAACCAGGACGCCACTCGCCGCAGCGAGATCGCGCCGTCCCAGCAGCCTTTCGCTGTGATGTTCGGGTGCTCCGACTCCCGGCTGGCCGCCGAGATCATCTTCGACCGCGGCCTGGGCGATCTGTTCGTCGTACGCACCGCGGGCCACGTCATGGGACCGGAGGTGCTCGGGAGCATCGAGTACGGGGTGGACGTGCTGGGCTCCCCGCTGGTCGTGGTCCTCGGCCACGACTCGTGCGGCGCAGTCGCCGCCGCCTGCTCCGCCCTGGAGAACGGCATGACGCCGGCCGGATACATCCGGGACGTCGTCGAGCGGGTGACCCCCAGCGTGCTGGCCGCGCGAGCCGCAGGGCGGGTCGAGCCGGACGAGATTCTCGCCGAGCACATAAGGCACACCGTCGACCTGCTGCTGGACCGCTCCCGGGTGCTGGCCGAGAAGGTCGCCGCCGGGAAGGCCGCCGTGGTGGGCCTGTGCTACCGCCTGGCCGACGGCAGCGCACAGCTCGTCGCCTCGCGCGGCCTCGACGCGGCCGTCTCCGCCGGGTCCTGACCGTCCCAGTGGGGCTGGGCACGAAGAGCGGCGGTGGGCGGACCCCGTAATCGGGGACGGGGAACCCGCCGGTTCGCCGCTCGATCGTCCCTGCGGGCGCGCCGTCTGCCGGCTCACTGATCCGCCGACGACGTGCGGCGCTGCCTGCAGGACCATGCCGAAGTGGGGCTCGGACCGGACTTGCGTGGCACCACGAGGCGAGCGTCCGGGTAGCAGGCAGGTGCTTGTGGGACCGGTCGCCTCCATGGGTCTCACTGTCCAGGCAGCCCTCAGGGGCGTCAGGAGGGGGGACCACCGCCGTGTCGTGGATGACGGATCACCCGTTACGGCGATCAGCGGCCGGTTGACTACGGCGACAGTGCGGTTGGTCGCGGACCGCCCGCCCGGTCGGCCATGTGTCCCTATTGGCCGTTGACCGGGCCGTCGCCGGCGATGTGCTGGTCGTGGGTGTGGAACTTGCTCCGTCCCTTGCTGCTGGTTTCGGTTGTCGTGGTCTTGGTGGTTGTGGTGCCGCGTCGCGACTTGGTGGTGGTGGTCGTCTCGGTGGTTTTGGTGGTCGTGGTGCCGCGGCGGTTCTTGGTGGTGGTCTCGGTCGTGGTGGTGGTGGTCTTGGTGGACTTGCCGTGGCCGTGTGGACCGTGGTGCGCGGGTGCTGTGTGTGCGGGCGGGGTGGCGGCGAAGGCGGTGGCGGGGATCATGACGCCGCCTGCTGCCAGGCCGGTCGTGGCCACCAGCAGGGCCAGTCGCCGCTTGCGGGAGGTGCTGGGGGTGGTGGCGGTGGGGGACATGAGGGGGACTCCTTCGTGGGGGAGCCGCTCTGTCCTGCGGCCCCGGTGCATCCAGTAGGCCCGCCGCGTGCCTGCCCCGTCATGGCACTGCCTTTCGGGACTGGACAGATGCACGGATTCCGGCTACGGCGGTATGAGCAGGTCCAGCCCCCTCCGGTGCATGCACGTGCCGCTGCGGCGCGGGTACAGCCGCCACGGCTCTCCTGCCATCCGGAAGCAGTGCGGAATGCTGCTACTCGCCGGCACCGCGTTCGTGGCGGACCTCGACTCGACCTCCGCCTGTCCCGACCACGGCGTAGGACACGTCAAGGCTGCCGGGCCGGCTGCGGGACGTGCCGCTGAGCCGGAGGTGCGACGTGCTGTTCGTCCCCATCCGGGAGCAGGCACTCGATCTGGTAGTCGCCCGTGTCGGCGTCGATCGTCACCCCGTGCGTCTCGCTGCGGAAACCGGGGAAGCGGCGGTCGAAGGACTCCAGCGCGGTGAGGTAGCGCAGGAGCGGGCCGTCGGGCGCGCCGACGCTCTCCCCGGGCATCAGCACCGGGATGCCTGGCGGTGTGACGGTGACCATCGCCGCCGCGATCCGGCCGGCCGCCTGGGCGATGCGTACCCGCTCGGTGCCGCCCCGCACCAGCCGCTGATAGCAGTGCTGCGGCGGGAACACCGGTTCCGGCAGCTCCTGGAACGCGGTGTCCAGAAGCTCCACCAGCCGTGCCGAGCGCAGTTGGTCGTGCATCTGTCGACACAGCTCGCGCAACCTCAGTCCCCCGTACCGGTTCGGATGGGCGGCGATGGCCTGCGGCAGCACCCGCTCCAGCGGTGCGTCGCCGTCGTACAAGGCCTTGAAGTCCATCAGCGCGTCCAGCAACGTGCCCCACTTGCCCTTGGTGATGCCCATGGAGAACAGGACGAGCGTGGTGTAGCTGTCGGTCTTCTCCACCACGATGTTCCTGGTCGCCAGGTACGCCGTCAGCACGCGCGCCGGGATGCCCTCCTCCTCCATCTCTCCGCTCGCTGTGATCCCTGGGCAGGACAGGGTGACTTTCACCGGGTCCAACATGCAGTGCCCCTCGGTCAGCCCCGGGAAGCCGTGCCAGTCGGCGCCTGGGTCGAGCGTCCAGCAGGACGGCTCGGTGCGCAGCAGCTCCGAGGGAGCCTCGTCGAAGGGGAGTTCGGCGCCGGTCGCCGGGTCGGTGACCGTCGGAGGCTGCCACACGCCGAAGAACCACGGCGGACGGTCCCCGGCAGCCTCGATACGGCGCCGCAGCCGGACCATTTCCTGACGGAACCTGACCGCCTCGGTCACCGCCTCGTCGACCAGCCACTCGCCCTGCGGCCCGTCCATCATCGCGGTCGCCACGTCCAGGGAGGCGATCATCGGATACAGAGGCGAAGTGGTGCCGTGCATCATCAGCACTTCGTTGAACCGCTCGTGCTCCACCGGTGCTCGCGGCGCGGGCCGCACGTGCACCATCGCCGACTGCGACAGCGCGGCGAGCAGCTTGTGCGTCGACTGAGTGGCGAAGACGGTCGGCCGGTCGGGCCCGGGGTAGGACGACTCGTCCACCGCCATGCCGTAGCGGCCCGCGTACAGCGGGTGGAAGCGGGCGTACGCGAACCACGCCTCGTCGAAGTGGACCCGCGGCGCACTCGCCGCGAGCGCACGCGCCGTCGGCACCGCGTCGTAACACAAGCCGTCGTACGTCGAGTTGGTGAAGACCGCGTACTGAGGGCCGGCGGAGAGCGCCCCCTCGGCCAGTGGGTGCGCGGCGATACGGGCCGCCACTGCCTCCGGTGCCAGTTCGGTGGGTGGCAATGGGCCTGCCAGACCGTAGCCGTTGCGGGTCGGCACCAGGTACACCGGGCGCGCCCCGGACACCACCAGGCCGTGCAGTACCGACTTGTGGCAGTTGCGGTCCACGAGCGCCAACTCGTCCCGGGTGACGCTGAAATGGCCCACCAGGCGGTTGCAGGTGGAGTCCCCGTGCAACACGAAGTACGTCAGGTCGGCGTCGAAGACGCGGGCCGCGTTGCGCTCCGCCGCCCCGATCGGGCCGGTGTGCTCGAAGAGCGAGCCCAGCTCTTCCACCGAGATCGAAAGATCGCTGCGCAGCAGCCGCTCGCCGAAGTAGTCGTGGAAGGCGCGGCCCGCGGGTGATTTCAGGAACGCCACGCCGCCCGCGTGCGCCGGGGTGTGCCAGGAGTACTCATGGGCGTCGTCGAAGCGGCGCAGTGCCCGGAAGAATGGCGGCAGCACCGCCTCGCGGTAGGCGCGGGCCGCCGTCGCGATCCGGCCGGCGATGAAGCCTGCGGTGTCCTCCAAAGGCCAGACGTAGCCGACGACCATCTCCGACACCCACAGCGGCAGGTCCCGGATGCCCTCACCCCCCATCACCAGGAACACCGGAAGGTCCTGGAACCGACGGCCGATGTGCCGCAGCACCGCCGCTCCGCCGCCCTCGTTCCCGTCCGACGAGCCCGTGGCCGTATCACCAGGCAAGTCCCAGGCGACCAGGGCCGCCGCCAGTCCGGCCTCCGTGCGCAGTACCGCCTGCGCGTCCTCGGCGGTCACGGCCCAGCGGACCTCGAAGCCCTTCGTCTCGAGCGCCGCGCTAACAGCGCGCAGTTGTTCGGGCGCCGCCCCCTGAGCACCGGAGTGCTCCCGCACCGCAATCAGCATCCTGCCGTCGGGCATGCCGCCCCCCTTCCGACGGCCGGTGCCGCCCCGGTCAGTGTCCGAGGCGACTCGCGCTGGGCACCGGCGCAGGGACGGCAAACCACCGGAACGACGGAAACGTATGGTCAAGGCACTGACCCGCGATCAGGTCCGGGTTTCCCCGCCGCCGGTGACCGGACGAGAGCTGCCTTGATCTCCGGGCCGTACCATGCGCTCACCTGGTGTGGCGCCGCAGTCACATACCGCGAGGAGGTCGGCGGCAAGCCCCAGAGTCGGCGGTGGCCCAACGGCTCCGGCAGCCGCAGACGGCGCTGGAAGTTCGATCCGCTCAGCAGCCGTGCCGACACCGAAACCGCGGACATGGCTCATACAGGATGGCCGTCATGCTGCCGCCTTGGCAGAGTTCCCGGGGCTGTGAAACGCTCGAATCGGTGGCACATCCGGCCCTCGCCGCACGTCGATGCCGAACGAGGGATCCGGCCTGTCTGCCGGGAGTTCACCCGATCCTGGCTTCCGTTCGGGAGTAAGGAAAAGCGATGAGAACGACCGAGCACATTCATGACTCCGACGGCCACGGTGACCCGACCTTGTACC
Source organism: Streptomyces sp. 1222.5 (assembly GCF_900105245.1). Classification (NCBI taxonomy): domain Bacteria; kingdom Bacillati; phylum Actinomycetota; class Actinomycetes; order Kitasatosporales; family Streptomycetaceae; genus Streptomyces; species Streptomyces sp. 1222.5. Next base: position 313,949 of record NZ_FNSZ01000001.1, on the reverse strand, counting down.
GCACCCCGGCCGATGCCGTCGCCGCGCCCCCCGAGGAGCTTGCCTATGTCGTCGGCTTCGATCCGACCGCACAGCGCGCGGACGCGTTGTTCACCGTCGACACCGCCCCCGCATCCCCGACCTACGGCCGCGTGACGTCCCACGCCACGCTGCCCGACCTGGGCAATGAACTCCATCATTTCGGCTGGAACGCCTGCTCGAGCGCGCTGGCGCACGCCGGTCATCACCACGCCGCGCGTCGCTTTCTCATCGTTCCGGGGCTGCGCTCCTCCCGGCTGCACATCTTCGACACCGTCCCCGACGCGGCGCGCCCTCGCCTGGTCAAGGTGATCGAGGCCGAGGAACTGGCCGCCAAGGCCGGGTATTCGCGCCCACACACCCTGCACTGCGGCCCCGACGGAGTCTTTCTGTCCTGCCTGGGCGGCGCGGACGGTGCGGACGGGCCCGGCGGCGTGGCGCTCCTGGACCACGAAAGCTTCGACGTGCTGCGCAGCTGGGAGAGCGAACGCGGGCCGCAGCGGCTCGCCTACGACGTCTGGTGGCATCTGCGCCAGAACATCGCCGTGACCAGTGAGTGGGGGAGCCCCTCCATGATCGAGGGCGGCGTCGTCCCCGAACTGCTGCTGAACCGCCGGTACGGCCACTCACTGCACTTCTGGGACCTCGAAACCGGTCGGCACCTGCAACAGGTGGACCTCGGGGACGAGCACCAGATGGTGCTGGAACTGCGCCCGGCGCACGACCCCGAGGCGACCTGGGGGTTCACCAACACCGTGATCAACGTGGAGGACCTGTCGGCCTCGGTATGGCTGTGGAACCGGGAGGGCGAGGACTTCAAGGTCCGGAAGGTGATCACCATTCCGGCCGAGCCCGCACAGCCGGAGGACCTGCCCCCGGCCCTGAAGCCGTTCGGAGCCGTCCCCCCATTGATCACCGACATCGACCTGTCGGTGGACGACCAGTGGCTGTACATCTCCGCATGGGGAACCGGCGACCTGCTCCAGTACGACGTGAGCGACCCGTTCCATCCGAGACAAACCGCGGCCGTGCGTCTTGGCGGCATCGTCGGCGGGCAGCCGCACCCCGCCGAGCCCGACGTACCGCTCACGGGCGGAGCGCAGATGGTCGAGCTCAGCCGCGACGGGCGGCGCGTCTACCTGACGAACTCCCTGTACGCCGCCTGGGACGAACAGTTCTATCCCGCGGGCATCGATCCGTGGATGATCAAACTCGACGCCGACACGTCGCAGGGGGGTCTCTCGGTCGACAGTGGCTTCTTCCCGCACGGCGCGGACTTCCTCGGCCTGCGCGTGCACCAGACACGCCTGCAAGGCGGTGACGCTTCCTCGGACTCCTACTGTTACCGCCGCTGACGAAGCCGGCGCACGCGGGCGCTGGGCACGTAGCCCGCCGCTCCCGGAGGAGGGAACATGCTCCTCGTGGCTCAGGCAGTGGGCGCGCGCACCGTCGACGGAGCGGAATGGCAGCCGCCCTCCACCGAATCACTGGTAGCTGTGCTCCTGGTGGCCTTGGCCACTGTGGTGGGCGCCTGGTCGGCGCGGCGGGCGTCGGGCCGCTCGACGCTTGTACTGGCAGCTGCGTCCGGGATATTGCTGGTCATTGCGGTCCTCCATCTTCTGCCGGACGCGTGGGACGAGGCCCCTGAGGTCGGCGTGCCGCAGTGGGCGGTACCGCTGGCCGCGCTCGCCTCGTTCTGGCTGGTGGGCGCCTTGACCCGCATCGGCTGCCCGTGCGCACTGGGGCGCGCGGGCGGCATAGGCGCGGCAGCGGGGCTCGCTCTGCACCGCTTCCTGGAAGGGGCGACCCTGGCCCTGACCGCCTCGGTCGCCGTGGTGGCGGCACTCCTCGTGCACGCGGCCGGCGAAGGCCTCGCCCTGGCCGCACTGCTGGGAACGCAACCGAGGCGGCGCATGGCTCCATGGATCGGGCTCGCCTGCGTGAGTCCGATCGCGGGGGCCTTCGTGACGAGCGCCGCCCCCATTCCGGACGCCCTCATGCCGTGGCTCCTCGCCGTAGTCGCCGGCGTACTGGCTCAGGCGGCGTGGGTGGCGCTCGGGCTCGCCCGCAAACAGCGTCCAGCGAACCGGCGAGTCCTCGGGGCGCCTGCCACGACGGCGATGACCCTCGCGGTCGTCCTCACTGCGCTCGTGCTACTCGTCGGGGCAGCCCACCGCTGAACACGACAGCCGCACAAAGCGATGAGCTTTCTGGGCCACGACCACACCCGGTGCGGTGAAGAATCCACAGTCCGGTCCTGTGGAGCGGTCGCGCGGGGCGAACCCGCAATGATCACACCGACCGACCGGGCCCTCGACCAGGCGGACGGCGCGCGGGCCGCGGCGCTGCACCGTCTTCCGCGATCCTTGCGCCGGGGAACCGCTCCAACGGACCTGATCAACGGCCAGTCCAACGAAGCGGGCATCCATCCCGCCCGGAGACCGAAGGCGTGATTCCGACACGCACCGGTTCGGCTCGTCGGCCATCCCCGCAGTTGCGCGGCCCGCGACCGCACGGCACTGTCGACGACCCTCGACGCATGCAGCGACTAGGTGTTGCCTCGGCCGCTTCGCCGATCGTTCGCGAGCCACTCCTCGAAGGTGGTCGGCGCGATACGGGCGTCCTCGCCGGGCAGGAGGACGTTGCCGGCCATCTCCGGCCCCAGTATGGATGACCAGGTCGGGACAAGTCTGACGCTATGACCGTGGGCGTCGTTGGTGCGCCGGGCCATGTCCACGAGGTCCTGCGGCTCCGGGCCGGCAACGTCGCGATACCGCCCCTGGGGCGTGCCCGCGGCGATCTCCGCGAGGACGTCGGCCACGTCCGCGGGCGCGATCGGCTGGACGAGCAGCGGGGGGATCGTGGCGACGCCTTCGTGCTCGGTCCAGGCCACCACCGTCGCGGCGAAGTCGTGGAACTGCGTGAAGGGAACGATCGACCACGGCACGGGGCCCTGGGACACCAGCCGCTCCTGCTCCCGCTTGCCGGCGTAGTGCGCGTTCCCCTCGACACGGTCCACGCCGACGATCGTGAGGAGCACGTGGTGCCGTACGCCGGCCCGCGTCTCGGCGGCCAACAGGTTCCGGGTCGCGGTGCCGAAATAGGCCACCGCCTCGTCCCGGTCGGCTGCCTCGTGGCTCGTCGCGTCCACGACGGTGTCGACGCCGGACAGGGCGGCGTCGAGCCCATCCCCGGTGATCAGGTCCATGCCGAGCGAGCGGCTGATACGCACCACCTCGTGCCCAGCCCGTTCCAGGGCAGCCGCGGTCCGTGCCCCGATGTTCCCTGTCGCTCCGGCGACGGCGATGCGCATAGCACCCACAGTGATCCCTCCTGTGCCACTCGTGCTGCCACCGGCCTTCATCGCTGTCCGGCCAGCAGGGACAGTGGTTGCGGCCTCCCTCAGCGTCGCCCTCAGTGGTCGCGACCGCACCCCGGCAGCATGGGTCCCGGCAGCCACACCGGGGGGGGGAATCGCTCGATGCCCTCGAAACCAGAATGTCCGTCACTCGGCCCAGGGGCGGAACCCGGTGTCCAGGATGTCTTCGAGAGTGGCGCGGAGCTGGGCCGCCTTGTCGGCGCCGAAGCTCTCCTCGAACTCGGACTGCACGGTGCTCCAGAACGGGAGGGCGGCTTGCATTCGAGCGAGGCCGTCGAGGGTGAGAGCGACCATGGGGCGCACGGTGGCCTGGAGCGCTACGACCAGTACAGCTCTGCCACGGCGCACTTCCGCCTCGGGGGTTCGCTGTTGAGGCTGAAGGGACGGGAAGGGATTCTGGGCCATGCGGCTGTACGGCTCGATCTGCACCGTCAATACGCAAGCCACTACCCATTACCTGACGGATTGGTGAACAAGGAGACCTCAACCGAGAGTTGTCACACAGGTATAGGTCTGTCACCGGGACTGCCGAAGGGGCGGGGCGTGCTGACCATCGAGTCCTGCCACGCAGAAGCAGGGCCCCGGCGTAGCAATATCCAGGTGCGGGGGAGCCGGTTCGCACTCGTATACTCGTGCGACCTCATGGAAGGGAGGCGGGAGACGATGAAGCTTGCTGAGGCACTGGCGGAACGTGCGGAAGCGACGCGCCGTGTAGAACAACTGCGAGCGCGTGTGGTCAGCAGTGCGCGGTACCAGGAAGGTGAGACACCCGCCGAGGATGCGGCGCAGCTGTTGGCCGAGACCGGCGAGGTGCTGGACGCTCTGGAAACGCTGATCCGGCAGATCAACCGCACCAATGCCACCGTGGAGATGGGTCCGGACGGCACGCTCACCGATGCCCTCGCCCGCCGGGATGTCCTGCGGCTGCGTCACTCGGTGGTCACCGCGGCGGCGGACGCGGCGGCGGGCAAGGGCGATCGGGGATACGGCCGGCAGCTTCGGTCCGAGTTGATGATGCTTTCCGCGCTTCCGGTCGCAGAACTCCGCGGTCAGGCGGATGCGCTCGCCCGGGAGATCCGCGAAGTCGATGTGCGGATCCAGCGTACGAACTGGGAGGTCGATCTGCTGGACTGAGTAGTCCAGCAGGCTGGGACGATGTGGAGCAGGTAGCTGCTTCGGAGGCGTGCACACACCGAGGGCCGGCGGTTTTCCAGCCCACTCCTGGCGCGTGAAGAGCAACGCGGGGGTTCGACTCCCCACAACACAGTGCAGCTCAGCACCGCGTACAGGTGACCGTGCACATCGCACAGCACATCACCACGTGCAGATCCGAGGCGGCGAGGGCGGGTTCGGGGCTCTCCACATCGCACCACCATGGGGAAAGGCCGGGCCGTTTGAGAACGCTGGTCACCGCTAAATCCGTTGCCCGTGGAGTCGGCGGACGGCTTGGTCGGAGCGGTGTCGGCGAGGTCGGCCGAGACGCCGTAGGTCCCCACCGTCGGACGGGCCAGCGACCCACCAGCCTTCCACACGGGCATGCCGTACAGGTACTGCCGGCGGCTGCTGAGCATCTCCTCGCCTGCTCCCGGCCGGGGCCGTGAGGAGTTGGGGCTTGTGCGGCACGGGGGTCAGGACCGTGCCGCACAAGCGGTCAATGGCCTATGCGGACCATCTCGCTCCGGCGCGTGCGTTCACGTCCGGTGCGCAAAACCCCGGCAGCCACAGCGGTGGTCACGCACAGCAGGGTCAGCAGGACGAAGGCGTGGTTCAGGGCGACGAGGCGGGTCAGCCAGCCGATGACGGCAGGACCGGCGAGCATGCCGACGTAGCCGAGACCGGCGACGCGGGAGACGTTGGCGCCGGCGGCCGCGGGGTCGGCGTGCCCGGCCGCGCTGAACAACTGCGGGACACACCCGGACAGGCCCAGTCCGAACAGTGCCCAGCCCGCGAACGCGGCCCACATCCAGGGACCGAGAGCCACGAGCGTGATGCCGACAGCGGCCATGGCCGAGCCGTGGCGCAGGATCGCCGTGGAACCGAACCGGGCGACGAGGCGGTCGGTGACCAGCCGGCCGATGGTCATGGTCGCAGCGAAGGTGCCGTACGCGAAGGCGGCAGTGCTGGCGGGCGCACCGAGGACGTCCTTCAGGTGCAGAGCGCTCCAGTCGTTGGCCGCGCCCTCGCACAGCATGACCATCAGCGCCAGGACGGCGAGGAGCCAGACCCGCCCCCCGGTGCTGTGGCGCGCGCCGACCGGCGATGCCTCGGCCTCGTCCGCGGAGCGGGCGCGGGTGCCGGCGGGATCGGCCGGCAACAGGGCGCGTGCCGACGCCAGGGCGATCACGATGCCAACGGCTCCCATGGCGGCCATGCTTGCGACGAGGTCGAGGCTGGCGCTCGCCGCGCCCGCCGCCACGAGGGAGGCGAGGACACCGCCGACGGAGAACGTGGCGTGGAAGCCCGACATGACGGGCCGGCCGTACGCCTTCTCCACGTGCACGGCGTGGGCGTTCATGCTGACGTCCAGGCAGCCGTTGCAGAACCCGAAGACGAACAGCGCTCCTGCCAGTGTCCACGGATCATGGGCGAGTCCGGGCAACACCAGGGTCGCGCCGCACAGCACGCCGCCGGCCGGCACCACGACGCGTGAGCCGAGGCGGTCGGTCAAAGGGCCGGCCATCTGCATTCCTGCGAAGGCTCCCAGCCCGAGGAGTACCAGCAAGCCGCCGAGCGTGGCGTGGCTGATGCCCACCCGCTCCTCGACGGCCGGGATGTGCACGACCCATGCGCCCATGAGGGTGCCGCACAGGACGAAGTGGACATAGGTCGCCACACGCGCGGCTCGAAGCGAACGTTCCATGCCGACCACCGTAAACGAACAATACTCGTGTTCGGAAGGTGCTCTTATGAACGCCTTGCATGTTTGTTTTCGGGTGGTGTTCAATCCCGGTATGAGCAACGCAGACCGGCACGGGCTGATCGCGAAGACCGTCAGGGACTCCGGCGGCGCCACGGTCCAGGAACTCGCCGAGCTGACCGGCGCCTCGGAGATGACCATCAGGCGCGACCTCGACACCCTGGCCGCGCAGGGCGTCCTCGAACGCGTCCGAGGAGGGGCACGCACCCTGCTGCTCAGGGGCGCGGAGCCCCCTTTCGCGCTACGCGCCCACGAGGCGGTGGACGCCAAGCGCCGGATCGCCGCCGAGGTCTGCGCCCTCATCGCCGACGGTGAGAGCGTCCTGCTGGACAGCGGCACCACCTGCCTCGAGGTCGCCCGTCTCCTGCGCGAGCGGCCCGTCACCGTCATGGCACTGTCCCTGCAGGCCATCCACCTGCTCGGCGAGACACCCGGCCAGGCCACGCTGGTGGTGCCCGGCGGGCAGCCCCGCGCCGCCGAGGGAGCCCTCACCGGCCCTCTCACCCTCGCCTCCCTGGCAGCCCTGCGCTTCGACACCGCCGTCCTCGGCTGCTGCGGACTGAGCGCGGCCGACGGCCTGACCGCCTACGACCTGGACGAAGCCGCGGTGAAGAAGGCGAGCATCGCCTCCGCCCGACGCACCGTCGTCGCCACGGACGGCGGCAAGCTCGGCCGCACCGCCTACGCCTACGTCGGCCCCTCCGCGCTCCTGCACACCCTCGTCACCGACGCCACCGCACCCCCCGACGAGGTGACCGCACTGGAAGGCGCCGGCACCGTCGTGAAGACCGTCTGACCACGGCCGGTCAGGCCCAGCCCTCTCGCCGGCGTAGCCGCCCGGTAATCGGACCACTCGACCCGCTCGGTAAGTGGCGTGAAGTGGCCTTGTCCGGTGCGGCGGCGCTGGGATGGAGAGGACTGCGCTGTTTGACGGATGGGTGGGGCCGGGTAGTGCGACCGCCGCTGCCGAATGGGCGGTGTCCGCGGGGGAGAGGCGGGACGACGCATGATCGTGGTCCGCGAGCCGGCGCGCGGGGATAGCGGCATCGCGTCGATCAGCCTGGTCTTGCTCACCCTCGCTGCGACAAGCAGCCTGGCAGGGCCTTCCTCGGGTGCGGGTTCCAGATCGGGGCCGGCCGGTTTGAAGTACAGCGGCTGGCGCCGCCTCGCGCCCGGACGCAGAAGGGAAGCATGGCCGGGTTTCCTCCCACCGCGGCGGATTCACGAACACCGTCGCCACCACATGATCACTGCGCTTGCCTGCTGCCCGAACAAGCGCCGCGTGCCCCTTGGCGCGGGCCCGGGAACACCCCGTCCGTCGTCGCGGCCGCAGCCCGCGCAGGCGATCACCCCGCCCGGAAGGAGCTCGCATGAGGATCGTCATCACCGGTGCCTCCGGCTTCCTGGGGGAGCGGCTCGCTACGGCACTCCTTCGCGAACGGGCCTTCAACGGTGTGCCGATCACCGGGCTGGTTCTCGCCGACCGCGTCAGGGCACCTCACTCCGCGACGGCAGCCGATCCGCTCGTGAACCTGGTCCACGGGGATCTGAACGACCGGCTCGACGAGATCTTCGCCGAACCGGTCGACGTCCTGTTCCACCTCGCCGCCGCCGTGTCCGCGGAATGCGAGGCCGACTTCGACCTCGGTATGCGCGCCAACGTCGACACCACCCGTGCGCTGCTGGATGCCGCACGCGCCCAGGCGGCCGCACAGGGACCGGTGGCACGGGTGGTGTTCACCAGCAGCCTTGCCGTCTACGGCCACGACCCCGCCCTGCCGCTGCCGCCCGTGGTCAGCGAGGCGACCCCGGCGATGCCCCGCTCGAGCTACGGAACGCAGAAGCTGATCTGCGAGCACCTGATCGCCGACTACACCCGCCGCGGATTCCTGGACGGGCGTGTGGCCCGGCTGATGACCGTCAGCGTGCGGCCGGGCCGCCCGAACGCGGCCGCCTCCGGTTTCCTGTCCTCGATCATCCGCGAACCCCTCGCCGGACTGCCGGCCACCTGTCCTGTGCGGCCCGACCTGAGAGTGGCGCTGGCGTCACCCCGGACGACCCTCCAAGGCCTCCTCCGCGTCGCGCGGGTCGACCGCGGCGCCGGGCCCGGGCGGCTCCAAGGCCAAGCACCGGTCAACCTCCCCGCCCTCACCGTGACGGTCGCCGAGATGCTCGCCGTGCTGCGGCAGACGGCCGGCGACACCGCGGCCGACCTGGTCACCGTCGCACCGGACCCGGCCGTCGAAGCCATCGTGGCCTCCTGGCCCGCCGTCTTCGACAACCGCCGCGCCGCCGCCCTCGGCCTGCGGCCCGACCCCGGCTTCCAGTCCCTCGTCCGGAGCTACCTAGCCGAACGGACCGGGCGGCAGTCCTGACTCGGCCGCCGTCCAGTCTGCGCCCGTGGCAGGTCCTCGCGTGTCGACGCTGCTTCCTGCGGCCACCTACATGGCGCGCAATCCAATCCCTGCCGGCGCAGGTACCGCCCGGCGGCGGCACACGGATGGCCAAGGGGAATGGAAAACCACGGATCAGCGTTGTCGGAGCATGGGTGATGAAGTCCGGTACGGCCACGACGAGCCCGGCCCGTCCACCGTCTCGACCGTGCACGCACGCCTCGCCGCCGACCGTGCGGACACCCTCGCTCGGGCAGCCGCGCTGAGCCGTGACTTCGACGGGATCGTCGCGGCGAACGCCCTGGTCGCGGTGGACGACGAGCACGATCCCGAAGGGGGCACCACCGCCTTCGAGCGGGCCCACGTTGCCGCGCTGATGGCGCAGACGCGCGAGCACCTTCAAGAACTGGACCGGGCACTGGAACGACTCGAACAGGAACAGTACGGGCAGTGTGAGGGCTGCGGCGGGACGATCCCGCCCGAACGTCTGGAGATCCGTCCAGCGGCGACGACCTGTGTCCGCTGCGCCGGGTCCGGCCCACGCCGCGGTTGACGCCGGCGATCGACGGCGATCCCGACGCCCCGTCAATCCGTTGCAGGGAGGGCGAGCACCGCCTCCATGACGGATCGGAGTTCCTGGTCGTCGAGGACGGCCCGGTAGTCCCTGTAGTTGGACAGGCGGCGATCGCAGGCTCTGAGGATGTGGAGCGCTTTCCGCGCGGCCGGCGTGGTTGCGCCGATGCGGATGAAGCCGCGGAGTGCCTCAAGGAGGTACCCGTATCGGTCGTCGTCCTCGGTGAAGCTCAGGACGGTGTTCTCCAGTACCGACAGGGTCGGCTGCGGATTGCCGGTGATCGCCCACAGCGCGACCGCCGCCTCTACCTGCCCGTGCTTGGCGTCCTCCACGATCTGACGTACCCGCCCGGCGTGGCCGGCGGCGGCGGAGCCGAAGTCGGACAGGAGGGCGACCGGCCCGTACCACGGGCCCTGATCGTGTTCCACCGCCCCGCCCAAGAGGCGCAGCGCGGTGCCGTCGTCGCCTGCGATGCGCCACGCGGCCCAAGCGATCTTGTGATGATTGGCCGGGTGGTCAAGCACCACCGCGTCGCGCACGGCGGGCGCCGTGAACGCGGCGCCCGGCCCCATCGCGACCAGCACGTCGACCACCCTGAGCGAGTACCGCGCATCGTCCAGGAGCGGCAGGATGCCCGGTAGCGCGGGCAGCGCGTCCGGCCCCCACTCTTCGGCGATTTTCAAAAGGTCGCCGGTGAGCGGGCCGTGTTCGCCGCGGTGTGCGTACTGCTGCCGTACCTCCTCAAGGAGTGCGGGCAGTACGACATCCGCGTGTTCCCGCAGAGGGGCGAGGACCTCGTGGATCTCCGGAAGGCGCGGGTCGCCCATCACATAGCTGCGTCCGTAGTGCTCCCGGTAGGGCGCGCAGAGGTAATCGACGAGGCCGGGGAGGGCACGGGGGTCGCCCAGGCGGACGAGGGCCCAGCGCGCGTACGCGCCGACTGTCCCTTCGATCCAGGAGATGTCGTCGGTTCCTGGGTCGTCGAGCAGTGGCGCCAGACGGTCGGCGTACGGTGCGGAGTGAGGGACGAGCATCGCGAGGAGATGAGTGGCCTTCAGCCGCACACAGTTGTCGGTGCAATCCAGCAGACGTGCCGCGAGCGGCAGGACCGACGGAGCTGCGGAGGGCAGCAGCACCAAGAGCCGCCATGCCTCGTCGAGGACGACCCGACGGAGCCCGGTGTCCGCGGTACGTTCCGCCGCTTCGGCCAACCGGGTCACGAACGACAGGGCGGTCCGGGGGACGTGGTCGAAGAGACCGGTCACCCATGGGACGACGTCGTCACGGGTCAGGGGGCCTTCGACGTCCGGCAGCAACCAGATCTGCTCGAAGCGGGGCCGTACGGCGGGATCGGTGAGGACGTCCAGCAGCAGATCGATGTGGCGGAGGGCAACGTCACGGTCGAGGGACGCCCAGGCGAACACGGCCGCGACCTTCATCACCGGCTCGTCGTCCCGCAGTACCTGGCCCAGCACCGCTCGTACGGCGGAGGTGAGTTGATCCCGGCCGTCAGGAGCCCGAGTGTCCGGCTCGCTGGTGGTAGCGACGGCGGAGGTGGACAACGCCAGCAGCAGAGCCACGCGTACGGCCGGGTCGGTCTCGGTGTGCCACCGTTCCAGCAACGTGCTGCCGTCCGCGAGGGGGACGGCAGCCCGGCGGATCTCCTGGTCCGGGTCCGCGAGCAGGGCCATGATGGCGGTGCCCTGACGTCGCCACTCCTGTTGCCACTGCTCGCCCGTGCCCTGTTCACCGGCCCCACGCGCCGCGCCGTTCAGAGCGTCGAGGAGATCGACGAGGGCGAGCCGCGCCCCGTTGGCGGGGTCGGAGGCGAGTGCCGCGAGGAACGGCAGGGCCGCGATCGCCGCTGACGGCAGCGCACCCTTGGGCCCGAACAAGCAGTCGTACAGCGGGTAGCAGTCCTCCTCCGTCGCCGCGGGACCCTTTCCGACCAGGCGTCGCAGTGCTCGAGGCACCTCCTCGATCGGATGGTGCTCCGGCTTACCTGTCTGGAACCGGCTCCAGTCCACCGCGTCCACCGCCTCGACCGATGTCCTCGCCACTGCCATCCCGTGTGTCCGCCGTCCGTCGACCGATCGTCATCCTCACATTCGCCGACGCGACGAGCACCCAGTTATCGACGTGGTCTCGGGAAGGTACTCGGCCACACCGCGCCTGGCAGATGCGGCCAGCGCCGACCAGCGGCGACTCGGTGTTGGCTGCTGCCGAGCGGTGCCCCTGCCCGAAGTCCGTCTGTTGTCGCTCAGGGCCCCGGTGGTCCTGCGGGCGTCCGCCGTCGTATGCGACGGCCGCCGCGCCCGGCCTCCGCTCATCCTGGTCGCCGACCTGTTCGCCCGGCGAGGAGCGGACACCTCCCCGCCGTCGCAGCACGCGGCGGATAGCCTGCCACTTGGGACACCAGCCATACCCGTACGGCAACCGACGATGAGGAGATCGCCCGTGACGACGACCGCCCGCGCCACCGTGCAGCACGAAGACGAGCGGGTCCGGGTCACCCGCTGGGACTTCGAACCCCAGGAGAGCACCGGCCGTCACGTGCACGGGTACGACTACGTCGTCGTACCCGTCACCGACGGGCAAACCGGTGTAGTCACTCCCGACGGCACTGTCACCTCCTCGCAACTGCGGGCCGGCCAGTCCTACGCGCGCCCTGCCGGCGCCGAACACGAAGTCGTCAACACCGGCACCGCCCCGCTGACCTTCATCGAGATCGAACTGAAGTGACGGCACCTGAAGTCAACGAAGCACGGTGAACCAACGGCGGCCCCGCGCACGCGCCGTACAGCAATGTCCAGTACGTGCCGCCCTGCCCACGGCCGCAGCCGGGACCGGGGAGTGCTCAACACCGACCGGGCCACCGCAGCGTCGCTTCGGCCCCGACGGGTTCGCTGCGCTCGAACCGCGGATAGGGTCGAGGGCGTGAGTCGACCACGGAAGCGCGTACAGCCGGTGCCGGATCCTGAACGGGCAGCGGCGGCCGCCGCGTTCCTTGCCGGCCAGGAGATCACCCGGACCCAGTGCGGGAGGTGCGGTTCCGAGGTCGCCGGGGTCAATGGCCGGTACGCATGCGGCGTTTGTGGGTGGATCAATCACTGGTCGGAGGGCCATAAGGCGTTGCCGACCGCGGCGGACGATGAGAGCGCGATGGAGATGCCGGAAAGCCTCAGGCTGACGACCTAGGGGACTACCCCGCTGCTGGTGTACGGGTCATGAGGGCGCTTTGCGGAGAAGCCCTGGACATGACCACAGCATCACCCGAAACCGCGCTCATCCGCCGGGCTCCACGCCTCGGCCTACTCGCCGGCGGGCGCTTGGGCGCGGGGTTGCTGGCGGCCTCGCTGATCCGGCAGTCCCGCACGGGGAACGACCCAGCGCCTGTCCGGGTTGTCGGTGGTGGCTGGGAGGCTGGTCGTATGAACGGCGATGAGCAGTTGCTGCGTGGCCGGGTCTACGGCTGCGAACACGACGACCCCAATCCCGGCCCCCTGCCCCAACGGACGTACGCCACGCTCGTCGGCGGCCCCTTGGACGGTCTGTTGCTGGACATCACCGGGTGGACGGCGCAAGAAGTCGACGGTGGCGTCGCGCTGTCCACCGAACTGTCGCGGTGGCCCGGCGGCCGAGCACTGTACGACCCGAACGCTGACGAACCGCGCATACCGGGCCCGGGGGTGGCCTGCCGCTTCCACTATTCCGGCGACACACCCTGACCGCCTCGCCGCCGCGGAGCGCTGGAGGTCCAGCGGTCGGCTCGCGGCAGCCGCTACCGTCGGCCGGCCTGGGAGAAGGCCCGAAACGCGGCCCGACGAGACCTACCGGACGCTCTGAACCCGACATGCTCCTGACCGCCGGGCCCGGGTCGCTCTTCTCTTTTCGCCCCACCGTTTCACCGCACCCGGCTACCAGGGCCGCAACTGGGGCAACGCCCCTTCGCACGGGTCGGTACCTGCCACGCCGCGAAGAAATTTATGGGCAGCTGTCGATCCGGCCACGTCCCGTTCGACGTCAAGATGTGCGGCGCTTTCCCGCACGCCGGCGCGACAGGACTGACGAGGACGCACGTGGAGCAACTGCTGAGAGTCATGAACTTCAACGTCTCGAGTGACGGAATCGGTGCCGGTGAGCACCAGAGTCTCGAGCGGCCGTTCGGCTTCGATCATCCCGAGAGGTTGTTCGCCTGGGCCGGAGCCACGGCGAGCTGGCCCATGCGCGGGGATTCCGGGGGGAGCCGGGGCCTCGACGACTACTTCACGCGGGACTTCGCGCGCAACATCGGCGCCGAGATCATGGGGCGCAACAAGTTCGGGCCCCAGCGCGGGCCCTGGCAGGACCATGACTGGCGCGGCTGGTGGGGCCAGGAGCCTCCGTTCCGCACCCCGGTGTTCGTCATGACGCACCACACGCGTCCGTCGTTCATGCTGTCCGACACCACGTTCCACTTCGTCGACGGCAGCCCGGCCACGGTCCTCGCACAGGCACGGGAAGCGGCGCAGGGCAAGGACGTCCGACTCGGCGGCGGGGTCACCACCGTCCGGCAGTTCCTTGATGCCGACCTCGTCGACACCATGCACGTGGCGGTCTCGCCGGTGAAGCTCGGGTCCGGACTACGGCTCTGGGAGTCCCCCGATGAGCTGCTCGACCGGTTCCACCTGGAGATCGTGCCCAGTCCGAGCGGCGTGACGCACCACCTGTTCTGGCGAAGGTGACGCCAGGCCCCACTCGAGGAAGCCCTCTACCGGCGGACCGCCGAGATCAGTCCGCCGGGTCCCTCCTCGCGCTGGGGCGGGGTGCTGAGTGGGCGGCCGTAAGCGGCAGCGCGTTCGCGCAGGGTGTGGCTGTCGGCCTCCCAGCCGTGCCCGGCCAGCCAGCCCACCGGGTCGTCGGGCATCTCCGAGACCCACATGGACGCCGCTGATCCCGGCGCGGCATCGGCGCCGAAGCGCTCGAGCACGCCACGCGAGCCCAACGTCAGCCCCATCCGACTGCCCGCCGCCGACTGTGCGCTGATCCGGGCCAGCAGCAGCTCCACCGCGTCCTCGGGCAGATAGATCAGCAGCCCTTCGGCGATCCACACAGTCGGCAACGCCGGGTCGTGCCCCGCGTTGGCCAGCGCGCCGGGCCAGTCCTCACGCAGATCCACCGCGACGGTGATCCGCTCGCAGCGTGCGACGGCCCGCTCCTGGCGCAGCACGGAAGCCTTGAAGTCCAGTGGCGCGGCGGTGTCGACTTCGAACAGCCGGGTGCCCTCGGGCCAGTCCATCCGGAAGGCCCGGCTGTCCATGCCGGCGCCGAGCAGCACGACTTGCCGGACCCCGGAGGCGGAGGCCTGCTGCAACAGTTCGTCCAGGAACTTCGTCCTGATCACGATGGAGAACGACACGGCCAGCCGGCGCCGTCGCGCGGCCTCGTCATCGGGCAGCGGCGGCGAGGAGGGCCACAGGCCGCCTGCGGTGGCGAAGGCCTGTGCGAGTGGGTCGCGGAACAGCGCGTTCTCCCGCTCGGTCTCCAGCGCCCGTACCCTGGCCACTCCCACCGCTGTGGCCCACACTCCCGACGGCTGCACCCGCTCCTGCTCATCAGTCACCGCGCCAGCCTAGATGGTCGTTTCCAGCGGGCCTGATGAGTGGAGTCATTTTCATGCGCGGCCGGCCAGTCATGCGCGCACCGACTGCCCGAGACACTAAAGTGCACCTGCAGCAGCCCACCGCCGCTGATTCTCGCGCAGCCACCGGTAGATGACACCGGCCACCCGCGCTCCGAGGTGGGCTCCCGACGCTCCCGAGTGGCAGCGCAGTTGCCTTCGGGCGACAAGGGGGACAGGGGCGTCGGTCGCTGTCTTGCCCGGTGGCGGCCCACCGTCGCGACTGTCCCGCCCCGCCACCACGGCCGAACCCCCCTGCCCCAGGGCCGCGCGTGCCGCCGTAGCGGAAGCGGCCGGAATGCGGTGGTGTCCGGGCATGGCTTCGAAGCCGTGGATCGAGCAGTTGCCGCACACTGTCGCGTGCACACGTCGAGGGCGCCCCACCGTGCCGATGCAACGCGAGTGTGCCTTCGATGGGATGGGCCGGTGACATCGCCGCCGTATAGGCCATTCGGAGCCCCGGTCACGCAATGGCCGTGACCGGGGCGCCCCAGGAACAGCCTCCGTGGAAGGTGCCGACCGCCGCTAGTTCCGGTACCGGAACACGATCCGGCCACGCGTCAGGTCGTACGGCGGGAGCTCCACCAACACCCGGTCTTCCAGCATGATCTTGATGTAGTGCTTGCGGATCTTCCCGCTGATGTGCGCGAGTACCTGATGGCCGTTCTCGAGCTCCACGGTGAACATGGCGCTGCGCAGGCACTCGACGACCTTGCCTTCGACCTCGATGACGTTCTTGTTCTTCGTCATCGCACCAGCTCCAGGTTGCTGCTCATCGGCCGGGCGCCGATGCCGTCGAACAGCGCCGAGGCTGCGTGGTTGGACTCGTGGACTTCGGTCCAGGCGGCGGTGCTCCCGGAGCCGTACAGCGTTCCGAGCGCGTGGGCCAGCAGTGCCCGCGCGATGCCGCGGCGCTGCTCGCCGGTCCGGACCGCGATCAGCCCGATGCGGGGCCGTTTCACCGTTACCACCCGGATCAGCCCCAGGTAGCGGTGCGGCGTCGCCGCCACCGCGTACTTCGACGGGTGGACGACGGTGTCGCCGGCGGGGCGGGGAATCACCTCCGCGGGCATCGACTGCCATCCGACGGTCTCTTCGACTTCGTCACGGATCGCGCGGTCCAACGCCCGCAGCAGACTCTCGTCCGCCTGACCGGCGGGCACGATCGTCACGCCCGGAGGCGGCAGGACTGCTTCGAGCCCTGTGACCCGCGGGTCGGTCGGCACGACGTACTCCCACTCGCGGCGCCGGATCGTGAAACCGGCTCGCCGCCAGCCGGCCGTCAGCTCGACGTCGGCTTCGTCGACCACCGTGTAGAGAGGCGCCGGCAGTTCCGCGACCATCGCCTCGGCGAGCCGGTCGAAGGCGGCGTCGTTCCAGGCGTCGATGCTGACGAACAAGCGTCCGTCGGGCCGGTGCTCCGCATGCCCGCGCCCGACCACCAGGTCGTCTTCCAGCGCGTGCCATTGCCTGTCCGCGACACGCGTGACGGTCACCGCGTTGTCGCTCAGGCCAGAAATGAGAGGTCTTGTGTTCATCGGAGTCTCCTCAGGAGTGCCTCGATCTCAGGCGCTCCTGGCGACACCGAATGTCAGCCGCCGGACCGTGACGGGTTGAGGGAGCACCCATGGGTGATTGTGTTCACGGGGCTCACCTCCATACGACGACTTCACGGTCCACCACGAAAGTAGGGGAGCGGTGCCGTCTCGCTCAAATCATTTTCCGTGAGCAGGCCCTTGGTGCCGGTACCGACCGCGCCGCGACACCCGGTGGGGGACAGCCCTCGGGTCCCCCCGTGTCCGGAGCGCGGTTCTGACGCGACCGGGACCGGTGGACGTCATCACTCGCTCGGCGTACGCGACGTCCTTCAGCCTCGTCCACTCCAGCGTCCACTCCCGCACCGAGGCGGAACTCCCCGCGCTGGCCAAGGCCGGCTCACTGGTGAGCTCGACTTCTCCGACGCAGAGGAATTCCGCCGGCTGCGGCTGGCCGACACCGAGTGCCCACAGTCCGCGGCAGAGCGCGACGGTCGCGCCGTAGGGCGAGCTGATCCGGCGTCAGGGTCACAGGGCTGGGCTGCCCGTGACTTAGCCGAACGACACGAAGGCGGTCACAGGTTGCGCCCGATGTGCCGTCGGTCCGGCTACCCGCCACGCTCAGAGATCATTGGGACCGTGGAAGGGGCTGCTCCGTCCAGATGGACTTGCCGGTTCGGGTGTGCCGGGTGCCCCAGCGTTGGCACAGTGCGGAGATGAGCTGCAGGCCGCGCCCTCCTTCGTCCATGGCGGAGGCGTGGCGGATGTGCGGTGTGGTCAGGCTGGCGTCGGTGACCTCACAGGTCAGTGTGCGGCTGCGCAGCATGCGCAGTCGGATGGGGCCGTAGGCGTGCCGGACGACGTTCCCGACCAGCTCACTGACCAGCAGCTCGGTGGTCATGATCAGGTCCTCATCGGTCAGGCCCCACTCGGTGAGCTGTGAACGGACCAGCTCGCGGGCCTGGCCTGCCGCCATCGGGTCCTCGGGCAACGGCCACTCGGACACATTCTCCGCGGCCAGCGGGTGGGTGGCGGCCAGCAGCAGGGCGGCGTCATCGCTCAGTGCGCCGTGGGCCGGTAGGAGAGCGGAGGCGAGTGTGGCGCAGAGGGCGTCCAGCTCCGACGCGTCCGCCGGCGAGGTCGCCAGGGCGTTCGCGGACTGCGAGAGGAGCTCGGCGAGGTGGCGCATGCCGGTGATGATGTCCCTGTCCTTGCTCTCGACGAGACCATCGCTGTAGAGGGCGAGGAGGCTGTCGGCGGGCAGCAGGGTCTCCAGGGCTTCGAAGGGGGGAGCGGCCACCCCCAACGGCGGGTCCGGAGTGACAGGCAGGAAGTTGACGGTGCCGTCGGGGTGAGCCACGGCCGGGGGCGGGTGACCGGCGCTGGCGTAGGCCAGACGTCGGGTCACCGGGTCGTATATGCCGTACAGACAGGTGGCGAAAGCGTCGCTTCCCAGGTTGCCGACGATGTCGTTGAGGTGACTGAGGATTTCGTCGGGCGGTAGATCCAGTTCCGAGAGGGTGCGCACAGCCGTGCGGAGGCCGCCCATGATGGCGGCTTCGGCCATGCCGTGGCCCATCACGTCACCGATCACGAGTGCCACCCTTGCCGCGGAAAGCGGGATCACGTCGTACCAGTCACCACCGACGTCGGCTCCCTGTTTCGCCGGCTGGTAGCGGGCCGCCGTCGTCACCTGAGGCAGCTCGGGCAGTGCCTTGGGCAGCAGGCTGCGCTGGAGGGTACGGGCTCGCGTCGTCGCCTCGTCGTAGAGCCCGGCCCGCTCCAGCGCCTGCGCTATCAGTCCGCTGAGAGCCGCCAACAGGGTCTTCTCCTCTTCGCCCAGTGCCCGTGGTCGGCCGAAGGAGATCACTGCCGCGCCGATCTCGCGCCCCGACACGGCCAGCGGTAGGAAGGCCCACGTCGCTTTGCCTCCCTCGCGGACCAGCTTCTCGGTTGCCGGGTAACTCTCCAGCATCTCCTCGGGCGAGGAGATGCAGAGGGGAGCGCGGGTGTGCAGGGCGTACCCCACCGGGTTCGTCGTGTCCCCCAGTTCCCAGGTGCCGTCCAGAAGTCGGATGAAGCGTTCCGGATATCCGCGGGATCCGATGACGGTGAGCCGGTCGCCGGTTACGCCGAGCATGATGAGCCCCGTGGCCCCAAGGGGTTTCATCACGCTGTCGGCCACTGCCGCCATCACGTCCTGGGCGGTGGCCGCCTCGGCCAGCTCCCGCGTGATCCGCTGGACCAGGGCCGCCCGTTCCGCGGCTGCCTGTTCCGCGTCGGCTCGCTCGACTTCGCGCAGATGCCGCTCGGTGGTGTCGGTGATGTAGAGCGTGAGTCCTTCCGGGACCGGTACCAGTCGCAGGTGGTACCAGGACCGCCCGTCCGGCCCCGGTACGTCGAATCCGGCCGGTCCGCCCTCGGCCGCTGTCATCCGACACCGTTGCTCGAGCCCCGGCACGGCTTGCAGTGCGGGAATCTCCCAGAGCAGACATCCGGCCACGTCCCCCGCGGGACCGAACAGCTTTTCAGCCGCCTCGTTGAGGAACCCGATGCGCCAGTCCGTGTCCACGGAGACGAAGCCGTCGCTCATGTGTCGCAGCGCCCGTCCCACCGACTCGGCGGTGGTGTGCGTTTCGCTGCTGTCACGAAGGGTGCCGATCACCTTCACCGGTGCCCCGGCTTCGTCCGTGATCGTCCGGGCGCGAGCCTCGATCCACAGGTACGTGCCGTCCTGGCGCCGGATCCGGTACTCGTCCTGGAAGCCGCCGCGGAGCTGGATGCCCATGTCGAAGCCGGTGACCGCCCCCGGAAGGTCATCGGGGTGGATCAGCGCCGCCCATGCCTCGATGCCGCCGGCCATCACCTCCGGATCGATGCCGGTCAGCACCTTTTCCACGGGCCGGTCGGAGGTCAGCTCACCGGTACGCAGGTCCCATGTATAGGTGACGGAGGGCACCCCTTCCGCATACCACGGGTCCACTTCCCCAGATCCGGGCCCGTTTTCCAGGGCCCGCAGCAGGGCGGGAGACGGGTTGAGGATCCCGGAAGCACTGAGCCTCCCGGACACCCAGGCGGCCACCTCGTTTAGGAACGCGCACTCCGCCGCGCCGGGCTGGTCATCCGCTGAGAAGAGGACCGAGAGCGCGCCCCGCCGCTTGCCGCCGCCCGGAACGGGGACGGCCAGGTGCGCGATGCCGGCGGGGAGCCGGGAAGGCCACAGTGCGGCAGGGTCCCGGCCCGGCACCGGGTCGGGCGGGGCCAGGTGAGGTTGCCACATGATGGCGTCGTGACGGGCGGCCCGGCTGGGCGGTGCCGTGCCCCGTGCCGGGATGACCAACCAGGGCCGGGTCATCGATTCCGGCAGGCCACTGTCGGCGACCAGGTAGAGGATGCCGCTCATCCCGCCGCCCGGGAGATGGACCATTCCGCCCAAGCCGCGCACCTCGGCCACGGCCTGCTGGAGCGCCGTCACCAGCACGTCGACATCACGCCGGTCCTCGTCCACGGCGTCGAGCAGCCGCATGCGCACACTGTGCCGTTCCTGGGGCCCCATGGTCTGCCGGGTTCGCGGGCCTTGGGTCTGGTGTGGTGGACGGTGAGCGCGGGACTTGGGGGAGTCGATGCCGTTCGCATCGCTGCTTCTGGTATTCACCACGCCGACTGTCGCCTCCGCTCACCGCTCGGGTGCTGGCTGGGCTCTGTGTGATCGGTGGCGGACCGCAGTGATCTACATCCGCCGGACCCATCCTGATCTGGATGAATTCAGGCGATCTAATCCTGTCCATTGACTTTTGGCAATAGGTCTACTTTATGTGGCGTTTGGTCGCTTTCCGTTACAGCGAGGGCCATCTCGCCGGAAGCCGGAACATCGCGCGAGCAGGGCACGGCGGTGCTCGGCGGTGGGTGTGATGCCGGGGGCGGGGTCACTTTGAGGAGCCGTGCGCTCTGTGGCTCAGTCAGTTGAATTGTTCGCCGCCTCATTGGCCGCGCAGTCCCGAACTGGAGTAAAGCTCAGCGATTCCCCGCCGATATTTCTTGCGCAGGTAGCTGGTACATGCATCCTCCTGTTGGCAAAGAGGTCTCTGGCCAGGCATGTTGCCCCTGCGAGCGATGATCGTTATGTCCCTCACGTCAGCGAGCTGCACACGTACTATGTGCTGGGATCACGCCGGTCCTGGTCGCAGGCCGACGCGGGCGAGATCTGCGGAAGCGACTTCGCCGCCGAATACGAATCTCGGAGCGGCCATGTCTACCGATCGGACAACAAGGAACCCGTCACCGCTCCGGACGACATGGCGGAGATTCTCGATCAGCAGGACCACCCTATGAACGGTGGATGTGCCGAGATGCAGTGCCTGAGCAAGGCGTACGCAAGAGAGGACGAGCCGGGAATCCGAGGGGGGAACATGTCCACGGTACATGTGAGCGATACGCCCAAGGGCGACCATGGTGCCCCTGCGACTCCGTGCAAGGCATGCCGGCGAGTCATGGACAGTCTGGGGGTGAACTACTAGCGAGCGGCAGGCCTATGGACTTCACCTCCGGATTGACTCCTACGACGATGGCCGCCCTGCGGCTGGCCGGCTGGTTTCCCGGGCGATGTGTCGACGTGTCCTCCGACGTCCAGTCCCTGGAGGGGCAGGGGTACGTTCCCAGTCCAGTGACGACCGACTTCCTCGCATCGTTCCGGGGACTGAAGATCGGACCGGCCCGTGAGGACGGCCCCAACTTCATCAACGGTGAACCGTTCTTCGTCGACGCAGTGGGGGTCGGCGGGAGGCATCAGGACGAAGCGTCGGTGATCGGTTCCGTCATCGGCGGCTCGTGGTTTCCCGTCGGCTGGTGGCTCAGCTATTCGCACGTCTTCATGCGGCAGGACGGTGCAGTAGCCGCTTACGCGAACGGCCTGATATGGAGCCTTGGAAGCACACCTGGCGAGGGGTTGGACCTCATGGTGAGCGCGGATCGCCCGTTGATCTGCGTTCATGCACCGAACGGGATGAAGCCGTGGCCTAAATAGGGCTCACGCCCCTGGATCTCCGGATCGAGCAGACGCAGATTCACCTTCGGGCTCTGCAGGGGATCTTCCGAATGCGTCAGCGGCCCCGCCGGAATGCTCTCCGGCGGGGCCGCTGGTGTGACCGACCCAAGCTGACCCTCGGCGTGCTCCCTCGACAGCCTTTGTCACTACGGCCATGGCGCCGGCGAATTGCCGAGAGACACCTGACTCAGGGACGCAGAGCGCCGCTCTTCGCCACGTCCCGGGCGGCCGATGAGGACCGCCCGGGACGCCCGGCTCAGGCGAGGTCGAACCGGTCGAGATTCATCACCTTGTTCCACGCTGCCACGAAATCACGTACGAACTTGTCTTTCGCATCCTGGGCCGCGTAGACCTCCGAGAGGGCGCGGAGCTGGGAGTGCGCACCGAAGACCAGGTCGACGGCGGTAGCGGTCCATTTGACCTCGCCGGTGGCGCGATCCCGACCCTCGAACACGTTCTCGTCCGCAGTCGACGCCTTCCACTCCGTGCCCATGTCGAGCAGGTTGACGAAGAAGTCGTTGGTCAGGATTCCCGGCCGGTGGGTCAGGACCCCGTGGGGAGACCCCTTGAAGCCGGTGTTCATTGCCCGCATGCCACCGATCAGCACCGTCATCTCGGGAGCGGTCAGCGTCAGCAGGTTGGCGCGGTCCAGCATGAGTGTCTCCGGCGACAGCTTCTCACCGGCGGGAAGGTAGTTGCGGAAGGCATCCGCCTTGGGCTCCAGCACGGCGAACGACGCCGCATCCGTCTGCTCCTGTGAGGCGTCCGTACGCCCCGGTGCGAACGGAACCGTGATGTCGTACCCGGCGTTCCTCGCTGCCTCCTCGACGGCCGCGCTCCCGCCGAGGACGATCAGGTCTGCGAGGGAGACCCGCGTTCCCCCGGTCTGGGAGAGGTTGAAGTCCTGCTGGATCTGCTCGAGCGTGCGCAGTACCTCGGAGATCTCGGGGAGGTCGTTGAGCTCCCAGTCCTTCTGCGGAGCGAGCCGGATCCGTGCTCCGTTCGCCCCGCCGCGCTTGTCGGTGCCGCGGAAGCTTGCCGCCGACGCCCAGGCGGTGGTGACCAGCTGGGGGATGGAAAGGCCTGAGGCGAGGATCCTGCCCTTGAGGGCGGCGATGTCCTCGTCCCCGACCAGCTCGTGATCGACGCCGGGAACGGGGTCCTGCCACAGTTGCGGCTCGGGAATCCACGGACCGAGGTATCGCGAGAGGGGTCCCATGTCGCGGTGCAGCAGTTTGTACCACGCCTTGGCGAACGCGACCGCGAGTTCGTCCGGGTTCTCGTGGAACCTCTTGGTGATCGGCGCGTAGACCGGGTCCACCTTCAGCGCGAGGTCCGTCGTCAGCATCATGGGAGCGTGCCGCTTCGACGGATCATGGGCGTCGCGTACGGTGCTCACGGCCGCGGGATCCGAGGGAGTCCATTGATGGGCGCCGGCGGGGCTGCTCGTCAGCTCCCACTCGTACCCGTAGAGATTGTCCAGATACCCGTTGTCCCACTTGGTGGGCTCAGCGGTCCATGCGCCCTCGAGACCACTGGTGAGCGCGTGGGGGCCCGAGCCGGTGCCGTATGTGTTCCGCCAGCCGAGTCCCTGCTGCTCGATGGAGGCGGCCTCGGGTTCCGGGCCGATGTAGCTGGCTTCGACCGCACCGTGACACTTGCCGAAGGTGTGGCCGCCGACGATGAGTGCGACCGTCTCCTCGTCGTTCATCGCCATGCGCCCGAACGTCTCTCGAATGTCCAGGGCGGCGGCCACCGGGTCCGGGTTTCCGTTGGGCCCCTCCGGATTGACGTAGATCAGTCCCATCTGTACGGCGGCGAAAGGACCGGTGAGTTCCCTGTCGCCGCTGTAGCGCTCATCTCCGAGCCATGTGTCCTCGGGCCCCCAGAAAATCTCCTCGGGTTCCCAGATGTCCTGTCGCCCGAATCCGAACCCGAACGTCTTGAACCCCATGGATTCCATGGCGCAATTTCCGGCGAAGACCAGAAGATCGGCCCAGGAAATTTTCCGGCCGTACTTCTGTTTGACCGGCCACAGCAGACGGCGGGCCTTGTCCAGGCTCGCGTTGTCCGGCCAGCTGTTGAGGGGGGCGAAGCGCTGTGCGCCGCTGCCGCCACCGCCACGGCCGTCCTCGATACGGTACGTTCCCGCGGCATGCCAGCTCATACGGATGAAGAGCGGCCCGTAGTGACCGTAGTCCGCGGGCCACCAGTCTTGGGATGTGGTCATCACCTCGAAGACGTCACGCTTGAGCGCGTCCACGTCGAGGGTCGCGAACTCCTCCGCGTAGTCGTAGTCCTCGTCCATCGGATTGGATCGGGGCGAGTGCTGATGGAGAACCTGGAGGTCCAGCTGATTCGGCCACCAGTCCCGGTTCGTCCTGGGCCGCCGACTCGGTGTGGGCGTCGGCGAAGGGATTGCTGGATTCTCACTTTCACTGCCGGACATGCCCGTCCTTCTTCCTGTGTCGGTGTTCCTCCTGCCGGCTGCCGCCCTTTACGTCGTTGCTTGCTGGTGTCGAGTACATCGACCCACACAATCAGCGCGCCTCGGCGCTCACCGGTTGGAAATTGTGCTGTGCCGCATCCATATGGTCGCGCACCGCAGGCCACACCTCTATGAAACACGCGGAGCACCCCGCATGACAGATGTGAGACAGAAGGCGGTTTTTCCGCTCCGTGGCAGTTTTTTGAGGCACGCCGAGCCGCATACGCCGGCCCGGACTCGCCGGAGCGATTTGGGATGCCTGCCATGTCCCCGACGTACAGTGCGTCGGCTGTCGGCGCCTAATGGGTCTTGCGAGGGTGTTGCGAATGGCTTGGTGGACGGGCGGGTCTGGACGATGGCCGGCCTGCGGTTTTCCTTCATGGCGAGGTTGCGCCTGGTGGCTACGGCCTGGACGGCGGGGTGGAGGCCGGCGCCCCATCGGCGGCAGTCGCGGAGGGTGGCTTCCCAGTACTTCCGCCACAGGCCGACCCGGCCGCGCAGCGACATCGGCCTGTGACACCTCCGCCGTCCTGGGGTGCGGCAAGCCACTCGCTACCAGCGCCTCAGCCGTGATGCCTCCGACCGGTGCGCCTGAGCGGCAAGGCTCGACAGCAAGGCCCACTCCACCCTGGCCACCGGTCCGCCCACCACAGCCGACGTGTCGGTGCGGCGGTGCGTGAGGGGTGGGGCTGGGGGAACCATGCGTGGCTGGCGGCGCCCGCGCATATGCCCCGTTCCCCGCGGAAGTAACTCGCATCTTGTGGGCTTGTCAGTCAGAGGTGAGGGCATCTGGTGGCCAGGAGGTTGATAACGATGGTTCCCCTGCTTCTGGTTCTTCTGCTGGCTCTGATTCTCTTCGGTGCGGGTTTCGCATTGAAGGCGCTGTGGTGGATCGCGGTGATCGTGCTCGTCGTGTGGCTGCTGGGCTTCGTCGTCCGTTCCGCGGACAGTGGCGGCCGTAAGGGCCGCTGGTACCGCTGGTAGGCGACGGACACATCCGGCGCCAGGAACGCGCCACGCGCGAGAGGTGATGGGGCTCGGCCGGATACGGCCGGGCCCCACTCCCATATGTGCCCGCAGCAGGCGAGCGTTCCCTGAGGGCCGCGAGTCACTCGTGACGAGGGTAGCCATCACGCGGACGAGCTCAACCCCCGTGAGGGCGGGCCATCTTCTTCACTTGAAACTGGCCGGGTCTACGGCGGCGACCAACACGCCCCCCGACCCGGCCCGTTCCCCGCCGCGCCGCGCGCACTGGGCTAAGGCATGACCTGCCGTTTCTCCTACACCACGACCACACCAAGACGACAGGCGTTCGGGATGAACGCAGCGTCGTGGTGAAGTCGAACTCTGAGAATGGCAACAGAGTTAGTGACGGCCAGCAGAACGGCCGCCTGTTTGAAGATGCCCAGCGGGGCCCGGCGATCTGCGGCTGCGCCGTGTGGACGCGAGTGGGCGGATGCGTTGCGCAGGCAGGCGGCGGGGCCCGAGGGTCCCGGCTGCGTGCCCGTGGGCCGGGGGTGTCAGACCATGGCGAGCCGGTCCACCAGCAGTTCCACCCTGGACTCGGCGTACTCGGGCAGCAGGCGGCCCGCGCGAGTCAGGGTCGCCAGGCCGTGCAGGGACGCCCAGAACACCTCAGTGAACAACCCCGGATCGACGCCGTCCCCGGCGACCTCGCCCAGGCTCTCCATCAGCGCGGCGAAGGCGTCCTTCAAAGGCTCCGGGGTGTCCTCCTGGGCGTACGCGAGGCCGCCGTCGAGCTGGAACAAGGCGTCGTAGACCGCCGGGTTGCGTGCGGCGAAGTCGAGGTAGGCGCGGGCCAGGGCGGCGATCCGGGCGCGCGGGTCGTCCTCGGCGGAGGTCGCGGCCCGCACCGCCGTGGCCATTTCGGCGGCGCCCTCCAGTGCGACGGCTCCGATGATCTCCCGTTTGCCGCGGAAGTGGCTGTAGAGGACGGGCTGACTGTATTCGATGCGCTCGGCGAGCCGGCGGGTGGTAACTGCATCCCAGCCCTGCTGCTCGGCGAGTTCGCGGGCTGTCGCCACGATGAGGCGTTCGCGCTCCGCCCGTTCGCGCTCCTTGCGTTCCTTTACCGACATGAATCGATCCTAGCACTGCTAGACAACCGAGCGGCAGCAGTACTAGCGTTGCCCTGTCGGCTAGCAATGCTAGAAAGCGGAGGGATCGTCATGCTCAACACCCTTGAAGTCGTCACCACCGTGATCGTCGGCCTGATGGTGGGGGTGGAGTTCTGCGTCGCCTTCATCACGAACCGGATCCTGGACGCGCTTCCCGAGGACAGCGGCCAGCTCGGCCACGCCCACGGCGGCCGGATGCTCGGCGCCCTGATGCCGTTCTGGTACATAGGCTCGGTCGTCCTCAGCGCGATCTGGGCCGTCGCCGGATGGCACCATCACGGCGCCGTACTCGTCGTCATCGCCGCCGGACTTCTGATCCTCAGCGTGGTCATGTCGATCCTGCTGCTCGTCCCGATCAACAACCGAAACAAGACCTGGACCCCCGACAACCGGCCCGCCGACTGGAAGCAGCAGCTGCACCGCTGGAACCGCTACCACTACGTCCGCGTCGCCGTCATCATCGCCGCCTTCACCCTGCTGGTCGCCGCTCGCTCCTGAAACCACCGGTGCCCTGACGGCGACGGCCACGGCTTCCTGGTCATCAAGGGAATCCGTGACGTCGTCTTGGCCTTGGTCCTGTGCGTTCTGCTGGTGGCGGGTCATCGCCGGGCGCTGGGCTGGGTGTTGCTGGTGGAGGCTCTCGCCGTGTACGGCGATCTGAGCAACGTGTTGGCCCACCACGGCTCCGTGGCCACCGTCCTCTTCTTCCGGGAGAAGGTGCCGCCGAAGAGAAGAAAGCCCCGCCAAAGGGGCAGCCGCGGTAGATGAAGCGGACACGACGCCGCAGCAGCAAGGATGGGTGCAGGCTACGGAGAAGATGTGCACTCGAATACTTGCGCGCGCGGGCGTCCGGTGGACGTCGACGCCCAAGTGTTCGCCGGAGTCATCCGTCCTGGAGACGTGGTCCCCGGACAGGTGGCGGTGCGAGGCGGCTTGCTCGCCACGGAGATCCAGGGCTTCTCCTTCGAGGTACTCGCGTATGGCCTGCCGCCCCCGGAGTCCGCGCGGGGGACGACGAGGTCAACCGTGCTTATGCGGACGGCCCCTTCACGGTGTCCAGGGGCGAGGAGGTCGTCGTGCCGTTCGCGGTCCGGCAGCCCTGGGCGACGCCGTTCACCGAAATGGCGGGGCGTGCACTGGGAGTCGTCCTGGAACTGCGGACGCGCGTGGACGACACTGCGCCGAGAACCGGTTCGGACGAGGCCCTGCTGCACGTCTCGCCTCTGCCCCTGCACGAGGCGGTTCTCGAACCCTTCTCCGGGCACGGATACACCTGCGAGGCAGGGCGGTTGACGAGGAGTGGATCCCGGACATCGACCAGCCCTACGACTTCTACCAGATGCTCGAACTGCGGGACCGTGTGAGGGACGGGGTCGGCATGGACCTCGAACTCGTCCTCCTCACCAACGCGGTCGGCTGCGAGGTCCTGCTGCGCCGGTCCGGCCACGGCGTCCAATCCTGGGAAGAGAAGCCCCCGGCCAGCCGTTTCGTCGTGGCGCACCACGATCTTGACCGTACCGACTGAAACCGGCTGGTGGCCGATTGCCTGCGCCAGGTGAGGGCGGTCTGACCCTCCACCTTCGCCGCCTCAGGGTGAGGTGGGCCTTCCATCGCCGCACCTGCTGAACAGCTGATTCCGGAAGCCGGGAATGAAACCCCCTTGCCCAATGGTCAAGAATCGTTGACCATTGAGACCATGCCTACCGATGATCTTCCCGAGGCGCTGCACGTCACCACGGA
Organism: Streptomyces sp. 1222.5; assembly: GCF_900105245.1. Lineage (NCBI taxonomy): Bacteria > Bacillati > Actinomycetota > Actinomycetes > Kitasatosporales > Streptomycetaceae > Streptomyces > Streptomyces sp. 1222.5. The sequence continues at coordinate 286,064 of NZ_FNSZ01000001.1, read as the reverse complement.
CGAACAGCTACGCGCCGTTTCCAATCTCACGCGTCACCGGATCATGGCCGTACTCCGCTTCGAGCCCGCGACGATCACGCAGATCGCCGAGCGAGTGGGCCTTGCGAAGGGGAGTTCCAGCTACCACGTACGGCTGCTCGAGCGAGCCGGCCTGGTGAAGGTGGTGCGGACGCGGAAGGTCCGAGGGGTCACCGAGCGGTACTACGCCATGGCCGCGCGGGCGATCGTGCTCCCGGATCCGGGGGAGGGCGGGCCGGATGTGCTGATGCGGCATGCGGTGGCGGACCTGGAGGCGGCGCCGACGGATGGTGCACGGCACGTGCGGATGGCGCATCTGCGGCTGACCGAGGAGCAGTTCGCGGAACTGGGCGCGCGGCTGCAGGCGCTGGCGGACGAATACCGGGAGCTGTCGGATCCGTCGCTGCCGGACGCGTCACTCGTCTTCGCACTGTTCCACCCGGCATCGCGCGAGCAGGCCCAGGGGGACGCCAAGTGACCTCAGACGTCCGGAAGTTGCCGACCGGGTTGGGGCGGCTGTGGACTGCGCAGACGGTGTCCTCACTCGGTGACGGGGTCACGCATGCCGCGCTGCCGCTGCTGGCGTTGACGCTGACGCGGGATCCGATGGCGCTCGCCGTCGTCACGGCCGCGGGGACCCTGCCGTGGCTGCTCTTCGGGGTGCTCGGCGGTGCGCTGGTGGATCGCTGGGACCGCCGGCGCACGATGTGGGTCACGGACGCGGCGCGTGCGTTACTGCTCGTGATACCGGCGGCAGCGGCCGCACTCAACGTGCTGAGCGTTCCACTGCTCGCGGCCCTTGCCTTCAGCCTAGGCCTCGGCGGACTCTTCTTCGACACGGCTGCTACGGCCTATCTGCCGGATCTGCTCGGCCGCGACCCCGCGCTCCTGGAGCGCGCCAACTCCCGCCTGCGCGGCACCCAGACCGCCGCGTCCGGCTTCGCCGGGCCGCCCGCGGGCAGCGCCCTGCTCGCAGTCGGGCGGGCGGTTCCGCTACTCGCCGACGCGGTGTCGTTCGCGCTCTCCGCACTGCTCGTACGGTCGCTGCCCGCTGCACCCCGTCCCGTACCACAGGCCCGTGAGTCGCTGCTGCGGCAAGCGCGGGCCGGCGCCTCGTACGTGTTCCGGGATCGGTTGCTGCTCGGGCTCGCGCTGCGTCCAGCGGTCGGGAACATCGCCTTCCTCGCCGTGGAGACCGTACTCGCCCTCTTCGCGCACGATCGTCTCGGCATCCAGACCTTCGGCTTCGGCCTGCTCCTCACGGCGGAGGCCACCGGCGGTCTGCTCGGCGCGGGCATCGCTTCCTTCCTTGGCCGACGACTCGGCACCGGCACCGCGTTGACCTGCACGGCCGCAGTCGAGGGCCTCGCCGTCCTGGGCCTCGCCGCAGCCCCGAACCCGTACGTCGCCGGCCTCGCGCTCGCCGTCTGCGGCGCGGGGATGGGCGCCACGATGGTGCTCGGCCCCTCCCTCCGACAGGCGATCGTCCCCGCCGACCTGATGGGCCGGGTCGCCTCCACCTCCCGCATGCTCGCCATGTGCGCGGCCCCGTTCGGCGCCTTCCTCGGCGGCTGGTTGGCCACCACCTACGACGTACGCACCCCGCTCTTCACCGCTGCCGGCCTCCTCCTCACCATGACCGCAGTCACGTCGACCATGACCAGCAACCGCCGGGTCGAGGCGGCGCTGCGTGCCGCCGCCCCGGCCGATGATCCAGTGCGCCCGCAATCCTGCGATCCCGTGCAGGAGGGTGCCATACAGGACTCAGCGAGGTCGTTGAACCAGTGCTGAGCCCGGCTCGGCGGGCAGGGTTCGCCGCGTCGATCCTTGTCGTCCTCGACAGCTCTGGGTAGCGGAAAGGGCACAGGCCCTGCCCGGGTCCGCCGGGCTTGATGGTGAAGAGGGGGCGGCCCGGGAAGTCGATGTGCGGTCCATGAGCGAGGAGAGGCGGGCCACTTCCTTGCCCTTTGATGTCGTGGCCCTCGGCGCGGAGTGGCGCTTCCACTGCCTCTTGCGGATGCTGCGTTGTCTCGACCGGTCCCCATGGCGGAGCCACTGGCCAGAGAACTGCGGTGGAGGGCCATAGCCGGTGGGGGAGTGCGGAGCAGCACCCGGTTCAGTCTCCGAGGCGGTGTGCAAGGTGGAGGAGATCCGCCAGGTGCAGCACCCGTCCGTCGAATCCTGGGAGGTGGGACATGGGGGTGCGGCTGGGTCCAGCGGGTGGGGATTGCATCCAGCCCGTAGTAGGCCCCTGTGAGGCCTGCCTGGAGAGCACTTACTCCACGTTCTCCACGCGCCTCCCGGGCCCCGCGCACTCGAGCCTTCGTGTGCGGGGCCTCCCGTGAGTCTCACGTCGGAGGCCGAGCGGGCGCCGCGCGCGGCCGGTTCGTCTTTCATGAGGCCGCCGTCTGCCAGCCGTTCCGCGGTGCGTCCACCGACGGCCCACCAGGAGGGGGACCACTCGCCTCATCTGTCTGCGGGCTGCGCCCCTGCGCCGCTTCCTCTGCCGGTCCGCAGGGGACCAGCGCTGTTCCCCTACGCCGCCCGGCCCCGCTCGCCGCGCCGGTTCGTGACCGCCGCCCTACGCTCGGGGCATGCAACGCCGCCCGATGCACATGTCTGCCGAGGCCCAGGACGCTCTGCGCACCGCGCTGGAGGAACTCCGCGCGGAGCTGAAGGTCCCCTTGAGCTTCCCCAAGGGCGTACTCAAAGCGGCCGACAAGGCCGCGGGTGAGGCGCGCTTGCCCGACAAGGACGCTACCCACCTGCCGTTCTTCACGATCGATCCGCCGACCTCGAAGGACCTCGACCAGGCCATGCACCTGGAACGGCGGCCCGGTGGCGGCTACCGCGTGTACTACGCCATCGCGGACGTGGCGACCTTCGTCAGGGCGGGCAGCCCTGTGGACATCGAGGCGCACGACAGGATCGAAACGCTGTACTTCCCCGACCTCAAGGTGCCCCTGCACCCGCCCGTCCTCTCCGAGGGCGCGGCCAGCCTGCTGCCGAACAAGGACCGCCCCGCCCTGTTGTGGCAGCACGACCTCGACGCCCACGGCAATCTGACCGACTCGTCCGTGAGCCGGGCCGTGATCCGAAGTCGGGCCCAGCTCGACTACGCCGGCGCCCAGCAGGCCATCGAGAACGGCACGGCGGAGGAGTCCCTCGCCCTGCTGCGCGAGATCGGCGAGCTTCGGGAGGCCGTCGAAATCACGCGCGGCGGCATCTCGGTGAATCTGCCGGACCAGGAGGTCACCCTGGAGGACGGATCGTTCCGGCTGCGCTACGTGGCGACGCTGCCGGTCGAGGGCTGGAACGAGCAGATCTCCCTCATGACCGGGATGTCCGCGGCCCAGATCATGCTCGACACGGGTACCGGCATCCTGCGGACCCAGAAGGAGCAGGCCGATCAGAACGTGATCAAGCGCCTGCACGACATCGCGAAGGCCCTGGGCATCGCCTGGCGGCCCGGCATCTCGTACGCCACGCTGGTCCGCAAGCTCGATCCCCAGAACCAGCAGCACATGGCCTTCCTCACCGAGGCCACGAGCACGATGCTCAAGGCGGAGTACACCGTGTTCCGCGACAACCAGAAGCCGGCGTACACGATGCACGCAGCGATCGCGGCCCCGTACACCCATTGCACGGCTCCGCTGCGGCGCCTGGTCGACCGGTACACCGGTGAGCTGTGCGTGATGGCGTGCGCGGACAAGGCCCCGCCGAACTGGGTGCTCGACGCCCTGTCCTGCATCCCGTGCGACACGGCACGGGGGAAGGGCGGCCTGGCGGACCGGCAGACCGTGGACCTGGCCGAGGCCGCGGTGCTCAAGGACCGCGTGGGCGAGGTGTTCGACGCCGCGGTCGTCGACACCGACGTGGAGCGGGGCAGGCCGCGCGAGGGCAAAGTGTGGCTGGCCGACCCCGCCGTGCTGGCCAAGGTCGTCTCGACCAATGGCCTGGATCTGCAGCTCGGATCCAGCATCAGGGCCAGGCTCAAGCAGGCGGACCCCGCCGCGGACGAGGACAAGGTCCTCTTCACCGTGCCCTAAGGGGTGTCCCGTAAAGATCTTGGAGCCGCCTCGGGCATGGCGGGCCATCGTGCCACCTGCGACCTGTCCGGCGAGGGCGAGGTTGTGCATCCGGGCGATGCCGAGCATGGCGTGGTGCCGCCGGAACGGGCTGCGGGGTGGCCCCACGCCGGGAGGCAGATGCCAACACCGCCTCCGCCGCGCGTCCTTGCCCCGGTAACCGCCGACAGCCCACCCTCACCCCGGCATCGTCCGGCGGCCGCGCCAGTCCGGCGGCGCCCGAACACCTGCCTCCCGGCATTCGGCCGTCCCGCGCCGCCAGGGCCCCACGCTCCCGGCCGCGCCGTCGGGCGCCGTCCGGCGGGCGTGCCCGCTGCTGGCACGCCGTCCACCGGCCTCGCGCGCCCGTCGTTCACCACTCCACCCCATGGCCGTACAGGAGCACGCCCGCTACGCCTGCGCGCAGGACGGCCAGCTTCTGTTGCCGACACGCCCCGCCTGCCTTACGGCCGCCCCGGTACTTCCGGGGTGCGGGGCGGTCTGCGTCCGGCCGTGCGTGTCCGGCCGTGCGCTGGTCGGCGGGCCGGCCGTGCGTCGCGCATGGGCCTCGGGAATCGGTCCAGTCGGTCTGCTGGGAATCGGTCCGGTCGGTCTGCCCGCACCGGCCGTCGGGCTGCAGGGCCGGGCGGTGAAGCTGCACAGCGGTGGCACGCCTCAGACGCAACGTGCGGGAACGCACACCGCCGCAGGCGGGGTGCGCTCCAGGACCGTCCAGACGTCGTCGGTGGGGGCGACGTCCTGCGGGCGCCGGGTGGAGACGTATCGGCCGCACATGCGCCCATGTCTCACCGCGCGGTCGCTCGCCGAGGTACCGGGCTGTGAGGCAGGAGGCGTTGCTCCCATTCCCGCCTGAGGCCGACAGGCCGTCTTCTCGGAGGGCCCCGCCCGCGGGACGGGCCTCCACGCCCACGGCAACCAGCGGCGGTGACTGCCTTCTGGTAGGCGCTGCTTGACCTTGTCGCTGGCGGCAGGGTTGGACGATGACCGGCATGAACTGCACCGCACCGCGTACCAGCAGGATCGTCGCCGTCACCGGAGCCGGGACCGGGATCGGCCGGGCCACTGCCCGTGCTTTCGCCGCCGAGGACGCCCACGTAGTCGCGATCGGGCGGCGAGTCGGGCCGCTCGAGGAGACCGCTGCTGGGGACGCCAGGATCACACCGCTGGCCGCTGATATCACTGCCGAGGGCGAGCCCCATCGCATTGTCGAGGCCGTACGGGAGATACACGGTCGGCTGGACGTGTTCGTCAACAACGCCGGCATCGTGCGCAGCGGCGCTCTGGGCACGCTGACGCCCGAGATGATCGAGGCTCAGCTCGCCACCAACCTCGTCGCCCCCATACTGCTGGCTCAGGCCGTGCTGCCGCTCCTGGAGGCGTCGCGCGGGGTGATCGTCAATGTCAGTACATCGGTGGGACAGCGGGCCTGGCCGGGCAGCTCGGTCTATGCGGCGACGAAAACCGCTCTGGAGCTGCTGACCCGCAGCTGGGCGGTTGAGCTGGCACCCCGCGGGGTCCGGGTGGTGGCAGTCGCGCCCGGCGCGATCGACACTCCCATCGGGGAGCACCAGGGTCTGACGCCGGAGCGGATGGCCGCAGTGCGGGAGTGGCAACTGGCGCACACCCCGCTGGCCCGGATTGGCCGCCCCGAGGAGGTGGCCTGGGCGATCGCCCAGCTTGCCGCCCCGGGCGCCTCGTTCGTCACCGGAGTGGTGCTCCCGGTCGACGGCGGAGCGGTCGTGGCGTGATAGGAGTGGCCCGGGAGGTGGGACGGGTGCGGATCGGTGAGCTGGCCAGGGCAACCGGGACGACCGCTCGTGCGCTGCGGCACTACGAGCAGGCCGGGCTGATCTCCTCCGAACGGGCCTCCAACGGTTACCGCGTCTACGACGAGCGGGCGGTGGTGCGAGTCGGCAACATCCGCTACCTACTGGCCGCCGGGCTCACCCTGGACGACGTGCGGGTGTTCCTGCCGTGCCTGGACGGTGATGTGGCGGCGGCACCGCCCTCGGACGGGGGCCTGCGGGTCGCGCTGCAACGTCTGGCAGTCCTCAACCAACGGATCGCCGCGCAGACCGAGGCCCGCGACCGGCTCCAAACCGCGTTGCAACAGGCAGTCGGTGGCCAAGTCCGCCCAGGAGCCTGACGGCCGCCTCCTGACCGACGCAGAGTGCACGAAGCGCCACCTGGTCGGCCTCGACGTGAACCTGGCGTTCACCGCCGGCGCCAACGGCGCCGTCGCCGTAACCGGCGACGTTCCGGTCGGCGTCCGCGTTCGAGGACGAGCAGCGGACCGTGCGCGTACGCGCCGCCGGCCGCGGGCAGGGTTCGCCGGGGCCGCCTCCTTCGCGGCCGGGCGGCGTGAGGCCGTCGCCGGCCCGGGCAGCGCTGGTCGGACGCGGCCGGGGCCGCAGCATCGGGCTCCGGACGGGGGGGCGCAGGCGGCGCCTTCCGCGCTGTGGGGGGAGCGGTGTTCCTGTGCTCCGCGGCGGGGTAGAGCTGTGTGAGTTGCCTGAGCAGGCGCGCGTACGCGCCCCGCCTCGGCGGCCGTCTGAACCAGACGTTCAGCGTACCTATCGCGTACATTCGACGTGCACGATGGCGGGTGACCCTGTGCCCTCGAGGAGAAGGCCAGAGCCCGGCTTCACCGCCGTCGTCGCTCTCAGCCGGTGTGCTGGGGTCCACGGGGCTCGTCCTGCTGCTCGAGCTGCGCCGGGGGGTCGGCCGGGGGCTCTGCCGGTGGGTACCTCGGTCGTACACCCCAGATTCACCTGGGTGCCGTCCGGCAGGACCTCGACGCAGGAGCGACTGACCGGTCTCCTGTGACGCCTGTGCGTGCACTGTCCCGTCCTGGGCCTGCCAGACGACGTGCCGGCGCTGCCGCTGGAGGCATCGCCCCACGTCAACTACGTCCGCGGCTCCTGCATGTCGGTTTCGCCGGCGGGGCCTACTTGATGTGCGGGGCTCGTAGGACATGCGCTCCGTAGGTCAGGCGGAAGGGGATCTTTCTTACCGCCATCGCCGGATGCCCCGGGACGACGGCCATCCTCGCACCGATCCGCCGACCGTCGACCCCGAAATCCGAACGACGTCGGAATACCCCTCCTGAAGGACAAGACCATGCCCTGTGACGTTCACACCCACCACGAAGGGCGCATCCGCCGTTTCACGCACGGAGCGGTGCGCCGAGCGGTACTGGAGTACGCCATCAACCTATGTGCCTGGCAGCGCACCGACCTGACCACGCGTCACCGCACCGACGAGAGCTACGTACAACGCCGCCCGTTCGCCCTGCGCGGGCCGGACGACATAGTGAGCTTGCGTACACGAGTCGAGGAACTCGTGGCGGGGCTGCTGGAGGACTTTCCCGCTGAGGCAGGTGAATTCGCCGATCAGATGGCAGCTCTTCTGCCCATTGTCTCGGACCGGCAGCAGGGGCTCGACACGCTGAAGGAGCAGTGCCGCCGGCTGTACGTCATCGAGCACGGGACGAGCGGGACCGAGCCGCCGGACGACGGAGATTTCCGCATCGTCGCAACCGAGGACGCGGCGGAAGTCCATGTCCGCTCGCGGGCGCAGGACCAGGTGTCCGTGCACTGGCCTGAGCGAACGGACCTGGACAGTGATGACTATCTGACCGCTGTGTCCAGGTGTCTCGTCTCGGCCCGCGAACGCGGCAGGGCACTCAGCGAGGACGAGGTCCTCGCCATACACCTCGCCTACACACTGGCCTCGGACGGTGAGCGAGTGCCGTTGCCCGTCCGCCCCTGGAGCAGCCCCGGCTTCCGAGACACCCAGAGCTACATGTCGATCACCGACCCTGGCGAAGGGCACCTCCTCGGCACCACACGGCGCAGCGAGAACCTCCGAGGGGTGATCGTGCACATCGAGCACCTCGAGCGGGGCGACGCACAGGACCGTGAGGCCGTGGAGCCCTACCGGATCCCGGCACCGCAGTCGATCTCCCGGGTTCGCCTGCACACCGGCACGACGGCACCGGTCTCCTCCTACGTGGGCCGCCCCATGTTCGAGGGCAATGTCGCCGACTCCCTGCTGAAGACCGTGCACACCGTGTCCGCCGCATGCTCCGCGCTGTTCATGGACGGCCTGACCGAGTGCAAGCTGGCCATGGAGCGGATGACCGCCACCGAGGCGATCGACTTCATGCGCGCCATCGCCGGGAATGTGCGGCGCAACCGCCACACCCAGGCCCTGGCCGCCGCTTTCAACCTCAACACACCCATCGTTGACGACCGACCCGTGACGATGCGGTCCCATGCGGGACGTCCCCGGACCATCAGCGACCGCTTCGAGGTGGGGCTGCTCGGCATCGAGCTGGTCGCCGAGGCCGGGTTCGACAAGGTGACCTGGGACGGTACGGCCGACACCTACCCCAGCCGCTGTGTCATCGAGCAGCTCACCTTCGAGCAGGCGGTCACCCTGGTGCACCGCGCGCACGAGGCCGGTCTCCTCACCTATTTCTCCGCCGGCTTCCGCTTCCACCACCTCGCCGACGTCACGTACACCGGCACCGACGGGGTGGGGGTCGGCGGCGCCCAGATTCTGCGGTACATGGACCAGCAGACGGGGCACCACGGACCGTTCAAGGAGGAGAACATCGCAACGATCCTTCAGATCCGCGACGAGGCCGCCGCGTCCGTTCTCGGGCGGGGCGCGGCACTGCTGGCCGGGCTGGACCAGATGTTCTTCGAGAAGAGCATCACAGCGGGGCAGAACCAGGCGCGAGAGTCCCTCTACCCGGCTCTGGCACAGCGCGACGAGGCGCGCGTGGCCGCCCTCCTGCCGTCGGTGCGCCATGCGAGGGTCATCCCCGACTCGGCCATCGAACCTCCCGTACTCGGCTCCGCACGCAGGCTCATCGCCGCAGGTCACGCGAGTCTGGCGGCCACCGCGTACGCCCCGCTGGAATTCTCGCGGCTGCTGGTGCGGCTGGAGCGCGCCGTGCGCCAGCACGACGCAGAGCACGCCGCCGAACTACTCTCCGCGGCCAGAGCCCAAGTCGACCAGTCCGAGGGGGACTTCTCGTCCGAGCAGTTCCCTTCCGTCGCCTGAACCACCCTGAAAGAGATACCGAGGCGTCGTCAACTGGAGTGAGGCCTCGGGCCTAGGATGATCGCCGGGTTTGCTGATCTTCTCGGGCAGGGGCCGTACGTGGAGTCAGCGGGGCCGTCGTACAAGGGTTCCGGTTCCCGGCAGAGGTCATCTCCCACGCGAGGTGGCTGTATGAACCAGGGCTCCCACCCGGCCCCGCCACACCCCCAACCGGCAACCCCCTCACTAACTTGACGACGCCCCGTGGAGCCGCCCCGCGACGCCGTGACGCCCGGCTGGTCGCTCGCGGTCAGGAGCGGCTGCGGAGCATCTGTACGAGGCTGCATCCAGTCGCCGGTCGCCCCAGGAGTACCGGTCTCCCGGACGGTCCTCGCCCACCCGTCCGCCGCTGTGCACGTCTCGTGGGTGAACGTCAGGCCAGATCTGCAGCGGCCTGTCGGGCGGATGCCCGCGCGTCGTCCATGGCCTTGGCGAACTCCTCGTCCCGGCCGCGACGCTGGTAGATCGCCGCGCTGCTCACGCCGATGGCGGCGGCCGCGACGACGGTGGTGCCCGCGCTGGGGAGTCAGCCGGATGACCCTGCTGGCCCCGCATGGGTGCGAGGCAGCGCTGACCGCGTCGCATGCGGCGGCGAACGTCGGATCGTCTCCCCGCCATGCCCCCGCACCGCTGATACCGAGGATCAGTTCCGCTCGGCCCGAGGAGGGGCCGAGGTCCAGGAGGCGAAGGTAGTCGGCCCGCAGGGTGCGGCCGCGTTCCTCGGGGACGTCGGGATCCCGGCCGGCTAGAGCGATCACCAGTCGGTGTCGGTACGGGCCCTGGCCCACACAGCGCGCAGGTCGATGCCGAGTTCCGTGGCCGCAACGTCCAGATCCCGGCCGTGCCGGAGCACGGTGATGAGCCGGTTGGCCTGGCGGCCGGTGCGCGGGACGGGGTCGCGGCGAGCGCCTCTTGGCCATGCTCCGGCGACAGGGGTGTCAGTGCTGACGCGTAGCGTGAGCAGGTGAGCTGGGACGTCTTCATCATGCGGTTTCCGCCCGAGGCTGGTGCCATCGACGAGATTCCCGATGACTGGGATCCGCCGAGTCTGGGCACGGGCCGGGATGTTCGCGGTGCCCTGGCGAACGTGCGGGCGGGCATCGAGTATTCACCGGACGGGTGGGGTGACTACGAAGGGCCGGGCTTCTCGATCAGCACGCCGCTCAACGAGGCTGACGACGCGCCGGTCACCGGGGTGGGCCTGTTCATCCAGGGCGACAGCGAACCAGCAGCCTGGGCGGCTCTCGCGGTCGCGGATGCCCTGAAGGCGCGAGCCTTCGACACTGGGTCGGGAGACTTCCTCACCGCTGACTCTGCCCGCGCGGCCTTGGACGCCTGGCGCGCATATCGCGATCGTGTACTGGACAAGCGGAAACCATGACTGCCGCGTCGCCGTGGGCGCAGCCGATGCATCATCCTCGAGGACGCGGCGCTCCTCTGGGGTGGGTGGGCACTCGCTCTGCCCGAAGTCCGCGTCACTGAGCTGTCGCGGACTTCCGGCCGTGACGGGCGGTCGCCTCGCGATCGGGGACACACTGAGCAGAACCTTTGCCGGGTTGAGTAGGCTGTGCGGCTGCGATGAGGCAGGGCAGGGGATGACGCGGAGGCCGTTGGTCGACGAGGCGGTGGGGCTACTTGAGGGCGAACTGAGGGCGGCGCAACGCGCGCTTGACGACGTTGGCACGGAAAATGTATGGCAGGCTTTCCTCCGCTTCGGCTGGCCTCGTCGAGCGCGTGGGCGGTGACCTCGTCTGCATACAGGTCCCCAGCCGTCTGCGGCAGATGGACTGCGAAAGCCTCGGCCTCCTCGACCCGGCTGTGGAAGGTCATCATCGTCCTGATGTTGCGGGCACTGGCGTGCTCAAGCAGCCTCGGCGCCGCCCTCGGGGGGTGCCCGCTGATGGCAGGCGGACTGTGCTCGCTGTGAAGTGGTTCAGCGAGGACAAGGGGTTCGGGTTCATCACCCCGGAGGACGGCAGCAAGGATGTGTTCGTCGACTTCACTGCGATCCAAAGAAGGGCAGCCCGTCGAGTTCGAGGTCGAGGGCGGTCAGAAAGGCCCGGCCACAGTCGGGTCTGCCCCACCTTCACCCAGGGGGCTTGTCGGAGTGTCTGAGTCCGGCGCCGCATGATCGGCTGTCCGCAGAGTATTCGCGTGGCGGAAGGTGGACCGGTGCGAGTCCGGATCGGGTGCTTGGTATGGATCGTGGGCGTGGCGCAGTTCTTCGTCATCCACTGGATTGCCGAGTCGGCTTGGGCCAGAACGTATAGCTGGGCGGGGAACAACATCAGCGACTTAGGTAACGCTCACTGCGCTCTGCAGCCAGATCCTGAACCGCGGTATATCTGTTCCCCCGAACACGGTCTGATGAATGTCTCGTTTGCCGTCCTGGGGGTGCTGTTTGTTGTCGGTGCCGCCCTGACCGGTGGTGCCCTTTGGCGCAGGGGACGTGCTCCTGCCTTGGCCCGCCTGCTGCTCGCCGGTGCCGGGGTGGGATTCGGGTTGGCCGGGCTGGCACCGGCGGACGTCAATGAGAACCAGCATGTCGTGGGCGCCCTTTTCATCATGGCAGGGGGCAACATCGGTCTCGTCGTGGCGGGGTTCGGCCTGGCAGAACACGGGCCGACTCTCCTGAGGTGGGGCACCAGCCTGCTGGGAGCCACAGCGATCACGGCCTTCGGGCTGTTCCTCTCCCATCACTACCTCAGTCTCGGCATGGGTGGTATGGAACGGGTCGCCGCTCTTCCTCTCCTGCTCTGGGCGCTGGCTGTCGGCGTTTTTGGCCTGATCCGTCCAGCGGGTCGGCTGGAAGAGGTGATGCCGACAGAGCGTGTCAGCTCCGCTGGTTGAGAGCTCTGGCTACTTCCTGGTTGGCTGCCCGGGCGGCTTCGAGATCTGCCCGGGCTACGTCAAGCGCGCCGGGTGCACACGCTGGGCCGCTGCCGCTGCCGCTGGCTGGAGCGCTCCAACTGGCCGGCTTCCGCCATGTGGTGGGCATACTCTGGGAGGTGGACGATGTGGTCTCGGCCCGTATCGCGACTTCCTTCTACACATGAACCAAGCCCGAACCCCGCCCGTCACCGCCCGACACCCAGCCGGACGTACCTGACGAAGCGCTTTCCAACTTCCTTGCCAGCTCGCTGTGGTGCCCGACTGGACCCTGCGCAGCGCGCGGACGGCCCAGACGAGTCGGCGTCCGAAGAAGGACGGAGCGCCAGGTGCCCTCGTGAAGTCGCGGCTGGGGAAGGCGGGAGCCCAACGGCGGTGACGAGGGCGCATGTATTCGCTGCATCGGCTGGCCTCGAAGCTCACGTCTTGCTCAGGAATCGTGCGGAAGCGGTCGTCCGCTGCAGGGTGCTGTCAGGATCACGTCAGCTGCTGGTGAGGAACTGATCGCGGGTGGTTACGTTCCAGGGCGAGGGAGCCTCTGACACGCCTGCAGCACCGCCCCCCCAGCGAGAGTCTGCCTGAGGAGATCCGGCGCGCACTGGACGCCGCTCACCGTTGCCCGTCAGCGCGCTGCTTTCCCTGCCTACAGCCGTCGTGCGCCTGTGCCACCGGAGTACGGTGGGTCTACCGAGGGCTTTACGCGCACCGGCTCCGGGTCGTTGCCGTTCTCGGCGCTCGACGACGCCGGGCTGCGGTTACGTCCGTTCCCGGGGCTGGGTTCGTTCCATGACTGAGCACGTGCCGGACCGGTCCGGGCCTGCGGCGGTAGTGCCGTACCGCGAGCGGGGTGAGCGACCGCGCACCAGGGGCAAGGCCGCATCGCCCCCGGTAGGGGAGTGCCTCCGCCCCCTGACCCGCTGCCAGGTCGCGGACCGGCTGGTGGAACTCGGCGACCTGTACGCGGACAGTTGCGGAGGGGGCCTGTGGCAGTGGAACGAGGGGCGCGGAATGTTCCTTCGTCGACTCGTGACGGATCTGCGGCGACCGGGCTTCGCCCTGCTGATCGCGGAGAGCACCACCATGACGGGATACGCCTACGGCTTCCCCGTGAGTGACGATGGCCCCCGGTGGCCCGGTCTCGACCGGTGCCTTCCAGCCGCTCTGCGCCGGATCGTCGTGTCCGGGAGGCTCTTCGCCGTCTCCGCGATCGTCGTCAGGCCCTCGGTACGCGCCCAGCACCCGGGCCGTGACTGGAATCTCGCCCGGCGCCTGCAGCGCCGGCTCCTGACCGACCATGGCGCGGTGCTCGGCGTCACGCTGGTGGCCCCCGGCGACGTACAGACCCTGAGGGCCCTGCGGTCCTGGGGATGGCGGTCACCCGTACCGGGCGCCCGCGCGACGCCCAGGCAGGCCCGCTGCCGCGTCCTGGTCCTCGATCGCTGAGCGCCCGGGCGCCCGCAGCATGGCGGATTCGAGCGCTCATTCACCTCCGGTCCGGAGACCCGGCAGACGCAGGGCGAGGAGGGCGATGTCGTCGGTGCTGCCCGGGGGCATCCGGGCGGCCAGCCGGTCGCACAGGGTGTCCAGCGGCTCGTGGGCGAGGGCGAGGGCATGGTTCCGCAGTCGGGCGAGCTCGGTGTCCAGGTCGCTCCCGGGTACCTCGACCAGCCCGTCGGTGTAGAGGAGGAGCGTGGATCCCGGCGGCAGGCCGCGGGCGGCACTCGGCCGGTGAGCGGCGACGCCCAGATGCGTCCCGAGGAGCAGTCCTTGCCCGGCTTCGAGGTACTGCGCGTTCCCGTCGGGGGTCAGCAGCAGGGGCGGCGGGTGCCCGGCGCTGGTCCAGTGGAGCGTCCACGGGCCGGTGCCGGGGGCGTCGGGGCCCTCCAGCCGGGCGAGGATAAGGGTGGCCATCGGCACGCTGGTGATGGCCTGCATGGCGTTGTCGAGCCGGTCCAGGACGGCACCCGTCGGACCGGTGCGGTCCCAGGCGAGGGCACGAAGGATGCCCTGCAACTGCGCCATGCCGGCGGCCGCGGTCAGATCGTGGCCCAGGACGTCGCCGATGACCAGGGCGAGCGTGCCGTCCCTCAGGGGGAACGCGTCGTACCAGTCACCACCGACCTGCGAGCCGGCCGGAGCGGGCTGGTACCTGGCGGCCAGCTGCACCCGCCCGTGCCGGGGCAGCGGGGGAAGAAGATTGCGTTGCATGGCCTCGGCGACGGCACGCTGGCGGCCGAACCGGCGGGCGTTGTCGATGACTGGGCCGACCCGTCGGCCGATGTCGCCCGCCACGTCCACGTCACCGTCGTCGAAGGGGCGCGCCGGGTCGTTGCGCACCAGGGTGAGGGCGCCGGTGACGTGCCCCCGGGCGCCCAGCGGGACGGTGATGACGGACGCTGCGCCGGTCGCCCGGAGGAAGGCACTGTGGACGGCGGCCAGGGGGGAGTCCGGCGGTACGTCCACGCACGTCCGGTCCTGCAGGACGGGGTCGCCCCCGCTCAGCACCTGCACCAGGGGCGAGCGGGCCCCTTCCCCGGCCGGCGGAAGGTGACCACGCCAGTCCTCCTGTCCGGTGTCTCGGCCCTCGGGGCCGGTCACCGCAACCCGGTACACCTGGCGGGAGCCGACCCGCAGGTCCACCGCCGCCCAGTCGGCGAGACGGGGAACCAGGAGCCGGCTCAACCGGGCGAGGGCCTCGTCCACCTCCAGGGTCTGCCCGAGGACGTCGGTGATCTCCGCAACGAGCGTCAGCCGCTCGGTGAGGTCCTCCAGAGCACTCGCACGGGCGGCTCGCTCCGCTTGTTCGCCCCGTTCCACGTGCTCCGCACGTTCCTCGTGTTCTCGACCGCCTCGCCGCTCCTTCCCGGCTTCGACGACCAGTACGACCATGCCCGAGGGGAGGCCACCGTCCCTCAGAGGCGTGGCCGACCAGGAGACCGGGATCAGCCGTCCATCAACCCGCAGCCACCTGTCGTCGTCCCCGTACGCCGCACGCCCTTCGGCCAGTGCCCGCAGCAGCGGGCAGCGCTCGCGTGGAATCAGGGCGCCTCCCGGGTCCCGGTGGCACAGGTCATGCAGGTCCTGACCGTACAACGCCGCTGCCGGGCGTCCCAGCAGCCGCTCGGCGGCGGGGTTGACGACGACGATCCGCCCTGCTCGGTCGACCACCGTCACAGCCGTACCCAGTTGCTCCACCACCCGCTGCCACAGGCCCGGGTCCGCCGCCGACACCCGACTCTCCTGCTCTCCGTCGCGCCCCACACCTTCCACCACACGGCCCACCGCCCTTCGGACACTCCGCCGCCGGGACCTGCCCCCCGGGGGGAGACAGGGAACTCCGGCGCCCCCATAATCCCGCGCGAGAGCCCGGCTGCCCGGTTGCCACGACCGCCCCGGGGCCAGCAGCGTTCAATGCTGCCCACCGGGCCCCGGCAAGACGAGTCCGATCACGGGCGGTGTCGACCAGGATCTGACCCGGCCTGCCGAAGCTGCAGGCGTGCCGCAGAGGCGCCTGGCGCGCGGCAAGCCTCCGTCCGGGACCACGTTCGTGTACGGCCAGCAGTAGACGGCTGACGCGGCGTCCGCTCGCCCTCACGTCGTCCGTGTAGGGTGGCACCACCGACGCGGGGTGGAGCAGCTCGGTAGCTCGCTGGGCTCATAACCCAGAGGCCGCAGGTTCAAATCCTGTCCCCGCTACCAGAAGAAGGGGCCCCAACGGTGGGCCCCTTCGCCATTGGGCTCCCCCCGCGGCTGCGTTCTGACGCTCGCTCAGGCGTGGTGGTCAGCTGGGGCTGTAGCCCTATGCGGCCTTGGCGAGTTCGGTGGGGGAGCCACGAGCCGCGAGGAGCCTGAACTGACCGAGTGGGCCTCGCCGCTGGAAGTCCCCGTCACTACCGAGGGCGCCGTCCGACCGCTGTTCCGGCCTGGCCGGCCACGCCCCTGACCTGGGTACTCGTCCTTCCTTCTGCTCTCATCTGCGGGGCTGTCGGTTGGATCAGGGTCTGTCCATCGATTGCGATGTCAAAGTGGTTTTCTCCTCCGTCCGGGCGGGGGCCAAACCAATATCTGCCACGGCGGAGTGAGAATTTATCGGTCAAGGTGGGGAGTATTTTCAGCGCTGCTGGCATGGGGGAATTATTCAGCGCGTACAACCCGCCGTCGGCGTGCTACTGTCGACCCTAGTTGCAGTTTTGGTACCCAAAAACTTCAAGCGCCTCCTGCTGGCCATGTGCCGCCCGAAGCGCTTTGTATATCCGGTCATTTTCCGGGCAGGGCATCATCGCGGCGACACGGCGTCCGTACGGTACGGATGCCGATGTACTGCCCTAAGGAGATATGGCATGACTGCTGGCACCGTGAAGTGGTTCAACGCGGAAAAGGGTTTCGGCTTCATCGAGCAGGACGGTGGCGGCGCTGACGTGTTCGCCCACTTCTCAAACATCGCCGCCCAGGGCTTCCGCGAGCTCCGGGAGGGCCAGAAGGTCACCTTCGACATCGCGCAGGGGCAGAAGGGCCCGACGGCCGAGAACATCGTTACCGTCTGACGCTGACGCGTATCTCTTGCAGCTGGGGCCCGCATCCCTCGGGGTGCGGGCGCCAGCTGCATGTGCTTCCGCAGTGAGTTCTCCTGCCGGAACACCCTGTCGAGGGACACGGTCTCCTCTTCGGAGCCGTACCCGTCGATGTCCCGGATTCACTTCCGCGCGCATCCTTTATGCCTGCGTCGACACGGATTCCCGTGCGCCACGTCCGATTTCGCGTTTCATTCGGTCCGTGCCTGTGATTCCCCATGCTGCTTGCGCTGCGGGAATTCCTTGATGCGTGCCGTATCAAGGAAGGTTCTGCATGAACCCCACACGTACGAACAGCCGCTCTTCCCGCACCCGCCGGACCGGCACTCCCGCTTTCGGCTCCGCCGCCGGTTCGACTCGGGGCAGCCGCTTCGGTACGTCGTCCGCCCCGAGCCGTTCGGGCACTCCCCTCCGCTCGGGAGGTCAGGGCCGGCGGTCCGCCGCGGCGCGGGGGGAGTTCGCCCTGCCGAAGACGATCACTCCGGCGCTGCCCGCCGTCGAGGCGTTCGCCGATCTCGACATGCCGAAGACCCTGCTGGCGGCGCTCACCGCGCAGGGCGTGTCCGTGCCGTTCCCGATCCAGGGGGCGACGCTGCCGAACTCGTTGGCGGGCCGTGACGTCCTGGGCCGTGGCCGGACCGGTTCCGGCAAGACCCTCGCCTTCGGTCTGGCCCTGCTGGCCCGCACCGTCGGCCTGCGTGCCGAGCCCCGTCAGCCGCTTGCGCTCGTCCTTGTCCCCACCCGGGAGCTCGCGCAGCAGGTCACCGACGCCCTCACCCCGTACGCCCGAGCCGTGAGGCTGCGCCTGGTCACCGTCGTCGGCGGCATGCCGATCGGCCGGCAGGCGAACGCGCTGCGCAGCGGCGCCGAAGTCGTCGTCGCCACCCCGGGTCGCCTGAAGGACCTCATCGAGCGGGGCGACTGCCGGCTGGACCAGGTCGCGGTCACCGTCCTGGACGAGGCCGACCAGATGGCCGACATGGGCTTCATGCCACAGGTCACCGCGCTCCTGAACCAGGTCCGGCCAGAGGGCCAGCGGATGCTGTTCTCCGCGACTCTGGACCGCAACGTCGACCTCCTGGTCCGCCGCTACCTCACCGACCCCGTCGTCCACTCCGTGGACCCCTCCCAGGGCGCGGTCACCACGATGGAGCACCACGTCCTGCACGTGCAGGGCCCCGACAAGCAGCGGCTGACGACGGAGATCGCGGCGCGCGAGGGCCGGGTGATCCTGTTCCTGGACACCAAGCACGCCGTGGACCGCCTCACCGAGGAACTCCTCAACTCCGGTGTCCGAGCCGCCGCCCTGCACGGCGGGAAGTCGCAGCCGCAGCGCACCCGCACCCTCGCCCGCTTCAAGACCGGGCACGTCACCGTCCTGGTCGCCACGAACGTCGCGGCGCGCGGCATCCACGTCGACAACCTCGACCTCGTCGTCAACGTGGACCCGCCGACCGATCACAAGGACTACCTCCACCGCGGCGGCCGGACCGCGCGGGCCGGAGAGTCCGGCACCGTCGTCACCCTGGTCACCCCCCAGCAGCGCCGGGGCATGAACCGCCTCATGCAGGACGCCGGCATCGTGCCCGAGACCACCCAGGTCCGCTCGGGTGAGGCAGATCTGAGCCGGATCACCGGCGCCCAGGCCCCCTCCGGCATCCCGGTCACCATCACGGCCCCGGTGTCCGAGCGCCCCAAGCGCAGCACATCCTCCTCCCGCGGCCGCCGCGGTCCCGCCTCGGCCGCCCGGCGCGCCGGCATGCGCCGGCCCACCTTCGCCGCGGCGGCGGCCTGAGAACCACGTGATCCGGAAACTCATCCACCTGTGCAGGAGGCATATCGTGACGCTGGTCCAGATGCAGCCCCGCTCCACAAGCAGCAACGCCGTGCAGACGGCGGCCGATCCCATGGACGCGGCCGGGCCTCAGGTCTGGGACGCGATGACGGTCGAGGTGGCGCTGTCCGTCATGGCCGCCGCCCGCACAACTCACCTCCTCGTCTGCGACGAAGACGCCCAGTGCACCGGCATCGTCACCCAGGCCCGGCTCACCGCCGTCCGGGACAGCCGCGCCTACACCGACCAGGTCCGCCTGCGCGACATCGTCGGCAACAGGGTGCCCTTCGCCACGCCACTGACCACGATCGCCGACGCTGAGCACACCATGCGCCACCGGCGGCTCGCTGCCCTGCCCATGGTCGACGACCACGGCAACGCCTTGGGCGTCCTCGCCCTCTCCCGCTGAACCGCCCCACCCGCGGCCGGCTACGGCCCCTCTTCCTTTTGAGGCATCATGCGCTGTGTCATCGCTCGCTTTCCGTTCGACCTGACGAAGAACGGCGTGCTGGAAACGATGAAGGGCGTCAAGCCCGAGCCTGTCGCCGGCGACTCCGTGATCATCGGCCGCCGCACCTACCCCGCCAAGCAGGTCGGCCAGGCCGTCACTCGTCAAGATCCCCGCGACTTCAGTGCGGGCGAGGTCCTGCGGGCCATGTCCCAGCTCGGCTTCACCTGCCGCACCCTTCCCAAGGCCGCGACCGCGAGGATCGTCGATCCGCTCCAGCGAGCTTCCGCACTGCTCGGCGGCCCTGTGCCCGCCTGTTTCAGGAGCCCTCGATGAGGTTCTTGCGCGCGAGTGAACGCGTCATGGAGCGCTGGGCAACGACTGTGCAGGGCTACCTGCTGCCGACCAGGACGAGGCCGGGCGAGGTCGTGGCAATACTCCTGCGGCAATGTGACGACAACGCCTTGATTATCGGCCGGCAGCACATCGTGGCGCCGAACGCCTACGTCATCGAACTGCCCCCGGATATCCACCGGCAGCTCTCCGACAACCCCACGCCCGTGGCACCCGTCCTCGTCCATCAGGTGTGCCGTCACGCCGCCGAACAGGGGTACACCTTCGCCGGACCGGTCGCCGTCGACCTTCGCCCCGCTCCCGGTGACCCGCCCGCCCGGTTCCGCGTCCACAGTCGCATCAGCCCGGCGCGAGGACGACTCTAGCGACCTGTACGGGTGTCTCAGACCCAAGGTGTCTCAGGCGGCGCACCTCCGTAGACGAGACGCGTTCGCCGCCGATGGTTCGGGGAGCCGAGGAAGGAGATAGGGTCGTGCGGCCGTTGTCAGGTCCCAACGATGTGTAGGCAGTCCCCGCTCTTCTGTAGGCGACTGCGCCCGCGTCCCAGTTTTCTGTAGGCAGGTTCCGAGTCCGTCGGCCTTGTGCCGGTGGCTGAGGGCTCCTACGGTCGTGCCGTCAGTCGGCGGCATTCCAGAGGCCCGGAGTCCTGCCCCAGCTATGTGTAGGGAGTCCCACGCTTTTGTGGGTGAGTGGCCGCGTTCCGTTGATGTGTAGGCGGGATCTACGTCTGATGGCACGAATTATGCTGAGGCCCCGCCTCATCAGCTCAGGGAGCTTCGTGCCGCCGTCCTTCGCTCATCAGATAACCAAGTACAACCCCGCCGACCGTGACGAGCGGGGGCACTACACGGGTGCTGAGGACACGGTGAGCGACCACGGACCGGTCGAGGCGGCCTACTTGGAAGCGATCGCCGCCTTCGCACGGGAAGCGGGCATCGACACACTGGAGATCCGTGAACCCGAGGTCACCGGCTTCGTCAACTTCGGCCTGGAAGAACCGCTTGACGGCCATGGCCTCGCCGACCTGTTCCCGCCGGACCTGACTGGCTACTACGACGGTGCCGAAGTTTCACTGTCTGTAGCGTTGGAGCTGGTGCGGACCATGCTTCGCGACGAGGGTGCTTGGTGCCGGTTGGAGCGCGAGGACACGTTCACCATCCACGTCGGGTGGGACCAGTACGTGTACGTCAGCAGCGACCGACCCTGCGACGCAGCGGTCGCCCAGACACGTGAACTCGGCCTGTTTGCACAACCAATCAGCGCCTCCCCCTACGCGGCTGATCTTGAGGAACCTGAAGTGACCGAGGCTGCCGACGAGGACTTCTGGGATCGAGTCCGCGTCGAACTCGCGTCGCAACAGACGCTGCTCCTGGAAGAGGTCTACGTCCGTAACGCGACCCGTTGGCACCGCCTCACCGCGAGCAATCTCGACCCGGTACGCTCTGGGCTCGGTCCTCGCGCGCTCCTGGCGATCTGGCCGGACCTCAACCCCGATGTTGACGAGGTCCTTGCTGCGCTGCCCGCAGACGCCTCCATGGACTTCGTCTGGGAGGCACCAAACGGAACAATCCGCCACGTCACCATCGACGAAACCGATCACCAACAGCTCGCCTCCCTGGTCGCGGGCGCGAAAGCAGCCTGCTCTTTGCCCCTGATTCTCGACGAGCGCCACCCGCTGTTCCATGCTGCCTTGCCGGATAGCGACGGCGTGCTGCGCGCCAGGTGGTGACTAGGCCACCGCTGGCGCCGTGAGCGACTCATCGTCCTGCCTACGGCCGAGTGAGACATTGGCCGCTCTCGTGTCCCGCTCAACTCTAGGCACCGCAGGTCAGGGTCCTCGCCCTGCCCACACTTATCTGGGACAGGACAGCCGTCGGCGCGGCGCGGATAACCTGCGCGAATGAAGTGGATTCAGCGGGCCGCTGGCGCGGTCGTCGGCTCAGCGGTGGGTGACGCTCTGGGCGCCCCCTTCGAGTTTGGCCCCCAGGGAGCGTTCTCTGCGCGGTTTCCCGCGCCTGTGCCGGTGGCGAGATGTGCGGAGGTGGTGGCTGGGACCCCGGCGAGGCCACTGACGACACGCAGATGGCCGTCTTGGTCGCGGAGTCGCTGCTGGAGCGGGGCGGGCTGGATCTGCCGGACATCTTCGCCCGCTTCCAGCGGTGGGCGGCATCAGAGCCGAAGGACATCGGCTTGCAGACCGAGGACGTCTTGACCAACGGCTTGCCCTGGGACCTCGCCGCCGCGATCCACTTCCAGGTCAACCAACGAGCGGCGGGAAACGGCTCCTTGATGCGGGCGTCGACCTCCGCAGCCTACTTCGCGTCCGCCGGCCAAGAAGTCACCATGGAGGCGGCCCGCCGGATCGCTGCCCTCACCCACGGGGACCGCGCGGCCTGGGAAGGCACCGCGATCTTCCACGAGCTCATCCGTGTCACGTTCGAGGACATTGACCCCCTCGCCGCGCTCCCGGACGTCCTGGCTCTTGTCCACCCCGACCACCGCGGCCGCTACGCCACCGTCCTCGCGCCCGACTGGCACCCCGAGCAGGCGACCGAGTTCAACGGTGCCGTCTGGCCCTGTCTGGGCTCAGCCGGCTGGGCCCTGCGCACCACCACCAGCTTCGAAGACGCGATACGCGCGGCGATCGACCTCGGCGGTGACACGGACACCGTTTCCGCGGTGACCGGAGGCCTCGCGGGGGCGTACTACGGGCTGGACGCAATCCCCGCCCGCTGGACCCAGCCGCTCCACGTCCCCATCCCAGGCTTCGACGGACGCGTGCTGCGCCCGGCCGATCTTCTCCACCTTGCACACCGCCTCGCAGAGGAGCTGCGATGAGACAGGTGCGGTAGCCCACATAAACGGGGAGCCGGTCGTATAGGACGCCGCGGGCCGTCTGGCGTTCGAGCGGCTGCAGGGCCGCTTTCAGCGCCGCGGCGCCGGCGCGACACGGCTGGCCGAGCAGTGGCCGGCGCACTTCGTCGCCTTCGACCTGCTCCGGCTCTCAAGCACGGACACGACCAGGTGGAGCTACCGCCGCCGCAGGGCCGCCCTGGAAGCCCTCTTCACGGACCGTCGGCTCACCGCGCTGTGGGTGCTGTGCCCCTCCACTACCGAGGAGGCCACCGTGCGTGAGTGGCTGACCAGCTGGACGGCGGCCGGACTCGAAGGCGTGGTCTACAAGAGGCTGGAGGGACGGTACGAGCCGTCCGTCCGAGGATGACGCAAGCGCAAGGCCTGGGAGACCGAGGACGCCATCGTCGGCGCGTTCACCGGCTCCCCGGCAGCGCCCCGCACATTGCTGCTGGGCCGCTACGACACCGACTTGCGCCTGCGGTACATCGGGCGCAGCACGACGCTCCCGCAGACCGCGGGCCGGTCTCCTCACCCGGCCGGAGACGACCACCCCTGGACGGGCTGGACGTTCAGCGCCGGATGGGGCTCACGCGAGCGCCTGCACGTCACCCTCGTGGAGCCGGAACTGGTGGTGGAGGTCGGCGTCGACGTAGCCCGCGACAATGCCGGGTGGTGGCGGCATCCCGCGAGCTGGCACCGGCCGCGCCCGGACCTGTCGCCCACCGACGTCCCGGCCTTCGGGTCCGGACCCACCAGCCGAAGGCGGCACCCTGATCCGCAGCCGTCCGAGCAGCGCTTCGGCGACCCGGCGGATACCGGCACGCGTCCTGGTACGGGGCCGCCCCGACAAACACGTTCATCGCGGACAGAGCGATTGCCCGCTGTGCGGCAGTCCCGGCCCGGTCATATACGGGGGCGGCGAGCATCGGCTCCGGTAGCGATTGTCGTCGGGCCAGTTCGGCGGGGCACCGGTGAACTGATCATTGGGCCGATCCGCTGATCAGGAACGCGCGAAGCGCGCGGGCCTCACCGGGGCGGAGTACGACGCCTGGCGCCGCTGGCGCGAGGCGACCGAGGCCGCTCAGTCGGCCATCACCGCGTACTCGGCTCGGCGCATGCTCGGGCGGCACTCGCCGACGACCGCGCAGGGGGACGTACGTGCCGGGGCCGAAGCCCTGGCACGGGACGGCGATGCGGCCCCCGCGCCACGCAAGCGAGGCGGGTGGAATCGGGCGCTAGACGCCGGCCAGTTCGTTGACCAGCCTGCGGAGCTTTTGCGGGTCGGCCCCGAGGAGTTCGCCCTTCTTCTCTCCATCGAAGTAGGTCTGGAACGTGGGCATGGCTCTGATGCCGGCCTTCTCGGACACGTCTGGAACTTGGTCGACGTCAATGGCCGCGAACGCGATGGTGCTGTTCTCCGGCGCCGTCGAGAGGCGCTCGAATTCGGGCTTGATGAGTTTGCAGGGGCCGCACCAGACCGCCGTGAACAGCACGACGACCTTCGGATTGGTCTGGAGCAGCGTGGAGAACTGCTCTGCGTTGGTCACCTGGATCACGGCTTTCCCGTACCTCGCGGCGGCGGGAGCCTCGACCCTTCCCGGCGCCGTTCGTTGATCTGCGGGGCGGGGTGCGGCGGATGCACCGGCGTATGGGGCGGCAGCGAGCGTCACGCCCAGAACAACGGCGGCGGACCGGCACAGCCGACGCCAACGTGGTGCTGTCGGCCGGAGGGCGGTGGAGGCGGAGGTCTGGGGTTCTGTGTTCATGCGGTCAACGAGTACCTGCTCACCTTGCGAAAGGTAGGGAAGAACGATCTTGAGTCACGCGGAAGGGAAGCAGCGCTCGCCCCAATAGCCCAGGGCGAACGGAATCCGGTCGCCTCCGGTATTCGCTTCACGAGAGGCATTCCATGCGCCGTAGGCGGCAGCAGCGGGCTCGAGGACCTCACCGCACGCCGCCGTGTACGGCACAGCGAACTCATCGAGCCCACCGCAGCGGGGCCCCACACATCCCGGTTCAGCGCCCGACGTGCCGTGTGTTGGAGCTGCCTGGATCAGGCGGCTGTTGCCGTGGTGCGTCGGGTGGCTGCGGCGCGGGTGCGGGCGATGTCGGTGGGGTGGATGCCGTGGCCGGCCGGGTCGAGGCTGATCAGGTCGCGGTGCAGGTGGCGTATCCGCAGGGCCAGATCGAGGTGGAGGCGGGGGCGTTTGTCGCGGACTTCGGCGACGGTGCGTGGGTTGACGTTCAGGTGTTGGGCGAGTGTGGTGGCGGGCCATCCGGCCCGTGCCAGGTCGGCCAGCAGCCGGGATGCTTCCGCGGAGCCGGTCAGGCCAGGGGTGCCGGGGGCGCCGGGGTTGCGGCGGTGGGGGAGCGGGATGCCGAGGATGGCGTCCGCGGAAGTACGGGCGATGTTCGGGGCTGCGGTGTCGTGCGCGGGGGTGCGCAGGACGCGGCGGATCAGGGTCACGGACAGGCCGGCCCGGTCGGCGATGTCCTGCGCGGACATCCCCCACTCGCGCAGCCGCACAGCCCACCGGGCGGCGGTATGCGGTGGGACACGAGCGGACAGACCACGCAGACGGTCCTGCTCGCGCTGGCGGCGGGCACGCAGTCCCGCCTGGCGGCAGGCGGCGCGGGCGCAGCCGTAGTCGGCGCACGACGCCTGGCCGTGACGGACCGAAGACCGCCGCGGCCGACGCTGCCGCGCGGCCGGCACGGCGACGGAAACGGACGGCTCTCCAAGACGTGGTGGCATGGTGGTACCTGCTGCGAGTTGGCTGTGCCGGCCCACGCTACGCGCCCCCACCGACACAACACCCCCGCCGCGCACCGCCTGTGAGATCCACAGGCCCGGGCAGCAGCGCATACCGCGCCCCTCTCCCCAGGCCGGTCGAGAGTACAGCGGCATAACCGCCGGGGACAGCAGCCAGGTTGATCACGCAGTGGGTCAGCGATGCTTGCCCAGAGACGGTAGGCCGCCAGAGACAGTCCGCACACTGCTACCCACCCGTACAACGCGCGCCGGTTGTCTGGTAGCCGGCTTCTGCGACGTGGCTTTGTCGGACTCGGCCTTCCTGGCGGCCACCTGACGTGCCATGAGATCGAGCGCCTTCTCCCGCTGCGCCATGACCGCTTTGTGTCGCGCCATGACCTCGGAGGCAGACTCGCCCTTCCTCGGTTTGGTCATGATCCCCCCTGATAGACGCCCCTCACCGTCTCGCAATCGTCACCGCAAAAGCCCCGCCACGCCAGGGGACCGCCCGAACAGGCCCGAGCTCTCGTCCGGCGCAAGCCGAGGGTTTCGACCCCGCTCAGTCCGGGCCCAAGGGATGCAGCTGGTGGGCCGTCAGCGCAGAACCGGACCACGCCCACTGCGCCCGGTCCAGGCGGACGCGACGAGGCAGCGGTGTTCTGGCATTCTGCAGGGGCTGATTGATCAGGGGGGAAGTCATAGACGAACATGAGCTGAAGCGCGCGGCCGAGGTGGGACTGGCACAGCGAGAGGCCGACAAACGCACGGTGGAGCGCATGCAGGCCATTGCTTTCCGGCTGTTCTGTGTCGCCTTCTTCTTCGGCGTCTGCGGTTGGCTGGTGGACAAGTTCTGAACGTGGCGCAGTGTGCAGAGGGCCGCCCCATGATGGGACGCAATCCGCTCGTTGTGGGTGCGGCAGCAGCGCCCGGGTCAAGGTCACGTCCGCGCCTACGTCCGCTCTGACGTGGCATCGCTGGTCGAACACTGGGCCCCTCAGGCCTCGCCGAATGCTGCCTACGGGCACGGTCGCCGTTGCCCAAAGATGTGACGGGGGCCGTTTCGTCCCCGGCAGGGTGCCGGGTGGCGCCGCGTGCTTCCCTGTAGTGGGCCGCGGCGCCCAGAGTCGGGCAACTCCCCGTGTCGCGCGGCTCACTCCCCGGATCTTCGCCGCCCCGGAGCTGGCGGAGTCCGCCGACGTGACCCGCCCGCGCCGCCGCCCGGAGGGCGGGGAGGTGGACGCATTCGCCAACTCCATGGACAACTAGGCCGTCTACGGCAAGAAGGTCATCGAATACCCCCTGGCGAGGGCCGTGGCGGACGGCCGAGCGGCGGACTACCGCATCGTGGTGCCCACCCTCACCGACACCGGCCTGCGCCGCCGCCTGAACCTGCCCGCCCCCGGCACCACGCCTGCGGCCGGCACCCCAGGCCAGGACGCGGAGAGGGACGACGGTGCGCTGCGCACCACCGCCCTGCACCTCGCGGTCCTGCGCGCCATGACCGAGCACGGCCTGAGGAAGGTGCTGGTCTACTTCAACCTGGTCTCCGACGCCCGCCGCTTCACCCGCGAACTGCCCCACATACTGCGCCTGCTGGCCACCACCGACCCGGGCCTGACGCCCGGGATCGACCCGAAGCTGTTCTTCGCCCACGGTCGAGCACACCCCCGAGGAACGCGCCCGCATCTTCGGCGAGTTCGCCGCCGCCGACGTCGCGAACCTCGCCAACTCCAAGCTGATCGCCGAAGGCGTCGACATCCCCAGCGTCGACGCGGTCCTCTTCGCCGACCCCACCCGCAGCGTCATCCGCTGCGTTCAGTCCCTCGGCCGCGCCCTGCGCCTGGATGTGTCCGGCAAGACCGCCTCCCTGATCGTCCCCGTCTACATCCCGCCGGGCGCCGAGGCGGAGACCATCCTGGGCACCGCCTACGAACCCGTCTGGGCCATCGCGACGGCGTTGACCAGCCACGACCACCGCATCCTCGAACGTCTACCGGACAAGGCCAACCGCCTGCCCAAGGAGACCAGCCAGGTCATCGCACGCCGCTGGCACTTCGACTTCACCGTCCATCCCGAGCGCATCGCCCAGGCGATGGCCGCACTCAGGCTCGAGTGAGCGGGGTAGCCGGGCTGGTCGCAGGGAGGCGGCCGGAGGTCTGGATGCTTCCGGAACCGCCTCCCTCTGCCGAACACGCCGGGTGTGCGGCCCGTTGTGTCCGTCATCGGCGATGGCCGTCGTGCCGCTGCAGGTCACACCCGCTGCCAACTCCGAGTCCCGCAGTCAGCCGGCTGACTCGCCCGGCTCGTGCGGTAACACCACACCCGGCTGTCGCGGTGGCCGGACAGCGCAGGGCGGTTTAGAGCTCGTTGATGCGCCAGGCGAGAGCGCCAGTCGTGCCCTTCGACCCGACGACGTCGATGTGGACCGGCCCGTGCCCCTTGATTCGCTGCTGGACCACGGCCTGGTCACAGGGGATCACCGCGTCGGCGCCCGACTTCTTGGGGACGACGGTCAGCAACGCGCGCCCCTGGCCGACGCAGGCGAGCACGAGCCGATAGGCCTTGCCCTCGCGAAGCACAGGACGCGTATGAATACCGTCCTTCACGCGCTCCGACCCACCTTCCAGCAGGGCTCCGCCGGGCACGCTTGCCACAACGGAGGTGGCGCGTTTGATCAGCTGGCCGTCCGGCGTGGAACTCGGTCCTGAAGGAGAGATGGTGCCCGCCCTTGAGGGGGAGGGTTTGGTGTGGTCGTCGGAACTCTGGCTGCACGAGCTGAGAAGCAGGATCGACATGGCTGCGGCGGCGGTGCAGGCCGGTGCGGCCAGCCGCTTGCGCGCAGTACTCATGAGGAGGTCTCCCAGTACTTCCAGCCGGTCTCGGACGTCGGCAGGATCGCCTTCCCGCTGCCGATGGTCTTCACCCCGCAGGAGCCGACTCGCTGGTAATGAGCCCACGTCACCTTGTATCCCCACGAGCCGTATTGCAGATGGCCGTACTTGTTGCTGTGGACGGGGTGAGTGTACTGGTGACCGGTGGAGATGCTGAAGCTGCCGCCGATCTTCACACTGACCGAGGCCTTGGCCTTGGCAATGACGGCGTTGGAGCTCCATTCGAGGGAGCCGGTTACCTCTGCCGAGATCGTCCCTGACTTGGTGACCGAAACGTTCATGGTCCCGCCGGGGCCGTCCTTCCAGGAGGTCCCGTTCCACCACGACGGCACGAAGTAGTTCTTCTTCGAGGTGATGGCGTACCAGGTGTAGGGGCCGTCACAGTAGTTGGGTTGCTTGATCGCAGACTCGGGCTCGTCTTCCCAGTCGCTGCGGTCGTTGATGTCCGTCGTCTCGTCCGCGGAGACGGTGGGCACGTCTACGGTGGGCTCGTCGTCGGCGAGGGCCGGAGCGGAGGCCATACCCGCGAGAAGGACCGCGACAACTCCCGTACCAGCGAGCTTTTTCCTGAGCAGGGACACGTAGACGCCCTTCGTGGGATCACCACACTGGTGATCAGATGCTCGGACGCTATCCATCGAGCATGCTCACAACAATCGCAAGATCTACTTACTGAGGATCATTTGAGGCAGCACAGCGATTGCCAGCCATCCAGCGCCCACATCGAGACACCGACCCGAGGAAGCGCGTGAAAGCGCTCTGCCACTCGCCTGCTACCCGTGCAGCACCGGTGTGCCGCCTAACCCATGCAAATGCTGTGCAGCGCGCAGCGACACCGTCCTGCTGCAACCGAGCACCACCACTGGCGACCGAGGCTGCCTGGGCAGCAACCTGCTGCTGCTCGGTGGCGCCCACAGCCTGAGCGTCGAACAGGCCGGCGGCGTGCTCGGGCGGCAGGGCCAGGGTGAGGTGGCGCAGGCGGGCATCGCCGCGCCCGCCACCACCCCCGTCGGCGTCTGGCTCGCCGAACAACGCCACCTCGCCGCGAAGACCGTCCTCGACCAGACTCGGGTCGACGCCCTCACCGCTCTCGCCCCGTACTGGCGGCTGCCGCACGGCGCGGACTGGCACCGCAAATACCACCTGCTGCGCACCCACCTCGCCTCCGGCGCCGACCCCGCCGCCCTCACCCGCGACACCCAGCTCGGCGGCGTGAAGATCGGCTCCTGGCTGCACGTGTGCCGCAGCTTCGGGATGCGCCGGGAGCCGGTGGGCAAGCGCATCACGGCAGCCGTCGTGCTGGCCGATGACCCCGGCGGGCACCCGGCGGGCCGTCTGCCCAGTGCCTGCTTTCGGTATCTCCCCGTAGAACGTCTGGCGGTCGCTCCCGTGAGGCAAATGACAAGGTCACAGTCCGCTTTGGCAGCCGCGAACACGACGGCATGGCGCATGATCAACAGCCGGTGTCCGTGGCAGTCTGCGGACCAGCACGATGGCTTGAACCCCGGAGGTACACCGCTCGTGGCGGCGAACATCAACCCCACCGTCAGGAGACGCCGTCTGGGAGCCGAGCTGCGCCGGCTTCGCCAGGCCAGTGGACTGAAGAGCACCGAAGTAGCCGAGCGCCTCATGGTCTCCCAGTCCAAGATCAGTCACCTCGAGAACGGCCGCCGCACCATCAGCCCCCGCGATATGCGCGATTTGTGCGCGGTCTACGGGGTGACGGACCCGCAGGTCATCGACTCACTGCTGCAGATGGCCAAGGAATCCGGGCAACCGGGCTGGTGGCACGCCTACGGCGACATCCCCCAGAGCGTCTACATCGCCCTGGAGACGGACGGCGCCTCACTCCACACCTACGAATCCATGGCGATCCCTGCTCTGCTGCAGACCCCCGCCTACGCCTACGCGGTCATCGGGGAAACGATCCCCCTGCTCACCGTCGAAGAGGCCGGCACGCGTCTGAAGGTGCGGCTGCGCCGTCAGCACCGGATCTACGACCCGGCCCGTCCGCTGCGCCTGTGGGTTGTCCTGGACGAATCGGCACTGCGCCGTGTCGTCGGAAGCCCGGACATCATGCGGGAACAACTGGAGCACCTGAACGCGCTCGGCGCCGAGCCGCACATCACGGTGCAGGTGCTCCCCTACACAGCGGGCGCCCATCCGGGCCTGTCCGGACAGCTTTCCATCCTGCGGTTCGCCGACAGCTCCGCGGCGACGGTGGTGTATCTGGAGCGGTTCACCAGCGACCTCTATCTGGAGAAGCCATCCGACGTGCGGCACTACAGCGTGCTCCATGACCACCTTCAGGCCCAGGCCCTCAGCCCCGACAGCAGCCGCGACTTCATCACCGACGTCACCAAGACGTACATCGACGCGGCAAGCCACCATGTGTCACACGCTCGCGCGAATATGCAGTGTTCATGAGAAACGGGAGGCAGTCGTCCCGGGCTTGGCTCCACGGCCGCCCGGGACTCCCATCGTTGTCCCAGAGTGCAAACTGCGCGGTGTGTCGCGGGTGAGGACTCCGACGACGCCCGACCTGACCTGGCAGAACGAGCCCCCAAGCCCACCGCGGGCACCTGCTGAACCGGCGGATCATGGTGCTCCTTCCCCCGGAGCGCGTGGCCGGCGGGTGGTGCCGGTGCCGTACCAGTTCAGCCGCATGTGACGTTTCTGCGGCTGATGTTCTTTGAGAGCGGTTTGTGGGGGTCAGGGGGAGGGCATTCTTCCCGCCGGTTGTCGCCCTGCCATGCCAGCTCAGGGAGGCGTGGGGGCGTTGTGGCTGCCCCTCATGGGCAAGGCCCAGCCGGATCAGTGCGGTCACGACACGCGTGGGCCGGGGGAGGCCCGGCCGCGCGGGAAAAGAGACACCATGGCGTTAGCTCCTGGCAAGACCTACCAAATCGTTAACAAGCGGTCCAACTTGGCGCTCACTCCGAAGTCCTGGTCGACCGGACCGTCGACGGTGGACCAGTACGACATCCAGGCTTCCGGCGCGGGAAGCGCGATCAGCCAGACGTGGCACCTGTTCCCGATGGACGGCAACGACTACCTCCTGGTGAACAAGCGCGGCGGTATGGCGCTCACGCCGGAGTACTGGTCGACCGGCCCGTCGGGTTTGGACCAGTACCACATCCAGCGTGAGGACAAGCGTCCCCATCAGCTGTGGAACCTGGTCGACCGGGGCTCGGGCTGGTACCAGATCATCAACAAGGCCAGCGGCCTCGCGATCACGCCGGAGCGCTGGTCCGGCGGGCGGTCGGCGGTGGACGTGTACTACGCGCAGCAGCCGGGCGACGCGAACTTCGACTCGCAGCTGTGGAAGTTCCAGCTCGTCGACACGTACAGGCCGGTCACGGATCTGCAGCCGGTGCCGTGGCCTGCGGACGGTGTGGGTGATGTGATCCGCCTGACCGGGCACACCATGCCGGAGCCGGCGCGGACTCCGGAGGTGCTGATCGGCCAGGTGGCCGTTCCCTTCGGCGTCCAGGACGGCGGCGGCTCCGCCGACCAGCAGGCGCAGCACAACCCGTACCTGATCCTCAAGCAGTACGGCTACTGGGAGCGGGTGTTCTACTACGAGCACTCCGGTCTCTCCCAGTACGAGGAGAAGCAGCGGACCACCATCGGGCTGACCACGTCGAACAGGACCGAGGTCGAGCGGACGACGAGTATCTCCGTCACGGCCGAGGCGGGTTTCGTCTTCAAGGGCTTCTCCGCCGGGATCAGCACCACCGTCACCGACCAGCTGCGGGTCTTGCGCGCCACGGAGGAGACCGAGACCAGCGAGAAGGAGGACATCGTCACCCGGACGTATTTCGTCGGTGACCGGGTCACCGAAGCCCTCTGGTACCGGGGCGATCACTTCGTCCTGCAGCGCATGGACGGCAGCCAGGTCGCGGAATGGCGTACCCGCGACAAGAGGAGCTCGGTTCTCGACGGCTGGCCCAGGGCGGGCGACGCGGCGTCCTGGCCGGAGCGCGGAGACGACGAGACCGCCAAGACCTGGCCGGAGTGACCCAAGCCGAGTCGTAGCGGCACCGAGCGGCCCACAGAACCGGGGTACCGCGTCCCCGTACCCGCGGGGGTAGCTCGCGGGATCTGTCCGCGTTGAACGCGGCGGTGAAGTCGTCCCCGCGCCCGCGGGGATAGTTCGACCGCCGGACTGTGGTCGAGCAGGGCCGGTCGTCCTCGCGCCCGCGGGGGTAGCTCCCCCTCAGCCTTCAGGGCCGCCTCGACGACCTTGCCGTCCCGGCGCCCGCGGGGGTAGCTCATCGGAGATGCCGACCTCGAGCCGGTAGCGGCCGGCTGCGCAAGCTGTGACGTGTACCTGGCTACCTGTTAGAAAGGCGTCATGCTGCATCTGCGCCTGATCACCCCGGCCGAGAAGACGGACGAGGTGGTGCGGAAGATCGAGAACACGGTCGGCACCGCCCACCTCGTGGTCCTGCCGGGAGCCGCCCGCAATCCCGCCGGAGACCTCGTGCTGTGCGATGTTGCGCGAGAGGCGGGCGACGGACTCCTCACCTCTTTGCGCGAGCTGGAGCTTGACAGGACCGGGTCGATCGCCGTGGAGAACGTCGACCTCTCGCTGTCCCGTCGCGCGGACAAGGCCGAGGCGGATGCCCCGGGTGAGGGCGCGGACGCGGTGCTGTGGGAGGGCCTGACGGACGCGACCCACGAGGAGTCGACGTTGTCAGTGACCTACGTCGCGTTCATCACCCTGGCCACGATGATCGCGGCCTGCGGTGTGGTGCTGGACAACGCCGTCCTCATCGTGGGCGCGATGGCGGTGGGGCCGGAGTTCGGTCCGCTGGCGGGCATCTGCACGGCGCTGGTCCAGCGTCATCCCCGGCTGGCCTGGCGCTCCGTGATCGCCTTGCTGGTGGGCTTCGCGGTGGCCATGGCACTGACGGTCGGCTTCAGCCTGTTCATGGATGCCGCCGGACTGTTCCACAAGTCCGGCCTGGAGGGCGCGAGGCCCAACACCGCCTTCGTATACGCCCCCGACGCCTTCTCGTTCATCGTGGCAGTGCTGGCCGGCATCGCCGGCACCCTCTCCCTGACCTCGGCGAAGTCGGGCGCGCTGGTCGGCGTGGCCATCTCGGTGACGACGGTACCGGCCGCCGCCAACGCTGCCGTGGCCCTGGCCTACGGCGACACGAGCCAGACCCTGGGCTCGACCTACCAGCTCCTGCTGAACCTGCTGGGCATCGTCGTCGCGGGAACACTGACGCTGCTGGCCCAGAAGCACTTCTGGAAACAGCAGCGTCAAGTGAACGCGGACTAGGCGCGCGGGGACCGCACTAGCCGAGGGCCGACTTCACGGCATCGGCGAGCCGCCCGGCCACCGACCGGGCCTGCTCGATGTCGGCGGCCTCGACCATGACCCGCACCAGCGGCTCGGTGCCCGACGGCCGCAGCAGCGCCCGCCCGGTCTCGCCCAGCTCCCGCTCCGCCTCGCTGACGGCGGCGAGGTCGGCGTCGGAGTGCGGGGACGCCTGGTAGGCGAGCGACAGCCCTACGGTGGTCCGGAAACGCTCGCTGCTATGTGTGCAACCAGCAGGGGCACACGGCCAAGGACTGTCTCGATCAAGTTGTCTGCTACAACTCCCGCGAGGAAGGCCACAGCGCAAGTGAGTGCCCCAAGCCAAGGGCTGTTGGGGATTGGTCCTCCTGGACTCGTGAGCATCGAGAGCCGTACCGGCGTGGCCGGCAACCGGCTGATGCACCGAGAAGCCCTGCTGCGCCATGGGACCTACGAATGATCTTGGCTGGCTGCTGTGTCTGCAGGACAAGACCGCAGTGCCGTCCTGCAGAGCGTGGGCCGGGGCCAGTGGTCAGCTGTCGAAGTATGCGGCGATGGGCCCGAAGAGGCCGGTGAGGATGGCAGGCCCCACGATGCTGTGCGCTTCGGGGGGCAGGCTTCCACGGGGGTGATCGTCCACGTCTGGCCGACGCCGCCCTTGTTCTGTGAATCGCGGGTCGGTGGCCGAACTGCGTTTCCCAACGGTCGCGTTCGGTCGAGTGTTGGCTCACCCGATCCACTCAGATATCGCGGCGGACAAACCGAGTTCAAGGGCTGCGCATCAGGCGGCTCCCTCGTACGGTGATGAAGTCGGACACGGCTAGGGGGCACCATGGATCCGATCGTGATGGCAGCTGGTACGGCTCTGGTGGGGGCGATGGCCACGGATGCGTGGCAGCAGGCCCGTACTCATGTGGTCGAGTGGTGGCGTTTGGTTCGACCCGACCAGGCCGAGTCCGTTCACAGGGAACTCACCGACGCACACGCCCATGTAGTTGAGGCGCGTCGGGAGAACGACGAGAACCGCGAGCAGGATCTGGTGACCGACTGGCAGATGCGGCTGCAGCTGCTGCTGCGCGCCGATCCGGGCCTTGCCGACCAGCTCCGGGTGCTCCTGGACGACCACCTCGCTCCCGTCCTGCCAGCGCAGGAGCAGCAGGCGGTGAGCTCGCAGGTGATGAAAGCAACCGCCTCCGGTCACGGCCGGGTCTACCAAGCCGGGCGCGACCAAAGCATCACCGAACGATGACGCACGCGGGCGACTCCGCCGAGGACGAGCCACAGGCCCGACTGCGGGCCGCAGCATCAGACCAGGCGCGTGTATTTCAGGCCGGGCGGGACCAGAACATTGCAGAGCGGGACCTGCATCTCCACTACGAGGACGGCGTTCACCGGCGTCGGCAGTCGCAGGCAAGCAGCCCTCAGGCACAGTGCCCGTATCCGGGGCTTGCGCCGTTCGACACCGGGCAGTCCCGCTGGTTCTTCGGGCGGGCTGAACTCACCGCACAGTTGCTGTCCCGCCTCGATGAGCGACTGCATGGGGGCGGACCGTTGGCCGTGGTCGCGCCGTCCGGGGCGGGAAAGTCCTCTCTGCTGCATGCGGGGCTGCTGGCGGGCATAGCGGAGGGAAGACTGGCCGGCTCCGCTGACTGGCCGCGCTTATCCTTCACGCCTACGAGCACGCCATTAGATACGTTGACGGCGCAGTTGGCGACTGCACTTGGCATCAGTGCGCAGCGCCTTCGTGAGGCCGTTCGGGAAGAGGCGGCGGCGTGTGCGGCAATGGTGCGTGAGACGCTGCGGTCACGCGAAGACAGCGCCGCTTCCGAGGGAGCGGCTGGACAGCGGCTGGTCGTCGTAGTCGACCAGTTCGAGGAGTTGTTCACGCTGTGCAAGAGCGCCCCGGAACAGCACTCCTTCCTCGATGTGCTTTCCGCGCTGGCTGCCTGCGGCTCGCACGGCGAGGCCCCGGCTGCGCTGATCGTCTTCGGGCTCCGGTCGGACTTCTATACGCCTTGTGCCGACTTCCCACAGCTGAGGTCGGCCTTACAGGAGGGCCAGGTCCTCCTCGGACCGCTGTCGCGGGAAGGTGTACGGGAGGCGATCCTGTTCCCGGCCTCGGCCGCCGGCCTCGAGGTCGAACCGGGGTTGGTCGAGGTCCTGCTCCGGGACCTCGACCAGCCCGTGGCCACCACCGTGCGTGCCGATGCCTACCCTCCGGACGGAGTCGGCGGTTACGAGGTGGGGCGGCTGCCACTGCTGGCGCATGCCCTACGGATGACCTGGCAGGCCCGGCATGGCCACGTACTCACCGTGGACGGCTACCGCTCAACTGGCGGCATCCCGCGTGCCTTGGCCAACACGGCCGAACAACTATTCGCCGCACTGGACGCGGAAGCGCAGGCCGCCGTACGTCTTGTGTTCCTCCGCCTGATCAAAATCGGTGACGGCGTGGAGGACACCCGCCGCCGTATCCCCCACATGGAGCTGACCGACGGCGTCGACCATGCCGCTGCTGTCATCGACGCATTCACGGAGGGGCGCCTGCTCACCCGAGGACAGGACGGTGTCGAGATCACGCATGAGGTGCTGCTGCGTGCGTGGCCCCGCCTCCGCGCATGGATCGAGACCGACCGTGCCGGTCTGCTCATTCGGCAGGACCTTGAAGAGGACGCCGCCGCCTGGAAGCGCGAACAGTGCGATGCTGGGCTGCTGTACCGGGGGGCGAAGCTGGATCAGGCGCGCACATGGTGGGCGACTGCCGACCACGAGCAGATCAGCCCTGGGGCAGGCGCCTTCCTCCGCTCGGCGATACGGCAAAAACAGCGCGCCACGCATGTGCGGCGCGCGATGATCGCCCTGCTGTCCGCCTTGGCGTTGATCGCCTCCGCTGCTGCCGTCGTCGCATTCCATCAGCGCTCCCAGGCCCGGACCGAGCGGGACGCGGCCATATTCCAGCGACTCATGGTTGAAGGCGACCGGATGCGTCCTACACAGCCTTCTTTGGCCGCGCAGTTCGATCTAGCGGCATATCGCCGCCGTGTGAGTGACGACAACACCGATCTCACCAGTCGACTGATCACAGACGCGAGCAGCCCGCAGGCCATCAAGCTGTACGGTCCGTCGGACCGGGTCAACGCGGTGGACTTCTCGCCTCGCGGAAACCTGCTCGCCTGTACCTGCTCGGAGGGAACGGTACGGCTGTGGGATCTCGCCGCCTCTTCAGGTGCTCGACAGCTGAAGCCCCTTCGTATCGGGTCCGGGGAGGTACGTGAGGTCCGCTTCAGCGCGGACGGTCGGATGCTCGCCACCGCGAGCAACGATGGCCTTGTGCGCCTGTGGGATGTGGCCGACCCCCAGCACCCCACCCTGGTCGGCAGCCCTCTGCGTGCGTATCTGCACGGCAGCGGGCAGGATCCGGACGCAGACTCCGTGGCTTTCAGCCCTTCGGGCCGCACTCTTGCCGCCGGCAGCCCCGACGGACTGTGGGTGTGGGACATCACGCAACTGAAGGACCCTCGGACGCTGTCGAGTCCTTCTCCCGACGCAAAACCCGTCGGTGAAGTGGTCTTCAGCCCTGATGGCAACACGTTGGCCACCGAGACGTCGTTGGAGAATATTAGGTTGTGGAAGGTAGCCGACCGGCAATCTCCACGTGCTGTCGGTAAACCGCTTGTACAGCCGTACGACAAGCCGTATGACGAGCACAAGAATGGAGCCGTGTCGCTGGCGTTCAGCCCCGACAGCAAGACACTGGTCACAGCGGACCAGGATGTCCGGTTGTGGGACGTCAGCAACCCCGGCCGCCCGCAAGCGCGCCCCAAGTACCTGACCGGGCATGCAGACTCTGTAGAGGGAATCGCTTTCAACAAAGATGGCACCGTACTGGCCAGCGTGGGCGCTGACGCCGTCGTGCAGATATGGAACGTCGCGGACATCAACGCCCCCGCTCCGCACACCCCGCCGTTGCCCGGGCACAACCCACACCTGCTCGTCTTCGGGGTGGATGAAGTACGGCTGTTTGCGTGCCTTGCCGGTGGCCGGGTCCGTGCTCGGCTGCCATTCGTAGAAGCCGTCCGCGGGGAGCAGGCAGCGGCGCTTGAGGAACGCGCGGCGGAAGGCCGGCTTCTCGTGCACGGTCTCCACCCGGGCGTTGATCATCCGCGCGCCGATCTTCGCCTCCTTCGCCCAGGTCGGCACGAGACCCCAGCGCAGCGGCCGCAGCTCCCGCGAGGCTACCGCAGGGCCCTCGCCTGGCGGAGTGTGCTCCAGGACCGCCCAGACGTCGTTGGGCGGGGCGACGACGGATGCAGTCAGCAGCCATCACCCTGAGAGGGGCGGGGCGGCCGGATTCGAACCGACGTCCTCCGAGATGATGTCGCGGCGCACTACCTCTGTGCTACGACCCCGCCTTGCTGTTGATCATAATCCGCAACTGTGCCGAACGACAGGACACAGGAGTGCCAAGGCTCACCCACGGGCCGTCGTTCGGGCCACT
Source organism: Streptomyces sp. 1222.5 (assembly GCF_900105245.1). NCBI lineage: Bacteria > Bacillati > Actinomycetota > Actinomycetes > Kitasatosporales > Streptomycetaceae > Streptomyces > Streptomyces sp. 1222.5. The sequence goes on along the minus strand of NZ_FNSZ01000001.1, from coordinate 248,442 downwards.
GTTGGCCTCCTCGCCCCGGAGTTGGCCAGCTGGGTGTGCCAGCCGTGCGATCAGACGCCGCCGGGCCCGGAACTCGGCTGGACCGCGGCGCCGGCAGCCTGAGGGCTGGCACGCGCGCGACGTTGCCGCCGCCCTGTCGCCGTCTGTCCTTCCCCTAGCCTCGCCCGTGCCGGGGACGAGGACGACGCTACAACCTGTGACGCGCCGCCTAGCAAGGTGAGAGTTGCGAAGTTCACCGAGGTGGGCTCGCCACCGGCCGCGTGGAAGCCCTGTCCACCCGCAATTAGCTGCCCGGCACCGTCAGCGACGTCGCCACGAGCGGTGCGATGGCCACGGTCAAGGTCTCGATCGATGGGGGATAGCTCACCGCGGCGATCACCAAGTACGCGGTCACCGAGCTGTGCCTGGCGGCCGGCTCGCCGGTCGTGGCCTTGATCAAGTCAACCGAGGTGTCCCTCGCGACCGCATGACTCCTGGCCTGCTGTCAGCTGTTGATCGGCCCCGTCCCCTCGCAGAACCCGGGCCTCGCGCCTGTCGAGTGCGGCGTGCACCCAAGTCGAGGCCGAGCGGGCCGTGGATGCGGCCAATGCGGGTCTGGTTGAGACCAGCATTGGTGAGGATTGGGGCGCAGCGGGCATGTGCACGCTTTGAGCCCAGCGCGCCGACATACGCGGGCCGGGTAGCGGAGGCCGGCCGCGCCAGGCATCGCCGCTGAAGTCAGCCCTAGTTACCGTACGTTGACAAAGTCGCCTGGTGCGGTGATGGGAGCGGTGGTGCTGCTGCCTGCGTAGCTGTAGCGCCAGTATCCGTCTCGGCTGGCGGTGGCGGTGGCTTTAAGGTGTCCTGTGGAGCTCGACGTTACGGTTTTGATGGTGCTGTAGGTGCCGCTGGGTGTGCGGAACTGCAGGCGTACGCGCTGGTTGGCGTACCCGTGGTACTTGGAGTCGGTCCAGTTGACGCGGCTGAGTGCGCCGGTGATGGTGATGGACTTTCCCTCGGTTACGGGCTCAGGTGAGGGGTTGGCCGTCAGGTGTGAGGCGCGCTGGACGTCGACGGATGCCGCGGCGTCCTTCCAGTGGTAGTCGCCGTCCTGTGCTGTCGCGTTGACGTGAAGCCGCCAGGTTCCGGCATCGGCGTTCTGGAGCCACGATTGACTCATGACGAAGCGCCAGGTGCATCGTGTGGTCCCGTCTTTGGACGAGGCGCATTCGGGTCCCTGTGCTGCGGCGAGGTAGCCAGTGGGCGCGGCGATGGGCCCCCTATAAAGGAGCGGGTCGATGTAGTCGATGCCTTGGGGGTCGCTGGCGGTGACGGTTGCCGTGAAGGACGTCTGCGCGGCAGTCCCGATCAAGACAGCCTTGCCGCCGTTGATGGTGGCGGAGAGGACCTGTGTGTCACCCCGATGGGCGTCCGCCGAAGCCGTCGAAGTGCAAAGGCATGTGATCGTGAGTGTGGCGACGGCCGTTGCGGCGGCACGCTTGCCCATGAAACCCCCAGGTGGAAGGCCGGCCCCTGAGCTGTGTGACCAGGGGTGTCCGTAGCAGCGGGGTGATGCTAGCCGCCCCGCAGCCAGCCCAAGTTTTCGGCGAAGCCTCTCTCGAGCTTGTGAGGACGGGTGCTGGTGAGTTCGCTCGTTTGCACCGTCGCGACACCATGGCGACAACCGGCGTAGGCCGGAGTCGTGCCACTCGGGCGGCACGCGGCACGATCAAGGCGGAAAATGCCTGTGGGAACGTCAGGGAGGGACGTGCTGACTTTGCGTTTGCTGTGCGGAAGTCGACCAAAGTGTGAGTAAGTCGTGCGATTTTCTTCACAGTTGACTTAGTGGGTGGTTCGTTGCGGCAACCCCCTGGCTGGGCGGGTTTCCGACTCTTGATCGCTTCCTTACTTGATCTTTAATCTGCCGCGACTTGTGGTTTTCTGCTGGTAGTTGGGGTTGAGGTATGGGAGTGGGACAGTATCGGCGCCGATGGCGCCGGCCCGTCTCAGGAACAGTTGGAGCCATCCTGTCGGCGGCTGTCGTAGTCGGTGTGCTGGGCGGATCTCCAGCGGCGGGTGCGGCTGACGGGGACGGCGGTGCCGATACGAGTGTCGGTGGGGCATCCACGATGCCGGCGAACGATGAGGCGAAGGGCCGCGCATTCTGGGAAGACGACGGGCTTCCGGCCGAGTCGGCGGAGCTGAAGGCATCCCGCAAGGCCGCGGAGACGCGGCAGCGGGTTGCGGTGCAGGGCCTCACCACGGAGACCAACCAGGTCTTCGCGAATCCGGACGGCACCTTCACCGCGGAGTCCGCCCCGCGGTGGAACGTGTCCGCAAGGACGGAAAGTGGACGCCGGTCGACACCACCCTCGTTCAGCAGGCCAACGGCACTCTCGCGCCGAAGGCCGCGCACGATGTGACTCTGTCCGGTGGCGGCAGCGAGGAGCCGCTGGTGCGGTTCGAGCGGGACGGCCACGCTTACGAGGTGTTCTCGCCGTGGCCGCTCCCTGAGCCGGTTCTGGACGGCTCCCACGCCGTGTACCGCGGCCGGATGTGGACCTCGTGGTGCAGGTGCTGCCGGACGGCTTCACCCAAAACCTTGTGGTGCACACTCCGCAGGCTGCAGCCTCGCTGGGCACCATCCGCTACCCGGTCACCACCAAAGATCTGAAGGTCCGCACGCACGGAGGCGTGACCGCTCTGGTCGATGGCGGTGGACGGCCGACCTTCATCAGCGGCTCGCCGCTGATGTGGGACTCCGGCCCCTCCAGTGTAGACACCGGCCTCAGCACCATGATGGGTTCGGCCGACTCGAACGATGACGCCGAGGCGGCCGGAGAAACCGCCGATCCGGTCGAGGCAGTCACCCCGGAGCCTGACTCCCGCACGGCCGTTGCGGACACGACGCTGACAACCGACCGGCTGACCGCAGCAGTTCCTCATCGATCCGGACACTTCGTACCCGGTGGTCATCGATCCGCCGACCGTGTCCGTCAAGCTGGTCGGCTACACGTCTCTGTGGTCCAACATGCCCGGTACGTCGTTCTGGAACACCAGTCATGCGCTGGGTGTGGGTTACGACGCGTATGTGGACAACAAGAAGGCCCGCTCGCTCTTCCAGTTCGACACCCGGGCCGTGGCCGGGAAGAAGATCCTGCACGCCGACTTCGCGGCCTACGAGATGTGGTCGGCCAACTGTACGAAGAAGGACATCGAGCTGTGGCGGACGTCTTCGATCAGCTCCGGCAGGACGTGGTCCAGTCCGCCGTCATGGAAGGCCCGGGTGGACACCGTGTCCGCGGCCAAGGGCTTCTCCGGCAGCTGTCCGGACGGTTCCGTAGAGTTCGACGCCACCGCTGCCGTGGCCTACACAGCCAAGGCCAAGGACACCACCACCACGCTGGGACTGCGCGCGGACGAGGATGACCCGTACGCGTGGAAGCAGTTCATGTCGCCCAAGGACGACCCCATCACGGCCGAGCGGAAACCGAAGCTGTCGATCACGTACGTCGGCGTTCCGAACACCGCACCGTCCTACGTGAAGATCGCCGATCCGAGCACGTCCTGCTCTGCCGCAACCTCCCCGCCGTACATCAGGGACCAGACTCCACGGTTCACGGCCACTCCCACCTCGGCGGACGGCTCGCAGGCTGTCGTGCGACCGGAGTTTGAGCTGTACGCCGGCAGCAGCACGACCCCGACAACCTATCGGCCGTCAGCGTGGACGAGCAGCGGCACCGCCGGCACCTGGACACCGACTCTGGACAGCGGCAAGACCTATCACTTCCGTGCCCGCACGCATTACAAGGCCACCTACGACGGAGACACCCAGTACGTCTACGGGATCACCACCATGTCCCCGCGCACGGAGCAGGATCGGGCAGCAGCACGCGGTGGTTCAGGTGGCGGGACACCATCTGTGATGGCGTTCCCGGCCACGGGAGAGGAGCTGCGGGCCGTACCGGATGAGGTCCCAGCGGTGCCGGTCCCGGCCGCGGCGGGGATTATCTAGGGCGTCTGGGAGGTGACAGGCAAGTCAGGGACGTAGCCGATTTCGTACATGCCTTACGGGTATCCGAGGGAAGTTCAGGCATGTCCGCCACGTCTGGTCGGGCGTCGAGGAACTACGGGGCAGCCATCAGCCGGCCATCGCGATCAGCTCGTCCAGCACCTGGCGGATCTGCGGCTCCGGTGCTGCGCCCTGGAACAGAGGGAGCGCCTGTCCGGAGACGACCGCGAAGACGGCCGGAATCGACTGCACGCCGAACTGCTGGAACAGCAACTGATTCGCCTCGACATCGAACCTCGCGAGCACGAACTTGCCCGCGTATTCGGCTGCCAACCGCTCCAGCCGAGGTCCGAGCGACTTACAAGGCTCGCACCAGTCGGCCCAGAACTCGACAACGACCGGCACCTCGGCAGAGCGCTGCAGCACATCGTGCTCAAACCCCGTCTCGTCGGCGTCGAACACGAGGGGGCCGTCACTGCCGTTACCACCCATAGACATCGTTACCGCCCATAGACATACCGTGTGGGTGCATTGGTGCATTCCTTGCCCTTACGCAGGCCCTTCAACCCCAGCCTTCTCATCTTCACCCCGATCCCAGAACCCCTACGCCGGCAGCCAGCACCTCGGGCACCGCAGGCTAGAAGCGGGTGGGGATCCGGCGACAGCTGAATACGAGAGCCCACCAGTAGACGCCGCCGATGGACGGACGCGCGGCCCCACACTCCCAGCCAGCGGTCTTGAGGCACGGCAAGGGGGACTCCGCCCACGCCATGACGGGTGGCCAGACGGCGGCTCTTCGAGCCACGCGGTCGGCCAGGCCCGGGGTGGGACGGTTTTGGCGCACCGGCTGGAGAGCCGGTCCTCGCTCGCAGGTTCCGGAACCCTCGTCGGACGCGGGCGGATGTCAGTCTGTTCGGTTCGGGCGGCCTCTCCCAGGGGCGCCGTAGATCGGCGGCCAGTGGGCGGGTGAGCCGGAGCTGGTGCAGGCGGCGATCACGAGCCACGTCCACCGGTCTGCCGCCTCCGGGTTGCGGAGCCGCGGCTTGGTCCATCCGAGCGTCTGCTTGAACAGGCGAAACATGTGCTCGGTGTCGGAGCGTCGCGGGAAGGACTGTCAGCAGCGGTCGAGGTCCGTCGTGATGGCGGCGGTGCCCGACCACCACGGTCAGAGCGGCCTTCTTGTGCCTCCTGCCTGTGGCGGGCACCCCGGCGAAGGCCGCCCTGCGCTTCGGCGTCGCTGGTTGAGGCCGATTACCTCATCGCCGAACGCGAGGAAATCTGTATTGGCCGTAGTAGACATTGGGCTGTGGTGTGGTTATGGTTTCTCTCGTAGCCCGAAGAGATCGAAGGGCCCGGCAGAGACGAACTGCCGGGCGGCTGGACCGCAGTACCAGCAGTTGCAGTGATCAGGACGGTGCGGTGACGGAGTTTCGAAGCCAGGTTGGTTGCAGGACGGCGACGGGACTGGTGACCGGACCGGGTGGCCCGCGGTGATCAGGGGCCGCCGTGAGCAGTACCGCAGTGGCAGTACCCGTATGGCAGTACCCAGCAGTGAAGTCAGTGAGCGGTACCTCGGTGAAGGCGTCTTGCTGCGGGCGCGCGCACCGGGAGGTTCGGCAGTGGAGTTCTAAGCCAGAGCAGATGCAGGATGGGCGACGGGGCCGGCTGTCGAAGTGGCGCTGTGAGAGGCCACCAGCAGGACGCAACACCGGCAGTACAAGCAGTTCGCAGTATCAGCAGTACGCAGTTCCCGTTTGGTAAGTGAGTGATCCAGAGGAAAGAACGGAGGAGCCAAGCGCCATCAGGATCGCCCGGGCGAGCAATACGGAGCCCGGGTACCGCAGGACATCGATAGTGAGGTGGTCTCCGGTCACGCATCCGCGATCCCCGCACCCCCGGCGAAGTTCAGGCCGGGTGGGCGGACACAGAAGGCCGGCGCAGTACTAGGGCCGGCAGATGGTGTAGCAGTTCCTTCGGGGCCCGGGAGCCACATGCTCCCGGGCCCCTCCGCGCGTTCCACAGAGAGGTGCGGTGACAGCAGACGCCTCGTTCGGCCGTCTCGATGACGACGATTACCCCGCCTACACGATGGGCCGGGCCGCCGAGATGCTCGGCACCAGGGCTTCCTCACGCGCGATCGGCGAAGCCCGCCTGATCACCCCGCTGCGCTCGGGCGGCGGACACCGCCGCTACTCCCGTTACCAGCTGCGCATCGCCGCCCGCGCCCACGAACTCGTCGACCAGGGCACCCCCTATCGAGGCCGCCTGCCGCATCATCATCCTCGAAGACCAACTCGAGGAGTCCCAGCGCATCGACGCCGAACACCGCCGCGCCGCCGAATCGGCGCATCCAACGGCCGTGACTTGACCCGGGGCGCGCAGGCCGCCGCGTTTCCTGTGGTGACTGCATGTGCGGGCGTGTACCGTCTGCGTCAGCTGTCGTGGTTCGGAATTTCCCTTTGCCCACGCCGTAGGCGTGGGCGTTTTGCTGTGCTGTGCCGCAGGAACCAGGGCGATCACCTCCGCCTTCCGCACGTTGTGGGAGGCGTCCATCGACTGGAAGGCATGAGACATGGCTACGGGAACTGTGAAGTGGTTCAACGCGGAGAAGGGCTTTGGCTTCATCGCTCAGGACGGCGGCGGTCCGGACGTTTTCGCCCACTACTCGGCGATCAACTCCTCGGGCTTCCGGGAGCTCCAGGAGGGCCAGAGCGTGACGTTCGACGTCACCCAGGGCCAGAAGGGCCCCCAGGCCGAGAACATCAACCTGGCCTGACCTTCCGTACTCCGCCCGCGCGTGGGAGGCGACGGTATGGCGGAGCTGGGTGACTTCCTCTGCCGTTCGCGCCAGGTACGCGTCGCTGTCCGGCGCGATGGGGTGCTTGCTGCCTGGGTGGTGAGGGGTTGCCGGGCGAGGTCATGTCGGGGAGTCCTCCGGGCGGTGGACGTGCGGACGGGTGTCGATGCATGCCTGCCTGGATTGAGTGGGACCATCCGGCCTGAGGTGTCGGGCGGTCGGGGCAACGCAGAGGCTTGGCGTAGCAGTGCCCACGCGCGAGGGGGCTTAGGTGCGGAAGGCCGCCCACGCCGTCGGCCCTCTGGCGAAGGGATCAGCCAGGGGTGCGGCAGGGCAGGCTGGTGGCTCGTGACCCGAGCGTTGGTCCCGAGCCACCTGCCTGATGTGCCGGTGTGCTTCCGGCGGTTCACGGGGCCGTAACCGACACTGGCAGGGGGCCCGGTGACCGCGCCCAGCGCCGATGCGCCCGGCCGCCGGGCCGCGTCCGTGGAGACCGCATTCCGTGTCTGGGCGCGCTCACGCAGCGGCAGTGACCCCTGCATTCTCGGCAGGGGTGGAGACGGGCAGTGTGGACTGGGTCGCGTTACAGGCTGACGACGACGAGGGCGGTGTCGTCTGTGACGCCGTCGGCGGGGATCAGGTCGTTGATCACCGCGTCGGCGAGTGCTTCGGGGTGGGTGAGTTCTCTGTGGCGGGCCAGCGAAGCGGTGAGCTGGCTGAGTCCGGTGTCGATGTCCTGGTGGCGGCGTTCGATGAGGCCGTCGGTGTAAAGCAGGAGGGTGTCGCCGCCGGTGAAGGCGGTGGTGGCTTCCGGTCGGGGGCTCGGTTCGAATGCGGCGTCCAGCGGCGGGTCGGTGGCCTGGTCCAGGAGGGCCACGGTGCCGTCGCCGCGGAGGAGGACCGGGGGAGGGTGGCCGGCGCTGGAGTAGGTGATGAGGTGGTGGTTGAAGTCGATGAAGACGGTCACCGCGGTGGTGGACTCGGCGCCGGTCAACGATTGCGCGTAGCGGCCGAGGACCTCCAGGGCTTGGGCCGGTCCTGTGGCGACCCGGGAGGTGGCGGACAGGGCGCTGCGGAGCTGGCCCATGACGCCGGCGGCGTTCAGGCCATGGCCGACGACGTCTCCGACGGCGACGGCGATCTTGTCGCCGTCGGGGAGTTCGACGAGGTCATACCAGTCGCCGCAGACGTTGAGGGAGTCGACTGCGGGCCGGTAGCGCACAGCGACTTGGTGGTGGGCGATCGGGACCGGGACGGGGAGCATGGCGCGCTGCAGGGCGAGGGCGACCTCACGCTCGCGGGCGTGGGCGCGGCGCAGGCGTTCGTTGACTTCGTGCAGCTGCCGCATTCGGCTGAAGAGCTCGGCCTCGAGCTGGCGTGAGCCGTCCGGCCGGCTGGTGGCGCGCAGGAGTCCGGTGACCTCCTCGACACGGTGGATCACCAGGGCGATGTGGCCGTCGGGCGCGAAGACCGGCGCGTTGACCGGGCTCCAGTAGCGCTCCTCCCACAGTCCCGGCCGCTGACTGGATTCCACGTCGTAGCGCTGCAGGTCCATGGTGTCGATCTCGCGGTTGGCCAGCACGCGGCGCAGGCTCGCTTCCAGGTTGCGGGCGCCGGAGGCTGGCGGCTCGTCCGGGTGGTCGGGGAAGACGTCGAAGAGGTAGTGGCCCACCACCTGGTCGCGGCTGCGTCCGGCCTGCCGCAGGAATGCCAGGTTGGCGTCGGCGAAGACCAGGTCGGGGGTGAGCAGAGCGACCGCACCGGGCAGCGCTTGGAAGACTGCCGCGTAGTCGATAGTCATGGACGCAGAATAGGAATGAAACGCGCGAAAGCTAGCTAACGGCACCTTTTTCGGCTGCACGCCATGGGATGCGCAGTGCCGGGCGGGGGAGTGGGCCTCGTGCTCGGCGGGGAAGCCCAACGATCACCCATAGCCAGGGGCAGAGCCGGTGACGTAGGCGGGGACTCCGTGAGGGGCTGTGTCTTCAGGGGCTACGCGGGGCCGGCGCGTGTCTGATGTGCGGCGTGGGTGCGCCGTCTTGGACGGGTTGGAGACCCGCCGTGATCGTTTCCCCGATAGGGCGTGCGCCCACCGGGTGCGTCGGTCTTCGCCTTTGTCAGCAGCCGACGCCCGGCACCCTCCTCGTCGCGATCGGCCCCGCCGCATCGGGCCAGACCACGTTCGCCGCCACGATGCCGGTGGAGGTCGTGATCGGCCTCGACTCCCTGCGCTACGAGATCAGCCCGGGCTGCGGCGTTCGACCAGGACCACGTCGCGCCACTGACCGTCGTGCTGGCCGATGCGCTCGCGCGTACCGATGACCCGGAACCCGGCCCGCTCGTGCAAGGTCAGGCTGGCGGTGTTTTCGGGGAAGATGCCGGACTGGATCGTCCAGATGCCGGCGGCCTCGGTGGAGTCGATCAGGGCGCCGAGCCGACACCGCGGCCGCGGGCGCCGGGATGGACGTAGACGGAGTGCTCGACGACCCCGGCGTACGCGCACCGGTCGGACACCGGTACCACCGCTGCCCAGCCCACCACCTGGTCGTCGTCATCGAGGGCCACGAGGCGGTGCTCGCGCAGCTTGGCCGCATCGAAGGCATCCCAGGTCGGAGCCGTGGTCTCGAAGGTGGCGTTGTGCTCGTCGATGCCGAGTTGGTAGATCGAGAGCACGGCCGCGGCGTGCTCGGGCTGCATCGCCGCGACACGGACGCCGGTGGCTGTGCTCACGACGCCGGCTCGATTCCGAGTTCGGCGAGCAGGCCGCGGATGCGCCGCTCGATCTCGTCGCGGATCGGCCGGACGGCCTGGACTCCCTGTCCGGCGGGGTCGTCCAGCTTCCAGTCCAGGTACCGCTTGCCCGGGAAGTAGGGGCAGGCGTCCCCGCAGCCCATCGTGATGACCACGTCGGAGGCCTGGACCGCCTCGACGGTGAGGACCTTCGGGGTCTCGGCGGAGATGTCGATGCCGCTCTCCTTCATGGCCTCCACCACGGCGGGGTTCACGGCGTCGGCGGGGGCGGAGCCGGCGGAGCGGACCTGGACCTTGTCGCCTGCGAGATGGGTGAGGAAGGCGGCGGCCATCTGGGACCGGCCGGCGTTGTGCACGCAAACGAACAGCACGGACGGGGCGGCGGGAGTGGTCATGAGGACACGGTGCTTTCTTCGGCAGGTCGGGCGGGGGCGGAGAGCTGCTGCTCGCCGTGCGGGACGACAACCTCGTCCCCGGGTACCGGCGTTTGGCGGCCGAAGGTCACGGCGACCAAGGCCAAGCCGGCGGCGGCGCCGGCGAGCTGGGCGGCGAGGAACGGTGCCACGGAGGCGGGGGCGATGCCGGCGAACGTGTCGGTGAAGGCCCGGCCGATGGTCACCGCCGGATTGGCGAAGCTGGTGGAGGAGGTGAACCAGTAGGCGGCACCGATGTAGGAGGCGACCGCGACCGGTGCCAGGTGCGCGCGGCCACCGCGCGCCAGCCCGAAGATCAGCCAGACCAGTCCCGCGGTGGCGACCACTTCGCCCAGCCACAGATGTCCCGTGGAGCGGTCGTGCGTCGACCACTGGGCCAGCGGCCGGGCGAACATGGCGTCCGCGAGGACCGCACCGCCGATCGCCCCGGTGATCTGGGCGAGCACGTACGCGGCCACCTCCTGCGGGCTGGGGCCGTCGCCGGTACGGCGCCCGGCGAACCAGGCGGCCAGCGTCACGGCGGGGTTGAAGTGCGCCCCGGAGACGGAGCCGAGCAGGGCGATGAGCACGCCCAGGCCGAAGACGGTCGCCAGGGAGTTGGCCAGCAGCTGCACGCCGACATCGCGCGTCAGCTCGGTTGCCTGGATCCCGGAGCCGACCACCACGGCCACCAGCGCCGCCGTGCCGACGGCCTCCGCTGCTGCCCGCCGCGCGAGAGGGGCCGGCGCGCTCACGCGGACGCCTTCACGGGCGCACCCGGTGTCTCAAGGAGGGTGGACAGCCTGGCCAAGGCCTCGGGGAGCACCCAGTAGTACACCCAGGTCCCCCGCCGCTCGGAGCCGACCAGCCCGGCCTCGCGCAGCACCTTCAGGTGGTGGGAGATGGTCGGCTGGGACACGTCGAACGGGCCGATCAGGTCGCACACGCACGCCTCCCCGCCTTCGTGGGAGGCGATCAGGGACAGCAGCCGCAGCCGGATCGGGTCCGACAGAGCCTTGAACATCCGCGACAGCTCGGCCGCATCCGCTTCGCCCAGTGGTTCGCGGACCATCGGGGCGCAGCACGCCTCGTCCTGCCCGAGTACCGGCAGATCAGCTTGGTTCGACATACCTCTATGTTGACGGATGTCTATTCAGGTGGCAACCTCGGCTGTATCGACAGTCGTCGATACAGCATCGTCCCGGATGGGAGACCGCCATGTCCCGAGTCCAGCTCGCCCTGCGCGTCGCCGACCTGGAAGGCTCGATCGCCTTCTACTCCAAGCTGTTCGGCACCGAGCCCGCCAAGCGGCGCGAGGGCTACGCCAACTTCGCCGTCACCAAGCCGCCGCTGAAGCTGGTCCTCATCGAGGGCGCGGCCGGTGAGGAGACCCGCCTGGACCACCTCGGTGTCGAGGTCGCCGGCACGGAGGACGTCAACGCCGCCACGACCCGGCTGAAGGAATCGGGCCTGGCCACGTTCGAGGAGAACGACACCTCCTGCTGCTACGCGCTGCAGGACAAGGTGTGGGTGACCGGCCCGGGCAAGGAGCCGTGGGAGGTGTACGTGGTCAAGGCTGACGCCGACACCCTGGAGAAGGCCGACGCCGCCCCGGACGCCTGCTGCGGCACCACCGCCTGCTGCACTCCCCAGGAGCAGGCCCTCGACCCCGCGCAGAGCCCGGCGGAGGCGAAGGCCGCCGCCGGGTGCGCCTGCGCAAGCTGACCGGCTACGTTCCGGGCGGCATCTACGCCGGAAGCATACGCACGACCGAATGCCGGTCGGTGAGCTGCTGGCGCAGGTGACTGTTCTCCACCGTGGCCTGGTGCTGGGCGCCGACCAGCGCCTCGACGTCGGCCTTCAGCTGGGCGATCTCTTCGGCGTCGGCGGCCCGCAACTCCTTGAGCTTGCGGACCTGCCGACGCAGCCGCTTCTCGCTGTCCGGCGTCTGGCCGCGGGCGCGGACCTGGTCGTAGAAGGCGTTCCTCAGATCCGGATGGCGCAGGGTGAGCGCTTTGCGCAGCACCTGCGCCTCCGCCGCGAGCGCGACGATGGTCAGCGCCCCGATGGACGCGGGATCCTCAGTGACCAGGACACGGCGGGCAGCTGGCGTGGAGGGCGAACCGCGCCGGGCACGCCTCGGGCGCCGGCCGACTGGCGGGCGTCGTGCCGCGCCGGCCCCGGGCGGAGGCCGCGGCAAGCTTCGCTGAGTTGAGCGTTCACGCTGGGACACCAGGTGAGCTGCCTGGTCCCGGCGCTGCTGCTCCTTCCGCTCCGTCCGTGCCCTGGCCGACTGTGGTCGCATTTTTCCCGGGCCTCCGGAGAAAGCAGACGCGCTACGGTCGTCAGGTGCCATCGGCCGCCGCGCTGTGTCAGCATGCCGTCGGGGGCGCTGGCCCGGCGCAGATGGCGCGGCATGCCTAGAACCGGCGAGGGACGGGTACACCCACTGGCTGCACCGCTGGGAACGGTACGTCACCAGCCCTGCGCTGATCACCACCACCGATCACGCCCGGGCCCAGACCTCTGATGGGATGACCGAGCTCTTGGACGAGCGTGCTGGCGGCGAGCCCCGAGGCACCCGCCGCCGTGCTTCCAAGAGGTCCGCGTGTTCCTCTCACGACAGAGTTCTTCAGCCGGGACAGTGCAGGTTCCACCCGTGCCCGTGCCCGTCGGTGGACAGCATTCTCCGCCTCCTGCTGCGGGCGGAGATTCTCCTTACCACGCCGTTTGCGGTGCGGGATGAGCAGGCCGGTGCCCTGGTAGCCGCCGTCGGCGATAGTCGGTGCGCCGCGGCAGGCCCGGTCGACGCCGGACTCCGTGAACGCCCGGCAGTCGTTGCGGCTGCCTGGCAGCGGCAGTCCGATCGCCACGACCAGGCGGCTGTTGGCGTCGACGACGACCTGCAGATTGGTGGAGTAGCGGTAGTTCTTGCTGGACGCAGCGATGGTGCGGTCGCGGGTAGGAACCAGGGTGCCGTCGACGATGTAGACGGTGTCCTTGCGCGGCCGGCGAGCCGGTGAGATGGCCAGCAGGGGTGCGAGGTGATCGAGGATGCGGTCGGCGGCGGACTTCGAGACTCCGAACAGCGGCGCTACCTGCCGCAATGTCAGGTTCGTGCGCCAGTACGTCGCCACCAGCAGCACCCGGTCCTCCAGCGGCAGCCGCCAGGGACGGCCGCGCTGAACGTCACCGCCACGGCGCCGTACCAGTGCCACCAGCCTGGCGAACTGCACCTCGGACAACCCGGAGAACGGCTCGATCCACTTCGGATCATCCGGCCCACGGGTTACGGGACAACCTTTAGCTTGATCTTTAACGTCCGACGTCGAATGGTGCGTCGAACTTGATCACTCGGTCCGGTATCCGCCGTACGCGGAAGCGGCCTTCGTCTGAACATGTGCTCCGACCAAGGAACACACATCTTCAGAACGAAGGCCGTGGGGATGAGTCTGCTGCATCGCGACACGCGACGAGATGCTTTGGAGCAACTGTCATGCTTCCGGGGCGAGTTCTACTCCTGTCTCACCGCTCGTTCGGATGCATTGTTCGAGCTGGCTGATGCTGTCCTGTGCGGCGACGGGCCGGTGAGGTCACTGCCCGAGCTGTCGCTGGTCGGCGAACACCGCCGCGGCCATGGCGGACTCTACTCAGCCGTCGCCCGCGGCCGGGTCGATACCGACCGGCTGCGGAGGGTGCTGGCCTCGGTGCCCCTGCCACGGGCCGTCGACGGCCGGCTGGTCCTGGCCGTCGACATCACCTGCTGGCTGCGCCCCAGTGCCCACACCTCACCGCAACGGATCCTGTGTCACACCTACGGCCGGGGCAAAGACCAGCACATTCCGGTTCCCGGCTGGCCGTACTCGATCATCTGCGCACTCGAACCGGGCCGCAGCTCCTGGACCGCGCCGCTGGACGCATTGCGCCTGGCACCCGGGGACGACACCGCCACCGTCACCGCCCGGCAGCTGCGCGAACTGCTCGAGACGCTGATCAGGGCAGGCCAATGGCAGGAAGGCGATCCGAAGATCCTCCTCATCGCCGACGCCGGCTACGACGCACCCCGTCTCGCGTTCCTGCTCAGGGACCTGCCGGTGCAGGTGCTGGCCCGGATGCGCTCGGACCGTGTCCTGCGGCGGGCCGTCCCGCCCCGGCAGCCTCACACTCAGGGCCGGCCACCCCGGCACGGCAGCGAGTTCGTCTTCGGCCAGCCCGACACCTGGGGCATCCCGGACACCGAGACTGTCACCGACACACGTCTATACGGCACCGCCAGAGCCCGCTCCTGGGACCGGCTGCACCCCAGGCTCACCCATCGCTCTTCCTGGGCAGTCGCCGACGGCACCCTCCCAGTCGTCGAAGGGACGGTGATCCGCCTGGACATCGACCGCCTGCCCAGCGGAGCAACACCGAAGCCGGTCTGGCTGTGGTGGTCGGGCACCGACGCCACTGCGGCGGACGCCGACCGTCTCTGGCAGGCCTACCTGCGACGCTTCGACATCGAACATACCTTCCGCCTGCTCAAACAGACCCTCGGCTGGACCGCACCGAAGATCCGCACACCCGAGGCCGCCGACCGCTGGACCTGGCTGATCCTCGCCGCCTACACCCAACTACGTCTCGCCCGCCCACTCGCCGCCGACCGGCGCCGTCCCTGGGAGAAACCCAGCCCTCCGGACAGGCTCACTCCCGCCCGAGTCCGCCGCGACTTCCGGCACATCCGCCCACAGGCCGCCTGCCCGGCCAGAGCACCGAAACCCACCCGCCCCGGTCCCGGCCGGCCACCAGGCCGGAAAAACACCCGTCCCGCACCCCGCCACGACGTGCACACACCCAAGAAAACACAACCAGCAAAACGACCAAAGAAGAAGACAACCACCCCGAAGCCCCGCCGCACAGGTTAAAGATCAAGTTAGGCGAGCAGGGCCGCCCAGCTGCCGGAACCCGCGGCCGTCATGGAAGTGCTGAGACCACTCGGCCCGAGAGGTCTCTTTCACAGGCCGCTCCTTGCGCAAGACACCCCCAGGCCTGACGACATTCTGTTCGTGGAACAGGTACGACTTACGACTGGCGGGCGCTGGACCAGCTGGCCGTATCATCCTGTCGGATGGGCGAATATAGCGAATCGCTACAATGCTGCGAAGCCCTCCTGGACCGGGGGACGTTGCCGCAGGGCGAACGTGGGCGTGTCCTTGCGAACAGGGAATTCGCGCTGACCGGCCTACGTGCTGGAGCTTCCGCGCCTTGAACGCATCACGCTGCAGAACGCCCTGTGGGCGATCGAGCGTCAAGTGAGGAATTCATGGGTCGGAGTGCCAACATCGCGGTCGGCCATGAACGCCCCATCGGAGTTCCAAGTTAGTCCAATGAGTGGACGATGCGGCGGGTTCTCCCAGAAAGAGAGGCCGACCAGAAGCTCATAGTCCAACCTCGTTCTTGCATTCGGGATTCACCCGAAGTTGGCGGAACGAGGAGTACTCGATGAATCCTGCACTCAGGACGACTTCGCGACTTGGGCCCATTGCGCGCAAGCGATGCAAAAGGGCTGGAATGGTGGCGTCGCTTGCACTGGTGTTGGCGGCCGGGGTGGTGAGCCCGGCTGCTGCCGCGGCGCAGTCTGTCACCAATCACACGACCGCCACGGACGGCTACGGCGACGACGGTCACTGCATGAGCAGCAAGATCAAAGCCAAAGTCCACGATATCGTGCAGTCGCTCCGGGGTTCTCAGGTCGTCGGTGGCGAGGAATGCCAGGGCCCGACCGGTGCGACCGGTGCGACCGGTGCGACCGGCGCGACGGGGCCGACTGGCGCGACGGGACCCGCCGGCAGTGGTACGGGAGCGACCGGCGCCACGGGAGCAACAGGTGCGACCGGTGCGACGGGGCCGACTGGTGCGACCGGGCCCGCCGGCAGTGGTACGGGAGCGACCGGCGCTACGGGAGCGACGGGCGCCGCGGGAGCTACCGGCGCGACGGGTCCTGCCGTCAGCACCACGGAGGTGGCGGGACCTACGGTGAGTGTGGCGCCAGGCAGCTTCGGGATCAGCAGGGCTGTTTGTCCGGCCGGCCAGACAGCGATCTCCGGCGGCCACAATCTCAGCTTCGGGCCCATCGCTGGCAGGTCTGCGCGGAACACGACTAACACGCCGGGTGACACCTGGGAGGTCTTCGTCGACAACCCCTACAGCGGTGAAACCGAGACTGGTTATGCCATCGCGTACTGTGCGCCCAACTGACGCATGTACGCGGCTTGCCCGCCCCTGCGGTATCTCCGCTTAGAGGGAATCTGATCAACATTCACATCGCAATGACCGGCTTGCCTGTTTCGATTCGCCAGATTGGTGTGGCGTGGGAGGCGAGAGCCCTGGCGGAGCTGGAAAGCACCCTGCCGCGCCGGACAGCGACAAGCACCTGGGACGGATGGAAGAGGAATCGTCCGAGGGAGCGTCGGCTCCGTCCCCGAAGGGTGGGCGGTCACCTTGTTCGACGGCCGCGACTTCGACGGTGAAAGCCTCTAACTCACCAAGGACGCACCGAGCCTCAGCGGCGGGATCAACAACCGCACCTCGTCCATCCTGATCACAGGCGGGGAGCAGAGCTCCGGGAAAACCGCTGCCGGACATGGTTGCGGCGCTTTTTACTGGGTGCTGGCGGGGGCCTCAAGCAGCTTGAGCGCGCCGAGTGGAAGCTGACCCGGCGGGGCTTGGACCGTGGGCGCGGATCTACCGCCCCGCCCACGGCAGGCGGCGCCAAGGCTCGTTCAGCGGCCGACCGGACGGCAGGGTTGGCTGTCTGTCAGCGCAGCCGGCACTGGGGAAGGGGCCTCGTTGGCCCAAGCCAGCAGCATCCGCAGGGCGTCGTGCGATGCGCTGCCAGGCTCGGCGGCATACGTGATCAGCGCCTGCTTGGGGTCATCCGCTGGGCGCAGGGTCTCGTAGGCCAGTTCCAGATCGCCGACCACCGGGTGGTGGAATCGCTTGGTCCCCGAGGTCTTGTCCTGAACCGGGTTCTCGGCCCACCAGCGGCGGAAGTCCTCGCTCTTCATCGACAGTTCGCCGATCAGGTTCGCCAACCGGGGGTCCTCGGGGTGTCGTCCTGCTTCCAAGTGGAGGTAGGCCACGTTCTCGCGGGCGCAGGAGGTTCAGTCCGCATAGAGCTCGCGGGACGTCTCGTCGAGGAAGGTGATGCGGGCGATGTTGCGCTCGGCTCGGTCCAGGGCTGCGTAATCGCCGAACAGGGCGCACGCTGCCGTATTCCAGGCCAGGATGTCCATGCGCCGGCCCATCACTATTGCCGGTGTGCCCACCAGATCGTCCAGTAGCCGCTGGAGCATCGGGCGCACGCGTTGTGGCCGGGCTTGGCGCCGGCGAACGTGTCGGGCGGAGGACTGCGGCCGGGCGAGGCGGTGCAGGTGCCGGGCGGCGTCCCCGTCCAGCCGCAGTGCGCGGGCGAGAGCGTCGAGTACCGCGCCCGAGGGGTTGGGCACGCGGCCCTGTTCCATCCGGGTGTAGTAGTCGACGCTCACTCCGGCGAGCTGGGCAATCTCCTCGCGGCGCAGGCCCGCACCCCGGCGTCGGCCTCCGAAATCCGGCAGGGCGACGTCTTCGAGGTGCAGGAGGGAGCGGCGGGTGCGGAGGAACTCGCCCAGATTGATCGCTGTGCTCGTACGACAATTGTGGCCGGTCGCGGTGGTGGCTGCCTGGCCCCGGTAGGGCCAGGCAGCCACCACCGCCGTCAGGATGCCAAGCGTGCGGGAGCGGCACACCTCCCGCACGGCCGGGGCGAGGGCGCGGTTACAGGCTGACCGGGTCGAGGGGGCCGTTGTTGCGGACGTTATTGGCAGGGCACCCGAACTACGCCCACCGCATGCCGATAGCGGAGAGCCGCTGTGTCCAGGTGCGGTTGGTGTGATCAGAAGTGGGTGGGTTGGCCTGGGCTGATCAAGTTGGTGTGGAGGCGCGGTGAGGCGGTGTGAGGGAGCTCCTGGCCTGCTGGCTCCCGCGCGGCAGGCCGGCCAGGCTCTCGCAGACCGTGGAATGACGGGGCGGCGAGCTGCCGTCTACCTGATCTTGGATCATGACTGGCACATGGAGGAGCTGTACCAACGTTGCGTTCTACGGCGCCAGCAAGAACCCGGCATCGGTGCCCGGCGAGAGGTTCTACACGGGCCTGGTCGACGCCTTCGCCGACTGGATGCGGTCGTAAGGCCTCACATCGAACCAAGCCTCGGCTGCTAACCACCACAGCGGGTGCTCCCCGCGCCCGCGGGGGTGTTCCGATCAGCGCTGCCGCTGGGTTCGCGGGAGCGACGCAGCGCGGCGGTGTTCAGGTGGGGCGCGTGGCGGACGCGGCCCCCGGCCCGGACCCGTCCCTGGACCCGTATACGGCCGCTCCGGCCGGTCGGGCCGCCGCCGTGCCTCAGGAGTAGGTCATCGGGCAGCCGTATCGCAGGGAGTACTGCGCGGCGCGCAGGTAGAGCGCCACGTAGAAGGCCGCGTCCCGGTCCTCGACCCACGCTCCTGGCCGCACCCGGGCGGTCCACTCCGCCCCGCCCTGCAGGAACCACAGGCTCAGTGCGAGGTTGTCGCCCGCCGGCATCGCGTCCACGGGCAGTGCGACGGCGTCGGCCAGCCGCTCGGCCAGGGCGAGCACTTGAGGGGCCCCGGCGACCGCTGTCTCCTCGCCGGAGTAGGCGGTGCCGACGGGGAGCACGATCTCCTCCTCCAGCGTGAACGGCACCAGCACGCTCCAGTCGAGGAGGGTCGACAGCTCCGCGTCGGTCAGCCGCGTCCTGCACAGTGCCACGAAGCCGTCCATGGGCTGGCTGACCTTCTCCTCGAACCAGCCCGGCGCCTCCCGTGCGGCCTGCCGCAGCTCGTAAGGGGGCAGCGCGCGCCGCTCCAGCTCGGTGTTCAGCGCGGCGGCGACGTCCCCGTATCCGTCCTCCCCCGGCCGCGACCAGTCCTGCGCGGCGACACTCACCACATAGACACCCATGATCGCAACGTACCGGCCGCCACCGACAACGTCCCGCCCCCACCCACGTGAGCCCGACGCCCTCCTCTTGGCCGCACACCTGCCCACCCGCCCGCCCCTGAAGCCGAGTACAACCCCGACGTCGACGGCCTCGGCCCGGCTGGCGCCGAAGCGGACCTCGATCGACTGGCCCGGCCCCCGGTTACTCGATCAGTTGGTGCAGCCCTGCCGTGCAGGCCGCAGCTCCGCCGATCCCGGCGAGATACGCCGTGGGGTAGGACTTCTCGGACAGGAAGGTCAGCCCGACACCGATGCCGCCGACGACGGCTATGAAGAGGATCAGCGCGGTGCGCTGTGACAGGAGCGGCGGTTTTCTGGCGGGCGGTGGCCCGGGCGTGCTGGGCGGATCAGGGTGTGCGGATGCGGGGGAGTGCTGGTCCCGAGGCATCGGGCGTCTCCTACGAGGCGGAGGAGCAGAGACGGCGGACACCTGTGGTGGTGTCGTCCGCGTGGGGGTGGTGCACGCCTCGCGGTGGGCGGTCCTGCTCCGGCTCTCTGCCTGAGAGCGTCCCTGGGGGGTCTCGGCCCGGCCCAGGGTGGGCGTATCCAGCGTATCCGCGATCGGTGCGGACGTTCCCTCGGTCGTCTGGCGGGGGATCACCGGTACTACCTCCGAGTCGAGTTCTGGTTTTTCGAGAGCTTGCGTCACGTCCTGCCGAGATCGGCTTCTTCACCCCCTGGGGCTGGAAGCCGGAGCTTGGACAGCAGCGGCCGGCAAGAAAGGTCCGAGGCATGTCGAAGGCCCGGACCACGTGGTCCGGGCCAATCGCTTGTGGTCCTGGGCGTCGAATTCCTGGTACTACGGTTATGGGGGAAACCCGGCCGGATGTTCGGGTCGAGTGCAGACTTTTTTCACCTGGCACTGGCCGGTCGGGGGAGCGTGCCTCCTACGCGCTGGCCTCTCACGCCGCCGACTCGACGCACCCGCCCAAGCGCGCAGTGCCGTTGTCGCTGCCTGAGCTGCGCGAGGGGTGGCGCGCCTCGGCGATCCGGTCGTTCGGCGCTTGCACCGTCTACTGGCTCGCCGAGCGGGCACGCGGTGGTGCGTGGGTGAGTGCGTCCGGCGCCGCGCCGATCTCCTCCCGCAGCTCCCGGTCGACGTTCTCCAGCGCAACCCCGGGCCTCGAATTTCGAGAGCCCCGGGCCTCGCACAGTCCGGCGCTACGCCTGGACAGCGGAGATCACGCCCACTCCACGGCGGCCGCGATGACGGTGGTGCCCGGCTTGCCAGTTCCTCAAGGAAACGGGCCACGCGCTGGGAAGTCAGCCGGATGACCCTGCTGCCCGCGCCTGGGGGTGAGGCGGCGCTGACCGCGTCGCAGGCGGCGGCGAACGTCGGATCGTCTCCCCGCCACGCCGCGGCACCGCGGATACCGAGGATCAGCTCCGCCCGGCCCGGGGACAGGCCGAGGGCCAGGAGGCGAACGCCCCGGCACGGGCTTTGAGTGGCTCGGACCGGGGCGGCGCTACAACAGATGGCTCTACGAGCCGTCCGCTTCAGTATTGGAATGTTGGACTGCGGCCAGAGCGTGGAGCGGATCCGTGATTGCCCAGTCAGTGCCGAGTTCGAACACGTTCTGTTTGGTCTGGACGGCTGGCTCGGTGGCGGCTACCGGACTGATGGCGTACGACGCCACGAGCGCCCCCTCCGCGTTCGCGACCGCGAGGTGGGATAGCCGTTCCTCCGTTGACGACGAGCACGGGCGTTCCGTCCACGTAGCGCAGGCTCAGCGTGCCCACATCTTCGGGCTTGACCTCGCTCACGTCGATGATCTCGAACGGTGACCGACTGTGGTCGATCCTGCCACGCCATGATCAGCATGGGCTACAGGGCGATTGCTGCGAAATGGCGACCTATTGGACGGACCGTAGGCCGTGTCGCCGTCTTCTTCCATCGCCTTTGTGATCTCCGAGGGTGTGCTCGCCCGTGACGGGCTGCTCAGCGCGCCGTACCGCAAGCAGGTCCGCATGCCCGCGGGCGTCCGCGACACCGGGTACCGTGACCGGCACCTGTGGCTGACGGAGACCGGGACACCGCCTACGTCCGCACGTCCTCCGGAGTGGAGGCCTGGCCCCGGGCGGCGCGGGAGGTCGCCTGCAAGTGACCGGTCACCGGCTCCGGTGCAGTGCGACCAGCAACTGCCAGACCTGGTCCGCGACTTCCTCCGGCGCGGCCCGCAGCAGTCCGTGCAGCCAGTCCGCGAGGACACCCGCGAAGGTCGCCGCCACCGCCGACGCGACCAGCGGGGCGTCAGCCGCGCCGGCCAGTTCGCGCTCCTCGAGGCTGCGGGCCCGCAGGTCCCGGTGCAGCACCCGGCCGAGCGGCCCGCCGCCGCCCGGCGCGAGCAGCGACCGGTACAGGGCCGCGTGCGGGGACAGACCGGTGAAGAACTCCCGCAGCGCGGGCGGGGCGTGGACCGGATCGGGCCGCCCCCGCCAGGCGTGCAGCGCGTCCACCGCCTGCCGTACGACGTCCGCGCACGCGTCGACCGCCAGCGCCTCGATGCCGTCGTAGTGCACATAGAACGTGGCCCGGCCCACCCCGGCCCGGCGCGCCAGCGCGGCCACGGCGACCTCCGCCGGCGGTCGCTCGGCGCACTCGGCGAGCAGGGCGGCGCGCAGCCTGGCGCGGGTGCGCGCCGCCCTCGGGTCCTCGTGCGGCGCCCGGCTCATCGTGCGGCGAGGACGGCGGCCAGCGCGAGCGCGCCGGGCAGCGCCTGGGCGAACAGGATGCGGCGGTTGGCCGTGGTGGCGCCGAATACGCCCGCCACCACCACACAGGACAGGAAGAACACCTGGACCCGGAAGCCGGTCGGGTCGGCGGCGAGAAGCCCCCACACCAGTCCGGCCGCGAGGAAGCCGTTGTAGAGGCCCTGGTTGGCGGCCAGCGGAGCGGTCGCTCGGGCCGTCTCCGGGTCGAACCCGTGCAGCCCCCGCCCCGGCTTCCGCTGCCACAGGAACATCTCCAGCACCAGGATGTACATGTGCAACACGGCCACCAGGCCGACCAGCACGTTCGCCACGATTTCCATGAGCAGCGAGCTCTCCCTTCTTGGACAGGTGTCCAGGATAGCTGGACACCTGTCCAAGAAATCACCGGGCCCCGCCACCCCCGGGGGCCCTTCCGGCCGGCCTCGCCGTGACCTGGTGACAGCACGACTGACAACCGCCATCGGGAACCGGGCGAGGTCGCGCAGTAGAAGAGCGCGGTCCGGTACTGGGAGCTGCTTGGCGACCTGCCGGAGCTCCTTGCGGAAGGCGAGGTGCTGGCGTGTCGGCATAGCGGGCCAGAGCATGGACGACGGCCAGGCCTAGTTGAACGACGCCGAATAGAGCGAAGGCCCGCAGACCAGCGGATCCGGCCAGGCCGGCGGTGGCTGTGTCACTGCCCGCCCAGCCTCCCCCGCGACCGGCACCGCAAGGTCCTGCTCTACAGCAAGGCGCACCCCGGCCTCGGCGTCCTGCTCCACCCCGTCAGGGAACTGTCAGAAGAGCAGGGTGCGGGTGAGCCGGACACCGGCGCCAAGATCGGCGCATTGGGCATGCTCCTGAGGCAGTACCGCTGATCGGCCGCGCGGCCGCTGAACGTGCGGCAGGATGTGGCTCCGCGCGTCGCGCGACAGGGCTGGGGGAAAGATGCAGAAGAGGCTGTGGCTGTCGCTGGCTGCCGTGCTGCTGGTGGCAGGCTGTTCCAGTGGCCATGGCAAGTCCGATGGCGCTGGGGCGGGGGCCGCGCAGGCCGCCAACTCGCCGACGCTGAGTTGTACCCGCGAGATCATGGGAGTTCTCGCTGCCAAGT
Organism: Streptomyces sp. 1222.5; assembly: GCF_900105245.1. Classification (NCBI taxonomy): domain Bacteria; kingdom Bacillati; phylum Actinomycetota; class Actinomycetes; order Kitasatosporales; family Streptomycetaceae; genus Streptomyces; species Streptomyces sp. 1222.5. Next base: position 225,654 of record NZ_FNSZ01000001.1, on the reverse strand, counting down.
GGCGTGAGGATCAGAAGCCGGTGGACGACAAGACCCGATCGATGCTCCAGACGTTTATGGATAAGAACGCGGTCCATCAGACGCCGCTGTACGCGATCTTCGTCAAGCACTACACCGACGGATCTGGCCCGATTGGCCTCGCGGTTGCGCAGGGCAAGGATGGCGAGGACGCGATCGTCGAGCAGCTCGCGGCCGAGAGTTCCGGGGTGCAGCAGGACTGCGCTGACGCCGACTGAGCTGCACCGCTCAAGGAGGCACCCTGCCAAGCGGAGTGCGTCCTTCGACTTCGGGCGGCGGCGGGGCTACTTGGAGGCCGCCGCCGACGTCATGGCCGACTCGTGGACGATGCGCCCGCTGGACTGCTTGCGGGCCTTCGCGTCGAGGTGCCGGTTGGCGCCTGGACCGCTGGGCCTGCTCACAGGCAGGTCCAGCGCATGCCGAGGGCGAGACACTGGTCGAGCTACGCCCCTCGGAGAGGGACGCGCTGCGCTTGTGCCTCAGGGTCGGAGCGCTGCTGCGGGTGCCGGCGGCCTGACGGAACGGATGCGCGCCGCGTATTTCGACCGGCCCGGCAACCGCTGGTCGCTGCGCCTGAACGCGGAGCAGATCGAGTCGGTGGCGGTCATGGAGGCCAACCGGTTCGGCCGGGCCTACGGAGTCGCGTTCCACGCGGACCGCGCCACGGCGAGCCTCCGCTCGGGGAAGGCTTGGTGAGGGCGGGGCTGAGTGGTGTTTCGGCCAGCTGTTTCACCGTGCCATGGCGAGGTTGTGCATGGTGGCGACGGCGTGATGGAGGCCGTCGCCCCGTTGGCGGCAGTCGCGCAGGATCTTCCAGTTCTTCCGGACCTGGCCCGCGGACTGGAGGATCACACCGGCCAGGGAGACCGGCTCGCCGTCGGGGGGCTACCAGAGGGTGACACCGTTCAGGGCGAGGTGGGCGTCGGCTCAGGGGCCCGCCGGCCGGTGATGTGCCTGACCGCGTCGTACCCGCGCATCGGCTGCTGCCGGTCTGCCGGCCCGACCCCCGTGCCCGGCCTTCACGGGGCGGCTCGGCGTGCTCGACTCGGCCATTTCGTCAAGCAGTTACCACCGGGTGAGCCGGGTCGCCTCTGCCAGGCGGTGGCGAGGCCGGCCGCTGAGGCCCGCCCCAGGCCCCGGCCCACGCCTTCGCCGAGAGCGGGGAGTGGCAGCGGACGCACCAGCGGCACAGGGGGCGACAGTCATGCCGGGCCCGGGGGTCGGCGGCCCTCCTGCAGGACCGCGAAGACCATGGCGGGGCGCTCTCGTGGCTGCGGATACACGAAGTTAACTCCCCCGACCCGGGCGTGAGACCGGTCCCGCCGACGATCGCCATACCTGTCAGGTGACAGGTATCCGTCGATCGATCGGAGGTGCGGTGATGAGCCGGCCCCAACTCCCCCCAGGGCAGAGTCAGCACGGCGGCGCCACAACCAGGACCGCTCCCCTCGGCTATCAGCAGGAACTCCGGCGCGGAGTGGGCGGCTTCGCGTCCTTCGCCGCGGGCTTCTCCTTCGTGTCGATTCTCACCACCGTCTTCCAGTTGTTCGGGCTCGGCTTCGGCCTCGGCGGCGCGTCGTTCTTCTGGACGTGGCCGCTGGTCTTCGCGGGCCAGTTGCTGGTCGCGCTCTGCTTCGCCGAGCTAGCGGCGCGCTGGCCCATTTCGGGGGCGATCTACCAGTGGTCGAGCCGGCTGGCCGGTACCACGGCGGGCTGGTTCTTCGGCTGGATCATGATCATCGGGCAGATCCTCACCGTCGCGGCGGCCGCGATCGCCGCTCAGGCGGTCCTGCCGGGCATCTGGTCGGGCTTCCAGATCGCCGGGGGGCCGGGCGCCGATCCCTCGGTCGGCTCAGCGACCGGCGCGCGCAACGCGGTCCTGCTGGGCTGCCTGCTGCTGGTGGTTACCACGGCGGTGAACATCCTGGGTATCCGCCACATGGCCGCCGCCACCAGCTTCGGCGTCACGGTCGAGATCATCGGCGTGATCGCGCTCGTCCTGGTGCTGTTCTTCCTGCCCGAGCGGGGGCCACAGGTGGTGCTCCACCACACCGGCTCGGCCGGGCAGAGCGGTTATGCCGGAGCCTTTCTCGCCTCCTCATTGATGGCGGCGTACGTCATGGTCGGCTTCGACTCGGTGGGCGAGCTGGCGGAGGAGACCCACATCCCGCGCCGCACCGTTCCCCGGACCATCCTGCGGGCGCTGATCACCTCGGGAGTCGGCGGGGCCCTGCTGATCCTGTCGGGGCTGATGGCGGCGGGCAGCCTGACCGACGGCAAGCTGGCCGCGGGCGGACTGTCCTGGGTGCTCACCGACCGGCTCGGCGGGGTCGTGGGCCGGCTGCTGCTGTGCTGTGTGGCGGTCGCGGTGTTCGCCTGCACGCTGGCGGTGCAGACCTCCGGGGCGCGGATGATGTACTCCATGGCGCGCGAGGGCGCCCTGCCCTTCCACCGGCACCTTGCGAAGGTCTCGGCCCGCACCGGCACACCGGTCACCACGTCGATCGTGGTGGGCGCCGGGGCCGCCGCCGCGCTCCTCGTGAACATCCACCAGTCGGCGATCTTCACCGCGCTCTCTAGCCTCTGCATCGCTCTGCTGTACCTGGCCTACCTGGGTGTGACTGTGCCGCTGTTGGTCAGCCGTCTGCGGTGGCGGGCCGCCGGGGGGCTCCCAGCGGGTGTCGACGAGACCGGGCGGCCCCTTTTCTCGCTGGGCCGGTGGGCAGTGGCGGTCAACGCGGTCGCGGTGCTCTACCAGGCCGGCATGACGGTCAATCTCATCTGGCCGCGTGCGGAGATCTACGACCTCACCGGCGGCACCTGGTGGCTGCGCTGGAGCGCCCTGCTGTTCATCGGGCTCAGCCTCGCCGTCGGTGCCGGCTACTTCCTGGGCCGCCGGCTGCACCGCCGGATCGAGCTGCGGCACGTGCCGCACACGCATACCGAGCCGCCCCGCGAGGCCGCAGCCGTCGCCGAGCCCGCCTGAGGGCCCAGCCCGCCCGAGGGCCCGGCGACGCGAGCAGCGACACCGACCACGCACCGACGAAGGGACGAGGGGAAATCCATGACCACCGCGGACAGTTCGACGGCCGGCACGCCGCACGGCCGGCGCCCGACCGGGCGGGTCACCGCCCGCACCCGTGATCTGCGTTCGACCGACAGTGTCCGCAGCGCCCGGCACGACGCCCGTGCCCAGGGCGGGCGGCCGGGGGAGTGGATGCCGTACCTTCCGGCGTCCGGCAGCCCGTACCGTCCGCCGGGAGTGGACCCGGCCGCCCTGGTGTGGGCCGAGACGGTGGCGCCCGGCGGCTACAGCCACAAAGTGCTCGCCCGCGGCACCCGGCTGCGCTTCGACGACCCGACCGGTGACGCCTGCGCCCACCTGCTGCTCTTCAACGCCCTGGAACCGGTCGAGCGGCTCAACGTCGCCGACACCCAAAAGGTGCCCTGGCAGGCCTACCTGAGCGAGAACCATCCTCTGCTCTCCGGTGACGGCCGGGTCCTGGCCGTCGTCAGCGCCGACTCCTCCGGCCGGCACGACGCCTTCTGCGGAACCACGACCGATGCCTGGAACGAGCGCAAGTACGGTGACGCCCGCCCCGAGGGCCCGTCACCGTCGGGCCGTGGGCTCTTCCTCAAGGCGGCCGCCAAGCACGGCCTGGGCCGGCGCGACCTGCCACCCAGCGTGTCCATGTTCCAGGGCGTGCGCGTCGAGGCGGACGGCACCCTCGGCTGGCAGGGCAGCGCCGGACCGGGCACACATGTCGAACTCGTCGCAGAAATGCCCCTGTTGGTGCTGGTCGCCAACGTCACCCACCCGCTGGACCCACGCCCGGACTACGTCGTGGGCCCCCTGCGGGTACACGCCTGGCGCGGCGCCCCGACGGGTCCCGGCGAGCCGCGCTTCACCACCACCCCGGAGTTGCACCGGGCGTATCTCAACACCGTCGACTACTGCGAAGCCAGGGGGCTGTGACATGGCGACCACACCGACCGGGAACACACCGGTCACCCACCCGACCGTCTCGGGCGGCATCGTCGCCTCCACCGTCCCCGTCGGCGCGATCCACGCGAAGGGCACCCGCCTGGACCGGGCGGCGAGCCTGGTCGAGGGCGCCGTCGTCCTCGATGAGACGGTGGCCCCCACCGCGCCCTGGTCGGCGGTGGTGCGCCGGGGGCACGTCCTGACGATCGTCGACGTGGGCGGCAACCAGTCGGCCGACTGCCTGCTCTACGACGCCCACGATCCCGAGGAGCGCTACAGCGTCCCCGACACCCTGGCCTGGCAGGGCAATGCCTATGTGCGCACCGGCACCGTGCTGCGCAGCAACGAGGGCCGGGCGCTGATGACCGTCGTCGCCAACGAGATCGACCGCCAGGACACCATCGGCGGCGCCTGCGGCAAGGAGTCCAACACCCTGCGCTACGGCCACCACGTGATGTTCCAGCACGGCTGCCGGGAGAACTTCCTCGCCGAGGCCGGTCGGCGCGGTCTCGGGGTGCGGGACCTCGTCTCCAACCTCAACTGGTTCATGAACGTGCCCGTCGAGGCGGACGGCGCGCTGGGCATCGTGGACGGCATGTCGGCGCCGGGCCGCCGTGTCGCGGTGCGCGCCGAGACGGACGTCCTGGTGCTGGTCTCCAACTGCCCGCAGATGAACAACCCGTGCAACGACTTCAACCCGACCCCGCTGCGGATGCTCGTCGTGGACCCGGCACCGGCCGCCGCCGGCGCACGGCCCGCGCAAGCCGCCGCCGGCGCACGGTCCGCGCAGGACGCCGGCACCGCGGAGGGAGCCGCATGATCCGTCCCACCGCCGTACTCGTCGCCAACCGCGGTGAGATAGCGCGCCGCGTGATCCGTACCGCCAGGAGGATGGGGCTCGCCACCGTCGCCGTCTTCTCCGACGCCGACCGGGCCGCCGCGCATGTTCGCGAGGCCGACCACGCGGTCCACTTGGGCCCGGCACCCGCCCGCGAGTCGTACCTGCGTGGCGACGCGATCATCGAGGCCGCGCTCGCCCACGACGCCGGGATCGTCCACCCCGGCTACGGCTTCCTCTCCGAGAACACCGCCTTCGCGCGTGCCGTGGAGCAGGCGGGCCTCAGGTTCGCCGGGCCGACCGCCGACCAGATCACCGCCTTCGGGGAGAAGCACACCGCGCGAGCCCTGGCCAAGGCCGCCGGGGTGCCGCTGCTGGCCGGGACGGAGCTGCTGGCGAGCGCCGAGGAGGCCGTCACGGCCGCCGCTTCGATCGGGCTGCCGGTGATGGTCAAGGCCACCGGCGGGGGCGGCGGCATCGGCATGCAGGCATGTGCGACGGACGGCGAAGTACGCGAGGCCTTCGCGCGGGTCGCGGCGCTCGCCGAGTCCCACTTCGGCTCCGCAGGTGTGTTCCTGGAGCGCCTGGTGCGCCCCGCACGCCATGTCGAAGTGCAGGTCTTCGGTGACGGCACCGGCCGGATCGCCGTGCTCGGCGACCGCGACTGCTCGTTGCAGCGCCGCAACCAGAAGGTGATCGAGGAGGCCCCGGCCCCGGCGCTGCCCGCGGCGGTGCGCGCCCTGCTGCACGACTCGTCGCGCCGGCTGCTCGCCTCGGTCGGCTACCGGGGCGCGGGCACCGTGGAGTTCGTCTACGACCCCGTGCGCGAGGAGGCCGCCTTCCTGGAGGTCAATACCCGCCTCCAGGTGGAGCACCCGGTGACGGAGGAGGCGTACGGTGTCGACCTCGTCGAGCTCATGCTGTTGCTGGCCCGTGACGGCACGGTCGACGACACGGTGTTCGAGCGGGAATGGGCGCCCGCCGGGCACGCCGTGGAGGCCCGCGTCTACGCCGAGGACCCCGGCAAGGCCTCGCTGCCCTCCTCGGGCCTGATCACCCGGGCGGTCTTTCCCGGCGAGGGCGCGGACGCCCTGCCCGGCGTCCGCGTCGACGGCTTCGCCGAAACCGGTCTGGAGATCTCGCCGTACTACGACCCGATGCTCGCCAAAGTGATCGCCAGGGGCGCCGGCCGGGACGCCGCGTTCGATCTGCTCGGCCGGGCCCTGGACGCGAGCCGGGTGGACGGCATCGTCACCAACCTGGGTCTGCTGCGCGCGCTGACCGCGCGGGATGAGGTGCGCGAGGCGGTGCACAGCACCAGCACGCTCGACACCGCCCACGACCCCGAGCCGCGCATCGACGTGCTGGTGCCGGGCCCTTTGACCACCGTGCAGGACCTGCCCGGCCGGCTCGGCCACTGGCACGTGGGCGTGCCGCCGAGCGGGCCGTTCGACGCCGTCTCGTTCGCCGAGGCCAACCTCGCCGCCGGAAACCCGGAGACGGCACCGGGCCTGGAGGTCACCGCGGGCGGGCTGACCCTGCGCTTCTCACACGCCACCGTGGTCGCCGTCACCGGCGCCCCCGTCCCGGTGACGGTGGACGGCACCCCGGTGGCCCGGTGGGGACCGGTGCCGGTGCCGGCCGGCGCCACCCTGGTCCTCGGCACGTGCCAGGGGCCCGGACTGCGCAGCTATGTGGCCGTCCGGGGCGGCATCGACGTGCCCGCGTACCTCGGCAGCGCCTCGACGTTCACTCTCGGCGGTTTCGGCGGCCACGGCGGGCGGGCGCTGCGCGCCGGGGACGTCCTGCGGCCCGGCACCGGCCCGGCCACGGACGGCCGCCCGACCCCGCCCGGGCGACGGCCCGCGATCGTCTCGCACTGGCGGATCGGGGTGACCGAAGGCCCGCATGCGGCACCGGAGTTCTTCACCCGCGAGGACGTCGACACCCTCTACGCCACCGACTACCAGGTGCACCACAACTCGGCCCGCACCGGCATCCGCCTGACCGGGCCGAAACCCCGGTGGGCCCGCCAGGACGGCGGCGAGGCCGGACTGCACCCCTCCAACATCCACGACACCCCGTACGCGGTGGGTGCGCTGGACTTCACCGGGGACACCCCGATCGTCCTGGGCCCCGACGGGCCGTCCCTCGGCGGGTTCGTGTGCCCGGCCGTGGTCGCCAGCGGCGACCTGTGGAAGCTCGGCCAGCTCCGGCCGGGTGACACCGTCCGCTTCGTACCGGTCAAGGAAGCCGACGCGGCCGGCCTCGACGACCACCGCGCCTTCCCCGCGCTGACCAGCTCCGGCGGTGACGGTGACGACGGGGTGCTGGGCCGGCTGGAGGCCACCGACGCCCGGCCGGCCGTCACCTACCGCCGGGACGGCGACGACAACGTCCTGGTCGAGTACGGCCCCATGGTGCTCGACCTCGGCCTGCGCATGCGGGTGCACGCCCTGCAGGAGACCCTGGCCGCGCACGCGCCCGACGGCGTCGTCGACATCACCCCGGGCATCCGCTCCCTCCAGATCCACACCGACCCCCGCCGGCTGCGGGCCCGTGACCTGACCGCACTGCTGCGGGAACTGGAGGAAGAGGTCCCGCCGACCAACGAACTGGTGGTGCCCTCCCGTACGGTGCGGCTGCCGCTCAGCTGGGACGATCCGGCGACCCGGCTGGCCATCGAGCGGTACATGGCCGGGGTGCGCGACGACGCCCCCTGGTGCCCCTGGAACATCGAGTTCATCCGCCGTATCAACGGCCTTCAGACCGCCGACGACGTCTACCGCACCGTCTTCGACGCCTCCTACCTGGTGCTCGGACTCGGCGACGTGTACCTCGGCGCTCCCGTGGCCACCCCCCTGGACCCACGCCACCGCCTGGTGACCACCAAGTACAACCCGGCCCGCACCTGGACCGCGGAGAACTCCGTCGGCATCGGCGGCGCCTACCTGTGCGTCTACGGCATGGAGGGACCCGGCGGATACCAGTTCGTCGGCCGCACCGTGCAGGTCTGGAACCGGTTCCGCAAGGGCGGCCTGTTCCAGGACTCCCCCTGGGCGCTGCGCTTCTTCGACCGCATCGAGTGGTACCCCGTCACCGCGGAGGAACTGCTCGAACTGCGCGCCGAGACCGATGCCGGCCGCGGTGACTTCCCGGTCGAGGAGGGCACCTTCTCCATCGCCGAGCACCACGCCTTCCTGACCGCCGAGGCCGACTCGATCGCCGCCTTCCGGCAGCGGCAGAACGCCGCGTTCGAGGCCGAGAGGCAGCGCTGGCGGACGGCCGGCGAGTTCGACCGCGACGACGATCCGGCACCCGCGACCGCACCCACCGCCGTCACCGTCCCGGACGGCGCGGTCCCGGTCACCGCGCCGTTCACCGCAACCGTCTGGCAGATCACCGCGGAACCCGGCGCCACCCTGGCCGACGGCGATCCGATCCTCTCCCTGGAGGCGATGAAAATGGAGTCGAAGGTGCACGCCCCCGCCGCCGGAACCCTGCTGCAGATCTACGTCAAGCCCGGTGAACAGGTCGCGCCCGGCCAGATCCTCGCGGCGGTGCGAGCATGAGCGTCATGACACCGGCCGCACGCGTGGCAGCCGCCTACGACCGCGCCGTGAACGCCGGCCGACCCGAGATCTGGATCCACCTCAGGCCCCGCGGGCAGGCACTCGCCGAGGCGGACGGTATCGACCCGGCGCTGCCGCTGGCCGGCCTGACCGTCGCCGTCAAGGACAACATCGACGTGGCCGGGCTCCCCACCACAGCGGGCGCGCCGTCGTACGTGTACGTGCCGCGGGCCGACGCGCCCGCGGTCGCGCGGCTGCGCGCGGCCGGCGCGGTGGTCCTCGGCAAGACCAACCTGGACCAGTTCGCCACCGGCCTCGTCGGCACCCGCAGCCCGTACGGCGCGGTGCGCAACGCCTGGGCCACGGACCGCGTCTCGGGCGGCTCGTCCTCCGGCTCCGCCGTCGCGGTCGCACTCGGCATCGCCGACCTCGCACTCGGCACCGACACGGCCGGCTCCGGGCGGGTGCCCGCCGCCCTCAACGGCATCGTCGGCGTCAAGCCCACCAAGGGACTCGTGCCCGTGACCGGTGTGGTCCCCGCCTGCTACACCCTCGACTGCGTGAGCGTCTTCGCCCGCGACCTGCGACTCGCCCGCACCGCAGCCGAGTCGATCGAGGGCCCGGACCCGTCCGACCCGCTCTCGCGCACCGGCGCCCCGCTCCCGCCGCCCCCCGCCCGCCCGCGGATCGCCGTCCCGGCCCCCCAGCACCTCCAGGACATGGCCGACGGCTGGCGCGAGGCCTTCGCCGCCGCGGTCACCCGGCTGGCGAGCACCGGGGCGGAGATCGTCGAGACCGACATCACCCCGCTGCTCCAGGCCGCGGACCTGCTGTACGGCGGCGCGTTCGTCGCCGAGCGGTACGCCGCCGTCGGCGCGCATCTGGAACAGCACCGCGACCTGATCGGCACGGACCTCGATCCGACCGTCGCCGCCCTCGTGCTGGCCGGCCGGGAGAAGACGGCCGCCGACTGGGCAGCCGACACCGCGCGCCTCGCCGCGCTGGGCTCCGCCGGACGCGCCCTTCTCGACGGCTGTACGGCGCTGCTGACCCCGACCACCACCTGGCACCCCACCCTCGCTCAGGTGGCGGCCGACCCGGTCGGCGCCAATGCCCGGCTGGGCCGTTTCACCAACTTCGCGAACCTGCTGGACTGCGCCTCGCTCGCCGTACCCGCGGGGTTCGCGGACGGCCTGCCGTTCGGCGTGATGTTCACCGGGCCGGCCTTCTCCGACCGCGCCCTGGCCGTCCTGGCCGAGCGGTTCGCCAACCCGGGGCTCGACCTGTTCGTGGTCGGCGCCCATCTCACCGGGCAGCCGCTCAACGCCCAGGTGGTGCAGGCGGGCGGCACGCTGGTGGGCCCGGTGCGCACGGCCGCCGGCTACCGGCTGTACGCCCTGCCCACCGACCCTCCCCGGCCGGGCCTGGTCCGGGTCGCCCCGGCCGGGCAGGGCGCCGGCACCGGGCGAAGCGCCGAGGCCGCGCGCGGCTCCGGGAAGGGCGACCTGGCCCTGACGGGCATCGAGGGCGAGGTCTGGCGGCTTCCGGCGGCGGGCTTCGCAACGTTCACCGCCGCCGTCCCCCCGCCGATGACCATCGGCACCGTGGAACTGGCGGACGGGCGGCAGGTCAGCGGCTTCCTCGTCGAGCCGTACGCCGTCGAGAGCGCGCCCGACATCACCCGCTTCGGCGGCTGGCGGGCGTACACGGCCTCCTCGTGAGCGACGGCGGCGCAGCAGCCGTCTTCCTGCCGGCCCCGGCCGAGTGCCTGGCACCGGGGTGGCAGGATGGGCCCATGACGACGACGCGTCCCCGTCAAGGCAGGCCCCGGCACACGCCGCCGTCCGACCCCGGCACCTCCGCCCGTGAACAGATCCTCGACGTCGCCGGGGCTCTCTTCGTCGAACGCGGAATCGCCGGCACCAGCACCCGCACGATCGCCGAACGGGTCGGCATCCGCCAGGCCTCGCTCTACTACCACTTCGCCACCAAGGAGGACATCCTCGCCGAGCTGCTGGCCACATCCGTACGGCCCAGTCTGCGGATGGTGGAGCGGATCCGGGCGCTGGTGCCCGAGCGGGCCGAGCCGGCCGCCGCCCTCTACGCGGTGGCCGCCCTGGACGTACGCACCCTCGCCGGCACCACCTACAACATCGGCACGCTCTATCTGCTGCCGGAGGTGCGGACCGAACGGTTCGACACCTTCCGCGCCGAACGGGGCCGACTCCAGGCGAACTACGGCGCCCTCGGCGCCCTGGCGGCGACCGGGGACGTCGCGCGGAGCATGCCCGCCGAACGGATCGGCGAACTGCTGATCCAGCTCGTGGAGGTCGTCATCCAGATACGGCACTCCCGTGAGCCGGAACCGGCCGACACGGACGCCATCGCGTCGTCGTGCCTGCGGCTGTGCGGCCTCGCCGAGCGAGAGGTGGCCGCGGCCAGGGACCGGGCTGAGGAACTGCTGAACGCTTCCGACTGACGGCTGACTCACCCTGCGCATGGCCCCGCTCGTCGTCGCGGACGCCCGCGCCACCCCCTCCGGAGTTCAAGCCTGGTCGGCGATGAGCGGCGTCTCGCCGTGCTCGGCCTGAGCCGGGACGGCCTCCGTCAGCACACGGCCGCGGGGGAGGATCACGGCCACGACGAGCGTACCGGCCGCGGCCACGCACGCACCTCGGCGGCCGGGTCCGCGTACCGGCCCACGATGGGGCCCACGGACGCGTGGCCCAGGTGACGGACCCGGACGGCACGCGGTTCGCGCTCCTTCGGCGCCCTCGCTGACGTCCGGGTCTCGGAGGGGTGACCAGCCGTTGAAGTGGCCGGCCGGCACGCGTGCGACCGTGTGCGCGGGACGCACGGACGTACGCCGTGGCCTCAGGAGCCGGTCCGCTTCTCGATCCGCTCCAGGGCCTGCCCCAGGTATTGAGCGGAGCGCGGGTAGTTCTCGCTCATCGGGAAGTGGCCGATCTCCTTCATCTCGATGAACTCCGCTCCGCGGATGGCCTCTGCGGTCCGGCGCCCGTCCTTGGGGGTGGTGAGGTAGTCGTACTCGCCGGTCGGCATGATCACGGGACACCGGTCGCCGTCGATGTCGTCCAGCCGGTCCCTCAGATCGTGTCGACGGAGTAGCAGTACAGGTCGCCCCTGAACTCCTCCGATCCCCGGGTGTAGTAGAAGCGGGTGGCCCAGCGGTCCTGCTCCGGGGACTGCGGTGCCATGAGGTCCCACACGCCGCTGGCGCACACCTGGGCGGCATTGGCGTGGGGATGCTGCCACCAGTCGAGGTGGAAGCCGGGTGAGTAGTCCGCGCCCTCGACGGGGATCACCGCTTTGAACCGGTCCGGGTACCGCAGGGCGAGTTGCAGGGCCACGTTCCCCCCCGAACGAGGAACCCATGAAGATCGGGTCCTGCAGTTCGAGGGCGTCGCAGAAGGCGACGATGAAGGACGTGAAGTGGTCCGCGGTGAGCCGGTACTCCTCCTTCCACCACTCCTGGTTCGACGGCGGGTCCGACTTGCCGTGCCGGGCGAGGTCGTAGGCGATCACCCGGTAGCGGCCGGTGATCTCCTCGTCCTCGAGGAGGCCCCGCCACTGGTGGTTGTGGCAGCCCGCGGTGTGCTGGCACACCAGAGGCGTGCCCTGCCCGTTCTCCAGGTAGAACACGCTGTACTGTGCGTCCTCCACGTCGAGGGTGACGTAGTGGCCGGTGACCGGAGAGATCCTGCCGCTGACCATGGGGTCTCAAGAGAGGATGGGGCTGGCCCGGCCTCGTCCGTCGGCCCGAGGGGGCCCGTGACGCGCAGCAGCTCCAAGACAGGGGACCGCAGGACGGATGCGGTTCGTGCGGTCCGGACGGTCACCGGCCTCAGCCTCGCCAAAAGCAAGGTGCTGCTCGACGGCGCACCGGTGACGGGCACGGGCCCCGTATGGCTCGAGGCCGCAAGGGACGCGGCCGGGGTTCTCGCGGAGGCGGGCGTCCACGCGACGGTTGAGTGCGACTGGTGGGAGCGCACTGTCGCGACAGTGGGCGGTCCTCTCGATCCGGCGTCGTGCGCGGGGCGATGGTGGCCTGCCGCAGCCTGCCGGGCGAGTAATCCGTCGTCGGTGGGCAAGGCGGAGAACGTCGAAGACGCCATCGGCTGAGCCCGGCCATCACCTCGTGGGATGGAGTTCTCGTGCACCTGAGTACCGACTCGACCGTGCTGGCGTACAAGGGGGTCGGCGACCCGCCCCTCTGGCTCCTGATCACCATTGTCGTGATTGCCCTCGTGGCGTTGGTACGCAGCCGCAGGGGAAGGTAGCCGCCGGGCCAACGGCCTTTGGCTTTCGGGAAGTGTGCGTCCCGCCGTGCGGGACGTCCCCGTCAGCCGCGGCGTGCTGTGTCCCGGCGGGCGGTCCGGGTTCAGTGGCCGGCCGACCGGGTGCTGGGGGCGCGGGCAAGCTGCCCGAAGCCGCCGTCTCCACCCCAGCGCGGCGTCCCCACCGCCGAGCAGAAAGCCCCTCGATGAGCGAGCAGGACTCCCGCGCCGACGACTTCCCCTCGTGGCTTGCCCGGCAGGGCGCCGACACCTACGCCCTGGCCTGGGTCGGTGAGGACAAGGATCCCCTGCGTTGGATGACCGCCCCGGCGCCCACGGTCGGCAGGACAGAGGCCGGTCGGCCCGGCGCCGACCTGTCCCGGGCTGGTGCTGCAGGAAGTCACCCACGGCCAAGCGAGACGCTGCGCCGGTGGCTGGAGCTGGAGGGGGACAGCACCGACGAACCTCTCGCCATCACCAGCTCCCGGGACGGCCGCCTGCGCGAGCACACCCCCGGCGAGCTCGTCGCCCAGCAGCTGCGCGCCCCGGCCCACGACGACGTCCAACTCACCCACGCGTTGGCGACCTGGGTGTACCGGAGGCAGGCGCGAGCACCGCAGGGCCTGCATCGGCTGCGCCCGGGCAGCCGCCCGGGCGCCTCCCTGCCCGTCTTGCTGTGAAAGGTCGCCCCGTCATGATGCGCCGTCTCGCCCTCCGCTCGGCTGTACCCGTCACCCTCGCGGTGGCGGCCGCCACCGCGATGACCGTGACGACCGCCCCGGCCGCTCATGCCGTCGGTGAGAGCCGCACGTGCTCGATAAACTTCCGCGACTTCCCCGCGACCGCGGGCAAGAACGGCTGGAGGGACCGCACGGGCCCGAGTACCCGCTACACCAGCCGCGGGCTGCTCCACCGGGGCGACAAGGTCACGGTGATGTGCAGCCACAACAACTGGGTCTACACCAAGCTCACCCGCCGCTCCGCATCCGGCCTGCCCAAGGGCACCAAGGGCTGGGTGCGCCAGGACGGCCTGCTGGGCCTGGCCGACTGACCCCGTCTGCCTGAGCAGGCGGGTATGCAGGCCTGGGTCGCCACAGGTTCGTCGTGTCCGGGCGATGACGGCCACCGCCGCCGGGAGCTGCGCTCCGCCGGGAAAACGGGTGTCCTGCGCGCAGCGGACAGGGCCCGACGATACGCCTTCACCGTGGCGGCACTCCCCTGGTGGGGTGCCGCCGTGTGTCATGTCAGGGCGCGCCACCGCTCCCTTTTGAACGCGAGCTCCAAGGCTGATCCTGTCCGTACCCGGCGGGGCCGCTCCCTCTCCACTTCATGCAGGTGAGGCGGGCTGCTGTGGTGTGACGAGCAGGCGACAGTGCATGGCCTGCTCCTTCACTCCGCCATCCTCGCCGGCCTCTACCCGATACAAACAGGCCTGAGGCGTGCGCGTCACGGCGTCCGCCAGCCGTCCGTCCGTGAAGAGGGCACCCACGCCGTCCTCGACCGCCCAGCCGGCCGGAAGCGCGCGGTTTGCCACGGCTGCCTGATAGGACGATCGGCGGCCGGGCTCGCTGTCGTAGTGCGGGCAGACCGAGCCGGAAAGCAGGCCCAGCCCGTCCGAGAGGTGGGTCAGCGGCCCGAAAGAGTCGGTGTGAGAGCCCTGGGCCCAGCAGTTCGCACCAGCACTGATGCCGCACAGCAAGGTGCCGCGGTCGAAGGCCTCGCGAAGGAGCCGGTCCACGCCGTGCGCGCGCCAGACCGCCAGCATGTTCGCGGTGTTGCCCCCACCTACGTAGACGACGTCGTGGGAGAGCAGGAAGGTGCGCAGGGCGTCGTCATCGAGCTCACGTCGGAAGAGATGCAAGACGCTGGGCTCGCAGGAACGTGACCGGAACGCCTCGAAGAACTGCTCGATGTAGGCGGGGGCGTCACCACTGGCAGTAGGGATGAAGCACACCTTGGGGCGAGGAGCGCGCACCTGCTCGAGCACCCAGTCATCCAGCAGACCGTCGTCGTCGGTGGAGAAGCCACCTCCAAGAAGAGCTAAACGGCGTTCCGAAATGACAGCCACGAGGGCCTCCTCAGATCAGGATGCAGGCGCGCACGGTGTGCTGAACCGTGCCAAGCCATCGGCTACGTCCGCAATCGAATAGTTCCTCCGGCTGCCCGATGCCCCTTCCTCTGGGGCGCCGTCGGCCGCTGCCGTGGGCGAGCAGCCGTGAGGCTTTTCGCCACCGGCGTTGCCACCCTTTGCGGGGCCGTGAGGCGGACCGGCGCGACGGAACGCCGCACCAGATGCTGGGCGCGCACGCGGCGTCGCCCGCTGCCGGGGATGCGGCGTTGAGGCAGTGACGTGGGCCTGTTGAGCTGTGCCACCAGCGGCTCTTCCCCCCTGCCGCAGCCACCGGCCGCACGGCGTGCGCCCCTGACGAGGCCGCCGAAGGGCGGCCCCCCCGGCGGGACACCACGACTCTTCGCGCAGAGGCAGGCAGGCATGGCCCAGGTGCGGGTCCGCGAAGTTTCCCGCACCGCCGAAGTGGCGGAGCCCGCACCCCAGCCGCCCACCCACCAGGTCCCGGCCCGCCCCGCGACGGCCGCGTCCACTCCGCCGACCTTCCGCGCCGTGCTGCGCCACCACTGCTGCGGCCGCCTGCTGCCCGCCTCGGTGACCGGGCGCCTGGCCCTGGGCATCGTGCCCGTCGCACTGATCCTCCACGCGCGGGCCGACGGCCACTCCCTGGCCACGGCCGGGCTGCTGGCCTGCCCTCTACGGCGTCTGTCCGGCGCTCGGGCTGCCCCTGCTGTGGCGGCTGGCCGACCGGCGAGGCCTGCCACTGCCCTGCCACCTGGGAGCCGTGCTGGTGGCGGCGGCGCTGGCGGGCACCGCCAGCCTCCCCTTCACGGCCGTGTGCGTCGCCCTGGCCGGAGCCGGATGCCCGCCCCTGGAAGGCGGCCTGAGATCGCTGTACCCAGCGGTGCTGCCGGATGCCGCCCACGTGCGCACCGCCTACACCCTGGACTCCTCCACCCAGCAGATCGTCTACGTCGCGGGCCCGCCCTCGCCGTCGCCGTCTCCACCTACTTCACCCCGGCAGCGGCCCTCGTCCTGGCGGCCGCCGCCACTTTTGTCGGCTCCCTCGTCTTCGCCACCGCGCGCCCCGCCCGAGTCTGGCGCCCCGTGGCCCGCCACCGGCATGCGCTGGGGGTGCTGCGCCCGCCCGCCATGCGCCTGATGCTGTGCGCGCTGGTGTTCCTCGGCGGCACGGTCGGGGCGCTCGACGTCGCCGGGATCGCCGTTGCTGGGCGGCAGGACGCGGCACATGGCTGGCAGGCGCGCTGCCCGCGATGTTCTCCGCTGCCGGACTGTTCGGCGGCGTGCTGTTCGCCCGCCTCCAGAGCGCTGCCGCCCCCCAGCCACGGCACCTGCTGGTGCCGGCGGCCCTGTTCGCGGCCGGATGGCTCCCGCTGCTCGCCCCGCTCCCGGCCCCGGCCGTGCTCGACCTGGCAGTGTTGCCGGGGGCCTTGTTCGTCCCCCTGCTCACCGTGGCCAGCCTGACCGTCACCGCGCTCGCGCCGCCGGGCACCTCGACGGAGGCGGTCGGCTGGATGTCCAGCGCGATCCGCCTGGGCGTGGCCGGCGGCACGGCCCTGGCCGGTCCGCTCGGCGGCCACTTCACCCTCCCGCTGCTGGCCGGCCGCCCTGTGCGCACTCCTGCTCTCAGCCCCCACCACGCCCGCGGCCGCACCAGCCGCCGCCTGAACCCCGCGCGCACCGCCCAGGGAGTGGTCCCACCGCACGGAACGCCGTCCCTGATCGCCATGCCGGGCCCTGGCACGCCCGAACGCCGCACCGGTTGCGGGCCGCTGCCCGGCTTCAGGCTCCCCGCACCACCACCGAGCAAGGGGAGAATCGCCGTGCCGTTTCCGTCCGCCCTCCGCCGCACCACGCCCGCGCACCGTGTCCGGACCATGGCCGTGGCCGCCTCAGTTCTCGGACTGTCGCTCGCCGCGGCCGCGCCGGCGAGCGCGGCGACGGGCTCCAAGGCGTGCACCCACCAGGTCAAGCTCGACACCCGGGTCACCGCCACCGTCAACTTCCGCACCGGGCCCGGCACCAGCTACACCAACCTCGGGCTGCTCACCCAGGGCCAGGGCGTCTACTGGGCCTGCTACCGGGGCAACTGGGGCTACCTCAAGCCCTACTACGGCGCCCACAAGGCCATTGGGGCTGGGTGAGCCGCACGTACATCGACGTGCCGATGCAGACTGACTGACACCGCCCGCCGGCCCAGGGCCCGCGCCGTGGCTCACCCCCCTCCGGGTGCCCGGGCGCAGGCCCTGCGCGTTGCCCCCACCGCGCGCCATGCCTTTGCCGTGAGCCGCCGACGGGCAGTGCCCGCGGCGGCTGACGGCCGCCCGAGTTCCGCCTGGCCCTGGACGGAGGGATCAGTCCCACCAGTCGTCACTGGTGTGCCAGCGCCGCACCCACTCCTCGAAGCTCCATGCCTGGTCGCCGGGCACCGGGATAGCGCCGACGTCGGCGATCATCCACACCTCGCCGCGGCGGGGGCCGGTGGTCAGCAGGAGCCAGAACGACGGCCCGTCCTCGGCCCCGAGAACGATGGACCCCTTGTTGAACGCCGCGTCGATCCGCGGGTCCTCGGGGACGACACTCCCGTCGTCCTCCCACGGCCACGCTGCGCTCAGGGGGAACGGTTCGCCTGGCTGCCGCGGGCCGGGGGCGGGCCACGTGTCGGGCAGCCAGCCGAGCGGCTGGAGACCGCCGTCGCCGGCGGGGCCCAGGCTCGACCCGTTGCTGACTTCCGCGATGAAGGTCCTGTACGGCTCCGGCAGGACCACCCCGTTCTTCTGCTCCCACTCCGCGACGGCCTCATGCCCGAGCGCCGGCTCGCGCCATTCCGGCGGGAACACGGAACGCAGGAAGTCGAGAGTGTCTTCGTCGGGACGCTGGTCACGTGTGTCTGTCACCGCAGCATGCTGTCACGGGCGCCTCATCCGGAGCCGCGCCCCAATACGGCCACCGGCGGCATCCGGCAGGAACACACCAGGGAGCGACAAGCCGGTTGGACGGTTCGCCGTACGGACTGCGCCGGGAGCGCGAACCCGGCTTTCTCCCGCATCCCAGACCGCTGCATCAACTCCCCTCCCACCCCAAGGGATAAGCGAATTTCGCCCGCTTCTGTCCCTGGTGATCGGGGGCCGCTGCTGCTGATCACCTCTGTCCGACCGATGCTTCACCCTCTCGAGGAGCCTTCGCTGAACCAGCGCCGCCCGTCCACCTCCCGCCCGCTCTCCGTCATCCGCCCGGCCGAGGCCGCCCGGGCGTGCGCCCGCCCCGCGGAGGACCTTGCCGCGCGCCCGTTCGCCTCGTCCGCGGCGCGCCCGTAAGGAGGACACCCCCTCAGCCCCTGCGCCCGCCCGGCCCCTCAACGCAATCCCGGGCGGGCGCCCGCGTCCGGGGCCCTGCACGGTTCCCTCCCCGGCCCATGCGTCCAGCCTCGCCCCCGGGCCCAGCGGTGAACGCCGCCTGCGGACCGCCTGGCGGAGCGCCGCAGGCAGCCGCGCGTGCCGCGCTCCCGCAACACGGGAACGGCCGCCCTCGACGGCCGCGTGCGGCGCGGCGCGCGGCAGCCTGAACCGACAGCCCGCCCAGACGACACACCACCGGGACCAGGGAGACGCCGCGTGCCCGACACCGACCGCCTCTACGCCCTGTCCAGCACGTACAACCACCCCTGGCTGTCGGGCCCCGACGGACCCGGGCTGCTGGCCGAAGCGGGCGGCCGCCCGTCTTCGACGCGGATGCCTACAAGCAGCGCCACACCATCGGACGGTGCACCAACCGCCTCAAGCAGTGGCGCGGCCTGGTCACACAGACCGACAAACTCGCCTCCGCCTACCAGGCCGCACTCCACCTCGCCGCCATTCTCATCTGGACACGACGCTGGCCAAAGAGACAGAACCTACTGCTGTGACCGCGAAGGTTCACCGGGTGGGGCGTGCTGATCGGTTGGGCCGCCTGAGCGAGCAGCCGGCCCGTCGGTTTCTTCGGCAGGCCATTTCGGATGCGGCGGTGCCCCGCTTAGGGACGGAAGTGCAGCCACAAGCCGGGACCCGACGGTGGTTCCGCGCCATGGTGCGACCTCGACGACCCAACGTGACCTGGGCTTCACGCCTGTCCCGCGATTTGCACCGATGCGCTGCTGAGAGACGATGGGAGGTGAGCCAGCCGCATGTACCGCTACATCTTAGGCAGGAGGCGCAGCATGCCCGCTTCTCGATCCGTCGCAACCCCAGTCCTAGAACCCTCTGCCCGGGAGCTGACGGAGGCCACGTCGCCACATCCGCGCATCTACGAGGTCTCGCCGGAGAACGGCCGCGAGATTCTCGATGGTCTCCAGGAAGGGAAAGGGGTGGCCAAGCCGGCGGTGGACGAGGATTGGGTGACCATCGACGCCGGGCAGTACGGCAACGTCCGCACGCGTATCATCCGTCCCCGGGGAACGATGAAAACCCTTCCGGTGATCCTGTACATCCACGGCGCCGGATGGGTGTTCGGCGACGAGAAGACGCACGACCGGCTGATCCGCGAACTGGCGGTCGGAGCGGACGCCGCGGTGGTCTTCCCCGTCTACGACAGGGCCCCCGAGGCGAAGTATCCGACTCAGATCGAGCAGAACTACGCGGTCGGGAAGTGGATCCTCCAAAACGGCGGGGAACAGAACCTCGATGCCTCACGGATAGCGGTCTGCGGCGATTCGGTGGGCGGCAACATGTCGACGGTCTTCGCGCTGATGGCCAAGGAACGCGGAGATGTGCAACTGACTGCCCAGGTGCTGCTGTACCCCGTCACCGACGCGAACTTCGACACTCCGTCCTACCAGGAGTTCGCCGACGGCTATTACCTCACTCGCGACGGGATGAAGTGGTTCTGGGACGCGTACACCTCGGACCCCAAGCAGCGCACCGAAATCTATGCCTCGCCGCTGCGGGCCGACATCGAGCAGCTCCGTGGCCTTCCCACCACACTGGTCATCACCGACGAGGCCGACGTACTGCGTGACGAAGGCGAGGCCTACGCGGCCAAGCTCCGCGAGGCAGGAGTGGACGTCACCGCGGTCCGAGTGCTGGGAATGGTCCACGACTTCCTTATGCTCGACAGCCTCCGCGACTCCAAGGCGACCACGGTCGCGCGCACACTCGCCATCGAGGCACTGCAACGAGCACTGCACCCCTGAAGCGTGTCGTATTACGTCGTGAGGCGGATGAGGGCCTCCTGCGGCCGGCGGGCCACGTCCGGGTCCAGGCGTGTTGTGGAGTCGACGCGCAGGCTGACGGTCTCGCTGCTGGTCTCCTCGGCGTCCATGAGGTAGCGCTCCTCAGCGTCGTGGGCTGAGGCGGCAGGCAGGCGTCGTAGACGTCCGTCGGGGTTCGGCTGTCCCTGTCGGTCGGTCGTGCAGGCCCATGGAGGCTTCGATTACCGCAGCTTCCGCGTCCTGGGTGCACGGCTCGCAGGGGTCGATCTCGGTGCACTCTGGCGGGCGGTTGCCGTTCGGGCTTGTCACGCCGGCCAGCACTCGGTGATGGGGTGAGGGGGATGGCGGGGTCGGTGTGGGCCACGGCGGGGGTCTCCTGTCGGCAGGGAGGGGAATGGGTCCGGTCCGCGGGGGTGGCGGAGTGTGGTCAGTTCGCCCACGGGCCGGTGCCCGGACCGTGGGCGAGGCCGGGGAAAGCCGGTGCTGGGAAGAGGCCGCCCCCGAGCCAGAACAACCGGGGGGCGAGCACACCGTTCCCGCCCGGCCCGCAGCCATCAGGCGCGCGGGAACGCGCGGTCCACTCGGGACCTTTCGAAGGTAGCCGACCCCGCCGACAGCCCCCGTCGCTACCGACCGCGTTCCCGTATGCCCCGGCGTATCACCCCGGCCACTGCACGGACCACACTCCGCGCCGAGCGGTACAGAGGACGGCCTCGGAACCCGAGGCGGACGAACAGGCCGACCTGCTTCACAGACGGTGACTGCCTGGCACAACGTCGGCGAGGCCGGCCGTCTCCAGTTGCGCCGTGGCGGTGCGCACCCCAGTCTGCTCGTATGGACGGCACCCCGGAAGCCCGCGCGCTGCCCATTCTGGTGACGGGCGCGGCGGGCAGTGTCGGTGCCGTCGGCCGATATGTGGTCGAGGGCCTAAAACAAAGGGGCCTGTGCGTCCGGGCCATGGCGCATCGCGAGGATGAGCGAGCGGAGGCGCTGCGCACGATGGGAGCGGAGGTCGTCGTCGGAGACCTGACGCGCGCGGTCGACGTTGCCGACGCCCTGGCCGGTTGTGGACGTATGTACTTCGGTATGGGTGTGTCGGCACAGTATCTGGAGGCTGCCGTGACGGCAGCGGCCGTCGCCCGCGCGTACGGACGCCTGGAAGTGTTCGTGAACATGTCGCAGCTCACTGTCTCGGAGATGGATCTCACCAGCACCTCTGAGTCCGTGCAGCAGCGGCAGCACTGGTTGGTGGAGCAGGTCCTCGGCTGGTCAGGCCTGCCCGTCGTCCAGATCAGGCCCACTGTTTTCATGGAGAACCCGCTGTTCCGTGTCGGCTTCTCCTCGATCGCGAAGAACGGAAGCATCAGACTGCCCTTCGGCCGGGCGAAAACCTCCCCTGTGACGGCTCGGGACGTCGCCGCGGTTGTTGAGGAGATCCTGGCCGATCCGTCCCCGCACATCGGCCGAATCTACGAGCTGACCGGCCCGCGCTCGGAGGACGCCGCCGTCATGGCGGCAGAGCTTTCCACAGCTCTGGGACGACCGGTCAGGTACACGGACGTCCCGCTGCAGGAATGGATCAACGATGATCTCAGACCGCTGGGGCTGCCGGACCATGCCTTTCAGCACATCTCCACCATGGCTCGTCTTCACGCCGAGAATCGATACGACCGCAAGGCGGACGGGGTCGAGCAGGTCACCGGGCGGCCTCCATCGGGGGTGGCCGATTACGTCCGCGACAACCCCAGCCTGTTCAGCCTCTGAACCCTGCCCTCGTCGTGCGGTGTACGCCCCCTCCGACAGCACGGCCGTACAGGTGTTCCATGTCGAGGGCCCGGCTCCACCGCCGTCTCCCCGGCCTTCACCGGTCTCTTGCCCGCAGACCGCCGCTCCTCCAGCATGTCCAGAATCCGGCTTCTCAAGGAGCATGCATCCCGCACCTCGCCCCCGCATCCGCGGCGCCCGTCCCGGCCCGCCGCGGCGGAGCATGAGCAGAGGTCCGCGGAGCACCGGCCCGGCCGCGCCGGGGCCGTAGTCTCCGGGCGGCCGGGCGGCGCGCCGGTGGAGGACGCCGCTGGCGCGCAGGGGCCCGTGCGGTCGCGGGGACCACGTTCGGGCCGGAGCGCGCCGGATCGAACCCGATGGCTTCACCACTGGGGCGGGGTGTGGGTAGGGAACTTCCGCTAACAGAGGAGTTCACTTTGCGGAACCGTTCGCAGCACAGGGGAGCAGTACGTCGTGAGTGAGCCGCCGCAGACGTCCTCCAGCGAAGTCTGCTTCAGCGGGCCGCCGGAAGCGGTGGCCCAGCTCATGGTCCCGGCCTTGGCGGAACGTGTGTAGAGCGAGCGACGGCCCGGAGCTGGAGAGCACGCCCGGCCGGGCTGGTGGCACTGTTCTTGTGCGGGAAGGTCACCGGGCCACACGCGCGCCCCAAGGATCCGCGGCTCGAGCTGGCCAGGAGGGAATCCAGGCCGTCCTCGTCGGTCGCTCTCCCTCCCAGCATCTCCTGTCACCCCGGCGCAGGCGCTTGCGGCGGCCACCTCAAGAGCCGGGGCCACCTCAAGCTCCGCGGCCGGCTCAAGAGGGCGCCCGCAGGGCACCTGGCCCGGTCGGACGCCCTTTCGTCGTTCGGCCTGCGCATCCGTCCGTAAGTCCGTCGGACGGATCTAGATGAAGCCGAGCTTCTCGCCGAGTACGACACCAGGAGGTTCTTCGTCTGCTGGTGGTACACGCCTGACCACGCTCCTGACCTGCGACAAAGAGTGGAAACGTCGAGTGCCAGGCTGGTTCGGTCCGCACCACGTCCGGATCTTGATGAGTGGTACGTGGTGCTAGCGAGTGGGCCGCGATACCACATGGCGCAGGTAGGCGGAAGCGTCTGCTGGTGTCCACGTGGTCTAGATCGATGCCGTTCACGCAGGTGGGCCTTCGGGGTCCAGGTGCGTCGATGGTGTTGGTGACAGGAACGTGACAGCTGAGGAACCCCCGTCGGCCAGGTGGCGACGGGGGTTCCTGCGTTCGGGGACAGCCTTTGCGTTGGCGGAGCCCAGCCGCATCCACCAGATGCTGACGGCACCGCTCCGTCACGGTGAACCAGATCGCCGGTGACAACCGTCGTGGTGCCTGGGCGCAGGGGCTGATGGAACATCCGCCGGGTGCACCGCGTTCCCTTACGGGAAACCGGGGCGGAGGCGGCCAGGATGGTGAGAAAGGTGGCGACATGCTGGAGACGGTGGGCCTGACGGCCGACGAGAGCGAGGTGTACCGCCTTCTGGTCGCCACCGGGACGGCGTCCGCTCAGGACATCTCCGGCCGCTCGGCCCTCGACGTCGTCACCGCGCGGCTGCTGCTGCGCGCGCTGGAGCACAAGGGCCTGGCGTCGGTGGTCGAGGACAGTCCCGAATGGTTCACGGCCGTGCCGCCGCAGGTGGCCCTCATGCCCCGGCTCCAACGCCACTTCGACGCCCTGGAACAGACCCGGGCCGCCGTCTACGAACTGGCGGAGACACACCGCCGCAGCGCATGGGCCCGGAGCACGGGCGAGGCCGTCGAGATCATCACCGGCGCCGCGGCACTGCGCCAGCATCTGCGGCAGCTCCAGGACGGCGCCTGCCGCGAGATGATGTGGTTCGTGAAGGCCCAGTACGTGGCCATGTCACCGGAGAGCAATCAGGAGGAGTTCGACGCGCTGGACCGGGGCGTGCTCTACCGGGCCCTGTACGAGCAGGCGTACTTCGACGACCCCGACTCGGTGGACTTTGTCGTCAAGGGCGTGTGCGCCGGAGAGGTCGCCCGGGCGGTGCCTCTGCTGCCGCTGCGGATGGCGATCGCCGACCGCTCGGTGGCCATCCTGCCGCTGGCGGCCTCGGGCACGTCCCGCAACCCCAGGGAGCTGCGGGCCGCGGTGGTGCGGGAGAGCAGCCTGCTGGACGCGCTCATCGCCCTGTTCGAACACCACTGGGAGATCGGTGCCCCGCTCCGGGTGACCGAGGAGGGCCAGATCGGCGGCGCCGGCACCACGGATGCCGCCTCGCCGGTCGGGGAGGACCGGCACCTGCTCTCCCTGATGGTCGCCGGTATGACGGACGAGGCGATAGCCGGACAGCTGCGGGTCAGCAAGCGCACCGTCCAGCGGCGTATCCAGGGCCTGATGAGCCTGGCGGGCGTCGCGACCCGTATGCAGCTGGGCTGGCACGCGGCCCGCCGCGACTGGCTCTGAGAGTACGGCGGACGCCGCAACCCTCACGAACAGGGCCCGTCGGACGTGTCCGGCGGGCCCTGTTCGTGTGCGTCCGGCCGCTGCGGCCGGGCTGCGCTACTCGCGGAAGCAGTTACTCGAGTGGGTACTACGCGAAGGCGGCTACTTGAGCAGGTAGCCCTTGATGACGGTCTCCTTGAAGGAGTTGCCCGCCGCGTCCTCGACGTGGACGCGCAGGCTGACCGAGCCGCCCGCAGCGCGGCGCGGGTGCTCCACGGTCACGGTGTGCTCCATGCCGGAGCCCTTGACCCGCACCGACTGCCAGGTCTTCCCCTCGTCGAAGGAGACCTCGGTGGTGAAGACGCGGATGGGCGACGCCGGGGCGCCGGCCGTCCGCTGGATCAGGACCGGGATGTCGAGCTTGCGGCCGGCCTTGGCCCGGTTCCACTCGTCCAGCTTCGGCGACATACGGACCGCGTACAGCGGCAGCGCCTGCCGGGTCGCCGTGGTCTGCGACCGGAACCGCCATTCCGCCTGCACACTCGTGGAGACGGAACTGGGGGCCATGTCACGGTTGTGCTCGACCGTCAGACGATAGTCAACGGGGGTGGCGTCGGCCGGGACGTCGCTCATGCTCCAGTCCTGGGAGACCAGCTCACCGTTGCGCCACAGCTTCACCTCGGGCAGGCCGGACGTGGTGTCGGCCACCAGGTCGAGGTTGCCGTTCGCGGCCGACTGGAAGGGCCGGTACATCGTGTCGCCCTCGCGGAAGGCGGCCATCTGGGACGAGAGGCCCACGGCCTGGATCCCGCCGTTCCAGCGCTCGTCGACCTGGGAGCCGGCCTTGTAGCCGTGCAGGTCGCTGAGATAGCTCTGCCCGTGCGCGTCCGGATCGAGGAAGCTGTTCTGGTCGAAGGCCGTCTGCCAGCGCAGGCCGTCTGCCGCCGAGAAGTAGTCGACGCGCCGGGCCGGGACCGGAATCCCCTCCATCGCCCGGCCGCTGAAGCGGACGTTGCCGACGTACGTCCACACGATGCGCGTGGCCGTGGTTCCCGGCGTGGTGGCGGCGAACGTGGTGTTCACCCTGGCCAGTTCCGACTTGCGGGGGTTGTAGGCGGGATCCGCCGGGATGGCGCCGTGCACCGGTCGCGTGAGGTAGTAGACCGAGGCGGGGTTCCCGTCCGCGCCGGCCGGTTCGCCCCAGATACTGGTGACGAGGTAGGTGAACTTCGAGTCCTTGCACTGGTCCGTCGGCACCGCGTACACGCCGTCGATGTGATCCGTGCCGATCGCGTTGTACATGGTGACCGAGAGCAGCTGCCCGGCCATGCTGATCGTGCCGATCTCGGCCGACATGATGCGTGCGGAGCGGCTCGGTGCCGACACCGTGACGGGCTTCGCCTTGCGGGCGTCGATGGTCACCTGCCGGTCGGCGCTCATCACGACCTTCGGTACGCCGACGATGGTGCCCTCGGTGAAGGAGGCGTCGAAGTAGAAGCCGCTCACCGAGTAGGTGTCCTTCGGCAGTCGCACCACCGTGCTGCTCTTGCCGAGCGCCTCGACCTCGTACGCCTTGCCGTCAGCCGAGTTGACGAGCAGGTAGGCGTTGTCGGGGGCGGCGCCCGTGCGGCTCTTCATCCCGATGCGCAGGTCGTAGGACGGCTGCTCGACGTCCATGCCGAACGGGACGCGCACCGACACCTGGTCGTCCGCGGTGCTCGCGGTCACCACGCCGCTGTAGGCGGCGTACGTCGTGGTGGCTTCCGGGGTCGCGGTGAGGGTGACGGCCGCGGTTCCGTGCGCGGGCACGGTGACCGTGTCGGCGCTGAGCCGGAACAGCCCGGCGGGAGCGGGCACGTCCTTCTTCCCGCTGCTCGGGTTGTCCTTCAGCCGAAGGGTGACCGGTGCGGCGCCCGGGTTGCGGTAGGTGATGGTCTTGGTCACCGGAGGCCGCTTTCCGTCCGTCCAGCGGATCAGCCCGAAGCCCAGTGCGGTGGTGTCGGCGGTGACGTCCTGGTCGACCGCCCGGGCGACGTCGACGCGTCCGGCGCCCTGGAAGTAGGCGCCGTGCTCCCTGGCGCCGGTCGCCGACTGCATAAGCTGGCGCTTGACCTGCTCCGCCGTCCAGTCGGGGTGCTGCTGGAACAGGATGGCGGCGGCTCCGGTCACATGGGGCGTGGCCATGGACGTGCCGCTCATCGCGACATAGCCGTCGTCGGCGGTGGTGCCGCCCGCCCTCGCGGCGACGACGTTGACGCCGGGGGCGATGATGTCCGGCTTGAGGCCGGAGTCGCCCACCCGCGGGCCGACCGAGCTGAAGACGGCGAGGTCGTCGTCGTCCTCGGCCGCTCCGACGGCCAGCGCCCGGTCGTCGGAGGCGGGCGAGGAGACCTTGTCGGGACCGCTGTTGCCGGCCGCGGCCACGACCAATGTGCCGTAGTCACGGCTCACGGTGTCGACCATGGCCTCGAGGGCGTCGGTCTCCGGTGTGTCCGTGTCGCCCAGGCTGAGGTTGATCACCTTGGCGCCGTGCTGGGCGGCCCAGGCCAGGCCCTCGAGGATGCCGGAGTTGTCGCAGTTGCCGTCCGCGGTGCACACCTTGCCGGACAGGATCTGCACGCCGGGTGCCACACCCTTGTACTTGCCGTCGGAGGCCGCGCCGGAACCGGCCACCGTGGAGGTCACATGGGTGCCGTGACCGTTCAGGTCGTCGGTGTTCGGCTCGGTGGTGAAGTTCGCGGACTCGGTGACGAGGCCCTTGAGGTCCGGGTGGCCGGGGTCGTAACCGGTGTCGAGCACGGCGACCTTGACGCCGGTGCCGGTGTAGCCCTTCTCCCAGGCGTGCGGGGCGCCGATGCGCGGCACCGTGCTGTCGAGCTGGATCCTGGAGTGGCCGTCCAGCCAGACCCGGCGCACACCCGCTCCGAAGGAGGTGGCGTCCGCCCGGCCCGGGGCGATGCCCTTCCAGAACCCGGCGGCGTCCGCGCGGTGTTCGCCGAGGGTGGCGAAGGGGGTGCCGCCGATGGGGCGGACGGTGTCGGCGCCGGCGGCGGTCAGCTGTCGCCGGGCGGTGCCCGCGTCCCCGGCGTACTCGACGATCAGCGGCAGGCTCGAGCGCTGCGCGTACTTGCCCCGGACCAGGGCGGAGACGTTGAACAGCGCCTTGTCGAGGCGGCCCGTCGCGAGCAGCGGGAGCGTGTCGGCGGGTATGACCGTCCAGTCGCGGCCGGCCTGGCGCTTGATGAACGCGACGCGTTCACGGCCCTTGGCGGGTTCGACCGACACGCTCTGCTTGCCCGAGGTGTCCGTCTCCAGCGTGACGCGGTCGCCGGTGATCAGGGTGAGCTGGTGCCGGGAGGTGATCGGCGACCGGGCCGCTCCGGTTTGCGCGGCGGCTTCCGTTCGCCCGGTGTGCGGGCCGAGGTCCTGAGCGGCGCCAGGGGCGGCGGTCAGACCGGCCACGAGCGCCACGAGGGCGGCGGCCGCCGCCGTATGCCGAGGCCGGGGAGGGCGGACCCAGCGGCGCCGCTTGTTGTTCATGTCTCTCATGGGAGGACAGCGTGGTGCCGTCAAGTGCCGAGGTCAGCACATTGCCCTGTCCACCAGGCGTCAAGTCACCTATGCGCCAACTCCTATACTTCGTAAAGCGGGCAAACGTGGCCACGTCGGCGGCTCATAGACGAACCGATCGAGCCGCTCCCCGGGTGGTGTCAAGCCGGCCGCCGGAGATCCCGTATCTCAACCGAACGTGATCCCGTGATGTGGCCGGCCATGGAGCGGACCCGCCGCGCGATGTCGGCATCTTCAAGGGGAACAGACTGGGGTGTGGCAGGAGCGCGCGGGGAAGCGGCCTCGTCGTAGCGGGCGTTGTGTGCCGCGCTGGCACGCCACCGGACGTACGGGGCGATGGATGCGTCGACGGGGGGTGCGAACGCTGCGCTGTGCGTGCGGTGCGGCTGCTCGGCGTCACGCCAGGCCATTCCGGCCAGCTCGACCGGGATGTCGGCGGGGGTGGTGAAGTCCACGAGCGTGGCAGATTGCCGTGGCCCAGATACTCCAGCAGCGCCTCGGCCCGCGAGGCGGCGTCCTGGCGTTCGTCGTGGACGTGTGCGTGTACAGGGGGCGGCAGCAACAGCCGCGTCGCCCAGTTGTGCCTTCGACCACGGCCGCGCGTGTACTCGGTGGTGACCGCGATGGACCCGGCCTGCCGCGAAATGGCCGCGGGCCATGCCCTGCTGCACCTGCTGTGTGCGGATCTGACGACCGACGGATGCACGGCACTCGACCTGGGCCGCACCACCACCGACCCCGGCCAGCGCGCCTACAAGGCCGCATACGGCGCCATCTGGACCACCACCCACACCTTCACCCACGCCCTCGGTCCGGTGCAGCAGGCCGGCCTGCTGCCGGCGGATGACCGTGTCCTGACTACGGCGGGGCGGTAACCCCGCACCGCATGACGGTGAAGGCGAACGATGTCGCCGGTGGAGACCGAGACCGCGGACAACATCGCCAAGACCACCCGAGCGATCCGGGACGCACCCGAACACGCCCTCTGGATCTGGGGATCGCCGGCAGCCCACTCCGACCGGGAACGCCCTGGGCCGCCCGCACATTGCCCCTGCTCCGGCAGACGAAGCTACTGGTCGGTCTGTGGACGGCGTCCCTGTTCCATCGGCAGGGAGAGCGGGGTCACCACAACAGGAAAGCGGTGACCAGCCATCCTGGCAGCGCGAGGAGGAATCCCGTGACGGCCAGGCCCATGCCGCGCTGGCCCCGTCGGGCGACCTGGATGCTGGCGGTGATGCTGAAAACGAGCGCCAGCGGCGTGAAGACGAGAAACGACACGAGCAGCCCTAGGACGCCGAGACCGAGAAGCAACAGCAACGACAGCAGGGAGAGGACCAGCGCGGTGATGGCAGCGCCGTTCCATACCGCCGGCGGGTGCGCTGGTTGGCCGGGCGAGAGGTAAGGGCCGGAAGCAGCGTGCCACCCTGGGCCCGTGTATGGGCCGGGTGGCCTGCCTGGGTTCGGACCGGAATCCGTCATCGGATGATGCCCTCCGGGCTCCACGGCTGAGGTCGAGCGGTGCACCGACCCGCCCAAAGCTTCGCACAGGGGTGCGGTGTGGCTACCTCGCGGCTGCTGGGAGCGGACCACATCCGCTGGCGGGGGGAGTCTGCTCGGTCTCGGCCTCCGCCGGCATCGCCTCAATGTCCTCGTCGCTCGGCGGCCCGTTCACCCAGCCCAACCAGGCTCTCCAGTCCGTGGCCGCGCGGGGCGCGCTCCATAACCGCCGACACGTCATCAGTGGGGGCGACGTTCCAGTTCGGTGCGAGCGCCTCGGTGGGGGACCACTCGGCGGCGTGGAACAGCTGCGCCGGGTCCTGCGGGCGCCGGGTGGAGACGTATCGGCCGCACATGCCACCACTCTCTCACCGCCCGGTCGGGCTGCTGGACGGGCGGGGTCAGCGCATCTCGAAGTCGTCGTAGTGGAAGCCGGGTGCGACGATGCAGGACACCAGTACCGGCTCGTCGCCTTCGCACTGGGCGGTCTGCCATGCGCCGGCCGGGACGAGGTACTGGGGCTGTTGGCCGCGTTCGACATCGGGTCCCAGGACCACCGTCCCCGCCGGGCTGGGGTCCGGGTCGGGGCCGTTGCCGCCGAGCCGGAGACTCAGGGTGTGGCCGCGGTGCCACAGCCACATCTCGTCCGACGTTACCCGGTGCCAGCGGGAGAC
Source organism: Streptomyces sp. 1222.5 (assembly GCF_900105245.1). Classification (NCBI taxonomy): domain Bacteria; kingdom Bacillati; phylum Actinomycetota; class Actinomycetes; order Kitasatosporales; family Streptomycetaceae; genus Streptomyces; species Streptomyces sp. 1222.5. The sequence continues at coordinate 195,730 of NZ_FNSZ01000001.1, read as the reverse complement.
CTCACCGGGATGGAGCAGGTAGTAGATCCCGGTCGCGCAGGGGCGTACGGCGCGGCGGGCGTCCGGGAGGGTCTGCGCCTGGGTCTGCCAGGTCCGGCGGAACCAGCCGCCCTCGGGGTGCGGCTCCAGTCCCAACTGCTGCACCAGGGGAGAGATCACGCTCATGACGACCAGCCTGCCCGAACCCTCTGGCCGGCGCCTTCGGGGCTGACGATCGGGAAGCGAATGCGCATCAGTTGGTCCGAGAGCAAGGCGCCCCCGACTCGCCCGGGCCGCGCGCCCGTCGTCGCGGCGCTCACCGCCTGCTGCGCCCGCGCCTGCGGCCGCCCCGACGACGCCGGGCTGCACCGGCTGCTGCTGGGGCGTCTGCCGGCGGGAACGACGCGCGCTGGGACCGGTACCTCGAGTTGCGCGCCCTGATCAACGGCTGGCCCGCCCCCGAAGGCCTGGCACCCGCGGTCGAGTGGTCCGTCACGGCGCCGCGGGCCGTCACCCGCAGCGGTGCGATTGAGTAGCGCTTTTACGTAAATCTGCGGATGTCTCGTGCCGCCCTCAGCGGGACCATCGCGGGCATGACCACGCCGGAAGTGCCGCCCCCGGCCCTCAGCTGGGTGACGGCCGCCACTCACTACCGGGGGGCCTCCTCGTAGGGGTTCGGCGGGGCCTTGTCCGGATTTCCAGCGGAGGATCGGGCTGCACCGGGGGCGGGTCCGCCTCGAAGGGGCCTAGAGCCTGTCTCCTTGATGAGTCGATCCACTGATCGGCGCCCCCTGAATGCTTGCGGCATCGCGCGTGGAACCCTGTCCACATGGACACATTCGCGGACCGACTCGACGGCGGGTGGACGTGGTGGGAGGCCGCCATCGAAGAAGCGCAGGAAGGGCGCTGGGTCCGTGACGCCGTGGAACGGCAAGTCATCAGGGACATCGCTGCCGCCACCAACCCTCTCCACGGTGGGCGGATGGCCCCGTTCACCGAGGACTCGTGGCACATACGCATAGCGAGGATCGCGAACTGGGCCGGGGTGCTGCGGCTCGCGGCCCGGTCGGGCGGTTGGGTGCTCCAACCGGTCGCCGGACGCATCCCGACAAACCCTGCTGGCATGTCTGAGCTGCTGTCTGGCATCTATGCGGTCGGCGAGCAGGGAGAAATCTGGATGCAGCAGCTCCTGAAGGGCGAACTGCCACCAGAAGACGAGATCGCGAAGGCCGAGGGTTTCCTCACCGGGCCTGGGTCCATCGAGGACCTTGAGCTCTTCTTCTACGACTGAAATGCCGTCCCTTCATCATCACCGCCACTGCTTCAGCCGGTTGATGCATCGCTCGACCGTATTGCGCTGCTTATACGCCTCAGCGTCGAAAGCCGGTGGGCGACCGCCGGCGCGGCCTCGCCGCAGACGGTGGCCGACCGGGTCGGACGGCTGTGGGATGACAGCGTGGATTCCACGTCGGCGTAGGTGATTTCGGATCGCGCGGGATGAGTACGCGCGGTCCGCCAGCACGGCGTCGGGTCGGGTCCTCGGTCTTCCGGGGCCGCTTCGCGGAACACGGATGCCGGCCATGACGCTCTCGAAGGCTGGGGCGTCGCCCGCCTGGCCTGCGGTGACGCGGAGGGCCAGGGGTCGTGCATGGCCGTCGCTGGCGAGGTGGACCTTCGTGCTCAGGCCGCCGCGGGAGCGTCCGAGCGCGTGATCGTCCGGTTCGGCCCGGCCTGGATCCCCTTTTCCCTGGCCCCGGCGGCGTGCTGGTGAGCCCGGCAGACGGTGGAGTCCACCGACACGGTCCAGCTGATGTCGTCAGCACCCTCGGCCACTGCCAGGACCGCGGCAAGGATGCGTTCCCAGGTGCCGTCCACGGCCCATCTGATCAGCCGTTTGTGGGCGGTCTGGTACGAGCCGAGCTCGTCGGGCAGGTCCCGCCAAGGCGAGCAGGTTCGGTACTTCCACGCGATGGCCTCCACAGTTCGGCGGTGATCGGCCCACCGCCGACCACGAACCGGATCGGCCGGCATCAGCGGCTCGATCCGGCCCCACGTCGCATCAGTGATCACTAACCGGACAGCCACATCCGGTCAACTGACCAACCGATCAGAGAGACGCCCTAGGTCGCCGCCTGCCGGGAGGCGACGGATGTCAGGGAACCGAAGCTTCCGAATCTCTTCGACCGAACCACAGGGCGATCTGTGTGCGTGAGCGAAGACCCAGCTTGTCGCGCACCCTGTTCAGGTGCGTGGCGACCGTATGTGCCGAAAGCCCGAGCCCATCCGCGATCTGTCGGTTAGTCAGCCCCTTCGCGACGAGTTCGACCACCATGAACTCCCTGGCGGTCAGCCGCCACCGCTCGTCGCCGATCCTCATGTGGTCCGGCCCGCGCCGGACCTGCTCACCGCTCCCTGTCCGCAGGGCGTAGGCGACGAGCCGGTCTCCGTGCAGCTTGCGAGCGCCGACGACCGCGGCCTCCCGCGCCGCCGTTGGCAGCAGGGTCCGGGCACGGGCCGCGGCCTGCTCGATCCTGTACCGCCAGGGTGCCTCGGGCTCGGTGTCCAGTCGGCGTCGCGCCTGCGCGCTCGCCTCGCACAACCGCAGAGCACGCTGCATGTCACCGCTCTCTGTGGCCACCAGCGCCAAGCCCTCGACGGGGTACAGCGCGTGGAAGCTCCCCCCGGGTGCGATGCGCAGCACTTCGGCGAAGAGGGCCTCGGCGCTCTCCAGTTGCCCCAAAGCCAGCCGTACGGCGCCCGCGGTGTGCAGCGCGGCCGCAGCCCGGTGCCAGGGAGCCTGCTCCCTGAGCACCGGAAGGCAATCCGCCATCAGCTCGTCGGCCTCGTGCTCCCCGCCCGCCTGGAGCAGCGCCCAGGCCAGGTGCTGGGTGCACCACGCGACGTCCTCGGGCGAGCCGAGCGGGGCGACGACGCCCAGGCACGCGCGCAGATCCGTGACGGCCTCGGCGAATGCGCCGCGACACAGCCACGCTGCGGCCCTGGCGTCGAGTGCGTTGGCGAGCCCGGCGGGCACGTGACGCCGCCGCTCCAGGCTCACCGCCCGCTCACCCACTGACAGTGCTCGGTGCGGGTCGGCCTGCTGGGCGGCCACGCGTGCGGCGAGCGCGGCCACCTCCCCGCCCAGTGCCCGACCTCCGGGTTCCCGCAGCAATCCGCTCAGCAGTGCGCCCGCGGCCGACGGTTGCTCCTGCTGGTAGTGCACCCGGGCCAGCTCCAGGGTCAGCCGTACCCGCGCGGCCTCGCCCTGGCCGGTGGCGCGGGACAGCACCGAGGCGAGGTTGTCCCGTTCCGCCGTCAGAGGGCTGCTCGCCTGGTCGGCGAACACATCCCCACCATCTCTCTCGGCCACCTCGTGGAGCCACGCGAAGGCGCTGCGCAGGGTGGAGCCCAGCTCGCCGGATGCGCGCAGACGTTCCATGGCGTAGGCGCGGATGACACCGAGCTGCCGGAAGCGGGTGGGTGCCGCGTCCCCCGGCAGCCGTACGATCAGCGACTTCTCCTCGAGCGCGCACAGGAGGGGAAAGACCTCTCGCGGCTCGATGCCGCCGCCAGCGCACACCGAGCGCGCCGCGGCCAGATCGAACCCTCCGACAAGGACCGCGAGACGCCGGAAGACGGCCTGTTCCGCCGGATCCAGTAGCTGGTGGCTCCAGTCGACGGCGGTGGCGAGCCCGCTGTGCCGCCGGGGCCCGGTCCTACTCCCACCGGCCAGGAGGTCCAGCTGGGACAACTGGTCGTCCAGGCCCGCGAGGATGTCGCCCGGCGCGAGGGTGCCGATGTGGCCGGCCGCGAGTTCTACGGCGAGGGTCAGGCCGTCCAGCCGTCGGCAGATCTCCGCGACCAGGCGGCCGTTGTTCCGGTCCAGCGCGAACCCGGGCGAGCGGCGCGCGGCCCGTTCCACGAACAGCCGTACCGCGTCTGCCCGCAGCAGGGCCGTCACGTCGTCCCCGGCGTCCGCCGGCGGCAGGGACAGCTCGCCGACCCGGAACACGGTTTCCCCGGGCACCCGCAATGCCTCACGGCTCGTGGCCAGGATCCGCAGCCGGGGGCAACGGCCCAGCAGGGCCAGGACCAGCCGGGCGCACGGCTCGGCGAGGTGCTCGCAGTTGTCCAGCAGCAGCAGGCAGGAGGCGTCTCCGATGGCGTGGACCAGGAGGTCGACCCCGGTTTGGCCGGCCCGTTCGCCCACGCCCAGCGCGGCGGCCACGGACTGCGTCAGAGTTGCGCCGTCCCGCAGCGAGCCGAGCTCCACCAGGTCGAGCCGGGCGTACCGGCTCGATAACCCTCCGGCGAACTCCAACGCCAGCCGTGTCTTGCCCACACCGCCCGCCCCTGTCAGCGTGAGCAGCCGTGTGCTGCTGAGCAGCGCGCGCAGGGCCGACAGCTCCCGCCGCCGGCCGACGAAGGAGTCGAGCGCCAGCGGCAGAGCGCGGTCACGGGTTGCTGCGGTCGCCACAGCGGGTGCCACGGTGGGAGCCGCAACCGACGCGGCACCTTGGGGACGGACGGTGTCCCGCGCTGCCGTCCGCCGCCGGAGCGCCCGTTGCCGGCAGGCGTTGGAACAGTACCGAGCCGGCCGGCCGCCCTGCGGCCTCGTGATCAGCGTCGTACCGCATACCTCGCACGTTCGACTCCGGCTCATCCCCGATTCCTGGCCGCACGTTCTTGTGCCGAAACCCTGTGCGGCGAGTGGGCGGTGCGCGCGGCGGCCGGAACCGTCCCAGGGCCCGCCCGGCCACCGCTCCCGGAAGGACCGTCAGGGTGTGGCGCGGGGGTCGATCCCGAGTACGACAGTCCCGGTCACGCCCTTGCTCAGGTCGCTGCCCGTCTGGGTGAGGGTCAACAGGGTGGCCGAACCGCCGTTGCGGTAGATGCCGTCCCTCGCGTTGAGCGTGCGCGTGGCCGTGTTGTTCCGGTAGGGGGACAGGGCGGCGACCCTGGTGTTGTACGTCTCCGGGAAGTAGAGCTGGCCGGTGTGGGATACATGGCCTCCGTGATAGGTCCCGTTGGAGACGGTTCCGCCGGCGTGCGTCTTGACGTGGATGTGGAGGGCCCGGCCGACGTACCACCCCGGGTAGACGGTGGTGAATTCCGCCACCCCGGACGCGTCGGTCAGCTGCACACCACGCAGGAAGGTCGTGTCGGGGGTGGACCCGCCGGCCACGTAGCCGGAATAGACCCCCACCGCGTCACAATGCCAGATGTCGACGGCCGTGTTGGGTAGCGTGGCGCACGTGGTGCTGTCTATGACCGTGACGCGCAGGGTCAGCGGAACGCCGGCCTTGCCCTCGGTGATGTCCTTGCGGACCCGTTCCAGGTCCAGGTAGTAGGGGCCCTCGGTCTGCTCGGGCGTGAGGACGCACGCCGCGGCGAGCGGGGGAGCGGGCCGGTCCGCGCTCCGGGGCGTCGCGGCCGCGGCCTGCGTGGCGGCGAGTCCCAGTGCGGCCACGCCGAGGGTGGCGATGACGGACCTTCGGGTGGCGCCGGCCGGGCTCTCGGCCGGCTCGGGGGCGCGCTGCGGGTCCGTGGCGTTGTGGTGGGGGGCATCAGTCATGCAGCGACCATGGCGCGCACGACGTTCCACCGGATCGCTCGGACGAGCGACGAGATCGGATGCGTTACGAAACCCGTGCGGGTTCATCCATCGGACCTCAGAAATGCCGCGCCTCCTCCGGAACGGGCGGGGCAGGATGAGGTGTGCGCGATCGCCCGGCGCGGGGGTGTGGTCAACGGCCACAGCGGAGCGGCCATCCCGTCGGTCAGCGCTGCGGGCGCGTCGGTGAGGTTCCGTCGTAGGGGAGTCCCACTCAGTTCACAGCGGGAGCCCTGCTCGGGTGCGGTGAACTCCTGCCGAACTGGTCCGCCTCCCCAGCGCGTCAGCCTGATCTGCTACCGCAGCATTCGCGGGCGAAAGTCGTCGGCGTCAGGTGTTGGCAGCCCCATAGTGCAGGACGCCGCCGCGCGACAGCAGGTATCCCATGTCGCGCTTCTTGGGCAGCTCGCCCGCCAGCGTCGAGGCATCGGCGCCTCCGGAGACCATCCAGCCGACGAGACCCAGGCTGAACGGCGCCTGCTTGAAGGTCTCCGTCGCGATGCCGACGAGCCAGTCGTCGATGACCGCAGACCTGAAGAACGGCCGGCCGTCCCAGTACACGATGCCGGCCTTGTCCAATGCTCCTGTGGGGATGTAGAAGTCCAGCCAGTCGCTACTTTCGTCGCCACCGCGGACGGCCGTGCAGCCGCAAATCGCCAACTGCCCCGTCGGCAAGCGCACCTGGCCGAGCAGGTGACCGTGCTCAGTCAGCGAGGCCACCGTGCACGACACCTCGTCCTGCTCGTCAGGCTCACGGTCGCGCCGCCCGAAGCAGCCCTGCACGCCTGCCGCCGGCCACAGAGCACTCAGGAGAGTCTGAAGTTCGACGTCACCAGTTGAGCCAACCTCGATGGCCAGCTCGTAGCCGTCGCCCCAGTTGGACTGGTCACGGAAGGAAGCAGGATTCGACATGTCACGATCATGCAGCGCGTCAGCCTCGGGACACCGCAATATGGTGCTCGTCTAACCAATCGAGACATCGTCTTAACCGTTCCAAACGAACGGGCGAGCGACGCGCCACGACAGCGTCCAGGAGCGTCGTCGTCCGCTCACCGCTCTACGTGCAGGCCACGGCAGAAGTCACCAGGCAGGGGCATGAGTGCGTCTAGTGATGCGCTGACCGTTCCCAACGACGGCGCAGACAGCGAGGCGTCACCTTCGGTCTGCAGACCCACACCGCGACAGACCTGATGACGTGGGTGTCCGAGCAGCTGCTCGCACACGAGGACTGGAGGCGCGACCTGCCCCTACTCGCCGCCCCTGACGTCCAGGCCGACGCTGTGGACGGGATGCGCAAGCGGCTCGCCGAACTGCTGGACGACCCGACGCTGCTCGCCCGCTACCGGGCCGCGATGGACGGCCAGCCAGCGCCGCACGGACCCCGCGTGCGCCGCCATCCGCGCATGCCGTGTGCCTCCACCCCCTCGCCGGGGTGCGCTGCCGACTCGCCCCGGCACCCCGTCCCGTACGCCCCCCGGCGGCGTTCCGGTTGCCTCGCTAACCTCCCGCCCCGCCACGGTCCCCGCGCCGCCGGACTCCACCCCAGCGAGCCCGGACCCCCTGGACCGAAAGGGCACCCCGCATGACCACCTCCACACCCCCCGCCATCACGATCCGCCCCGTGCGGGCCGACGAGATCGACACGTACTTCGACCTCACCCTCCTCGTCGACCTCCACGTCCCCGCCCACCTTCTTGCGACCGGACGCGCCGCCCGCCTGCCGGCCACCTCACCCGGGCGTCAGCCGTTGCCCGAGCAGCGCCGTCCCGGCCACCGGCCGCCCGCCCGCTGAGCTTGTCGCTTAATCTCGCCTGGGATGGGGGTGGGCATGGAGCAGGTGGTGTGCGAATCCGTCTCGTACGAGGCGGTGTGTCCGGACTGCGGTGCGCAGCTGAAGTGTTGGGGGACTCAGGCCCTCGCCGGCGGCCGTTTGCGGTGGGACGTCGAGGCATCGTGTTCCGCCTGTGATGGGGCGGCAGTCGTGTGCGGTGGCGACATGCCGGCCGAGCGGCGGGACCAGATGCTCGCCGAGCACGGACCCGCGAGGCTGCACGTGAGCAGCCTGCCGGTCAACGGTGTCGCCATCATGCGGGTACTGCGGGCTGAACTCGATCTCGACCTGGCGAGCGCCAAGGCCCTGGCCCGGCGGGTGGTGAGCGGTGTGTACGCCGGGACGCTTCCGGAGTTGGAGCACCTGGCCCGCAAGCTGAGGAAGGCCGGCATCACCGCTGCAGCAACGCGCGAGTGATCAAACGGCAGATGTACGGACGCGCTCGCTTCAAGCCCCTGCGCAAGCGCGTGATGCTTGCCTCCTAACCTCGTTGTCGGTGACCAGTGCGACGATCCCCAGAGGATCACGCGAGGAGAGATATGGGCACCTGGGACATCGGCCCCTTCGACAATGACACCGCCGCAGACTTCGCCGGCGACCTGGACGAGGCACCCATGGAACAACGCGAGTCCATGATCCGCAGAGTCCTCAAACGCGCCGCCGATCCAGCTGACTACCTGATCACCCCCGACGCCGAGCGAGCAGTCGCCGCAGCGGCCCTGGTGGTCGCACAGCACGCTCATGGCGAGCCCGCGTGCTCGAACTACGGCCCATCAAAGCCGCTGCCGGAGTTGCCCTGCGACCTTAGGGCGCTTGCCGTCGGCGCCCTGGACCGAGTAGTCGACGAGCGGTCTGAAATCGCCGAGCTGTGGGACGAGGCCACGGACGGGCCGAGATGGCGCCAAGACCTCACACGCCTGCGCAACGTCCTCGCCCCCCCGATCCCGCCACAAGCGGAAGCCCTCTTCGAGATGTGACAGGTGACCCAAAGTCATGGACCACAGAAGGTGAGTCAGAACGCAAACTCGTGAGCAGAGCCAGCGTGGGTTCCCATCGCACCCCGTTCTGTACCCTCCGGTAGGTTCTTCCCGGGCTCGTGACGGCAGGTCCCACCCGTTTTTGAGGGGGATACGTGCCTGGTGAGCGGCTTGACGCGGAGTGGGTCCGGTCCTGATGGGAGCGGGCCGACGTGGCGCTGGCGAAGTTCACCGGGTCCTTCCATGGGACGCACGGCTTCCCGCCCGATCAGAACGCTCTGATGCTGGCTACCGATGACAGCCACCGGGCGACGGGCGGCCTCGTGGATCTGACGCCGATCCCCTCCGACCTGACCGCGCTCTACTGGGTGATCAGTGAGGCCTTGCTGCCCGGCATCGACAGCGGGTACTTCATCCATTCACCCGCGACGGCGGCCGAGCACTTCCGCGAATACGGCCCCGCTCCGGTCGACGGCGAAGCGATCGTCTTCGCCAGCGACGGCGGGGGCCATCTGTTCGCGATCTCAGACAGCGGACACATCTGGAAGTCCACCACGGCCTCCTGGTTCGACGACTTCGAGGTCGCCGCGTCCAGCTTGCAGGAGTTCCTCGAACACATCAGCCAGCGGATCACGAGCCGGCCCTGACGGGCAACGTCCCCCCGCCCGCTACGCCGACGACGCACCGAGCCCTTCCTGGCGGCCGCCCGCCCGCACCTACAGCACTCCGAGGGGCTGATGGCCCGGTTGGGTGACCCCAGCTGGACGCCAAGGGCCCCCTGTGCGGTCCTTGGTAGAGGGATTCACTCATTCCGAACCCAGAGGAGAGTCATGTCTGGTTCCAAGGACAAGGCCAAGGGCCTCGCGAACGAGGCCATCGGCAACGTGAAGCAGGGCGTCGGCAAGGTCACGGAGAACGACAAGCTGCGGGCCAAGGGCAAGGCGCAGGAACTCAAGGGCGAAGGGCAGCAGGTCAAGGGCGACATCAAGGATGAGATAAAGCGACCCGATCGCCGCTCCTGAGGCGGGTCCTGAAGGGCGCCATCGAGGATGGCGCCCTTCGGGCTGTGTGGAGCCCGGGCCCCCGCCTGTCGCGACGACCACAAGCGGTATCAGCGTCGCCGGCCGGGCCCAGGCCTGCTGTCCCGCCGGGAGCGGGTAGCCCATAGTGAACCGACACATTCTGCGATTGCTCTGCGACTGCTCTACGAATGGACAGGCGGCCACCATCCGCGTGCGGCTCGACGGGGTGCGAGGCACACCCGGACGCCAGAACGCACTGCGCGGGCGCCGTGACGCTCATCCTGCGTCACGACCCCACCGTGAGCCGCGTCTGGACCGTCGAAGAAGTCTGCGCCGCCCGCGCCCCGCTCATCCCGCATGCCGCCCTCCGCCGGGCCGCCGAACAGCCTGCCGCCACCGTTCCGGCTCCCGCCCCAGAGGTCCCCGGCGACTTCTCCTCACCCGGCGTGGCACCCGCCGACGGCATTCCGGCTCCTGGCCGCCGCTCGGGTCGGCGCCCCGCGCGGCCTCAGCGTCGGCGGACCGGCTAGCAACGCTGACCCTGGACAGGCTCGCCGGAGGAAGGATGGAAGAGCCGGGTTTCCGCGTCCTGGTGACCCAGGCGGGGGACCGCACCATGGAGGCGGAGGCGGTCCGTGCGATCCGGACTGTCCCGGCTTCAGCCTTGTCAAGAGCAGGGCGGTGCTCGACGGCGCACCGGTGGCGGTCACGGAGCCCGTGTGGCTCGAGGCCGCCCAAGACGTGACCGGGGTTCTGGTCAAGGCGGGCGTGCACGCGACGGTTGTGTGCGACTAGTGCCTGTCACGACAGTGGGCGGCCCTCTCGATCCGGCGCCCTGCACGGGGCCATGGTGGCCCGCCGCAGCCTGCCGGGGCGAGTAATCCGTCGGCGGTGGGCAAGGCGAGGAACGTCGAAGACGTCATCGGCTGACGCCCGGCCATCACCTTGATGGAGTTCTCGGGCACCCTGAGTACCGACCCGACCGTGCTGGCGTACTGCCGACCGCGCGCGTCAGTCCTTCAGGGGGTGCAAGGAGACCGCGACGCTCGTCGTGCCTTTGCCGACGAACCACGTCTCCCACCACGACACGACACGTACATTTAGCGTACGAAGCGCGCGCGCTCTGAGGACGTTCGGCGGCCCTCAGGCGGGGCCGCCGTGAGGACCGGCAGCACCACCGAGGGTGCGCATCGCCGCGGGGGCGACACCCTGGCCACCGCCGTCCCTCCCGCGCCGGGCTCACCCACTCATCATGGTAACAGCTGTTACCATGCTGGTATGGCGAAGACACAGTTGGGTGCGCGCGTGGACGAAGACGTCGCGGAACTCGCGAGGAAGCGGGCCGCCGACCTCGGACTGAGCATCGGCGACTACCTCGCCCGCCTCGTGCACGACGACACCAGCGGCCTGCGCGCCCGCGCGGTGGATGCCGCCGCCCGGTTCCTGGCCGACCACCAGTCGGTCTTCGACGAGGCCGAACAAGCTCAGCAGACACCCTCGGGAGGGCGCGCTGCCTGATGGAACTGCACATCGACGTTCCCTGGATCCTGCAGGTCGCCGAGGCCGCCGGAGCGGACGCCCCGGCACCCGATGACTACGGCGTTCCCGTCTCCGCGGTCGGCCGCCACCGGGCCGAGCTGTTCGAACAGCCCGTTTACGGGTGCCCCTACGCCAAAGCCGCTGCCCTGGTACACACGCTGGGCCGCTGCCGCTGGCTGGAGCGCTCCAACCTCGCCGTCGCCGCCGCCACCGGCGTCATGTACCTCGAGGCCGCCGGGATTCCCGTCAAGCCTGCCCGTGAGGATGCCATCGCTCTCAAGGACCTGCTCCTGGACCCCGCCTGCACCGCCGGGAAGATCGCCACCCTGCTGCGGTCCTGGCCCACCGCCACCTGAATCGACTCGGTGGCCCGCCCCACGCACAAGGGCGGACCTCCCTGCGGCAGAACACCGACGACCGCTGGACATCGACCAGCGGGGGAGGAGGCTCAAGCGCAGAAGCAGATCAGCCCGGATGCGCCCCTCACGAGGCTGCGGGGACCATTCCCGCCGGTGCGGCGAGTAGACGAGCAGGTGTACCCCATGCGACGGGGACGTCGAGCGCTCGGACGATGCAGGGGGCGAACTCTCGTCGCGAGCCGGCGAGGTCGACCTCGCCGTCGAGAAAGGGCGGATCCGGTCCCACCTCCTGCGGTGACCGTCTCGCGCAGTCCCCTACTCCAGATTCGTGAACCTGGACTACACCTGACGGGCAACCTCGATATCCGCCCCGGGCGCCCTCTCGGTCGAGGAGCAGCCAAGCTGTGGGGCGTCCCAACAGCACTGCACTGGGCGCGCCCCGACCTGATCATTTGGAGAGGCCGTGGCGTTGTTTCAGGGAGTGCCGCAACTCCTGGCTCCGCCGGGGCAGGTGACGCTGTCGTTCGATGCCGCGCCCGCGATCCCCAGCACCAGGACGATGAGAGCCAGCATGATCAGAGGAACATGGTCTGCAGCCCAACCGCCTTGCTCGCGCGGAGGCTTCGGAGTGCTGGGCTGTGGGCTCGCGTGGTCACGTGCGGGCTCGGGACCGGGCCCGTCGTGTGCCTCTGTCGCCATCGTGTCACCCGCCGTCCTTGTCGCTTCCACAATGGCATGGCGTCGGCCGTCACCGTCAACCCTGGTGCCGTGAGGGCTCTCCAAGGAGGGGTGCGCATCGTGATGGTCTGCTGTCATGCACGCCCCTTCCTCTACATGTCGGGAGTGGCCGGCCCGGCGATCAGGGCTCCTGCTGGGGCCCACGTCCTCAGCGTGCTCGCCGACATACGGTTTCGAGGTGGCCACAGCGACACCCCGCCTGGGATCTCACCTGCCCGTCAGTGGTGATCGCCATTACGGGGATGTGGCCAACCGGGCATTATCTGGCTACTCCACTACGGCGGCCAGGAGATTGCCTGGCTGACCGTGACCGACGCCGATATGCCGGGGGTTCACGGCGAAGTCGAGACGCTTCCTGGCCTTGAAGAGCTCCGCCCTCACTTCACGGGGCAAGAGCGGGCTGTTGACGAGGAGGACTGGCAGCAGGCCGACGCCTGCTGCACCAGGACGAGCAAGCCGTCTGATGACAATCCCGCTCTGTGCAAGGCGCTTTGCACGGGTGCCTGGCTGGTGAAGGCGACGACGGCAGGCTCAGCCATGCAGACGGCGGGGCGTCTCCCGTTGCGGGGCAGGGGTGCGATGCCTGAGCTTGGTGAACCGTTCGCGTTAGTCCTCGGCCGGCCGGGCCCCGCTGCCCTGCCGTCGTTGCCGCCGACGCCGCCGTCGCCAGGCGTTGGGGTCAGTCCAGGGCTCCGATCGCCTGCTGGATCAGGGCGCGGGCGGCCTGCGTCAGCGATCCGGATAGAGGGTGTCCAGCTTCAGCGCTGCATCGTGCTGTGCACCCCGTTACTACGCAGCGGGTGAGGGTGCAGGGCGGGGAGGAACAAATTGGATGGCATTCATGGACCGTGAGGAGGCCCTAGAATTTTGGCCCGGGGTTCTTGGGTTGCCCTCCCATTCGGTGGTCGCTCCAGTCGATGCCGTCGTCGTGCCCCTTACTCGACGCGAGCCCGAAGAACCCGAGAAGAGGCGCTGCGATGAGGATCGCTCCACACAGGCTGCCGATCGCCGAACAGGACGTCGCACACGATCCGCACCCCCAGCGGGAACGGGGCGCGCCACGCGTGGTAGCGGCGGTACATGTGTACGAACTTGCCTGACGCGCGCTTGGATCGGCTGGCCCTTCTCGGGCTTGGTCCAGCCGTATGACCGTTGCCGCTCACGGAGCTCTTTTGTCCTTTCGAGACGGGGTTGCGGGTGCCAGTAATCGGGGATCCGAATCCCTCAACCCAATCCTCGGCCTCTTCGTCATCTGGTTATCGCTTGGACTCGCAAGGTCACTCTTGTTGCATGTTCCTGACCGTGCGTCAGCTAATCGGAACGCCGTCGGCGTACGCCTCCCCACCTTCGCGGGCATGAGCACCTTCGATACTGTATTGCTGGCCGATGCCGAACGTCTTCCCAATCTGAATCGTGCTCCCTTGCGCGTGGAACTCGCTTGCTTGTCCAATGTTTACTGGCGTCACCTTGGTAGCTGCGGGGAGTCCGCGGCGAGGCGCACCGTTCCGGCCTGCGGCAGCATGATGCGGTCGACCGTGCCTGTTCCATACACACAGGGGGCTGATCACCCGGTGCATCTGCTCGATGATGGTCATCCGGTACTGCGCCAAGGCGCCCGGGTTCTGCTTGCTGCCCGCTCGTGCGACGCCAGCCCGCCCGCCGCCGCGCACTGTTCGAGGCGCCACCCTGAGCTCCGGGCTCCTGAGCCGCAGCCCTCACCCTGCACGCCGACGTCACCAGGCAGCGCCTGAAGCACCACACTCGCCCGGGCGAACGAAACCGTCGCCAGTCCGCCTCCGCCAGCCGTGGCAGCAGCGATCAGTCTGCCTGGGAGCAAATTCCTCGGCCGCGATCGAAGCGCCGTCATCGATCGGCGGAAGCTGGACTCTCTTCTCCTCGGCTTTCTCCCATGGACCGGGCGCGGACGGAAAATAGCGGTGGAATGCGTCGGCTCACCGCGGTCCGGACTCCTGCACCCAGCCGCCGTTGAAGCGAAAACAAGCAGGTCATCGACGATGACGTGCCAGGGCAGCTGGAGCAGTCAGGATGACCGCCGCGGCGGGCAGGGCTGCGGTGGCGCGGAGGACTGTATCGATTCCACCGGCGTCGGCCGCGGATCCACCCACGCTGTGATGCAGTGTTTCCAGAGCGGTGGCGGCCAGGGCGGTGGCCACGGCGGCACCGAGGTACTTGAAAGCGGTGGTCACACTTGCCACCGCTCCCGCCTCCTCAGCGGAGGAGCGCTGCTGGATCAAGATATTCGTCAGTCCGCCGCTCAGACCGACCCCGATTCCGCACACGGCCAGAGCAAGTGCGTACGGACCGGGGAACGGAACCGCAGTCGTCGCTACGAGACCGACGGCTGCGGCTGCCAGAGCTGCGGTGAGCAGTACGTGCGAGCTTCGTCGGGCCACCAGGCGCCCCGCGGCGTAGGTGGCGGCCGCATTGGGCAGCGAGAAGCACAGCAAGAGGCTTCCCGTCAGAAACGCGGACAGGCCGCGGCCGGCCTGGAGGTACCACATGGCGAGCGTGGACAGCATGACGAATCCGATGACGGAGGTCGCCCCGCTGAGCGTCAAGATGTGCAAGCGCCGGTCCTGGTACAGGTTGCGGCTGAACATGGCCGAGGACTCGCGGCTTTCCAGCCAGACGAACCCCGCCAGCAGCCATACTCCGCACGCGACGCACAGGAAGGTGGCCAGTGACGTCCATCCCCAGGTGGACCCGCGGTCCGCGGCGACAGTCAGGGCTACGGCACCGCCCATGATGCACGCCCCGTTGCGGACAGGTGGCCTCCGGGCCGTCGCCATCGGATTGCTCGACGGAACCACGAAGTGGTAGATCAACACGACGGAGGCCAAGCCCACTGGGACGGTCATGAAGAACACCGACCGCCATCCGAACAAGTGGACCAACAGCCCGCCGGCAAACGGTGCCAGGGCTGCCGCGCTGCTCGCCGTCGCCATTACGGCGCCCAGCCCGATGTCACGCCGACGCCCGGTGAATCCACCGACAGTCATCGCGACTGCCCCTGGCACCACAAAGCCGCCGGCCGCGCCTTGCAACGCCCGGCCCGCAATCAGCAAGGCCAGAGAATCTGCGAACGCGCAGATCACTGAGCCCACAATGAAGAGCACCAGGGCGTAGATGGTCGTCCGGCGCCGCCCGAAAGCGTCGACGACCCAGCCGGCGACTGGCATCACACCACCGAAGGCCAGCGTGAAGGCGCTGATCAACCACTGCAGGTCTGTCGGGGACCGCTGCAGGTCGTGCGCGATCCCTGGGATCGCGACGTTCACGGCCAGCCAGTCGAGCTCGACCACCAGCGAGGCCAGGGCAGCGGCCAACAGGGCGAGCCGTTCCCGGACGTCGAATGCTCGCTCGTTCGTGTCGCCCGCGCCCCACATCTGGTTCGTCCTCCGCCCGTCCCCACATGGTGCCCGGAGCAGTTCAGCACACTCTGCAGACCAGATCGGCGCGGCACGCGTGGCACGCCAGCGGCACTGCGACGGGCGGCGACGACCTCGACGCCGAGAGCGCGCGCTGGTCCTTGTCGACCTGATGCTTACGCTTGCCGACGAGGGCGTACCGGGCGTGTACGGCAAGCGCGTCAACCGGCCCATTCGCGCGCGGCGTCTCCACCGGACTCTGGCGGTGCCGCTCCGCGAACGCCTTCAGGCGCCGGGCATGCTGTCGCGACCGGTCGGTGGCAGCGGCTGCCCTCTGCCGTGGCCCTCGGCCCAGGGGGAGGGGACAGCGCGCTGGTTCGACGACCAGAAGATCCATCAGGAGGCCGTCGTGCCAGGTGCCGTCCGGACCGCGGTCGTACTGCCGCGTGATGCCGACCGGCCGGCATCCGCCCCAATTGTCGATGAGGTGGCGGGCAAGTGTGCGTACGGCGTCGATGCCCAGCCCGCTGCCACGCACGGTTGGCTCTGGACAGGACGCCGGCGACCACGGCCCGCTCGGCCCGGTCGCTCTCCTGCGACCGGCTGACTCTCTCGGTCGCGGCGCCGCCCAGTGCACCGGCTGGCGCGAGGCATTCGCCGTAGAGCACATCGTGTTCTGCCCGGACGAGAGGGGCGAGGACCTTCGGGATGCTCGGCAGTGCGCCAAACGGCCTATTAGCGGGCGTACTTGGTCCTTCCGCTGGGACCGAGCAGAGCCGCACCGGACCAGGAACCGTGGGTGCTGTACGGGCGTCATTGCCGCCGCAAGTGGAGAACACCGTCCGGCATCAACGACCTGGGGGATCCGCGATGACCCGAAAGACCCAGAGAACCTGGACGACCTGGAGATCCTGGAGGGCGGTTACCACCGCTCTCGCTTTCCTGATCGGCCTGAGCGCCGCTGGTGCGTCACCCGCTTCCGCCGACCCGGGCGGCCCGGTCGCGCCCAACCTGGACCAGCACTGCGCCGTGCAGAACAGCGGCAGCGGTCCGACGACGATCGTGATACCCGTCGACAGGGTCACCCTCAACGTCGAGTCCGTCGGTTATGCGCCCGCCAACACCACGATCACCGCGTTCTACACCATCAGCGGCAGCACCAAGACCGGTACCGCACCGGGAGCGTTCGACACCGCCAGGAAGAACGCCACGTTCAACTTCTCGGTGTCCAACCCGCCGCCGGGCGCGACGCTGACGGTCACCTATCAGGTGTGGTGGCACGACGTCGGTGTCTATTACAGCAACTTCGTGAGCGCCCCGCTGGCTCCCTGCGCCCTGGACAACACCACGTACGTCGACGCCTCGACGTGGAACGACTACGTGACCGTGGCCGGCGTCTCCCAGCGGTGCGAGACCGTCGACATCGGCGTCGGTGGCAGGCACGCCTACATCCGCGAGGACATCGTGACGGTTGACGTCGCGCACGGATCGTCCTACTGGCCCTCGTGGTACTCGGGCCGGCCAGTCTGGATCGACTACTGGATCGTGGGCCAGAAGACCTACGCTTCCGGAGTGTCCGGCGTCTTCGACTCCGACGGCAAGGCCACGTTGTCGACCGTGATCACCACCCCGACCACCGGCGCCGAACTCGACATACTGGCAAGCGGCCAAGCGGGCTCGCGCACCTTCCCCGCCCACTTCTGGACCACCATCGCCTGCTGAGGGCGCGGAAAATCCTGGAGGCCTGGAGACATCTGGGAGCGCTGATGGCAGTCTCCGCTGGGCTGGCCGTCCTGGACAACCTGGTCGCTGTCGGCGCATCGCCCGCCTACGCCAGCCGGGACGGCTCGGTGTTTCCAACGCGGCTGTGACCAGCAGCTTGGTGTCACTTCTTACTGGGTGGCGGACGGTGGTTCACCGGAGCACCGATTCGCCCCTGTCTTCTGGGCGCAGTTCTGTCTCGGGGGCGATTGTCGTGGGGTGCTGCGTCGGCCGTCGACCAGCCCGCGGTGTCGCGACGGGCGGTGCTCTGTCGGGATATTCGCTGGGCGCCGCTTGTTGATGGTGGTCATACTGCCGCGATGGATCCAGTGACGCTCGAGACCGGCCGTCTGGTGCTGCGGGCCTTCACACCTGACGACGCGGATGCGGTGTACGAAGCCTGCCAGGACGAGGACATCCAGTTCTACACCCCGGTGCCGGTGCCGTACCGGCGCGCGGACGCGAAGAAGCTCGTAGGGGAGAAACTCCCGCTCAGTGGGCCGAGGACAGGGACTACACCCTCGGCGCGTTCCGTAAGGACACTGGCATCCTGGTCGGCTCGTACTGCCTGACTCTCGTCAGCTGCGGCTTCTGGGAGCTCGGTTACTGGGCGGTCAAGGGACAGCGCGGACGCGGGTACTCGGTGGAGGCCGCTCGGGCCCTGTGCGACTGGGGCTGGGCCACACTCGACGTCCACCGCATCGAGTGGTGGGCCGGGAACACCGGCTCGCGTGCCGTCGCAGAGAAACTCGGTTTCACCGTCGAAGGGACGCTGCGCAATCGCGGTATCGCCAACGATGGCAAGCCGCACGACTGGTGGGTGGGCGGGTTGCTGAGGCCCTGATGCCCGGTCACTTCGAGGCGCTGTCGGAGCCGGTCGGCACCTGCGTAGCCTCGCGCGTCGCGCTCGCCGAGGCCGGCGCCCTGATCAGCTCCGCCGTGTCCTGAGCCCACGGCGACTTGCCATACGGAACAGGTTCGGCTCTGCCTGCGCGCTCCGGTGCCTGCCGGCCCAGCGCTGTTCAAGGGCCTCCGCCAACAGATCAACTGCGGTCGGCCGTGTATTCGAGCCGTTCGACGAGGTTGTGCCAGGCCTCGGCCTGGACCCGAACGAGGGCGGAGTCATCGGCGGCAAATCCCTCCCAGGCGCAGGGTGAGGCGCTGCTCGACCCGGACTCGCCCCGCAGGCGTCCGAGGACCAGGCGCTCGATCATTTCGCGGTGCGTCCGAGGCGCGGAACCCTGCAACGGCGGGGCGGCGACAGCCCACTCGGTGAACACACACAGTTCCGGCGCCAGTTGTTCCGCTACCTGCCAGGTGCTGTCGTTCCACGGCCCGGCCCCCAGGGTAGCGTCCAGCACTGCGCGTATCCTGCGCGCGGATGCCTGGTTGATCTCATATTCGAGGCGCCGCCACTGGCTCTCGGTCTCCCGCGCACGGCCTTTGTGGGGGTTACGGCCGACCGCCACAGGAACCCGCGGGGTCGGTGTCCTGCAAAGGTAGAGATCGAACCGGCGTCTTTCCCCCTCTCCTCCCAGCCAGGCGAGGTGCGCGCCCAGCACCAACTTGATGCCGTAGTGGGTAGTTTGCCACGGCAGTCCGCGCGCGAGACGGCGATGGACGGTAATGGTCCTGCCATCGAAGACCATACGCACGCGGGAAGTCGCGGCCTCGTAGGTAGCTTGCTCGACGTCGTTCCCCATGGGGTGGCTCTCCTTGTCCTGATGGCGATGCCGGCAGCGAACAGCCTCTGCGCTGCCGCTGTCATCACAGTTGGCGGTCTGCGACGTGGTGCAGCGACTCCTCGGCGATGGTGGTGACGGCAGTCGGCTCCACGCGGGCCAAGACCTCGATCACTGCGGGCCAGTCGCCCACCCCGAGCGCCGGCCCGACGAGCCTGCGCGCCTCGGCCTCCTTCTCGGCGTGGGCCGCGATCACCGCCAGCGCCCGCACCCGCGTGCTCGCCTCCGGGATCGAGCCGGCCACAGCCTCGGCCCGAGCCAGGAGCCCTGCTTCGGCCAGGACGGTCACGAGGGGGTACAGCGCCTCGCCGCGCAGTTGAAGATCTCCGATATCGAGAGCAAGGGCTTCCGCACGCCCCAGGTCACCGGCGATTGCCAGCGCCTCGGCGACGGCGGCCTGCGCCTCCACACGAAGCGCGGGCATGGCGATGGACCGGACCCAGGCCTCGGCACGGTCGGCTGCACCCAGGGCTGCCCAAGCCTCGCCCACAGCGATGACCGGCCCGGTATTCACCAGCTCGCCCGACGCAGCGACCAGCTTGCCCACCGCGGTGATTCTCGCCGCGTTCCCTGCAACAGCAGCGGCATCGGCGAGCGCCGCCAACGCGCTTGCCCGATGACCGGGATCCTTGATGGAACACGCCAGTCGCTCCGCGCGACCCGCCTTGCCGCACTGTGCGAGCGCGCCGGCAACCGCCGATCTTGCCTTGGCCCGGCCCGTCCACCCGCGCACCTTCGCCAAGAGGACCTCCGCCCGCTCATATTCCCCGACGCTGATCACTGCCTGAAGCAGGGGCAGCAACGCGGGGGTATCGCTCAGAGCACCCTCTTGCAATCGGCTTGTGCGCACGGCGCGTAGTGCCTCCCGGTCGGCGTGCTCACGTCGGGCGGCACTTTCGAGGCGAGCAAGGAACACGAGCGCCCTGCTGTGATCGCCTGCGGCCTCGGCTGCGCGTATGAGGATGGGCAGTGTTGGCACCGTCCAGTCGTCGAGGGTCTCTGTCTGCTCCGCCCGGTCAAGGAATTCGGCTGTCCACGTGGGATTGCCGGATACGGCGGAGGCCTCGGCCAGCGAAGCCCAGGTTCGGAGGCGGTCGTGGGGATAGGGGATCGACATCGCAAGCGAGCGCGCAGCCTCATACTCGCCGATTCGAGCACGGCTCTCGGCGAGCACTCCTACGGCCTTCGCATGCCACGGCCGGCTGCCGATGGCGTCAGCCAACGCCCGGGCCGCCTCGTCGTCACCGTCAGCAGCGATCTGGCGTACGAGCGAGAGCCACGCCTGCCCCTGCTCATCGGTTGCTCCGAGAAGACGGATGACTTGCGCTGCCTGTCCAAGGTGTGAAGTGCGTGCCAAAGCCCTGGCCAGAGCAATGGCGTCCGCGAGGCGTTCACGGGCAACTGGTCGAGCGCGTCCGGCAGCATGGGCGAGAGCAATCAGGTCCGGAGTTGAAGCCGAGAACTCGAGCGCCGCTCCTGCACCCCGCGAACTGCTGGAGGCGACGCCGACGGCCCTCATGGCTACTCTCATGGTCCGCACTTCCCGGCTCACCACGACGCTTCCCCCGTCCACCGCAGCCCTCGTCAACGCCGTGAAACCCCGCTGCCAGTATGCCTGCCCGAAATCGGCACCAGGGCTGAGCCAACTAATGTGCTTTCAGTAGTCGTTGAGGCAGAGGGGGCGCGGTCAGGCACCGCACCTGGAAACCGAGGGCCGTCTCGTCGGCTTGCCATGCATGCGATGGCCCCGTCAGCGGTCGCATTCAGGCGCACAGGGCCGGCCGCACCCCAGCTCCCGCCTCATGGCCCGCGGCACCGTCCAGCAGGTCGGCCGTGTCGCCGACGGTCGCCGACGGCACCACCTTCACCGACGCCATCGGCGCCTTCGACTGGCCAGAAGGGCCACGTCATCGGATTTGTGATCAGAACGCAGACTTCAAAAGCTCGGCGCAGAAGACGGTGCTGGGTTCGCGAGCCAGGGTGGCCGCGTGCATACGCAACCGGGTCATCACGTGCTCAGGGCCACGCCGTGGCACTCGTAGGTCCGTGTGGGCGTGGCTGTTTTGGGTGCGGGCGGGTGCTGGGGTTTGCCTGTTCGGCTGGGTTGTGGTGAGGGCGGTTTTGGGTCGGTGCCGGGCGTGGTCGCGGGCCGGTGCGGTCTTTTGGGTCTGCGGGGTGGTGCGGTGCCGGCCGGTGGCGGTGCGGTGGTGGTGGGTGGGGGCTGGGGCTGGGGTGGGGGGGCGGGTGGGTGCCCCGCGGAGGGTGTCTCCGCGGGGCTGGGTGGGTTTGTTGTGCTGGTCAGCCCTGGGTGCCGCCCTGGGTGTTGCCGTTACCGCCGCCCTGGGTGCCTCCCTGGGTGTTGCCGTTGCCGCCGCCCTGGGTGCCGCCCTGGGTGTTGCCGTTGCCGCCGCCCTGGGTGCCTCCCTGCGTGTTCCCGTTTCCGTTGCCCTGGGTGCCGCCCTGGGTGTTGCCGTTTCCGCCGCCCTGCGTACCGCCCTGGGTGTTGCCTCGGCCGTTGCCCTGGGTGCCTCCCTGGGTGTTGCCGTTGCCGCCGCCCTGGGTGCCGCCCTGGGTGTTGCCGTTGCCGCCGCCCTGCGTACCGCCCTGGGTGTTGCCTCGGCCGTTGCCCTGGGTGCCGCCTTGGGTGTTTCCGCCCTTCATGTTGTTGTTCTGGTGGTGGCTGGATGAGTGTGCGGCCGCGTGGTGCTGCATCATGGGTGCGGCTTCGGCGCTGGCCACGCCGATCGTTCCGGCGGCGAGGGCGGCGATGCAGGAGATGCCGGCGATGCGGGCCATGTGACGTCGAGCGTTGAGCATGAGAGATCCTCGTGTTTTCTGTGTTTTTGGGTGGATGCAGTTCCTGTCCGGCGACTGCGTGTCTTCATTTCAGCTTTTGGGGTGGCTGGTGTTCGTCCGCTGGTCGGTGGACCGGCCGGTTGACGCCGGCTGTCGGCTCACCGTTTGAGCGCACCGTCATCCGGGACCTGTCCGCCTCGCTGGGCAGCCTCGATGTCCCGTGAGGG
This sequence comes from Streptomyces sp. 1222.5, assembly GCF_900105245.1. Taxonomy (NCBI): domain Bacteria; kingdom Bacillati; phylum Actinomycetota; class Actinomycetes; order Kitasatosporales; family Streptomycetaceae; genus Streptomyces; species Streptomyces sp. 1222.5. The sequence goes on along the minus strand of NZ_FNSZ01000001.1, from coordinate 173,756 downwards.
AGCACTCCTGCACCCCTGGTCCGGCCCTGGCCGGGGTCGCTGCGGGCCCGTCCTGGCGGTTGGGTCGCCGTGGTGTTCTGCGGCAGGCTGTGGTGTCCCGGCCCGTCGCGGGCTGCCCGCGCGTTCCTGCCGCTCTGTGTGTTCACCGGTGTCCGTGGGCTTGAGGCTCCCGCTTTGCCGTCCCGCCCTCGTGTCGCCGTACGGGTCCGGTTGCCTGGCGTTTGCGGCGGGCTGCGGCGCCTCGCCCGTCCCCGGCTGCCGTGTGCCCCTCACTTGCCGCGCTGACCGGCCTTCACAGCCCACAGTCCCGCACAGCCCGCAGTCCCGCACAGCCTGCAGTCCCGCACAGCCCGCAGTCCCGCACAGCCTGCAGTCCCGCACAGCCCGCAGTCCCGCACAGCCCGCAGTCCCGCACAGCCTGCAGTCCCGCACAGCCTGCAGTCCCGCACAGCCTGCAGTCCCGCACAGCCTGCAGTCCCGCACAGCCTGCAGTCCCGCACAGCCTGCAGTCCCGCGGAGCCTGCAGTCCGGCGGAGCCTGCAGTCCGGCGGAGCCTGCAGTCCGGCGGAGCCTGCAGTCCGGCGGAGCCCGTGCTTTTGCACTCTCCGGCTTCGTCTGCGGTCGTGTCGTCCTGCTGGTCTGGTCGCCGTGTGTGCGGCGGGCTGTGGCGCCCCGTGCCTTACGTGTCCCGGGCTGTTCGGGGTGGCTGCTTTCCCGGTATGCCCGGTGCCGTCGGCCTGTGAGTGTGTGTTTTGGTGCCTGCGGCTGTGCTGTGGCCGCCTTCGCTGTTCGCGTCGTCCGGCCTGGTGGGGTCACTGCGTGTTCTTGGCAGGCTGTGGTGCTTCCTGCCCGTCGGGTCGGCCCGCGTACTCCTGGTGCTCGCTGTGCTTGCTGGCGGTGACGGCTCGCGAGGCGGCATGTGGCCGGCCCTGGCCCCGGTCCCGGGCTGCGGTCGCTGCGGCCCCGTCCTGCCGCTGGTGTCGGCCCCGTGGGGGGGGCAGGCCGCGGACGTTCCCTGTGCGCGGGGGGGGGCTGGTCGGCCCGGCTGCTTGCCGTGCTGCCGTGCTGCCGTCTCGCCGGCCGTTGAGGGACCCGCGCGCCCGGGCTCGTGGGGGCCTGGTGCCGGCGGCATGGTTCTCCTGCGTTGTCCTGCTGTGCGGGTGCTGCCGTCGTGCCTTCTCCGCGGTCTGCGCCCCCGGTGGTCTGCGCCCCCGGTGGTCTGCGCCCCCGGTGGTCTGCGCCCCCGGTGGTCTGCGCCCCCGGTGGTCTGCGGCCCCGGTGGTCTGCGCCTCCCGTGGGGGGATCCGGCTGTCCGGGCGCGTCATGTGCCGGGGGAGGGGGTGACGCGTCCGCCCGGTGGCGAGAGGGTCCCCGGGGGTCCCTGCCCGTGGTGCGGGGCCGTCTCCTGGCGTCCGCCGTGGTGCGGGACCTGTGCGATCAGCAGACGTGCGCAGCTCGAACTTGGTGCTTTGGGCACGGCGTCGAAATGGTGTCTGTCGGGCCCGGTGCCCGATGTCCGTCTTTGGGGTCCGTCCATGGTGGGGGATCGTTCCCGGCTGTGGCGGCTGTGGTGGTGCACCTGGGGGTGGCGGGGGATGCCGCGGCTTGCCCGTCCTATCGAGTTTCGATAGATTTCGGTTGTCATTCGTGAGGAGGGTGGGGTTGTGGGCAGGCTGATGGTGGGGGCGTTGCGGGCTGTGCTGGTGGTGGTGTTCGCGGGCACGGTGTTCGTGCAGGTGTCGATGGTGTGGGTGGTGGCCAGTGGGAGTGATCCGGAGGGCGGGTCGCCGGCGCTGGCCTGGCTGCGGGTGTTCACGGCCGTGGGCATGGTGGCGGTGCAGGTTGCTGTGGTCTGTGTGGGGCGGCTGGTGGGGATGGTGCGGCGGGAGACGGTGTTCTCTCACGCCGCGTTCCGGTATGTGGACGCGTTGACCGGTGCGATCGTGGCGGCTGCTGTGGTGTGGTTCGCGGTGACGGCCGTGAACGCGCCGGGGCAGCGGGACGATCCGGGGGTCACTGTCATCATGGGCGGCGTGGGGGTGGCTGTGCTGGGGGTGGCGCTGATCGTGCGTGTGCTGCGGATGCTCCTCGTGCAGGCTGTTGCCCGTGATGGGGAAGCGGCGCGGATGCAGGCGGAGTTGGACGAGGTGATCTGATGCCGATCGCCGTGGACATCGATGTGATGCTGGCCCGGCGGAAGATGTCGGTGGGCGAGCTCGCGGAGCGTGTGGGGATCACGCCGGCGAATCTGGCGGTGCTGAAGAACGGCCGGGCCAGGGCGGTGCGTTTCACCACGCTCGCCGCGCTGTGTGAGGTGCTGCAGTGCCAGCCGGGCGATCTGCTGCGCTGGGAGGCCGAGGACACCGCGGACCCCGCGGGCACCGAGCGCACCGTGGGCGCCGTGGGCGCCGTGGGCGCCGTGGGCGCCGCGGGCGCCGTGGGCACCGAGGGCGCCGTGGGCACCGAGGGCGCCGCGGGCGCCGAGGAGGCAGCAGGGGCTGTGGGGGGATGATGCGTGCCTGCGGGCGCGTTTTCGCCGTGTCGTGCCCGCCGTCGGCGTGCCTGGTGCGTGTGCGGGGGCGGTATCCGGCGACGGTGGCCGTATACCGGTGCGTGCACCGGTTGCGGCCGGGCCGGCACGGTCACGCATGAGGGGTGTGGGGTGAGCAACGGGGCCGGGCGGTCGGCGCATGCGGTGAGCCGGTCCAGCTGTGGTCCGCTGCGGGCCCCACGGGACCTGTGACGGCGGCCCCGGAACGCGGCCTGGGGCGGCAGGCAACCGGGCTCACCGCCGGACGCGTTCACGGTCGAGTTCCGCGGCCTCGGCGAGGACGTCCACGATGCGGTGGGCGGCCTTGCCCAGGTCATCGGCTTGAAGGGGTGTCAGCGCACGGGACTTCACCAGGGTGGCGCCGTCGTAGGCGGGATCTCCCGTATGCCCCTGGGGGTTGACGGCCGGCCATGGCTCCCGGCCGGCGCGCAGGTTGTTGCGGGCATGGAGGTCGCCATGCACGAGGGTGTCCGGCTGGGCCCGGCCCGGCTCCCGGGCGGTCCCCCGCGGCGGCATCGAGCAGCTGCTGCGGCAGTGCGTGCGGCAGCTGTGCGGCGTTCTTGCCCAGGTGCTCCTGCCAGGCATCGACCCTGCTCACGCAGCAGGGGCCGGGGCAGGCTGTGCGGTGCGGGGACGGCCAGGCGGCGGTTGAGCCGTCCGGCGGCCCTCATCACCTCGTCGCCGTCCTGAACGCCGGCCGTCGAGGACTGGACCCGGCCGTCGAGGACTGGACCCGCTCCAGCAGCATCGCGAACCGTTCGTCGTCGCGCTCGTGCAGCAGGACGGCACCGCACCCGCCCCATGCGACGAACGCGTCGGGCTCGTGGACGTTGCCGGGTTGCGGGAACGACACCGTCAGCGCGGCGCTGTCCTCCAAGCGCCGCCGTACCGGGACGATGACCCCCACGCCCCCGTGCATGACCCCGCCCCGCGGCACGCATTCCCGGCGCGCCAGTAGTTCCTGCACGATTCCGGGCAGTTCGGCGAGCCACGCGGCCCCGGCCTGCTGCTCGCGGGCGACGGTGCTCTGTGCGAACTCCTTATGAATCGGGATCATCCCGGCACCCCAGGGCCGAAGGCTGTGTCCGGCGCAGCCCTGGATGCCCAGGTGTGCGGGCGCCCTGCGTGGCCAGTGCCGGTGGGTTTCACGGGGGCGTCATGGAGCTCACGCACGCGAGTGTGGATGATCTGCCGGCCCGGCTCCGGCTCCGGCTCCGGGGGCGGTCATCTGTCTCTGCCCGCCGGCCTTGAGCCGCAGGCGCTGACCGGGCTGCTCGCCGGCCGGTTCGGTGTTGCGCGCACCCTTGTCCTGGACGGTTTCACCGATCCGACGGCCGGGGGAGTGTGCCGGTGCGGGCGGCTGTCCTGGATCCCTCTGCCGGGGCGGGTGGTGAAGAGGGGGGTGTGGGCGTGCGGGGACCGGGCGGGTCGCCACGGGGACGGCACACGATGCTGCTGGGGTTCTACGGCCGGTGCTGGTGGCCGCGCACCGGCAGGTGCCGGAGATGCCGGCGGCCGCCCTTAAGGAGAACGAGAACGAGGGCGGGGCCGGGGCCGGCTGGGTGCAGCGGCTGAGGGAGATCACCGGCTGGTCGCGGCCGTGCCCGGCGGCCGGAGGTGGCTGGGGCCCGGTTCAGCCGCGGGCGGGTACCCAACTGCCGGGTGACTGCCGGCGCATGGCCGGGACGTTCGGCGTGGGTGGCTTCGACGGATTGCCTGGACCTGAACCAGGAGCCGTGGACGGACCGTCGGGAAGACGGGCTGCTGATCTGGGCGGTCACGGAACACAAAGGATCTGTACTGCTGGCGGATGCAGGGCGAGGACCTTGACGGCTGGCCCGTGGCGGTCCGCTCCTTCGACACCCATGGACACCGCCTTGGCCTGCCCGGCCGCGCAGTTCGTCTGCCGCATCCTCCTCGATGCGCACCACCCGGACACGCCGGCCCACCACGTCGGCACCCACTGGTTCATGACCTACGACGACGGCCGCGATCCGCACCCGGCGCCCCCGGGCCCGCCGGACACGCCCCCGCCCCGGCGCCGCCCACGCCCCCCGTGGGGGGCTGGTGGAGATGCCGGGTCGTCTCGGGTGCCGTCCGGTGAGGGCCCCGGATCCGCGGCTGCGGATCGCGGCTGCGGCTGCCGGGGGGGGGCGGTGCTGCCGTCACGTGATGCGGCGGCAGCGGGGCCCGCGCCGGGGGCGTCAGGGGGGCAGGGGGGTCAGGGAGGGCAGGGGGGTCAGGGGGTGGCGAGGTGGGAGGCCATCGCGAAGGAGTCGGCGATGATCCGGTCGGTGGCCTTGTCGATGTCCTCGTCGCTGGCCAGCGTCGCGCCCTGGGTGGCGCCGCCCTGGAGGTTGTGGGTGCCGCCCTGGGTGGCGCCCTGGGTGTTGTTGTTCCCGGCGCCCTGGGTGGCGCCCTGGGTGTTGCCGGTGCCGCCCTGGGAGCCGCCGAGGGTGTTGCGGGTGCCGCTGACGGTGCCGCCCTGGACGTTGTTGGTGCCGCCCTGCGCGCCGCCCTGGGTGTTGGTCCGGCCGGTCTGGGTGCCGCCCTGGACGTTGTGGGTGCCGCCCTGGACGCCGCCCTGGGTGTTTTTCTTCCCGCCGACCTGGGTACCGCCCAGCACGTTGCCCGTGCCGCCCTGGGTGCCGTTCTGGATGTTGTGGGTGCCGCCCTGCGCCGCGGTCTGGGTGTTGCCGGTGCCGCCCTGGGTGTTGCCGGTGCCGCCCTGGGTGCCGCCCTGAAGGTTGCCGACCTGGACGTTGTTGCTGTTGCCGTCCCCGGTGTTGGAGATGTCGCCAATCCAGCCGCCGTTGTTGAAGATCACGTTGATCTTCGCGGGGGGTACGGGGTCGGTGCGCAGTGCCGCGGACGCCTGGCTCGCGGTGGTGCCCGTCCACGCCATGGCAGCGGCGAGGGACAGGGTCGCGTAGATGCCTACCTTCTTCACGGCAGCCCTTTCGTGCGGTAGGTAGAGAATCGGACTCTCTGCCGCTCCAACCTGTCGCACCCGCCGACCGCGCATCCACCGCGACACGGGCGAAGTCACCCGGACAGCGCCCCGCCCGACTCCCCAGCAACAGCGGTGACCGACCGCGCACCTGGTCCACCGTGAGACGCCGACGCCTTGCGCGACACCCGCCCGCCGGCTGTGAAGTACCGTGCGAACGACCGGAGATGGCCCCCGCCGTACGCGGCCGTCCTGTCCGGCCGCGCAGTCCGCCCGGAGCGTCCCGGGGCGCCCGTCCCTGCATGGGGTCGGATCAACTCGGTTGCCTCTCGCCCGGTTGCGGGTCTTGCGGGGCCCCCGGGGGCGTGTGCGCCGGCGCCGCCCGGGGGAGGCGGCCACCGGGCCCGCGCCCGGTGGTCACGGCCGCGTGCCGGTCCGCGTGCCCGCCGGCCCGGTGTGCTGGTCATACGGTCATGAGGGGTGCGGCGGAGGTTGCCGGCGGACGACGTCGAGGGCGAGCAGGGCGAAGAAGCCGTGAGGCGCGGCGGCGTTCGGCGGCCGGGCCCGGGGGCGCGCGGCGTTGTGGCCCCTGGGCGGCCGCGACCGGCCACGGCTGCTTTTGCGCAGGGCGATGATCAGGGCGAGACGAGTCCTTCGCACGGATCGCCGGCGAAGGGAACGCAGCCGTCCACGCCTCGAAGAGCAGGTGCCGGCCGCCCTGGCGGCAGCGCTGCCGGCCTCGGGCCCGGTTGAAGCCCTCGCCTGACGCCCTCGCCCCGGTACTCCTTCCGCGCGGCCAGGGTGGGAGGTCGCGAGAGCCACCGACCGGTCCGGAGCTGCCATGCCATCGCAGATGAAGCTGTCCGCGATCACACTCGACTGCCCCGACCCGCCGGCGCTCGCGGCGTTCTACCAGCGGGCCACCGGTCTCGAGCCGCATCCGAAGTCCGACGCCCACTTTGCCGCTCTCCGCGACGGGGACGGACTCTTCCTCGGTTTTCCAGCGGGTCGACGACTACCGGGCTCCCCGCCGGCCGGAGCAGACCGTTCCTCAGCAGTTCCACCTCGACTTCGACGTCGACGACCTCGACGAGGCCGAGGCATGGCTGCTCGATCTCGGCGCGAGCAGGCCGCAGTACCAGCCCCAGCAGGATCGCTGGCGGGTCCTCCTCGACCCGGCCGGGCACCCCTTCTGTCTGGTGGCCAAGGGCTGAACCCGCTTTGAGGAGCCCGCCGGACCCGGATGCCGAGGCGTCGTCTCCTTCTGCCGATCCGCCGGTCTCACAGGCTGGTGGGAGCCCGGTTGTTCAGCCGCCGCGCATCAGCGTGCCGCACGACGCGGTCGAGCACCACACCGTAAGGGGGGTGCACCGATGTGCTCCGTCATCGACGACGCCGGCACAGCGCGGCGGGACTGTGTCGGCGTCCAGGACCGTGGGCCCGCTCCGGTCCGCCATGAGCATCGAGGAAGTGGCCACGACGATGGGGGCGCAGGGCTTCACCCGCACTCCTTGCATCCATGACCGGCCGCACGGTGCTCTGGTACGGCGGGCCGGATGTCCTTTCCCCACCGCGCCGCCGTACGAGGAGGCCCTCACGGTCTGCTGCCGCACCTTTGGGGAACTGGCCGCTGTCGCGGTGGACGCCTGGTGCGGTCCGCAGGCCTGCATCGAGGAGCTTGGCCTGGTCGGACAAGTTCCCACCGAAGGGACCGCACAGCTCCAGGAAGATGCCCGGGACCGTGGCATGCCGCCTGCGGTCTGTGCGGAGGGCGATGGCCGTAGCGGAGGAACTCGGGCTGCCGGTACGGGCCCAGCGGGCCGGGGACATCCTGCTGTCGAGGCCTTCTTCGTCGCCGGCTTCCACAACTGGGCGTGCACGGTGCCTGACTGCGTTTTGGCGGACGAGTGGGACATGCGCTGACCCCAGCCGGCGCCGGTGGCTGCCGCGTCAACGGGCCGGTCCGCGGCAGTCGGGGCAACGAACACGACGCGGGTGGCGCCGGTTTCGTCGCCACCCGCCGGTCCGCGGCAGTCGGCCAGGATCCGGTCTGGACGCCCGGAGGAGATCGATCGTGCAGCACACGAAGTGGGGGGCGCGCAGCAAGCGCGGTGTGAGAGCGGATGCCGGACAAGCGCAGCGGCCGGACCGGCCAGGGGGGGCATGCCGACGTCGTGTGCGTTCGTGCCGCACCACGCCGGCCAGGCGCCCGCGTCCGCGGCGAGAGGAGGGGGGCATCGGCCGGGCGGACGCCCGCGCACGACCGCTGCCCGAGGTGTCCCGGTGCCCCCGGCCGGGCGGCAGAACGCCGGGGGGCGTCCGCTCATGTGACCTGGGCGGCGATGGTCCGTGCGCACGCCATCGCTTCCGCGCCGGTGGTGTCGACCTCCAGGTCGTAGGTCACACCGCGGTGCACCACGTCGGCCTGCAACGCGGCCATCCCGATGGTCCGATCACCCCGTGCGACCTCACGGCCCGCGGCGACGGCCGCGTCACACCTGACGCCGACCCACAGCACCCCCAGGCCACCCAGGGCATGGCGCCAGCGCTGCTGCGAGGCCGACCCGCCCAGGAACACCTCATCGACGAGGACGCGGGCACCGGCCCGGGCCATCGCTGCGACCCCCTCGATCCACGCCGCTTCCAGCGCCCGGAACGTGGCCCCGACGCTCACACTTCCGTCCGCGGCGAACTCGATCCCGCCCTGCGACGCCCGCAGGGACGCCGGCATCGCCTCGATGAGCGTGTCCGTCCCCAAGGCCAGCCACGGACCCGGCAGGACGGCCTGCAGACACCGCACGACGGCGGACTTCCCCGAGCTGGAACCACCGTTGACCACGATCACCTGAGTCGTCACCGCGCCACCGTAAAGACGCCGGGGCAACAGCCGAAACACATTTTTCCGTGCCCGCGCACCCCCGTACCGCCTCCCGGGGAAACGCAATTCCGCGCTCCCCGTACCGCCTCCCGCGACCCGGCGGACCTTCCCGGCCGCAGCGCCGGGCGGCGCGCGCGGCTTTTCCTTCCGCGGTCGCGAAGGAGGCTCGGCTGCCTGCCCAGGCCCCCCGGGGGGAGGCGGCGGGCCCCGGCCCGGACCTGGTGCCGTCTGCGCGGGCGGAGCGTCAGCCGGGGCGCCTGGCCATGACGACCACACCCGGCCCGCTGTACTCCTCGGCGGGCAGCCGGAGTTCGGCGACCGTGCGCAGGCCCGCCTGCTCGATCAGGGCGATGAGTTGTTCCGGCCGCCATGGGTAGCTCGTCCAGCGAACGGGCACGCCCCCGTAGTCCTCGGTCCGCACCGCGTCCTCGTCACCGACGTGGGTGGCGGTGATGAAGTGCCCGCCCGGCTTCAACGCGCGCGCGAACACGGCGAGAACCTGAGGAAGCACGTCACGGGGGAGGTTGAATAACGACCACCACCCGAGCACGCCCCCGACAGACGCTTCACCGAGGTCGAGGTCGGTGGCGGAGGCGACACGGAAACGGCAGTGCGGATGAAGACGGCGCGCATGGTCGATCATGCGGGCGGACAGATCCACCCCGGACACCTCGATAGTCCGCGGCCGGCGAGGTAGGCGGTCACCGTTCCGGGGCCGCAGCCGACGTCGAGGACAGGCCCGAGCCCGTCCACGGTGTCGGCGAAGGCGTCGATCGACGCCTTGTCACCGACTCCCGTCGTCATCACCATACGGGCGTAGTTGTCGGCCACGCGGTCATAGGACTCCCGCACCACGTCGAGATCGGCCGGCCGGCCGACAGGATGCGCGCGCATCGCTCAACCATAGTCCCGGGCAGCGGACTTGGGGCGGGTGAAGCGGTCGACGCCAAGCCGTCGATCACAGGCCGGCAGCGCGCACGCATGGCCGGATATCGCCCCCGCCTGTCCTCGGACAGGGGCGTGCCGGCCCTGGTGGGGCCCGGCCCGACGGGCGGCACCCTCCCCGCTGCGCGGGGCGCCGCCGGGTGGCCGGGCCACGGACCCGGCCGCGCCCCGCCCGTGCCGGGTGCGGTGCGGTGCCCGGTCCAGGCAGGCGGCGGTCCGCTGCCCCGCACGCCGCCACCTGATGGCTGCCGCGGCATGCCGCCCGTGCTCCCTCACGCCCCGCGCGGCCACCGGGGCGCGGCACGCCGGCCGCACCGGAGGCGCGGGAGGGGGGCCAAAATCAGCAAACGGTAAGCGTTACCGGCCGGTTCACCGAACGCCGGCCGGTCCTTCCGGACGTTGTCGGGGGAACGCTTGTGCCTGCCGGGGCGGTTTTTCTAGGCTCGCACTCCAACACGGCGGCGCCCCCACGGCGTTGCCGTGCCGTCCACCCCCCACCACCCTCCTCGCTGAGCCCGACACCCCACCCCCCACCCCCCACCCCCTGTCCGGGGCGGCTGCCCGCGCCCGCGGCATGCCGGCCCGGCCTTCGCTGTCGCCTTCCGGCCCGCGCCCCGGCCCGGCCCGGCCCGGCACCGACCACGACGGGCCGCCATGCCGGCGTGAGGGGCGGACCGGCCTGTCCCGTAGCGGTATTTCGGCCACAAGCCCCCCACCCCCGCTGCGCGCGGCCGCGGCTGCCCGCCCTGGACCTTTGGGGGAGCAGAACGGCCCATGACCCCGCCCGCAGCCCCCCGAGCGGGGCGTGAACCGGGTGGGATGGTGCGGGGGCGTGGTCCGGCTCACGCAGGGACTTCGCACCAGGAAGAGACCTGCCGATGACCCGTCGCAAAGCCCGCCTGTACGCGCTGACCGCAGCCACCGTGAGTCTCGGTGCCGTGGGCGCCGGGACCGCGTTCGCCGAGACGCCCACCTCCTGCCGGGCCAGGTACGTCTGCCTGGCCGACGGCACCGTCTTCGGCGGCCCCGCCGATTCCTACCCGGACACGCCGACGGACAGCCAGATCACCGCCCGGCAGATAGTCGAGGACTGCGCGGTGGACCGGCAGGCCGACGCGCCCGGCGTGGCGTGCGGCTTCTACCCCTACGGCGAGCCGGAGACGAAGGGGTTCGGCCCCTGGGAGCCGCTGACGGCCGACTACGCCAACTGCCGGGGCGGCAACGAGCAGAACAACATCACCTACAGCGACCACAGCGAGTACACCACCTCCAACAGCGTGACGGTCGGCGCGAGCGTCGAGATCGGGCTCAGCGAGCTCGTCAAGGCGTCCCTGCGCACGGACTTCCAGTACACGTGGGGCTCGTCGCGGGGGACGACGCAGAGTTTCAGCGCGTTCGTGCCCAAGGGCCACAAGGCGCACCTGCAGCACCGCTACCAGCGGCAGCAGGTCAGCGGGGTGCTGTGGATCGACTACGAGCACACCGGCACCGGCCCGCTGCAGGGGCACGGCCACCACTACTGGGCCCTCACCGACTTCACGGCGACGTCCCCGGTGAAGGACCCCGACGACCAGACGGTCAAGGACCAGGTGTCGCTGTCGAAGCCCCAGCCGGTGGCGGCGGACGACTGCGCCGGCTGAACCGGCCGCCACCCCCGGTGAGGCGGCGGCCTTCCCCCCTTCTTTCTCGTCCCGTCCCGATGCCTTGCGGCCCGCACCGCACGGAGGGGGTGTCCTCCCGCGGTGCCCGGTGCGGGCTGCCCGGTGAGGCCGGCCGGACGGCAGAAGGGTGGGCCTCGGCGGTCTGCCGCCGCCGGGTTCAGCCGTGCCGCTCGGCCAGGACGCACAGCGAGTGGCCGTCGTCGGGGTCACCGACGTAGGTCCACAGCTTCGAGGTCGTGCCCTCTCGCAGGGCCTCGTAGCCGGAGTCGACGTCGCCGGGGTCGTAGGAGACCGTGATGCTGGTCTGTCCCTTCCAGTCGTCGGCCTTCCACGTGTCCGATCCCGACCGGGGCTCGTTCTTCGGCCCGAAGGCGTCGATGTCGTAGTCGCCGCAGACACGGTCGGCAGTGAACGTTCCGTCCGGCTTCAGCTTCAGCACGCCGCCCTTGCCGTCGCTCCACACGGTCGTCATCCGCTGGGGCGGCAGCTCGGTGGGCTCACCGTCCGGGACCGGCGGCGGGGCCAGCCGGCCACAGCCGGCGCGGGCGGACGCCACGGCGGCCAGAGCCCACAGGGCCCGGTAAGAACGCAACGCCCGCCACCGCGCACTTCTTCTCGGACACGACCGCGGCCCGCCTGCTGGTGTCCGCAGATCGTAGGCCAGGGTGCAGCAGCGGCGATCACCCAGGCCGGGCAGCGACCCGCGCCGCCGCGCGAGCCCGACCGGGGCCGGCCGCCGGCCCTTCTCCGCCTCGCCGCCGGGAACCCCGCCCGGACCCGGCAGATCCCAAGGGGTCACGGCGCCTGGCCGAAGGGATCGAAGTGGAACCAGCCTCGGGACGTGTCGTAGACGGTGGTGGGTTCCTCGCACGTCTGGGATGCGGAGATCTGCAGGGCGACGGCGTCGGCGCGCGCCGCACAGTCGTCGGCCACGACGACCAGGACCAGCACCGAAGACAGCATGAGCACGGGAAGGACGCGTCCGCGGCGCAGGCGGGAGAGGGCCAGTGCTGTCACGGACAGCACGAGGCCGGCCAGCAGGGCCCACCGGTTCCTGCTCGCTTCCTGCTCCAACCGTCCGGACAGCTCTGCAAGGCCGTCGCAGAGGATGTACGTCTTCGGTCCGCCGAACAGCGACAGACAGCGTTCCAGTACGGCGGCCAGCACGACGACCACCCCGAGCACCGGCAGCAGACTCCGCTCTCCCGCCGCCTCCGCCTGCGTGCCCGCCTCTGTTCCGGCCTGCCGCTGCCGCGCTGTCCCCATGCCCCCCCTGCCCCTGTGACCGCCGGCGGCGCACCGGGCCGGGCGCAGAGAGTACCGCCCCGTGTGTGTCGTGGGCCGGCTGACCGTGCCGGTGCACGCAAGGGAGGGGGCGGGAGGGGCTAGGGGGTGGTGTCGGTGACGAGGAGCCGGTAGCCGACGTCGAGGCTTTCGTGGGCGAACAGGTCGGCGTAGCGGGTGTGCCAGCGACCCGTGGTGAGGTCGTCGGCGAGGCGGGCCAGGCCCGGCGCGAGGACGTCCTCGCCGCTCTGGGCGAGCAGGGAGATCCCGGCGCGTATGGCGGGCTCGAGGTAGGCGTGGGGGCGGCGCCAGTAGGCGGCGCCGAATCCGTCCTGGCAGTCATGGGGGACGAGAACCGGTTGGGTGCGTGCTGTGCCGAGCAGGCCGGCCAGCTCCTCGAGGGGCACGGCGCGGCTGTCGTCGAGGGCGGCCGCCTGGGGCAGGTAGTCCCGCACGAGCCAGAACCGCTCCTTGAACACCTGCTGGTCCCAGGTCAACACGACGATGCGGCGGCGGGCGATGCGCCGCAGTTCGGCGATGCCGGCCGCCACATCGCTCCAGTGGTGGACGGTGAGCAGGGCGGTCACGGCATCCGCGCAGCCGTCCGCGAGCGGGAGGTGCTCGGCGACGGCCCGCACGGCGGGCGCACCGCCGGGCGGCCGCTGGGCGATCATGACCGGGCTGGGTTCGACGGCGAGGACGGTGCGCGCGCTCTCGTAGGAGCCGCTGCCCGCACCGACGTTGATCACCTCGCGGGCGTCGCCGAGCGCGGCGTGGATCTGCGCGGCGATCCGCGGATCGCCCCGGCGGGTTCGGGTGTAGGTCGCGCCGAGTACGTCGTAGAGGGCCATGACCGCCAGTATCCGCACCAAGCGGCGCCGCCGACACCATGGCCGTCGGGGTGCTCGGCTTCGACGTCGAGGCCGATCACGTCGTCCTCCTCGCAGCCCCGCAGCCCCGCAGGCCGGGTGACCGGCGCCGCCGGCCGGGCTGCGTACACCGGGGGGCTGGTGGTGGGGTGTCAGGTGACGGCGAAGCCGATGGAGATGGCGTTGGCGACGACGTAGGCGGCGGTCATCGACCAGACCACGATGCGGTTGGTGCGCCGTACGGCGGCACGTTTGTCGGGGTTGGCCCAGCTCAGGAGGATGTAGGTGGTGCAGCCGACGCCGACGAGGGTGTAGAGCAGGGTGGCGAGGTGGATCTGGTCGACGAGGGTCACACCGAACTGGGTTCCGGTCAGGCTGGTGGAGCGCATGCTGAGCACGACGCTGAACAGGGAGGCGCCGAGGATGCCGAGGCGGGCCGCGAGCACGGTGAGGAATTCCGGTGCCCAGATGAAGTAGGACATCAGGGAGATGAGGAAGGCGACGTAGGCGGGCCAGGCCTGGCGGATGAACCCGGCCAGGTCGACGCGGTCGAGGTGGAGTTCGATGACGAACTGGCTGTAGCGGCTCTGCTGCCCGTGCTTGATGCGGGGGTCGCCGAAGGACGTCTGGTAGGTGTGGGTGACCACCCGCACGCTGAAGTCGCGGATCTCGAATCCGTCGAGGCTGATGGCGTGGTCGTAGCCGGAGTTCGCCCGGTCGGCGACGTAGGCGAACTGGGAGGCGTTGAGCTGGGAGTCCTCGACCTGGATCTGGACGTCCTGCTTGTCGAAGGGGTACTCGCTGAGGTCGAACTGCTGGCGGAAGGTGCCGGAGACCTTCACCTGGGACCAGTACTGGTCGCCGACCTTCTCCACGGACCGGTCGCTCTGGCTGACCTGGGTGGCGTTGATGAACTCCAGGCGCCGGGTGGCGTCCAGGCCGGCGCTGGGGCACACGCTCCACAGCCAGAAGTCGGCGTTGATGGTCCGCGGTGAGACGTCCAGTCCGTAGAGGTCGGTGACGTAGGCGCCGACCTGGCAGGTCGGCGCCGCCGCCGCCGGCGCCGCTGGGGCTGTGGGGGCCGCGGGCGCTGCCGGTGCCGCTGCCGGGGCGGCACGGGTGGTGGCTGCCGGTGCCGCGGGCGCCGTCGCCGCCCCGAGGGCGGCGAACAGCACGGTGTACAGCAGGAGCGTGACCGCCCTCCGGCATGCCCGGCGTCGCGGGTTTCCCTTCGCCAGGGCGGCGGGGGAGCGGTGGCCGGGACAGGGGTGGTCGGGCGTCACCATGCGGGGGACCGTACCTGCGCGAACGGAGCTTGCTTCGGGCTGACACACCCTGCCCGCCGCGTTTTCATCCCGCAGTGGTGCGGCAGGCGGCGCACCCCCCGGGTGGGCGGCGCACCCCTCTGGCGGGCGGTGCGGCCGGGGCGGCGCGGGGGCGGCGCCGCCCGGGCTGGGCGGCCCCCTCGCCGCGGTGTCCGCGCGGGCCGCGGGCCGGTGCCGGGCTGCTCCCTTGTCCGCTTCCGGGTCAGGCGGCGGCCGATGCCGGGTGCGCGGGTGTCGGCCGGGTGTGCGCAGCGTGGTGGTGGCGTTGTGCCCAGCGCACCGCGGGCGGTGCGGCCAGGCCCGTCAGCGCGAACACGGCTCCGGCGACGTACCAGCCGGGGCGGCCCCAGGTGATGCACAGCGCGATGAGCAGTCCGGGGCCGAGGGCCTCGGCCAGGCCGGCGCCGAGACCGAACACCCCCAGGTACTGGCCGGTGGCGTGGTGCGGGGCGAGGGCGAAGGAGACCTCGAAACCGGCCGCCGAGTGCCAGAGTTCACCGACCGTGTGGATCACCACCGCGGTGAGGAGCAGGGCCGCGGCCGCCCCCGCGGGGACGCCCGCGGACAGCGAGAACAGCGAGCAGGCGATGAGGAAGGCCACGCCCGCCCGGCGGTAGGCGCGGGCGCCGGCGGCGGGGGAGTCGACGCTGCGGCCGGCCCGGACCTGGAAGGCGACGACCATCACGGTGCCGGTGAGCATGGTGGCCGAGATGAGCCAGGCAGGGGCGGTGGTGGCGCCGACGATCCAGAGCGGGACGGCCACGGTGAGCACCTTGAACTGGACGGCCATGACGCCGTCCAGGGCGGTCAGCAGCAGGTAGGGGCGGTCTCGCAGGGCGATGCGGCGCGGGCCGCCGGCGGCGGGCAGGGGCGCGAGGGGCGGCAGGCGGAGAAGGATCACCGCCGCGGCCGCGAACGCGAGCGCGTTGCCGGCGACCATCCCCCGGTAGGCGGTGAGCGTGCCCACCTGAACCACCCAGCCCGCCAGCAGGGCACCCAGGGAGATACCGACGTTGGTCACCGCACGCAGGTAGGCCCTGAACTGCTGCGGCCGGTCTCCTCCGTGGTGCCGGATGAGCGGGGAGCGGGCGGCCGTGCCGGCCGCCTTCGCCGCGGCGGCCGCGCAGACGGCCACGACGAACGGCCAGAAGCCGTCAACCAGGACGAAGCCGGCCGTGGCCAGCGCCTGCACCACCAGGGTCGCCGCATAGATGCCGCGTGCACCGCGGCGGTCGGCCAGGTGGCCGACCGCGACCCCCAGGGCCAGCGCGAGGAGACCGGCGATGCCCAGACCGAGGCCCACCTCGCCCGCCGGAAGACGGACCGCCTCGGTGAAGTACAGCACCCCGGCGGTGAGATGGAGACCGCTGCCGAGGGTGTAGACGAGGTTCGACGCCGCGAGGATGCGCTGCGGTCCGGCATCGGGCATCCATCGGGGCATACAAGACTCCAGGTCCGGCACGGCAGGTAAGGACCCCACTAGCTTGTTGCATCTTACTTGCAAGAGCAAGAGGTTTGCTGCGGTGGGTGGTTGTGCCCGGCCTGCCGCACCGGCGGGGCCGCTCATGCCGCCCGGCCCGCCTGGTTGAGCGCCGGCGCGGGCCGGTCCACCGGGCTCGGTGCCGGTGCCGGTGAGGCGGTGGCGCGGGCGGGCCGGGACGGTGATAACGCGGCAGATCTCCCGGTCGGCCTGATGCCGCGCTGTGAGGCGGTTCCCTGCCCCGGCGGCGGCGCGTCTGTTGGGGCGACCGGCTCTCGGCCGACAGGGCCGCGCCGTCCCGGACGGCTCCGGCGGCAGCGCCGCCTACGGTGTGATCGTGCGTTCGCCCGGTGTCAGAGCGCGCAGGGTCCACAGCCCGTACAGGGCCAGCAGCGGTTTGAGGGCCGTCCATTCGCCCAGGCGGTAGTCGCCGGCGCGCACCAGCCTGGTGGCGAGATCGGGGCGCTGGCGGCGCAGGTAGGCGCGGGCCTTGAAGGCGTGGGCGGGCTGGGAGGCGATCTTGATGCGGTCGGCGTCCTCCAGCAGCGGGATCACGTTCGTGATGTTCTCCCAGGTCGTCCCGCTGGCCTCTTCGAGGACCACGGTCCCCTCGAAGGCGAGCACCCGCCTCGCGTAGCCGGCCATCACCCGTGCCTCCGGGGCAGCGCCGCCGGTCGCGCCGCCACTGAAGATCACACGCGTGCTGTGTGCGCGGTCGGCGGCGACGGAGCGGATGCCCGCACGCACACGCTGGCGGTTGACGGCGTTCGCCGACTTCTGCGGATTGCGGTATCCGAGTACGACGACAGCCTCGGCGGTGCCCTCATGGTGGCCCACCAGGGCGCGGGACCAGCGCCAGTTCATCCACTCGCCCCAGGCCAGGACCGCCGCTCCGGCCGACACCGCCAGGCCTGTCCTTCGCCGCATGCGGCGACTGTAGTGCCGTGACCGGACAAAGGGGCATGCCCCGGGGGGGCGAAGTGATCCCGCC
Organism: Streptomyces sp. 1222.5; assembly: GCF_900105245.1. Taxonomy (NCBI): domain Bacteria; kingdom Bacillati; phylum Actinomycetota; class Actinomycetes; order Kitasatosporales; family Streptomycetaceae; genus Streptomyces; species Streptomyces sp. 1222.5. The sequence continues at coordinate 156,822 of NZ_FNSZ01000001.1, read as the reverse complement.
GCGGATCGGCTGCGCACGATCGCCCCCCCCGCGGGGAGCACACCGGGCAGATCTCATAGGAGCCGGAGCCGGAGCCGGAGCCGGAGCCGGGCGACTCGCGCAGAGCAGGTGACCGCGGCACGCGCACGGGAAGGCCGGTGTCACGACGGCCGTGCTGCGCCCTGCCGGCGCGATGGCGCACCGCAGTGCGCACCGCCCCGAGTTCAGGGCGTGCCCGACCGGCCACCGCGGCTCGCGCGGCGGCCGGGTTCAGCGCACGACGTCGAAGACCTGCTTCTGCAGGCCGTTGGCGTACGCCTCGTGCTCGACGAGCTTCAGCTTCTGCGTGTCCTTGTCCGTGGTGCTGAACAGGCGCTTGCCGGCGCCGAGGAGGAGCGGGAAGACGAGCAGGTGGTAGCGGTCGATGAGGCCGGCGTCGCAGAGGGCGTGGTTCAGGGTGGCGCTGCCGTGCACGATGATCGGCCCGCCTTCGGTCTCCTTCAGCGCGGCGACCTCCTCGACGCTGCGCAGGATCGTCGTCTCACCCCAGTCGGACACGAGGTCGTCGTCGGTGAGGGTGGTGGAGACGACGTACTTCGGCATGACCTTGTAGTCGGCGAAGTCCGCCATGTCCGGCCACACGGGGCTGAACGCCTCGTAACTGGTGCGGCCCAGCAGCATGGCGGTGGCCTCCTTCTGCTCCCGGCCCTTGATCTCGAACGCCTCGGGGAGGAACTCGGTGTGCTTGAAGGTCCAGCCGGAGTTGCGGTGACCGGGCTCGCCGCCGGGAGCCTCCACGACGCCGTCGAGCGAGATGAAAGCGGTGCTGATCAGGGTGCGCATCGTGGTTCCTCGGTGTCTGGTGTCCGGGTGGTGGGCGGTCGGTGCGTGCCCGCTGCGGCCGTTGCGCGGCTGAGCCGCACCAACCGTGATCTTTGACTGCCGGCCACGGAAAAACTCATCGGACATCGCCCACCCCCTATCGTCGCTGCGACGCCGGCCGGCGGCCCGCATCGCCGCGGGAAGCCGGCGCCCTCCTGGCCCACAGGCGCCGCCGGCCCGGCAGCGGCCGGGGGACGGCCGGCCCTCGCTCGGCGCTGGAGGCGCCCGCTCCGGCCGGGCGGCGGGGGCGGAGGGTCAGCGGGGCGGGGCGGAGGCGGTCTTCTTCCGGGCGCGGTACGCGGCCGCCTTGATCTTGTTGCCGCAGGATTCCATGCCGCACCACTGCCGGCGCATGCCCCGGGAACGGTCGATGTAGGTGCGGGTGCATTCGGGGTTGCCGCACTCCTTGAGCAGCGGTACGTCCGGCCCGCTGAGCAGCTCGACGGCACACCTCGCGACCAGGGAGAGGGCTTCGTCGGCACTGGCCTGCGTCCAGCGCCCGGACGGGGTCAGCTGCGGCACCGCGGGCGCGGTGCGGGCGGCGCTGTTCACCACGGTCAGCGCCGCCGTGTCGTAGGGCTCCGCGAGCCGGCGGGCGGTGACGAGCCGGTAGACGGCCTCCCGGACGGTCCTCGCCTGCTCGACGTCGGCCTGCGTGCTGGGCGCGACGGCGTCGACCAGGCCGGACTCCACGTACCAGGCGTTCAGCCGGTCCGGCGTCACGAACATCTCGAAGCGCACCGAACGGCGCGCGCGCAGCGTCGCGGCGAAGTCCAGCGCCGGGTTCCCGCAGACGAAGACATGCTCGAGATTCACATCACCATCCTGACAGGTGACTGCCGGGGCGGGCAAACACTCCCCGACCGCCCAGTTTCGCCCCCGACCGTTGCTGTTCCTGGATGTCGACGGGCCGCTGCACCCGTACGCGACGCCTTCGGGCAGGTGCCCGAAGGGCTACGTCACCGTTGACCTGCCGGCCGAGGCACGCCGGCCCTCCGCGGCCGGCAGCCCGCCGTCCTACGTGCGTCCTCGGACGGTGTGGCTCGACCCGGCCCGCGGTCCCGCCCTGCCGGCCCTCGGGTCCGAGCTGTGCTGGGCCAGTACCTGGATGGGCGAGGCGAACCGGTGGATCGCTCCCGCCCTCGGCCTGCCGTCGTTGCCGTTCGTCGACTTCGGCGACGCGCTGCTGCGCGAGCGCCCGGACACGGTCCACTGGAAGTCGGCGCCACTCATCGCCCACGCCGGTGGCCGGCCCTTCGCCTGGGTGGACGACGAGCAGAGCGACGCGGACCACCGCCACGTCGCCGCCGCCCACCGCGCCCCCTTCCTGCTGCATCACGTCGATCCACGCGTCGGTCTGCACAGGGACGACTTCACCGCTCTGGCCGGATTCGCGGCCGCCCTCGACGGCTCCGCCGCAGCGCGGTGAGCCAGGCGCCGGCTGCCGGACATCGCGGACGGCGTGGGGGCGGGCCCGGCCGCGCCGCGCCGTGGCCGCCCGGGTACGGCCCCCGGCCCCCGCACTCCGCTCGGTGAACCCCAAGGGGCAGAGCAGGTGCTGCGCTGCCGTTCACTCGGGCGGTCCGGCGAGAGGGCCGGCTGCCGTTGCCGGTCATGACGGCCGGCCGCCGAACTGCCAGGCGTGGACCTCGATGTCGGCGTAGCCGTGGGGGGTCAGGACGGCGCGTGCCGTCTGCGGGTCCGGTGCCCGCAGCAGGACGGCCGTGCCCAGCCAGGTGGCGGCGTCGTCGGACAGCAACGGCCCGTAGGCGATCAGTTCGTCCCGGTCGTGCGGCACGGCGAGGTCGGCGGCCTGCCCGGTGCCGAGGCCGAGCACCAGGTACCGGTTGCCGCCCCTCCGGCCGCCCGGGAAGTCCCACATGGTGCGCCCCAGTGTGTTGTGCCACCGTCGCAGCATCACGTCCCGGTAGGCGCCGGCCTGGTAGTTGGGCTCGTCGAAGGCGAACGCGCGGGCAGCGGCGGGGTCGGGCAGGTCGACGATGTGCACGCTTCCGGTGGGGGTCTCGCCGTCGTCCGCGAGAGTCGGACCCCGGGCGATCATCTGCTTGGCGTACCTGTCCATGTACGACCAGTGGGCCTCCAGCAGCTGCTCGCGCAGCGGCAGGGAAGCGGGCCGGTCGCGGTGATAGCAGAGGAACTCCATGCCCCCGGCGTCCTGGCCCGCACGTCATCAGGCGAACGATTTCCCCCCGGTGGACGACCGGCACCTGCCGTTGACGGGACCGGGACGCTCAGGCACCGGACGTCCGGCCGCGCGGGAGGCCGACTCCGCAACCGGCATGTCCGTTACGGAATGTGACGTACAGTCAGCTGCGATCGAGGAGTGCCGGAAGGGTTCGGGGAAGCCCTCCAAGAAGCCCGGCCGGGCAGGTCCTGGTCCGTCTCAGGTGCTGACTGTGCGCAGGAAGTGGTCGGCGTCCTCCGGTCCTGCCAGCCGGCCCAGTTCCAGCCAGGATCCGTCCGGGAAGTGGAGGACGAAGGTGCCAAATCCGCGCGGCCGGCCGGCCTCGGCCTCGATGCGGGCCTCGGCGGGGGAGAACCGTGCGACGGCGTGGAAGTCGGCGGCTTTGGTGGGGGAGAGTCTGCGCCGCGGGGAGGCGGCCAGGCAGATGCCGTCACCGGTGAGCATCACCAGGCGCTGGGGGTTGGGGGAGTGCCCGTACCAGTGCAGCAGCAGCCGGCCCGCGGTGCGCTCCCAGTCGCCGTCGAAGAGGCCGTGCGCGGGATCGCTCGGGCGACGGTGGCCCTGACGGTCCCGGCCGGGTTCCGGGGCGCCGGGCGAGGACGCGGTATCGGGCAACCCTGACCCTGGACTTGAGGTTGAGGCCGGCTCCGGTTCGTTGCGGGGATGCGGGGCGCGTCGGCCGGCCGGCCGGCGCTCGAGGCGGTCGCCGAGCTTGTCGATCAGCATCATGGGGACGACGACGAAGAAGAACAGCACCGCGCCGGCGTAGAGCAGCCAGTGGCGGCCCGGCTTGAGGCGTTTGTTGCCCGCGGCCCGGTGCACCTGTTCGGGGGGTGCGGGGATGGGCCGGGCCAGTTCGCACCAGACCAGAGCCACCGGGTCCGCACCCAGGATCCTCCTCGCGCGCCGTCGCACCTTGCGCTTTGCCATGGCGGGAGCCTACGTGCCCGGCCGGTGCCCTCTTCCCGCCCGCCCCCGCGGCCGGCATGAATCATGAATGGTGATCTACGGTGCGCGGTGCGCGGCCGATGCCGTGTCCGGTCGCGTCCGCAGCACCGCCGTCCCGTCCTCCAGCCCCACTTTCATGGCGAAGCCGAACCGGTCGACTTCCAGGCAGAGTTCCACATCGGCGGGGTGAGCACCGCGGCGTCGCCCGCCGCGCAGGTCGTCCGCGGCCGGGGAGGTGCGCGCCCGGTGCAGGAAAGGGCCGGCGTCGGGGCGGTCCCCGGCCGCGCCGGCCACGACGAAACTCGCGCACAGCGCCAGTTCCGCCTCGACGACCGCCAGGGCTCCGACGGTTCCCGCCGTGGTCTTCTGGACCACGGTGCGGCCGGCCAGGTCGGCCTCCCGGATCCGGCCGGGGGAGTTGACCAGGTCGAACCCGCTGGCCGGCGCCCCGTCCTTGAGCGCGAGCCAGCCCGGGTGAGACGCCTTGATCCTCAGCGCCTCGCCCTGGTCGGCAGCGAGGACGATCTTGTCCGCCCCGCGGTGGAACGCCCACGCGGCGGTGGTGAACGCCCGCATCACATCGATCACCACGGCCACCTGCTCGGTGCCGTCCACCTCGGGTATGCCGACCACGCGCGCGTCCATGCCGGGATCGTCGCAGCCCGCTGAAACAGCCTGCAAGACATCGTGACGACCTTCGCGCGGGAGGCGGGGACTTGATACGGCGTCCGCCCGAACACCCGCCCGGCGCACGCCTGTTGACGGACCGGAACGCCCGCCCGCTGTCCGCCTGGTGGCGGACCCGGCCGCGGACGGCCCGGACGGTGCGGTGCCCGTGCGCCCCCTCGGCTCCCGCCGCGGGCAGGCCGCCGCACGGCCGGCCACCCGGGCCCCGGGCCTTGTGCACCGGGACGGGCGAGGGCGGGGCTGGAGGGCGAACAGGGGTGGCCTGCCAGGGACTTGGCGCGGGCCGGCTCCGGGACCCGGTCCGGCCCGCGGCCGCGGGCCGTTCCCGTCGCCGGAATCGCCGGAATCGCCGGAATCGCCGGATCGGCGGATCGCCTAAGGGGTGCCGGGTGGGGGTGGGTCAGGGCAGCAGGACGGTCTTGCCGTGGTTGCGGTGGGCTTCGAGGTCGGCGTGTGCAGTGGCGGCCTGTTCCAGGGGGTAGGTCCGCCAGACGGGCAGGGTGAGCGTGCCGGCGGCGGCCATTCGGGCCAGTTGCGGCAGCGGGTCGTCGGCCCGGCCGGTCTGGCCGGGCCGGTCGGGGCCGCCGGCGCTGAAGCGGACGCCGTGCTCGGCGGCGGACATGTCGGCGATGGTGACGACGCGTGCGCTGTCGCCGGTCAGCGCGACGGAGTCGGCGAGGACCCCGGCGCCGGAGGCGTCCAGGACGTAGTCGACTCCCTGGGGTGCCGCGTCCCGCACGCGCCGCAGCCAGCCGTCGCCGTAGCGGACCGCGGTGGCGCCCAGCGCGGTGACCCGCTCGATGTCGTGCTCGCCGGCCGTGGCGACGACGGTGAGCCCGCGGGCGGCGGCCAGCTGCACCGCGAGGATGCCCACGCTGCCGCCGGCGCCGTGGACGAGCAGGGTTGTGCCCGCCCGCACGCCGAGCTCGCCCAGGACGCGGGCGGCGGTCCGGCCGACGGTGACCAGCGAGGCGGCGACCTCCCACGGCAGGGCGGCGGGTTTGGCCACCGGCTCCTGAAGCAGCGCGTACGCGGCGTAGCTCCCGCCGACCGTGGCCCCGAGGACCGCGTCGCCGACGGCCGCGCCGGCATGCTCGCCGGCGGCGTCGACGACACCGGCCGCGTCCAGACCGGGGATCGCGGGGAAACGGACGGGGAACGCGCCGGCCATCGCACCGGAGCGGATCTTCACGTCCAGGGGGTTCACGGACGCGGCCCGCACCCGGATGCGGACCTGGCCGGGGCCGGGCTCCGGCAAGGCGACCTCGGCCGGCCGCAGCACCTCGGGCGCGCCGTACTCGCAGAAAGTGATCGCGCGGGACATCGGTACCTCCAGGCGGTGGCGGGGCGTTCAGGCGGTGAGGGCGGGGTAGTCGGTGTAGCCGCGGTGGTCGCCGCCGTAGAAGGTGGTCTGGTCGGGGGTGTTGAACGGGCCGCCGGCGGCCAGGCGCCGGGGCAGGTCGGGGTTGGCGAGGAACAGCGCGCCGTAGGCCACCATGTCCGCGGCGCCCTCCTCGATCAGCGTGAGCGCGTCGGGGCCGGTTGCGTCGGGGTGGGTGAAGGGGTTGAGGACGAACGTGCCGGGCCAGGCCTTGCGCAGCCGCCCGGTCAGCTCGGCGTCCGGGCCCTCCAGCAGGTGCAGGTAGGCCAGGTCCAGGGGGGCGAGCCGGTCCAGCAGGGCGCCGTAGACCTCGCCCGGGTTGTCCTCGGCGATGTCGTTGAAGGGGTTTCCCGGGGAGATCCGCAGCCCCACCCGCCGGCCGCCGACCGCCTCGGCCACGGCGGTGACGACCTCGACGGCGAAGCGGATCCGGCCCTCGGCGCCGCCGCCCCAGGCGTCGGTGCGCAGGTTCGCGTTGTCACTGAGGAACTGGTGGATCAGATAGCCGTTGGCGCCGTGGATCTCCACGCCGTCGAAGCCGGCCGCGACGGCGTTGCGGGCCGCGGCCGCGAAGTCGGCGACGGTCTGGGCGATCTCCGCCTCGCCGAGCTCCTTCGGCGTCACGAACTCCTTCGGCCCCTCGTGGGTGTAGACCCGGCCCCGGGCGGCCACGGCCGACGGCGCCACCGGCACCAGGTGGCCGGGCAGCAGGCTCGGGTGGCCGATGCGGCCGGTGTGCATCAGCTGCGCGAAGATCACGCCGCCCTCGCGGTGCACGGCGTCCGTCACCGTCCGCCACGCCCGCACCTGCCCCGGGGTGTGCAGGCCGGGGGTGTCGGGGTAGCCCTGGCCGACGGGGGAGGGCTGGACGCCCTCCGTGACGATCAGGCCGGCGCCGGCGCGCTGCGCGTAGTACGTCGCCATCAGCTCGGTCGGCTCGGCGCCCGCTCCGTAGGCGCGGCTGCGGGTCATCGGCGCCATCACGACGCGGTTGGCCAGGGGCGTGCCGCCCAGGACGATCGGGTCGAACGCGGTGGTCATCGCAGGTCTCCTTCGTGGGATGCGTGGCGTTCGGCGGGCCGGGCGCACCCGCTCCCCGCACATGCCTGTCCGAACAAGTAAATCACTGTCCGAACAGTAAACGCCCACTGGATCATTCCCCGAAGCCGGAAGCGACGCCACAAACACCACTCCAGCTGCACCGATGCACCCGGGAAGAAGCAGGAAACCTCTGCCAGGCATCGGTGAACGGTAGAGTTGTCCTGTCCAAACAGGAGAGTGAGGAAGAGATGGCCGAGTCGACACCCGGGGCCGGACAGGAATCCGCGGCGGCGCAACGGGAGGCCACCGTCCCGGTCCCGGGCGCGGCCGGCGGCGGGCCGATCAGCCACGCCATCTTCCGCCTCGCCCGCCTGCACCGCATGTTCGCCGGACAGCTGCTGCGCCGCATCGGCCTGCACCCGGGCCAGGAGCTGGTCATGATGCACCTGTGGGAACTGGGCCCCCAACGCCAGATCGACCTGGTACGCCTGATGGACTCCGACGCCGCCACCATGACCCGCACCGTCCGCCGCCTGGAACAGGCCGGCTTCGTGCGCCGCCGCGCCTCGCCCACCGACAAGCGGGCCTCCCTCATCGAACCCACGGCCGCCAGCCACGCCCTGCGCCGGGAGGTCGAAAAGGTCTGGAGCCGGCTGGAGGACCTCTCCACCGCGGGCCTCTCCGACGACGAGCGCGCCGACGCCCTCGCCACCCTGGAGCGCCTGGAGCACAACCTCGTCCAGGCCGCCGCCCGGCCCGTGGGGCCGGCGCAGCACTGACGCCGCGGAGTGCGGCCCGAACGGCCAGGTCGCCTCGGTCGACGCCCGGTGGACTCCTGCGCTTCAGCGCGCCGAAGCCGGCCGAGAAGCCGCTGCTGCGAGGGCCCGTGCCGTCTCCAGGGCCGGTGCCGGGCTGTCGAGGGCGCGGGCGGCGTCACGGGCGGTGTCACGGGTGCGGTGGTGCCAGCGGGGCTGGCGGCATGCATCACGACACAACCCCCGGCACGACACAACCCCCGGCCGGGTCGTCGGCGAGTCGTCTCCGTGTCGGTAACGTTGATCCGCCGGACCCGGAGTCGGCCGGGCGCAGCACTCCTCCAGGCGCCCTCGGGGCAGGAATCATGGCGGCAGCAACGGAGGAAATCTGTCACGGCGACGGTAGACATTGCCCATCTGCGGAGTTACGCTTTCTGTCGTACCCAGGAAGTCGACGTGGGCACGGCCGAACGCCGTGCGAACAGGCCAGGCGGGACGCGACCCGATGGGGTGGCGAGCAGTACCCGCGGTAAGTAGCAGTGCAACCGAGTAGTCGAAGGTAAGGAGCAGAGCGCCATCAGGATCGCCCGGGCGAGGAGGAAGTCCGCCCGGGTACCGCAAGGCCCCGGATTGGAAGGTGGTCCCCGGTCACGCATCCGCGATCCCCGCAGCCCCGTCCTCCCAGGCGGACCCTGCGGACACAGAAGGCCGGCGCAGTCGGCCGGTAGATGGTGTTGAAAGCTCGGGGCCCGGGTCGCCGCACGGCGACCCGGGCCCCCCGACGCGTCCGTGAAAGAAGAGGTTTATGCCCCCTGCCAGTACCCGGCCCGCCAGCAATCTCGACGACGACGACTACCCCGCCTACACCATGGGCCGGGCCGCCGAGATGCTCGGCACCACCCCCGCCTTCCTCCGCACCCTCGGCGAACACCGCCTGATCACCCCGCTGCGCTCCGAAGGCGGCCACCGCCGCTACTCGCGTTACCAGCTGCGCATCGCCGCCCGCGCCCGCGAACTCGTCGACCAGGGCACCCCCGTCGAGGCCGCCTGCCGCATCGTCATCCTCGAAGACCAGCTCGAAGAAGCCCAGCGCATCAACGAGCAACTGCGCACCCAGGGCGGCCGGCCGCAGCCGAACACCTCAGCCTGACCAGGACGCCGGGCCGGACAGAACGGGCGGAGCAGACCAGGCGCCCGTCCCGGCTCCGCGCCGGCCGCCCCACGCCGGCCTGGAGTCGGTACACACAGCACGACAGAAGGACCCCGGCACCCCCTGCCGGGGTCCTGGCGCATCTCGATCGGCAGCCAACCGGCACGCGTGCTCACGTCCGCCCGCCAGCCGCTCAAGCCCGCCGCCGTTGCGCGCGGCTCTGTGCCGTCACGCATCAGTGACATGCGTGAGGCGGACGTCGACGAGCCGGCCTCGAAGGCCATGCGGCCGTGGCGGTGCGTTCGCCCGATCTTCGGACAGCCGCGCGTGGCGGCCCGCCCTGGGCAGCCCGCTTGCGGTGGGCGACACGAACGTCCTGCAACGTTGCACTCCGTGTGCATCAATATCTGTGTCCGTGAGGTGAGATTTCGGGCGGGCGATGCAGCGAGATTTCTGGCCCGATGAACAGAGGGGAATTATTGAACCCCGACAGGCCGATCCGGTGTGCTACTGTCGATCTCAGTTGCAGTTGTGGTTCCCAAAGCTTCAAGTGCCCCGCTCGGCTCCTGCCGGGTAGGGGCTCTTATGTATTCCGGTCATTTTCCGGGCGGGGTAATCATCTCAGCGATATATGGCGTCCGTGCAGTGCGGATACCGATGTACCCCCGAAGGAGATATGACATGGCTACTGGCACCGTGAAGTGGTTCAACGCGGAAAAGGGCTTCGGCTTCATCGAGCAGGACGGTGGCGGCCCCGACGTGTTCGCCCACTACTCGAACATCGCCACCCAGGGCTTCCGTGAGCTGCTCGAAGGCCAGAAGGTGAGCTTCGACATCGGCCAGGGCCAGAAGGGCCCGACGGCCGAGAACATCGTTCCGGCCTGACGCTGACACACACTTTGCAGCTGGGGCCCGCATCCCTCGGGGTGCGGGCCCCAGCTGTACGTATTTCCCGCAGCGGTTCAACATGCCCGACGATGCGGACGGACCCGCAGTCTCCCCCCACGCGGGTGCTTCCTGCGTGGCAGGCGCATCCTGAAGACGCGCACCGCAGTCGACGCAGGATTCCACGTCCCCCGTAGCGTCACGGATTCCAGCCCGGCGCCTGCGGGGATTTCCGCCGGCGCGAATTCGCTTCATTGTTTCATCGGTCCATACTTGCGATTCTTCGTGCCGTCACAGCTACGGGAATTCCTTGATATGTGCCACATCGAGGAAGGTTCCGCATGAACCGCAACCGTACAGGCGACCGCTCCGGCCGTACCCGTGCCGCCGGCGCCGACACCCGAAAGGGCGGCAGCCGCTTCGGCTCGCCGGCCCCACGCCGTTCCCAAGGGCCGGCCCGTTCCGGCGGTTACGCCCCCCGACGCGCCGAGCCCCAGGGCGAGTTCGCGCTCCCCGAGACGATCACTCCCGCGCTGCCCGCCGTCGAGGCCTTCACCGATCTCGACATGCCTGAACCGCTACTGGCCGAACTCGGCAAGCAGGGCGTGAGGGCACCCTTTCCGATCCAGGGCGCGACGCTGCCGAACTCCCTGGCCGGCCGCGACGTCCTGGGCCGCGGACGCACCGGTTCCGGCAAAACCCTCGCTTTCGGCCTAGCTCTGCTCGCCCGCACCGCTGGACAGCGCGCCGAGCCCCGGCGGCCGCTGGCGCTGATCCTCGTACCGACGCGTGAGCTGGCGCAGCAGGTGACCGACGCGCTCACGCCGTACGCCCGCTCCGTCAAGCTGCGGCTCGCCACGGTGGTGGGCGGGATGTCGATCGGCAAGCAGGCCGGCGCCTTGCGAGGCGGGGCTGAGGTCGTCGTCGCGACCCCGGGACGGCTCAAGGACCTCATCGACCGCGGTGCATGCCGGCTGAACCATGTGGGCGTCACCGTGCTCGACGAGGCCGACCAGATGGCTGACATGGGTTTCATGCCCCAGGTCACGGCACTGCTCGACCAGGTGCGTCCCGACGGGCAGCGAATGCTGTTCTCCGCCACCTTGGACCGTAACGTCGACCTGCTGGTGCGCCGCTATCTGACCGACCCCGTCGTGCATTCGGTCGATCCGTCGGCCGGTGCGGTCACGACGATGGAGCACCACGTCCTGCACGTGCACGACGCCGAGAAGCACGCCGCCACGATCGAGATCGCCGCCCGGGACGGCCGCGTGATCATGTTCCTGGACACCAAGCACGCCGTCGACCGGCTCACACGGGAACTGCTCCACAGCGGGGTCCGGGCCGCCGCACTGCACGGCGGGAAAACGCAGCCGCAGCGCACCCGCACGCTGACGCATTTCAAGACGGGACACGTTGATGTGCTGGTGGCGACCAATGTCGCGGCGCGAGGCATCCACGTCGACAACCTCGACCTCGTCGTGAACGTCGACCCGCCGATCGACCACAAGGACTACCTCCACCGCGGCGGGCGTACCGCCCGCGCCGGGGAGTCCGGCAGCGTCGTCACCCTCGTCACGCCGAACCAGCGCCGCGCCATGGTCCGCGTCATGTCGGCCGCCGGCATCCGGCCGCAGACCACCCCGATCCGCTCGGGCGACGAGGCGCTGAGCCGGATCACCGGAGCCCAGGCCCCGTCCGGCATCCCCGTCGTCATCACCGCACCGGTGGCCGAACGCCCCGAGCGCGCCACCTCCCGACGCCGCCGCCGTCCCTCTTCGGCGACCCGGCGCACCCCCCTGCGCACATCCGCCGTGGACCCGGCGGTCTAGAACCTTCGTGCTCAGGAAGCCGACCCATCTCTGCAGGAGGCACCTTTTGACACCGACTCAGATGCAGCCCCGCCCGGCGAGCGCCGCCCCCGCGCAGAAGGCGGCGGTAGAGATCATGGACGCGGCCGAACCCCGGGTCTGTGACGACATGAGCGTCGAGGTGGCGCTGGCCGTCATGGCCGCCGCGGGCACGCTCCGACTGGTCGTCTGCGACCGGGACGACGAGGGCACCCACCTGGTCACCCGGACCGAACTCGTCGCCGTTTGCGACAACACCGCCTACACCGACCACGTCCGCCTGCGCGACATCCTCGGCGACCACGGATCGTTCGCCTGACCCCGCCGCGGCCCAGGCCCAGCCCGCGACGCGCCCGAGGCATCCGCGCCCTCTCCCGCACACCGCTTCAACCCTGATCAGGCCGTTCTCCCTTCTCGGCAGGGCCACCTGCGCTGCGCCGTCGCCTGCTTCCCCTCCGAGACCACCAAGAGCGGCGTGCTGGAATCGATGAACGGCATCAGGCCCGGACCGGTCATCGGCGAATCGGTGATCACCGGCCGCCGTCACACCGACAGGCACGTCGGCCGCGTCGACCCCCGCCAGGACCGCCGTGACCAGTGCCGCAGAAGTCCTTCGGGCCATGACCAGGTCCTCTTCACCAAGGGCCCGGTTCACCGAAGTCGCGTGGTACGGCCGGGCACCCCGGCCGCTCGGCCGGGCGGACCACTCCAGATCGCCCCCGTCGTCGCGGCCGGCGACCGAGGCGACCGCCGGGCGTCCGCCGCGTCCGCCGCAGCGGCCGTGGCGTCCGCGGCGGGGCGGCAGCGGTCGACCGCAGCCGCAGCCGCAGCGCACGCAAGCCGCCGTCGCGCGGCGGGCCGTGGGCGTGTGCTCACCCGCGCACCGGCCACAGCTCCGGCCGCCTCCCCAGCAGCCGCAGCGTCTCCTCCAGCGCTCCCGCCCCCTCGGCCTCCTCGGGCGTGGGTACCACGGGGGCGAAGGCGGCGCCGGGCCCCCGCAGGGCCGGGTCGGCCGGGACGCGCCGGGCGACGGCCAGTGCCGCGAGCAGCACCTCGTCCGGCAGAAAGACCTCCGCTCCGAGGGTGGCGGCGACGTCCCAGGCGTGCACCACGTAGTCGACCAGGTGGAAGCCGACGGCCCGGCGGCCCAGGAAGGCGCCGCCCAGCTCCGGCAGCACGAACTCCCGCTTGAGGGCGCCCGGTTCTGCGAAGGCGTCGAGTACGGCCGCCGCGGCCGCGCGGTGCACCCGCGCCGGCTCGCCCATGTCCCGCGGTTCCCGCCAGTGGGCGGCCTCGTGCCCCGCGCCCCGTGCGGCGGCCGCGAAACCGTGGTGCTGAGCCGCCATGTGCGCCACGAGGCGGCGCAGCGTCCACCCCGCACACGGGCTGTCGCGTTCCCAGTCGTCGTCCCCCGCCAGATCCACCACCCGCACCGCCTCCTGTACGGCGATCCGGTTCCACTCGACGATGTCCGCTGCGTGAAGGGTCATGGACCCGAGCCTAAAATTGTACGAACGGTCGTGCTAGTTGTTTTGGACGGCCCGGCGCGAGCGCAAACGCCTGAGCGTTCACGGGACTTGGGGGGCCTGGTGGGGGTCGGTGGCGGCTGCCCGCAGGCGGGAGGCGATGCCTGTGCGGGCCCGCCGGTAGGCGCTCTCCTGGCCGTGCAGGACCGCGATGCCGTTGGCCGCCTCCATCAGCGCCACGAGCTCGAAGGCGAGCTGAGCCACCTCGGTGTCCGCCCGCAGGCCGCCCGCGCCGACCGCCTCGGCGAGGGTGCGCTCCACATGGGCCGACCAGTCGCGCTGGGCGCGGACCACGGCGTCGTGCACCGGGCCCGGGCGGGCGTCGAACTCGGCGGCGATCTCGTAGAAGAAGCAGCCGCCGGGAAACACCCGCGACCGCGAGTACTCCAGCCATGCCTCGCACAGCCGCCACACCTGCCCGATCCCGGCGGGCTCCGCCGCGACCGGATGCACCACCCGCTCGGCGAAGACGCGTCCCGCCTCCCGCACGGTGGCGAGCTGCAGCTCCTCCTTGGACCCGAAGAGCGCGAACACCCCGCTCTTGCTCAGACCCGTCTCCGCCGCCAACCGGCCCACGGACAACGCCTCCAGGCCCTCCACGGACGCGATCCGCACCGACTGCGCCAGCACCAGCCGCCGCGTCCGGTTGCCCCGCTCGACGCGCCCGTCGCCACGCGCCGTGGATATGCCCTTGCCTGCCACGCGGGAACACTAGCGCGCGGCAGGCAAGGGCCACTTTCGGGCAGGGCCGGGAAGCCGGGGCGGGGGAGCGCCCGCGGGATCAGAAGTTGAGCAGGCTGCTCTGCGCGACGGCGTTGTTCATTTCGCAGGAGTTCGCAAAGGTGTGTTTCCACGAGGTGCGCGTGCCCTGCCAGACACCGTCGACCGTGACGGTGACGGGCGACCACAGCCGCGTACACGCCTGGCCGGGCGCCGTGGACAGCAGCGAGTCGAGCTGTCCGCCGGCGGCGCGCAGGTCGGCGCAGGCCGCGGCGGGATCGGGATGGGTGCCGCCGGCGCCGGGCATGCAGCTCAGGGTGACGGCGCGAGCTGCGGTGTCGGTCGTCCCGCCGGGGTGGGTCACGGTCAGGACCAGGGCCGAGGGCGCGTACAGGCCGGCCGGTGCCGCGGTGGCGGTGACCGAGGTGACGGCGAGCGCTCCACCGATCAGGGCGGTGGCTGCCGCGGCGGTGACGGCGAAGCGCAGGTTCGTGCGCATGAAAGCTCCTTCGTGAGGGTCGACGGCCTTGTGGGCCGGGAGCAGCTTCGCCTGAGCAACGGGGCAAGGCCAGTTGACGGACCGTGTTTGAGACGTGCCCTCCCTGTGTGCGGGGTGTGAACGCCGTGTGGGCAGGTCACGGGCACGGCCCACCTGCGGCAGATCTCCATTCAGTTCGGACTAGTGTGAATCTGACTAGTCTTGTGGGGGTGAAAGACCAGGTCGCCATGGTCGTCACACCCCGCAGAATGGCCGGAAGTCAGGGCGTACCCGCCCCCACGGTGGCGCGGTGCCGCGCCCGGCACACATGACACACACTCACCGGCCCGGCGGGGCAGGGGTGTCCGGCGCGTCGCGGCGTCCGCGGGGCGGTGGAAGTCCGCGTCAGTCCTGGCCGTCGGTGCCACGGGGAAAGCACGAGCCGGCCCGGGAGTTCGGCCGGGGGGCTCGGCACCTCAAAGATCCCCCGCGGCCGTCGTCATGTCACGGCCTGCCCGGCAAGCCGGTCAGACCCGCTCCAGGGGCCGGTGCGGCCCGTCCGGGAGGTCCACCTCGATCGTGTCGCCGGGGCGCACCACGCCGCCTTCTCTGACGATGCTCATGATTCCGGCCTTGCGGACGATGTTCCCCGCATCGTCGCGGCCGACGACCCGCTTCAGCAGGCCGCCTTGGAAGGTGTCGATCTGGAGGCAGGGATTGCGCAGGCCGGTGACTTCCAGGACCGCCAACTCGCCGATACGCAGCAGGGTGCCGACCGGGAGAGCGAGCAGATCGATGCCGCGCGTGGTGATGTTCTCGCCGAGTTCGCCGGGCGCCACCGAGAACCCTTCTTCGCCGACCTCGGTGAAGAGCTCTTCGTGAAGGAGGTGGACCTGGCGCAGATTCGGCTGGGTGGGGTCCTGCGCGACGCGCGAGCGGTGCTTGACCGTCACGCCGGCATGCACGTCCCCCTCCACGCCGAGTCCGGCGAGCAATCTGACGCTGTCCCGGTTCGGCTTGGTGAACGAGTACTCCCCGTTGCTGCTGACCGCCGTCACTCGCCCGCCCATACCCCGAACCCCCTTGTAGGTGACCGTGACCAGCCACGAGCCTAGCCCCCACCACCGAAGTCGCGCCCGAGGGTCCCGCCCCGCCCCCGAAGACCCGAGCCCCCACCCCGCCCGCCCGGCACGCCCAGAGCCCCGGGACCGGTCGGTCCCGGGGCTCCAGTCCCCCTGCACCTGTCCGCAGCCGGCCCGGCCGGGCCGGCCGGCGTCAGGCGACGCTCAGGACGATCTTCCCGGTGGTGCGGCCCTGCTCGCCGATCTCGTGCGCCTTCGCGGCCTCGGCCAGCGGTACGACGGTCTCGACCACGGGCGTGAGCGCGCCCCGCTCGGCCAGGGCGGCGATCTCGCGCAGGCCCAGGTGGTCGGGCTCGACCAGCATCCACACCGCCCGCACGTGGCCGGGGACGTCGGCGGGGACGTCGTCGGGGCCGGGCAGGGTGATCAGCCGGCCGCCCGGGCGCAGCACCTTCAGGGACCGCTCGGCGTTCTGGCCGCCGAGCCCGTCCAGCACCACATCCACGTCCCCGACGGCGTCCTCGAAGCGGACCGTGCGGTAGTCGATCACCTCGTCCGCGCCCAGCTGCCGCAGCAGGTCGTGCTTGCCGGCGCTGGCCGTGCCGATGACGTACGCGCCGCGGGCCTTGGCGATCTGCACGGCCAGGTGACCGACCCCGCCGGCCGCCGCGTGCACCAGCACCCGCTCACCGGCGCGGACCCCGGCGGTGTCCACCAGGGCCTGCCAGGCGGTCAGCGCGGCCAGCGGCAGCGCCGCCGCCTGCACGTGGGTGAGGTTCACCGGCTTGGGCGCGAGGTGGCGCGCCGGGGCGACGACGTACTCGGCGTAGGCGCCGGCCTGCCGCGGGAACAGCGGCATGCCGTACACCTCGTCCCCGGGGCGGAACATCCCCACGCCCGGTCCGACGGCCTCCACGGTGCCGGAGACGTCCCAGCCGACCGCCGGGAGATCGCCCCACTCGATCAGGGCCCCGCTGGCCCGGGTCTTGAAGTCCACCGGGTTCACACCGGCCGCGTGGACCCGCACCAGGACCTCGTTCAGTCCCGGCTCGGGCCGGGCGACCTCACGCTCGACGAGCGTCTCCGGTCCGCCCCACTGCTCCACGACCACCGCACGCATGCTGTCCGCCTCACTCTTTTCCGTCTCGATCGGATGCCGCCGCCCGGGCCTTCCCGGTGCGACGTGAGTCCACGATCCGGCACCCGCCCCCACCATGGTGTTGGCCGTTTGGCCACTATGTGACAGGATCTGGCCATGAGCGAGATGCAGTGGCCGTGCACCGACCCCCGCCCCGACCGGAGCGCCGACGCGGCCGGGCGGCACCGCATCGCCGTCCTCGCCCTGCCCGGCGTCCCGCCCTTCGAACTCGGCATCCCCTCCCGCGTCTTCGGCAGCGTCCTGGACGCCGGCGGACGCCCGCTGTACGAGGTCACCGTCTGCACCGCCGACGGCGCCCCGGTCCTCAGCGACGCCGGGTTCACCGTGCAGCCCGCGGCCGGCCCCGAAGCCCTGGCCGCCGCGGACACCGTGATCGTCCCGCCCACGCACGCCATGCCCGAGCTGGGCCGCGGCGGCCCGCTGCCGCCCGAGGTCACCGCGGCCATCGCCGGCATCCGGCCCGGCACCCGCCTGGTGTCCATCTGCACCGGCTCCTACGTCCTGGCCGCCGCGGGCCTCCTCGACGGCCGGCCCGCCACCACCCACTGGAACCTCGCCCCCGAGTTCCGCCGCGCCTACCCCCGCGTCAAGGTCGACGAGGAGGTCCTCTTCGTCGACGACGGCGACGTCCTGACCTCCGCGGGCGTCGCCGCCGGCGTCGACCTGTGCCTGCACATGATCCGCCGCGACCACGGCGCCGCCGCCGCCAACCGCGCCGCCCGCATGTGCGTCGTACCGCCCTGGCGGGACGGCGGCCAGGCCCAGTACATCGACCGACCGGTGCCCGAACCCACCGTCGCCACCACCACCGCCACCCGCGCCTGGGCCCTGGAACACCTCGGCGAGCCCCTCTCCCTGAACCGCCTGGCCGAACACGCCCGGATGAGCCTGCGCTCCTTCACCCGCCGCTTCCGCGACGAGGTCGGCATGACCCCCGTGCAGTGGCTCACCGCACAACGCCTGGAACTGGCCAAGCAGTTGCTGGAGACCACCGACCTGTCCATCGACCTGGTCGCCCACCGCTCCGGCTTCGGCTCCGCCAACTCCCTGCGCGCCCACATGCGCGCGGCCTTCGGTGTCTCACCCGCCGTCTACCGCCGCACCTTCCACACCGACGACCTCGTCGAAGCGGGCGTCTGAGGACACGTCAGCGCCGCACATACCCGCCCCGCGGGCCCGCCGGGATGTGCGCGAAAGACGTTCGGATGTGTGCGGGATGTGTGCGGGCCGCACCGTGCGACCGCCGCTGCGGTGACCGCCCGGTGAAGGGGACGTGGGGGAGTTGTCGTATCTGGCCGCCCCGCGTAGCCCGCGGCGACGTGACTGGGGTTTTCTCGTGTGTGCATCTCCAACCCCCCACACTTCATGGAGACTTCATGCCCCCCGCTGCTTTTGGCCTGCCCGCCGCACGGCTCCGCCTGCTCCGCCGGGGATGTCCAGGACGCACCTGACCGCCGCCGGGCCCACGGTTCCTCACACCCGCACCCGGCACCCCCGCCCGCCGCGAGGTGAGTGCCGCGGACCCCGCGGCACCGCAACTGCGGCTACAGCTAGGCCAGCGCTACGGCGGCGGTCCGCCCCCGCCCGCTGAGGCGCTGACCGCCGCACCCGCCCGCGGTCACCCGCAGCCCCCCGCCCGTCGCGGCGCCCCGCGATCCGCGGCACCCGCGGCCGCACGCACACATGCGCGCCGCTGCTCCCGCCTGCCGTTTTCCCCCGCCGGCGCCGGTCGGCCGATTCTCGACCAACATCACCCGGCAGGTAGTGACATGTACACGTCATAAGTGTCAGTCTCTGTCCACCCGCTGTACGAGCACGATCCATCCCATGTCCGTCTGGGCCGGCCCCACCCCGGCCGGGCGGCGTTCCCCCCACAACAAGGAGCCTTTGTTCGTGAGCCTCCTCAACGTGCGTCACCAGCGCACCACTTTGGCCATCGCCACCGCGGTGGCGGCCGGAGCCCTGCTCTCCACGGGCCTGGCCACCAGTGCCTCCGCCCAGATCCCGGCGGAACCCGCGGCCGCGAAGCCGCTCGCCGCGGCCCCGACCACCCTGTCGGCCGCCGCCCGCACCACACTGATCCACAAGGCGCAGGCCGGCGCCGCCGGCACCGCGCAGCGCATAGGCCTCGGGGCCAAGGAGAAGCTGGTCGTCAAGGACGTCGTCAGGGACACCGACGGCACGACCCACACCCGCTACGAGCGCACCTACGCGGGCCTGCCCGTGCTCGGCGGCGACCTGGTCGTCCACACGGCCAAGTCCGGCAAGACCGAGGGCGTCACCAGAGCGACCACCTCCGCCATCAAGCCCGCCTCGCTCACGCCGCGGATCTCCGCCGCCCACGCCGAGAAGCAGGCGGTCACCGCCGCCAAGACCCTCGGCTCCGCCACGTCCTCCGCCAACGGCGCGCGCAAGGTGATCTGGGCCGGCTCCGGCACGCCCGTCCTCGCCTACGAGACGGTCGTCGGCGGCCTCCAGGACGACGGCACCCCGAACCAGCTGCACGTCATCACCGACGCCGCCACCGGCGAGAAGCTCTTCCAGTACCAGGGCATCGAGACCGGCGTCGGCAACACCCAGTACAGCGGCAAGGTCGACCTGACCAGCACCCAGGCCGGATCGTCGTACACCCTCACCGACGGCACCCGCGGCGGCCACAAGACCTACAACCTCGACCACGGCTCCGACGGCACCGGCAAGCTGTTCTCCCAGGACAGCGACACCTGGGGCGACGGAAAGGTCTCCAACGCGGCCACCGCCGCCGCGGACGCCGCCTACGGCGCCCAGGAGACCTGGGACTTCTACAAGAAGACCTTCAACCGCAGCGGCATCAAGAACGACGGCGTCGGCGCCTACTCCCGCGTCCACTACGGCAACGCCTACGTCAACGCCTTCTGGGACGACAGCTGCTTCTGCATGACCTACGGCGACGGCACCAAGGACGCCGCCCCCCTCACCTCCCTCGACGTCGCCGGCCACGAGATGAGCCACGGCGTCACCTCCCACACCGCGGGCCTGGAGTACTCCGGCGAGTCCGGCGGCCTGAACGAGGCCACCAGCGACATCTTCGGCACCGGCGTGGAGTTCTACGCGAACAACTCCACCGACGTCGGCGACTACCTCATCGGCGAGAAGATCGACATCAACGGCGACGGCAGCCCGCTGCGTTACATGGACAAGCCCAGCAAGGACGGCGGCTCCGCCGACTACTGGTCCGCGGACGTCGGCGACAAGGACGTCCACTACTCCTCCGGCGTCGCCAACCACTTCTTCTACCTCCTCGCCGAGGGCAGCGGCGCGAAGAAGATCAACGACGTCAGCTACGACTCGCCCACCAAGGACGGCTCCAAGGTCACCGGCATCGGCCGCGACAAGGCCCTGCAGGTCTGGTACAAGGCGCTGACCACGTACTTCACGTCCAAGACCGACTACAAGGCGGCCCGCGAAGGCACCCTGAAGGCGGCGACGGACCTGTACGGCGCGGACAGCGCCGAAGCCAAGACGGTCGCCGCGGCCTGGACCGCGGTCGGCGTCGGCTGACACCCGGCACCACACCGGGGCGGCACCCGGGGGACCCACCCCCGGGCGCCGCCCCTCGCCGCCGGTGCGACGCCCGGCGCGCGCCTCACCCGCCCGGCCCGGCGAGCGCCGTACCCTCCCCGCCCGGGTCCTGCGCCATGAACTCGGCGACCAGTTCCGCCGGATTGGCGCAGGCGGTCAGCGCGAACATCGCGTCCGGGTCGAACATGTCGTACAGGATCACCGGGACCGGCCGGCCCAGCGCCCGGACGATGACACCGTCCTCGTGCAGATGCCGGGCCGCCGCGACGCACACCTGGCAGAACCACGCGGCCAGCCGCTCGTCGCGATCCCCCGGCTCGCCGTCGTCCTCGTACACAGCCCCCGCGCCTCGGCCTCCCGCCGGTGCCAGGCGGCACCGTCCGCGTCCCGCCCGACGCTTTCGACCCCTTCGAGTCCCGTCCGCGGGAAGAACGCGTAACTCCAGCGCGCCTCCCACGCGTCCGACGCCGCCCCCGCCGCGGCGGCCGCGTCGGCCTCGGTGGTGTAGCCGACCGCCACGTACGGAAACCGCGGGTCCTGCTCGACACTGTCGATCCGGAACGTCACCGCGTAGATCCCGCTGTCGGCCGGAAACCCGGCGACGACCTCACCGGCCGCCCGCCGCACGTGCTCCGTCCACGTCATACGACCCCCTCCTCGGTCCAGGCCGAGCGCCCCGGGCCCCGCCCGCGGGGGACGATCGCCCGGTGGCGGCCCCGCAGAGCTTTGCGGCGCGGATGCCTGGGTAGCAGCGCCATTGTTCCGCTACTCCCTGAGGTGATCACATGCGGTTCTACCGGCTCGGGCAGGCCCCGGGGGAACCGCTGTGCGCGGTGGACCAGGCGCTCGGGGACGACGGCGTCCTGCTCCGGGCGGAGCTCGAGCAGCTCCGCCACGAGGTGGCGGTGCGCTCGCGGATCTGCATGGCGGAGGGCGCCGTGGCGGTGCCCGGGCACCTGCCCGTCGAGCGGGCCGCAGCGGTGCTGCGGGACGTCGCGCACACCCTCGGCCTGGACCTGCACCGCGTCGCCGAACACGTGCCGGCACTGGTCCAGGGCACCGGCACCCCCACCGTCGTGGTCGACGAACTGCAGCGGGCCCTGGAGCGAGCCTGAGCGGGGGATCCGGCGAGGCCCCCCAGCTCGTGGCCCCCACGCGGGGGCCGGGCGCGTGAGGCGGCGCCGCGGGAGCAGGCGGCGGGCCGTCGTGCGGCCGGCAGCCCCAGCAGCGCGGCGGGGACGGGGACTTGGCGCGGAAGGCGGACCGGGACCGGGCCGGCGCCGCCCCTTTCAAGGGGCGGTTGCGCCGGATGCCGCGTCCGGATGCGGGGGCCGTACGCCGCGTCACAGGATCTGGACCATGCGGATATTCACGGTGACCCCCTCCCCTCGTCGGCCGGTGCGGCGCGGCGGTGCACGGCACGCCATATGCGCCGCCCTCGCGTGCGGCGTCCTGCTGACCGCCACGGCGTGCGGCCAGGGTGCCCAGCGGAAGGTCTCCGGCGGCGCGCCCGGCGCCGCGTCGGCCCGCCCCGGCCAGGCGGTGGGCCTCCGCCTTCCGGGTGTCGGCGACCGGATGTCCCGTCAGCTGCCCCCCGGCACCGGGCAGGCCGTGGTCGTCTACGGCGAAGGCCCCGATTCCCCCGACAGCCTCGCCGTGCTGTACGAGAAGCAGGGCTCGACCTGGTACCGGACGCAGAGCTGGCCCGCGCACAACGGCAGACTGGGCTGGACGACCGACCACCGCATCGACGACGAGCACAGCCCCGTCGGCGTGTTCACCCTCACCGACGCGGGCGGCACGCTCACCGACCCCGGCAGCCGGCTGAGGTACTGGTACGACGACAACGCCTACGCCACCATGCTGAACCCGGAACCCGCCCACGCCCATGACTTCGACTACGTCATCGCCATCGACTACAACCGGCTCAAGGGCGCACCGCCGTTCGACTGGAACCGCCCCGACGGCGTGGACAAGGGCGGCGGGATCTGGCTCCACATGGACCACGGCGACGGCACGTCGGCATGCGTCACCGTCCCCGAGCCCGGCATGAAGACCCTCCTGCGCACCCTGGACCCGGCACGGCACCCCGTGGTGGTGATGGGGGACCGCCGGCACCTTCAGTCCTGACGCCGGCGAGAGACCGACCACCGCCGTGGTGCGCTCCGGTCCAGCCGGTCCGGCCCCCGCCCCCACCGCCGGTGCCCGCTAGGCGACCCTCCGTACGCGGACCGTGACGCACCCGGCCCCGCTCGCGCCCCTCGCGGGAGGGGCGCGGGGGCCGCAGCGGGGCCGGATTCACCGGCGCAGGGGTGATGAGCCCCATAGGAGCCATGTCACGTCCTATCCGGGGCCGTAGGTCCGCACCGCCGCGAACAGGAAGAAAAGCCACTCGATGCCCGATTTAGGATGTTTCTCCGAAAGTGGGTAGTACGTCACATTCTTGCGTGGGCTTCCGCGGGTCGCTAACCATGTTGGTCGTTGCCGCAAGCCGCTGGCCGACCGGGCGTTGATCGCCGGACGTGCCCGCTGGAGCGTGCAGCAGGGCTCGCCCCGACGCCCTGCAGGCCGCGACCGGATATCCGGCCGGCGCCTCGACGACGTCCCACAGGAGAGTCCCTTGACCGCGATCACCGCTTCCCGCCGTCTTGCCCGCCTCGCCGTGACCGGCCTCGCCACGACCGGTGCCGCTGCCGCCGCCCTCACCCTGGTGCCGGCTTCCGCGCACGCCGCCGAGGCGCCGAAGGCCGCGCACAGCGCCGCCGCCCCCGCGCGCGACGGTCACGCCGACCCCGCTGCCGCCGGCAACAACCTCGACGGCTGGATCAAGCAGTCGCTGGCCATCATGAAGAAGAAGGGCATCCCCGGCAGCTACGAGGGCCTGCACCGCAACATCATGCGTGAGTCCAGCGGCAACCCCAACGCCCAGAACAACTACGACGTCAACGCGAAGAACGGCACCCCGTCCAAGGGCCTGCTGCAGGTGATCGACCCCACCTTCAACGCCTACCACGTCGACGGCACCGCCCACACCTCCACCGACCCGGTGGCGAACATCACCGCGGCCGCCAACTACGCCGCGCACCGCTACGGTTCCATCGACAACGTCAACTCCGCGTACTGAGCCACCCCGTGGCCCGTGGGGCCCGGCGCGGCCGCATGACGCCACGCGCCCGCTCCACCGCGAGGAGAGGGGCGCGAGCACCGGCCGGGCCGCGCCCACCACCGCGCGAACCGGCTCAACCGTCCGGGTTGAGCTCCGCGTACAGCATCTCCGTCAACTCGGCGGCCTCGGGCGCGCGCGGGTCGCCGGGAACCTCGTAGTACCCGCCCAGGGTGGCGATCACGTCCCGCCGGGAGCCGTCGTACTCGTGCCGACAGTCCTCCTGCTCCTTGGACGTCCGGGGGCGGGCCATCCGCCACCACCACACCCTGTCCCGGATCTCGTCCTTGGACAGGGGCCCGTCCAGGACGATGTCCCTGCCCTGGACCTTCCCCGTGATCCTGGCGGAGTTCGCCTCCACAGCCATGCGCCGCGTCTCCCTTCACCGGCCGGATCAGCGGCTACCCCCGAACCACGGCCGTATCGCCTCCCGCGCGGCCCGGATCTTTCCTCCGGGCGTATCAGGCCGCGCTCGGGCCGTCGAAGGGGATCTCCAGCCGGCCGGCCACGGCGGTCAGGGCCCCGCCCAGGGGAAGCGCGACGCGGGTGAGGGCGTGCCGGTCGCCGCGGGTCGGATCCCGGTTGACGATCAGTACGGGCTTGCCGGCCTCGGCGGCCTGACGGACGAACCGCAGCCCGGACATCACCGTCAGCGAGGACCCCAGGACCAGCAGCGAGGCCGCTTCCCGCACCAGCGCGCGGCAGTGCTCGACCCGCTGCGGGGGAACGGCTTCCCCGAAGAACACCACGTCCGGTTTGAGGATGCCGCCGCAGACCGTGCAGGGCAGCACCCGGAAGTCGCCGACCTGCGCGTCGGTGAGGTCGGCGTCACCGTCGGGGTTGATGCCGGAGGCCACCGGATCGAAACCGGGATTGGCTGCCTCCAGGCGCCGGGCGAGTTCATGGCGCGGGCTGAAGGCACCACAGGACAGACAGACCACCCGGTCGAGGCTTCCGTGGAGTTCCACGACGCCCTCGCTGCCCGCCGCCTGGTGCAGGCCGTCGACGTTCTGGGTGATCACCCCCGCCAGCAGGCCGTGCCGCGCGAACGCGGCCACCGCCCGGTGGCCCGCGTTGGGGCGGGCCCGGCCGAAGGTGCGCCGGCCGAGGTGGCTGCGCGCCCAGTACCGGCGTCGGGCCTGAGCGCCGGCGAGGAAGTCCTGGTAGGTCATCGGGGTGTGCCGGCTCAGGCTGCCGCCCTCGCCCCGGTAGTCGGGGATGCCCGACTCCGTGGAGATGCCCGCCCCGCTGAGCACCAGCACCCCGCCCGCGCGCAGCGCATCGGCGACCGGCCCCACGTCCGTGGTGCCCGGCGGCCAGTTGTCCGCAGGGGTCCAGCTCAACGTGGGGCGCATGCGCATGCCGCCAGGGTACGGAACAGCCGTTCAGGACGGCGCCCGCCGCCGACCACGCCCGGGACGGCGACCTCGCGCAGACCCGGCACCCTCCCTCGCAAGCGCAGGACAGGCGCGGCATCGGCGCAAACCGCCCACAGGCAACCCAATCACCCGCCCGCCGCCCCCACCGCCACGGGAGCTCTGGTGCCGGTTGCCCCGATGTGACACGCTCGGAGGAGAACCAGCCTGGTCTGGTGGGAGACCCCGCGCCACCGTGCGGTGACAAAGGGACCGGGTGGCCGGTGGATGGTGCGGGTGGTCTCGCTCGGCTGTGATGCGGCACCGCATGCCGCGCGCTTGACGGCCAACTTCCGGCAGTGGGAGCCGACCGTGATGGGCTTGGATCCCGAACGGTGGTTTCCCCATGCCGTCTTTCGACGTGCACGTCAGCGACCTTCTCGAGCGCACCGTGGTCACGGTGACGGGCGAACTGGACTTCGACACCTGCCCGCGGGTCACCCGGGTGACCGACGCGGTGCGCATCCGCAACCGCACCCTCTGCCTGGACCTCGCGGGAGTGCCGTTCCTGGACGCCAGCGGCCTGGGCCTCCTGCAGGGCCTGCACCGGCACACCGACACCCAGGGCGGACTCCTCGTCCTGTCCGGCTTGCAGGCCCAGCCGCAGCGCGTCCTGCAACTCACCGGAACCCGCACGCAGTTCCGCGTGACGACGGCCCGCACCGGCACCATCGCCGACCTGCCCCCGCACCACGCCTCGCCGTGACAAGCGGGGCCGGCCCGCCGACCTCCGTGCCGCACGCCCGCCGCACAGCGGCGAGCGTGCGGCTACACCTCGCCGGTGGCGAACAGTTCGAGGTGCCCGCACTTGGGGCAGCGGTAGGCCTCTATCTGCCGCCGGGGCCGGCCCAACCGCTTGGCGCCCCCGAAGATCCCCCGCTCCAATGCGCCCTCGATCCAGCGCGCGTACCCGCGTGAGTGCTCGCCGGCGTCCTCGATGAAACCCTCCATCAGACCGACGGTGCCGCAGTGGGTGCACGTGTAGGAGTTCATCCCGCGAGTGTAGGAAACGGCACGGCCGCCACAGCCGCAGGACGGCCGCCCGCGGCACCTTGAGCCGCGTGCGGCACAGAGGTCCGGCAGCCGGCGCACGCCTCCCGCCGACCCCGGCCGGGGCGCACCACGGCTCCCCCCAAAAAAAGGGAGGAGGCGGCAGGCCCGCGGGCATGAGCCCCGCGGTGGGCGGAGCCGTATCCCGGATGACAGCATCAGGGGGTGTCCGTCATGAGCAAACTGCAGATCAAGCCCGGTCAGAGCGTCGCCGTCCTGGGCAAGCCCGACGACGTCCCCCTGGAGGTCGAAGCCGCGGGCGGGGTGGCCGCGGGCGACGCGGCGTCGGCCGACGCGGTGCTCGTCTTCGTGACCGCCTCCGGTGACCTGCTCGGGGCGGATGCCCGGGCGGTGCTCGACGCGGCGCGCCGCGACGTCCTCGCCTGGGTGGCCTACCCCAAGGGCGGAAAGCTCGGCACGGACCTCAACCGCGACATCCTGGCCGCCGCGCTCTCCGCGCACGGCGTACGCCCCGTGCGGCAGATCGCCATCGACGACACCTGGTCCGCGCTCCGCTTCCGCCCCGGCGGCTGACCGCCGGGCGCCCCGCCCCGGCAGGACCGAAGACCCCAGCGCGCGCGGCACACGTCCGCGGCCGCCGTCCGCGGGCTACCGTGGCGGCCTGCTTCGGTGATCGCGCAACGGAGGAACGGGTGCCTGTCCTGCTCGGCGAGGAATTGGTGGCGCTGCTGCGCCGTCCGGCCACCTGTTACCTCGCCACCCTCATGCCGGACGGCTCCCCCCAGCTCACCCAGACGTGGGTGGACACCGACGGGCGTCATGTGCTCATCAACAGCGTGGAGAGCCATCAGAAGACCCGGAACATCGCCCGTGATCCCCGTGTCGCGGTGGCCGTCGCGGATCCCGCGGATCCGGCGTCGTACGTCCAGATCCGCGGCCGGGTGACCGAGGTACGGACGCAGGGCGCGGTCGAGCACATCGAGTCGCTGTCCCGGAGGTATCTCGGCGGCCCGTACCCGTGGTTCGGCGGCCGCGACCAGGTCCGTGTCATCTACGTGATCGAGCCGGACCGGATCAGCGGCCCCCGCGGATAGCGCGGCCCACACGGCGAGCGGGCCGCCGGCGAGCGGTGCCGGGTGCCGGGTGCCGCGGGAATGTCCGGCGGGCGGATGCGGTTGGACAGGGCGTGATGGTGAAGGGGACAGTGTCCCCGGGCCTCAACCCCTGCCTGCGGGGACGATCGTTCGGCTGAAGCCCCGCAGTGCCTTTCGCCGCGCAGGCGACCGCCCTTCACGATCACAGCGTGTGGCGGAAAGCCCCGGCCGGTCCACCGGCCGGGGCTTTCCCCTGCCGTGACCGCACTGCCGGTGGTTCAGGCGGCCAGGGCCCGGCCCGCCGCGGCGGCCGTGCGGCGCTGCGTCCGCAGCTGTTCCAGAAGGACGTCGGCGGCGGCGAGGGCCTGGTCCACCGACCCCGTGGACGTCATGGCGCACAACCGGGCGGAGGTCTCCTCCAGTTCCCGGCTGGAGCGGCCGGTGGGCTGCAGGTCATGACGGAAGCGGGCCTCGGCGAAGCGGGCCAGCACCGCGCGCAGTTCCTTCTCCGCCGGCAGCAGCACAGCAGCAACCCCTCTCGTGCGGCGGGCCGTCACACCGGTCCCGCGACCTGCGCCGAGCGCACACCTGTGAAATGGCGGCACTCCGGTCGGACGGAGCGGATACACGCTCCGCGACACCGTGTGCCCCCGCCGGATCACCGTATGCACTTCCCCCGCGACGCTCCGCGGACGACACGCTCCTGCCGCACCCGGCCCGGCCCCACGCGGGCGCCCGTCCCCGCGACTTGACGGACCGGTGCCCCGACGCGGGGCGGGGGCCGCGCCGCTGCGGGCCGGCCCCCGCCCGGCGACCCTGGTGACCTGCGAAGACTGGGCAAAAGGGGCAAAGTAGGGAATTTGTGATGATGGTGCGGGTAGCGGAGGTGAAACCCACTCACGTAGGGAGGCGCATCCATGAACCCCGCCCAGGATGTCGTCGAGTTGATCCTCGAGGACCACCGCACGATGGAGGACCTCCTGCGCCTGATGCGCAGCACCGAGGCCGACCGCTCCGCCGCGCTCCACGACTTCGCGCATCTGATGATCGCGCACGGTGAGGCCGAGCGGGCCTCGGTGCACCCGGTCCTCCTCACCTGCTTCGAGGACGACGACACCGTCGAACACATCGAGACCGCACACCAGGAAGCCGTCAAGGTCCTCTTCGCGCTCCTGCGGGTGCGCGAGCTCGCTTCCGCGGAGGGGGAGTGGAGGCTGCGGCAACTGGCCTGCGCCACCGGCCGCCACACCGACGAGCAGGAGCGCACCCTCGTCAACCGGGTGCGCCAGCACCTCAGTCGGCCGTGCCGGGAGGAACTCGGCGCCGGCTACGCCAGGACGAAGGCCGACCTGCTGGCGGCACGGTGCGGCAGCGTCGCCCACGTCCACCGCCTGGTGCACGCCACCGCGCCCGTCTGACGCCCCCACCCGCCGCGCACCACCCGGGGCTCCGGGCGGACGGCGGGTCACCGCACGGCACGTGCACGGGCCACCGCCGAGAAGAGATGCGACGACTAGGAGCTGTCATGGACTGGAGTCTGGGCACCTTCCTCACCGAGGTCACCGAACGCGCGGGCTACGACCGGCCCCGACAGGGAGCCAGAGCCGTGCAGAACGTGCTGGAGGTCCTCGGCGCCCACCTGGTGGGCGACGACCGCACGGACCTGGCCGCCCTCCTGCCCGAGGGGTGCGCGTCCTTGCTGACCGCGGCCGAGCCGGCCAGCGAACCGCTGACCCCCGCCTCCTTCGTCGAGGCCGTCGCCGACCGCAGCAACGCCGGCCTCGCCGAGGCCAGACGCGAGATCGACGCAGTCCTGCCCACCCTCGCCAGGGCCGCGGACGACGCACTGCTGCGCCGTCTGCTCACCCAGCTGCCGCCGGGCCACGCCGGCCTGTTCGGCTGCACCGACCCCGGATGACCGGCCCGGGACCCGCGAGGGCCGGCGCCCCAGGCGGGGACAGGTGTGAGGCCCAGGGTCCGTCGCCGACGGCCTGGACGACGTCCAGCGGGCCCGGACCGGCGCGCTGCGCGATGCGCGGCGCGGGAATGCCGGCGGTCAGGGCGCGGTGCACCAGCGACTGCCAGTCCTCAGTGGTGACCCGGAAACCGGGCAGCTCCGACTCCATGTCCGTCACGGACCTGGGCGCACAGGCGTGCTCCACCCGCAGCGTCTCCTCCTCGCCGAGCGGCACGGGCAGCCGCTGGGCCTCCCCGGGAGCCAGCACCGAAAGCGCCCGCCGGGACGATCCTGACGCGCTCGGAGGATTGCGCACTCACCCGAGCGGGGGCTGGACCGATTGCCTGTAGGCACCCCCTGACCGCAGCGCCACGACGGCCGCCGACAGGTCGACGGGCCGCAGGCCCGCGGCCAGCCGGGCCCGCACCGTGGTGCGGGCCCGGGCCGGAGCGCGCACCGCGAGGGTGGCGCCGTCGGCGCCGGCAGTGACGTCACCGGTGACGATCAGCCCCTTCACGGCGCGGCTGCCCGCCGCGAGTACGTACCAGGCACCCTTCGGGGACCGCCAGTTCGTGTGGACGACGACGTGCTGACCGAACCTGCCGCAGGCGCCGGTCGCCCGCGCCCTGGCCACGATCCGGGCCTGTCCGCCGGCGCCCGCCCCGCCCGTGCGCAGGGCCACCGTCACCTCGCCGGGACCGCGCCAGGTGTCGGCCCGCGCGCACGTCCACACGCCGTGTCCGGCCCCGTCGGGCAGGTCCTGCTCGGCGAAGTCCCAGGCGTTGACCGCCTTCACCCCCGACCCGCGCGGCGGGCCGACGGGGCAGCCCGTCCGGGCCCAGGCGAGCAGGGCGGCCGGGCCGGTGGCCTCCCGCGGCTGCCGCGCCGGTGCCCCGTGCCCCGGCAGGGGCGTGTAGGTCAGGTGCACGGCGGTGAGTTCGCCGAGCCCGGCCAGCAGGAAGGCATGGTGTTCGGCGATCCGCGAGGACGAGCGCAGCTGGAGCACGGTACGGCTGCCGCAGCCGAGGCCCGCGCCGAACCCCGGGACCGGCGCGGTCAGCCCGTCGCCGTCCACGGCGAGCGGGCGGGCCGGGGTGTCGGGACGCATCAGGTCGCGGGTCCGCGACTCGGCCACCCAGGGCGCGAGCAGGTAGCGCACCGTCTCCCCGGACGCGTCCAGGGCGACGGCGGCGGCCGTCGTCACGTCCGCGTCGTCCACCCGGGCCAGCACCAGGGACCGGGCAGCTCCCAAGGCCGCTTCCCGGTAGCGCGCGAGGCGTTGACCGTCGTACAGCAGCACCACCGTGCTGCCGCCGACCGGCCCGGCGTACAGCAGGTGCGGTGCGTCAAGGGGCGGCCCCGCCGCGGTGCCGGCACTCCGGCTGATCCGCGTGGCGTCCGCGTCCCCGGCCCACGCCGTCAGCGCCCGGCGCAGCAGCGCCCGGTCCTTCACGCGCCGGCCGCGCGCGGGCCAGGCCGTGAAGTCCACCCGGGAGGTGGCGGCCCACGCCCCGGAAGCCACCCGGACCACGTCGTCGACGGCCGGCGCGGGCCGGGACGCACGGTGCGCCCCGGCCCCCGCGGGCACGGTGGGGACACCGTCACTGACCACCAGCGTCACCACGGTGATCAGCGCCACCAGTACGGCGATTCCCGCCAGGTGCACGCGACGGCGCCGGCGCAGCAGATCGCTCGGCCGGGCCCGCACCGTGCACGGGTCGAACTCCTCGGACGTGAGGATCCCGGCGGCGCTGGAGTCGAGGACGGCGTCGAGATCGAGTGCCGCGCGCAGTTCGGCCTCGACGCCGCCGCACCCGGCCGCCTCCAGGACCCCGCGTGTCTCCGCCTCGGTCAGCCGTTCCACCCGCAGCAGGATGAAGGCGGCCCGCGCGGTCGCCGACAGCTCCGACAGCGCCCGGCTCAGGGCGAGTTCGTCGGCCCCGCCCGCGCGGGGCGACAGCCGCAGCCCCCACACCACGGGCAGCCGGGGCAGCAGCATCCCCGGCGGCGGGACGCGGCCGGGCCAGACCGGCGGCCGCCGGGAGACGGCCAGGACCTCGCGCAGCACCGGCACATACGGCGACCGGAACATGGGCGGGGCGTCGTCCCGGGCCGCGCGGGGCGCGGGGACGCCGGGCGCCGCGGCGTGCAGGGTCCGCTGCACCAGCGCGTGGGCGAGCAGGACCCGCCGGTGTCTGCCCAGGGCCGGGGGCAGTACCAGATACGCCAGCCGCACCAGATCGGCGTACCGCTCGGCGAGCCGCTGCTCGGCGTGGAGCAGGCCGCGGGGGGAGACCTTGGGCAAGCGGCGGAGCAAGGACGAGACCATCAGGCGGCTGCCTTCCGCGACCTAGGAGGTGGGGCCCGGCAATCCGGCAAACGAGTGAACCCGCCTGCGGTCACCCGCCGCCCCCCGCCTCCTGCCGCGCCCCTGGCCGCGGCGCGCGGGGCCGTCACCGGTGTTCCCGCAGCAGCGCGAGACGGCGTTCGTACTCCTCCTCGTCGATCTGCCCGCGCGCCAACCGCTCGGCGAGCAGCTCTTGCGCCCGCCGGCCGCCCCATCGCGGATCACCGGCCCCCCAAGGCGGCGCGGCCTGCCGGCCGCGCGGGGGAGCGGACAGCCGGCGCACGAGGGCCACGCCCGCCGCGACCACGAGAGCCCAGAACAGCAGCATGGTCACGAGCAGGAGGAACCAGCCGCCCGGCCCCCAGCCGCCGTACCACATCATGGCGATCGCCTTCTCCCGGCCGATGCGAAGGTGCCGTCTTCAGGGTCGGTGACCAGCGGTGCCGGCGGGCAGGGCCCGATGGTCCCCCTCGCGGGCCACCCGGCCACCCCCCGCCGGCGGCCACCACGGCGCGGCGTGCGCGGGCGCGGCCCCGGCACCCGCCGTTCAAGATCCACATGGCAGGATTCGGGAACGAACAGCACGACAGGCACGACGTCCCAGCCGGCCGAAGGGCGTCCTCGCCGGTGCCCGGACCGCATGCTCGTGTGACCTCGCCAGGCCCCTCACCAGGCCCTGAACAGACAGGCAAGCACCGGCATGACCGCACAGTGGTACGTCCTCATCGAGGAGGACACCCGGGTGACCGAGCACGTCGACGGCTCGGAACTGAAGCTGCACCGCTGGATGCTGGTGGGCACCCACCCCATCGACGGGGACGAAGCACAGGCCGTCGCGGCCGCCGAGGACGCGGCCCGCAACCACACGCCCGGCGTACTCGCCCGGCACGTCCGGCCGGGCGACGAACCGGCCCGGCACGCCCTGCTCACCCGGGACGGCACATGGGTGGTGCTCGTGCGCCAGCGGCACCGCGAGTGCCACCTACGCGTGAGCGTCGCCCGGCTCATGCACTCCACCCAGGAGAAGGAAGCACCGCCCAAGTCCCTGAAGGAGACCCTCCGCAGCGCCTTCGAGGCCCCGCGTCCCGCGGCGAAGCCCTGGGCACCGCCCGCACAGACCTGAGGCCGAAACCGCACCGGCGCGACGGCCTGCTCCAACGGCCTGCCCGGTGGCTGCCCGGACGGCCGGGCCGGCCATGGTCCGCACGGCTCGGCGGCGGCCCGGGGTGAGCCGCCTGCCCGCGGGTACCCGCAACGGTGGTGGAGGTGGGTGGACACGCGGCGGCACGGCAGCGACGACCGTGCCGCCGCGCACGGCACACACGTCGGTGCTGGGGGCCGAGGCGGGAACGCCGCTCACTCGATGGTGTGCACCGCCCGCCCGAACTCCCCGCCCCCGCATCGCTCACGCGCCCGCACCGGCGCGAAGGGCGCCTCGCCGCGCCCTAGACTCCGCGCCCATGTCGTCGCTGTGGCTGCTCAACCATTTCAGCACCTTCACCCTCGCCGTCGTCGCCGTCGGCGGGACCGTCCTGGTGGCCGTCACCGGCAGTGTGCTGCTGCGCCGCCGCTATCCCTCGGTCGCCCGCGGCGAGCACAACGACATGGTCGGGGTGACGCTGGGTATGTTCGGCGCGATCTACGGCATCATCCTCGCGTTCGTCATCGTCACCCTGTGGACGCAGATGGAGGACACCCAGACCATCGTCGCGTCCGAGGCCACCGACGCGGCCCTCATCGCCCGCGATGCCGCGGCCTTCCCGGCACCGGTACACGCCCGCCTCGACGCCAGCCTGAGCGGCTACGTCCACGCGGTCGTCCAGGACCAGTGGCCCCGGATGCGCGCGGGCCACCCGAGCTACGGGGCCACCGAGAGCCACCTGCGGGCCGCCTTCGAGGTGCTGCAGTCCTTCGACCCGAAGAGCGGCCGCGAGGAGGTCTTCTACGAGGAGGCCGTCAGCCACCTCAACGACGTCGCCTCCCAGCGCCGCGCCCGGCTGACCATGGCCGGACAGGAACTCCCCCCGCTGCTGCAGGTCCTGGCCTTCGGCGGTGCACTCGTCCTGGTCCCGCTCACGTTCCTCTACGGCATGCGCAAACTGCGGGTCCAGCTCCTGTTCGTCGCCTCGGTCGCGGGACTGGTCGGCTTCAGCCTGCTCCTGGTCTTCGTCCTGGACCGCCCGTTCGCCGGCGAACTCAGCGTCAGCCCGGCCCCGTACCGGGAGGGAGCCCTCGCCCAGTACTGGAGCCGGTGAGCCGGCGGCCGATCCTCAAGGCCCGCGCCGGGAGGCGAGGTGTCGTCACGGCGAGGCGGTCGCCCGGGCGGCCTGCTCGATCACGCGGGTGACGGCGCCGGGGTGGGAGACGGCCATGGCGTGGGAGGAGTCGACCTCGGTGATGTGCGCCCCGGCCCGCTCGGCCATGTGGCGCTCGGCGGCGGGAGGGATCGTACGGTCGTTGCGGGCGACGGCGTACCAGGAGGGCAGGGTGTGCCAGGCGGCGTGCTCGCTGCGGGCGTCGAGCGCGGAGGCGTCGATGGGGCGCTGCGCCGCGGCCATCGCGCGGGCCTCGGCGGGGGGGACGTCCGCGGCGAAGACGGCGCGGAACTTGTCGGGCTTGACGTACAGGTCGGTGCCGGTGCTGCCGCCGGGGCGGGGGTAGGGCAGGGGGTTGAGGGCGCCGGGCAGCTCGCTGCCGGGATAGGCCCCCAGGATGTCGTTGGCGCTCTCGCCCTTCTCCGGGGCGATGGCGGCGATGTAGACGAGTGCCTTGACCTGCGGGTTTTCGGCGGCCGCGTCGGTGATGACCTCGCCGCCGTAGGAGTGGCCGACCAGGACGACGGGGCCGGGCACGTTCTTGAGCACGTTCGAGAGGTAGGCGGAGTCGCTCTCGAGGCCGCGCAGCGGGTTGGCGGGGACGACGACCCGGTAGCCCGCGGCCTGGAGGCGCCGGGTCACCTTGTTCCAGCTCGACCCGTCGGCGAAGGCACCGTGCACCAGCACGACGGTCGGCCTGGCCGGCTCGTCCTCGTGCCGCGGCGCCGCCGTCGCGACGGTCGGGGCGGTGCCGGCGACGACCGCCGCGGTCGCCAGTGCGGACAGCGCGAGCAGCCTCTTGGGGGAGTTCATGGCGTGTTCCGGTTCCTGTGAGTCGGGAGCGCCGCACCGCGGTCGGCGGCGGGCGCGTCGAGCACCTGGGACAGGCGCGGGGGAGGGCGAAGGGATCGCTCGCTCTCCGGCGCGCGTCCGTCCTCCCTGCTGGGGAAGGTCCGGGGTGCCCCGACCCGAATCAAAGCACACAATTAAATTGTGCACAATCTAAATGGGAGAGTGGAACCGGGCGCGCTCCTGGACCGGGCGCTCTTGGACCGGCACCCCGACAGGTGCGCGGGCTAGGGGCGCCGGATCGTTCCGTCGTCGGCGATACGGGCGGCGTGCGGGCCGAAGTCCTCCTCCGACAGGCCGGCGACGAGGTCGATCGCGTCGCCGCCCGGCTCCGGCGTGCCCGGCGGCACGAGTTCGGTCGGATGCAGGCGTCCGGAGGCGTAGGTGCCGTCGGCGTGGAGGGTGACCTGCAGGACGCCGCTGGTGGAGAGGATGCCGTCGAGGCCGAACACCTTGTAGCCGGCGAAGTTGCCCAGGCTGTAGGCGATCAGCCGGCCCTTGTAGAACTCCATCCCGCGCATGACGTGCGGGCCGCTGCCCACCACGAGGTCGGCGCCGGCGTCGATCACCGCGCGGCTGAAGCGGTGGGCGTCGCCGCGGTCCTCGCCGAGGAAGTACTCGGTGCCCGGCTCGACATGGGTGTGGTCCGCGCCCTCGGCGCCGGCGTGCATGGTGACGACGACGAGGTCCGCCATCGCCGCGGCGCGGGCGGTCAGCCGCTTCGCGGCGGGGATGTCCGTGAGGTCGGCGGACCCCTCATCGGGGGCGAACCCGAGCACCGCGACGCGGAGGCCGTGCACCCGCTGGAGGGTGATCTGTCCCGCCCGGCCGGTGAACGGCAGGTCCGCGGCGCGCAGCGCGGCGAACGTCTGGCGCCGCCCTTCCGCCCCGAAGTCGTCGATGTGGTTGTTGGCCAGGTTCATCACGGTGAAGCCGGCCTTCTTGAACCAGCGGCCGTAGGACGGCGGGGCGTTGAAGGCGAAGCAATGCGGGCTGTCGCCGTCGCACTTGCTGGTCCCGCCGGTGGTGAGGGTGCCCTCCAGGTTCCCCAGCACCACATCGCCGGCGAGCAGGTCCTCGACCGGGTCGAAGAACGAGGCGCCGTCGTCCGGCGGCAGATCGTCGGGCAGCGTGCCCATCACGACGTCCCCCACGGCGGCGATCCGCACGTCGCCGGTGGGACGCGGTGCCGGAGGCGCCGCCGCCGGGACCGGGGAGGCCGTGCTCCGGGCCGTCGGCGGTGGAGTGCCGGCAAAGCCGAGGGGGGCCGGCTGCGAAAAGCCGTCGCGGAAGACGAACCCTGCAGCGATCACGCCGATCCCGACCAGGCCGAGGGTGAGCCTGAGCCGGTGGCGGTGGCGCCCCGTCTTTCGCCGCCCGCGCCGCTGGGGGCCCTGCTCATCGGACGTGATCATCGGCTCATGCTACGAAGCGGGCCTGCCCTCATCACGCAGGAACGGCGGCGGCGTGTCCTTGATGTCGTTCCGGGCGTCGTCAGCCGCCGGCCTCCGCTGGGGGAAGAGCGCCGCTGGGGAGGGCGGTGCACTGGTCGGCTTCCTCGCGAAGGCTCGGGCAACAACACCTCCACAGCGACCACCGCGCTGAAACCGGACCGGCGCGCCTGAACCTGAACCATCGCAACGTTGTGACCTGGCCACCCGCGGCGGGCGACACAGTGTTGCTGACCGCGTCACCCTGCTGACCTTGTGCAGGACCGCCCGTGACGGGAGTGGGGGCCGGGTCACCGATCGGGGGGCCTGGGGCGGCCCTTAGCCCCGTCCCGGCACGCGCGGCCCGAACCTCGACCGTTCGGGGCTGTGGGACCTGGTTGCGCACAGGACGGGCTTGGTCATGCGGCGCTCCCTCACAGGCTGCGGGCGTCGATGTCGCCGTAGCCGGTGGACGCGTGGATGGTGAGGCCGGCGGTGGCGCCGTCGGTGTTGGCGAGTGCGTTGTGGATGCGGCCGTAGGCGGTGCCTGCGTCGAGGGTGGCGGAGGTGCCGCGGGCGGCGCCGACGCAGATCCGGCCGTGCTGGGTGCGCAGGGTGAGGGTGCCGCGGTGGGCCTCGGTGACGGTCAGGTCGCCTTTCTGGGTGCTGATGTCGGCGGGGCCGGCCAGGCGGCCGAGGGTGATGTCGCCGGCCTTGAGGGTGAGGCGGGCTTCGTCGGTCTCGTCGAGTTTGACGGTGGCCTGTGCGGCGTCGAGGGTGACGTGGCCGAGGCGTCCGACGCCGCGGAGTTCGGCGAGGGCGGCGGTGGCGTGGAGGTGGGAGCCGGCGGGGAGTTGGACGGTGACCTCGACGGATCCGGGGTTGCCGAGGACGCGGTGTGCGGGCTCGCGGGCGGTGATGCGCAGGACGCCGGCGTCGTAGCTGACGTCGATCCGCTCGGCGGCCTTCACGTCGCGGCCCTTGGAGGGGTCGGCGGGCAGGATCTCGACGGTGGTGTCGGCGCGGTCGGCGGCGATGAGCTGGATGCGTCCGGCGGGGATGTCGAGGTGGGCGGTCACGGGGGCGGGGGTGGCGAACTTCGGCATGGCGAGACTCCTCGGTCTTCAGGTGCGGGCTCCTGCGGCCCGCCGTTTCTGACACCGGAAACGCTACGTTGCATTCACCTAGCGGGCAACTTCCTTGTTGCCTCAAATCCCTTTATTCGCAGGGTGATGCAGGGAAATCGTTGCAACGATTGGGAATCTAATGCAACAGTCCCGACGCCAGAGCGTTGCATAACGGGAGCGGCCAGTCGGGCGACGGGCCGCTCGAGGGCCATCAGGGCGGACGACGCGGGCACGGCACCCCGGGTCCCCGCTGAGAACCCCGCCCCTGCGGAGCTCGCACCGCGCATCCGCCTGCGCACCGTCTCAATGGGTGAGGAGTTCGTGCCGTGATCTTCGTCTGGCGAACCGATCGCCTCAAGCCTCGTTGATCAAGCCATGAAAAAGATGATTGCGACCGCGGTTCTTGCCGCGTCGGCCGGCATGATGCTGTCCGCCTGCCCCGTGCAGGCGCAGACGCGAGTGCACCACGCAGCGGCCCGCGGCACAGGCGTCGAACCGAACCCCTTGGGAAACCTCCTCCAGGCAGGCCCTGTTTCGCTCCCGGACACCCTCCTCCACCTGCTGCCAACTGAATGATTGAGGAGCAGCGCTGCCTGGGCCGCGAAGCTGAGGGACCAGTGAGCCTCGGTGAAGCGAGAAGCGGGCTCCGATCGGCGGAAGTCAGCAACTGAGCCCTCGCCCCATGAGCGCCATGCTGAAGCGCTGCCCTGACCAGGGCAGCGCTTCGACGGCTTCGGCCAGAAAACGCAGTCACGCCCCCGTGATGGTTCGGCCGACACGCGGGGACGGCCAGGCCTCCACGGCCGGACGAGCGGGCGCCGACACCTTGGAGCGTGTCCCGGGTGCCGGCACCTGCGCCGGCATCCTGCCCGTACCGGGGACGTACTCGAAACCCGG
This sequence comes from Streptomyces sp. 1222.5, assembly GCF_900105245.1. Taxonomy (NCBI): domain Bacteria; kingdom Bacillati; phylum Actinomycetota; class Actinomycetes; order Kitasatosporales; family Streptomycetaceae; genus Streptomyces; species Streptomyces sp. 1222.5. The sequence continues at coordinate 118,927 of NZ_FNSZ01000001.1, read as the reverse complement.
TCGGCGCGCCCACGTGGCCGCTCCGCACGACTGCCCGCCCAGTCAGCCGGCCGCAGATCCTGGTCCATGTACCAGGGCGGCCGACCGCGAACCCCGGGAAGACTGTGCGAGGACTTCCCGGGGCCCGGATCATGGGAACGCATTGCTTTAACGACGTTGCTTCCCGGGCGTCACGGGATGACGTGGCTCAGCCTTGAAGGTGAAGGGAACAGCAGTCTGTTGTCCGCAGAGCCCTGATGATTGACTTCCGCTCCGCCGCCCTAAAGGGCGGGGATTCCTACCACGGTCGTCTGACCGTCTCGGTGGGTTCCTGCTTCAACGCGCTGTGCCGGTACGGGTACCGGTCTTACCTGCGCTCCACGGGCTGTCACGGCCAGTCCGGCCGCCTTTGCGACGTTGACCGCCGCGTTGATGTCCCGGTCCAGTACGGTCCTGCACTCTTTGCACGTCCACACGCGGACGTGCAAGGGTTTGGGTCCGTCCTTGATCCCGCAGGCCGAGCAGACCTGAGAGGTCGGCTCGAACCGGCCGAGGCGCACGAAGGTGCGCCCGTACCGTGCGGCTTTGTATTCGAGCATGGCCGTGAACGTCGACCATCCGGCGTCGTGCACGGACTTGGCCAGGCGTGTGCGGGCGAGTCCCTTGACCGCCAGGTCTTCCACCGCGATGGCTTGGTTTTCGCGGATCAGCTTGGTGGAGAGCTGGTGGTGGAACTCGCGCCGTGCGTCGGCGACCCGTGCGTGAGCACGGGCGACCTTGTGCCGGGCCTTCTCCCTGTTCTTCGATCCCTTTGTCTTACGGCTCAGGGACTGCTGCGTGCGCTTGAGGCGCTTCTCGGCCCGGCGCAGGAAACGGGGGCTGTCGATCTTCGTGCCGTCCGAGAGGACGGCGAAGTGCCCGAGTCCCAGGTCAATTCCGGCCTCGGGGGTCGTGGCAGGCAGTACTTCGGACGGGTCGGTCTCTACGACGAACGACGCGAAGAACCGTCCCGCGCTGTCCTTGATCACCGTCACCTTGGACGGTGTGGAGGGCAGCACTCGGGACCACTTCACCCACATCGCCGATCTTCGGCAAGCGCAGGTCACCACCGATCGTGATCGACCAGCGGGCATTGGCGGTGAACCGTACGGCCTGCCGGGTGTCCTTTCGGCTCTTGAAACGGGGCGCCCCCATCTTGGGGCGCTTGCCCTTCAAAGCATCGAAAAAGTTCCGATAGGCGGTGTCCAGGTCCCGCAGCGACTGTGGCAATACGACCGAGGAGACCTCTGCGAGCCATGCCCGCTCGGGGGTCTTCTTCGCGGCGGTGAGCCGCTTGCCCAGCTCGGCGGAGGTGACGAACGGCCACCGACGCGGGCGTCCTCACGAACACGAAGCGCGTCGTTGAAGACCACCCGTGCGCACCCGAACGTCCGTGCCAGCGCTGCGCGCTGAGGACCGTTCGGGTACAGGCGGAAGCCGTACCTGAGCTGCATAACGATAACCATACATACTTGGTTTATGGCTGAATATGTCACCATCAGAACTGGTCGGCACTGCGCGTTCGTGCTGCATGCGCACTTGGTTTTTGTGACGAAGTACCGTCACATGGTCTTCTCCGACCGACACCTGATCCGGTGTGAAGAAATCATGCGGGCCGTCTGCGAGGACTTCGAGGTCGAGCTGAAGGAGTTCAACGGCGAGGCCAACCACGTACATCTGCTGGTGAGCTTCCCCCCGAAGGTCACCCTGTCGAAGCTGGTCAACTCCCTCAAGGGCGTCAGCTCCCGACGGCTTCGGCAGGAATTCACCGACCTCGTACAGCATTACTGGCGGGCACAGCGACTCTGGTCCGGCTCCTACTTCACCGGCTCGGTCGGAGGCGCCCGCTGTCGATCGTGAAGCAGTACATCGAGCAGCAGAACCGCCCGGCGTGACCACCGTCGTGGGCGCGGGCCAACAGTGCAGCTCCATGCCCACGGCCAAGGTCAGAGCGGGCTATAGATTCGCTTCACCACCGGGCTGAAGCCCGACGCACTGCGAATGAAGCCGGTAGAGCCCGGCTGCCGGTCATGAGGACTTCGCGCTTGATTCGATGCAGGCCCAGGAGGGGATGATCCGCATCGTCCACTCCGATGAGGGCTGGCGGGTCGGTTCCGTCTTCACGCCGGACTTCTGGACCCCACCCGTGGCTTGGGTGGTTCTCGTAGCAGAGGTCAAGCGGTTCGATCGTGCCGTGCGCGAGGGCATCGACGGGATGGGCATCGACCCCGCCTTCATCCCGAAGCCCTGAGTCTGTTACGGCTCCACCGACCGGTTGGAATGATCACGATGTGGCCGGTGTGATCACGCAGTGACAGCCGTCTTGGACATGTCCGTTCACCGCGCTGAGCCGACCCACAGGTTCTGCAACCTGCTGGAGGGGCGGCGCATGAGGCACCGGAACGCCCATGTCGCAACCCCCAACTGAACTGCTTCGGCGGTGTGATGGCCGCGCCGTTTCCGTCAACGCCACCGCCTTGTGAACGCATCATTCTTTCGTGGACCTTTAAGGGCCCGGTACGGCAACGTCCCCGGCTACCGCCTGCGCTGAGCCTCGCAGCTCACAGGTCGGCCGTCGCTGCAGAGCGGCGTGCCCGGCACTAGAAGTGGCCGCCGTGGCACGTGACGCCGGCAATAGCTGAAGGACGTGTGCCGCATCTACGAATGTGCGTAGGATCGGTGCGGGAATCGACGCGCGGGCAGAGTTCCCTCGGTGCTGACGATTCCGGGGAACTCTGTCTTCGTATTGTCTGTCAAGTCCCCTTAAGGGGCGGGCCTTTCCTGATGCGGCTTGCGGCCGATCCATTGTTCGAGGTGTCACCCGTCCTGCTGAAAAGCTGACGACACAGCAGGCAATCGCTCGCGTGCAACCTCATGTTGATCAAGCCTGTGTCTCCTGCGAAGGAGACGCCACTGTGCGAATTTCTGACATTCAGCGCTGCGACATCCGGCCCGGGCGGCTCGTCGAGTGGACGTTCAGCCCGGCGACTATCGCGGCCGCAGCAGTGCTACCGCCGGATCCGCGGCCGCCGGCCTACATCCAGGAGTCGCACATCAGGACGGCGCGGTCGGTGCGCGAGGACGGGCTGTTCGTGCCGACCTGGCTCGGTGCGGCATTCGACTTGCCCTGCCAGGTCGACCTCGACGCGCTGGAACAGGCGCTGCGCGACTGGACGTTGCGCCACGAGACGCTGCGCAGCGGGTTCAGGTGGTCCGGTGACGACATGCAGCGGTTCACTCTCGACGAGGACGACGTGACTCTTCGCCGCGAGGTGGTCGGTGACTACGCTGACGCCGAGTTGCTGATCCGGTATCTGCAGGACCGTTTCGACGCCGCGGCGGACGCGCTCGGCTGGCCCAACCTCATCTATGCCGCAGTCGTCCGCGAGAACTGCACCAGCGTGTACCTGGCCTTCGACCACACCAACGTCGATGCCTACTCGCTGCAGCGCATCCCGGACGAGATCCACGAGCTGTACACGGCACGGCTGACAGGACGGTCCGTCGCCGGGACACCTGTCGGCAGTTACGTCGACTTCTGCGAGCAGGAGCGGGCGAACGCGGACGCCATCGACGACACCCACACGATCGTCAGCCGCTGGCGGGAGTTCATCGGCCGGTGCGACGGAAGGCTGCCGGAGTTCCCCGTCGATCTGGGCCTCGAACCCGGTGGGGTTCTGCCCGCCCAGAAGCTGGTGCGTGAGCCGCTCGTCGACGCGGACGCAGCCGCCGCGTTCGAGACGTACTGCCGCCCCTACGGCGGCAGTTTGGTGGGCATCCTGGCTGCGACCAGTCTGATCGTCCACGAGCTGGGCGGGCAACCGGTCTATCGCACAGTCGTGCCGTTCCACACCCGGCTGAAGTCCGCATGGTCGGAGTCGGTGGGCTGGTACGTCGGCGGCGCCCCGATCGAAGTGCCGGCGGCACGGGACTTCGACGGTGCACTCGCCTCGGTCCGCGCCGAACTGCAGGCCAACCGGTCACTGGCGCGCATTCCGCTCGCCCGGGTTCTGCGTCTGCTGGGCAAGGACTTCCGCCCCACCTCACCCGACATGTACTCGATCATTTCCTACGTGGATGCCCGTCTCGTTCCCGGCTCGGTCAACTGGGCCGAGCAGAAGGCATATGGACTTCTCCGTGTGTCGTACGGCGATCAGGTGTGCGCGTGGGTGAACCGGCTGCATGAGGGGCTGTGGCTCGCCTGCCGCTATCCGGACACCGACATCGCTTACAAGAACGTGTGCTTGTATGTCGAAAAGCTCCGGGACTTGATCCTCGCCGTCTCTGCTCGCCCTCACATCCCGGGCCCGAAGCCGTCATCGGTTTGACGCGGATTCCGTCCAGTATTCCCCGTGTTGACGTGCTGCCGCGGTGCACCAGGCGGAACCTGTCCGGCGGCGCCGGTACTGCCCGCGCCGCAAGCCACCGTGCAGTGAGGCCAGTTGTTCGTGAGCGTCCATGTTTCACGGGACACGTTTGACTGATGTGGAACGCCTTATGTCGCTACTGCTAGTGTCTGCTCAGTCACTCTAGGCAATTGGCCTTTCAGGTAAAGCGATGGAGAACCGAGGGTTCCATGCGTAAGTTTCAGCAGGTCGTGATCGCAGCAGCAGTGGCGGCCGGCGGCCTGTCCGCCATCGGCACCGGCACCGCTGCCGCCGACACCTACGGCAGCAACGGGCCGGAGCGGTCTGACGTCTACCGCCCGTACCAGGAGTGCAGCCCGCAGACGGTGGCGGAGAACGACATCCCGCTCAGCGTGCTCGGTCTCGCTCAGACCACGGACACCACCTGTGGCCAGTACAACGGCCAGTACAACAGCGCCTTCACTGGCTGAGGCCGACAGCGCGTCACCGTGGCGACACTCGGTGCACACCCATCGGCGCGGCCCCTGGGGCGCATTCCGATCGGCTGCCTGAGTGTCGCAACAGCGCCGGCGCAACGTTCGCGACAGATGGTGCCCGGGCACCCGCAAAAAGGACACGCATCACATGTTCAGCAGGAAGAAGATCGCTGCCATTTCGGGACTCGTCGGTGGTCTCGCCGTGGCGTCCACCGGCCTCACGCACGCCTACGCTGCGGCAGACCAGGGGACCTGCACCCGGGACCTCCTGGGGAGTGTCACCTGCACTCAGCGCATCACGGGGGAAATTCCGGAAGACGGCGTCATTCCTCACCAGGAGAACTGCATGCCCGTGCAGCCCTTGACGCTGCCCGCCGCTCTGGGCACGGGCACGACGCGGCTCGGACCGAAGGTGACCTGCGCGTCCACGACGACCGGAGTGCCGGCAGAGGCCGACGGCAAGCAGGAAGCGCCCAGCTTCCTCTGACCGCAGAGGTCCGCAGTCACCGCTGCCGCGGCCCCGCCGTGCGGGGCGTCGACGCACCAAGGGGAGTGTAGATCCCCAGGTAACTACGTAGCGTATGTAATTATCACCCTAAGTAGTCAATCCAGGCGTCCTGTCTGGGCACGAAAGGGTTACACATGCGTAAGTTTCAGCGTGCTGCGGTCGTAGCGGCGGCGGTTGCAGGGCTCTCCGCCTTCGGTGGCGGCGTCAGCTTCGCCGGCGGCAACGACGGTGGCGTGCCTGTCACCGCCGTTGCCAACTCCAGCGCGGTGGCTGTCGGGGGTGGCTACTACTACGAGCAGCCGCAGGTGCAGGCGCCGTCGAAGCCGGCGGCTGCGCCGGAGGAGCACAAGCACTCCGCGCCCGAGCATGCCTCCTACGGTCAGCACGCGCCCGAGCAGACGTACGGCCAGCACGAGGGCGACGACGACGAGTAAAGAGGTGCCGCGGTCCCTCACCCGTGGCGTCTAGGTCCGGCAACGGGCCCGGACGGGCACGGTGTGCTGGCGTGGTGACAGCAGCCCGGACGCAACTTCACGCGTCCGGGCTGCGGCCATCCTTCCGGCATCGGCAAAGCATCATCCTCGACCTCCCCGGCCCGCGCGCGCCTTGCAACTGCACTGGCTCGCGCGGGCCTTCATGCAAAGGAAGTCACCACATGTTCTCTCCCCAAAAGACTGCCACCGTCGCAGCGCTCGTCGGTGGCCTGGCCGCGGTCATCGTCGGCACTGGACACGCGTACGCCGGCGGGAAATCGGATGACTGCACCAACACCGTCCGAGGCGACGTCGTCTGCGCGAAGAAGAGTGAGACCTACATCGACAAGGACGGCACGCACGTCGTCAAGCAGGAACAGGACTGCGCGTCGACAGACCGCCCCAACGTGATGTTCCAGGACGACTCAGTGCTGGAAGGCGAGTCGACCAGGGACGGTGCGGTTGTGGAGTGCTCCAACACGGCCAAACTGCCTGACGGGTTCACGAAGCCGCATATCAACGTGTGAGCGCTCGTGCGAATGCTGGTCCGGAAGACGATTCCCGACCAGCATTTCGTCATGTGCAGGCAGACGCCGCAGACATGAAACTTCCCGGCACACATGCACGGAGCCTGCGTACCGGGAAAGGACGTACCGACTAGCCGACCTTGTTGTTGCAGCCCATCGTGGAGCCCAGAGACGTCTGCTGGGCGCCCGGGTTGCCCTCGCCGCCCAGCAGGTTGCCCCCCAGGCCGTTGCCGATGCCGACCTCGCCGAGGAGGTCGACGTTGCTGTCGTGCGACTGGCAGTTGCTGCTCTGCAGGACGCTGAAGCTACCGCCGTGGCCCTTGCCCGGGCCTTGGTCGGCATGGGCAGCGCCGGCACTCATGAAACCGAGGCTTCCCAAGGCGGCCACCAAGACGGCGGCCGTGCGGACCTTGTGCATGTCATCTCCGTCGAAGTCAGGTGGAAGTGAAGCGATCTGGGCAGACCGACATGAGTGGTGGACTCTGCAAGGGCGCCAGGTGCGCAGGCGTGAATCGTCCGGCGGCGCGCCTCGCTGCCTCGCAGACTGCCGATGTACGTGAACGGTCCCGGCACTCTGCCCGAGGCTCGGTGCTGGGACCGTTCACTGTCCGACGTCTTTGCGTCGGAGGAAATCTCAGAAGGCGCTGTTGTTGCAGCCCATGGTGGAGCCGATGCTGGTGGCCTGGGCGCCCGGGTTGCCTTCGCCGTTGAGGGCGTTGCCCGCCAGGCCGCTGAGCAGGCCGACCTCGCCGAGGAGGTCCAGGTTCAGGTCGTGCGACTTGCAGTTGGCGCTCTGCTGGACGCTGTACTTGTCGCCGTGGTCCCCGCCCTTCTTGCCCCAGCCCTGGTCGGCGTGGGCCGTGCCGCCCATGAGACCGATGGTGCCGATCGCGGCGACCAGGACGGCAACGTTGCGAAGCTTGCGCATGTCATCTCCGGTGAGGTGAGTGAGGGCGATCTGTGCGGGATCGCCTTTTTACAGTTACGGGAGATTAGTGCGAAAAACTCCAAACCGGACAACGACGCGCCGCCTTCGAACACACGAAGCCCCCGGGGCCGTATCGATCGAATGCCTCCGAGTGCACTCGTCGACGGCCCGCGGAGTGGCGGCGCTTGACGGCGACAGCGCTACTGCACGCTGGCGAACGAGTTCGACTGACTGTTGGCCTGGGTGCAATCAACGCCTCGGGTCTGGGACGCGGCAAGCAGCGCCACCGGGACATTCGCGTCGAGAAGGGTCTGCGGACTGCACTCCTGGGCCGGGCGGAACAGGTTGGCCTGGCCCGCCGAAGTGCCTTGCCCGGCCTGCGGCGCTGCCGAAGAAATCTGCGGGTTGATCTGCGGGTTCAGCTGCGGATTGATCTGCGGGGAGACCTGCGTGCCGCGCTGCGGCGCCGCCTGTGGAGCCGCCTGTGGAGCCGACGAGCCATTGGTCTGCGCGGTCGCCTGCGCCGAGGCGGCCGAGGCGGCCTGGGCGTCCGGCTGCGAGACGGGCGGCGGCACAGTGCCGTTCTGGGCATAGGGGGTAACGGCGGAACTCGGGCCGGCACCCACGCCGGTCAGGCCGCCGGCTGCTGCGACCACGAGCGCGACCTTGTGAAGCTTGCGCATAAAAACCTCGGCCCTTCAATTGACCTGTGCACGAAAGCTGATGAATTGCGATAAGCAGCCCGGCCTTCGCCGTTGCTGCCCTGTGCGGCTGCGATGACCATCGTTCTCGCCTCGTGGGGAACGAGAAGAGATCGAAACTGATACGGGTGCCGTGGCGCGGTCACCCATTTGCCGCAGGCGCTCGGGTTCGAATGCCCACGTCGGCAGAACGGCAGACGGCAAACGGGTGAAGATCCTTGAAGGGCGTGACCCCCGTGAAGGCACCCTCGTTCCACTGCGGAGAGGGCAGCGACTGCGGGCCACTGAGGGGTGGACGGACGATTCTGCTGCCGGCTCCAATGCGAAGTCCGCGTGCTCCTCAATATGACCGTTGCTGACGGTGCGGTGCGGAGTTTCGCACCGACTGCACGCTGACCACACCGAATGCAACGGATTCCCAAATCAGGTATTGAAGGGCCGAGGGTTTCATGCGCAAGCTTCACAAGGCCGCGCTCGTCGTCGCAGCGGCCAGCGGTCTGACCGGCATCAGCGCCGGCGGCAGTTATGCCGACTCTCCCGCCGGAGGCCCCAGTGTCACGCCGGCATCCGTTCCCGACCAGCCAGCTGCCCCAGCCGCGGCACCTGCCCAGCAAGCGCCACAGGCCGCACCCGTGGCCCAGGCCGCGCCCGTGGCCCAGGCCGCTCCGGTGGCCCAGGCCGCTCCGGTGGCCCAGGCCGCTCCGGTGGCCCAGGCCGCTCCGGTGGCCCAGGCCGCGCCCGCAGCCCCGCAGCAGACCGGCTACGCCTCTGCCTCGGCCTCGTCGCAGGGAACGGCCCAAGCCTCCACTGCACCGCCCCCGCAGGGGCCCCCTCCTGCACAGCCCGCCCTCGTGCAGCCGGCACAGGCCGCCCCTGTGCAACCGGCACAGGTCGTGCCGCAGGTGATGCCCCAGGTCATGCCGCAAGTCGCTCCGCAGGTGGCTGTTCCCCAAGCATTCGGCCCCGAACCCCCGGCGTTTGTCGCTCCTCAGATCAACCCCCAGATCAACCCTCAGATCAACCCGCTGTTCAACCCGACGGTCACACCCACCAGCGCACCACAGCTGGCTCCCGTCGGCCTGGGGCAGATCGCGGCGCCCCCCGTCGGACAGCTGGGACTTCCCAGTCTCGGCTGACGGCACACAACACCTCAGCCCTCACACGGCACGCTGTCGAACCAAACATTTTCAACGGAGACCCCATGCGCAAGTTCCAGAAGGCAATCCTCGTCGGCGCCATGCTTGGCGGCGTCGGCTCCATGGGCGCCACCACCGCTTTCGCCCACGGCGAACCGGGGCACGACATCGACATCACCCAGGGCATCGAGTGCCGCTCGCACGACATGAACATCGAGGTGATCGGCAGCGTCGGTGCCCTCACCGGCCTGGCAGGCAACCTGCTCAACGGCGAAGGAAACCCGGGGGCACAGCAGAGCCACCTCGGATCCGACATGGGCTGCAACAGCCAGGCCCTCTGAGCGAACGCCGTCTCGCTCGAAACCGCACCGGCTGCTCGGTCCTGGCCCTCACCGAACGTGCCGGTGGAGCGCAGTCCGTGAGCCGAACGCACCAGCCCCATCCAGTTCTGCACATGTTGGCGCTCCACCGGGCCGGACGGAGGAGGCGGTGAGGCCTACGGCCTTCGAGCCGCCTCTCTCCTCATTCGGGCCCGCCACCGAACTGCGCCGATCCCGTCCACTGGCGTCCGCGGCGGGCCCGATTCGGCCTCCAGCGCTGTGTCCCAGGGAGTGATCACGGGACATCGGGCATCGCACTCTGACGTCGTGTGACTCGAAGACCGCAGAGGCTCGGTCCGTCCGGCAACGCTCGAACTGGCTGCCAAAGCCATGGCCCCGCTCTGGCGACGCCGCCGGTCCACGACAGCAGACCATAACGTCACGAGCCGCGTTGCCGCCGCACTTCGGCCCCCCCGGCGGCCTCCCAGCCGACTCAGGAAGTACCCGGCAATGACCGGGCAGCCTGCGCGGCGCCTACTCCGCGACTTGCCCGCAGGCCCTCACACAGGTGATCGCAACAGCCCAGCGGCACGCTGGCCGCCGTCGCCAGCCGCAGTTTCCGCCTCAGAGCGACCAGCCCCCTCAGCCGGGCATCCTTCCGCAAGCACCAGACCCTCCGTTGCGGGCACGCCGGGCACGGGACTGCTGCGCGCCCCACCCTCGCATCCTGGTAAGAACGCGCTACGGGCCCCAGGAGGACATGCCATGAGGTCCTGGGGCCCGAACGGAAGGGAACGCACTCCCTTAACGACGCTGCGCCTTAAAGGACATGCGCTGGCCCACGCATTTATCCCGCAGCGTGAGGCCAGCCGTCGCAACGTCCGCAGCTGCGCGAAATATGAGGCCCCAAGCCGGTGACTGCGCCAGCGGGGCGAGACCCCGCTCAGTCATGGGGTCCTGCGTCCATTTGTTCCACCCGCACGTGGTGGCACCAGGATTCGCTGCTCACGAGTCGCCGGGATGCGGCTGCTGTTCGACAACCGAGGCTCGGCCCCACCGGAATGCCCGGTGGGGCCGAAGGGCCCCGTCAGAAGGAGCGGCCCGGGCGGCAGCGACGGTACAAAAGCCCGCCCGTAAGGAGGAGCGCGGCGCTGCCGGCGATAGCCGGGGTGGTGAGATCCGTCCCTGTGTGGGCCAGGGTGGGGGAGGCCCAATGCGGATGCGGAACCGGGTGGGACCGCGTCAGTGTCGGGGGCTTCGTTGCACGGGGCTTCGAAGACGGAATGTGCCGTGGCACGGAAGGACGGTCATCGCCGTTGACCGACTGGTTACCGAAGACCGGGTTGCCGACGCCGACTGCATTGATGCTGTTCCCGGAGACATTGACAGGCAGGTCGACCGGAAGCTGCAGACCGTTGCCTGAGAGAACCCCAGGCGAGTCGGTGACACGGCCGTGCGCCGAAGCACCCTTCGACGACGACGCCGATCCACTACCGCTCCCAGCGTCGTCGGACGACGCCGATCCGCTGAGGCTTCCAGCGCCGTCGGCGTGCGCTCCGCCCGTGTTGGTGCATGTGTTGCCCGCAGCCGGATTGAGCAGCCCCACGACGTCCGCCGTGTTGCCGCAGACGTTCACCGGCACGTTCACCGGCACCTGGAGGCTGTTGCCTGAGGCCAGCCCGGGTGAGCCGGCCGCCGTAGCATCGGCGTTGCTCCCGTCGGCCGCAAAGGCGGCGGATGCGGGGAGTGCTACTGCCATCGCACCGGAAGCGGCGGCGAGGGCGATCACACGATTTCGGGTAGCCCGTCTCATAGCGTCGTTGCCTTCCTGACATCATCGCGGGCAGTCACCCGCACCCCGTAAAACGCCTGAGATGCAGCAGGGTTATGGCCCTTTGGGCCACTGTGGTGAGGTGTGACGACGTGGAGGACAGTCAAGTGGCGGCATGGGAACCGACCTGCCGCGTACATCGGAAAGTGTGAAAATCGAGCGTGAAGACTCATGGCGGCCTGAACTCCGGAGCCTGTGTGCGCGTACACCCCTCAGCGCCCCTGTGATCCCGACTACGGGGCGGATCGGCTGACTTCGCAGAAGTGCTTGAACCACCTGCCGCGCGATGCACGGACTCGGCCACCGTCTCACGCCGCCGCCACATAATCCTCGATGCCGGAGATCTGTTGCACGGCATCTCACGTACCTCTGGGGGCCCACACCAGGGGCTTCTTGCCGTAGCCGTGGACGGATCGTCAGGACGGCCCTTGCGCGGAGCGGGGAAGCGGAAGACCTGGTCCTCGGGAAAGGCCTTGCACCAGACCTGGTGCAAGGCCTTCGACTTCTACTCGAGATGGGCATCAGGGGTCGAGGCGGCCGCGAAGTCGGTGCGATCAAGGCACCAAGACCCGGTTCCCAGCGTGACGAAGCGATCTACCAGCCGAAACCGCATTCGGAGCCGATATCGGTGAACTGCCCACCCGGGCTGCCTTCGCCATTGAACAGGTTTCCACCCAGTCCGTTGAAGACGCCCACCTCACCGAGGATGTCGATGTTCAAGTCGTGCGACTTGCATCCGCCACCGTGCCCGCCACCGTGCCCGCCTCCGGCGGCCTGCGCGGTGGCCGGGCCGATGCCCATGACGCTGACACCGCCAATGATGGCGACCGCAACAGCGGCCTTGCGAAGCTTGCGCATGTCTCCTCCTTCAGCCGAGTAGAGCGCACCATCAAAGATCCACTGTGCGCTCATTTCGGAGGCTAGATCGGCGTGGCCCGCAGCGCTCATCGGAGGACCCATCCGGGTCTTGGACCCATCTGATCTCGAGGTTCGTCACCTGAGGCGGCAAGGTGCGTGATCATGCATCACTTCGGTCCTCAGCACCGTCGACCGAACTTCACGGGCCAGGGGGCAGACGTCGAGCCGTGCCGGCACTCTTGCAGCCACACGCCACGTACTGACTGGAAGGGCCGGATCTGGCGGCTCCGCCCGACCTAGCCGAGACCGAATCCGCTGCCGCCGGATGCTCTGGTGTGCCTGGCGTACGAGTACCGGTCTGGTCGTCAACGCCCCCGCCCGCACTGGCACACCAGATTCAGGCACCGCCCGACGATGCGCGCCTTCGTGTCGGCCATCTCACCGTCGTGCTCCTGCCCAGTCCGCCAGATGGGTGCCCCATACGGGGGATGCGTGCGCCACTCGGGGAGTAAACTTCCGCGGCTCGGAGCCGACCCGGCGAACCTGCTGACGGCGGTGGTCCGGCGGCCCGCAAGGGCGGCGAAACCTCGACGTGACTGGGTCGTCACCGCTGGACAGTCGAACCCCCATGGCCGGGCTCGCCGGCTGCCGAGTCCCCACCGCCGCTACGAGCGCACGTCGCCACCGGTCGGCGGACCTGGCTCGCTGCCTGTCCGGCCCCCAGATGAAGGGCTAGCGGCGGGGTGCGGCGGCCCAGCGGGAGGTCGCCTGCCAGCTTCACCGGTGCAGCCGGGCACCACCGACGGGCTGCAGTTGGTCGGGGTGTTCTCCCGGATGACGGTCCGTTTGTTCACCACAGTGCTTCCGGCGCCGTTGAACACACCTCCTGGAGCACTGGCCGCCGTGTTCCTCGTGACGCTGCTGATGCTGGGAACGAGCACGGAGCCAGGGTTGACCTGTTTCCTGAGCGCAGGCCTCGTCCTTTGGGGCGGGGTTAGCTCATCCCGGGTCGGAGCCGCGCAACGGCGGAGTTCGCTGACTGTCAGTGGCCGCCGCCATGTTGAACACATCAGCTGAAGGGGGGGTGATTCCATGCTGGCAGGGCGCAGTTACCGGCTCGAGCTAACTGGTGAACAGGCTGCACAGTGCGAGGAGTTCGGACACAGGGGCCGGGCCGTGTGGAACACCGGCCTCGATCAGCGTCGCCAGCACCGCAACTATGCCCCGCAGTGTAAGGAGTAAGCCGAGGCCAAGGGCGAGCACGAGTGGCTGAAGGCCGCCCCGTCGCACGTTCTTCAGCAGACGCTGAAGGACTTGGACCGGGCGTGCCGGGAGCACGGGACGTTCAAGGTCCGGTGGCGGTCCAGGGCGCGCTGGTCTCCCTCGTTCCGGTTCCCTGCCGGGAACCTCATCACCGTGGAATGCCTGGGCCGTACGTGGGGCCGGGCGAAGCTGCCGAAGCTTGGACGGGCCCGTTGCCGGTGGTCCCGCCCGATCGGTGGTGAGATCCGGTCGGCCACGGTGTCCCGCAAGGGCGGCCTGTGGTTCGTGTCGTTCCTCGTGGACGACCATGCCGTCACCCCCGAGCAACACGCCATCCTGTCCACGGCAGTGGGCATAGACCGGGGAGTCGCTGCGGCGGCCGTCACCTCCGATGGCGAGTTCTTCGACCGGTCGTTCATCACGCCCGGCGAAGCCGTCCGGTATCGGCGCCTTCAGCAGTGCCTGGCCCGGCAGAAGAGGGGAGCAGCGGCAACCGGCACAAGCCGATCACGGCCATGGGCCAGATCATGTCCCGCGTGTCCGACCGGCGCGGCGACTTCTGCGCCCGCACCGCCGCCCACCTGGCACAGAAGAACGCCCTGGTCGCCCTCGAAGATCTCGGGAAGAGTGGCGCTGCATCTGCCTGACGACGCCGATCCTGCGGCGATAAGTCGTTGTGCATGGCGGTACGACGTCCTGGCCCAAGCCGTACTCGACAGCTGGGTGCCGTAGTAGGCCTACGACTGTCGAGCGCGGGCAGAACAGCCGGCTGGTGATGCCGCGGCAGTGCGGACGCGGCGCTCAGCGGTGCCGCCGTTTGTTGGTGGTCTCCGGCGTGTAGCGGCCCTTTTCTCATGCCCATGCGTGGCATGTGGCTTCAAATGCGATATGGACACGGCTTACCTGCGCTTGCCGCAGGGCTTGGATCGGGTCGTCGGCTGACGCGGGCTGGCGGGCATTGTCTCGGTCGGCTCGGGGGGCGTCCTGCGCTGTCGTGGGAGTCACCATCGCGCTCCGGCTGAGGATTGCGTATCCAGACGCGTTGAATGATGTTGAGGATAAATCGGACATAGGGCCTATCCCTTGATATAAAGATCGCGTGAAGGTGTGGTTCCGGGGGTGCGGGAAGTGGGGCCCGCCAGCTGTCTAGGATCGGAGCTTCTAAGGAGAGGCATGAAGCCGTTCGGAATTGCGGCAACCCAGCAGGCGCCGGTTCTCCTGCCCCGTCACCGCACCCATCCGAAGGGCATGCCGTCGCGCTGGTACATTCCCGCTTCCGTGTGCGTGGATTTGGTCGGCGCGTCGTTGCCCGTCGCGGCTGCGATCGTGGAGGTCCAGGAGCCGCACCCCCTGCGTCTGGCGGCGGCCGCCGCCGTGTTGTGGCCGCTGATCAGAGTGGTCGGGAAGCGGTATACGCCCTCCGCGTGGGGTGACGGCGGCGGCTTGAGGGCCGTCATGCGGGATTGGCTGGTGCTTGTTGGTGCGCTGGCGACCCTGCGTGTGCTGTGTGGAGGGGAGAGCGTGCCGGCCGAGGCCTTCACCGCTTTGCTTCCCGCACTGGTTCTGACAGCGTTGTGCCGGAAGGTGATCTACCGTCACCTGCTGGCCGCCCGACGCAACGGCCGGGCTCTGCGGCATGCTCTGGTGGTCGGTGAGGGGCCGACGGTCGACGCGGTGGTCGCGCAGCTTGCCCAGCGCACCGACCACGAGTACGTGGTCGTGGGATCCTGCCCGGTCGGGGACGACGATGTGCTCTCCGGCGTGCCCGTGTGCCGACGGCTGTCGCGAGAGGCTCCGGAGAGTCCCGAGCAGGATGCGACGGCGGTGTTGGAGTCGGTCGACGTGCTCCCGGCTGACCTGGTCTTCGTCGTGGCGAGCCCTCAGATGTCAGGGGAGCGGCTGCGCCGGCTGTCCTGGGCCCTGCACGACCGGGGGTGTCCGCTGGTCGTGCTGCCTGGCATCGTCGACATTGCTCGCCGTCGGCTGCGGCTCACCTCGGCGGCTGGACTGACCCAGCTGCACATCCTGCCGCCGGCGCGCCGGGGCGTGCCGGTCCTGGTGAAGGCCGCGATGGACCGGGTGGGCGCGCTGTTGCTGCTCGTCCTGCTCGCGCCGCTGCTGCTGGCGCTGGCGCTGGCTGTTCGGCTGGGTTCGCCTGGGCCGGCCTTCTACCGGCAGTTGCGGGTGGGACGGGACAACACCCGGTTTCCTATGTGGAAATTCCGCACGATGGTGGTGGGCGCGGACCGGCTCAAGAGCGAGTTGGCGGCGTCGAACGAGAACGACGGCCACATGTTCAAGATGCGCCGTGACCCCCGTGTCACGCCGCTGGGTCGCATCCTGCGTCGCTATTCGTTGGACGAGCTGCCCCAGCTGTTCAACGTTCTCCTCGGTCACATGTCCCTGGTCGGGCCTCGGCCCCCAGTGCCTGAGGAGGTTCTCATGTACAACCAGATCGAGATGCGCCGCCTCCACGTGAGGCCCGGTCTGACGGGGCTGTGGCAGGTGAGCGGGCGCTCCGACCTCTCCTGGCATGAGACGGTCGCGCTCGACCTGCGGTACGTCGACAACTGGTCGTTGGCCGGGGACATGAACGTGATGGCTCGTACCGTACGGGCGGTGCTGGACGGGCAGGGCGCCTACTGAGGGCCGGCTTTCAAGCGGTGCGGGCGGTGGTTGGGCCCTGGAGGGGGGCGCTGCTCGGCCATCCGGGCCAGCCTGTCGGCAACACACCTGAATCACAGGTGGTACCGCGTGCGCGGCGTGAAGGATCGCGCAGGAGCATCGCCCCCCCGGGAAGGACACCTTCATGGCGAAGACCGTACCCGTTCCGCAACCCGGCGACGCCGCGGGGTCGTCCGCGGTGCATCGACCCGTCGTGACGCGGTGCCTGCGGAAGTTCACCGGAGCGGGATACGACAAGGGCCGACCCCTGCTCGTCCAGGCCGCCTGGTTCGCCGTCCTGCACCTGCTGTTCGTCAAGTGGTGGTTCCCGGCCCGCTGGCGCCCGGCGTTGCTGCGGGCCTTCGGCGCCCGCGTCGGCAAGCGGGTGCTGATCCGGCACGGGGTGCGGGTCCACTGGCCGTGGAAGCTGGACATCGGTGACGACGTGTGGCTCGGCGAGGGCGCCTGGATTCTCAATCTGGAGCCCGTCACCATCGGCAGCGACTGCTGCGTCTCCCAGAGTGCATTGCTGTGCACCGGCAGCCACAGCCGCCGCTCCGCCACCTTCGAGTTCGACAACGGTCCTATCCGGCTCGAGCCGGGAAGCTGGGTCGCGGCCCGCGCCGTCGTCCTGCGCGGCGTCACGGTTGGCCGGGGCAGCGTCGTGGGCGCGGGTGCCGTCGCCCACCGAGACCTTGCACCCGGTGCGGCGCTGACGGCCAAGGGGGAGTGGGCATGAGGCTGCTCCATGTGGTCACGCTGATCAGCGACGACGGAGCCTTCGGCGGTCCGCCGAGCGTGGCGATCGCCCAGTCGGAGGAACTGGCCGCACGAGGCCACGACGTGACCCTGATGGCGCTGTGGCGGGGGCGCGGGCGGGCACCTGAGCATGTGGGACCGATCCGGCTTCGTACCCGCCCGGCCCGTACGCTGCTGCCCCGTCGGGGCTTCATCGGCCTGCTCCATCCTCTCTTGGTGCGCGACCTGTGGCGGGCGATGGGCGAGACCGACGTCGTGCACGTGCATGCGGGACGTGACCTGGTTTCCCTCGCCGCCCTCGCCGTCGCCGCACTGCGCCGCGTCCCGTGCGTTGCGCAGACGCACGGCATGGTCGAGCCTCGTACTGCGCTCCCCGTGAGGATGTTCGACCGGCTATACCTGCCGCTGCTCCGGCGGACGCGCACCTGCCTGGTCCTTACCGAGCACGAGCGCCGGCTGGTGGCGGACGTCTTGGAGCCGGACGCCCCGCCGCTGCGGATTCTGCCGAACGGCATCCGACCGGCCCCGCCCGCTGCAGGGGAGCGGCAACCGCGCGAGCCGCACGTGCTGTTCCTGGCCCGGCTGCATCCGCGCAAGCGCCCCGAGGCCTTTGTGCGGATGGCCGCGTTGGTCCACCAGTGGGTGCCGCAGGCCCGGTTCACGCTGTACGGCCCGGACGACGGGTCGCTGCCCGCGGTGCGCCGGCTCATCGCCGACGGGCTGACCAACGTGGTCCGCTACGGCGGTCCGGTCGACCCCGCCGAGACACACGAGGCCTACCTGGGTGCGGCGGTCCATGTGCTGGCGAGTGTGGACGAGCCGTTCGGGATGACGGTCATCGAGGCGTTGGCCGCTGGCACGCCGGTCGTCTGCACCGACAGCTGCGGCATCGCCTCTGAGCTGGAGCGTCGCGGTGCCGCTCTGGTCACCGACGGCAGTCCCGAGGGCATGGCCGACGCGGTCCGTCGGCTGCTCGGTGACCCGGACTTGTGTGCGCGCATGGCGGAAGCAGGCCGCCGCGCGGTCGAGGACGTCTACTCCATTGTGGCCGTGGCCGACCGCCTCTTGGAGACCTATCGGGCGTGCATGCCACGTCGCGATGGGGCTGGTGACGTGCGGACGCCGGCAGGCCCGGGCGGAAACAGCCCTGAGCAGCCGGCTGCCAGTCAACCGGCCGGGTGATCGTCAGCGGCGGCTGCGGTACGTGTCCTCGCTCACCTGGCGCAAGATCTCCTCGAACCGGGACGCGCACCCCTCCAAGGCGAACTCCCGCTCGGCCAGCGCGCGGCTCTCCTTGCCCAGTCGCTCGGCACGAGCGGGGTCGGCAAGGATCTCCTCGACCCAGGCGGCGGCTTCGTCCAGCGTGGCCTCCTCGGGTGGGAAGACCGCTGACCCGGACTGGTGGAGCAGCCGCGCGGCGAGGTTGTCGGGGGGCATCAGCCCGAGTACCGGCCGCCCGGCGCACAAGTAGGACAGGGTCTTCGACGGTACCGAGAACTGCCCCGCCTCCGGCGCGAGAAGGACCACGAGAACGTCACCGCTGCCCAGCACCTCGGGCAGCCGTTCGTACGGCTGGAAGGGCAGCAGGGTCATGTCGACGCCCCGGGCCGCGGCGGTTTCGCGCAGCACGGGTACGGCGGGGCCGTCGTTCACGACGACGAGGCGCACTGGCACGCCCCGCTCCCGCAGCCTTTCTGCTAGTTGCACCAGAAGCGCCGGGTGGTGTTTGAGGCCGAGAGTGCCGGAGTACAGCACCGTGCGCACGCCGTCGAGTCCGTGCTCGGTGGACCATGCGTTGGCTCGTGGGACTGGGACGATCTCGTCCAGCGGTGCCCAGTTGGGAATGGCGGTGACCTTGTCGGCGGTGCCCCATTGCTTGTGGACCTGCACGAAGGAGTCGGCGATCACGATGATCGCCGCAGCCTGTCGCGCCGACCACTTCTCACCGGCCCCGAAAACCTTGGCGGCGATCCCCATCGACCTGGCGACATCGCCGGCGGCGAAACTCTTGAGCGCGACCGCGGTCACGTCCTGGTGCCACAGCACCCAAGGGATGCCCAGCCTGCGCAGTACTGCGGCGGTGGCGACGAGCACCGGGATCGGCAGATTGGACAGCAGGGCCACATCGGGTTTCTCCCGCACAACTTGCCGGGCGAGTTCGAGGCCGAGACGGGTTTCCTGAGCCAGCCGGCGGAAGTAGGCCTCCTTGCGCAACCGGATGCTGTCACCGATGGTGACGAAACGCAGACCGGCGCTGTCCCCGGCGAGGTTGCCCTTGCCGGAAACGTACGCCCGGCACGTCGAGTGGACGACATCGTGGCCGCGGCGTGCCAACTCCCGGCTCAGTTGGGCCTGGAACGGGTGGCCGCTGTAGTCGTGGACGAAGATCCTCATCGGTGGTCCGTCTCCTCACACGTGGCCGGTCATCACTGGTGGGAGCGCTTCACCTGGTCGTAGACCCAGGCATAGGTCTTCTCCAGGCCGTCGACCAGAGGGATCGACGGTTCCCATCCGTAGATCTCGCGGATCAGCGTGTTGTCGGAGTTGCGGCCGCGTACGCCCTGCGGGGCGTCGAGCCGGTAGCTGCGCTTGCAGCGGATGCCCGCGATCTCCTCGACGATGTCGACGAGCTGGTTGATGGTCACCAGTTCTGAGGAGCCGAGGTTGACCGGGATGCCGCTGCCTCCCTTCATGAGCATCTGCGTGCCGTGCAGGCAGTCGTCGATGTACATGAAGGAACGGGTCTGCTGGCCGTCGCCCCAGATCTCGATGCGGTGATCCCCGGACATGGCCGCCTCGGCCACCTTGCGGCATACGGCGGCGGGGGCCTTCTCCCTGCCGCCGTCCCAGGTGCCGTGGGGGCCGTAGACGTTGTGGTAGCGGGCGACGCGGGTGGTGAAGCCGTAGTCCTCCGCGTAGTGGCGGCACATCCGCTCGGAGAAGAGCTTCTCCCAGCCGTAGCCGTCCTCCGGCTGCGCGGGGTAGGCGTCTTCCTCGCGCAGCGCCGTGACGTCCGCATCGGTCTGCTTGGCGGCGGCGTAGACGCAGGCGGACGAGGAGTAGAAGTAGCGTTCCACGCCGGCCTCGTGCGCGGCTTGCAGCATGTGGGTGCTGGTGAGCACCGACATCATGCACGCGGCCTTGTTGTTCTCGATGAAGCCCATGCCGCCCATGTCGGCGGCGAGCATGTACACCTGGCGTGCGCCCTGTACGCCGGCGCGCGCATCGTCGAGGAGTGAGAGATCGGCGACCACGTTCTGGGCACCGTCGTGGACCTGGTACCACGCGTGGCGGGGCTTGACGTCGATGGAGCGCACGGTCAGCCCTTGGGCCAGCAGGTCTGCGACGAGGTGGCCCCCGATGAATCCTCCGCCGCCGGCAACGACGACGTCTACCTGCTTGGTCATGGGTGAACTCCTTGGGCCATCGAAAGATCTGATGGGTGATCAGTCAGTAAAGAAATACATATATGTCCCGATTTGCGGAGTAGGGCACGCCGTGCGATCTGCCGCATCACCCGATGACGGCGCTCGCCGGTTGGTCCGGGTCCGCCAACGCGCGCGCCTGTGCGGATGCAGCGGCCGTGGCGGCTATAACGCTTCTAATGAAGTTTGTGCCTAAATGCGCGAATGTTGGTGAAGTTCGAGTCGGCCGCCGCAGCGTCGTGCCGGTCGCCCTGTGGCTGCTGGCGCTGGCCGTTCTCCTGCCGGTCATGGTCCTGCAGGAGCGCGACGCGCCCGTGACGACGGCACTTGTCCTGCAGGGTGTCGTCGTGATGCACGCCGGCATTGCGCTCACCCGTGTGCTCACTGCTACGAGCGTGCGGCTGGTCGCCCTCGGCTTCTGGGTCTTCACCTACATCTGGTTCGGCCTGACGCCCCTCGCCATGCTCGCCACCGACGCATATCCCTGGGGCTACAGGGCGGGCGAGGAGACCTCCCTCACGGCCGTGGCCGTCGTCGAACTCGGACTCCTCGCCCACGGTGCGGGAACACTGTTCGCCGCTCACCGGGAACGCGCGCGCACTGTACACACGGATGCGCACAGCGGACGCACGGCTCTAGCCTCATCGGGAATGACGGAACGGCTGCTGTCCCGGCGGCTCGCGCCCTGGCGTCTGATCACGGTCTGCGTGCTCGTCCTCGCCCTCGCGACGGTGCTGCTGCCCGGACAACCGGGCGGACTGATGGCCTACTTCACCAGTCGGCAGGCTCTCGGTGAAGCGCGCGGGCCAAGCGGTTCGGACGGCGCCGCTCTCTCCTCTCTGCGCAGCTGGTCCCTGTGCGTACCCGCCTTCTGGGCGCTGCTGGGTGTACTGCACGTGCCGCGCCCGGCCGGCGGCGGCCACCTGCTGCGCCGCATCCGCAGCCTGCTGCTGCCGCTGCTCGTGGCGCTCAGCGTCGTCGTCAACAATCCCATCAGCAAGCCGAGATTCTGGGCCGGAACTGTGCTGCTGACCCTGCTGTTCACCATCCCCCGGCTGAACCGGCCCCGCGCTTTCCGCATGATCGGGGCCACGCTCGTGACGACCGTACTGATCGTCTTCCCCTACAGCGACTACTTCCGCTACAGCGACCGGGAGCAGATGACCGCCGTCGCCTCGCTCGCCACGCAGTTCACCACCAACGGCGACTACGACGCCTTCCAGCAGGTGCAGACCGGCATCGACTACGCGCGGGACGAGGGCTTCTCGCCTCGCCGCGCGCTGGGACCCGTCCTGTTCCTGGTCCCGCGCTCGGTATGGCCGGACAAGCCCGCAGATACCGGCATGATGCTGGCCCAGTACGCGCACTGCGACCTGCTCAACCTCTCCGCGCCGTTGTGGATCGAGAGCTACCTGTGGGCGGGCCCGGCTGCGGTAACCGCCGTCTTCTTCCTGCTCGGCGCGGCGGGACGCCGCATGGACGACGTACGGCACAGGTTGCGCGACCGCGCGGGCACCCTCGCGGTGCTCCTCGTCCCGGCCTTCGCCTTCTACCAGATCATCTTTCTGCGGGGCAGCCTGCTGGGCATCGTGGGCCCGCTGACGCTGCTCGTGACCATCCCGCTGCTCATCACCGTCCCAGCGGCCCGGACCGCGCGGCTTCCCTCGCCGGCGATGCCGCCCGCACCCATTCCGCTCGCATCCACCCCCGGAACAGGAGGGCACTCGTGACCGGCCCCCATCACTTCGACGGCCCGTACGACGAGCCGGACCAGATGCGCGACCAACTGCGCCGTCTTCTGCGTCACCGTGCGGTGATCGCCTCCGGGGTCATGGTGGGGCTCCTCGGCGGGGCGGGCCTGGCCTTGTCCGGCGCCCACACCTACACCTCCACGAGCGAGGTTCTCGTACGCTCCACCGCCGATCCCTTCGACACGGTCAGCGTGGCTGCCGACAACCAGGTCAGCATGGGGACCGAGCAGCAGATCGCCGGCAGCGCCGCAGTAGCCGTCCGTGCGGCACGCGCCCTGGGGCAGCCCGCGAGCCGGGCGGGCGCGCTCGAGCAACACCTGCGGATCACCAATCCGCCGAAGTCCCAGGTTCTCCGCTTCGAGTTCACCGCCGCCAGCCCCCAGCATGCGGCCCGCGGCGCCAATGCCCTCGCCGACGCGTACCTGGCCGACCGCAAGAGCCGCAACGAGGCCGCTGTGCAGCGGACCGCCCGCAGGGTGAAGGAACAGATCTCCGCCGTGACCCGCCAGGCGGCCAAGGAAAAGGAGAACGACGAGGGGGCCACGGACGCCACCACCCGGAGCACCCTCGACGCCCTGCACAAGCGCGCCTTCGAGATCACCTCCCGCGACACCACCGGCGGCGACATCGTCCGCGGCGGCAGCGTCCCCACTGCGCCCTCGGGGCCCGGCTGGGCCACCCTGCTCGCGCTCGGACTGCTCTGCGGCCTCGGCCTCGGCCTTCTGCTGGCCTGGCTGCGCGCGGCACTCGATGACCGCGTCCGGTCGGTGGAAGACGTACGCGCCGTGCTGCAGGCCCCGGTCCTCGGCCTGCTGCCGCCAGCCCCCATGGACGACGCTCTGCTGACGGTCGGTCACACCAGCGGTCAGCGGTCGGAGTCCTACCGCGCCCTGGCCTACCGCCTGCGCGGCACCCGGTTCCCGGCCGGCGCCGGCCGCTTCCTCGTCGTCGCTCCGCGGCGCGGCGCCGCAGCCGCGGAGGTGGCCGTGAACCTGGCTGCGGCCCTCGCCGAGTGCGGGGACGACGTGCTTGTGGTGGACGCTGACCCCGACACCCGCGGTCTCGCGGCCAGCCTGCCGCTTCTCAAGGACGGCAACCG
The DNA here is from genome assembly GCF_900105245.1 of Streptomyces sp. 1222.5. Lineage (NCBI taxonomy): Bacteria > Bacillati > Actinomycetota > Actinomycetes > Kitasatosporales > Streptomycetaceae > Streptomyces > Streptomyces sp. 1222.5. Next base: position 95,823 of record NZ_FNSZ01000001.1, on the reverse strand, counting down.
CACGCCCGCCGAAAGGTCTGTGCGGCAGGGGAGTCTTCGCATCGATGCAGGCACGGCTGGGAGTTTCGCCTGGTGTTCCAGCGGCGGTGCCGGCGAGCACGGCCGCGGGGGTGTGTCCGCCGCCGTCCAGCGGGTGCTGCCCGAGGCCGGATCCTGCACCGCGGTCGTCGTCACCCGGCCGATGCTGGAGCACGCCGACGCCCTGGCGGTGGCCCAGCGCATCGACGGCGTCCTGCTCGTCACCCGCCTCGACGTCACCCTGCGCGAGGACCTCAAGCGGGTGCGCGAGCTGATCGGGTGCTCGGGTGCCACGTTCCTGGGCGCCGTGGCGGACTCCGGCCGTCGGCGCCGGCGTCTTGAGGCCGTGCTGCGCCCCTTCGGGCGCCGTCCTGCAGTGGAGCCGGCCGTGCTGCCCGTGGAACTTCCCGCGCAGGACGACTCACTCGCGGCCTCCCGCGGATGACCGCCTCCCAAGCTCCCCCCGCCCTTGCCGGGGACAAGGCCCCGAGCGGGGTGGCGGCTGCCGCCCGGGGCGGATGGTGGGGTGTGGCGGGCTCCGCGACGAGCGCCGTCTGCGCGTTCGTCTTCGTCAGCCTGATCACCCGCGCCCTGGGAGCCCAGGGCGCAGGGGCGGTATTCACCGGCGTGGCCTGCTTCACCATTCTCAGCAACGCCTGCAAGCTCGGTGCCGACACCGGGCTGGTCCGCTTCGTCTCCCGCGACCTTGCGCTCAACGGCGGCCGCTCGGTGGGCGGTCTGCTGCGCACGGCGGTTGTCCCGGCGGCCGTGGCCGCCACTGCGGCTGCGTTGCCTCTGCTGCTCGTCCCTTCCGTCGCCACCACGCTCCTGCCCGGCCTGCGACCTGCCGACGCCGTCACCCTGATCCGGCTTTTCGGGCTGTTCCTGCCCGTCGCCACCGTCGGTCTGGTCCTCCTCGGCGCCACCCAGGGCCACGGCACGGTGGTGCCGTTCGTCGGCGTGGAGCAGATCGGCAAGCCGGCGCTGCGGGTGCTGATCGCGGTGCTTCTGGCGTACTACTCCCAGAGCATGCTCGCCCTGGCGGCCGCGTGGCTGCTGCCGGCGGGGGCCGGCACCGCGGCTGCCTGGCTGGCCCTGCGCCGCTGCCGTGCCGAACGAGGCACAGCGCACTCGGCGATGCACGAAGCCGTGCCGTGGCGCGTCTTTTGGAGCTTCGCCGCACCCCGCGCGATCTCGTCCGTCTTCGACATCAGCGCGATCTGGGTCGGTGTCATTCTGCTGTCCGCGCTGGCCACTGGCACCGAGGCGGGTGTCTACACCGCCATCGGCCGTGTCGTCACCGCCGGCACCCTGATCCAGCTCGCTGTCCGGCTCGCCGCGGCGCCCCAGATCAGTCGGCTGCTCGCCGTCGGCCAGGCTGCCGAGGCACGTCAGCTGCACCGCGTCTCGACCTGTTGGGTCGTGCTCTTCTCCTGGCCGTTGTTCATCCTCATCACGGGCTTTCCCCGTACGTTCCTTTCAGTCTTCGGCCCGGAGTTCGTCAAAGGGGGACCCGCGCTGGTCGTGCTGTGTGTGGCTGCGATGATCAACGTCGCGGTCGGCAACGCTCAGAGCGTCCTTCTCATGGCGGGCAGAAGCACCTGGCATCTCGCCATCACCGCCGCAGCGTTCACGGTGCAGCTGACCGTCGGGGTGCTGGCCGTGCCGGTGTGGGGAGTCCTGGGTGCGGCGGTGTCCTGGGGGGCGGCCATCATCGTGGAGAACGTCGCGTCGGCTGTGCTCATCCGTCGGTGCCTCGGCTTCACGACGGTCGATCGCGGGTACACCGTCGCCCTCGTTATCGGTCTTCTAGTCGCGGTGGGAGTGGCCGCCGCCCGCCTGCTGGGCGGTGACACACCGTCAGGACTCGCCGTCGGGCTGGTCCTCGGGTTGTGCCTATTTGGTCCTAGTTTGTGGTTTTATCGGACATTGCTGGGAGTGGCCGGGCTGGTCGGAGTACTCCGCCGTCGCACCGCATGAGACCGGACAACCCACAACCCGGGGCTGGACGAGCCCCGGGTCATTCCCCGCGCACCGCCCTAGACCACTGCCATCCCCGGGGGTTCCCTTGCGCTTGAGAATTCCGACGACAGTGGCCGCCACGGCCGTCGCCACCACCCTGCTCTGCCCCGCCCTGCTCGACACCGCCTTCGCCGCGCCGGCCAACGGAGCGCCCAAGGTGTCGTTCACCGCCGACCCGCTGGCCACATGGCAGACGAACGGCATCGTCTGGGCGCTGGCCTCCACGGGCAATGTCGTCTACGTCGGGGGAACGTTCGACTCGGTCCGGCCGCCGGGCGCCGCACCGGGCGAGAAGGAGGTCCGGCGCCGCAACTTCGCCGCATTCGACGCCACGACAGGTGCCCTGCTGCCCTGCGCACCCTCGTTCACCGGGGATACAGCGACCGTACGTGCCCTCAAGGCCTCACCGGACGGTCGCGTCCTGTATGCCGGCGGCTCCTTCGATCGGGTCGGGACCACCGGCGTGGCGAGCGCTGTTGCCCTGAACACGGCCGACTGCTCGCTGCGCAAGGACTTCCACCCGACGGTGTCCGCGACCGTCCGGGCGATCGCCACCACGGACCGTGCGGTGTACCTCGGCGGCGACTTCCACCTGGTCAGCGGTCACACCAGGAACCGGATCGCCGCGCTGAGCCCCCAGGGCGCCCTGCTGCCGTTCGCAGCGGACATCGATGCTCCGGTACGTGCCCTGTCAGTGGTGCCGGCCCGCGGCAGAATCTACGTCGGCGGCGACTTCGAGCGCATCAACGGCCGGCAGACCCACTCGCTCGCTGCCCTGAACTCCACCACCGGCGCCACGGCGCACTCCTACCCCCACTGGTTGCCGCCCGGGTCGGTGGTGAAGTCGATCGCGCACGACGCCACCCGCCTCTACGTCGGCGCCGAGGGCCGCGGACCGGGCATCTTCGACGGCCGGATCGCGGGCCGTCTCTCCGACGACACCATGCTGTGGCGGGACGACTGCGCCGGAGCCACGCAGGTCGTCCTGGCCTACAGAGGCGTTCTCTACAGCGCCTCGCACGCCCACGACTGCAGCGGCACACCGGGCGGCTTCCCCGAACGCAACGACCGGCAGCACCTGCTGGCCCAGTCACCGGACAACCGAACGATCCTGCACTGGTTTCCCGACACCAACGAGGGAATCGGGGAGGATCTCGGCCCTCGCGCCCTGACCGTCGAGCGTGGCGTCCTGTGGGTCGGCGGCGAGTTCACCAAAGTCAACGACCGGCCCCAGCAGGGCCTGACCCGCTTCGGGGCCGGCCCCGACACCGCAGCGCCACAGGTTCCCGCCCTTTCCCTGGCCACCGCGAGCCCCGGAAAGGCCACCGTCCGCTGGCAGACGTCGTGGGACCGCGACGACGCGTCGCTCACCTACCGGCTCTACCGCGACGGACGCCTCGTTTCACAGCAGCACAAGTCGTCCACGTACTGGCACCGGCCCTGGATGAGCTACACCGACGTCGTGCCCGCCGGTACGCGCCACACCTACAGGCTCGACGTGACGGACGGGACGAACACGTCACCGAAATCCGCGCCGCTGAGCGTGGCCGTGCCCACCAAAACCGACGCCCGGACGGGGAGCGCAGAGTGAAGACCGCCCGCATCGGATTCGCCCCCGGCGTCTACGACCTGTTCCACGTCGGACACCTCAACATCCTCCGCCAGGCGCGCCGGCACTGCGACCGTCTCATCGCGGGAGTCTCCTCCGACGAACTGACCATGCAGCTCAAAGGCCGACGGCCGATCGTACCGCTCGCCGAGCGCCTGGACATCGTCGGCAGCCTGCGCTGCGTCGACGACGTCGTCGTCGAATCGGTGGACGACAAGCTGGAGACGTGGAAGCGGATCGGCTTCCACGTCGTCTTCAAGGGCGACGACTGGCGGGGAACCCCCAAGTGGCTGGCGCTCGAACGGCGCTTCGCCCAGGTCGGGGTCGACGTCGTCTACTTCACCTACACCGCGCACACCTCCAGCACGCTCCTGCGCGGAGCTCTGGAGATGCTCTCCCCAGCCAGGCGGCCGGGGATTCCCTCAGCAAAGCTCGCGGAACCACTTGACCAGGAAGGCGGCCATGAACAGGAGATGGGCCACCAGCAGCGTGCAGTAAAGGGAAAGGAAGACGTGCTGGCTTCCCAGGAATAGGAAGCTGAGGCAGGTCACGCCGTAGTCGACCGGCAAAAGCAGCAGCGACCGCAGAGCTGGAGACGGGGCAGCCGTGCCGTCCGCCGCCGTTCGCCGCTTGAGCTTCTCCGTCAGAATCCCGGCGAAGAAGATCACCACAGAGGCGAGCTCGAAGGCCATGGGCGCCAGCAGGAATACCGGGCTGGGCAGAGCGAAGAACCGGTAGAACGCCACCAGGACCACGAGATGGAGGGTGACGATCTTGCCGCAGTCCAGCACATGGTCGAGCCACTCGCCCGAAGGGCTTCCCGAGCGCTGCCGGCGGGCGAGCTGCCCGTCCGCAGAGTCCAGCGCGAACCCCGTGGCAAGGGCCGCGCAGACACACACGGACATCACCCAGCCGGGCGGCACCAGGGCCACCATGGCCAGTGCGGGGAAGGTGAACATTGCGCCCAGCAACGTCAGTTGATTCGGGGTAGCTCCGATCCGGTAGGCCACGGCGGCCAGCAGACGGCCGGCCGGCCGGTTCACGAACAGGGTGTAGACCGACGCCCCCTTCGCAGGCTTCTGCGCCGTCGAAAACTGCCTGAGCACCTCAGCGAACTCGCTCATTCTCCTCCTTATAGGGGAAACCTATGGAAAGGGGGCAATTATGACAGTGTCGGACGGTGGAACCTCCCACCTCAGCCGTCGCCACCTTCTGCGTGGCGGAACATTGGCAATGGCGACAGCAGCCCTGTCCGCCTCCGGTGCAGCCGTGGCCGGTGCCCGCACTCGAAGCAGACACTGCAGTCGCAAGCTGGAGACCGTCGTCAATGTGAAAGACCTCGGCGCGGTGGGAGACGGACGGACCGACGACAGCGGGGCATTCGAAGTCGCCTACGCATTCGCCGCCGCAGGCGTCTCCGGCGGAGTCGGCCGTGTCGTCATCGAGATCCCCGCCGGCGACTTCCTCATCACCCGCCCGCACGCCCTGCTCAACGGCGTCGCGCCGCCCCGGCCCGCGAGCGGCCTGCGCTACGCCGGGGCCGGCAAACGCATGACGACCCTGATCTTCCGGCCGAGTGCCGGAGCCGGCTCGTACCTCTGCCGCAACCAGGACGTCTGGTCGAACATCTCCTTCGAGCGCATCCAGTTCCGCTCGGCCACGCCGGGTGCCTCCTTCTTCCGCTCCTACTCGACCGGGCAGGCGCAGGACTACCGGTTCTCGGAATGCCAGTGGGCGGGGGAGTGGGAGTACGGACTTGCCCTGAGCGGCACCGACACCAACTCGGAGATGCGCTGGGAGGCCTGCCGGGTCGGAGGCAGCTATCGCCGGGCCTTTTTGTACTCGGGACTCACCCGCAGCGGACAGACCGAACCGAACGACCAGGACCAGTTCCTCAACTACTGGCTCAACGACATGAAGGTCGAGTACGAGTGGGGCAACTTCCTGGAGTTCCCCTACGGAGGATCGATCGCCTGCCGGGGAGGCTCCTACATCATCACCGGCAAACGGCCCGCAAGCACCCCGGAATACGGCACCACCAGCACGTTCTTCCGCTTCCCCGTCCCCCAGCACCACGACTCGGTACAGCGGTTCCACGCCGAGGACATCCGCTTCGAGGTACGCGACCCCGACGTCATGGTCATCGACTGTGCGTGGAACGGCGGCACGGTCCACTTCAACGACTGCGACGACACCGCCTTCGCCTTCAAGGACTTCTCCGCAGACGTCCGCCCGCACCGCTACACAGTGGGGGCGAGGGGGCCGCTGATTCGCTACGAGTCCTGCCAGTTGGTGGGGCGCCACGAATATCGGGCACCCACCCGCACCACCCCTGCATCCGTCGCCCGTTACGACATGTGCCTGCTCCGCAACCACTCGACGAGCGACTTCGTGGTCGCAGACGGCCTCGGCCCTGCAAACTACGTGAAGTTCGTCGACTGCATCGACACGCGCCGCACAAGCGAGACATCCCAGCCGGAGAGACCCACCGGCCCGCCCCCGTGCATCGGTCCGTGCCCGATGCAGACCCCGTCCACGGCCACAACCCAGGCCTCCCCAGACTCCTCCTCGCCGACCGCAACCCCTCCGGCGCAGACCTCGTCTACCAACTTCAGTACGAGCCTGGTCCACACGACCACTGCCCCTGCGCCTTCCCAGCCGACCACGACCACCCCCCAAGCCCCCCTCCCGCCGGCCGATCCCCGCAGCGAACAGGCAGGGTGCGATCTCGATTGACTTCCGCTCCCCGCCCTGAAGGGCCGATATTCGACTCGGCTGGTCGAGAACTGACCTCCGGGCTGCACCACGTGTCTCCAGCGGAAGAGTTCGCATAGCTGCCGCGCAGGCCACCGACCGCCTGTCCACGTGCCGGCCGAGCGACGCGTGCGTGAAAAGCCTCGACCCGTGAAATCTCTGTATCGGGAATCAAGCACCTGCGGTGTACCCAAGCTGCAATCAGCGCGCTACCCCGCGCCGCACCGCCGATTCGCCGGGTGAAGCAACCAGCATGCGGACTTCACCCTGGGAGCCGGCAGTGGAAGGCCCCACCCCCCCATGGGGATGGGTGCTTCGTGCGTTCGGAAACAGCGGCGCGTCGCAATCCAGTTTGGGCTATTTAGTACTAATCTCCGGTAACTGTACAGGGGCGATCTCGCACAGATCACCCTCACTCACCTCACCGGAGATGACATGCGCAAGCTTCGCAACGTTGCCGTCCTGGTCGCCGCGATCGGTAGCATCGGCCTCGTGGGTGGCACGGCCCACGCCGACCAGGGCTGGGGCAAGGGCAAGGGCGGGGGCGACCAGTTCAGCGTCCAGCAGAGCTCCAACTGCAAGTCGCACGACCTGAACCTGGACCTTCTCGGCGAGGTCGGTCTGCTCAACGGCGTGCTCGGCAACGCCCTCAACGGTGAAGGCAACCCGGGCGCCCAGCAGACGTCCATGGGATCGACCATGGGATGCAACAACAGCGCCTTCTAAGGCAGTCCGGTTTTAATCCTCCCCGGTGCACGGCGGCTCGTGCACCGGGGATTCCACGTTCACGGGATGCGGCCCTTCTTGATGCACCGAAGTGCGTAAGTGCCGCCAAGACAGGGGCGTTGCCCCTCAGGCGCACCGACCGAGGTGTGCGAGGTGTCGGACCGAGGCCCTCCAGGGCAGGATTCCCTGCCACATGAGGCACCCTCACCGCCTCTCATTCATGCTGCCGGGGGCTGAGTCATTGCGTAGTCACCGCAGCAGCAGCCGACGTCGGCAGGTAAGGGCGAGCGGGGGATACGGCCGGGAACACCGGTTCGAGCCGATGATGCCTTCGGGCCTCCGGTTGCCGAGCTTCGAGGTCCGACGGATGCACTCGCCGAAACGTCAGGGAAGGCGATGTGCGGTTCCCACGCATGAACTGGGACCCCGACTGCCGGACCGAGTAGTGCAGCAAACAGGGGCCACGTAGAGCAAGAAGCGGCTTTGGAAGCGTGCATACACCGAGGACTGGCGGCTTTCCAGCCCACTCCTGGCATGTGAAGAGCAACGCGAGGGTTCGACTCCCCACCCAACCGGCAGCTCAGCACCGCATACAGGGGAAGGCGTGCATCGCACAGCACATCCCGCATGCAGATCTGAGACGGCGAAGGTGGGCTCGGGGATTTCATCGCAGTCATGGAATCGCCGGCGGACTGCATCCGACTGCATCCCGCAAGCTTAGTGAGCCACGCCATTCCCGGCCAGTTAGGAGCGCTCCTTTGCGATGGCCTCGTCACCGCTGCAGACAGCGGGCCGCGTCACTAGGGTCGGGTGAGGTCCGAGCAGGGCTACCTCCCAGAACTGGTTGTCGTAGCCGAGGCCAAGCGCTACGGCATCCGGACTCATGAAGGCCTTGTTGAACCAGTGGTTAGGGCGAGGGGCGGTGGCCATGCTGGCGAAGGAAACATCGTCGGTGTACCCGTGGTAGAGCACTTCGTAGATGGAGGACGAATAGAGGCCGGCGCCATTCAGCCGCGCGCGCAGGTCCCTGCCGTCGCTCCCCACGGACGAAACTGCGTTCATGGTGGCCATGTCCCGTGCGTGTGCCCGGGCGACGTCGCTGGCCCTGTCCGAAATCTGCAGGGGGGAGAGTTTCTGGTCACCCCGTGCCCGGTTGATCTCGCAGACGATGCGGTCGACGTTCGGGTAGTAAGCGGCTGCGGACGTCGCCGGCTTGGGCTGCGGCAAAGGCCCAGCCGCTGCCTGGGAGGGGCCTACGGTCAGCAGCGTGAGAACCCCGGCCGCTGCCAAAGCTAGCGCCGGCTTCATCACGTGTTTCATGCTCGGACTCCTCCGTAGTACTGCCTTGAGCAGGGATGACGAGCCCACTTTCGCGGGGTGTTCGCGTCCCGTGGGCGTTCGACATGCCCTGCTCCTCCATACGGACGCGGGGTTTCGTCGCTCGCTGGCCGCAGGCTGGGCTGCGGCGTCGTCCTACTGGCGCTACTGACGTGTTGTCGACAAAGAGATGCACATGTGCACCGGACGGCTGAAGCATCGTCGGAGCGCATCCGCTCCTCTCAGCCCCACAGCAGCCTGAAAGTCGAGATCCTGGCCTCTGGCGGCACGGCTGGGGCGGTACGGCCGGGCCCTCCTGCCGAGCGTGCGGTGCCCTGTCTTCTCTTGCGTCGATGATGAGTAAGTGATCGCCTCGAAACGGGGCAGCCCCGCACTGGGTGTTCAACCGGGCCCCTCGCTCGTCGTTCGACCAAGGTTGCGGTTCAGAACACTGTCAGGGCATGTACGGGGACACGCGCCGCTGTGGACGCTGAATATGTCGTCTGTGCGGTGAGCTGCTTTGGTTAATAGTTGTCGCAACCTTGGACTGGATGCGCGAGTGGGGGCAGCTCCGTTCCGCAAGCTAGTGCGCTGAGTGCCCCCGGAGTTGCGCAGCCGGCCAGCATCGGCACTTCACTCTGTGACGATCGGGTGTTCCGGCAGCTGTCCGGGCCCTATTGGGACGGCACGCACCGTATGACTCGGGGGTCAAAGGCCGGGGACGTGCAGGCGAGCAAGGGTTCTGCAGGCTGCTTGTCGTCCGACCGAGGCAGCGGGCGCATGCATACAACGGTAGCCAAGTCAGTTCCCACCGCGATGGCCTGAAGAAGAATGCGGCCATCGACACGCCTCCGAAATAGGCCGTCAAGAATTTCCCAGAGACGCTAGCCGATGACCGCTAGTCCCAGCATGTCGTGTGCCTCAGAATCAGGCCAGTCTGTACTGCGGCGAGTCGCAGCCAGTGTGAGCGGAGCGCTGCAACGCACCCGGTTCTTCGAGCAGTTGCAGCCCAAGGCCCCTCGGCCGCCTACGACGGGCAGCGACCTGATGCCGGCTACCGCTAACTGGTATTGGACTGATCGGCTGAATGAACGTTTCAGTGCAGCTTCCGCCTGTGTCGCACCGGAACAACTCGACCGGAGAGACGGCAAGCTGCAGTCAAGCGGCGAGTGCCGCTCACACGAGGAAAGGATGCGCACATGCTGCGGTCTGTAGTTATGCGAGGTTCGGGTCTGGTAGCGGCGACGGGACTGGTGCTCCTCGGAGGCGCGGCTGCCGCTTCCGCGGACAGCGGTGCGGACGCTGCCGCCGTCAACTCGGCCGGCGTGCTGTCGGGCAACGTGGTCCAGATCCCGGTGCACATCCCCATCAACATTTGCGGCGTCACCGTCGATGTCATCGGTGCGCTCAACCCTGCGTTCGGAACCCTCTGCGCCAACGAAGGACACGGCGGTAAGTGAGCTCGATACCGCACGCGGGGGTCTGCTCTCGCGTCACACAGATCCCCTGCCCAACGCCCGTGTCGATCACGGCCGGGGCGGGGGATCTGCCAACAAGCGGGAGGTGCTGCTTGAGCCGCTCACCACAGCAGCCGCTTCGCCTTCGAAGCCGATAGATCATCACGAGGGCCACCAGAGGTGCAGTCAGCACAGAGAAGGGTCCGGCTTGGTGACCGGCGGGCACGCCACGAGGCGGTGTCTCCCGGAACATCGAATGGGATCACGGGCCCATTGACGTTCCGCTACGGTCCGGTCATGTTCGTTGTCACAGTGACCTATACAGCGCCGTTGGCCGAGGTGGACCGGTGGAGACCGGCGCACGGCGACTGGCTGAGTGATCTCATCTCGCGACGGCAGCTTCTCGTGGCCGGGCGTCAGGTGCCTTTGACCGGCGGTGTCTACCTCGCCCCGGGGATGCCCACCGAAGAACTCGACCGCCTCCTCGCGACCGATCCCTATGTCGTCCAGGGAGTGGCTGCGCATTCCGTCGTGGAGTTCACGCCGCTGCTGGTCGCGACCGGCCTGGAGGATCTCAAGTCCCAGCAGTAGCCCGGCTTCCCCGCCAGCTAGGAGCGGAGCCAGATGAGGAGGGCGGCGGCCGTGACGGTGCCGAGGTAGACATATCCGCGCTTGTCATAGCGGGGTCGCGACGGCCCCGAACTGTTTCAACTTGTTGATCGCCCGCTCGACGGTGTTGCGCTTCTTGTACCGCGTGGAGTCGAAGCCTGGCGGTCGCCCGCCCCATGAGCCCCGGCGTCCGGTCTGCTGGTCCTCCTTCTTCTCCGGAATCACGCGTCGGATGCCGCGCCGGCGCAGGTAGGCGCGGGCGGCGCAGTTGCTGTACGCCTTGTCGGCGCCCATGCTGTCGGGTGTGCGGCGCGGACGCCCCGCTCGGGTGCGGGGTACCCGGATCTTCTCCATGACCTTCTCGAACCGGGTGCAGTCAGCCCGCTGACCTGGCGTGATGACCAGCGACAACGGACGGCGCTTGCCGTCCGCGGCGATGTGGAGCTTGGTCGTCAGCCCGCCGCGGGAGCGGCCGAGTCCTTCGTCTGCCGCACCGCCTCCGCCAGCAGGTCGCGCAACCACGCGTGCACGTGAACGGATCCTTCTGCGGCCCCTTTTGAGGCCGTGGATAGTTGGGGCCCCGGCGGCGTGCTGATTGGGCTGGAGTCGATGTTGACGTCCCAGTCGAGCTCCCCGTCGGCGTCGGCCATGGCCTGGACATGTTGGAGCTAACCGCTCCCCAGGTGCCGTCGGCCGATCACAGCATGTGCCGCTTGTGGACGGTCTGCCACGGGCCGAAGCGTCGGGCAGCATGCGCCACTGGCATCCAGTGCTGAGCCGATGAACAACGAGTCATCTACGGGGCCTGCTGCCGGGCATTGGAAGCGCGCCCCGTTCACGTGTGGTGGCTTGGCTTGCCGACGACCACCCGGACAAGGCGCCGAACCCCCACGACACCGGAACGGACCGAGCGATGCTGGCCTCCATTCGGCATGCGCCGCATCTCGAAGGACATCCGTACGCGCCTGGTACGCAAACCGAACGCTACAAGCACGCAGCATGGACGGTGCGAACCACGTAGATGCCCGATGAGCAGGTCTCCGGTAGTGGGGGGCGATCGCATCTGAGGCCTCCACCCGGGCGGCCTGCTCGCGGTAGGCGGCCACCTCGCGGCCGAGCCACCGGCGCCGGACGCAGGCCGCAGCTGCAGGCCGGCTTGGTGCGGCGGCGCATCTCCTGCTCGTCCAGCAGATCCAGGGCCGCCTCGACGTTCCCCACGGGTGCCGGCCGGCGTCCGGTGTCTATCGGCCGGCTCGATCTCGCGCAGGGCGCTCTCCCCGGGATCGACCTGCGCGCGCACAGACCGGGCGCACCCGTCACCGCGCAACGAGGCGCCCCGGCTGTCGGCGGCCACCGGCACGCAGTAGTACCGCACCGATCCGCCGGCATCCTGCGCAGCCACCGTCACCGACCCCGCCCCCGCGCCGCGCCGTGCGCACCACCGCGACCACCCAAGGCTCCGCCTGCGCAGGCAGGTCGACGCCCGGCGCCATCGACTGCGCAAGCCGCGCCGGCCCACTCGTCGCTTCGTGGCTGCTGCTGCGCAACCATGCGCTGGCGAACAGCTGCGCATAGCCGGCCGGACCCTGCGTCTGTCGGGGATCGCCCGAGCCCTGATGTGCGCTGGCCCGCACAGCGAGGTGAGGGCCTACGAACCGGCGACCGGTGGGTACTGGGCCTACGGGCCCACCGACCGGAGCAAGGTCCTGGACGAAGTCGCGCAAGGTCCTGGACGAAGTCGCCCGACAGCTGGCCCGGGCTGCAACCAGGGTACGCACCGTGACCGGGTGGCCTGCTGGCTCCCGCCGATCCCGGGTAAGGCACGTGCTGCACGGGCCGGCCTCCGGAAGTGTTCTGCCGGTGTGTGGGCGGGCGACGGCGGCTTCGGGGAGCGAAGCTGAGGGCGTGGGTATGAAAAGTGAGCATCCGGTGAGTGCTGAGCAGGTCTGGGCGGCGTTGGCTGCCCTGGGGGCTGACCCGGTGGTGGATCCGCAGGTGCGGTCCGAGGGGCCGAGGGAGGCGGACCGTCTGCGGTTGCTGGGCCGTCTGCTGGCCACAGCAGAGTGGGAGATCACTGCTGCGACGCGATTGTCTGAGGAGGGGGAGATCGAGGACGTCCTTCAGACGTCGCTCGGGTGGACGGATCGGCTGGGGGATGACCCAGGCCTTGCAGTGAACGTCTTGACGAACAGGCTGCAGCGCACGGCGATGCAGGTCTCTGAGTCCGAGGGGGAACAATCGCTGCCAGGTCGGGAGGCGTCTTTTGCTGCCGCCATGACGGCGTTGTACACCCTCAGTGCCCAGATGCATGCCGATCGAGGGGACGTCGAGGGAACCCGGCGGGCTCTAGGCGGGGCGGAAGAAGCCCTCATTGACGTCATGCAGGGCGTGCACGACCTGCGGGTTGCCATCGGCGATGGGCCCCGGGAGAGCGAGGGGCCGCAGGAGTGAGCCGGCACCCCGGCCACTCGTAGCCGACCGGCACCCAGGCGACCGGCGAACACCCGGTTTGCGAGCATGGTGCCCGCCGTCTCCCTGGGATGGAACGGACCGGCACGACCGCCGAGACGACCTCGCCTCCACCAGGTGGGATGCGGAGCGCGGCCGAAGAGCTGGACGAGGCCGGGCTTGGAACCGCATACGTCCGCGAAGTCACCGCAATGGTCTTGCAGGCCGCGCCCGCGAGCGAGCACGCTCGAAACGCCCGCCCCGCCTCGAGGAGGCCCGTGTGACAGCCGAAGCCGACATCCTCACCCCGCCCCCAGCGGTTGCTACGCGTCTGGCCCACTGGCAGGAAGTCCTCGACGGTGTGGTGCCGGCGAAGGCGGACGGGGCGAACCTCCTGATCGCGACGTGGAACCTGCGGGCGTTCTCTGACCTGACAAAGGAGTGGACGTCCGCCGAGGACGCCTCCCCGAAGCGGAATTTCGCCGACGTACAGGCCATCGCCGCGGTCATCCGCCGGTTCGACGTGGTCGCCGTGCAGGAGGTGCGCGGCAACCTTCGCGGGCTGCGCCATCTCATGAAAATCCTGGGCCAGGACTGGGCCTTCATCCTCACTGACGTCACTCAGGGCAAGGCCGGCAACGGGGAACGTCTGGCGTTCCTGTTCGACACGCGCCGCGTCAAGCCGTCGGGGCTGGCCTGCGAGCTGGTGGTGCCGCTGCAAGAAGAAGCGGGTCTGAGCGCCGATCGCCTGGACCGGCAGTTCGCCCGCACGCCCTACGCGGTCAGCTTCCTCTCCGCCGGGCAGACCTTCACCCTGGAGACCCTTCACGTCAACTACGGCGCCAGCGCCGCCGGGCGAGTACCGGAACTGACCGCCATCGCCCAATGGCTTGCCGACTGGGCCGAGCGGTCGCGCTGCGCGTCGACACAGATCAGCCTCGTCGAGTCCGCCACGCCTGCCGCGTAGACCGACGCTTCCTCGGCCCCTGCCGATGCTCACATCCCGGCCGTCCCGCCGCCGGTGAGACCTGCAGCCAGCGCCGGGACCCAGAAGACGGCGACGGCCAGGACGATCGAGGCGATCCCCACGGCACGGGCCATCAGGCGACCGAATGGAGCGAGTTTCTCGGCGGTGATCACGGCGGCCAGGACCACCATGGCCCACAGGTTCATCACACCGAACGCCGCCAGCAGCACCATCAGCGACCAGCAGCAGCCCAGGCAGAAGGCCCCGTGGTGGGCTCCGGCACGCAGATCGCGCGAGGCCCGCGGGTACGAGGCGTAGCGCAGCATCAGGCCGATCGGCGAACGGCACCTCGCCAGACAACGGTCTTTGAGAGGCGTGAGCTGGTAGACGCCGCTGACCGCGAACACGGCCGCGGCCACCGCTGTCCCCGCCGCAGGGGTGAGGCGCGCCGCCCGGCCGAGGCCGACAGCCAGCGCATACGCCGGCAGCCCGGCCGCAGCCCAGACGAGCAGGTAGGCAACCGTGAAAACGACCATGCGCGGTGCCCGGTGCACGGTGAGGGTGCGTGCGTACAAGGCGGCGACGGGTGCCGTGGCGGGCAGCATCATCGCCGTCATCATCAGCGTCCATACGGCCAGGAAAGCGGCCAGGCCCAGGCCCATAGTGCCGGGCATGGCCGACATGCCGCCCCAGCGCGTCACCATCCAGACCCAGGCGGCAGCCGCCACGACCAGCAGCAGCCCGGCGGGGACCACCCGGATGCGGACGGTAACCGGCCCACCGGTCATCCGGACCACATGAAGGGCGCCGAGTGTCCGTTGCCGCCCGTGAAGTCCCAGGACCGGCCGTACACGCCGTCGCCCGTCGCCCGGGTGGACCGGGCGATCGTCAGTGTGCTGTTCACCGGGTGGAACATGCCCGTCAGACTCATCACCGGACCGTCCTGGCCGAACTGCGGGGCAATCTGGTCCTCGATCTCGATGTCGATGGCATCGCCCACCCGCGCGGCGTGGTGGCGACCGTCGTCGCGGTAGTCGATGGGGACGCGCTCCACGCCGAGGACCTCGCCGATGAGCGGAGCGAGCCCTGCCATCGGGCCGCCTACCTGGCCTGAGAAGACCTTCCTCAGCGCCTCCGCCTGGCCGTCATCGGCTGAAGCGTCGACGTACAGCGCCACCTGCCAGCCGCCCTCGGCCATCACCCGCGGCCCGTCGATGAAGACGGCCACGCTGCGGTCGGAGACGTCGACGTCGTCCACGTTCCCGCTGTCCACGTGAAAGGCGAAGGTCACTTGGCAGCGCTCGTGGTCGGCCGGTGCGGTGAGGCCCGAAGTGGTGCAAGGGCACACCACGTCACAGTTACAGCTCTCCAGGTATGTGCCGCTTAGATTCCAGGGCATGACTCATCCTCCCTGTTTTGCGGCACTCCGGGGCCGAGGGGATGCATCGAGAGGGTCCGCTCCGTCCCGGTGCCGCTCTATTCCAGGCTATTCCTGACGGCCCTCATCGCGCAGATCCGCTGTCAGTGCAGTTCACCGGCCTGTACCGAGTTCACCGGCCTGTACCGAGTCCGTGGGGGCAGCCGGGACCTCGATGCGTCATCGACGACGTCTTCTTCATGGCGCGTGCGATCTCCGAGCCGTCGGCCGACGCGCTCGTCACCTCACGAACCGCCTGTACGCCATCCTCGATCAGGTCCGGTCGGCAGTCTGGCGGGGAGGCTACGTGGTGGAGCAATGATGCTGATGCGGTGACAGCATCAACAGTCGGTTGAGGAGTTGTCGCCCCTTGTCGGTCGAGTCGGCCCGGAATCTTTCAAATTCCGCCGGGTTCATGGCTGCCGTACAGGCAGACGTCGATGGGCCGGTGGTAGTCGAGCATTGCCTGCAGACGGACGATCTCGGCGTGAAGCTCTGGGAGCTCTCGGGCGTCACCTTGACCGCGCGGCCCAGGAGCCGGGCGTTCCAGAGCGGCATGAGGAGCCAGAAGCCCACGACCACGACCAGGAGGATCAGCCCGAGCAGAGCTCCCGGATCCGTCGAGGCCGCGATGCCCAGAGCGACGGCGTAGAGGAGCGCCAACCAGCTCACGGCCAGGATCAGCCGTGAACGTTCGTTCGAGTGCTTGGCGGCGCGGGACCGGAGGCGCGGATCGTCATTCGGGATCCCGGGGGAGTCCAAGATCTTTCCCATCTCTCACCCCACCCCCCTTCTTTTCACCTTCCATTTCGCTATCGGCCCCCTCCTCTCGCAGCTGGCCCGCAAAATATGACCACGCCTGCCAAAGAGTATGTGACCGCTGCGCGTTGGTCCTGGCCGCGACCCAGAACCCGTCGTTCTATCGTCAAAAATTGAATTTAAAATATGACCTCATTTTCCAGGATGCAGGGCTTATTGCGTGGGCGTAGTGTTGTCCAGGGGGAGTTGAAGACCAATCAAAGATTCTTTGGGCAACGAAATATCTCTCCTCCGTGCCGTGTATGACCTCAAACCGTCTGGTCTCGGCCAGTGCTTCAGGCGAAGAAAAAAGGTGCCCGTGGCCACGGACGGCAAGTAACTAGTGATGTCAGCGCGACCCGCTGCTGAAACGGGGGATGGCCAACGCTTCTCCCGCTGCGGCCAGCCGGTGAGCACCTGCGGAATCGGCCGCGCCCGGCCGTGCTGAACGCAGAAACCCTCCTCGCGTCGATGGTTGAACGCGACGATCGGTGATCCGGTACCAGCTGAGCAGCCGTCAAGGTGACGCATGCTCAGCCCTCGTTCCTCTCGCTCAGGAGGTGTCCCATGAGCAGGGCTCGCCCAATCAACTGCATCATCCCCCCGTACATCCTCGACAAGCTCCTGGACAGCGAAGACAGCGAGGTACGCCAGGCTGCCCTGGACACCCTGCTCGTCACCGCTCGCCTGCGGGGCGAGCGGTCGATCCGGGCATCCTTCGCCGGCGCGGCTGCCCCCGGGGATGGCCGGCGCACCGTCTTCGACTGCGAGCAGGCGGAGTTTCTGGCCAACGCCGTTCTGGCGAGGCCGGAGGACGGCCCGGAGTCCGCGGATCCGTGCGTCAACCAGGCGTTCGAAGCACTCGGTCTCACGCGCGACTTCTACAAGGAGGTGTTCCAGCGCAATTCGATCGACGGCCGGGGGATGCGCCTGGACGGATACGTCCACTTCGGCTTCCAGGTCAACAACGCCTTCTGGGACGGACGACAGATGCTCTTCGGCGACGGGGACGGGAAGGAGTTCAGCAACCTCACCGGGTCCCTCGAGGTGATCTCCCACGAGCTGACGCACGGCGTCACCGACAACACCGCGGAGTTCGAGTACCACAACCAGTCCGGGGCTCTGAACGAGTCGATGTCGGACGTCTTCGGGTCGCTGGTGAAGCAGTGGTCGAAGAAGCAGACGGCTGAGGAGGCGGACTGGCTGATCGGGGGTGACGTGTGGACCCCGGGGATCGGTGGCGACGCCCTGCGGTCGATGAAGGACCCGGGGCAGGCCTACAACAACCCGCAGTTCGGGAAGGACCCCCAGCCCGACCGTATGAGCAAGTTCATCCACCTGCCGGACACCAAACGAGGTGACTTCGGCGGGGTGCACTACAACTCCGGTATTCCGAACAAGGCGTTCTACCTGACCGCTGTGCGCATCGGTGGATTCGCATGGGAGGCTGCCGGAAGCATCTGGTACGAATCGCTCAAGGCCTCCAGTGCCGAGGAAGGGTTCCAGGAGTTCGCGGGTACCACCTTCCAGAAGGCCGGGGAACTGTTCGGTGTCGGCAGCCCCGAGCAGTCGGCCGTGCTGTCGGCGTGGCAGGAGGTGGAAGTCCCGCTCCGGGGAGTCCCGACCGGAGTCGCCCGGGTGCGGAGCCTCGCGGCCAACGGGAACGGCGGCGCGGGCCGGGAGAACGGCCTGGAGGCCCTCGCCGGGCAGATCGCGGCTCTGAACGACAAGGTCGCGGGGCTGGCCAGGGATGTGGCCGCGCTGAAGGGCACCGGGTGAAGGTGACCCTGGAGACGTACGGCGGGCTGGCGGCGGTGACCGATCTCCGCCGCCCGCCCAAGGTGCTGGACACGGATGACCTGCCCGAGACCGCCGCGGCTGAACTGTTTGACCTGCTGGCGGCGGCCGTCGCGATGCCCCTGGACGAGCAGGCCGGCCGTGCCAGGGACGCGATGAGCTACGCGATCACGGTGGAGGACGGCGACCGCCTGACAGCCCTTGAGCAGTCGGACGCCGCCATGACCCCTGCGTTCGCGTCTTTGCTCACCTGGCTCAAAAAGCACTTCGCGCAGCAGTGACGCGCGGGGCGTGAGGTTGCGCAGCCACCCTCCCGTCGGCCGGCGCCAGCCGCATCTCCCGCATCTCACCTTCGGGTTCGCCCCGCGCGGGGCGAACCCGAAGGAGGAGTGGTGTCAGGCGTCGTCGAAGAGGAGGTCTTCGGGCGGGTGGGTCATCCGCACCGTGTGATCGTTGGTGACTTCCACGATGTGGTGCAGACCGGTCCGCCGCTCACCCGTGGAGAGGATGGAGAAGCGGTCCTGGACACCGGCCAGGAAAGCCGGGAGGCAGGCCAGCGGCATGGTGAGGCGGAGGTAGTCGACCAGCCTGCGGAACAGTTTGGGCAGGATCACCGCGTCGTCGGTCAGCGAGGCCAGTCCGGTGATCTTCGCCCCGGTCGTGGTCACATCGCTGGGCCACAGGCCCCGGCCGGCCTCCCGCGCCTGCGTGGCCGCGGCGGCCATCTCGGTCCGCAGGCTGGTGAACAGGCTGCGGTAGAAGGTCGGGTAGGCCAGCCCCTCGGCCAGCAGGTGGTGGTTGACGGTCGTCCGTAGCACGGCGACGTCGACGTCGATCTCCAGGCCGCTGGTGCCGGGCGCAGGGCCGTTCCCGGCGAGCGCCACGCAACGGCCGTGGACGTCGGCACCGCGGGTGAGGATGAATCCGGGAACCGTCTCCGGGGTGCTGGCGGTCACCGTCTCGCCCGAACCGCGCTGGACGTCGGTGAAACCGAGCCGGCTCAGCAGCTCGTCCCGCGCCGCGTGCGCGAATTGCAGGGGCTGGTGGACGCGACTCGGGCCGTAGTGCGTCTCGAGCGCGTCGATCGCGTCCAGACGCAGCGTCGCCCGCCCCACGGCGTTGTGCTCAACGGCACGTCCGGCGCCCCCGCCGACAAGACTCCACTCGGTGGGGTCGTCGGCCGTGAAATGAACAGTGTCACCGTCGGGTTGCGTTCCCTTGACTTCGTAGAAGCCCTTGATGAGCAGCATGGGCATGATGACTCCTCGGTAGTGGGACCGAGCAACTGGACGTGCAGACCGACAACTTCGCGAGCGGTACTTACCGGCCGCGTTCAAGAGGGCGGACACCGCAGCGTCTTGGTCTTCACGGGTCCGGACGCACTGTCGGAGACGGAAGCGCGGTTGATCCGGCATCACGAGTCGAGGCGCACAACCGCGCCACGGGAATCACCCTCCGCGCGTGCGCCACGGAATTCGTTCAGGCGTCAACTGACCGCCGATGACGAGTTCCGCGCGCTGGCAGATGGGTTCAACACCAGCATATCCGGGTCGTGCTGGATCGCAGCTCGGGCGAGACCGTAAAAACGCCTCATCGGAGTTGGGTGAAAATCGAACGATTCCGGATGTCGTTGCCGGAAGCGACGACATGGCATCGGGGAATTCGCGAGTACGGCCGTTACGGCTTAAGTGCACGATGGGTGGGCCGACCGGCGGAATGTATGTGGTGATCCCGGCGGAATGTGTCTAGTGATCGCGTGGATCACATCGGAGCATGGTGATCGGATTCCGGTATGCCGCCAGGAGGTGATCATGTGACGACTTCCCCCGGGCCTGGCTCAGGGGCCCGCTCCGGCTCGTACGTGATGGTACGACGACGCATGACGAGATCCCGATGCGCGCGGGCGGAAATGGCATGGGTGGTGCTGGTCCTGCTCCTGACCGCGCTGCCGGTGGGCTGGTGCGGCTTCAAGGACTTCAGGGAGGCTCTGACCTTCCCGGGGTGCGTTACCGGAGCGGCCCTCATGTTGGCGGCACTCATCATGGTCGTGGGGATTGCCGCGGTCGTGGACTGCTGGGTCCGAGGACCGATCTCCAACTTCAGAGTGGTCGCGCTGGTCAGTACCGGCGTGGCGTTGTTGACGAACGTCTTGCTCGCCCTACAGACATGGAATGATGGCGAGAGGGTCCCTTACAAAGTACTGTCCATTGTGCTCAGTGCATGTTCGCTATCCGCTGTCGTCCTGGTATGGCGAAGGCTGGATGAAATCCCCGCCCCGAAGCGGGTGGCCGCGGCACTCGTCATCTCCACGGCCGTGGCGGTCGCCAATTTCGGCTACCAGTACCTTTTCCAGCCGTACCGGCGCGACGCCACCCCTCTCGTGCAGCTGAACGTGGGCAAGGCGGTGCTCAGTGCGGACCGCAAGGCATTCTCCGTACCCGTCGAAATCAAGCTTGTGAATCACAGCGATATCGGTTTCTACGTGCTGGGCGCCGAGTTCCATGCCATGGGAGAAGACGTGGCGGTCAGCCCGAGGGACCTGGCTCCCTCGAAGTGGCGAGAGGAAGCCGAGAAATGGGCCTCGTCTCGGGAGAAGCACCCGCTCACCCGCAGGGAGGTATACCAGCCTGGCATGCTGGTGGCGGCGCAGCCGTGGATTCCGGCCGGGAATTGGATCAAGGCGAACGACGAGTCGCTCACGCGGACCGTTGTTCAACTTCCCAGCAACACGAATTTCGACAAGCTGACGTTCTACGCCACCCTGAACCTGGCACGTAAAGACCGGCTTGTTGTGGAAAAATTCGGCGAGCCTCAATACTCCTGGAAGGGTGTCGCGCTGCCTGCCTGGGCAAAGGAAAAGGAGAAGAAGAAGAAGGAGGACGACACCATCATTCAGACGTCCGAGATGCGAGAAAACAATGCAATCGATCAATATACGAGAAGAACGCGCCGCGTCACTACGTACTGGACCTTTGGTCAGCATGGTGTAGCCGTGGCGCCGGCCATTGTGCCGATGGGTGAGGAGAGCCGTCCACTCTCCGAGCAGATGCTCCGTGAGGTAGTGAACCGTTACGGCCTGATCGACGTCTATGCGGGCCCGGTCGAAGAGACCCTGGACGAGATCAAGGCGACGCGCTGAGAAGCCCCTCCAGCCACATCACCAGGGCGAGGGAGCTGTTCACGCGATCCCAGGAGTACGCGTCCCCCACGCCGAGCCGCGCTTCCCGCACGGCCCGGCACAGCGTCTCGACGTCGAACATCTCCTGCACCAGGGGATGCCTCGCGGAGCGGCACAGGCCGATGAGGTCGTCGCCGTGTACCTGCAACCCTCGGGCGTACAGCTGGTCGAAAGGGGTTTTGACCGTCCGGTCGTGGATGTGGGCGGGCAGCAGATCTGCCATCGCCTCACGCAGAACCGCCTTCGGCCGCCCCGGACAGAACGTCGCCTCGGCGGGAAGGCCGCGCATCAGCGCGATGACCTCCTGGTCGAGGAAGGGGTGGGAGAGGAAGTATCCGTCCTCCTGCGCGCGCTGCCAGGACAGCAGGTCGGGAGCGGCAAGGTAGTTGGCCGCGTCGTAGAGCGACTGCTCCGGCGCGCGTCCGAAGACGAACCTGGTCTCCGCGATGCCGGCCTCACGGTAGCCGTGGGCCCGCGCGAAGCCGGATCGCAGCCATGGGGGACGGCTGAAGGCGCCGAGACCGCCGAGCACCGTTCCGGGGGAGGCGAGCATGCCGATCCGTTCGGCCGCCAGGGGCAGAGCCGGCTTCAGGACGTAGTCCTGGACGATGTCCCGCACGCCCCGCTCGCTGCCCTGGGCCCAGGCGCGTGCCTGCAGCGCCAGCCCGCGCAGCCGTCCCGTGCGGGCCAGCCGATGCAGATGAAACGGGTTGGCGTCGGCGATCGGATCGGCCCCGCACCCGGTCAGGAGGATGTCGCAGCCCAGTTCGGACGCCGCGGCATGAAGCCTGCTCCAGAACGGGGCCCGGAAGGCGTGCACATGCGGTTCGTCCGCGTCTCCCGCATGGTGGCGGAAGTCGTCGAAGTCGGCTACGTCGCCGGCATCCACGATCACCGGGCGGGCTTCGGGCGCATGGCGGCGGATCTCCTCCATCGCCTCCTCCAGGTACGGCTGCTCCGCGGCCAGTTCTCCGCTGCCGAAGCGCCCGGAGAGCAGGACGAGATCCCCGTGCCGGCTGCCTTCGTGGCTGCCTTCTCCGGCCAGTGTCCGGGCGGCGAGCAAGGCGACGCTGGTGGAGTCCAGCCCGCCGGAGACGTGGCATGCCGTCGTCGTGCCCATGCGGCGCGAGACGGCGTTCTCCAGCGCGCGGCGCAGGTCCTTGGCCGCTGTGCCGGGGCCGGCGTCGCCCGCGGCCACCGGCGAGAGTCCGGCAGAAGCGGAGGCGGGTCGCCGGATGCGGCCGTGCAGCCGCCCGGTGGGGGACAGTTCCACCACCTCGCCGCCCAGGACCCGGTGGACTGCGGCGAACGGGGTGAGTGCCGTGTGGGGCTGCGCCATGTTCCCGGTCAGGTAGCGGCAGAAGTAGCGCCGCTCCAGCTCTTCGGCATCGCCGAGGCGGCGCGCCGAGGTGCTCACCGCGCTCACCCGGCCGTCGACCTGCCGGAAGAACAAGGGGATGCGTGCGGACTCGTCCCGCATCAGCAGGATGCGCTCGCGGTAGACGAGGACGGCCGCGTAATCGCCGCTCGGCGGACGTGGTGCGGCTCCCGCTCCGGCGAAGGCGTCGAGGAGGCGGTGCGCACCCGCCACGCGGTCGCGGAACGAGCCGACCCAGCCGACGACCGTCGCCGTGCCGGCCCGCGAGGAGACCGTCGTCACCAGCCCCTGTTCCGCCATGTCCTTGGCCGCCCGGAGTCTTGGCGCACCCGCGGCCCACTCGAGGCGCACCGCTTCCACCTCACCGCCCTCCGCGGTCGATGGAGAGAATCGGTGCGAACGCATGCCCACGCGGGTCGGCGTCCGGGATGCACAACCCGGCCGCCGACGTCCAGGCGTGCAGGGCGAACGGGTGCTCGCGCATGCCGACGTGCAGCACGGCCTGCAGACCGGATCGCCGCAACAGGACGAAAGCCGTCACGGCCTCGGCCTTGCAGTCGTCGTTGACGAACCAGCTGGTGTGGGCCAGTGACTGCACCGCCCGTTTGAGACGCGCCACATCCTCGGTCCCGGGGGCCTCCGCACGGACGTAGTCCGGGGCCGCCAAGGAGAGGAACCGGAGGACGCGCCCGAATCCCACCGTGCGGATCAGCAGGCGAACTCCGCGGAGCCAGAGCCGTATCTCGGCGTCCGCATACTCTTTCCGGTGGGCCGGCGCGCACCCGGAACGGACGAGAGCGGTGGCAAGCTCCGCGCGTTCCTCGGCGCTTCCGTCGACGAACGTCTGGACGTCTGCCGTTGTCATGCCGAGAAAGCGGGCCCGCCTGAAGTCCGCGATCAGAGCTCCGCCGGACATCTGGACGACGCGGCAGGACGGCGACAGGAACCGCCTCACCGCCACCAGTGCTTCGGTGTGGTCTGCCACCGCGCATCCTCCCGTAACGGCCGCTGGACGGCGTCAGGCGTGGTACCCGTGACCGTCGTACATGCCGCCGCTGAAGCCGCGAATCAGACGGCCGTCGCCGAGAAGGAGAAGCCTGTGCAGCCTACGGCGCCGCCGCAGTATGCGGATGAACATGGCCTACCTCCGGAATAGGGTAGGAATGATTAATTACAGGCTACTCTGCACGAAACCTCCTGCAAATCGGGAGCCATGCCCCCGCACCACCACAAGAGCAGCTGCTGGCGAAGTGTCAGATAGCTTCCGCAGTAGGGAGCGTGAAACCCGAGTTGTCCCTGCAGGGTCCGTGTAGACCGTCCTGAACGCCACAGCCGTCGGGAATTCGAGATCGACACACTGGTCGGGGCCGGGCACCAACGGCGTGCGCTCGGGGCATTGCCCCCCCCGGGCCAGCCTGGCCTGTGCCTGCGGTCCTGTCCCGGGAAAGGTGCGGCTGCGGCTGGTGACAGAGGAGCAGGAAGGACGGGGCGTACCGGTGCCTCACTGCTGGCAGCTTCCGAAGGTGACGACGTACGTTCCGGCTCCGCTCGCGCCTGTTCCAGCCGGGTCGGCTGCACCAGCCTGAGCCCAGCGTCCGATCTCGCGCAGTCCTGGGTCGAGGACGTTCGCCCGGTGGGGCGGCGAGTTCATCCACCAGCCGAGGGCGGCGTCCGGCGTGCCGCTGCCGCCCCAGCCGTTGTAGGTGATCTCGGCGACCCGCCAGGACACCGGGTTCGGGCAGTAGCCTGCTCCCATAATGCGGCTCTGCGGTGTCGAGCCCGTCTGCGGGTTGGTGTGCGAGTCCTTCCCCGGCCCCCACCACTCCTGCTCCACGGCGGCAAAGGCGTGCTGGTGAGCCGCCGTCGTCAGGTTCTGGTTGTAGGTCAGGGCGGGAAGACCGTGTTGCTCACGCTGAGCGTTGATGAGGCACACGACCGCTTCCCTCACCTCACGGTTGCGGCGGTCGGCCCGGTGCGAATGACTGTGGCTCGGCGTGCGAGCGGATGCTACGCACTCCTGGGCCCAGGCCGGCGACGCGGTGACCGGTACGAGGGTCGTCGACAGGGCTCCGGCCACCACCAGGCCCACCGCGGTTCCGGTCAGTGCAGTTCGGCTCCTCATGAAGGTTCCACCTCCCGCGATTCGACGTTGCGTTGACGCAAGCCAGGAGGTCGAGGCGGGCCTGCTGTCGCAGGGGCAGGCCATCGACGAGGGTCCGTGACGCGCCTGGCCGCCCGGGCGGGTAGTTCGTCTTCCTCAGCACAGCACCCGCAGAGGGGCCTGAGTGTGGTGCGGCAGCCGCTTTCAGCGGGTGATCGGCCCGGGACGATCCTGTCCGTGCCTGAGCGCGCATGCCTTCAGATTGCGGAACTTTTTGTAGTAGTACCTGTACGCCACTGTGTAGCCGGCGGCGTAGCCCTCCGCGTAGGGAGTGCCTGACTGGAACAGCGGGAAGTTTCTGCGGGCACAGCTCCAGCCCGCCACTCTTCCAGCTCGCTCACCCGCTCGGTAGCCATCGCAGTGGCCGCGCCAGTAGGGCTGGTTCAGCTCCATGTAGTAGATGCACGCCGACCAAGGGGGATCCTCCGGCAGAAGCTGGGGCTGTACTGCCCTCTCCACAACTGGCGCGGCGGTGTCCGCAGCCGCGCCAGACGACAGTGCGAGGGCAGCACACAGGGAGAGTCCCACGACAACGGAAAAAGAACGCGAGCGGCGCATCTTTGCCTCCCTGATTGCCATTCAGGAGGAAGGACGGCGAAGAAGACTGCGGGTCTGCCGGGTTGCCGGGGCGCCGCAGAATTTAGCCAGAAGCCTTTACCAGTCTAGGACCATCTCGGCTGTCACGCGATCGGACGGATCGTGGAGATCTCAAGCTGGTGTGCCTCTGCCGGCGTGACCGCGTGAGGCGTGCGGGGAGGGTTCCCCACACGGGAACTCGGCGCCCTCTTGCCGTACATGCCTTGCCGCCGGCGGAGGCACCTCGGCTTAAATTCCGATCCGAACGTGGTCCGTTCAACAAGACGGAGGTGATCAGTCGGCGTTGCAGGGAGAGTGCGAGCCCTATACGGCCGGCAGGCGGCTCGTCGGGATTCGGACGCTGCTCGTCGAACAAGTCGGTTGCCTACGGCATCCGTTCTGTGACCGCCCTCCATCCCGGCCGAATATCCGCCGAGGGCTGGCCTCGCCGGGCGTAGGGCAGTCATCCCTGCTCAGGCCAGGGCGATCGGTCCGATGCGGGTACACCTGGTGTGGAGGCATCGATGCAGCGGAAAAGGGCGGCGAAGATCAAGGCGCGTCACCGCCGTCGCGTTGTCACACCCCACGCTGCGTCCGCCTGCCCGCACATCTGTTGCTGGCGCTGGTGGAGGCTGCCGCCGTGCACCCTCCCGTCGCCTTCGTCACTGTTGCCGCCGTTGTCGTCCTGCAACGGGTCAGCCCCGCAGGGAGTGTGTGCCGCCTTCGTATGCGAACACACCTGCAGACGTACCGGCTTGGCAGGAAGGAGCATGCGGACGAGGGCAGCGAACTGGTCGCTTCCTCATCGAGCACCCGTCTAATGACGTAACGTCACCCCGCCGCTGGGCTTGCTCATTCCCCATGTACGGTGTGGGCGGCGTCTGCAGGAGCTACGGGGGAATGGTGGATCTGCGTCATCAGACGGCGAACTTCGTCAACGCGTCCTGGTCGATGGTGCAACTGCGCGACCTGGTCTACGACATGGTGAGCCTGCTGTTTACAGACCTGAGCAGTAACGGCGGTATGGCGGGTGACGGAGCAGCAGGCCGGGCCTTCGCCAAGGTCTACAAGGAAGCCGTCCAGACGATTTTCGACAAGTCGGGCTTCGCCCACCAGGTGATGGCCAGCGGTGCTGGGGCATTGCTGACTGCCTCCGAAGAGCTACTCAAACGCGACGACAAAGTGGCAGCCAGGCTCCTGGAACAAAGTCCGCAAGGCCCCGGCATCGGCGCGCAGCCGTCGGGGCCGGATTGCAATCCGCGAGCCAGCCACAACGCCGAGGACCTGCCTGAGGTCGTCGGCGAAACCAGCGGCCTCGACCAGTACCTGTTCAACGAACGGTTCCTCGGACAGCCGCACAAACTGCGCGCCGTCGCCAAATCCTGGCGGAGCGCCGCCAAAATCCTCGAAGACGCGTACTGGGACTCACGCGACGCGTGGAAGACAGCCAACCTCGACCAGGCCGGCGAGACCGCGGACGCAGTAGAGCACTTCTTCGAGAAGTTCGTCGGCAAGACTCCGCCACCCAGCGAGGTCGGCGAGCACGATACCCTCATGGCCAATCTCCCGACCGCCTGCAAGATGCTGGCAGGCGCCTGCGACGCCTACGCCGACCACGTCGAGACCGCCAAGCAACGCCTACCCATGGAGAACAACTCCCTCACCGGCGATTTCCAGTGGCCCTGGGAACAACCGAGGTTTGGAGGAGACGGCCACGACGGCGGCCTGCACGACCTCATAGCGGGCGACACACGCATCACCTCGCTCGGTAAGATCCCTCACGCCCTGGACAGCTCCAAGTCCCGTGTGAAGATGCCGCAACCGGACCACGGTGGCTTCCTGCCCGGTCTCCCGCCATTTCTCGGCCCTCTAATCCGTGTTCCGACCCTGGTGCCCGCCGCCTACCGCCCCCTCCCAGCCAACACACCCCATATTCAGCCAGTCCCGCCGACGTATCCGCCTGACCCCCGCTTCCCGCCGCTCACGCCCGCAGAAGGAACAAGATTCCAGACCTGGCTCGATTCGCTGCGCAAGGGGGATATCTCCGGCGGCAAGGCGGTCGAACAGGCCTACCAAAGGCGGGTGGCGGGGTTTCCCGAGTTCGAGGTACCCATCCCTCCAGGGCACGGCAAGGCGAACACACTAATGGTGGACGGTTTCCGAAACGTTGATGGAATGGCCGTCGAAGCGAAGTACGTCAACAAACCGAACCAGCGGTGCTACCGCTCGTTGGAAGACCTCCGCACGAACCATGCGACTGGCGACAAGGACTTCCTCTACGACAAGGACCGCGGTGAACTCCGCAAGTACCACGCTGCGCTCAACGACCCCCGCAACAAGGAGATGCGCGGTGTCGAGACGGTCACCAACAATCAGGACGCCGTCCAGTACTGGCGCATCATGATGGCCGCCTACGGCGTCAAGGGCCACGCCCGCTACGTCCCCTGAACATCCGTCCAGGCACGCACAGGAAGCACCCGTCATGGAACCGGAACAGATCGCGGAACTCCGCACCATGTTCGTCTTCACCCCGCCTCACGGTCAGAGCTGGGGCCTGACATTCGACGGCCTGGCAGCCAAACTGAGGGAGCGCAACCCGGATGAGTTCATCCGCGTCGACGACAGCGGCGGCTCCGTCCGAGGGGCATCCATGACGTTCGGGATCACCCTCGACGACGAGGACCTAGAAGGAATGGTCCGCTTGGAACCCGAAGGCGTCGCACTCCTGGACTGCAACGCCCACCTGGCAGCACGATTTGCCCTGTGGCTGAGGAACAACCTCGCACCGGCTGACGTCCCGGTCATGTTCAACACAGAGTGGGGGATCGAGGAAGGTCTGGAGCGCACTCTCGTCCCCGACGCCACCCGTCCCCGGATTGTGGCCGCCTTCGTTCAGCACATCGAAGAGACCGGCGGCCTCGACTAGAGGCAGCGAACCCCACCCTGGCCAGGCGTCAGAGCCGGCAGGGACGTATCCGCGGATATCGAGGGGCGGCTGCGGTTGTGGAGCACCAGGCAGCCGCAGTCGGTCCGACACCCTCTCTGACCTGGACGCGGTGGCCCAGAGCTTCGCCGGTCGCAGTGCAGGGGCCGAGTCCTCACCACAGGCCTCGCTCTGACTGCCCGGCGGCCGCGCGTCAGCAGAATGCTTTGGCGGTGGGCGGTTCACCAAGGCGACATTCACCCACGCGTTACGACCCGGCCGCCCCCGAGTGAGGCAGCGAAAATATGGGTGACCTCGTCAATCTGGTCTTGTGCCAGATGAGTTGCATCGATCGCCTTCTGCCTCGCCATGGCCAGCGACCGCGTGTCCTCACCCTTCCAGACAACCGAGAGACCCCACACCCAGGGCGACAACTCAGTCAGTGCGTCGACTGCGGCATCGGCAACCTCCTCAGGGCCTTCAAGCGCTACGAGAGTGCGCGCCACCTCGACCTCGTGCACGGCCGCCTCAAAGCCTCTGAGCAAAGCCTCCGCGTCGGTGCGCTCCTTGAAGACAGCCTCGTGGGCAGCGTTGCCGGCTTTGACAGCGGTCGTGTACTTGACGATGTACTGGCTGTACGTCTCCCGCCGAATCTGGCGATGCCACTGCTCTCGCTGGCTTCGGCTCTGGTCTCGACCCGTCAGCCGCGCCGCACCGAGTGTCCCCACGATCCCGATGAGGCCTCCCGCGACCGCTCCCGCGAGTCCTGCTATTCCTTGATCCATAAGGGGCATTCAACATCACGGGAGCACCCACCCCCGCTGCTGCATCTTCGAGCATCTTGCGGACCGCTTCATCCACGATCCCGGAAGCCCGGCAAGGGTGCACAGTGTTCTGACCCGATGCCCCCACCCGCGCTCGAAGACGCTCAGCGAGCGGCTCGACGCCCTCACCCGGGCGCTGTGAGACAAGAGGGCGAACCGCCCGCGCGCAGCAGTCGGCGGGCGCCCGTGGCTCACGCAACGGCCAGTCGTAAGGGCCGCGTCTGGACCTGTCTCGTGAGTGCCGACTGCCCCGCTGTTCGAGCCGGTCTGACCAGGAGGACTGAGCCCTTTCGTCTTCGAGCCACGCGCCGATCGCGGCTGCAGCAAGCCAAGGCGAGGGGACGCCCCGGGGCCGTGAGGTCCCGGGGCGCCGGTGTGCTGCTGGGGTTCAGGAGGACAGGACGCGGATGTCGTCGATCTGCAGGGTGGCGGGCTGGCCGACTCCCCAGAAGCCGGCGAAGGCGGTGACGGTGGTGTGGTCGCCGGAGTTGAAGGAGACAGTCACCTGGCTGTAGCAGGCGGGGTCACGGGGCGGGCAGTAGGCGGGTGCGGGGCCGAAGTGCCGTTCGACGGGGGGCCAGATGCCCGGGAGCCGGACGCCGAAGAAGGCGGTGTTGACGTTGTCGGAGGTGCGGAAGAACCCGGTGATCCTGTAGTCGGTGTGGGGGCGTACGGGGATGGTCTGGGTCAGTGCGTTCCAGACGCGCGGGCCGGGGGAGCTGAGGAGTGCGGACTTGTTGCCGTGGTTGGCCTGGCCGACGTCGTTGAGGATGACTTTGGTGTCGGGGCCTTCGGTGTGCCAGGGGCGGCGGACGGTGGAGGTGGGCTGCTGTTCGAAGCCGCCGTCCTGGAGGGGTTCGCGGTAGAGCTGGATGTCGACGTTCCAGGCGCCGAAGTTGTCCCAGTCCTGAGGATCGTTGATGCGCAGATCCAGGGTGCCCGCGGATCCGGCCATGCGGCAGCCGGGCTTCTTGAGGACTTCGAAGGGCTGGAAACCGGCGAGGCGGGCGATGAGGCTGTACTTGTTCAGGCCGGGGGCGGGGTAGCCGTCGCCGGCGCTCTGGCGGGGGTCGAGGCCGGCGGGGGTGACCCAGTTGGAGCCGTCGGCGGGCTGCCACCACCAGCCGCTGGTGGACACCTCGTCCCTCTCCTGGGGCACGATCCGGATGACGTCCCCGGGGTGCACGATGCTGTCGCTGGGGAAGGTGGTTCCGCGGCCGCCGGACAGGTGGAGGGTGGTGGCCTGGTCCGGGTCGAAGTCGTGGGTGCAGCGGGTCATGGCGGTGGTCGGTACCGGCGCCGGGCCGGCGTGAGCCGGTACTTGCTGGATGAGGAGGGCCATAACGGCCATCAGGAGGGTGGCGGCCAGACTACGGGCCGCACCGGGGCGGGGCAGACTCACGGATGTGTCCTTCTCTCTTGGGGTGGGACCGCCGGCAAGTGGTTCCGGGCGGTGTCTTCGGGGGCCGTAGTCGCGTTCGGGCCCCGGGACGGGGTGTCAGCGGCGTCCGGTCGGGGTGGGGCGCAGGTAGGCGTCGACGGCGTGCGCGGGTGGCAGGGGGGAGTAGCCCACCGTGGTGCCGGGCCGGGCGGCTTCGATGACGTGGCCGTGGCCGGCGTAGAGCTGGACGTGGCGGCCGGCGTGGGTGAAGACCAGGTCGCCGGGACGCAGTCGGGCCCGCACGATGCGGGTGCCGGCGTGGATCTGGGTGAACGTGGTGCGGGGCAGGTCGATGCCGGCGGCGTGCCAGGCGGCCTGGACCAGGCCGGAGCAGTCGAAGCCGCCCCTGCCCGTTCCGCCCCATCGGTAGGGCACGCCGACCTGGCGGCGGGCGAAGTCCACCGCCGTGCGTCCCGGGCCGGCGGCGGAGCGGCGGCCGGTGCTGGGCGCGGAAGTCGTTCGGGCGTGGGCGCCCGGCCCGGTCGGCAGGACCAGGCGGTGTCCGGCGTAGATGAGCGTGGAGCGGCCCAGGTGGTTGGCCTGCTGCAGGGCGGCGACGGTGGTGCCGTGGCGCCGGGCCAGCGACCACAGGGTGTCGCCGCGGGCCAGGACCACCTGCTTGCCGGCAGGTCCGGTGACGTGGGCCGCGGTGGCGGCCGGCCGGGCGTCCGGGTGGGGGTGCTGCGTCACGGTCCAGGCGATCAGGGCGGCCAGCAGGGCCAGGGCCAGGGCCACGACGGCACTCACTCGCCGGGCTGCTGAGACGGGGAGGTGTCCGGTGTGCGTCACGTCATCTCCATGGGGTGAGGAAGCCCTCGGCCGCGTGGGCAGCGGGAGCGGCGAGGTGTGTGGGCGGGCGCCGGGGGCTGGTTTCAGGCATGGCGGTGCCGTGCCGTGGCGCGCGACGCCACGAGCCGGGGGAGACAGTGCTACGGAGGGTTCAG
This sequence comes from Streptomyces sp. 1222.5, assembly GCF_900105245.1. NCBI lineage: Bacteria > Bacillati > Actinomycetota > Actinomycetes > Kitasatosporales > Streptomycetaceae > Streptomyces > Streptomyces sp. 1222.5. The sequence continues at coordinate 64,459 of NZ_FNSZ01000001.1, read as the reverse complement.
GGGGCAGGCCCGGGAGGTAGGCGCACGGGCCTGCCCGCCTGAGGGTGGATCAGGCGCAGGTCAGGGCGAACTGGTCGCCGACCTTCTGCCGGTCGATCGTGGGGGAGGTGACCTGGACGGCCATCGCGCCCTGCACGGTGTCGCCGGGGTGGGTGCCCTGCAGGTGGACCACGTAGGTGTCGTACTGGGAGTTGGGCGTGGTGAAGGTCATGCTTGCCGAGCGCTGGTCGTAGCCGCGGTCGATCAGGAACTGGTCGGGGAACCAGGTGTACTCGATCGTTCCGGTCCGCTGCGCGGAGGCGGCAAAGGTGAAGGTGATGGGCTGGCTGCAGTCCACGGTGCCCGAACGCGGCTGAACGGAGACCCCTGTTCCGCCGAGGACCGGCTGCGAGGAGTCCTGGCTGGGGCCGGTCTTGTCGTTCTTGCCGTCGTCGTTGTCGTGAGAGCCGCCGCCACCGGGTCCCTGACTGCTGCCGCTGGAGGCACTGCCGCTCGGCCCGCTGCTGCTGCCCCGGTCACCTGTGCCGCCGGTGTTCCCTCCGGTGGGCCCGCTGGTCGTCCCGCCTGTCGGGCCTTGGCTCGTCCCGGAGTTGCCGCTGGTGGTGCCTGCGGTGGGTCCGCTGGTCGTCCCGCCGCCCGAGCCCTGGGTGGTGCTTCCCGCGACTCCCGCGGTGGCGCCGGGGCTGCTGCCCGAGCCGGCGGTGCTTCCGGACGTCGGCCCGCCGGTCGTTCCAGTGGTGACGGCCCCGCTGGACGAGGCAGTGGGGGAGGGGCCCTGGGCGAACGGCTGTTCCGCAAAGGGGTGCCAGACCAGCAGGCCCGCGACCGCGGCGATGACCGCGACGACGGCCAGCACGGCGAGCATGACCCGTCCGCCGTGCGCCGCGGGCTCCGCCACCGTGGGCCTGTCTTCGGGGACACAGACCGCGGCGGCCTCCTCGGCGCGCTGGCGGACCAGGTCGTCGAGCGGGGCGGGCAGCCAGCCCGGGCCCACCTGCCCGGCGTGCGGCCGGCACCAGTCGACCACGTCCTGCGGGCCGGGCCGTTCCTCGGGATCTTTGGCCAGGCACCACCGCACCAGCTCCCGCAGCACCTCGGGCACCGGTTCCAGATCCGGCTCGGCGTGCACGATCCGGTAGCTGATCTCCGTGGTGCCCGTACCGAACGGCGACTGTCCCGAGACCGCGTAGGCCAGCAGCGCTCCTAAGGAGAAGACATCGCTGGCCGGCCCCGCCTGACCGGCGGTCAGCCGCTCCGGCGCCACATAACCGGGGGTCCCCACCACCAGCTGGGTCCGTGTCAGCGCCGTGGCGTCCCGGGTCCGTGCGATCCCGAAGTCGATCACCTTCGGGCCGTCCCGGTCGACGAGCACGTTGCCCGGCTTCAGGTCCCGGTGCACCACCCCCGCGCCATGGATGGCCGCCAGCGCCTCCGCCACCCCCGCGGCCAGCTTGATCGCGGTCTCGACCTTGAGTGGGCCCTGCGAGGCGACGACCTCCTGCAGGGGCGGGCCGGCGACGTACTCGGTGGCCATCCACGGCTCCGCCGCATCCGGGTCGGCGGCCACGACCGCCGCGGTGAACATCCCGTGCACCCGGCGGGCCGCGTCGATCTCGTGCCGGAACCGGGCGCGGAACTCGGCGTCGCCGGCCCGGGCGCCGTCGATGACCTTGATCGCCACCCGCCGCCCGCCGGTGCTCTCACCCAGGTAGACCCGGCCCATGGCACCCGAGCCCAGGAACCCCAGCACCCTGAACCCACCGATCTGACGGGGGTCGTGGGGCCCGGGCTGGCGCACCGACTCCTGCCGGGTCCCGAGGGCCGGCCCGGTGCCGCCGTCGCCGGTTCCCGGCTGCGCCGCCTGAGTCTTCTGCTTCTCCAGCCGGTCCACTTCCGCCTTGGCCGCTTCCCACCGCTGTGCCCACTCGCCCAGCGTGCGCTCATCAACTCCGCACGCCTGTACGTAGGCCAGCGCCAGTTCCTTCGTCGGCAGTTTGCGGCCGCTCGCAGCCTCGTTCAACGTGGCCCGGCTGAACGGAACCCGCTTCTCCATCGCCGCATACGAGATCCCGGCCTCGTTCCGCAGCGCCCGCAGCCCTTCGGCGAACTCCTTGATCGGCCCCCCGCCCCGCCCGATCGGCTTCTCCCGGCGTCCTGCCATGACAGCCCTCCCCAACCCCCGACCGCAGGCGGAGTAGGCCCGCGGTCACATTCCCCCGCGCTCGCCGGGAACGGCCGGCGCGGACTTGCTGCTCCATGACTACCGCCCCAGCGGGCCGCCCGTACCGCGATACAGCGTCCGAGACGTCCGGCAGGACAACCGGACAACTCCACCGCAGGTCAGAGCACATGCAGCAGACAAGCCCCAGACAATGCGCGGCGTGCACAGCACCCCGTACGCCCGGGGCGCGCGCCCTCGGCTCCGGCATCCTCACCGGTCGTCCCGACATGCCTCGAGCCGTTTTGTCGCGTGCACGGCGGCGACCGGGCCCAGGGCCCAGGCGATCTCTGCGGTTTTCGTCAGCTCGGCGGGCCAACCCATCGTGTGACGTCGTGCGGTTGGAGGTCGGGGCGGGTGCGGTGGAGGCGGGCGGAGTGCCGCCACAGGCCGTCCGCATCGCGTGCCACGTCGACGCCGACCTCGACCACGAGGCCGCGGGGTCACCAAGGCCACGTCCAGCAGTTGGCGGTGGCCCCATCTCTGGGCTTTTGCCGACGACGTGCAGAACGCTGTGTGCGTGGCTGCGGAGCCAGCGTGGTCGTAGGGGCCGAAGAATAGGTGCGCCTTGCCGGCGATCTGGCCGGACTGCCACGCACCGTCTTCGACAAGCCGGGCGCCGAGCACTTCTACGATCACGAGCCGACCGGCTGCTGGATGACCAACTTCCCCGCCACCACCCCGATCGCCGACCTGGTGCGATGGGCGAAGATGCGTTGGCGGAGCGGGCACGACTACCGCGAACTCAGACACAGCCTGAGACTGGACCACTTCGAAGGCCGCACCTGGCGCGGCTGGCACCACCACGTCACCCTCGTCACCGCCGCCCAGGCCTTCCTCACCCTCCGGCGGCGCGACCCAAAAGCCCAGATGCCGGCCTGACCCTCTACTAGGCCGTTTCCTTCAGATCATCCGATCGCTGGTTGACGTGTGTCGTTGGCTGACGCCCAGTGGGCCCGTATCGAGCCGTTGTTGCCGGACCGGACCCGGACGCGACGTGTCGCTCAAATGCAGTGCCCCCTCGGCGGGTATGGTCCTTCCTGGTCTCTTCCATCGAGGCTATGTCGGGGCGCGCTGCCGGGCACTGGAAGCGCGCCCCGTTCACGGCGTCGTGGACAACCTTCCGATCCGTCACTGGGTATCGGCAGACCAAGCCACCACACGGAACGGACCGAGCGAAGCCGGTAGCCAGATACGCCGCCGGCACCCGGCCCCCGGCACCAGCCGGCCCGCTGCTGCACCACTGCATCCAGCAGCACCACTGTCCTGGCGCGCACGGCTTTCGGCGGCAGGGGAGAGCTACCACAGCCACCCACCCGTCAGGTCAAGGGCGCGCAGCCGCCCGCTGGTAGTGAAGGGCGCCCATCTGGCGCCCTTGGCCTCGGTCCAGTAGGCCAAAGCCATCCCCGCGGGGTCATGCGCCGGGTTTTCGAGGCCTGATGTGAGGGCCGGCACTCAGGACGACGTGAGTGGCGCTCCTGCAGCGGCCCGCGGTTTCTCCCGGCGGGCATGTGGCCTGGGTCCCTGCGCCCTGACATCCGTGCCGCGGTCGTCCAAGGCCGGATCCGACTGCGTCGTCCACCCCAGCCCGATCGCAGGGGCGGGTTCACGCACGGTGGCGCGAATGGCCAGTTCAGGCGTCGTGGCTGGTCCATGCAGCTTGGAGCCCCGGTTGGTGATCACCGACCGGGGCTCTGACACTTTGTGACCGGCAGGCCGTGAGGGCCTCGATCACCTGACCGCGCCCAGTCGTGCCAGCTAGTGAGAACCGGCTGTCAACTCAGCCCTCTGAAAACGCCGCAGCAGGTTCCTGTGTCACACGGAACCTGGGGCCGGCTCGGCAGTCCGGTTGGGGGGTCCGCCTGTTGTCTGGTCACGGAGGCGTGGGCATCTGCGTGAAGGTGCACGGTACCGTGAGCGGTTCCGTTGCGGTGCAGACGCCCTGGAATACGCTGCCGGTCGCGGTCAGCACGCTGACATAGACCTCGTTGGCGCGCGTCGACAGTGTGGCGTCGACGACGTTAGTCGGGCCGCCCACGAACTGCCAGTCGCCCACAGGCTGAGGAGCCGAGGGCGGCGCCTCTCTGACCGTCAGGACGTACACCCGCCCGTCGCACACCACCGAGAGGTACTTGTCTGGATCCTGAACTGCCGAGTCGATGTCGAAGCATCCCGACGGCACTGGCGGGGGCTTCGGGCAGTCGTGGCCGTTGTCGCACCCGCCAACGGATGCGGTGCCTACGCCGGTGCCGTTCGCTGCCACGGGCTGCTTCGCAGCGTGTGCTGCTCCGACTCCGGCAAACGTCATGACGACTGCGGCGGCCAGCGAAGCGGCAACCCTGTGCTTTTCTTTCACCCTTATGTACTCCCTTCTCCATCAAAACGGGCTTATTCATGTTCATAGGGAAAACGCACTAATGTATGCCCGGGCATCTTCATTCATGTCGCGGCGCGCACGAGTTTTCACTCGCATGCATGCACGAGCGGCCAAGCCCGCTGAACACCAGCACCCGACACTGAAGGGGGCGGTCGGCGGCGATATACAGCGGACGGGGTCCCTGGATCGGCGGTCTGCTGGTCGACGTTGGAACGAGCTGTTCGACAGCCCCTGACGCCTGGGCAAGGTGATTCACTTGTCAGGAGCAGACGGCCCCTCGCGTGCACAGGGGCGGTTTCCCACGCCTCGCGCCAGTGCCGCTCACTGTCAGCACCGTCGTACCAGGAGGGACGCAGGCCACTACGAAGATCACGACCACCTTCGTGATCTTCGAGAGGACCTCCGCTCGCGTTTCCCTCGCCCCGACAGCCGCCCACGCCGCTGCCGCCTGGCGGCGCGCCGGGAGACGGTCTGCCCCCAGAAGATCCAGACCGGATGTTGCAGCATGCGCACCACACCCTCGGGCTCCATGCTGCGAGGCATCTCGGGAGCCACCTGCAACGCGGCAAAGCTGCACAGCAGGGCCAGCAGCTGCTATGGCGTCGTAAGCCTCACGACCGTGGGTGGGGCCCCCGCGGTCCATCTGAGCAAGCTCCCGGGCCGCGAACGTCGTCTTCATCTCCTCGACGAGAGGTCCAGGCGCGCGCAGGCCGGCACCGACTGAGGTGCTCAGCACGGTGTTCGGCATGGTCGGTTTGGGTCCCTTCGTCGTGCGGTGCTGTCGCTTGATGACCTCGTGCCGGGAACTCGTTGCGGAGGGGCAGATCGCGGGGATGTGGCGAGTGTTCGTCGGTGGGCCGGATGCGGTGGCTTCGGAAGATCGCCGAGGCACCCCGAACGGGGCGATGCGGCGACCAGATGTCCGATGATCACCGTCCGGAGCGGCCGGTGATTCCTCGAGCCGCGGGTACTCCGCAAGCATCACCGCCCACCCGACAAGGGAGAGCCATGACACGCAAGACCCGAGACGACGAGGGCAACCGGTTCTGCAAAGCCTGCGGCACGCCCGCCCAGAACGGAAAACTGTGCAGTCACTGCGGTGCCGTTCTGGACCTCCCGGACGATGCAGGCCTGATTGAGGATCAGGGTGCCGCGGTACGGCGTGACTTCGAGGGGCGCACCCGACAGCAGGAAAAAGGGTGAAGGGATCAGCACCCACCCCGGACAGCTGAACAGCAGGTACGGGGGTACACGGGCCGGCATGGCATCCACGACTGATCGCATCAAGTCCCAGCGGGCCGTGCGGCAGCTGCGCCGGGTCCGCGCCTTCTACGCGGTGGGCGTCCTGGTGTGGGCGGCATCGACCGCCTGGACCGGCTGGCAGAGCCTGGGGAGTCGGCAGATGTGGGTATCCGCCCTCCTCCTGGCCGTCTTCACCGGCCTGTTTCTCACCACCACCGTGTGGCTTCAGCGCCTCCAGGCGGCGAGGGCAGCCTCGGCGGGCCCTGCGCACCATGCCGTACCACGCCGGACGACCAGGCCCCGGCACGCGCACGCCTGATCTCCCGCGTAGCCGAAGGCGAGGGATGGTCTGCCGGCGCTCGCGGCGAAGCAGGGCAGTGGTGCCGGCTGATCAGGCGTGAGGACTTGGCACCCGCAGGAGGAGGAAGTCCGTGTACGGCTCGGAGGCTGAACCCTAGAGTGGAGAAGAGCAGTGCGTGTCCTGATTGAGTAGGTGAGGAAGCGTTGAAACAGGCTTTCTACCACTTAGCGGCGATCGTGACGGCCGCCTTGATCACGCTGGGTGTCCTGTGGGCCGCCGGGAAGATCCACATTCCCGTCAGCCATGGAAACCCAGCGCGGCCTTCCGATCCCTGGAACGACCCCTTCTGGCCCCCTGCAAACCCCGCACCGCCGCCACCGCCGCCTGTCCAGCCGCCACCGGTCTACCGGTAGCCCTCACAGACCTGGCCACCCCCCTCCACGAGGCACGCGCCCCACCGCGGCATATCGTCTGCCCACAGTCACGAAAACGGGGGCAGGAATGAACCATCGGTTGGCAGCCACAGTCCTCCTCTGCCTCGGCACAGGCCTTGTCACCGGATGCTCCATGGAACCGGAAGCGAAGGACGTCAGCCGCTCCGACCTCGTGGGCCACTGGCACGCCGGCGAGTCGTGCGACTCCTCTCTCGTGCTGGAGAAGGGTGGTTCGGCCCGGTGGAAACACTGGGCGACGGGTTACAGCGTGTGTGATGCCCGCATCACCGGCAGACAGGACGGTCAGGGGAGTTGGACGCTTGAGACCGTGAGGGGCAAGCAGTATTTCGAGGTGAAGAGAGGCAACACCTTCGAGCCGTTGACAGTGCTGCAGGGTGATGGCCGGCTGATCCTCCTCCAGATCCCGGGGGACGACCCGGACAACAGCATCGGGTGCCGTTTCGAGCAAGTCGACAACCAGAAAACCAACTGACCCCCCGGGCAGGCCCTTGACGAACGGCGAGCGGCTGGTTGTGCGTACGCGAGCGGGGATGGCGCTGTTCAGGCCGGCGTTGATCGTTCCGACGGCGGAGGCGCAGGGCGCTGACGCGATGCTCGTCGGCTCATTCCCGACGGACGACGGACGCGGCTGGATCGCTCTTGGGCGTCAGGACGCGTACAGCAGCATCGGGATCTCGGTGTACGCGGTCTCCGCCAACCGCTGATTACCCAGCCCGTCTGCTGTGCCCCGCCCCTCCGAGGGGCGGGGCACAGTACTGTCCGGGGCGGCTGACCTTCCCGGACCTCAGCATGACGCCGCTCCGGGCCCCGGGTTCTGCCCCGGTGCCATTCCTCGCCGGACTGGCTGACCGGCGGGGTGGGGCTCCGCCCGACGCCTAGTAGGTCGTCGTCCAACGCTGGGAGTCACCTCCGGTGCACGTCGCGGTCGAGACGCGATCGTTTGCCGTCCGCGCGAGGCACTTTCGGCTGACGAGGTTCCTGATCAGCATGGGTTGTGTCTCATCGATCTGCCACATCGCCGCATCGTCGGCGGCGGAGCAGGGCTTCATGGTGAGTTGGCCATTGCGCAGCGTCAGGCAGAGCCCGGTCGCCTGCTGCCGCAACGCGGTGTACTCGTAGTCGTCGTTCCAGTACCACCGCTGATAGCTGGTGTGATTGCAGTTGAAGATGTATGGGCCGTAGTCGGCCCGGAAGTCCAGGCAACCCCGGTGGTCGGCAGCCTGGTTCCTGAAACCGGAGGTGCGGGGTACGGCAACAGCCGGTGCACTACTCAGGCCCACTGCGAGTGCGACAACCGCTCCGACGGCGGCAAGCCTCGGCACAAGCATGGATTCCCCTTCACTTGACTTCACTTGACGTTTTCCGCCGGCGCGACGCTGGCGGCCCGTGTTCCACGGCGTGCTCAGAGCGAGTACACCCCGCACGTTCTCCCCTCCGGGGACCATCGCCACGCGCCACCATCGGACGTTTCCTCTCCTTGGCGCGTCGCGTTCACCGTGCCGGGGCGGCGTGGCTCGTCGGCGCTCTGGGGCTCTGCCGCCTCAGGCCTTGGCGGTGCGTCGGGCGGCTGCGGCGCGGGTGCGGGCGATGTCGGTGGGGTGGATGCCGTAGCCGGCGGGATCGAGGCTGATCAGGCGGCGGTGCAGGCGGCGTATGCGCAGTGCCAGGTCGAGGTGGAGGCGGGGGCGCTGGTCGCGGACTTCGGCGACGGTGCGTGAGCTGACGTCCAGGCGTCGGGCGAGTGTGGTGGCGGGCCATCCGGCGCGTGCCAGGTCGGCCAGCAGGCGGGATGCTTCGGTGGCGTCGGTCAGGCCGGGGGCGGTGGGGGAGCGGCGAGTGGGGAGAGGGATGCCCAGTATGGCGTCGGCGGTTGTGCGGGCGATGTCCCCGGCCGTCAGGCTTTGTGCCGGGGTGCGCAGGAGGCGGCGGACCAGGGTGACGGACAGGCCGGCTCGGTCGGCGATGTCCTGTGCGGACATGCCCTGCTCGCGCAGCCGGCCGGCCCACCGTGCGGCGGCACGGGGGGCAACGCGTGCGGACAGACCACGCAGGCGGTCCTGGCCGCGTTGGCGGCGCGCACGCACTGCGGCCTGGCGGCACTCGGGGCGGGTGCAGCCGTAGTCGGCGCACGATGCCTGGCCGTGACGGACGGACGACCGCCGCGGCCGACGCTGCACGAGCGGCACGGCGGTGGAAGCGGACTGCTGTCCAAGAGGTGGCATGGTGATTCCTGCTGCAAGTTCGGTGTGCTGGCTCACGCTACGCGCCCCCACCGACAGAGCGGCCTTGCCGCTGACGGCTTTTGGCCTGGGGGGGCGGACTGGGCACGCCCGGCCCTGCACGGCGAAGACTGGCCACCGCCCGCGCACCTGCAGCGCCCTTCCACGACGGTCGGGCACAGACCTGCCGTCTGTACGGTTCGGCCGGGTGGGGCCTTGCAGACAGCGTGATGGCCCCTCGGCACCGACGATACCTCCAAGGCGCTTGCTGGCGAACGGCTGGTGCTCGCGGGGCGGTGTAGCGCTGCCCGCCCCTGCGGCAGGACCGGGTCGGGGGCGTGCCGCATCGTGTGCTGGCCGAAGATGGGGAGGGCGCTACACGAGCGTTGGGGGATCAGCAGGTGGTGCCGACGCCGTCGACCCTGCCGCCGAAGTCCGTGGTGTAGTTGATGCGATAGTCGCCCTTGTGAACCAGGCGGGTCTCCTTGGGCTGCCAGTTGATGAGGCAGCCGTCGGTGTTGGCCACGAAGGAGCCCACGTGATCGTGCAGTGCCTCGGGCAGGTCGTGGTAGCCGCTGTTGGCGGTCCATTCCCAGCTGGAACCGCCGAAGTTGGAGCCGGTGTAGAAGCAGATCGAGCCGCCCGGGCAGCCGGGGATCAGTCTGCCGGGCTGTGCCGCGATGGCGTTTGTGCCGGGAATGACGGTGGCTGCCAGGGCCAACGCTGCGGCGGCTGACCAAACAGGCAGACGCATGCGGTCTCCTCCAGGAAGATGATCAAGGGGTGACCGAGTCTTACGGCCTGGGCGTTTTGGCCATACCGCCGAACGAGTGAGCACCAGTGCGATGGGCTTCCGCTGGGCGTCCCCGGCCTCACCCGACTTCACCGTGATCCAGCTTGGCAGCCCCAGTGGTCGTGATCTTCGTAGCGGCCTGCGTGTGCCGCGCGCCAGGGAACCGGCCGCAGCACCGCCCGATAGAGAGCGGGAGTGGTCCGCGGGGCTTCAGCGATCTTCGAGAGGACCTCCGCTCGTGCGCTTCGTCCGCGCCGCCGTCCTGGCCGCTGGGGTGGCGCTCACTGCTCTCCTTGCCCCGACAGCCGCCCACGCCGCGCCTGCCCCACCGCCACTCCCGCCGCCGCGCCCGGGGAGAGCGTGACCCTGCCCGTGCAGGACGCCCTTGCCCAGCTCCCGGTCCGTGTCGAGGACCGCACCGGCCACGTCCGCACCGCGTTCAAGCACTGGGTGGACGCTGACAAGGACGGCTGCAACACCCGTGCCGAGGTCCTCAAGGCCGAAGCCGTCATCGCGCCCGAGCAGATCAACCGCTGCTCCTTGGTCGGGGGTTCCCGGTACTCGCCCTACGACGACCGCTACATCGAGGGCCCAACCACCTGGTCCCGCTAGCCGGGGGCGGCGGCACGGTCGTCGCCACCGTGCCGCCTGAACTCACCATCCCGCCGCTCGTGCGGCACCGTCCGAGTTCCCCTTCCCTCAGCGCTGACGCCTGCCTCGCATGGGCCACTGCCCTCCGTCCCTTCGTTGCAGGCCCGGCAAATGCCTCACGAGGCCCGGGCCCCAGGGCACCGTTCAGAAGCCGCAAGTCCGTGCGAGTGCAGCGGCTGCCGTGCGGCCCCCGCGACCTGTCGGCTCACGGTCCGACGTCGCGCTCTCAGTCCGGAGGTCTACGGCCGGGGCAGCGCCGCGGGGCGTTGACGCCTGAACTCGGTACTCGTGCGTCGGCGGGCGCCCGCTTGGGTGCGGCGCTGTGCGGAACCGCAGGCCGCAAGGTCGTAGCCGCTCTCGGTCATCGGATTCTGAGCCCCCCCGTCGGGTGCAGGGGGGCATGGGTCGGGTACCCGGCCGTCGTAGCCCAGTGGGCACCAGCTCTCACCCTAGGGAGGAGTCATGACTCAGCATGTGCGGGACATCATGACCAGCCAGCTGGTGACGGTCGAGCCGCAGGCGTCGGTGACGGCGGTGGCACAGAAGATGCGCGACGAGGACATCGGTATCGTGCTGGTCATCGAGGGCGACGATCTGCGGGGCCTGGTCAGTGACCGGGACCTCGTCGTGCGTGCGCTTGCCGAGGGCGGTGACCCGGACGAGAAGACTGTGGCCTCCGCCTGCAGCGACGATCTTGTCACCGTCACCCCGGACGAGGACCTCGACCGTGCCGTGGAGCTGATGCGTGAGCATTCCATCCGCCGCCTTCCGGTCGTCGAGGAGGGGCATGCGGTCGGCATCGTCTCCATCGGCGACCTTGCGATCGAACGCGATGCACGCTCGGCACTCGGCGACATCAGCGCCGCCCGACCCAACCTGTAGGACAGCGCGGGGAACGCCGGCATCTGCCCGCGGCGCACTTCCCGCGCGTGACGCCAGGGCCCGGTCCAGCCACCGGGCCTGGCTGCATGAGCGGTGGCTATCCGGCAAGGCTGTGCTGTGGTGGTGCGGAGGAGGCCTTCCGTGAACTGCCTGAGCCCCCCCAGCCCGTGGCGCGCCTCGTCCCGGAGCGTCCGCCGACTGTGTGCGCGTCTCCGGTGGGGGCTGACCCCGTTGGTCGGGCTGCGGCCGGGTGCGCCACGCGCCTGCCGCGCCGATCAGAGCGTCCGCCGTTCCGCTCCACTGGGCCGCAACCGCCAAAGAGGACTGCGCCGTCTTTCCGCGCGAGAACGGGCCCTCTTGTACATGCGCTTCTTCGAAGACATGACGCAAGCCCGTATAGCCGAACACTTCGGCGTCTCCCAGCTACACGTCTCGCGGATCATCAGCCGCGGCTGCGCCCGCATCCGCGATAGGGTTCCGGCTCCTCTCCCAGCGCCCCGCAGACACGGTGACACCCGGGGCGATTGAAGCGCCTGGGCGAGCACGCCGACTGCCGCACCACGTAAGCGTCGTCGGCCCTGGCAGCTGCGGGCAATACCCAGAAGCTGACAAAGGGACGGACGTACCTATTGCCCGAGCACTCCCACCAGGGCGTCGGCCTATGCCACCCGATGGGCCTTGTGGTGGGCGACGCGCAGGCGGGTCTCGGCGAACAGGTCGTCGCGGCCGGTGGACTGGCGGGCGTTGTCCAGGGGCCCTTCGCCCAGGGCCTTGAGAGCGGTGTCGGGTGCTGTCGCCGGCGTGAGGATGAGAGTGATGTCGGCCCGCGGGTGTGCCGGGCGCCCGGTGAGACGGACCTTCGCCCGGTCGATGCCTGGCAGGGCTCCGGCTTCTGCCTCAATGGCGTCGCCGAGCGCGCCGTGGCCGAGTTCAACGCCTTGCTGAGCGTGGCCTGCGCCGACAGGCACCCGGGAGGGTCGGCGTCGTCGGAGCTGGGCGAGCAGCCACCACAGGGCGAGCAGGGCGACAAGGGTGAGCGCGGCGATGACCGCGGGCCACCACCACCAGCCCTGGCTGCTCCAGCGGGCCCGGTCACCAGAACCGAGGAGGACGTCATCGGGGGCGGCCAGCGGCCAGCCGGCGGGCGGTGTCAGGTCAAATCGCCGGTACAGGTCGAGACCGGCGGCGATGATCAGCAACCCGCCGCCGAGCAGGATCAGGCCGGTGACGGCCAACAGGACTCGGTTGAGAACGGGTTGCGGCGTCATGGCACGCTCCGGTGCTGAGTGCTCATCAGGTGCTCCGGTGGCGGACGCGGACGACGATCCGCGGGGGATGGCAGAGAGCGAGCCGGTCGCGTTCGTCGTCCAGGACTGCGGCGAGGGCGGTCTTCACCTGCTGGGGGTCGCGGAAGTGGACATCGGCGCGTGCCAGGATGCGGTGCCGGCGCACACGGATGCGCGCCGTGCGCACGCCGGGCACCCGCAGCGCGGCATCACGCAGGAGCACGGCGGCGCCGTCCCGGTCCAGTTGGGCCCGCTGCTTTGCCGGGGAGCGCATCGGCATCAGATGCCGCAGGCCGGGGGTGAGCGCCACAACGAGCAGCCACAGGCCGATGACGGCCGCCAGGGCGGCTCCGGTGAGCATCCACGCATCGTCCACGGGACGAGTGGCAAGGGCGGCGGCCAGCTCCTGCCGCCAGGCTGCTGCCCGGCGTCCCGCCCGAACGGCGACGACATCGATCAGTGCCGCACCTGCCGCCACCAAGATCACACATGCGGCCGCGGCTGCCGGGAGCCGGCGCGCTGACCACGGGCGGTGGGTAGTGCGGCAGCTGTCCGGACCGCCTGGTGCCCTCTCGGGCGGCGCCGCGTGGCCTGCCGGCACGGCAGGGCCGGGGTCGTGGTTCATGCGGTCCTCCTTTGCCGACTTGCCGACTTGCCGACACCGCGCTGCGTGGCGGAGCGCGGTCGTTCACCGCACCCGCCTGCGGCCAGGATTGGGGGCCGTCACCAGCCGCCGGATGGTGAGGGTGACCTCGTCGACGCGCATCCCGGTCAGCTGGGCCACACGATCGGCGACGTCGTGCTGTATCTGCTCGCAGACGCGCGCGAGGTCGGTGGGGTAGGGCAGGTCCACGGCCAGGCGCAGGCGCACCGCTCCGGCGTGGCTGGCGACGGAGGCGCTGGGCGCCGCCCCTGGGACCCTGTCGGGCGGTATGGCCGCGCGGTGCCGCTGTGCCACACGGCCGGCCTCGGCAGCGATCCGGCCCACGACCTTGTCCGGAATGATGGTCGCACCCCGCTCGGCCGGTGGCGGCAGAGCGGAAGCGCGTGGGGGCCCGGCCCGGTCTCCTGGGGAGGCGGCTGGTTCGGGCAGGGCGTTCACCGTTGCCTCCGCGCTCGGAGGTCCAGGTCGCCCTGCAGGACCAGGCCGGCGATCAGACCGGCCGCGCCCAGGACCAGGACCAGCAGGAAGGCCCAGAAGCCCCCGAAGTATCCGGCGAAGCCCAGCGCCATACCGGCGACGAGGCCCGTGGTGGCTGTGTTCATGACTCACTCATCCGTCTCCGGCGCGCAGCTGCCGCCGCTGAGCCCCGCCCGCACCAGACGGGCAGGCGATCACCCAAGGGGGTCACCTCACGCGCCCCTCCTGGCCGTCGGACTCCTCTTCCTCGTCGGGCAGGTGGACGTCGTCGACGGCGATGTTCACCTCGACGACCTCCAGCCCGGTCATCCGCTCCACCGCAGTGATCACGTTGGTACGCACGTCGCCGGCGATGTCGACGATGGAGACGCCGTACTCGACGACGACGTCGAGGTCCACCGCGGCCTGCCTTTCGCCGACCTCGACCTTCACGCCCTGGGTGACACCGCTGCCTGTGCCCGGGACCCGCTCGCGCACCGCGCCGAGCGCCCGGGCCATCCCCCCGCCGAGCTTGTGAATGCCGGGAACTTCGCGGCCGGCCATACCGGCGATCTTGGCCACCACGCTGTCCGCGATGGTGGTCCTGCCCCGTGTCCCTGCTGGAGTTCCCGCTCCGGTCCTGCCTTGCAACGCGCTTTCACTCCCACCGGCTCGGCTGTCTCGGCCGGTGGCGATGCTGTTGTCCGTCATGGCGGATCGCCTCGATCGGTCGTCGTGCCTCCGCGCGAGGCCCGTCAAGAGGGTTGGACGACCCGGCTGGCGTACTCCTCACACCCGCTGGGTGTGATGTGCATCACATTGGAAGGGGTGGGTAGGCGACAGTCCCGGAAGCCGTGAGCCGAGGCGGCATGGACGAGCGGACTGGACCTGCACTGCTGGATAGCGACCTGCCGGACGGTGTGCTGACCGTGCGGGCCGCCGAAGGGGACGAGGACGCCTTCGCTGTCCTCGTCCGCCGGCACAGCCGCCCGCTTCTCACCCTGGCGTACTACATGCTGGGTAGCGCCCAGGACGCTGAAGACGCCGTCCAGGACGCCTTCGTCAGCGCTTGGCGGCGCTTGCCCGACTACCACCACCGGGCGGAGTTCCGCACCTGGATGTACCGGATCACCGTCAACCGCTGCCTGACCATGCGCCGTCGCCGACGACCCACCTTCCCCCTGGACGCCGCTACCGAGCCGGCGGCGGACAACGACTGGAGTTCGCCCGCTGGGGCCGCCGAGCAGGAGGCGGCCGCAGCCGCCCTGGTCTGCGCACTCGGTGAACTCGAGGCCGGCCAGCGGCTGTGCTGGATCCTGCGGGAACTCCAGGGCCTGTCGTACGAGGAGATCGCCCATGTGACACATAGCAGTGAGCCCACGGTGCGCGGCAGACTGTTCAGGGCGCGCCAACTGCTGAAGGAGGCGATGGCCTCATGGCGGTAGACGACCCCCTCGCGAGGGACGAGGAACTGACCTGCGGCCGACTGCTCAGCCAGGTCTGGGACCAGGCGCTCGACCCAGCACCAGCGGACGACCCGCACACCATGACGTGCCCATTCTGCGGCGAGGCCATCGCGTCACTGGCCACGCTCAAGGCGGCGACGCGGACCCTGAGAGGCCGAGCACCGGCCCATCTGCAGGCACTCATCCGACGCGTCATGAGCGCCGTCAAGGCAGAGGCCCGGCTAGGACGGATGCTGCCCCTGGCCGACCCGGACCGGGATCTGCGCATCGCAGAGAGCGCCGCGGCGACAGTGCTGCGCCGAGCCGCCGACGACGTCCCCGGGGTGCAGGCCGCGGCCTGCCGACTGACCCCCGCAGACGACGATGACGGGACGAAACGTGTGGTGGTGACGCTGACCTTGGCTGCCGGACTCGACCGCCCACTGCCGGATCGCATCGACGAGGTACGCCGATCGGTCCTGCACGCCGCCGAGCACACCATCGGTCTGCAGGTGACGGCTGTCGACATCACCGTGACCGACCTCCTGGACCCCTCCCCGTCCCCCGGCCCCACCGAATCCGGGCCGCACACTCCCGGCGGCACGTGATGGCCGACACCCGTACGGCCGCTCTTCTCACGGCAGCGGCAGAGGCGACGGTCGCGGTCCCCGGCGTGGCCGGTCTGCAGCCAGGCCTCGTCCACCGCCTCACCGAGGCCGTCCGCCCCGTGCTGCCACAGACGCTCACCGAGCACGCACCGTCCGGGGCAGGCGTGCGCGCCGAGCATGCGCCAGACGGCTCGGGATGGCACATAAAAGTGCGCTGCGCGGTGGCCGAAGGGAACTGTGTGCTGGACGCTGCCCGCCGTGTCCACGAGCAGGTTCGGTCCGCCGTCCTGTCCCACCTTGCCGAGCACAGCGCACCGGAAGCGTTGGCCGTGACCGTCACCGTGACCCGTGTCGAGGCCTGCCACCATGAGCGAGCGCCCCACGGGCTGTGACCGCCGCTCGGCGCTGCTCGCTCGATCGAGGCCGCGGTGCACCGCCTCACTCCGGGGCCGTCCGCGTGGGTGAGCGGGTGGGGTCGCTAACCGTCGGAGCTGGTGTTCGAGGGGTCGATGGCGGCGATGGGGGTGGAAGGAGAAGACCTGGCTGATGCCGGTGGTGTCGAGCATCCGCTGGGCTTGGGGGCTGGGAGCGATCAAGGCCGCTTTCCCGCTCGCGTCGCCGACTGCCTGCCTCACCTTGAGGCTGACCGTCGCGGCCACGGCTGAAGGGCAGACATCGATGCCTAGCGCTTTCCTCGGTGTCGGCCCGTCTGGACCAGCTGGCGACGGCGAGGGGCACGCACCGGCCCTCTCCATCGCGCAGTGACAGATCGCCCTACCCGGCATTGACTGCTTCCGTTCCAGTACAGCCAGCTCTCCCATGGGTCCGGGGCGTGCCGTCGCAGCCATCGCCACCCCTTGAGCAAACAGCCGCGTACGTCGCCTACGCCCTCGCCGCATTCCGCACGTCCAGAGGAAGGCGGGCTCCGGCCCTACTGCGGTCGGCTGACGGCCGGCGAGCGTTCCCTCCCGTTGCGGCGCAGCCCTGTCGTGGCAGTGCTGCTTGCTGACGCTCAGTGGATGAGCGGGGCGGTGGACCGGGCGTGGTCCCACATGCCGCGGAGTTGTTCGAGGGGCCGCTGTTGTTCGCCCTGCAGGGCGTTGAGGACCACCAGGCATCCGGTGAGGGCGGGCACCGCCCATTGCACGCAGGCGAGGCGGCGCTGGGCTTTTTCGGTGTCGATGGGGTGCTGGGCCGCCTTCTCGAGGTCGTGGGGGTCGACGGAGGTGGCGAGGTCGATCTTCTTGCCGAGGATGCGTGCGTAGGCGGTGGCGGCCAGCGCC
The DNA here is from genome assembly GCF_900105245.1 of Streptomyces sp. 1222.5. Taxonomy (NCBI): domain Bacteria; kingdom Bacillati; phylum Actinomycetota; class Actinomycetes; order Kitasatosporales; family Streptomycetaceae; genus Streptomyces; species Streptomyces sp. 1222.5. Next base: position 47,579 of record NZ_FNSZ01000001.1, on the reverse strand, counting down.
GTCGCGGTGACGACCGTCTTCGCCGCGGAGGAGGCGGCCACGCCTTTCTGCTTGGCGAGGCGGTGGGCGTTGACGGCGAGCAGGCCGCCGCCGCCGTACAGGTGGGCGCCGATCGCGGCGGCACTGACCGGCATCCACTTGGTCCACCCGGCCGACGCGATGCGCGCTGTGGCCGCATCCGTGGCGCCTTCCTGGCGTGCCGCGCCGTTGAGGCCGGCCGCACCCATCAGGGAGCCGCCGAACCATGCCGCCAGACCCAGATCGTGCAGGCTGCGGATGACGGTATGGCGTCCGGGCATGATGGTGCTCCTTCGGTGGGGCAGAGGGCGGAGAGGTCGAGACTCTGTCCACCGTCACCCGGCCACGAGCCGGCCGCTATCACTGGTGACCCGGACGGGCGCATCTCAGACCGTCGATCGCCTCACCTCGATGGAAGAGAGCCCGGCGCCGACCGTTGCCTCGGCAGGAGCCGGCACTGCCGACCTTTCTCGCATCGGCGGCCGCTACGGCCCAGATGCTCGGCTACGGGCCCGGCCGCCCGACAGGGCATGTACGCAATCGTTCTTATCCCCGTTCTACGCATTTGGGGGCAAAGTGGGTGAGCTGAATCGGTTCTCGCAGGTCGAGGCGTCGCAGGGCAGGAATGGGATGGTGTGCATGGACGACGGTGAGCTTTGTCGGCATCTGGTGGCCCGTGAGGTGGAAGGGCCCGGCGGGCAGCCGGCCTGGGTACACGGCTTTCCGTGCGGCAAGCCCGCGCTGGTACGGCTGCCCGGCCGAGAAGCTTGTGCCGATCACGTCACGATCGCCACGGACGTGACCAGTTGCCTTTAGCCGGTGCACGACTGTCGGCGAGATGGAGGGACGGTTTCCGGAGGCGGTTGGCCTACCCAGGGCCTGGGACAGGAAGGGTGAGGGCCCGAGGCGGGACGCGGTATTCCGGGCCCTCACGAGGGTTCGCGTATCCCCGGGGGGTGGGATGTTCATGGCGCGAATGCTGTGCTCAACGATCCGTGCGGGCGGGGGTCACGTGGTGGGTTCGGCCGGGGGTGGTGGGTACTCGCCGTGTGGTGGCAGGTTGCGGATCCGCGGCGGCACGGCAGCGATGACCGTGTCGCCGCGCGCGTGTGCGAGGCAGGCGCCCGGCCGGCTGAGCCGGCGCTGTCGAGCGCGGCCAGTCAGTCGATCGAAGTGCCCTGGTTGCCCGCGTGGAGGCGTAGGGCTTCGCCGAGTGCTTCCTTGATCGGTTCGGGGAGTGGCTGATGGGTGCGTGCCCAGGTGGTGACGGCGTCGGCGACGGTGTGGAGTTTGGTGTTGGCGAGCTGGGAGGCGGTGCGGAGCACGGTGAAGCCGGTGTCGGGGCTGATCTGGTGCAGGCAGATGAGCACGCCGATGGCCTGGTCGACGCTGGCGTGGGAGGCGACGGCCTGGCGGAGCTGGGCGACTTCCTCTTCCATCCGGGCCACGTATTCCTCGCGGCCCGCCATCGCGGGGTGCGGGCGGCCGTTACGCGGGCGTAAGGGGTTGTTCGGCTGGGAGGTCATGGGGGGGTAGGTCCTCGGCGGTGGGCGGCTGGGGCTACTTCGTGCCTGCCCCGGGCGGGGCGGAAACATCCCGGCCGGCCTCCGGGCCGGCTCTCCATGGGCAGCACACCGAGGGGTGAAGTCGGCGTCGCGCCGGGCTGGGGTCCTGGGAAGGCAACCGGGCCTCGGCGGCGGCTGAGCACCCGGCGCGCCGTTCCATGCGAGTGTTTTCATTATGGAGCTGATCAGCGGTCTCCGCCCTGCTCAGCAGTCTCCGACGGCCACAGGTGGCGGGTGAAGCCGGGGTGCGGGCCATGGCAGGACACGCGGGACCGCTCGTCCCTGCGCAGGGGTGTGAGCCTGGTGGGCAAGGGCATATGCGTAAATGCCGCAGTAGCGGCGAATCAGGTGAAAAAGGCGGCACGGAGTGACGGCCGTGCCGCCGCTTGTGCGGGGTAGAACGGGGGACGTGACGACCGTCGGGGTCCGGGGGCACTGCCGGCCACTCCAGGGGGAGCGCTTGGATTTAACGCTCTTACTCTGGCATGGCCAGCGGCTTTCCACCCGCACGCGACACCCGTCAGGGGCCTGGGCCGGTCTCAGGGCCAAGGACGGCGGCGGCGTTCTTGTCCGGATGCCGGGGTGGCCCCGCGCCGCGTCCGTCAGGTGGGGCCACCCCGGTGGGCGCCCGTGCGTGGTGTGCCCGGTCACGACCTAGACGCCAGGCGGTGGGTGCGGCGCGCGGTGGACAGCCAGGTGGGCCGCAGCGTCGTCCGGTCACCGCGGCGGCCGGGTGGACATCGCGGTACCTGGGGTACTCCGGCGACAGCACGGGAGCATCAGCAGAGGAGAAAGGCTGTGCTCAAGCCGCTCGACATCCAGGTCCGACAGCCGGCACCCGATCACTGCGTGGTGACCGTCGCCGGTGAGCTGGACGTGGTCACGGCCGCCGAACTGCGCCACGCTCTGCAGCAGGCCGTCACGACCTTTCCGCGCACGGTTGTGGACCTGGCGGGCGTCCCGTTCTGCGACTGCACCGGCCTGAGCGCCCTGATGGCCGCCAACCGCCGCGCCAAAGAACGAGGCGCCGTCCTCCGCCTGCGCTGCGTGCCCTGCGCCGTGGCCTGGCTGCTGCACCTGACCCACACCCGCGACGCCTTCGTCATCGAACAGGCGCCCGGGACGAGGTGTGCGCGAGCAGCAGGTGCTTAACGGCTCGCGGCCGCACGCGCCCGGCACCGATACCCGGGCCGCTGCGAGAGCCGGGGTACGGCGGGGGCGCGGCAGGGGCCCGGCTCACGACACGTCCTTCTTGCCGGGGATCGAGGGCGCGCGGGTGTGGGACGGTGGAGGGACAACGAGACCGGCCGACCGCCTCTTTCGGGCGATGTCGGCCTTTTGGGGAGCCGGGCGTTGACCCCCTCTCGGGCACCCGGTCCCCGCCATCGTCGTTCACCCCCCTTGACGCTCGGAGGGTGTTGCGCCTTTGGGCTCATCAACCCCCGGAAAGGGGGGGGCAACGCCTGATATCGACGAGGGGGCCGTCCGGCGGCGCCCCGAGCAGCTCTGCCTCAGCGAGGCCGGCTGCGCCTGGAATCGCACTTGCCCGGCAGTGAAGGAAGCCGAGCGGGACCCCGGGCGGCAGGATCCGCGCTGATCATGCCGCTACCAGCCCTTACCCCGTGGCCCCGCCGGGTTGGGTGCTGGGGATCCGGTGGGTGAAGAACAACGAGATGAGGGCGCTGAGCGCGAGGATGGCCAGTGCGGCGCGCAGGCCGTCGAGTCTGGCCGCGGCGTTCGCGTCGAGCGCGGCGTTGGTCACGTCCGCGCTGGCGCCGGCGTCGGCCAGGGCGGTTTTGAGCTGGGCGTCGGACAGGAAGGGCACGCCGCTCTGGAGCTGTGTGTCCGCCTGGCCCTTAACAGGGTCCGGGACCGCCGGATTCTGTTCGATGCTGGTCAGGAACGATGTGGTCAGCGTGGCGATCATGATCGACCCCGCGAGTGCCGTACCGATCGAGGCCCCGAGGTTGGTAACGGAGTTCTGGATGCCGCCGACCTCCGCGCTGTGCTCGTCGGGTTCCGCCGATACGGTGACAGAGCCGAGCTGGGAGGCCAGGGCGCCCATGCCCAGCCCGATCAGGAGCAGGGGAATGGTGACGATCTCCGGGCCGGCATGGGCGTCGAGCGCGGCCATCAGGACCACCGCCCCCGCGAACATCGCGACGACGCCGACCCGTACGACTCGCCGCGGTGAGACGTTCGGGAGGAGGCGCGGGATCAGGACCGCGGCAGCCAGCAGAGTCAGGGAGAGCGGCAGGATACGCGCACCGGTCTGGAGCGCCGACAGGCCGAGCGCGACCGACAGGTAGAGCGGTACGACGAAGAACACACCCATCTGTACGAGGTACTGGAAGAAGAACATGGTCAGGCCGCCCGTCAGCTGCTTGTTCTCCAGCAGCACCGGGTCCACGAGCGGCTCCCTGCCCCGCTTGACCAGCCGGGCCTCCCAGCGCAGGAAGCTCCAGATCAGGAACAGGCCCGCCAGGACGAGCCACACGACCGGCGAGACGCCAAGCCACGACGGGGCGCCGAGATTCGGCCGGAACCAGCCCCACTCCCCCGAGCGCAGGACACCGAACACGAAGATGCCGAGCCCCAGGGCGGAGAGCACGGCACCGATGAGATCGACGCGCGGCCTCTGGGCGGGCGCCGCGTCGGCGACCCGGCGGGCGAGCACCAGGATGGCGAGCACCAGCACCACTTCCCCAGCGAACACCCACCGCCAGGAAAAGTACGTCGTCGCCACGCCTCCGATGAGCGGCCCCAACGCGATCGCCACGGCCCCGGCGGCGGCGACGAGACCGTAGGCGGCTGGCCTTCGCTGCGTGGAGAAATTGCCGGCGACGAGCGCCACGATCGCGGGCAGGATCAGTGCGGCGCCGACGCCCTCGAGGAACGACCAGCCGACCAGGAGAACCGTCAGGTTCGGGGCGAGCGCCGTGGTCAGTGACCCACAGCCGTAGATGGCGCAGCCGATCATGAAGGCCCGCTTGCGGCCGATCAGAGCGCCGACCTTGCCGCCGGGGATCATGAGCATCGCCATCACGAGCGTGTAGGCAGTGATGGCGCCCTGGATCCCGGACACGGTCGTGCCCACGTCGTCGGCCACGCTCGCGATCGACACGTTCATGACGGAACTGTCGAGCGCCATCAGAAACTGACCTGCCGCGAGCGTCAGCAACACGACCCACAGAGTGGCCGAATTCCCGGGCGCGTCCACTTTGGGGATCATGAATCGCATTGTCACAACCGGCACGAAGAACCGGCGTAGCGACCCACCAAAGGATCCTCCGGTTGACAGTCGCCGCCATTCCGCGCAGAAAAGGGTGAAGCCCAGAGGGCCTGGTGACCGCGAACCTTCAGGGCCATACCGCGGCCGTCGTAGAAGAAGTTGTAGATCAGGCCTCCGTAGCCGGGGGGCACGGTTCCGCCCGTGGTGGACGGTGCGTAGAAGTCGGAGGCGGCGAGGAGCTTGCCCGTGCGGGCGTCACGCCACTGGATCTGATTCTGGTGGTTGAGGCCCTTCGGACCGGCAGTGAACTTCGTGGGGTCGGTTTCCTCGGACCGGGCGTTGGCGTTGACGAACACCCGCTTGTCAGGAGGGCCGATCAGCGTGATGTAGCTGTTGCTTCGCTGCTTAATCTGCTAGGTGGCCGCCCCGGAAGTCGATGGCTGAAGCGGTGCCCTGACCGAAGTCCATGACGTAGATCCGGTGGGTGGTCCGAGGAGCCCCGGGACGGGCGGGCTTCTAGCGTTGCTCGGGCATAACCGCATAAGGGAGGCGTCGCCAGCCACTGACTGGGCCTTCGTGAGACGTTGGCACGCATGCGGCACGTCGGGGCAACACGCCACGATGACCGGAACCGCGTGGCCGAGCCTCACCAGCCGGTGTAGCGTCGTGACCAGCAGTCGTGGTTCCGAAGTCCCGTTCGCCCGTGATCGCAATCGCGGGCGTTTTTGCTGTTCGACAGCCTCTCCGGACCAGGGCGATCACCTCCGGGTCCCGCACGGTGCGAGACCCGATACGAGTCCTTTCGAAGGAGACAGGCATGGCCAAGGGCACTGTGAAGTGGTTCAACGCGGAAAAGGGCTTCGGCTTCATCGAGCAGGAGGGTGGCGGCCCCGACGTCTTCGCCCACTACTCGAACATCGCCACCCAGGGCTTCCGTGAGCTTCAGGAGGGCCAGAAGGTCGAGTTCGACGTTACGCAGGGCCAGAAGGGCCCGCAGGCGGAGAACATCCGCCCCCTGTAACGAGGGAACAGGGAAGAGGCCCCAGCCGGAACGCACCACCGGCTGGGGCCTCTTCGCTCTTACCCGCCCCGCCAGAGTTTCCGGTCCTCCGACGGGGCGGGCGCTCGAGGGCGGCCGGCCAAGGGGACAGCCGCCGTGCTGCTGTTAGGGCTTGGGCGGGATGACGAACCCCCGCACGGGCCTTTTCTGCTGCGGATGCCTGGACGCCGGCTGCTGCGCGCGCTTCCACGCCGCCACCAGGTTCGCGTGCCGGGGATCGATCCACTCGGACATGCGGCCTTCCTTCACCCGGGAGGCTAAACCACGCCGCCGGGATTCGGCCGCGGGGTGATGACGATCGTGCAGCCCGGGGCGTGCTGGCACTTCGCCGCGACCGACACGAGGGTGTCGTCCGACGGCGGCCCCCACAGCTCCGAGTCCGCGACCCAGCCCAGTCCCGCGATCTCGCAGAATGCACGCGTTCACGCTCCGGGCGCGGCCCGTACGGCGAACCGTCCAACAGGCCCGTCACTCCCGTGTGTTCCTGCCAGGTGCCGCCGGTGGCCGTCTCGGCCATGGCTGCTTCCGGCAGAACTCGGGCGGGCGGCCGGTCAGCCGCCGCGGGCACGCGCCCGCGAGGACCAGCCGTCGCGCAGGACCTCTGCCCGCGGGAGATCGAGGAGGTGCTGCTGCCCCATCCCGCCGTGAGCATGGCGGCCGTGATCGGCGTGCCTTGAACAACCAGGCTGCCGTCGCGCGCACTGTATCCGGAGGTGGCCTCCGAGGTCGCCCCCGGCTCACGCGGTTGATGACGCTGTGCCTGACCGGGGCCGAGGCGGCCTCGCCGACGGCAGTCCCTCCGCCGAACTAGCGCGCCGGATCAGCCGTATCGGCCACCAGTCGCTTGGCCAGTCGCTCGGAAGAAGTGGGGTTCTGGCCGGTGTACACATTGCGGTCGACCACCACGAACGGGAGCAGGGGCAGGCGCGCCTTGACGTAATCCGCACCGCCCTCGCGCAGGCGGTCCTCGAGGAACCAGGGAGCCTTGCGGCCGAAGCTGTTGAGCTTTTCCTCGGTGTTGGAGAGGCCGGTCATCCGGTAGCCGGCGAATGGCCATGTCCCGTCCTCGTTCTTGGCAGCCAGCGTGGCGGCCGGCGCGTGGCACAGGAGTGCCAGCGGCTTGCCGGAGCGGAGGACGTGGGTGAGCAGTGCGCCCGAGACCGGGTCGTAGGCCAGATCCTCCATGGGGCCGTGTCCACCGGGGTAGAACACCACGTCGAACTGGTCCGGGTTGACGTTCTCCAATGCCTCGGGGCTCTCCAGCCGGCTCTGGATCGAGTCCAGATACCTGGCGACCTCGCGCAGCTTGGACGGGAGGCCGGCGGTGCGGGACATGCTGAGCCGGTCCAGTGTCGGGGCCTTTCCGCCCGGGGTGGCGATCGTGACGTCCCACCCTGCCTCGCTGAAGATCTTGTGCGGCATGGCCAGTTCCTCACCCCAGAACCCTGAGGGGTGCTTCGTTCCGTCGTTCAGCGTCCAGTGATCCGCTGCGGACACGACGAAAAGGACCGTGGTCATCTGCGCCTCTCCCTTCTGTGGTGGTGACGGATCCCAGTGGCCGGGTCGGTGGGACGTGACGTCACGGGCGGGTACCTGCTCGCCGACCCGCTGTGAAGGCCGATCTTCGAGCTATGTATGCATTGCTTACATGAGCCTATGGGGCAATGCAGGCAGTGTCAACATTCCCTCCCGTGTCGGGGCGTGAGGCGCGGGGCGCCGGGGACGTGGGCAGGGCGTTGGCCGGGCGCGCCCGGTGGGCCCGGCCCGGCGCGGGCGAGACCTTCCTGCGTGAGCTTCGTTCGGCAGGAGGGGCTGAGAGGAAGGCCGTTGGGGCCCGTGTGCGGCGGTTGCGCCCTGCGGGGGTGCGCTGACGATGGGTCGGGGGAGTTCCGTCCTTGGGGGGTGCCGTCATCGGTAGCGGCCGGTCCATTGGCCGCACGACTGGACACTCACGTGCCCGAGACGTGGAGTGAGTGAGCGTGACCGGCAGGGTGGGTGTTGGGCGTGGGCCGGCTTCCGCGGGCGATGCGGCGCATCTGGTGGCGGACCTGTGCCATGCCGGCAGCCGAGGCGAGGGCGTACAGACCGGACAACTCCTCGTCCGGGAGCTGGCCGTCGCCGGCCATGTTCTCCTCCATGGCCGCCTTGGCGATCCGGTTGCCCAGCACCTACCCGGAGCGCAGGGACTCATCCGAGTTCCCCTCTCGATCTCGATCGCATACAATGTATGCAGCGTTCACATTTGGTAACGATGTAAGCAACGTAGACATGAGGGAGTGTGACCCATGCCTCAAGCGGGCGGTACGTATCACCACGGCGATCTGCGCGCCGCCTGCCTGCGCGCCGCGCGGGAACTGCTCGAGGAGGACGGCAGCGCCGCGCTGTCGCTGCGGGCCGTGGCGCGGCGAGCCGGCGTGTCACCGGCGGCCCCCTACCGCCACTACGCGGACCGCGACGCGCTCGTCTCCGCGGTCGCCGCACAGGGCTACCGCGAGCTCGCCGAGTACCTGGTCGCGGCGCGCCCCTCGCCCACGACTCCCGACGAGCTCGCGGCGGTCGCCGTCGCCTACGTGCGCTTCGCGCTCGAGCGCCCGGCGCTGTTCCGGGTGATGTTCGCCGAGCCCTGCGATCCGAACAGTGAGGAACGGGTCGCCGCGACCGCCGCGATCTCGGAATACGTCCGCGGCATCGTCCGCGGCGCCTTCCCGGGCGCCGACGCGGAGGCGCTGTCGACCACGGTGTGGGCACTCGTCCACGGCCTGGCGTTCCTGCACCTCGACGGCAAGCTCGACACCTCGACCCCCGAGGTGGTCGCCGACCAGGTCCGCACCGCCGTCCACGCCCTGTTCACCGCCCCCGCGGCACTGCCACAGGCGAGGGCGTAGCGGGTCGCGTGACGGGCTCGCCGGATCTTGCCCATCCGGGGCTTGGGCAGGCAATGTTGACACTGCATACTCCCGCTCTCTAATGTATGCGATGCAAACATTGGGCTCCCGGGCATTCCCGGCGCGAGCTGCCATCCAGCCCCTCCCGCGGTGGGATGTGCCCGACGTCGCGGCGGACCTTCGGTGCCGGCCCTTCCGGTAAGGACATGCCGCGAGCAACCCGTCCCGGACGTCCGCGGCGAGCCCCTGTCCCAGTCATGTGAACGGAGCATCATGAAGGCGGTATCGATCAAGGAACCCGGCGGCCCCGAGGTCCTGGAATGGATCGAGGTCGAGGACCCGCTTCCCGCAGTGGGCGAAGTGGTGATCGATGTGGTGGCCAGTGCCCTGAACCGGGCGGACATCATGCAGCGGTGGGGTCTCTACCCGCTGCCGCCGGGGGCATCGCCGTATCCGGGGCTGGAGGTCTCTGGCCGGATCAGTGGCGTCGGCGAGGGAGTGACCGGTCGGCAGGTGGGCGACGAGGTGTGCGCGTTGCTGACGGGAGGGGGCTACGCGCAGAAGGTCGCTGTTCCGGCGGGACAGTTGCTCACGGTACCCAGGGGAATCAGCCTGGTCGAGGCCGCGGGCCTGCCCGAAGCGGTCGCCACGGTGTGGTCCAACGTCGTCATGACTGCTGGGCTGAAGAAGGGCGAGACCCTCCTCGTGCACGGTGGAGCCGGAGGAGTCGGTTCCTTGGCGATCCAGATCGCCAAGGAACTGGGTGCACGTGTCGTCACCACCGTCGGCGGACCCGAGAAGGTCGCGCGGGCACGGGAACTGGGCGCCGATGTGGCGATCGACTACCGCACGCAGGACTTCGCCGAATACGGCCCGTACGACGTGATCCTCGACGTCATCGGCGGCGACTACCTCGAACGCAACGTCCGTTCCCTCGCCGCCGACGGACGCCTCGTCGTCATCGGCCTGCAGAACGGCCTGGAGGCCAACCTCAACCTGGCCGAGCTGGTGTTCAAGCGTCTCTCCGTGCACGGCACCACCCTGCGCACCCGGTCCAAGGAGCAGAAGGCGACCATCGTCGCCGAGGTGCAGAAGAACGTCTGGCCGATGATCGAGAGCGGAGCCGTGCAACTCGTCATCGACCAGACCGTGCCCATGGCCGAGGCCGCCGAGGCGCACCGGCTCATGGAGGCCGGTGGGCACCTCGGCAAGATCCTGCTGGTGAACAGCTAGAGCGCAGCGCAGAAGGCTGTGACCGGGCGGGCTGAGCCGGACTTTAACCGTGTTCAGCCAGGGAGGGGGGCTGCGCGATCGTGGTCACGGCCGGCGATCGGCGCCCTCCCCGCATCGGATCGCGCCCACAGCGTGGGGGAGTTTTGTTCCGCGAGGTCCCCCCGCCGTGATGGGTGCGGGAAGCCATGGGGCGCCGCTCAGGCGAGTTGAGGCCGCCTCGACATAGCTCGCCCGGTCGGCGACCACGGCCTCGCCGCGCTGGTGGCTCCGCAAAAAGGAGTGGTCCGGCCACGGGGGGACCGCATCACCGAGCTGGAGGAGCGCCGCCGGCCAGGACCCCGGCGGCGGAGGCCACCGCGGCCAAGCGCAGGTGCAACTCTCCCTATCCGGCTTCCTGGGCTTGGAAGAGGCGGTGGGGTGGCAGGGCGAGGTGAGGTGGCGTGTGCGGTGCGTCGTCGGTGCTGCCGGGGGCGGCGGTGTAGCCGAACCGGGCGCGGACGTCGATCATGATGCCGCCGGTGGTAGCCGCGGCCTGCTTCGCCTTGGCCCTATCTGCGGCTTCCAGCGCACGCGGACCTCACGCTCGAGACGGTCGGCGAGCTCCGGCCGGGGCTTTCTGATCTGGTTCTTCACGTAGCGTTCGACGGTGCGCTGGCTGATGCCGAGGAGCTCGGCCACGCGCCTTGTGCTGTGCTAGTGCTGGCGGACCAGCTAGCGCATCTGCGCGCCGGCGGTCTTCGGGATGGGGCGCGTGAACGCCCCCTGGACCGCCTTGTCGAGTTCTTCGCCGACCGTCACCATCGCCGTAACTGACCTATTCTCCGGTGTCCTTGGTGGTGACCTCGCCGGTCTTGATGTAGCGGGCGAGGTTGGCGACGTGGTCGTCACCGGCGAGCTGTTCGAGGACGTCGGCGCCCCACAGCACGCTTTGGGTGCCCTCGTGCTTGACCATCCCTGGGGAGACGCCGAGCCGGAAGGAGCCGGGCACGGTCTTGCCGTCGGCGTTGTAGGGCAGGACGTCCAGCGGGCCGGGCCCGTCGGCGGCGTACACGGCGCAGTCCGACAGAACCGCGACCGGGTACCGGCCGGTGGCCGCGGCCAGGTGCAGCATCTTGCGATGCATGCTGATCCGGGCCCGGGAGATCACGACCGCGCGGATGTCGGGCCGCCACGTCGGCCGGGACAGAGCTGGCCAGGCCTGCCCTGGCTTCCAGCCTCCGCCGCGGGCCTTCTCCCGGAGCTTGCCGATGCCGCCCTTGACGGTCATCTTCACCGCGTCCACGACGATGCCCAGCTCACGGTCACGGCTCTTGTAGCCGTCCATCGCGGTCAGGAACTCGGCCGGGGGCAGCTTCTCGGCGACACCCAGCTCGGCCATGGTGTGGACGTAGGCGTCGCGCAGCCGCTTGTACCAGCCATCCAGGAACCGGCCGCTCTCGCGGCGCACCCACGCCTCCAAGGGGGCCACCTCGTAGCCCAGTTCCATCGCGTAGGCCACGGTGGGGGTGGCGTACCAGGCCGGACCCGCCGGACGTTCGCCGGTCGGTGTGAACGGGCTGGGCAGCAGGTCTCCTTCGAGGTCGCGCCACTGCTTGCCGACCTTCACCCGGTTCGGGTCGACGTGGGAGAGGTCGACCAGCCACGAGCCGGGCAGCGCCGCATCGAAGGCCGGGTTGGTGACGTGCACAGGCGGTGATGCCAGGCCGACGACGGCGCCGTTGGCGCCTGCGGCGAACGCCAGGTTGACGTCGAGGCCGACCAGGTGGCGCTTCGTGCACTCTGCGTCGGTGAGGTCCCGTGCCCAGTCGTAGGCCTCCTCGAACAGCTTCTCGTCGGGGCCGCGAACATGGAACCGCGGAAGGTCAGCGAGAACCGGGTGTCCGTCGGTCGCCTCGCACGGCGCCGGGTCCATCGGCTCGGTACCGAGGGAGCCGGGCCGGTGCTCGGAGTGGCGCCGGCCGTCGGCGTCCGGTTCGCTCGCCCGGGTCGGCGGGTTCAGCGCCGTCATCAGCTGCAGCCCAGTGACGGCCGCAGACCCGACCGGGGTCATCACCCGCGTCGCGTACAGGCCCAGCACCCGGGCGAGCTCTGCGGGCTCGAGCTGGGCGGCGTGGCCCCAGGCACGGTCGTCGAAGGCGTGCCAGGACGGGATGCACAGCTGCACGCACTGCCGGCGCCCGCCGTGGGCGGGGCGGTAGATCCGCGCCCACGGTCCCAGCCCTCGCTTGGTCAGCTTCCATTCGGCGCGCTGAAGCTGCTTGAGGATCTTGTGCCCCTCGGGGAGCCGCCCGGCGAGCCGCTCCTCGTGCGACAGCGTGGCGGGCAGGCCGTAGCGCTCGCACGCGGCCTCGGTGAGTACCAGCAGCGGGTCGGCGTCCTTTCCAGAGCCGTGCAGCCGCTCCGCCCCGAGCTGCGCCTCGGTCAGTGTCCAGTCGACGAGGGCGGGGAGGGACTTGGCGGGTACGTCGAGGATCAGTCCGCCGATGCCGTAGCCGGTCACGTTCCGGTCGGTGTCGGCGTCGAGGACGAGCAGCGGGCCGTGCGCGTACGCGCCACCGGTGGCGGGCGAGGGCGCCTGGGCCGCCTTCTTCACGCCCGGGCGACGCGAGGCCGTCGCCGGCCCAGCGGGGGCAGCGCCGGTGTCGGACGCGGCCGGGGCCGCAGCATCGGGCTCCGGGGCGGTGGGTGCAGGCGGCGCCTTCGGTGCTGTGCGGGGAGCGGTCTGCGGAGCAGCGATGTCTTCCTGCGGTGCCCCGGTGCTTGCGGTTGCGGGGTAGAGCTGTGCGAGTTGCTTGAGTAGGCGCGCGTACGCGTCCCGCTGCGGCGGACGCGGCTCGGTCTTGCCCGACTCCCAGTCACCGACGGTCGCGCGCCGCACGCCGAGGGCCGCGGCCACTTCGTCCAGGGTGAGCGCATGAGCCTGGCGCAGCCGCCTGCGCTCCACCGGCGGCGGCAGCGGCGACCGGGACGCCACCAGCGCATCCACGGCGTCGAACAACTCGGACATGAGGCACCTCCGCTCCCACTCTAGCGGGCGAGACGTACAGGTAGCGAACATCTATCGTTCATCCTGCGTACAGAGCGGGGCCTAGAGGCGCAGACGTCGCTTCTGAGTTCTGTAGCCGCTGCACACCGTCGGCCCGTGGGACGGCGCCGCGGCTGCGACGCGCGGTCCGCGCCCTCATCGGCGAGCAGACGCGCACCATCACCGTCCTCGCGATCGCCTACGCCGGCTGACTCTCCCGCGCGCAACCCTGCAGCTCCGGGCTTCAGTCCTCAACACGACAACCCGCACGAACGATCAACCCGCACGAGCGCTCCGGCATGCTTGGGATGAGACCACGGGGCAGCACTCACCAACACGTCAGGTGCAGCACGGCTGGCGGAACAGCGAACACATCGCCAAGCGGAAGTTCAGCATCTGGGTGGGCGAACGCGGCACCAATGCCAGGCGCCCGCAGAACAGACCGGCCACATGGTGATGACCTGGCCGAAGGAGCCATAGCCTCGCCCCGTGCTGGGGCCGCATCGGCGGCACTCTGAGCCGGCGGCAGAGACCCGCACCCCCAGAGGAGAGAGCGCGGTCCCGCAGGCTGCACTGACCGGTGCGTCAATCAGCAGCTGGAGGTTCCACGCCCGTGCGTCCCCAAAAGCGAGAGACCCCGAAGGGCCGCTTCCAGGGCCAAACCGTCGGGATCTGCGCCCCCGGGGAGTGCGGGTCTCTGCTGGCCGCCGGAGTGCCGCCGAGCCTGTTCCGTCTCGCGGTCGAGAAGGCCCCCGCGGGATCGGTGCTGCACGGTGTCGCGGAGGACGGTGTCCGCATCCGCGACATCGCGGAGGTGATCGGCCAGCACCTGGACGTCCCGATTACCTCCGTCGCGCCCGGGGCCGCGGCCGAGCACTTCGGTTTCCTGGGGCTGGACGCGCGGGTGTCGAGCGACCTGACCCGTGAACTCGTCGGCTGGGAGCCGGTCCACCCGGGTCTCCTCGCTGACCTGGACAAGGAGCACTACTTCCACACCCTTGCCCCTACCGCCTGACGTGCGCCGCGCACGTGCAGCGGTCTCAGCGGTTCCCGCCCCGGCCCCGACGGGCGTCGAGCTCGGCAGCGGCATGCCACCACGCGGGCGGGCGCGGTCCGCGAAGCCCCGGCGAACCTCCGGCGGGGCGAACGGCATCCAGCCGATGCCCGGTCACGCGGTCAAGTGCGCACGGCAGCCGTCGACGGGAGCCGCCCCCACAGGTTCCGGTGGGCGGCGACACGGGTCCAGGCGGCCGCTCGGCGGTGTGTGCACGGGCTCATGCTGCCGGACGTACGGTCAGGCCGCCCCGGCCGTCCGGCGGGGGCGAGCGACCAGTTCGCCGCCGCAGTTGGGGCAGACCTGCCCCAGGGCCGCGCCGCATGCCTCGCAGAAGGTGCACTCGTACGAGCAGATGCGGGCCGGGCCGTCGGGCGGCAAGGGGGCGGCCGTACAGCGCTCGCAGCGGTCACGCATCTCCAGGGCCATGGCGGTGTTGTCTCCTCGGAGTGGGGCGGGCGGCCGTCGCCCCCCATCCTCCGGCGGGCCGCCGGAGCCGCCAACGGCTGCAAGGGCCACGGAACCGCAGGATCGGGCCACCGCCCGCTCACTTCCAGTCGACCGCGAACGCCTGCCCCGGATGGACTCCGAGGATGCGGTCGACCAGCTGCGTGCCCAGCACCTGCGTCAGCCGCGGCCGCACACGGCGCAGCAGGTATGGCATCCCGGGGCCGCCGTTTACCGAACGGGCCCCGGCGACCACCGTGTCCCCGCCGAGCAGCAGCCGGTCCGCGAACCCCGCGTCCGCCAGGGCCTGTAGCGCCTCCGGCATCCGCCAGTCTGTGGCGTGATGGGCGCGGGACGGCCCGTCGAAGGCCAGCCAGCAGCCCGACGCGGCGGCCTGCCGCTGCACCACCGGATCGGGGAAACGGTTCAGATGACCGAGGACGATCCGGTCCCCCGGCACCTCCAACTCGCCGCACAGCAGGTCGAGTACGTCCAGCGCACCGGTGCCCAGCTCCAGGTGGACGGCGATGGGCGCACCGGTGGCTTGATGGGCCTCGGCCGCCGCCGCCATGGTCCAGCGGGCGTGCGCGTCGAGCGCGTGGAAGCCGCCCGCCACCTTGATCAGACCAGCCCGGACACCGGTGGTCCCGATGCCCTCGGTCAGCTCCGCGACGAACACCTCGGCCAGCCGGCCGCGCAGCCCCTGCAGCATCTGCGCCGGGTAGTGCGCGGCCTGGTGCAGTCCCGTGGCGCAGACCAGCCGCACACCGGTGGCCCGGGACAGCGTCGGCAGGTCCGCCGTCCGCCGCCCCATTCCGTACGGCGTCCACTGCACGACGGCCGCCCCGCCCGCCGCCCGGAATGCGGCCAGCTCGGCCCGTGCCGCGGAGGCGTCGTCCAGCTCCTGGCTGGGCAACTGCGGGCTGCGCAGGAAGAGATGGTCGTGCGCGTCGCACACCCCCAGTTCCCCGGGTCGGACGTCACCGAGGACGGTGCGGACGCGGCTCACCACTGCCGGCCGCGCGGGAGCCGGTCCCGGCCGGGGGCGGAGAGGTGCAGCACCTGGAAGAGGTCCCCGTCGTGCTCGGGCGTGGCGTGCTCCCAGAGGGAGAAGTGCACGACCTCCCACGCGTGCGTGTCCACGGCTGCCGCCGCCAGTACCGCACCGTCCTCCGCGGCCAGCCGCGCCGTCTCGGCCGCGGTCTCCGCCATGAACGCGGCCAACTCCACGCCGTCAGGCACCGCTTGGCGCCGGCGCAGGGCGAAGCCGGGCGCGGATCCGGTCGCGGCGCCCTCCTCGAACGCCAGGCCCGACCACTGCCGGACCGCCGGTCGCCCGAAGTCGTCGACAGGCCCCTGGAAGGCGCCACCCCAAAGGAACCTGTTCATGCCCTCGGCGGTGTTCCACAGGTAGAACGGCCCGTACTGGTTGACCGGCGAGCCGTGCATCCCGCGCTCGCGCAGCACGTACGTCTTGATGCCGAGGCCCTCCCAGTCGTCCAGCAGATGCCCGACGCGGGCGACACGCGAGCGGATGACGCCCATGTCGTAGTCCGCGGGCAGGGTGAACTCGTACTGCATGGCGTGCATGTCCCGGTTCCCTTCTCAGGCGGGGTAGTCGTGCACGTGCTCGTGCCATTCGGTCGTCGTGCCGTCCGCGGCGGCCTCCACGACCGCCAGGTGGCTCATGAAGGTGCGCGGCCCGGCACCGTGCCAGTGCCACTCGCCCGGCTCGATCCACACCGTGTCGCCCGCGCGGATCTCCTCGACGTCACCGCCCTTGCGCCGCACGAGCCCCTCTCCCTCCAGGACGTGCAGCACCTGCCCGTGCGGATGCCGGTGCCAGGCCGTGTGGGCGCCGGGTGCGAAGTGGACGTTGAACATGCGCAGCCGGGACGGGGTGGCGGGCGCGGCGATCTCGTCCAGCCAGACCGTGCCGGTGAAGTTCTCCGATGGGCCCTGCTGCGTGTCGGGGCGCCGTCTGGTGATGTGCACGTGCCTCAGTTCTCCTGTCTGTGAGTCCGGGGTGCGAGCAGGGAGAGCAGGCCGCGGACCCCGGCGTCGAAGGCCGCGGGGGAGCCGGAGGCGCGGGCGAGGACGTAGCCGCCCTGGACCGTGGCGACCACGGTCGCGCCGATCTCCTCGCCGTCCAGTTCCGGCGCGAACTGCCCTTGCCGTTTGCCCTCGTCGACGATCGCGGCGATCCGCTCCCGGATGCACGCGATCGTCTCGTCCACCGGCGCGCGCAGCTCGTCGCTGGCGATCACGTCCGGATCCATGGTCAGCCGGCCGACCGGGCAGCCGCGCAGCACGTCACGCTCGCGCAGCAGATACGCCTCGATCCGGTCGTACGGCGTGCCCGGTCCGCCGAGGACCCGTTCGGCGCTGGCGCGCAACTCCTCGGCGGTGCGCCGGATCGCCGCCAGGGCTAGGTCCGGCTTGCCTTTGAAATGGTGGTACATGCTGCCCTGGCCCGCGCCCGCGCGCTCCAGGATCGCCTTGGGGCTCGTGCCCACGTACCCGCGCTCCCACAGCAGTTCACGGGTGGACTCGATCAGGCGTTCCGAGGTGCTCATGCACCTACTGTACATACTAGTAGTTACATTCCACCAGCCCGCTGGCGCCCGCCGCGTATGAGGCCCTGGCCCTGGTGCCCGGGGTCAGGCGACCCCGGGGATGAAAGACTCCGCCGGGCGCACCGGGGCGGGGATCTCCTGTCCCAGCTCGCCGCCCGAACCGGAACTGGTCATCCTCAGGCGCCGATCGGGGCCTACGAGAAGACTTCACCGAGTGGCTCAGCCGGTGGCGGACCAGTTGCAGCCACTGGGGAGACGGTCCGAGGTCGCGTTCTTCCGCTCGCAGTCACAACAACTGGGTCTACACACCAGCCTCGCCACCACCACGACGACCGTTAAGGACGAAATCGCCGACCGGTGGGCAGCGCAAGACGAGTTCAGCGCCGTCTGACGTCCGAGTGGTGGCAGCGGCCGGACAGGGCGGTCATGCCCGCGGCCGGGGCGGCGATGAAGCGGCGCGCGAAGCTGCCCGTGCGCATGGCGCACCGGGGCGCCGGCCGTCGTGTCAGCCGCTATCCGCCGGGAATGGGACCGAAAGGCCCATGCGTACAACCCGCGAGTGTGCTGGGGCGTTGCTCCGTCGGCGGACAAGCCGGCGGCCGGCGCGGCGGCAGGTCGACAAGCCGTGGACAACGCGGCGGCGTCGACGGCGGTGTCAAGCCCCGAAAACCCGGCGCATGACCCCGCCAGGGTGCCTCCGGCCTACTGGAACCAAGGCCAAGGACGCCAGATAGGCGCCCTTCACTACCAGCGGGAGACACCCATGGCTCGCACGATCCGCAACAACTCCGTCCGCCTGAGGTTCGCGACGATCGCGGCGGCGGCCGCAGCGGTCACGGGAGGCGTCGTCCTCCCCGCCACCACCGCGATGGCCGCCCCCACAACCGGGGTACCCACCGCCTCGCCGGTGGATCCGGTGGACCCCCCGCTAGGCCCCTTCGAGGCGGACCCACCCCCGGTGGCCCCCCCATTGGTGACCTGGGGGTATACCGAGCCCGACGAGCATTCGGACGAGCCGGTGGACCCCAGCACCATCCTCGAAAAGGGCCTCGGCGACTGAGAACGACGACGGCGGTGAACCGGGGCCCGGTACCCGGCCCTCGGCACCGCCCCGGGCAGCCGCGGCCCACATGGGGCGGCATCGTCTGCCGTGCCTGTGCAGCTTCACCGCCCGGCTCTGCAGCCCGGCGGCCGGTGGTGGAGGGACGGGTCAGCCGATGAGTGGGCCGGTCGGGGGACGCACGGGGGCGGCCGGGCGGGCTGAACTGAATACACGAAAGGCCGACCGGCCCCAGTCCCCGAACAGCTCCCGAAGGATCTCCCCATGCTGAACGCCCGACGTCACCTCGCCGCCCGCCTCGCCGGCATCTCCTGCATCGCCGCCGTGGCCGCCGGAACCCTCGGTGTCGCCAGCGCAGAGGCTGCGCCGATGCACCACAGCGCCTCGCACGCCAGCAGCCACCACCAGCAGCACCAGCAGCACCACGGTAAGAACAACAGCAACAGCAAGAACAGCGCGTCGAAGAACGCTGCCATGCCGAAGGGCGGCAACACGCAGGGTGGTACGCAGGGCGGTGGCTCCGGCAACACGCAGGGCGGAACCCAGGGCGGTGGCTCCGGGAACACGCAGGGTGGTACGCAGGGCGGTGGCTCCGGGAACACGCAGGGTGGTACGCAGGGCGGTGGCTCCGGGAACACGCAGGGCGGAACCCAGGGCGGTGGCTCCGGGAACACGCAGGGCGGTACGCAGGGCGGTGGCTCCGGGAACACGCAGGGCGGAACCCAGGGCTGATCACTGACAGGTCGGGGCCCCGCGGAGGAAGTATCCGCGGGGCCCCGACACGCTCGCTTCGGTGATCGCGGCGTGTAGACCTGCCGGATCTTGCTCTTGTCGGATCTTGCTCTGTACCACCTACCCAACCGCTGAGCCCCCGGAGGGCCTAACGCTGCGTAGAGCACCACCGGCCGCCGGGCTGCAGAGCCGGGCGGTGAAGCTGCACAGGCACGGCAGACGATGCCGCCCCATGTGGGCCGCGGCTGCCCGGGGCGGTGCCGAGGGCCGGGTACCGGGCCCCGGTTCACCGCCGTCGTCGTTCTCAGTCGCCGAGGCCCTTTTCGAGGATGGTGCTGGGGTCCACCGGCTCGTCCGGCTGCTCGGGCTCCGCCGGGGGGGTGTACCCCCAGGTCACCGGGGCGGTCTCCTCGTAGGGGTTCGGCGGGGCCTTGTCCGGGATTTCCAGCGGAGGATCGGGCTGTACCGGGGGTGGGTCCGCCTCGAAGGGGCCTAGCGGGGGGTCCACCGGATCCACCGGCGAGGCGGTGGGTACCCCGGTTGTGGGGGCGGCCATCGCGGTGGTGGCGGGGAGGACGACGCCTCCCGTGACCGCTGCGGCCGCCGCCGCGATCGTCGCGAACCTCAGGCGGACGGAGTTGTTGCGGATCGTGCGAGCCATGGGTGTCTCCCGCTGGTAGTGAAGGGCGCCTATCTGGCGTCCTTGGCCTTGGTTCCAGTAGGCCGGAGGCACCCTGGCGGGGTCATGCGCCGGGTTTTCGGGGCTTGACACCGCCGTCGACGCCGCCGCGTTGTCCACGGCTTGTCGACCTGCCGCCGCGCCGGCCGCCGGCTTGTCCGCCGACGGATCAGGGCCGCTTCCAGGGCCAAACCGTCGGGATCTGCGCCCGGGGAGTGCGGGCCTCGACTCGGAGGCCGGCCGTCTGTGCCGCCGAGACGAGCCCGTACGCGGCGGTCCGGCTACAGCTCGAATTCGAGGTCGATCAGGTCGGTGAGTTCGACTTCGAGGCCGTGGGCGCGGCGGCCGTTGTCGCGGAAGTAGACCTCGCCCAGGGCCTCGGCCGCCCGACGGTCGCGCGGCGCAAAGGTGCGCGAAGGATGCCTCGGACCGGAGACGTTCGGGGTTGTCACTCAAGCGCAGGCCGGGGTTCCGGGTGTCGAACCACAGAGATCCGCAGAGCTGAGGCCGGCGTATCTGCCGGTGGGCCCGGTCTCCCGGACGACGTATCGGCCGGGCGAGATGGCCCAGTGCGACCTGTGGTTTCCCGAGGCCGACATCCCGCTGGGCTATGGGCAGACGGGACGGCCGCCGGTTTTGGTGATGGTGTCCGGCTACTCGCGGGTCATCGCCGCGAGGATGCTGCCCTCGCGCCGGACCGGGGACCTGATCGACGGGCACTGGCGGCTGCTGACCGCCCGGGGTCGTCCCCAGGATGCTCGTCTGGGACAACGAGGCCGGCGTCGGCAAGTCCCCATCACGATCCAGGGCAAATCATGATCTTCTACGACATCATGCACGGTGTGGATGACTGCGCAGCCGTGCAGCATGCCGGGCCTCGACTCGCGCCCGAGCGATCCGAGTGCGCAATTCGTCATCAGGGAGCCCCGCCGGAAGCGCGAGCTCCTTGACCGCCACCTTGCACTCGAGCGTTTGGTCATAAGCGAGGAGCAGGGCACCGGCCCGCCCAGGAAAGCTGGAACGCTGAGGTGGCCCTTACGCGCCGCGCCATCCGGGCGTGGGAGGAGCCGGTGCTTCCCGGAATGCTGCAGACCGCGGACTGTGCCCGTGGGATCGTCTCGGAGTTTCTTGCTACGGATCTGTGTATTGACTGTCATACGGTGCTCAGTGCCGTGCGCAGGGCGAGTGGCGTTGCAGCGGCCCAGGCCTGTGGTGAGCATGAGTGAAGGTAGGGCACTGGCCGGGCACTGGCTGTGCGGTCGTAGCCGGCCAGTACCTCGGGTAGGCGGTAGTTGTGATGCGTTGCTGCTTCGATGAGGCCTTCGGCGACTGTGTGTGTCTCCTCGGCGAGCTCGTGGCGGGCGAGGCCCAGTGCGATGACTGCGTTGTCGTGTGGCCAGGCACTGCCGCGGTGGTAGGACAAGGGGTGGTAGGGCTTCTGTCCGGTGGCCAGAGTGCGGATTGCCCAGCCGGAAAAGAAGTCCGGCTGCAGGAGGCGCTTTCCCACCTGCCGGGCGAGGTCTGGGTGGAGTATTCCTGACCAGAGCAGATGGCCGGCGTCTGAGGCCAGGGCGTCGACCTGACGGCCGTTGCCGTCCAGCGCGAGTGCGGGAAACTCGGCCTGCGGCATCCAGAAGTCGGTGTGGAAGCGGGCGCGCAGTGCTGCGGCGGCGTCGTGCAGGTGCTGTGCGTAGGCGTGGTCCTGCCAGACGGTGGCGGCCAGTTGGGCCGTGCGGACCAGCGCGTCGTAGGCGTAGCCCTGGACTTCTGAGACAGCGATGGGGCCCTGTGCCTGGGTGCCGTCGGCGAAGCAGATAGCACCTGCCGAGTCCTTCCAGTTCTGGTTGACCAGGCCGTCTGGATCAGGTTGGTAGACGAGGTAGCCATGCTTGTCGAGGCCGCCGTGGGAGAACATCCAGTCGACGGCTCGGCGGGCATGCTGCTCCAGCCGTACGGCGACGGTTTTGTCGCCGGTCGTCTCGTGGTGGGCGTGGAGCAGCACCAGGAAGAGGGGGGTGGCGTCTACGGCGCCGTAGTAGCGGCCGTAGGGGATCTGCCGGAAGTGGGCCAGTTCGCCGTGGCGGGTCTCGTGGACGATGCGTCCGGGTTGTTCTCCGCTGATCGGGTCGTGGTGGCGGCCCTGGGTGGCGGCGAGGGCGCTGAGGGTGGCTGCTGCCGTTTCGGGGCGGTAGGGCAGCAGGAAGTAGGAGGTCAGGAGTGAGTCACGGCCGAACAGGGTGAGGAACCAGGGGATGCCCGCCGCGGGCACGTGGACCTCTTCGTCGTCCACGCCGGTGAGCGGGATGGTCAGCAGGTCGACGTCGGCCAGGCCTCGCTCACAGGTGCGGGTCAGGTCATCGGCCCCGGCGGGTGTGTGCTGCTTCGGCCGCATGATGGTCGGTGAGCCGAGGGCCGGTAGTCCGTGCGGCTGGGCGCGTACGGTCAGGTGCAGGTCGGCCTGGCCGTGGGCGGCCAGTGGCAGGTGCCAGGTGAGGGTGCGGGCGGTGGGGCGCTGGGTGTCGTGAGCGCTGTCGTGGCCTGCGGGCGGGGGGTCGCAGGTGACCGTTGTGCGGGAGTGCCAGTCGGCCCGGCGGTAGTCGAGCTCGAGGCCGGTGCTGGTGTGGTGGACGCTCCGGTGGCCGTCGGCTTTGTCGTAGTGGCGGTCGTCGGCGCGGAGTTCGAACAGATCGGCGAAGTCGGCGTCGAGGGTGATCTGTACGCGGGCGGTGACCGGGTCCGGTCGGTTGCTGACGAGGCGCAGGTGCTCGGTCAGCGCTCCGGCGGTGATGTTCTGGTCGCGGAAGACGGTGTAGGCGGGTGGGTGGTCCCGGGTGCCGCGGGGTGCCAGGACGCATGTGGAGGCGTCGTCGGTTGAGGCTGTGGCGGGTGCGAGCGGGATGGGCTCGGTGCCGTCGACGGTGAGGTGCCAGAGGCTGAGGTGGCGGGCGTCGCGCAGGAACAGTCCGTCGGGTGCGGTGCCGACGGTCCCGCTGATATTGCCTGCATCGTCGAGGCGGGCGAAGGTGGCGTCGCGCACCAGCTGGACGAAGTCGTCGGCCGGATTCATGGCGTGGGCTCCTTGAGGTCGGCGCTGAGCAGGTCGAGGGCGAGGGCGGCGGTCCAGGAGAAGTTCCGGGCGCCGCGTGCGGCACCGGTGGTGGGGTCGATGTACTCAGCGAAGCCGGAGTGTTCCGCTTCGCCGAGGAAGCCCTGCCGTAGACGTTCGGCGCTGTGGTGCAGGCCGTGGGTGCGCAGGCCGCGGTGGATCAGCCAGGCGGTGTTGAACCACGCGGGGCCGCGCCAGTAGCGCTGAGCGTTGAAGGCGTGGCCGGTGAGGTCGTAGCTCGGGACGAGCCGTGTGGCGGGTGCCGTGAAGCGTGGGCTGCCGAGTGTCTGGGCGAGGCGGTTGACGATGTGGCGCGGCAGGCGGGGTGCGAGGAGCGGGATGAGGCCGGTGACGGAGTGTTCGTCGACCAGGGTGTCGGTGGTGAGGTCGCGGACGCGGAAGGTGCCGGCGTCGTCGTCCCACAGCCGGGTCACGAGGTGGTCGGTGAGTTTCTCGGCGCGCGCCGTGTGGGGGGCCGGGTCTGCTCCGGTCTCCTCGGCCATCGCGGCCAGGGCGTGTTCGCCGGCGATCAGCAGTGCGTTGAAGGAGGGGTCCTCCACCGCGAAGGTGTGCCGGCCGCTGCGGTCGTCGTAGCCGGTGTTGCGGTAGTCGGCCACGAGGCGGACATATCGGCCGTAGTCCAGGTCGGTGGGCCGGTCGGCGGGGTGCCCGTGGTCGAGGTCGGCGCGACGGAAGGCGTCCGCAGCGGCGGGCACGACGCGCTGCAGTGCCTGGTCCCAGCACGGGCTGTTGTCCATGCCCGGCTCCCATGGATGGATCACGGCGGCGAGGCCGCCGCCGCCGAGGTCACGGTGGTCAAGGAGGTAGTCGTGCCAGGCCGTGAGGCGGGGGAGTACCCGGTTGAGGAAGGCACGCCGCCGCGATTCCTCGGGGTCGGTGTGGTGGACGAGCCACGCCGCCAGCGCGTGCACGGGCGGCTGGACGATGCCCGAGGTTTCCGGTGCGGCCGGAGCGCCCGAGGTGCGGCCGCAGGTGGAGGAGCGCCAGAAGTCGGGGCTGGGGAAGTAGGCGTCGTCGGGGACGGCGGAGTTGAAGACGATGTGCGGTATGCGGCCGTCGGTCCACTGGGCGGACAGCAGTGTTTCCAGCTCCTGCTGGGCCCGGCGCACCGACAGGTGACGCAGGCCGATGGCGATGAAGGCGGAGTCCCAGCTCCACTGGTGGGGGTAGAGGGTGCGGGAGGGAACGGTCGAGTGGCCGGTCCAGTTGTCGAGCAGGACCCGTACCGCACCGCGCCGGAGGGTCAGGTCTGCGGCGCGGTGCGGTACGGGCCGGTCCAGGAGGGACGTCACGCGGCGGACCTCGTGAGGAAGGAGGGGACGGAGCGGACGGCTTCGACGGGGTCGCCGGTGAGCCGGCTTTCGAGGGCGAGATGGCCGTCGTAGCCGATGCTGTGCAGGGCGCCGAGCCAGGCGGGCCAGTCGAGGTGCCCGGCGCCGGGCTGGAAGCGGTTGGAGTCGGACACCTGGGCGTGTCCGATGATGTCGGCGTGAGCGAGTATGGCGGCCGCGGGGTCGGTTTCCTCGATGTTCATGTGGTAGCTGTCGATGCCGATTTTGATCGAGTCGAGACCGGCTGCTCGGATGAGGTCGGCTGCTTGTTCCAGCCGGTTGACCATGTGGTCCTCGTACCGGTTGAGGGGCTCGAGGAAGAGGGTGACGCCTTCGCTGCGTGCGTGTTCGCCCAGTTCGCTCAGACCGGACAAGAGGACTTCGCGGTCTTCGGCCTCGCTGCGCGGTGGTTCGAAGGGCGGCAGGCGGCGGGAGAACATGCCGTAGGAGGCGGGAGTCTGAGCGCCCACGCCACCGATCTCGGCGATCACGGTGAGCTGGGACTTCATCTGGGTGATGGCGTCACGGCGCTGCTCGGCGTCGAAGGCGCCGAAGAAGTGGAGCATGTCGACGCAGACGGTGGGCATGACCACGCCGTCCTTGCGTGCCTGCTGCAGTTCGTCGAGGCGGGAGGCGAAGTGCAGGTCTCCCTTGCCGCGCAGTTCGATGGCGTCGTAGCCGGCTTCCTGGGCGAACTCCCACTTCGCCTGCAGGGTGTTGCCGGGCAGGAGCTGTTCCTGCGCTGCGGTTTTGAACATGAGGGGGCCTTTCGGAGCGTTCAGAATTCCAGCACGACCTGCAGCGCCTCGGCGGGGCGCTCGTCCAGCAGGACGTAGGCGTCGGCTGCGTCGGCGGCCGGGACGACGTGGCTGACGAGAGAGGTGACGTCCACCTGTCCTTCGGCGACCAGGCGCAGGAAGGTCTGCTGGAGGCGCTCCACGGTCCAGCGGTGGGACAGGTGGGGCGGGACGCCGCCGATCTGTGAGCAGATGAGCTGGACGCGGTTGTGGTGGAACTCGTCGCCGAGGCGCAGGCCGATGCCGTCGCCCTGGTAGAAGCCGGAGGCTACGACCCGGCCGCCGACGGCGACGGAGCGCAGGGCCTCGTGCAGGGCGGGGTAGGCGCCGCTGATTTCGATGGCGAGGTCGGCGCCGGTGCCGGCGGTGGCGTCGCGGACGCGTTCGGCGACGTTGTCGGTGCGGGCGTTGAGGGTGTGGTGGGCGCCGTAGTGCTTGGCGGTTTCCAGGCGGCTGTCGAGGGCGTCGACGGCGGTGACGCGGGCGCCGTTGAGCTGGGCGAGGCGGGTGGTGAGCAGTCCGATGACGCCTTGGCCGAAGACGGTGACGTCTTCGCCGAGGTGGATGTCGCCGGCCAGGACTGCGTTGTAGGCGATGGCTCCGACGCGGGCGAAGGCGCCGGCCAGTGGTTCGAGGCCGGTGGGGAGGGTGTGGCCGATCATGCGTTCGGCCGGGACGATGCCCTCGCTGCGGTGGCCCCAGATGCCCCAGACCAGGTCGCCGGGCTGGGGGAGGCCGGGTGTGCCGGCCAGGTCGGGGGCGATGTCGAGGACCTCGCCGACCTCGGAGTAGCCCCAGCCGGCCACGGGGTACTGGATGCCGGCCGCGTCGTCGCGGAACAGGCGTGCCTCAGGGTCCCAGGTGCGGGTCAGGTAGGGGTTGGTGCCGCGGTAGGCGGTGAGTTCGGTGCCGGCGGAGATGCCCGAGTAGCGGGTGCGGACCCTGAGGTGTCCGGGGGGCAGAGGGGCCTGAGCCTGCTCGAGTATTTCGACCTGGCGGGGGCCGGTGAACTGGACGACGCGTTCCACGGGGGCTCCGGAAAGGGGAAGTGGGTGCGGGTTGTGTCGACAATATCCCTCACTTATGTCTTGTCAACCAGCAAAAGTGGTGCTGTGATGCGTATCCAGCAGACGTAAGTCGTAGCGAGGACATGCAATGCACACCAAGAGCCGGCGGTCGAAGACGATCGCGGTGGGCATCACGGCAGCCCTTGGTCTGGGGCTGCTCACGGGCTGTGCCAGCAGCACAGGGCCTGGGAAACCTGACCGGGAGATCACGGTCTGGTCCCAGGAGAACCTTCCGGACCGCGTCACCGTGACGCAGAAGATCATCAAGGGGTTCGAGAAGCGAACCGGCATCAAGGTCCATCTCGTCGGCGTCGACGAGGGCCAGATGCCCCAGCTGATCATGTCGGCCGCCGCCTCCGGCTCACTGCCGGACGTCATCGGCGCCGCCCCCATGGGTCAGGTCTGGCAGATGTACAGCAATGGCCTGCTCAACACGGACATACCCCAGCAGATCATTGCCGAGCTGGGACGCACGACCTTCAATGCCAACGCGCTGAGGCTGACCTCGGACGCCGGCACGCCTCTCGGCGTGCCCTCCGACGCCTGGCTGCAGCTGCTGGTGTACCGCAAGGACCAGTTCGCCACCAAGCACCTGCGAGCCCCGGACACCTACTCGGCAGCACTCGACGCCGCCAAGGCGCTGACAGCCAAGGGACGGTACGGGATGTCCGCGGCCACCGACCCGGGCGACGCCTTCACCTCCCAGAGCTTCGAGAGTGTCGCACTCGCCGACGACTGCCAGCTCGTCGACGACCACCACCAGGTCGCCCTCTCATCGCCCGAGTGTGAGACCGCTTTCAAGACCTACGATGCCCTCGCCCGCGCCTACGGCGCACCGGGCACCCAGACCGTCGACTCCACCCGCGCCACCTACTTCGCGGGCCAGTCCTCCATGATCATCTGGTCCTCTTTCCTCCTGGACGAACTCGCCGGCCTGCGCAAGGACGCCCTGCCCAGCTGCCCGCAGTGCAAGGACGACCCGCACTACCTCTCACGCAGCAGCGGCATCACGACCGCGATGCAAGGCCCCGACGCAACCGACCCGGCCCAGTTCGGCGAGATCACCTCATGGGTGACCACCAAGACCGCCGAGAGCGCCGCCTCCCGCCAGTTCATCGAATACATGATGGGCACCGGTTACGAGTCCTGGTTCGGCATGGCACCCGAAGGCAAGATCCCCGTCCGTACCGGTACCACCGCCCAGCCCGGGCGCTACCTCGAGGCCTGGCGCCACAGCGAGATCGGGGTCGACACCAAGAAGCCCTTCGACCAGGTCTACCCCCCGGCCCTGCTCAACAAGCTGGCAGCCGGCGTCAGCAACATGCGGCGCTGGGGCATCACCCAGGGCGAGGGCGCCCTCGTCGGCGCCACCAACGGCGAACTCCCCGTGCCCAAGGCGATCGGCGCCATGACCAGCGGCCAGACCTCCCCCTCCGAAGCGGCCCGGGAAGCCGACGACGAAGTCTCCGCCCTGCAGAAGTCCCTGAAGTAGCCGCCCCCCTTGTACGCCACAAAGGTCCCCTCATGACAACAGCTCCAGCCGGTACACCACAGCGCCGGCACACCGGCGGCGGATCCCCTAACCGGCCCACCGAGCCCGGCCGCCGGCCGATGACGGCCAGCCGCCGCGCCAACCGGGCAGGCCTCGCGTTCGTCTCTCCCACCTTCGTCGTGGTCCTCGTGGTGGTCATCCTGCCCATCCTGTGGACCCTCCTCCTGGCCTTCCAGCACGCCCGGCTGGTCGACATCCAGGGCATGGGCCTGTTCGGCAACTGGACCCTGGACAACTTCAAGCAGGTCTTCGGCTCGGCCGGCTTCTGGTCGAGCCTGACCACCACCTTGCTGTACACCGCCGGCGCCACATTCGGATCCGTCGTTCTCGGCCTGATCGCCGCGCTCGCCCTGCGCAAGCCGTTCCGCGGCCGCGGACTGCTCCGTGCGGCCATGCTGCTGCCCTACGTCGCCCCGGTCGTCGCCGTCTCCTTCGTCTGGGAAGTGGCGCTCAGCCCCCAGTACGGCGTGGTCAACAGCTGGGGCCACCGCCTGTTCGGCTGGGACGACCCCATCGCCTTTCTCTCCACCCGCGCCTACGAAGTCAACGTCCTCGGCCTGCACTTCGACATCCCCCTGGCCCTGCTGACCGTCATCGCCTTCGAGACCTGGCGGTACTTCCCCTTCGCCTTCCTCTTCATCCTGGCCCGGCTGCAAGCGGTCCCGGGCGGACTGGAAGAGGCCGCCCTGGTGGACGGTGCGACCCCCACCCAGCGCTTCCGCCACATCCTGCTGCCCCAGCTGATGCCCGTCATCGCACTGCTGTGCGTCCTGCGCTTCATCCTGACCTTCAACAAGTTCGACGACGTCTACCTGCTGACCGGTGGCGGCGCGGGCACCGACGTCGCCGCGGTCCGGGTCTACGACTTCCTCACCGCCCGCTACGACGTCGGAGCCGCGGCCGCCCAGGCACTCGTCCTCGCAGTCTCGCTCATGATCCTCATGGGCCTGTACTTCAAGTTCTTCGGCAACAAGGTCCAGGAGGAATCGTCATGAGCAGGGCTCAGTTCGAGGAGCGCTTCTTCGGCGTCGCGCGCTGGGTCGTCATCGCATTCCTCGCAGTGATCACCGTGGCGCCCTTCTACTACATGCTGCTGCTGTCGCTGAAACCCATCGACGCGCTCCTGCTCGACCCCGGATCCCTGTGGATCTCCACCAAGGACTTCACCCTCTCCACCTACCATGACGTGCTGCGCTCCACCGACGACGGAGGCCAGGGCTTCCTCAAGTTCCTGCTCAACTCCGCACTGGTGGCCCTCGGCACCGTCGCCCTGACGCTGCTCGCCGCGGTGCCCGGCGCCTACGCCGTCAGCCGACTGAAATTCTTCGGGCACCGCCAGGTCAGCGCCCTCTTCCTCGCCGTCTACCTGTTCCCCGCGACGCTGCTGGCCGTCCCGCTGTTCGTCGTCTTCGCCAAACTGCACCTGTCCTCCAGTCTGGCCGGACTCGCCATCGTCTACGTCGCCCAGACCGTGCCGGTGGCCATCTACATGCTCAAGAACTACCTGGTCACCATCCCCTACTCGATCGAGGAGGCGGCGGCGCTCGACGGCCTGAGCAGAATGCAGACCCTCCGCAAGGTGATCTTGCCGCTCGCCCTGCCCTCCCTCATGGCGACCGGCCTGTACGTCTTCATGATCGCCTGGAACGAGTTCCTGTTCGCCCTGCTGTTCCTGGCATCCGACCCCGGCAAGTGGACGGTGCCGCTGGGCCTGGCCCAACTGTCCAACGGCGTGGAAGTGCCCAAGACCGTGCTGATGGCCGGTTCGGTGGTACTGACGATTCCCGTGGTACTCCTGTTCTTCGCCGCCGAGCGGTTGCTGACCGAAGGCCTGACCAGCGGCGCCGACAAGAGCTGAGACCATGGGGGATCCGATGCTGACACCGATCCAGACCAGCGCGGGCGAGCTGCTGCAGCTGATCCGCAGCGGCCGAGCGAACACCCGCGCCGATCTGCAGCGGATCACCGGACTGTCCCGCTCGACCGTCGGTCAGCGCCTCGACCTGCTCAACCGGGCCGGGTGGCTGAAACACGTCGCCGGGTCCTCGACCGGCGGTCGCCCCTCCCAGCAGATCGTGTTCGATCCACGGCACGCCTCGGTCATCGCCGTGGACCTGGAAACCAGGTACGCCCGGGCAGCGGTTCTCGACCTCGCAGGCACCATCCTCGCCGAGAGCACCGGCCCGCTGGACATCACTGAGGGCCCGGAGACGGTACTGGACCTACTGGCCGGCTGGGTCCCGGACCTGATCACCGCCGCCGGTGTCGACGCCGGTCACATCTGCGGGATCGGGCTGTCCGTCCCCGGACCCGTGGAATGGGAGACCGGTCAGGTCATCGAACCGCCCATCATGCCCGGCTGGGACCGCCATCCCATCCGGGAGCGTCTGCAACGGGCCTACGCCGAGCACGTGGGCGCCAGCATGGAGGACGGACCCATCCCGGTGTTCGTGGACAACGACGCCAACCTCATGGCGCTGGCCGAACACCAGGCCAACCACCGCGACTGCTCCGCTTTCGTGCTGGTGAAAGTGTCCACCGGCATCGGTGCGGGCGTCGTCGTGAACGGGGAGGTGTACCGGGGCATCGACGGCGGCGCCGGCGACATCGGCCACATCCGCCTGCACGACCGCTCCGACGTCCTGTGCCTGTGCGGCTCCCACGGCTGCCTGGGAGCCGTGGCCAGCGGCCGGGCCTTGGCGCACCACCTGACCGACCTCGGGGTGGACGCCGCATCCGCCTCCGACGTCAAACGCCTGCTCTCCGAAGGCCACCCAGACGCCCTCCGGCTGGCCCGGGAGGCTGGACGGAGAGCCGGCGAAGTCCTGGTGACCGTAGTCAGCCTGCTCAACCCGGGCGTCCTCATGATCGCCGGCGAACTCTCCGGAGCACCCTTCATGACCGGTGTCCGCGAACTGCTCTACCAACGCGCATTCCCCAGAGCCACCGCCAACCTGCAGGTCGTCACCTCACGCCTGGGCGATCACGCAGGCGTCATAGGAGCCGCCGGCATGGTTGTCGAAATCCTCTACTCCTCACACCGCGCCGACGACCGGCTCAACCGCCTCGCCGTCTGAACCAGGCAGCGCGTACCCGCCCCGCCCCCGGGCGCGGGCCTGCTGCCCATGCGCACCGCTCCACGTCCCGACAGGAAAACCATGATCGACACCTCCACTCCCTGGACGAGCCGTCCCGTCGAGGTCGGACTCGTGGGCGCCGGCCCCTGGGCCCGGGCGATGCACGCCCGGATACTCGCCCAAGGACCGGAAACCCGGCTCGCCGCCGTATGGGCCCGCAGACCGGAGGCCGCACAACAGACAGCCGCCCCGTACGGAGCGCAGGTCGCAGCCTCCTTCGGGGAACTCCTGGACCGATGCGAGGCTGTGGCCTTCGCGGTACCACCTGCCGTGCAGGCTGAGCTTGCACCACTGGCCGCGCAACACGGCAAGGCACTCCTGTTGGAAAAGCCACTCGGCCCCGACCTGACAGCAGCGCAGCGCGTCGCTGATGCCGTCTTCGACGCGGGCGTGGTCTCACAACTTGTCCTGACCAAGCGCTACCACCCGGCCACCCAGGCCTTCCTCGACGCCGCTCGCGGTCGTGCGATCACCGGCGCGCGCTCCTGCTACCTCCACGGTGCCTTCCTGGGCGGTGACTTCGCCACTGGATGGCGTCTTGAGCACGGCGCGCTCCTCGACCTCGGCCCGCACCTGCTTGACCTGCTCGATACCGCCATTTCCCCCATCACCGGTATACGAAGCACCGGCGATTCCCGGCGCTGGCTAGAACTCACCGTGGAGCACGACAACGGGGCCGTCAGCCAGGCTTCCCTGTCCGGCTCCGTCGCCGTACCCCTCCCCCTCACCCGCGTTGAACTCTTCGGTCCAGACATGCCGTTGAGCTACGACACGGCCAACATCGATCACGAGGACTGCTGGCCGGTCCTCCGCCGCACCTTCGCCACCGCCGTGCGCACGAACCAGCCGCCGGAGCTCGACGCCGCCCGAGGGCTGTACTTGCAGCGCCTCATTGATCAAGCTGGTCGGCATCTGGCACGGCAGTAAGCCTTGAGCGCAGCGGACTGACCGACCATCAGGTCTTCGACCTGGTGATTTTCTACCCTCGCGGTCGTCTCCACCAGCCGCTTGGTCTGCCGTCACACAGTGCGCACAAACACCAACCAGTGAGCTCTTTCAGAGTGGCCACCGATGGGGTGATGGAAGCGTCCGCAAGAGCTGGGCTCCACCGCTGGTGAGGGTGCAGTCAACCTTCCAGGACCGTCCACCCCACAGAGTGGCCGATGAAAGGGCTCAATGGTCGGCGCGTCTCATGTGGCGCGCCGCTCGGCCTTTCAAATACCGCACGCCTGCAGGAAGCAGGCCTGATCGCCGCGCATCGCACCGGCCTGTGCGGCGGCCCGTGCCCGGACACGACGACAGCTAGTGCTGTGACCGCATAGGTTCGCCGGGTCGGCGGTTGTAGCGGTTGGATGTGCGGTGACGTCCGATCCGACCGCTGGAGGCGCGGTGCCCGAGCCCGTCCGTGTGCGCAGACTGACCGACCAGGAGGGGCAGAAGCTGCAGCAGATCGTGCGCCGGGGCAGCACCAGTTCGGTTCGCTACCGGCGGGCGATGATGCTGCTGGCCTCGGCCGGCGGGAACCGGGTACCGGTAATCGCCCAGCTGGTGCAGGCCGACGAGGACACCGTCCGCGATGTGATCCACGCGTTCAATGAGAAGGGCCTGGCCTGCCCGGACCCTCGGTGGGCGGGAGGCCGTCCCCGCCAACTCAGCGATGACGGCGAAAACTTCGTCATCGCGACGGCCACCACCCGCCCGGTCAAGCTCGGCCAGCCGTTCACCCGCTGGTCGCTGCGCAAGCTGGTCGCCTACCTGCGCAAAGTGCACGGCCGGGTGATCCGCATCGGCCGTGAGTCGTTACGGTGCCTGCTCGCCCGCCGCGGCGTCACCTTCCAGCGCACCAAGACCTGGAAGGAGTCCCCGGACCCCGAACGGGAGACGAAGCTGGACCGTATCGAGCACGTCCTGGACCGCTTCCCCGACCGGGTTTTCGCCTTCGACGAGTTCGGCCCGCTCGGGATCCGTCCACCGCGGGCGCGGGCTGGGCCGAACAACGGCGTCCCGACCGGCTGCCGGCCACCTACCACCGCACCCACGGAGTCCGGTACTTCCACGGCTGCTACTCGGTGGGCGACGATCGCCTGTGGGGCGTGAATCGGCGCCAGAAGGGAGCCGTGAACACGCTGGCCGCGCTGAAATCGATCCGCGCCGCCCGCCCGGACGGTGCACCGATCTACGTGATCCTGGACAACCTGTCCGCCCACAAGGGCGCCGACATCCGTCGCTGGGCGAAGAAACACAAGGTCGAGCTGTGCTTCACTCCGACCTACGCCTCGTGGGCGAACCCGATCGAAGCGCACTTCGGACCGCTGCGGCAGTTCACGATCGCCAACTCGAACCACCCCAACCACACCGTGCAGACCCGGGCCCTGCACGCCTATCTCCGCTGGCGCAACGCCAACGCCCGCCACCGCGACGTTCTGGCCGCCGAACGCAAGGAACGCCCCCCGCATCCGCAGCGAGAAAGGCATCCGCTGGGGCGGCCGACCCGCTCTCGCCGCATGATCAGGCAACATGGCGAACGTTCCAGGTCACAGCAGAACCTCCGCCGCGGATCTGTCTGGGCTACTTGACCAGCCGGAAGGCGGGGTGCCCAACCCAGGCCCGCAGGAACTCCGCCCTTCCCAGCGCCATCCAGTCGTCGTCCGCGATCCCCAACACCCCCGGAAGGCCGGCGACGACCGACGCCTGTCCGTCCAGCAGCTCGGCTTTGGCCACGCCTCCGATGACGTCCATGACAGCGGCGGTCAGCAGGGCCGTGGTCACGTGGTCGATCTCGCGATTGCAGCCGGCGCTGACATTGACGGCATGGGTCGGCCTGAAGCCGAGAATGGCCTCCACCTCGGGCTCGTCCGCGTGCTCAGCCTCGAAGGTGCTCTCGTCGCCGACACCCGGCCCCATCAAGTAGACCAGGAAGGGCCGACGCCAGTCCTCGCGCTGCGGATTGAATCCCACCAGGGCTGTGAGCTCCTCGTCCGCGATGGTGTTGCCGAGGAGTGGAAGCGGGAACGGCTTTCGCCAGTCCTTCTCTCGCCTGTCCTCGACGCCCAGTCGCTCTGCGGGCACGTTGACGTCGAAGAAGCCGGGCCGCTTCTCGTCGAAGTGGGAGGAGAGCCCCACCATCAACGCGCGGAACTCCCGCAGCGCAGCCGGGGAGAGCGGCTCCGCCAACTCGATCACCAACGTCGGACCGGACATGCTGGGAGCCTAGTTTGATCGGCTCCGCGACCGCTCAAATTCTTCCCACACCGAGTCCAGCCGGTCCGAGCATCGACGCCGCCACCCCGGCGAACCTATGCGGTCAGAGCACTAGCTGCCCGCAACGCGGCCGGACCAGGGCACTGAAGCGTCGGAGCGTCTCCCGGGCTGGCGTACGCGGCGATACCGTGGCTCTGAGACGCCTGGAGGAGTCATGAGCGCCCGGCCCGACCACGCCGCCCCGCCGTCGGCCCTAGCGCCTGCAGCGGCGGCGCAGTTGCTCGCCGAACTCCGTGCCAGCAGCCGGGCCGAAAGCTGGGTGCCGGCTTTCGAGCGTGACTGGGCGGCCGCCCTGGACGACGCCCGGCACAGCTACAGCCTTGCCCCCCTCCACACCGTGGTCGCCGCCTGGACGGCCCGTCTTGCCGCCCTGCCGGCCGTGACCGCGTTCCTGGACAGCGGCATGGACGACTCCGACGGCATAGACGCCCAGGACATCCTCGGGACTCCACGTGAGTGACGCCTTCACCACCCGCCTTTCCCCGAAAGCCCAGGACGTCCTGACCGCACTGCCCGACCACGGGCGGCAAATCGTGCGCGACGTGCTCGACATCGCCGGCCGCGATCCATGGGCCTTCCCGCCGTTCGACAGCCGCGACCCCGAAGGCGAAGACGTCCGCTCAGCCTCAGTCGGCCAGCTCACCGCTGTGTACTGGATCAACCGACCAGCCGGGCGCCTGTACGTCCTCGACCTTGTCTGGCTCGGCTAGGTCTTGTGACCACCTCGCCACCCGCCACCGGCACTGGCCCCACGCACTCTGAGCTTTGTTGGTCACGCTGCGGCAATACAGCGATGAGGCAGGAGACACCATCGCCCAGTTGGCACTGCAGCGGATCCTTCGCCGGAGACGCCAGCTTTTGAAGGTGGCCATGGCCTACTGGCCGATGCATCAGATCCCGGCGTGGCCGCTGTGACGGAGGCGTACTGGCCGGCAGTCGCGCCCGCGCCGGAGGGGCTGCGGTATGCCCGGCGCAGCGCTCCCGCCACCGGGCCGCCCCGGACGTGTCCGGGCGGAACCCGGCGCGATTCGTACGAGCCGAGCCGGTTGATGAGGCTGGACATCAGCAGCGACTCGTCGTCGGGTTTCACCTCGTGCACATCGGCGTCCGACCCCGGGCGCCTACCGGGGGCGGCTCAGGCGTCGATGATGACGGGGATGATGAGGGGCTTGCGGCGGTGGGTGCGGAACGCCCAGTTCGCCACGGCGCGGGCGAGAAGCTGTTCGAGCTGACGTGCGTCGCCGACGCCTTCATCGGCCGCAGTGGCCAGGGTCTTCTCGATGACGGGGATGACCGGTTCGAAGGTGGCTTCGTTGTGGACGAAGCCCCGGGCCAGGAAGTCGGGGGCCTCGGCGAGGGCGCCGGTGTCGGCGTCCACAATAGCCACGACGGTGACGACGCCTTCCTCGGCAAGGGTGAGGCGGTCCTTGAGGGACGCTTCGGTGGCGCCGCCGACTTCCATGCCGTCCACGTAGACGTTGCCGGCGGGGACCTTGCCGGTGATGGACGCGCGCCCGTCGACGAGGTCGACGACGACGCCGTCCTCGGCGATGA
This sequence comes from Streptomyces sp. 1222.5, assembly GCF_900105245.1. Classification (NCBI taxonomy): domain Bacteria; kingdom Bacillati; phylum Actinomycetota; class Actinomycetes; order Kitasatosporales; family Streptomycetaceae; genus Streptomyces; species Streptomyces sp. 1222.5. Next base: position 12,187 of record NZ_FNSZ01000001.1, on the reverse strand, counting down.
CGACCCGGTCGGGATCGACACCGGTACGGATGGCCAGGTCGCCGTTGGCCCGCAGGTGGCGCCATTCGCCGTGTACGGGCATCACGTTGCGGGGTTTGACGATGTTGTAGCAGTAGACGAGTTCGCCGGCGCTGGCATGCCCGGAGACGTGCACCTTGGCGTTGCCCTTGTGGACCACGTGGGCGCCCCACCGGGTGAGTCCGTTGATCACCCGGTAGATGGCGTTCTCATTGCCGGGGATGAGGGAGCTGGCGAGCAGGACGGTGTCGCCCTTGCCGATGCGGATCAGGTGGTCGCGGTTGGCCATCCGTGACAGCGCGGCCATCGGTTCGCCCTGGGAGCCGGTGCACACCAAAGTGATCTTGTGGTCCGGGAGCTTCTCCAGCTCCTTCGTGCTCACGACCAAACCGGACGGGACCTTCAGATAGCCCAGGTCACGGGCGATGCCCATGTTGCGAACCATCGACCGGCCGACGAAGGCGACCTTGCGGCCGTGCTGGTGCGCGGCGTCCAGGACCTGCTGGATGCGGTGCACGTGGCTGGCGAAGCTGGAGACGATGACCCGGCGCGGCGCGGTCCGCATGACCTGCTCGATCGCCGGATTCAGCTCACGCTCAGAGGTGGTGAAGCCGGGTACTTCGGCGTTGGTGGAGTCGGTGAGGAACAGGTCCACGCCCTCCTCGCCGAGGCGGGCGAAGGCGCGCAGATCGGTGATGCGGTCGTCGAGAGGGAACTGGTCCATCTTGAAGTCGCCGGTGTGCAGCACCATCCCGGCCCGGGTGCGGATCGCGACCGCGAGGCTGTCGGGGATGGAGTGGTTGACCGCCACGAACTCGCAGTCGAAGGGCCCGAAGCTGCGCCGGTCGCCCTCCCGCACCCGTACCGTGCGCGGCCGGATTCCGTGTTCCTTGAGCTTGGCCTCCAGGAATGCCAGTGTCAGCTTGGAGCCGACGACTGGAATGTCGGACCGCTCGCGCAGCAGGTACGGCACGCCGCCGATGTGGTCCTCGTGGCCATGGGTGAGGACCACGGCCACGATGTCGTCCAGCCGGTCCCGGATCGAGGTGAAGTCCGGCAGGATCACGTCCACGCCGGGCTGCGTCTCCTCGGGGAACAGCACGCCGCAGTCGACGATGAGCAGCTTGCCCGCGTGCTCGAAGACAGTCATGTTGCGGCCGATCTCACCCAGGCCGCCCAGGGCGATGACCCGCAGCCCTCCTCCGGGAAGGGGTGGGGCGGCTTTCAGCTCGGGGTGCGGATGACTCATACCCTGACGGTACCCGGAGAGTGGAACGGGATGATCCATTGCCTGTGTGATCTCTCCGCCCGACGGAGCGGGACCCCCGCAGCGGCTGCTCCGGGACGATCGGATGACGCCGGCGGCCGGACATGGAGGGGCCAAGGAGGTACCGCCTTCGGTGGGTCAGCCGTGAGCCCGGTCGCGCCGACGAGGATCTCGTGCCTCTTGTCGTGGTGGTCGGCCTCCGCAGCTTCCGATGCGCCTCGTCGATGGGCGACTCGGTGTACAGCAGTGCCCGAGTGTTGTCGGCGCTGTGCCGGAAGTGCGGCCGATAGTCCGTGAAGGCGCGGCTGCCACTCGACTCCAAGCCGGGCGTGTGAGTCTCGTCGGCTACGGCGAGACCGAGGTACGGGAGGTATCGAGACGGCCCCGCGAGGGCAGCTGTCAAGCCGCTGCCCCGCAGGTACGGGTCGTAGGGGGGCGCCGGTCGCCTGTGCGCAGGTTGGCCGCGGACGCGGCTGAGAAGCAGCTCGGCCGCGGCGCCGTCCCACGGGCCGACGGTGTGCAGCGGCGACAGGGCGCGGTAGGAGAAGCGCATGCGGCTGGACAGGACGTCGGAGCCGGTCCAGGCGCGGATCTTCTGGCTGGAGGGGCTCGAGAGCCTCTTCGACGAGCGGGCGATCGACCCGGTCGATCCCCAGCGCCCCTCCGTCGTCTGAGCGCGGTACGCGGAAGCGTGAGCACGCCCACGACCGCAGGCGTGTGGCTGGGCACACGGTGGTCCCTATCGGGGTACGGCGCATGTGCGCGGTCCCGCAGCTACAGGCTGACCGGGTCGAGGAGGTGGGGTCCGTTGTTGCGGACGTTGTTGACGGCCGTGGAGACCGGGCGGGCGTCGAGGTGGCCGCCGGCGGGCTGCTCGAGGAGTGCGCGCAGTTCGTCGGCGTCGTGGGGTCGAGCCAGGCTTCGTAGTGGTCCTCGGTGAGGGCCAGCGGCCCATGCGGAGGTGGACGTGGCCGGCTGCGTCGGTGGCTTCGGTGGTGATGATGGTGCAGGTCATCAGCCAGGCGGCCGGGTCGTCGTCCTGCCCGGGGCCGGCTCCGGGGCCGCTTCCAGGGCCAAACCGTCGGGATCTGCGCCCCCGGGGAGTGCGGGTCTCTGCTGCACCGGCCGGCCGCCGGAGTGCCGCCGAGAGCGAGCCCGCACATCAGAGGGAGGCCCGGTTACAGCTCGAATTCGAGGTCGATGAGGTCGGTGAGTTCGACTTCGAGGCCGTGGGCGCGGCGGCCGTTGTCGCGGAAGTAGACCTCTCCCAGGGCCTCGGCCGCGAGGGCGCGGAGCTGGTCGTCGGTGGATCCGGCTTCCTGGGCTTGGAAGAGGCGTGCGGCGTGGGTGGGCGGCAGGGCGAGGGTGAGGTGGCGTATGCGGGCGTCGTCTGCTCGGCGCCAGAACGGTCCTGCTCGGGCCCGAAGGTGGCCTACCTGAGGCGGGTGGCGCACGGCACCATGCTGTCCATGACAGCGAGCTGAAGAATTCGCCCGGTGCGCCGTCGTGCTGGCTGCGGAGTTGCGCGACACACGGCACGAGGACGCGGTAGCCGCGGACGCCGAGGCACAAGCAGACCCGTTCGCCGCTCCCGCTCCGACAGGCGATGACCCCTTCGCTCCCTCCATGGCCGGCCGGGAAGGCGTCTTCGACCAGGCGCTGTCCAACGGACTGGCCGCGATCGTCGCTTCCGAGTGGCCGGGCAAGGAGTCGGACCGCAGAGGACGGGTCCTGTCGGCCAGCGCGCTGCTACAGGTGATCGAGGAACACATCCCTGCCACGGACGGCATCGTCCTCGTTCCTGACCAGCATCCGATGCCGGAGATCCCCCAGAGCAGCACCAACTCGCTCTTCCAGGCGCCTCGTCTCTCGTCGCACACCCGGATCGATGTGCGCACCCTCCAGAACGGGATCGAGGCCAGTCAGGCGGCCCGCCACGGCCGCGGTGTCGGAGGTCTGCAGCATCGCCACATCGAGGCCCTGCTGGCCCTCGACGGCCACAGGAGCCTCGGCGTCATGGGAGAGGAACAGCAGGACCGGATCCAGCAGATCGCGCAGGCAGAGGACACGGCCTCCCAGAAACGAGCTGCCGAATACCTCGAACGGATCGGCGAGGACGAAGCCACCCGGCGCGCCGAGAACGTGACCAACCCCAACGCCTACCACCCGAAGCACAACCCCGGCGGACACGACCTCGACACCTGCCCCGTCTGCGGGCACGAGACGTTCTGCGTCGAAGGCCTTGACCCGATCTTCGGCCAGGTCGGGTACGGACAGTGCCTGGTGTGCACCTACACCCGCACCCCGGGCGCCGCAGAGGACGAGGCATTCACCGAACATCTCCGGTCGATGGACGACGAGTGATGCCATCAGGCACGCCGAGCCGCGCCCTTCGGCAGCCAGCCCGTCACTGACCCGCCGTCCGCAACCGGCGTGGGCGCGCCGCCCTCTGCGGGCGGGCAGGGCTGGTGATCCGGTCGTCGAGAGCCCGACGTCAGGCGAGAGCGTTGCGGAGGTAGGCGGGCAGTGCCTGGCAGACGGCCGGGTCCGCTTCCCAGCCAGGAGTGGTGAGTTGGTCGGCCGTGATGACGACGTCGCAGCCGTGGTCGGTGCGGACGACGACGCGGAACGTTTCGCCCCGGCTGTCCCGGCCGGCCAGGTAGGCGGCCAGGACGGCCCGGCCCAGCTCGGCGGGGTCCGCGCCGGTGGTCGCCCGGCCGAAGTCCTTGCAGATCCACACGCCGCTGAACTGCTCGTGCATCAGGATCTCCCACCGCACGCAGGCGGCCACATCGTCGCGTAACACCACGCGATCATGCCCCCACCAGCCGGCCTCCGTACCGCTACCTGCGAGTACTGGCTAGAAAGAGCCGCCGTGCTGAGGCCGGCTGGCACGGGGTGGCGGGCCGACCCTGCGAGCCGGTTCCGTCCGGTCGATGATGGCGCGCAGCTTCTCGCGCAGGTCGACGCGCTCCTGGGCGGGCGGCTGGGCCGCTGCCTCGGCCTCCCAGGCGGCGAGCTCTTCTTCGTCCGGCCACGGGAAGTCGTCGGGCTCGGGGGAGTTGGGATAGCCGAGGCCGAGAAGCTCGTAGTCGTCCGGCTCCTTCAGCTGCCCGATCTTCCGTTTGATCTCCTCGTTCCTCGCGAGGCGCGGGAGTGCGCGCTCGGCCGCCTCACACGAGTTGATTGCAGGCGGTTCGTCGCGTACGACCGGGGGCGGCTGCCCCCAGGCGCGCCGCGCGGGGGCGTCGGCGAAGATACGGCGATGGGCGTCCAGCCAGTTGCGTCTCTCGGCGGCGGGCGTGGACAGGGCGTCCATGAAGGCGGTGAACAGCGTCTCGGTGGGAGGTATCTGCCCCTTCAAAACCTGGTGGAGGGTCGAGTGGGGCAACCGCGTCCGGCCGTTCTCGTCGATGCCCGCGCGCTTCTGAAGCTGATGCAGCGGCGGATACCCGCCCTCGATCCGCATGGAGATCATCGCCTCGACGAGCTGGGCGCGCGAGGTGACCATCTTCGGGCCGAGATCCCGCGTGCCGGGCAGGACCTCCTCCGCCTTCGCGGCGCACCAGGCCCGGGCCATGTCGTCCTCGTTGCCGCCGCAGGCGAGGGTGATGGCCTTCACGGACTCCCAGTAGGGCACCCCCTTACCTGCGAGGGCGCGGCGTACGACGCTCTCCGAGACCCCGCTGTCCTTGGCGAGCGCCTCTAAGGTCTTGCCCGAGGCCTCCTTGGCGTTGCGCAGCCGCTGGACGAGAGTCCGCAGCGCGGGGGGCGTGCTGGTCGGGATGGGGCTGAGCGGTCGGCCGGCCATCTCAGAGCGCCCTGCCGAACGCGCTGCACACGTCCGGGCGCAGCCCCGGCCGGGCCCGCGCGAGCCGGCGGACGGCCGCGGCCGCGAGCACCCCCAGCACGGCGGGCACTTCGTGACTGGTCGCGGCCAGCGCGGTGACGGCCAGCACGACGATGACGATGACGATGGCGTCACCCCGGGAGACGGTCGGCGAGCGGGTACGCGGTGCCGCACTCGGCGGCCGCCGCGACGACCGCACCGGCCGTGGCCAGGCGGGCGGAGAAGACGAACGTGGTGCTCCTCGAACTGGTGTTGCGACAGATGCTTCTCGCCGTGCGGCTGTTGGGGGCGAGGTGGCCGCGGGCCTTGGCGAGGTCTCGGTCGTGGCACCTGACCGGCCCGGCGGGCCAGGCCGATCGCACGCATTCCGACACCTGTGTCCACACGGACGTGCCATCGTCGTCCGAGGCCTCCATCTCGCATCACCGCAGTTCAGCACAGTGCGGGCACAGCATTCCCACTGGCGAAGGGTCGGTATTCGAGAAGCGCAGTAAACCGGCGGTTCGCCGCACAGCGAGCCGAGTAGGGCTGGCTGCGATTGTGAAGCCGGGGCAGCGTCGTAGTCGCATTCAGCGGGGCCGATACCGCTCGTGGCGTGAGCGGTGACTGTGCGGAGCCGTGGGAGCCATGAGGCTCAGTGAGCATCGTCGTGATCAGGGACCTCTCTGACCGTTCCAGATCGGCTGGCGAGGAAGATCGCGTCGTAGGTCAGCGACTCATTTGAGATCGGCGTTGCAGGGCAAAGTGGTAGCTCCACTAGGACCCAGCTACTGTCTGAAGTAGGTGATTTAAGGACGATTCGGACTGTGCTGGCTCCCGCCTCGTTAGTCAGTTCGCCCGGCCACAGTACGTTCCGAGCACGCGGGAGTCGTGATGACCGCACTCGCCTACACCGTCCACGTCGCTCCGTCGAAGCCGGCGGTGTCCGACGACCTCCCACCGGGCGAGGACCGGCGGATGTGGTCCCCGACGTCGTCGACGCTCATCCACGGCGAGCGCGACGCGGTGCTCGTGGACCCGTTGCTGACGGTGGACGAATCGCGCCGCCTGGCCGACTGGGTCGTCGCGCATGGCAAGAACCTCACCACGATCTTCGTCACCCACGCGCACGGCGACCACTTCTTCGGGGCGCCCGCGGTGCTCGACCGCTTCCCGCAGGCCCGGCTGGTCGCCGCACCGGACGTAGCGGCCCACGCCGGGGCGCAGTGGGGGTCCGCCTGGTTCGACGGGTTCTGGCAGCCCCGCTTCCCCGACCAGCTCCCCGACCGGCACCTGGTCCCCGAGCCGCTGCCCGACGGCCGGATCGAGCTGGAGGGCGAGGAGCTGCGCGCGGTCGAACTCGGCCACACCGACACCGACGGCACCAGCGCCCTGCACGTGCCCTCCCTCGCACTGGTGGTCGCCGGCGACGCCGTCTACGGCGACGTCCACCTGTACCTCGGCGAGGCCAAGGGCGACGGCACGGAGCACTGGCTGCGCGCCCTGGACGTGATCGAGGGACTGCGCCCGACCGCCGTGGTCTCCGGCCACAAGCGCGACGGCGACCCGGACAGCCCCGACGACGTGGCACGGACCCGCCAATACATCGAGGACTTCACCGCCGCGGCGGCCACGGCGAACGACCACACCGACCTCTACCAGTCGATGCTCCGCCTCTATCCCGACCGCGTGAACCGCGGCGTGCTCTGGAACTCGGCGAAGACCGCGCTCTCCTGAGGATTCCGGGCGCCACCCTCAGTCCGCTGCCGCCTGGATGCGGGTACTTCTGCGTTGGGAGGGCGCCGCTCATGGACACGTGGCGTCCGCGCGCATCGGCGTGCCGAGCGGCACCTCGCACCTGGGGCGGGATCATTCAGTCGAGAGTCAGCTGGCCGACTGGTGTTGACGGGCAGTCAAGGGAGCAACCAGGTGGACGCAGCTGCTTCGGACGGCAAGCGGCTCCGTGGGCAAGCAGTTCACGACCAGCGTCTGCGTTGCCACCTCTGTTTACGTGAGGCGTTCGTGGTGGTCGGTTTGTGACTGGTTCTGGGTGGCGGCCCAGGTTGCCAGGAGGCGAAGGGCGTCGGCGTTGGGGCTGTGGGGAACGGCGGTGTAGATCACGAGGGTGAGGCTGGGGTCGGAGTCGAGGGACATGGTTTCGAAGTTCAGCTCCAGGTCTCCGACGGCCGGGTGATGGATCTTCTTGGGTCCGGTGCGGTGTTCACCGCGACGATCCTCCGCATGGACCCGGACGCCGGGCAGACCCGAGACGTACGCAGACTGCACGGTAAGTGCGCGGCAAGAGCTCGACGCACTGGTCATTGACCGGGTCTCGTGTCAGGTGGTGGAGGGGCGTGTCGCCCGCGACGCCTCGGGGCGGTGGAGGCCTAGGTGGAGTGCGTGGGCATTGTCACGTTGGCTGACCGCGAGCGGGTACGTCCGGGGGGCCACGGGCTTCTTCCGCATGCTTCTGGACCGGCCGCTCGGCGGCGCCTCCTGAACGGTGACGCTGGGGGCGTTCGGTAGGGTTCCGGGGTGCTGGCTGTCTGGTCGGTGCCTTCCTGGGGGGGATGACGAGACGAGGAACATGCCGGAGCAAGCGAGGCCGCCTGTGATAGCACCGAGCGGGCCTGTGGCCGCGCCGGTCGAGGCGGCGCGGATGGCGGCGGTGCGCCGTTACGACATTCTCGACACTCCGCCGGACGGCGCCTACGACAGAGTCGCGGCGCTGGCGGCACGGTTGTTCGAGGTGCCGGTGGCGACGGTGACGATCGTGGACGAGGACCGGATCTGGTTCAAGGCCGCGCACGGCCTGGAAGGCGTCAGCGAGATCGGCCGCGATCCGGGCCTGTGTGCCTCGGCGGTGCTCACCGATGACACCACCGTCATCCCCGACACGCTGCTGGACCCGGTCGCCTGCTCCAACCCGCTGGTCGCCGGCCCGATGGGGGTACGGTTCTACGCCGCCGCTCCGATCATCACCGCCGACGGGTACCGGCTGGGCACGGTCAACATCCTCGACACCCGTCCCCGCGAGATCAGCGAGGCCGATGCCTCCACCCTCGGGGACCTGGCCGCGGTAGTGCGTGACCAGCTTGAGCTGCGGCTGTCGGCACTGAACGCGGTACGCGCCGAGCAGGAGCGCCGCAAGGTCGAGCAGGAGAAGCGCCAGGCGGAGGAAGAGGCCCGCCAGCGTGCGGAGCGGGACAAGGCGGCCATCGCCGCGTTCGCCTCCACCCTGCAGCGCACTCTGGTGCCCCCGGCACTGCCCGCGGTGCCGGGCCTGGAGCTGGCCTGCCATTACAAGACCGCCTCCCCGCAGGAAGTGGGCGGTGACTTCTACGACGTCTTCCCCGTGGATGGGGGCCGGTGGGCGTTCTTCCTGGGCGATGTGTGCGGAAAGGGCGCCGAAGCCGCCTCGATCACCTCACTGACCCGCTACACGCTGCGGGCCGCAGCTCTCGTCGACGCGGATCCCACGGCTGCGCTCAAGGCCCTGAACACCGCGCTGTTGCTGGACGCGGCGGTCGGTACCCGCTTTTGCACCGCCGTCTTCGGCCTGCTCGATCCGGCCCGGGACGGCGGTTTCACGGTCACGCTGGCCACCGGCGGTCACCCGCCCGCCTACCACCTGAGCCCCGTCGAGGGCGGCGGCGTGCGGGTGGAGGCGGTCCGCGCCAAGGGGGGCATGCTGGTCGGCGCGTTGGCCGAAGCCGCCTTCGCCTCACGCACCCTGCACCTGGCACCCGGTGAGGGACTGCTGCTGTACACCGACGGGCTGACCGAGGCCCGCACCGCCGATGGCCGCATGCTCGCCGACACGGGCCTGACCGACTTCCTGGCCCGGCGGCCGGCGCCGGTCAGTGCCGGCGCCCTGATCGACGACACCGTCGCGCTCCTGGACACCCTCCCCGACACCGAACGCGACGACGTGGCCCTGCTGGCCCTGTCCGTCCCCACCCCCGATGCTGCTCCCGCCGGCATCACCACCACCGCCCACAGCGCCGCCGCCCCGACCGCCGACGTCTCCGTCGGGCAGGAGAACCCACGCCCATGACCGACGCATTCCACATCGACGTCCCGCACACCGACGGTGCCCTGGCCGTGATCGCCCTGTCCGGCGAGTTCGACATCGCCGCCGCACCCGCCGTACGGGCCCGCGCCCTGGAACTCATCGCGAACGGCCACCCTGACCTGGTCGCCGACCTCTCAGGCGTCACCTTCTGCGACTCCTCAGGACTGGGCGCCCTCGTCGGCATCTGGCGCTGCGCCAAGGAAGCCGACGGCTCCCTGACCCTGGCGGCCATCCCCGACCGGCTGAGCCGCCTGCTCAGCGTCACAGGGATGGACGCCTTCCTGCCCGCCTACTCCAGCGCCGATGCCGCGCTCGCCGCACGCCAAGGCAACCGCACCACCGCCTGAAACCCCTCGCTCGCCAGTCGGCCACGCTGGTCGTATTCGAACGGACTTCAGTGCGCGCGGCCGGGGGCCAGTTCAAGCCGGTTGTCTGCGTCAACCCGGTTCTCCCGCTCCTTTCCTCTCGTGGAGGCATTCCCAATGCCTTCCTCCCCCTTCAGAGCTGACCTGGGGCCCCGCGAGCAGGTCCTGAGCGCAGCAGTGCGGGCCGCCACCCGGTGCGGGTGTCCTGTTCCGGGTGGTAGCGGGGTGCATACGGGCGTGTTGGGGTGTCAGTGGTCGTCGCCGTTGGGGGGTGTCCAGCTGGTTTCGGCCTTTGTGGGCCGTTTTACGTGTTATGGGTGCGTCGTGGGGCTGGCTTGGTCGGCGCCGCTTGGGGCGGCCCGTGGGCAGAAGGGCAGGGCGTTCATGGCCGGTGCTGGGGAGACGACTCCGGAGCAGCGTCTGGAGAAGTTGCGGGGTCTGCTGATGGGCACGCGCAGTGATACGCGTACGGCGCGGGGGCTGGCGCGTTATGGGTCAAGAAGGGCGACACCCGCACGTTCTCGACGTCGAACCGGACGGTCTTCGACGGCCAGGCAAGCACCGGGGTGATCCTCAACGCCTACTGCTGGGAAGCTGACCAGAGCCACAGCCAGTGGTACGACGACCTGCACAAGAACCTGCAGATCCTCTCCGATCGCATCTTCGAAACCTGGTCCTACCAGCTGTACACCGGGGTGCTGCCGGGAACCGACGTCGCCGGCTGGACGGGCGAGCTGTTGAAGCTGGCCATCTGGCTCATGGAACACCTGCGCAACTTGGACGACCTCTCCTGCGCACGTGCGATCGTCCTGGACCAGTACGACCTGGCCGTGCTGTCCCACCGCGGGAACCGCCGAATTCTCCTTCAACGGCGATGGCCACCACATCCTCACCGTGAAGTCCACCGGTGACAAAGTGTGCCCTTCCCCGTCGGCACCTTGGAGTACGCGGTGCGCACCGGCAGCTGCTGGGGGGGGGCACCGATCGCCCTGCCCTGGGAGACCATGACGCCCCCGGCGCTGGCGTCCTACAACGGCAAGCTCTACGCCGCGTTCGTCCGCCCCAGCGACAAGGCGCTGATGTGACCCGCATGGAAGGGCAGGTCTGGCGTCAGCCCGAGCCGATCGGCACCGACAAAAGCTATTACATGAGGAAGTGACGCTTCACCGTCCGCGGACGGTGAAGCGTCAGAGAGGCTGACTCCCCAACCCCTCACCAGCCGAGTCACCCTCCCGCCGTGGACCACACCCCCCAATGCACACAAGGACGCTGCCAACCGGTGCTGTCGTTCTGCTGCTGAGTGCCTGACGCTGTCGGGATCTTGAAAGTCGAGGTTGGTGATCACGCCTGGTGGTCCTGCCGTGAGGCAAATTACACAGTCACAGTCCGTTTTGGCTGCCTCACGAACACGAGGCATGGCACGCGATCAACAACCCCTGCTCCATGGCAATCTGCGGACCAAACGATGTTGTGGAGCCGGAGGTACACCCGCTCGTGGCGGCGAACTGCAACCCCACCGTCAGGAGGCGCCGCCTGGGAGCCGAGCTCCGCCGGCTCCGCCTGGCCAGTGGGCTGAAGACCACAGAAGTGGCCAAGAAGCTCATGGTCTCCCAGCCGAAGATCAGCCACCTGGAGAACGGCAACCGCGCTATCAGCCCCCGCGACGTGCGCGACCTCTGCGCGCTCTACGGAGTCACGGACCGACAGGTCATCGACGCTCTGATGCAGATGGCCAGGGAATCCGGACAGCAGGGCTGGTGGCACGCCTATGGCGACATCCCTCAGAGCGTGTATGTCGCCCTGGAGACGGACGCCACCTCCCTCCACACCTACGAGCCCATGGTGATCCCCGGACTGCTGCAGACCCCTGCCTACGCCCACGCGGTCATCGAGGAAACGATCCCCCAGCTCACTGTCGAACAGGCCGCCACGCTTCTCAAGGTGCGGCTGCGCCGGCAGCACCGGATCTACAACCCGGCCTCCCCGCTGCGCCTGTGGGCCGTCCTGGACGAAGTGGTCCTGCGCCGTGTGGTCGGCAGTCCCGACATCATGCGCGAACAGCTGGAACACCTGAACGCACTCGGCGCCGAGCCGCACATCAGCGTGCAGGTCCTCCCCTGCACCGTGGGCGCCCACCCGGGCCTGTCAGGACAGTTCTCCATCCTGAAATTCACCGACAGCCCCGACGCAGTGGTGTACCTGGAACGGTTCACCAGCGACCTCTACCTGGACGGACCGTCCGAAGTGCAGCATTACAGCGTGATCCTTGACCACCTCCAGGCTCAGGCGCTCGACACCGCGGGTACCCGTGACTTCATCACCGACGTCACCAAGACGTACATCGACGAAGCGGCGAGCCGCCGTGGCTGGACAACCTGCCTCGCGTCCAGATCGCCTGACCCGACGACGGCGGTCCTGCCCTAGTCACCGCCGGGGCCACTCGCTTCGAGCCGCTGGCACTCGCCTGGGGACGGGAAGGGGCAATCACGGCCCCATCCGGTGCGGGCCGAGGTCACCGTGGCAGGGCGACTACAGGCCCGACCGCGAGGCTGACCACGCCCGGACGGCCTCGATCACGGCTCGTCGGACAGGCGGCGGCGTAGCCGAGATGACAGAGAATTCGAGCGTGCCGA